>NZ_CALRVW010000047.1:0-3263 GCF_943371715.1 Polaromonas sp. YR568 | reverse complement strand
GCCAAGGCCAAGGCCAACGGCTTGAAAGTGATTGCCGTGGATGACCGCTTTGTCGACGCCAAGGGCAACTTCATGGAGGACGTGCCGTACCTGGGCATGGCCGCGTTTGAAGTGGGCCAGAAACAAGGCGCGGCCATGGCTGCCGAGGCGAAAAAACGCGGTTGGGACTGGAAGGACACCTACGCGGTGATCAACACCTTCAATGAACTCGACACCGGCAAGAAACGCACCGATGGCTCGATCAAATCCCTCGAAGAAGCCGGCATTCCCAAGGACCATATCCTCACCGCCGCGCTGAAAACCCTCGACGTTCCCGGCAGCATGGACGCCACCAACTCGGCCCTGGTCAAGCTGCCCAGCGGCGCGAAAAACCTGATCATCGGCGGCATGAACGACAACACCGTGCTCGGCGGCGTGCGCGCCACCGAAAGCGCCGGTTTCGCGGCGGCCAATGTGATCGGTATCGGCATCAATGGCACCGACGCCATCGGCGAATTGAAGAAAGCCAACAGCGGCTTCTTCGGCTCGATGCTGCCAAGCCCGCACATCGAGGGCTACAACACTGCGCTGATGATGTACGAGTGGGTCACCAAGGGCACTGAGCCGCCTAAATACACGGCCATGGATGAAGTGACCTTGATCACCCGCGCCAACTTCCAGGAAGAGCTGACCAAGATCGGGCTGTGGAAATGACCGCTGCGGCCCTGCGTTTTGACGCTATCGGCAAAACCTTTCCCGGGGTCAAGGCGCTGGACGGCATCAGCTTCACCGCCCATCCGGGGCAGGTGCACGCCTTGATGGGCGAGAACGGCGCGGGCAAGTCGACGCTGCTGAAGATATTGGGCGGTGCCTATATCCCCAGCAGCGGCAGCGTGCAGATCGGCGCGCAGACCATGGCGTTCAAATGCGCCGCCGACAGCATCGCCAGCGGCGTGGCTGTGATTCACCAGGAGCTGCACCTGGTGCCGGAAATGACCGTCGCCGAAAACCTGTTCCTCGGGCATTTGCCATCGCGCTTCGGCGTGGTCAACCGGGGCCTGCTGCGCAAGCAGGCCCTGGCTTGTCTCAAGGGCCTGGCGGATGAAATCGACCCCGAGGAAAAACTCGGCCGCCTGTCCCTGGGCCAGCGCCAACTGGTGGAAATCGCCAAGGCGCTGTCACGTGGCGCCCATGTGATCGCCTTCGACGAACCGACCAGCAGCCTGTCGGCGCGGGAGATCGACCGGCTGATGGCGATCATCACGCGCCTGCGGGACGAGGGCAAAGTGGTGCTCTACGTCTCGCACCGCATGGAAGAGGTGTTCCGCATCTGCAACGCGGTCACGGTGTTCAAGGACGGCCGCTACGTGCGTACCTTTGACGACATGAGTGCGTTGACCCACGACCAATTGGTGACCTGCATGGTCGGTCGCGACATCCAGGACATCTACGACTACCGCCCGCGCGAGCACGGCGAGGTGGCGCTCAAGGTCGACGGTTTGTTGGGCCCGGGTTTGCGTGAACCGATCAGTTTTGAGGTGCGCAAGGGCGAAATCCTTGGCCTGTTCGGTTTGGTGGGGGCAGGGCGCACGGAGTTGTTCCGTTTGCTCAGCGGTTTGGAGCGCGCCAGTGCCGGCAGCCTGGAGTTATGCGGGGAGGCCCTGCAACTGCGCTCACCCCGCGACGCCATCGCCGCCGGTGTGCTGCTGTGCCCGGAAGACCGCAAAAAGGAAGGCATCATTCCGCTGTCCAGCGTCGCCGAAAACATCAATATCAGCGCGCGTGGAGCCCACTCTTCGTTCGGCTGGCTGCTGCGCGATGGCTGGGAGAAGGGCAATGCCGACCAGCAGATCAAGGCAATGAAAGTCAAAACCCCGACCGCCGGGGAAAAGATCATGTACCTGTCCGGCGGCAACCAGCAGAAAGCCATTCTTGGCCGCTGGCTGTCGATGCCGATGAAGGTGCTGCTGCTCGACGAACCGACTCGCGGCATCGACATCGGCGCCAAGGCCGAGATCTACCAGATTATCCATAACCTCGCGGCCCAGGGCATTGCGGTGATCGTGGTGTCCAGCGACCTCATGGAAGTGATGGGCATCTCCGACCGCATCCTGGTGCTGTGCGAAGGCGCGATGCGCGGCGAACAAACCCGTGAACACGCGACTGAATCCAACCTGCTGCAACTGGCCCTGCCGCGCGGCCTGGCGAACTGAGAGAAGACCATGACGACTCAAAACAACGCGCTGCCGACGGCACGCAAACCCCTCGATATGCGCGCACTGCTCGACAACTGGGCGATGCTGTTGGCTGCGGTGGGCATCTTTGTCCTGTGCGCCTTGCTCATCGATAACTTCCTCTCGCCGTTGAACATGCGCGGGCTGGGCCTGGCGATTTCCACGGTGGGCATCGCCGCCTGCACCATGCTGTTCTGCCTGGCGTCGGGGCACTTCGACTTGTCGGTAGGCTCGGTGATTGCCTGCGCCGGCGTGGTGGCGGCGATTGTGATGCGCGATACCGACAGCGTCATGCTGGGCATCGGCGCGGCGCTGCTGATGGGCCTGGTCGTGGGGCTGATCAACGGCATCGTGATCGCCAAGCTGCGGGTCAATGCGTTGATCACCACCTTGGCGACCATGCAGATCGTGCGCGGCCTGGCCTATATCTTTGCCGACGGCAAGGCGGTAGGGGTATCTCAGGACCAGTTCTTTATCTTTGGCAATGGCCAGTTGTTCGGCGTGCCGGTGCCGATCCTGATCACCATCGTGTGCTTCCTGTTCTTCGGCTGGCTGCTCAACTACACCACCTACGGGCGCAACACCATGGCCATCGGCGGCAACCCGGAAGCGGCGCTGCTGGCGGGGGTGAACGTCGACCGCACCAAGATCCTGATCTTCGCCGTGCACGGTCTGATCGGCGCATTGGCCGGGGTGATCCTCGCCTCGCGCATGACCTCGGGCCAGCCGATGATCGGCCAGGGTTTCGAGCTGACGGTGATTTCTGCCTGCGTGCTGGGCGGGGTGTCGCTGAGTGGCGGCATCGGCATGATTCGCCACGTGATCGCCGGGGTGTTGATTTTGGCGATCATTGAGAACGCGATGAACCTGAAGAACATCGACACCTTCTACCAGTACGTGATCCGCGGTTCGATCCTGCTGCTGGCGGTGGTCATCGACCGCATGAAACAACGCTGAACTTCTTTTCATGTGAGGCTCAAAATGTGGGAGGGGGCTTGCCCCCGATGGCGGTGTATCAGAAGCAAATATGCAGACTGACACTCCGCAATC
>NZ_CALRVW010000046.1:0-8155 GCF_943371715.1 Polaromonas sp. YR568 | reverse complement strand
CCTGGCGCTCGTCGAAGTCGGGCAAGGCACTGCGCTGCGCAAACTTGTTCCAGGGGCAGATCAGCTGGCAGTCGTCACAGCCGTAGATGCGGTTGGCGATCAGCGGCCGCAGTTCCAGCGGAATAGCACCCGCATGTTCAATCGTCAGGTAAGAGATGCAACGGCGTGCGTCGAGCTTGTGCGGCGCCACGATGGCCTGCGTCGGGCAAATCGTGATGCAGGCGCTGCAGCTGCCGCAGTGGTCGCTGACGGGTTCGCTGGGCGGCAGGGCCAGATCGACATAGATCTCGCCCAGGAAAAACATGGACCCGGCCTCGCGGTTGAGCAGCAGCGTGTGCTTGCCGCGCCAGCCCTGGCCGCTGCGTGCAGCGAGTTCTGCCTCGAGCACCGGCGCCGAGTCGGTGAACACGCGGTGCCCCAGCGCATGCACCTCGGCTTCGATGCGCTCGCTGAGTTTTTGCAGGCGCGCCCGCATGATCTTGTGATAATCGCGTCCCCGCGCATAGACCGACACGATGGCTTCGCCGGGCCGCTGCAGGCGCGCCAGCTCCGCCGCCTGCCACTGCCCCGGCTGCGCGGGTGTGGACGCCGGCAGGTAGTCCATGCGCGCGGTGATCACGCTGACCGTGCCGGGCACGAGTTCGGCCGGCCGCGCCCGCTTCAGGCCGTGCGCCGCCATGTAATTCATGTCACCATGAAAGCCCGCAGCCAGCCAGGCCGACAAGCCCGGCTCAGCCGATGACAGGTCCACACCCGCAATGCCAATTTGCGAAAATCCAAGCTCGCGCGCCCATGACTGAATCTGAGAAACGAATTGATGGCTATTGAAGATCACCAACACATTGTAAAAAGGATGGCCTGGGACAGCGAAGCCCAGACCCAGGCCTTTGCCGAAGCCCTGGCCGCAAAACTGCGCGCCAGTGCCGGGGGCGCCAACGCGCTGATCCAGCTGCACGGCGATCTGGGCGCCGGGAAAACCACCCTGGCCCGGCATCTGCTCAAGGCCCTCGGCGTGACGGGCCGCGTCAAAAGCCCGACCTACGCGGTGGTGGAGCCCTACAGCGTGGCCGACCCGGCCGCAGCGGACGGCATGCTGTCCATCTGGCATTTTGATTTTTTCCGTTTCAACGATCCCGACGAGTGGGAAGAAGCCGGTTTTCGCGACATCTTCGCCAGCCCCGGCCTGAAACTCGTCGAGTGGCCCGAAAAAGCCGGCAGCCACCTGCCGCCCGCCGACCTGGACATCCACATCGAGATGCTGGCTGACGAGACGCGCGCCGTCACGCTCACCGCCCACACGGACGCCGGCGCGGCGCTGCTGCCATGAGGAGCAAGCCTTCCTCCAACGTCAGCCGGCGTAGCGCGCTGCAGATGGGCAGCCTGGTCCTGCTGCTGGGCGTGCAGCAGATCGCCCGCGGCGCGACGATTCTGGCGGTGCGGGTCTGGCCGGCCAAGGACTACAGCCGCGTCACCATCGAGTCCGACACGGGCCTGAAAACCAAGACCTACTTCATTGCCGAGCCGCCGCGCCTGGCGGTGGACATCGAAGGCATCGACCTGATCCCGGCGCTGCGCGAGCTGGTGGCCAAGGTCAAGCCCGACGACCCGAACATCTCCGGCATCCGTGTCGGACAAAACGCGCCGGGCGTGGTGCGCCTGGTCATCGACCTCAAGCAGCACATGCTGCCGCAGGTGTTCACCCTGCCTCCGGTGGCCGCTTACCAGCACCGGCTGGTGTTCGACCTCTACCCGACGCAGGTGCTGGACCCGCTGGAGGCCCTGATTGCCGAGCGGCTCAAGGACAAGCCGGACCAGGGTGCCGCGGCCGATGCCATCGGAGACCTGCTGGCGCGGCAGACGCCCCGGCCCGCGGCTGGCAAACCGGCTCCCGACAATCCTGCGCCTGTACCTGCAGCCCCCGCAGCGCCGGCCGCGGGTGCGGACAGGGACCGGCCAGCCAGCACCAGCCCGCCCGTCGCCCAGGCGCCGTCCGACAGCGTGGGCGCGGGTGCAGGCGGCCGCAACAAGACCGACCGCCTCATCATCGTGGCGCTGGACCCCGGCCACGGCGGCGAAGACCCGGGCGCCATCGGCCCCGGCGGCACGCGCGAGAAAGACGTGGTGCTGCAGATCGCCTTGCGCCTGCGCGAACGCATCAACAAGATCCCGAACATGCGCGCCTTCCTCACGCGGGACGCCGACTTTTTTGTGCCTCTGCACGTGCGTGTGCAAAAGGCCCGCCGCGTGCAGGCCGACCTGTTCATCAGCATCCATGCCGATGCCTTCTTCACGCCCCGGCCGCAGGGCGCCAGCGTGTTTGCGCTCAGCGAAAAAGGCGCGACCAGCAGCTCGGCGCGCTGGATGGCCGACAAGGAAAACTCCGCCGACCTGGTGGGCGGCGTCAATGTGAAGGCCAAGGACGCGCAGGTGCAACGCGCGCTGCTCGACATGAGCACGACCGCACAGATCAACGACAGCCTCAAGCTCGGCGGTGCCATGCTCGGCGAGATCGGCAGCGTCGGCAAGCTGCACAAGCCACGTGTCGAGCAGGCCGGTTTTGCGGTGCTGAAGGCGCCCGACATCCCCAGCGTGCTGGTGGAAACCGCCTTCATCAGCAACCCCGATGAAGAGGCCAAGCTGCGCAGCGAGGCCTACCAGGTGCAGCTGGCCGATGCGCTGATGCGGGGCATCGGCAGCTACTTCGCGAAAAATCCACCGCTGGCGCGCAACCGTCCGCTGTAGGTACGGACACGCCCCGCAGAAGATATCAAGCGTCACGCTGCGCCTGCCATCCGCCTTGGGCAGTAGAAGCGACTCCCCACTCCCTCCCCCAGCCCCTCCCTCGCCCCGCTGGGCGATGGCGGGGAGCTTCATTGGGCCACGTGTGCTGCGATCGCGTGCAAACTCCCCTGCCGCTTGACTCCGACCTGACGCGCTTTGCGCGTCAGGTCTCCCCGCATCCGCACCCGTACCCGTACCCGTACCCGAATTTGTTCCCCCACCCGTCGGGCTTGGCCGAGGAGCGCAGCCGAAAGCGGATCAGGGCGAGCGATTGTCTGAGCGTAGCGAGTTCGAGCTCGACCCCGCTTTCGGCGAGCACCGCAGGTTGCCCGCAGCGAAGCGGAGGGACCCAGACCATCGGGTCGCCTTTTCTTTTCCTTAGGTTTCTTTGGCGAAGCAAAGAAAAGTAAGTCGCCCGCCGGGGCGAGACCCGGCTTGCGGGCGAACCGCCAGCGCAAGAGGAACACGGAAAACCCGGCTTCACCCTTCGGCAAGCTCAGGACAGGCCAAGCTCAGCCCGAACGGTGCCTGTGGTCAGCAATCAAACCGGATAAATCAGCGAGTTGAGAATCATCTCGCTGTCGTACACACACAGGCGGCGCCTGAACTTCAGACCTTCAACGGTGCGGACGATCTCGTCGACATAACGCCCCACGTTGTAGACCTCGCTGACACCCGCCGGCCGGGTGCGGAACACCGCGTAGTTCGCCTGCGCCGTGATGACATCGCCGTCAACCGACAAGACCTGCGCCGCGGCGACGACATGCCGCATGTAGTAGGGCCCGTGGTAAATCGTCTGCGTGATGCCGTAAACGCGGTCTTTCATCATGCCGCGGCTTTCCAGGTCCATCAGCGCCAGCGGCAGGCCGCGGTCGAAATTCTCGCGCGCCTGCACGGTGTAACGGCCGGCCTCGAGGAAAAATTCCGGCCAGGCATCGAAACGTTTTTCATCCAGCACGGCCGCGTAGGCCGCGTTGAGCTGGTCGATCTCGAACTGAAGCACCAGCCGTTCCAGCGTCGCACTGCTCATGGCGTCATCACTTTCTTCCAGTAGGCATACATGCTGCGGATCAGCGTCTCGGTCACCATGTGTTCGGTCGCCTCGGTACCGGTGCCCCCGAGCTCGCACAGCGTCGAACGCCCTTCTCCGCCCTGGCGGAAACCGTCCTGGCTGAACTCGATGACCTCGCCGTCGTCGGCGCTGACAAAGCCCGCCGGCCCGAACAGGTTGGCCTGGCGCAGGCGCCGCCGCGTCATCTCGGGGGTGTCGTCGGCAAAACCGAAATGTGTCCAGACAAAATCAAACTCGCCCTCGCCGCGCGGCACGATGTGGCGCGTGCTCAGCGAGTTCACCTGCTGCTGGATGATCAGGCTGGGAAACAGCGTGATCATGGTCACGGTCGGCGTGATGTCGGTGCCGGGATTGGAGGGATCATCGACCGTCCACCACGCTTCGGGAACCACGTCGAGCAGGCGGTCGTCGTGCAGCGCCATGTTGGCCTTGAACGAGGTCACGCCCTCGGTCACCGCGGCGTTCTGCCCGCCTTCGTTGCGGCGCGAGATCATTACCGCATGGCGGCCGTGTTCGTCCATCACCATGCGGCTTTTCTGGTCGGCGCGCCACAGGCCGAAGGTGACAAACCAGGTGTGCAGCAACCCCGGGTGATAGGGGTCCTTGATGTTTTCCATCATCAGCTTCCAGTTGCCCGGAATGCGCTGGCGGTTGTAGCCCAGCAAGGTGAGTTGCCGGCCCTTGAAGATGCGGTCCAGCCAGGGCATCACCTGGGGGCCCAGGTAATCTTCCAGCGACTCGGTCGCCTCGCTGAAGGTCGCAAACACCAGACCGTGCAGCACCGCCACGCGCAGCTTGGTCAGGCCATGGTCTTTCAACTCAAAACCTTCGGGCATGCCGCCATTGATGCAGTCGCCCTCCTTGACACCATCCTTGAAAGGCAGCCCGGCGAGGTCGCCGTTGAGCTTGTAGGTCCACTGGTGGTAGGGGCAGACAAAGCTGCGCGCGTTGCCCTGCGGGTTCTGGCAGAACCGCACACCGCGGTGGGCGCAGCGGTTTTCCACCACGCGGATGCCGTGGTCGGTGCCGCGGTCTTTCGGTGCCACGCGGTCACGCACCATCACGACCTGGCGCTCACCGACATGGCTTAACTTGAAGTCGCCGAGCTTGGGAATCTCGACCTCGAGCCCGACATAACACCAGTGCGGACCGTAGAAAATCTTCTCGAGTTCGCGCTGATAAAGCTGGGCGTCGGTGTAGGCCCAGAAGGGGACGCGGCTGGAGCCCGGCTCGCTCCAGCGGGAAAGGGATTGATCAGCCATCATGCAAGCATCTTCCCGGCCGGCTGTCCGGCCTGTGATTCATCCGATAATCATAAGCTTACTTATCAATTCCGGGAAACAGGGTTTATGCGGACCCGCCACCCCGCCGCGCCTGCGGGTGGTACATGGCCTCGATCTCCTGCGCAAAACGCTTCATCAGGTTGTTGCGTTTGAGCTTGAGCGTCGGGGTCATCAGTGCGTTTTCGACCGTCCACGGCTCCATTGTCAGCAGCACGGCGCGCGGCATGGCGTAACGCGCGAAATTCGCGGTCTGGGCCGCCATGCGCTTGAGCGCGGCCTGGTGCACCGTCGGCAGGTTCAGGCTGGCGGCGTCATCGGGATTGACCCCGAGCGAATCAGCCAGCCGGCGCCATTCCGCCGGGTTCACCACCGCCACGCAGGCGATGAAGGGCTGGTTCTCACCGACCACAAACACCTGCGCGAACAGGGGATCGACCGCGATAGCCAGTTCCAGGTCGCCCGGCGGCACCTTCTCGCCGGTCGAGGTGACGATGATTTCCTTGATGCGGCCCATGATGCGGATGCGCCCGCCCGGCATGTCCGCCTGGTCGCCAGTGGACAGCCAGCCGTCGGGCGTCAGCACCCGCGCCGTGTCCTCGGGCCGTTTCCAGTAGCCCCGCATCACCGACGGGCCGCGCACCTGCAGTTCACGGTTCTCGCCCAGGCGCACCTCCACCCCAGGCAAGGCCCGGCCCACGGTGGCCGGGTCGTTGTCTTCCACGCCGTTGGCCGCCACCACCGGCGAGGTTTCCGTCATGCCATAACCCTGCAGCAGGGGCAGACCCAGTCCCAGAAAGCAGCGGGCCACCGCGTGTGACAGCGGCGCGCCGCCGCTGACGGCCACCCGCACCCGCCCGCCAAACTGCGCACGCAGGGTGCGCGCCACCAGGCGATCCAGCAAGGGCCACAGCATCGGGTCCAGCCAGGCCCAGGCACTGCCCTCGCCCGCAGCGAGCGGCAGGCCCTGCGACCGGCAAAAACGCCGCCAGCCCACGGCCTGGGTGGCCTCGAACAAACGGGTTTTCAATGGCGAGGTGGCCAGGGTTTCCTGCAGTTTGGCAAACACCCGCTCGTAGATGCGGGGCACCGAGATCAGCACCGTGGGGCGCACGGTTTTCAGGTCCTCGGCCAGCAAGGACACCGAACGCGCATAGACCACGCAGCTTCCGGACGCCATCGGCAGGTAATAGCCCGCGGTGCGTTCAAAGGTATGGGACAGCGGCAAAAACGAGAGGAACACATCGTCCACCGTGGGCACCACACGCGCCAGGATGGCCTGCACATTGGCCACCACGTTGCGGTGCGTGAGCATCACACCCTTGGGCTTGCCGGTGGTGCCTGAGGTATAGACGATGGCGGCCAGGTCGTCCCCGGATGGCGGCACCACAGCGCCATCCGCGCCCTGCCCGGCGGCCAGCCAGTCGGCCAGCGAACACACGGGCACGTCCGCGCCGCCTGCATCGGGTGCCACGGCTTCACCACTGACCACGACGCGCCTGAGCGCCGGCATGGCCACACCCAGCGCTCTGATCGCATGCCACTGCGCCAGGGACGAGACCATGAGCAGCGCGGCCTCGCAGTCCGCCAGGATGTAAGCAATGCTGCCCGGGTTGTCCAGCGCATGGAGCGGCACCGGCACATGGCCGAGCGCCAGGGCCGCCTGGTCGAGACTGACGGCATCCAGTCCGTTGGGAAGCAGGATGGCAATGCTGGCATGGTTCGGCAAGCGCATGGCTGCCAGCGCCTGACCCCATTGGGCAAAACGCTCGCCGGCCTGGGCCCAGGTGGTGGCGACCCAGCGGCCGGCGCCGGCATCAAATTCGCGATAGGCCTCGGCTTGCGGGCTGTGTGCCACACGAAAGGCCAGCAGCTCGGGGAGGGTGCGGACGGTGGAAAAATCGATCTCGGTGACAGTCATGGGCAGCTTGTTGGAAACGGGGTGTACTCCAAGGCAGTGTGCACCGCGCAGACGCGCGCGCCCTGCCCTGGGTCAATACAGCGGGTAAAAAACCCGTCAGTGCGCCGGTTGCCGGGCGGACCGGCTGGCTTTCCATGCGCCGTACAGCACAAACAGCCCGGGGATCAGGATCATGGCCCAGATGATCTTGCTCAGGTTGGCCTGCACCCACGGCAGGTTGCCGAAGAAATAACCGGCCGAGCACAGCCCCACCACCCAGATCAGCGCACCGATCACGTTGTAGGCGGTGAATTTGGTGCGGCTCATCTCGGCCACGCCCGCCACAAAAGGCGCGAACGTGCGAATGAAGGGCATGAAACGCGCAATGATGATGGTGATGCCGCCATAACGCTCGTAGAAGTCGTGCGCCTGGTTGAATGCGCGCTTGTTGAAAAACCGCGACTGCTCCCACTGGAACACCTTGGGGCCGAAGTGCCGGCCTATCGCATAGTTGCACTGGTCGCCCAGGATGGCGGCCACCAGCATCACGGCAATGGCCACCGGCAGGCTCAGCAGGCCGACCCCGCAGAGGGCGCCCACCACGAACAACAGCGAATCCCCGGGCAGGAAAGGCATGACCACCACGCCGGTTTCCACAAAAATGATGAGGAAAAGCAGGGCATAAACCCAGGTGCCGTAGCTTTGTGTAAAGGCCTCCAGGTGTTTGTCCACATGAAGGATGAAGTCCATCAGAAAAGCAAGTAGTTCCATGGGGGTGATTTTGACATGGTGAGTCCCTTCGGCTTTTGCAAGCCTGTGCTTTGCAGGTGCTTCGAGCAAGCCGGGGGTTGCCCGGCGGCAACTCACTTTTCTTTTGCGTCGCCAAAAGAAAAGTAAGCAAAAGAAAAGGCGACCCTGCTGTCTGCGTCCCCCTTCGCTGACGCTACGGGGGCAACCTGCGGTGCTCGGTCCAGCCGGGGCCGGGCTCGAACTCGCTACGCTCAAACAATCGCCCGTCCTGATCCGTCTGGACCTCCGCTCCTCGGCGCAGCCAGAAGGGTGGTGGGGTCGGGAGCGGGTTCGGATCCGCAATCGGGTTCCGGCGAGGACGCGCAAAGCGCG
>NZ_CALRVW010000045.1:0-11743 GCF_943371715.1 Polaromonas sp. YR568 | reverse complement strand
TTTTCCAGATCGACCAGGATCAGCATGCGGTCATCGAGCGTGCCCAGCCCGATCAGGTAGTCGGCATCGAGCACCGCGCCCATCTCCGGTGCCGGCTTGACCTGCTCCGGGCTCAGGGTGATCACGTCCGAGACGCTGTCGACCACCATTCCCATCACGCGGCTGGCAATGTTGAGGATGATCACCACCGTGAACTGGTCATAGGTCGGCGTGCCCAGGTTGAACTTGATGCGCATGTCAATGATGGGCACGATGATTCCGCGCAGGTTGACCACCCCCTTGATGTGCTCGGGCGCATTGGCGATGCGCGTCACCGCGTCATAACCGCGCAGCTCCTGCACCTTCTGGATGTCCACCCCGTACTCTTCCTGGCCCAGCGTGAACGCCAGGAACTCCAGTGGCTGGGCCGCCAGGGCTCCGGGTGGCATGGCGGGGACGGCCGCGACTCCGGTCTGGCTGGTGCTTGCTTGCATGGGTGCTCCTCAATCAGGTGGGCAGCGCTTCCGTAAGCGCTTTAAATATCGTGACAACAAAAGCGTCTATTTGTATTAACGACCGCATCAGGGAAAAACTTTAGTTTTAAATTTGAAAGTTGGCTGCCTGTCTGCTGCCTCGTTCAACAATGCTCAACCCGGAGCTATCCGCGGGCTCAGGACATCTGCTTCATGATGCGGACCAGCTTCCCGCCGTATTGGGGATCGGTCGCATAACCTGCGCGCTGCAGGCCATGCGCCGCTTCAGCGGGATCCTGCGTGGAGAGCACATTGGCATAACGCGGGTTCGTCACCAGGAAACGCGCATAGTCAGAAAACGCTTCGTCATAAGAGCCGTAGGCCCGAAAGCTGGCCCGGCCTTTTTGCGCAACGCCGTTGACGTATTCGGTGGTCATGGTTTCGACCACCGGCCCCTTCCAGCTCTTGTCGGCCTTGATGCCAAACACGTTGTAGCTGGTCTGGCCGTCCTCTGCACGTATCTCGCGGCGTCCCCAGCCGGATTCCAACGCTGCCTGCGCCATGATCAGTTGCGCCGGAACACCCGTCGCCTCGCTGGCACGCTGCGCCGCGGGTAGCAGGCGAGAAACAAACTGCTCCACGTGCGCCTGCGGCAGAGCGCTCCTGCTCAGGGTCGCCTGCGCCGTGGCGGTCTCGTACAGTGAGAGGTCCGGTGTCCGGACGACCGGCGCAGCGACAGAAGCCACAGGCTGCGGCACCCTGGACACCGCCGCGCCGGGCATACCGGGCGGCTTGTCTGCGGGCAATGCGGCAGGCACATCAGCCCCGCCAGCGGTCCGGTTGAGCTGCGCAAACATGGCCTCGGCCAGGCCCAGACCCCGGCCGGACAGATTCTGTGCCAGTTGCTGATCCAGCATGGATGTGTACATCTTTTCCTGCTGGCTGCCAAACATGCCGTCAGACGGCGTGGCTTCACGCATGCTCTTGAGCACCATCTGCATGAACATCACTTCAAATTGCTTGGAGGCCTGTTTCATGCCTTCCTGCGGTGAACTGCGCACCGTGCGCCGCAAGGCATCGACACCCTGCACATCCAGCGACAAACGCTGGTCGAGCACGCCTGAGGCAGGGGAATTCATGCTGTTGAGGTTGGCAAAACCGGTGCTGTTCATGTCACCCTCAGATAATCTCGAGTTCAGCGCGCAGGGCACCTACGGCCTTCATGGCCTGCAAGATGGACACCAGATCCTGCGGATTGGCACCCAGCGTGTTGAGTCCCTTGATCACGTCAGCCAGCGAGGCACCACCACGCACGATCTGCAGGGCGCCACCCGCCTGGCTGACTTCGACCTGTGAGCGCTGGGTGGCCACCGTGCTGCCGCCCGAGAGCGGCCCGGGTTGGCTGATCACCGGCTCGGTATTGATCACCACCGACAGATTGCCGTGCGCCACGGCGCAGTCATTGATCCGGACGGTCTGGTTCATCACGACCGAACCGGTACGCGCATTGATCACCACTTTCGCGATCGCCTGCGAAGGCGCCACATCGATGTTCTCGATGCGGGCGAGGAAACCGACGCGGTCTTCGGGCCGGGGCGGCGCGTTGACCTGGATCACCCGTGCATCAAGCGCATGGGCCGTCCCGGGCCCAAAACTCCGGTTGATGGCGTCCACCGCCTTTTGCGCCGTGCCGAAATCGCTGGTCGTCAACTCCAGCATCACGGTGCCGTCCCCGCCGAGTGTCGATTCCACCGCCCGCTCCACAATGGCGCCAGCTGGAATGCGACCGGAGCTGAGCTGGTTGATCTTGACCTGGCTGCCGTTGGCCGAGGCGCCAGCGCCGCCGACCACCATGTTGCCCTGGGCGAGCGCATAGACCTGCCCGTCTGAGCCTTTCAATGGCGTCATCAGCAGGGTCCCGCCGCGCAGGCTTTTCGCATTGCCCAGGGAGGACACCGTGATGTCGATGGTCTGTCCGGGCCGCACAAAGGGCGGCAGGGATGCGGTGACCATCACGGCGGCCACATTTTTCAGCTGCATGTTGGTTCCAGGCGGCACCGTCACGCCGAGCTGCCCCAGCATGTTGTTGAGGCTTTGCGTGGTGAACGGTGTCTGCATGGTCTGGTCGCCGCTGCCATCGAGGCCAACCATCAGGCCGTAACCGATCAGCGGGTTGTCGCGCACGCCCTGGATGCTCGCAAGATCCTTCAGGCGCTCAGCCTGCGATGGAAACCCGACCAGGGCAGACAGCAGCAGGCAAAGTTTCAGGCAGGACGCCAAGGCCATGCGCATTCTTCCTTGAGGCTGAAGCGAAATGGGTGTCGTGCTCATGATCAGAACGGCAGCACGTTGAGGAAGATGCGCTGGAGCCATCCCATGGTCTGGGCTTCGTCGATATAACCTTTGGCGCTGTATTCCATGCGCGCGTCGGCGACCTGGGTGGAAGGGACGGTGTTGTTCGCGCTGACGGTGCGCGGGTTGACCACGCCCGAGAAGCGGATGAACTCCGTTCCCTGGTTGATCAGCATCTGCTTTTCTCCGCTGACAATCAGGTTGCCATTGGGGAGAACTTCGACCACAGTGACCGTGATCACGCCGTTGAAGGTGTTCGTGGCATTGGCCCCACCCTTGGCACTCAATATGTTTTTTCCGCCCGCAGTGGCATCCTGCGCGCTGGAGATCAGACCGCTGAAAATTTTCGGAATCAGGCTCAGCTCGGTGCTGGCACTTCCGCTGCGGCTGGCATTGGCCGCCGAGTTTTTGCTCGCATTGACGTTCTCACTGACCAGGATGGTCAGGATGTCGCCCACGTAACGCGGCCGCCTGTCTTCAAACAGGGCCTGCGCGCCGAAACCAGTCCGGTAGATAGCACCATTGACCGGCGCCGCGGGGCGCACCTGCGCATCGGCACGCGAGCTCATGGGCTGATGCACCAGCGGCTCGCGCGGGATCTGCGCACAGCCGCCCAGCAGCGCCGCGACGGTCAATGCCCAGCCGCTTGCGCGCCAGCAGCTCCGCGGCAACCCGTGCATCACAGCTGCGCCAGGCGCGCGAGCATCTGGTCAGAGGTCTGGACAGCCTTGCTGTTGATTTCATACGCGCGCTGGGTCTGGATCATGTTGACCAGCTCCTCGACGACGTTGACGTTCGATGACTCCACATAGCCCTGATTCAGAATGCCGGCGCCATTCTGGCCCGGCGCGGTTTCGTTGGCCCCACCGGAAGCATCCGTCTCCACATACAGGTTCTCACCCTTGCTTTGCAGTCCTGCGGCGTTGAGAAAAGTCGCCAGCTGAATCTGGCCAATCTGCACATTGGCCGTACTGCCGGCCTGGGTGACCGACACCGTGCCATCGCGGCCAATGGTCATGCTGGTGGTGTTCTGCGGCAAGGTAATGGCCGGCTGCACGGGAAAGCCGCTGGCGGTGACCAGCTGCCCACTCTGGTCGGACTGAAATGAACCGTCCCGCGTGTAGGCGGTGGTGCCGTCCGGCATCAATACCTGAAAAAAGCCGTCGCCATTGATGGCCACGTCTTTGGGGTTCTCGGTCTTGGTCGGATTGCCTTGTGTATGGATGCGCTCGGTCGCCACCACGCGAACGCCTGTACCCAGCTGAAGGCCGGAGGGCATGCGCGTCTGGTCCGAGGTCTGGCCGCCGGTCTGGCGCAGGTTCTGGTACATCAAGTCTTCGAACACGGCGCGGCTGCGCTTGAAACCGGTGGTGCCCACGTTGGCCAGGTTATTGGCAACAACGTCGAGCTGCATCTGCTGGGCATCAAGCCCTGTCTTGGCAATGGAAAGGGAACGAATCATGGGAAAAACTCCTGGGGGATGGCCGGGGCCGTGTTCAAGTCAGATTGGGCGACAAGGGGTGGACGGCGAATCAGCCGTTGCCCAGCAGCTTGTTGGCCTGCTGGTCGTTGCTTTCGGCTGTCTGCAGCGTCTTCATTTGCATCTCAAAACGTCGTGCATTGGCAATCATGTCGACCATGGCCTCCACTGCATTGACGTTGCTTCCCTCCAGCGTGCCGGACAACAAACGCACACTGGGGTCGGCCTGCGGGGTGGCCGCGCCGGCCTGCATGCGGAACAAGCCATCGTCGCCACGCACCAGCGCATCCACGGCTGGGTTGACCAGCTTCAGGCGCCCCACTTCCGCGGCACCCACGGCCGGATCACCGGCGCCAAGCGCTGTCACCACGCCATCGTCAGCCACCACCAGCGACGAGCCCGGCGGCACAACCATCGGGCCAGCCTCGCCCAACACCGGCCTGGCATCCATGGTCATCAATTGACCGTCGGCACCCACTTGAAGGTTGCCGACGCGGGTGTAAGCTTCGCCGCCGTCCGGTGTCTGGACGGTCAGCCAGCCATCGCCGCGTATGGAAACGTCCAGCGGGCGGCCTGTTTGCATCAGCGGACCGGAACGCATATCGGCGCCAGGAGTCGTGGCAACCACCATGGCACGGGTCGCGATCTCGTCGCCGACGACTGGAACTGCACGATAGTTGTTGATCTGCGCACGGAACCCGGGCGTCGACACATTGGCCATGTTGTTGGCCACCGCAGCCTGTTGCTCCATGGCCTGCTTGGCACCCGTCATGCCGACATAGATCATCCGGTCCATATTGCTTCCTTGGTTGTCCTGATTTTGTTGACGCCAGAAACCGCCTTGCCGGCGGTCACGGGGTCATCAACGCATGTTCATCAGGGTCTGCATCACCTGGTCTTGCGTCTTGACGGTCTGGGCATTGGCCTGATAGGTGCGCTGGGCAATGATCAGGTTGACCAGCTCGGAGGTAAGGTCAACGTTGGAGCCTTCCAGTGCCCCCGAAACCAGGGCGCCAAGCTTGGTGCCGGCACCCGGTGTGCCCGTCAGCGGCTGGCCTGACGCAGCGGTTTCGGCCCAGACGTTGTCGCCCTTGGACTGCAGTCCGTTCGGATTCACAAAGGAAGACAGGACGATCTGCCCAAGCGTATTGGATTGTTCGTTGCTGTATTTTCCGGTGATGGTCCCATTCTGTTCAATGGCCAGAGAGGTCAGCGTGCCAGACGCGTAGCCGTCCTGTGTCAGCTTTCTGACATCATTGGCGTTGCCGAACTGGGTGGTGCCCGCGACGTTCATATCGAACGTCATCGGGGCAGAGCCATTACCCAAAGTAAAGCCAGGCGTCTTGAAACCCAGGACACCGTTCCCCACAACAGCCGTATCCAGAATGCCGTTGCTGTCAAAGGTCAAGGTACCGATCGCTGTGCCATTGGCAACGGCTGGCAGAACACCACCGTTATCCAGCGGCTTCCCGTCCACGGTCGCATGAACATTCCAGGCATTGAGAGCCGGAGCCGCCTGTTTTGCAAAGAAGGTGGCCAACTCGTGAGGGTTTCCCAGCGAGTCATAAATCGTCACCGAATTGGCATAGTTGTAGGTGCTTGAATCCGTGGCGTCGAACGCAGTCGCCGGCGCCGTGCTCCGCGAATCAAGATTGAACTGTGCAGTGATTCCGGTCACGGACCCGGTCGCCTTCGGCGCCATGGCGGCCGTAGGCATTTGCAACGGCGCCGGCGTACCGCCTGCCAGATTGCCGTTGGCACCCACGGCATAACCGGTGAGCTGCAAACCAGCCGTGTTGACAATGTAGCCATTCTTGTCCATATCGAACTGGCCGTTGCGCGAGTAGGCTATCTCGCCTTCCGGACTGGCGAGCCGAAAAAACCCGTCGCCATCACTGATGGCTACGTCCAGTGCACGGGAGCTGGTTTGCACCGAGCCGGACGTGAAGTTCTGCGCAACGCTGGCCACTTGGGTACCCAGACCGATCTTGGAACCTGCATACACATCGGAAAACTGCACGCCCCCCGATTTGAAGCCTATCGTTCCGGCATTGGCAATGTTGTTGCCGATGACGTCGAGATTGGCTGCGGAGGCGTTCAGAGCGCTTACACCTTGTGCGAAACCCATGGTATTTCCTTCTGTTGAATTGACTTGTAAATCGAGACTGCCGTGAGTCGGTCGGGCTCAGAGAATCAGGCGAACTTCACTGAGCGCGGCCTTGCGACCGGCCCCCAGGTCAAGCGCAACGCCATTGCTGCCCTGCGACACACTGGCCACGCCGGCATAGGTCAGCGCGGTCGCCGTCATCCTGGAATCCCCGGAGTAGGCCGCCACGTTGACTGTGTAGGCACCGTCTGCCAACTGCACCCCGCCATCTGACTTTCCGTCCCAGGAAAGTGTCTTGACCCCCTGCGGCAAGGCACCCAGATCCAAACTGCGAACGGTATTGCCGGCCGCGTCGGTGACGGTGACTTTCACCGAATCAGCCCCCTGCGGCAGCTCAACAGCAAACGGCACTGCAGCGCCCTGCTCCAGCGCCAACCCCGTTCCGGGCACGAGTACGGAACGACCGATCAGGGAAGCCGACTGCAGGACTTCGCTGGAGCCGCTTTGGGCGAGCAGAGACTGGAAGGCTGTATTGAGTTTTTCAATGCCGCTGACCGTGCTCATCTGTGCCAGTTGCGAGGTCAGCTCGGCGTTGTCCAGAGGATTCAGGGGGTCCTGATTGTTCAGCTGAGTAACAAGCAGCTTGAGAAAACGCTGTTCTCCATCAGCGCTTGAAACTGTCTTTGATGACAGCGCGCCGGCCGCGCTGGCGCTGTCCGTTGAGGTGATTGCAGAAACAGTCATGAGAAATTCTCCGGAAATGAATTGGTCGGCGCCGAGGGGCTTACTGACCCACCGTCAGTGTCTTGAGCATCAACGTTTTGGCGGTATTGAGAATCTCGACATTGGCCTGGTAGGATCGCGAGGCCGAAATCATGTTGACCATTTCCTCGACCACGTTGACGTTGGGCATGGCCACGTAACCTTCGGCGTTTGCATGCGGATTCTTGGGGTCATGCACCATGCGCAACGGTGATTGATCTTCGATGACGCGCGCCACCCTGACACCGCCTATTCCCTGGCCCGCCCCGGGCGACATTTCGAACACAACCTGACGGGCCCGGTAAGGCTGGCCATCGGGTCCCGCGACACTGTCCGCGTTGGCCATGTTGCTGGCGGTGGTGTTCATTCGCTGCGACTGCGCAGTCATGGCTGAGCCGGCGATATCAAAGATGCTGAGTGAACGGTTTGAAAACGGCATGAACGGACTCCGCCTGGTTGTTACTGAACCGCTGACAGCAGCGATTTGATTTTGGAACCCAGAATGGTCAGGTTGGCTTCGTAACGCATGGCGTTGTCCGCAAAATTGACCCTCTCGACATCCATCTCGACGGTGTTGCCATCGAGGCTTGTCTGATTCGGCGTGCGGTACATCAAGTCACTCTCGCCTGCCGCATGCGCTGCGCCGGACAGATGGCGGGACGACGTGGTGGACATCGACATGGACATGGGCTGCCTGCCGCGTTCAACAGCCTCCGCCAGCCTGCTCCCGAAGTCGAAATCACGCGCCTTGAAATTGGGCGTGTCGGCGTTCGCGACATTGGACGACAGCACTTCCTGCCGCCGCGCCCGCAGGCTGAGCGCCTCTTGATGGAAGCGCAGTGCTGAATCCAGTTTGTCGATCATTTTTTCCTCATCGTTTCAAGAGATGCCGCTGATGCCTCTGACGGCACTGCCGGCTTTGATGAAAATAATTGTAGGTAGACCCCGCTTGCGCAATCACCTGAACAGACGGCGTTTCAAGGTTCAATTCAATTCTTGGCGCAGCGTCGGCGACCGACATTCCGCTTTCATGAATTGCATGCCGGAACAGCGCGTTTCAATCCTCAAAACAGCATCCGGATTGCGGTGCAATTCAACCCTTGGCCTCGGCGCCCAGGCTCCTAAAATTCTTGCAACTACCCGGGTGCCGGGCGCGCAGGTGAGCATTGACACCTGCAGACCCTGGCCATCGGCGCCACTCCATCGAGGGATTTCATGAAGATGCCCATGTACAAAGTTTTGGCACTTGGACTTGTCACCCTTGTCACCTTTGGCAGCCTGCCCCTGCAGGCCCGCAGCGCGACGTCGCAACCAGTGCCCCTGTCGGGCAACGCGCGCCCCGTGATAGAGCAATTCCTGTTGCGCCAGACGGCGGGCCTGTCCGGCAAGGTAGTCATCACCATTGACACGCCGATATCGGGTGCACTGCCGGCCTGTGACTCACCCGAGCCCTTCCTGCCCGGTGGTGCCCGCTTGTGGGGGCGCATGTCGGTCGGGGTGCGATGCCATTCAGATCAGCCATGGACCCGCTTTGTGCCGGCCTATATCGCGGTCCGGTCCGTCTACTATGTCGCGGTTCAACCCATTCCTGCGGGCCAGGTCTTGACACTCGCCGACGCCGCTGCGCGCGAAGGCGACCTCACCACCCTTCCCCGCAGCGTGATCGTCGACCCGTCGCAGTTCAATGGCGCAATTGCCCTGAACCAGATCGCATCGGGTGCACCCTTGCGGCGGGAGTTGCTTCGAGAGGCCGTGGCAGTGCAAAGGGGGCAGACCATTCGCGTACGCACCCAGGGAGCAGGCTTTGTGGTGAGCGCCGAGGGAAAAGCCCTGACCAGTGCCGCCGTGGGCGCCCTGGTCCAGGTCAAAATGCAGGGCGGCACACTGGTCAGCGGCATCGTCGGCCCGGACGGAATGGTGGAACGAACCAATTGATCCTGTTAAATTGCAGTCATTCCCTCAAGTTTCGGGCCGATCAGCCGTTATACCGGTGAGATACCCTGAGGAAAACATCATGAAAATCAATCAAAACGTCACTTTCCTGAAAAATGCAGCCGACCCCTCGGCTGTGCCCGCAAGGGAAGGTGTCAAGCCAAACCGCGCGGTGTCAGGCATGCCGGCAGAGGCGGCCCCCGCCCGTCCGGTCGCAGCGACGCCCTTGCTGCCCTCGACCAACGGAGACTTCGACGCGGCCCGTGTGGGCAAAATCCGCGAAGACATCAGTGCCGGTCGCTACCATGTCGACACCGCCAAAATAGCCGACGGCCTGCTCCGGTCGGTGCGTGATCTCCTGGGAGAAAAAGCACCATGAGTTCACCGCTGGTCGACCTTCTCGTTCGCGAACACGCCGCCATCGGCGAATTTCTCGAATTGCTCGCCCAGGAATCTGACGCCATGACCCATGGCGAATTCAAACGGCTACCCGGTCTTGCCGAGCGCAAGTCACAACTGGCCGACCAGATCGCCCTGATCGGTCGCCAGCGTGAGATGGAGCAGCAGGCGCTGGGCTACGCCCCGGGACGCAATGGTTGTGATGCCGCTGCACTGGACGGGGGAGAAGCCCTCCAAACCGCGTGGAGCAATCTGCTGGCGCGCGCAGCGCAGGCCCATGAGTGCAATCACCGAAATGGGGTGATGATTCACACCCATCTGGACTACACACGGCAGTCCATCAACTTCCTGAAAGCCAGTGGCCAGCCTCTGTATGGGCCGGATGGCACGCACAAGACAGGCTCCAGCAGTGGCAGCCGGTTTGCGGTCGGCTGAGACAGCCCCGTCCTGACCGCGCGCGCGATTTCAGCCCCCTACCCAGGCGCTGCGGCCCCCACTTACCACCCATGAAAAAGCTTGGCGCCCCATGCGGCAACGCCAGCGATCACGCCTGCCGACCAGATGGCCCGGGGGCGCCCCATCGACGGATTTCCGTCACCCGCGTCTTACGGCGTAGTGCCTACCGGTTGGGCAGCGTGAAGAAAAACGTGGCCCCTTTTTCGGGCTCTGCATCAGCCCAGACTTCACCACCGTGCCGGGTCACTATGCGGAGCACTGTCGCCAGTCCCACACCGGTCCCCGGGAACTCTGTGTTTGAATGCAGGCGCTGGAAGGTCTTGAACAGCCTGTCAGCATGCGCCATGTCGAAGCCGGCGCCGTTGTCGCGCACAAAAAAGATGGCATCCCCCTCGGCATCGGTGAGCTGGCCAACGCAAATGATGGTGGAGACCCGTTGCGACGTGAATTTCCACGCGTTTCCAAGCAGGTTTTCCAGCAGCACCCGAATCAGGCGGACGTCACCCCGGGCCTGCAGGCCAGGTGCGATGGTTACAGACACTTCCCGCCCAGCCGGGCTGGCAAGGTACCGCTCCAGAACCTGCGCAGCGAGTTGGCTCAGATCGACGATTTCGTGACGGAAATCGGTGCGGGAAACCTGAGCCAGTGAAAGAAGGTCTTCGATCAGCCGCCCCATCTGACCTACCCCCGCTTCGATCCTGGCAAGGTAATGGCGCGCCGTATCACTGGCCTGCGGGTCCAGCTGTTTGGCCAGCAGTCGGCTGAATCCGTCGATGGCGCTCAGCGGCGAACGCAGGTCATGGGATACTGAATAGGAGAAAGCTGCCAATTCCTCGTTGGACAGACGCAATGCGGCCTCCGTCGCCTTGATCTCGCTGATGTCCGTATCGATGCCTACCCAGAAGGCCACGTCGCCTTTTTCATTGAATACCGGCCTGGCCTTGTACGACATCGTGTGGTAGCTCCCGTCGCGGGACAAGATGCGCCGCTCGCCAGAATAGTTCTCGCGCTTTCGGAGTGCGCGCTGCCATGCCTCCAGCAAGTCGTCCCGGTCCTGAGGATGCACAGCTCGAAGCCACTTGCTGCCCATCCAGTCTTCCGGCTTGCCGCCGACCAGGGCGTACCACTTGCGGTTGGCATAAACCAGTCCGCCCCGCGCATTGGCGTACCAGATCACCTGGGGCGCCTCCTCAGTCAACGACCGGAACAAGCTGTCCTGCAGCGGCAAGGTAGCGATCTGCGACCTGGGAAGAACACCGATGCCCTGCTGCGCAGAATGAACCTGCGTCAGCACAAACAGGGACTTGCGTCCATCGGGGAGCAGCGCCCGGGAACGAACGTCCAGGGGCAGTTCATTTCGTTCCTGGCGCAGGTTTCTTGCGGGCATGAAAACTCCTATACGGTTTGATGCAAAGCAGATGTATCAGCCGACAAAGCGGGAATACAACGGCATACAGAGACGCCCGTCATAACCATTTCAAAATTTTTCCCAGCTGCCACCTGCGATGGCCAGCCCACCGGCCGGAGCAGCAATGACCTTCTTCTTCCGGGGTGGCGGTTTGGACATGCTTTGAGAGGCAGGAACCGTGCGCCGCGGCAGGGCCGCGTTCGCGTCCGGCGCACCCGCCTGCCCGTTCTCGAGCCTGAACACACTGACCACCTGACTGAGCCCGCTGGCCTGCTCCTGCAGCGAGGACGCTGCAGCTGCGGCTTCTTCCACCAGCGCGGCGTTCTGCTGCGTCACCTGGTCCATCTGCGTGATCGCCTGGTTGATCTGCTCGATGCCCGCCGTCTGCTCCTGGC
>NZ_CALRVW010000044.1:0-13249 GCF_943371715.1 Polaromonas sp. YR568 | reverse complement strand
GGCCAGATCGGCCATGACCCAGGCCGGGCTGTTGTCGGCCAGCACGGCCAGCACGCGGTGGCCGGACAGACGCATCGCGAGGGCCGCCACGGTGTCCAGCACGTCGGCGGCGCGCCAGCTCTCGGTCTCGCCACGCAACACCGCGGCGTCGGGTGCGCGCGCGGCCAGCGCGGCTAACAGGCGTTCGGCGCTCATGCCTGCCGGCTCATACGGTCCAGCCCGAGCTGGATGCGGCCGGCCACCACGATGGGCTGGGTGTCGTAATACGTGCCCCAGGCCGCGGCGTCGTCGCCCAGGCGGGCGGGGTCGGCCTTGGCCAGGGCCAGCATGGGCAAGCCCAGCTTGGTGAGGATTCCTATCAGCTCCTGGGTGGCGGTGAACACCACCCATTCAAAGCCCAGGCGGTGCAGGTGCCGGCCCAGCGTGAGGATGACGTGAATGCTGCCGCCGGGCTTGTCGGCCGCGAGGTTGCCGACCTCGACAATGCGTTCGCGCACGACGTTCTGGCCGGCCAGCTGCGCCATGGCGACTTCAATCGGGGTGTCCAGGTAGCGTTCGAGAAACAGCTTGTCCGTGCTGGCACCACGCCAGCCGGCCGCCGCGATGATGCGGTCGTCCTGCTCCAGCAGCGCGAGGTTGGGGGCCAGGGAGGACGTGCGGGCGTTGTAGCGCCGCGCGAAAACCGTCCGGATGAAGGCTTCGGCTTCCTCCCGACGCGGTGAGCCGACGACGGTGTGGGTGGCGGTGATGGGGCGGGAGCGGGGTTCAAACACCTTGCGTTGCACAGTCTGCATGAGCATCCTTGAGGGATAAGTTCTGCAAAGTGTAGGAACGCAAGCCTTAAGCGCGCCTTAAGGCGGGGTGTGAAAAAAGGGCTGCGCTGATCGGGTATGGAGCCAGGATCCGGCCTGCCGTCTCCCCGCGGTCGTTTGAGGTAAAAAGTGGCCTTGGCCCCCGTCTACTGGGCGCGAAATGCTATCAGAAGCAGAGCGGTCTTGATGCCCGCCACGGTCAAAAGCAGGGAGCCCAGCACATGCAGCGCAGCCGTGCCCAGCGCCAAGCCGTAGCGCTCTTCCATCAGGAAAGTGACGACTTCGGCTGAAAACGAGGAAAACGTGGTGAGTCCGCCCAGAAAGCCGGTCACCAGCATCAGGCGCCAGACCGGGTCAAGCTGTGGCAGGGACTGGAAGACGGCCAGGCAGATGCCGATCAAATAGCCGCCAATCAGGTTGGCGGCCAGCGTGCCCCACGGAATGAGCCCGCCGGGCGTCAGCCACAGCGCCAGGCCCCAGCGGGCCAGTGCACCGACGCTGGCACCCAGACAGATGGCGATGACTACATGCATGGCGCGCCCGATCGTGAAGAAAGTTAAAGCTTACCCTGATCAGGTGCCCGGGCCGAGGTTGCGGCCGGTGGCACCGCACCGCCTTTTTGCCGCTCGCGGAACAGGGTGGCGCGCATCAGGAAGATCGTCGTGACGGGCGCCGTCAGGGCGACGAACAGCGTGATCAGCACGGCGCGCAGGAACAGGCTGTCGCCCTGAACCGAAAAGTAGATGATGGTCGCCAGGGTGATGCACCACACGCCGATCGTCGCGCCCAGGGTGGGCGCGTGGATGCGGTGGAAAAAGGTCGGCAGCCGCACCAGCCCGAAAGAGCCGATGGCCGCAAAGGCGGCACCGAGCACGGCGAACACAGCGGTGAGGACTTCGGCCCACAGCGGCAGTCCGGTGCTCATTCGATCACCTCGCCGCGCAGCAGGAACTTGGCCATGACGGTGGAGCCGACAAACCCGAACAGGGCGATCAGCAGGGCGGCTTCAAAATAGACATTGCTGGCATAGACAATGCCCAGCACCAGCATCATCAGCATGCCGTTGATGTAGAGGCAGTCCAGCGCCATCACGCGGTCCTGCGCGGTCGGCCCGATCAGCAGCCGGGCGACTGCGCACAACATGGCGACAGCCAGCAGAAAGAGGGCCAGCTTGAGTCCCCAAAAAAGAAAGTCGCTCATGATTCGAAAATCTCCATCAACGGGGCTTCATAACGCGTCTTGATCAGCGTGATGAAAGCCGCCTTGTCTTCCATGTCAAACACGTGCAGCAGCAGCCTGGAACGGTCAAACGACAGCTCTCCCCAGGCGGTGCCGGGTGTCAGGCAGCAGATCATGGCCAGCATCGCCAGTGCATTGGGGTCGCGCAGCTGCAGCGGGATCTCCACGAAGCGGGCCTCGATGTGCGCCGTGCGCCGCGTCAGCAGCAGCCGGGCGACCGTCAGCGCCGAATGCAGGAGGTCGCCCATCACCCGCACGACCAGACGCAGGGCGACGCCGGGTTTGCGCATGCGCACCTTGGCAGGGCGCAGGCTGCGGGTCAGCAGCGGCACCAGTACGGCAAGAAACGCCGCCATCAGCAAGGTGCCGGTATCGAGCGCCTGGTTCAGCAACAGCCAGACGATAAACAGCGCCAGCGACAGCGGTGGCGAAGGCAACCAGCGCCGCATCATGGCGAGACCTTGGTTGCGGGCGGGTTGGGGACTGGCCGCGCGCCCATCACGGCGTTGCGGTAGGCGGCGGGTTTGAACAGGCCTTGCGCGGTGTCACTGGCGTGGTGCATGACCGGGCCGGCCTCGATGCTCAGGGCAACACTGGCGGCCAGCAGTGCGGCGACCGGCAGCACCTCGAGGGCACGCAGGGCCGGCATGCTGCTCACGGGCTGCGTCCAGAAGTAGCGGATGCCGGCGCGGCTCAGCGCGACCAGCGTCAGAAAGCCGGACAGCAGCAGCAGCGCCAGAAAACTCCAGTTCGCCGGTGAAATCACCGGCGTGTCGAGCAGGGCCGACAGCATCGCGAACTTGCCGAGAAAGCCCGACAGCGGCGGCAGGCCGGCCAGCAGCAGCGTGCAGACCACAAAAGACAGGCCGAGGAAGGCGATGCCGGCCGGGATCGCGCGGCCGTAGAGCGCCTGCTGTTCATCGTCGAGGTTCACGTTGTCGATGGCGGTCAGGTCTTCCGAGAGAAAAGGCGCGTTGCCTGCCTTTTCATGCGGGGCGATGCTGGCGCCGGCATTGCGCCA
This sequence comes from Polaromonas sp. YR568, assembly GCF_943371715.1. Classification (GTDB taxonomy): domain Bacteria; phylum Pseudomonadota; class Gammaproteobacteria; order Burkholderiales; family Burkholderiaceae_C; genus Polaromonas. The sequence continues at coordinate 10,177 of NZ_CALRVW010000044.1, read as the reverse complement.
GCGCTCGATCATGTCGATCAGCAGGAAGAAGGCGCTGGCAGCCAGCGTCGAGCTGAGCAGGTAATACAGTGCGCCGGCCCAGACCGCCGGCTGGCCCAGGCCGATGGCGGTCAGCAGGGTGCCGGCCGAGATCAGCACGGCGTACCCGGCCAGGTGCGACAGGCGCTGCGTGCCGGTGATGCCCAGCGCGCTGACGAACAGCGTGGACAGGCCGATGGCCAGCAGCACCTCCTGGCCGAACTGCGCCGACGCGCCGGTGTCCGGCGCGAACAGCACGGTCCACAGGCGCAGCACGGTGTAAATGCCGAGCTTGGTCAGCAGCGCGAACACGGCGCTGACGGGCGCCACCGCCGCGCTGTAGGCCGGCACCAGCCAGAAGTTCAGCGGCCAGGCGCCGGCCTTGGCAAAAAAGGCGGTGGCGAGAATCGCCGCGGCCGCGTGGACCAGGCCACGGTCGGCCGGGTCCAGCCGGGCGATGCGCAGGCCCAGGTCGGCCATGTTGAGCGTGCCGGTCACGCCATAGAGCAGCGCCGCACCCACGAGAAACAGGAACGAGGCCGCCAGATTGATGGCGATGTAGTGCAGGCCTGCACCGACCCGCAAGCGACCCGAGCCGTGCAGCAGCAGGCCGTAAGAGGCCGCCAGCATGACCTCGAAAAACACGAACAGGTTGAACAGGTCGCCGGTCAGGAACGCGCCATTCAGGCCCATGAGCTGCAGCTGCAGCAGCGGGTGGAAATGCACACCCGCGCGGTCCCAGCGCGAGGTCGAATAAATCGACACGGCGAAGGCGATCACGCCGGTCAGCGCCACCATCAGCGTGGAGAGCCGGTCGGCCACCAGCACAATGCCGAAGGGCGCACGCCAGTTGCCCGGCAGGTAAACGCCGATGGAGCCGGGCCCGGTGCCGGTGTCCACCGCGTTGACCCAGCGCAGCAGGGCCAGCGCGGCCAGCAGACCGATCAGGCCGGAGACCACGGTCAGCGCGGCCTTGGTGCGGCGCCGGTGTTCGCCCAGCAGCAGCATCAGCGCGGCCGTCAGCATGGGAACCAGGATGGGCACGGCCACCAGGTGCGGCATGGTGGCATCGAGCAGCCGGTCCAGCCAGTGCAGGAGTCCGCTCATTCGGGCGCTCCCTTCACCTGCACGCTGGTGTCATCCACCGCGTCGTCCTTGCCGTCCACATGGTCGGTGCCGGCCAGACCGCGCGAGGCCAGCATCACCACCAGAAACAGGGCCGTCATCGCAAAACCGATGACGATGGCCGTCAGCGCCAGCGCCTGCGGCATCGGGTCGGCGGTGTTGGCCAGCGTGGCCTTGAGGCCGGGCACCAGCACCGGCTCGCTGTCGATCTTGAGCCGGCCCATGCTGAAGATGAACAGGTTGACCGCGTACGAAATCAGCGTCAGGCCCATGATGACCTGGAAGGTACGCGGACGCAGCAGCAGGTAGACCCCCGAGCTGGTGAGCACGCCGATGCCGAGGGCGAGAACAATTTCCATCAGGTCTTCTCCATCGTGTTTGCGTCGTCTTCGCCAGTGACAGCGCGGATCCGGCTTTGCCGGTCCGCAGGTGTCGCCCCCTCGAGGGGGGAGGCGGCTACACGGAGTGAGTCCGCAACGGGGGGGAGCTTTTCCTCTTGTTCTTCGGCCCAGCGGTGACTGCGCACCGACTGGTGCGACAGTGCAGTGAGGATCAGCATGGTGGACCCCAGCACGATTGAAAAAACGCCCAGGTCGAAAAACAGCGCGCTGGGCACATGCAGGCTGCCGAGCAGCGGCAGGTGCAGGTGGGCGGTGTGGGTGGTCATGAAGGGATAACCCAGCACCACCGCGCCGCCGCCGGTGGCCAGCGCCAGCAGCAGGCCGATGGCGATCCAGCGGCGCGGGTAGATGCGCAGATGTTCTTCCACCCACTCGGTGCCGGAGACGATGAACTGCAGCAGCAGCGCGATCGACATCACCAGGCCGGCGACAAAACCGCCACCCGGCGCATTGTGGCCGCGCATGAAGAAATACGCCGACACCAGCACCGACACCGGCAGCAGCAGGCGCACCAGCACGGCGGGCACCATCAGGTAGCCGACCGCGGTGTCCACCGCGCGGCGCGGGTTCAGCAGGTCGCTGCTGCCGTCGTCGACCTGCGCGCGCTGTTGCGCGGGCAGGGCCATGGACTCGATCGCGGGCCGGAAGCGGCGCAGCAGCGCGTACACCGTCAGGGCCACCACGCCGAGCACGGTGATTTCGCCGAAGGTGTCGAAGCCGCGGAAGTCCACCAGCATCACGTTGACCACATTGGTGCCGCCGCCCTCGCTCAGCGCGCGGTCGAGAAAGAAGGGGGAGATGCTTTCCGGGAAACGCCGCGTCATCACCGTCCAGGACAGGGCCGCCATGCCGGCGCCGGCCAAAACGGCGATGGCCAGGTCGCGCCCGCGCCGGCCCCACAGCTGCAGGCGGGCCTGCATGGGCTGGATTGCCACCGTACGCATGGGCAGCCAGCGCAGGCCCAGCAGCAGCAGCACCGTGGTGACGGCTTCGACCACCAGCTGGGTCAATGCCAGGTCGGGCGCGGAAAACCAGATGTAGGTGATGCAGCACACCAGGCCGGCGCCCGAGGCCAGCATCAGCGCTGCCAGGCGGTGGAACTTGGCCTGCCAGGCGGCACCGACGGCGCATACCGCGCCTATGACCCAGGTCATGGCAAACATCGGTGAAAAAGCCAGCGGCTCGCGCTGGCCACGTTCGGTCGGTGTCAGCCAGAGCGCAGCCGCGGCACCGGTGAGCGCAATCAGCAGCAGGAGCAGCAGCTGCGCCTGCAGGCGCCGCGTGCCCAGCAGGTAGCGGCTGCGCCGGCCGGCCTCGCTGACCCGCGCCAGCACGTTCTCGAAGATGCGCTGGCCGTCAAAACGGTGCAGCAGCGGTGTGTGCGTCAGATGGCCGAGCGCGCGGCCGCGGCGTTGCAGCAGGTAGAGCGCCGCGCCGCCGGCCAGCGCGACAAAACTCATCAGCAGCGGCAGGTTGAAACCGTGCCAGACCGCCAGGCTGTAGACCGGCAGCGTGCCGCCGACCACCGGCCGCGCGGCCTCGGCCAGCAGCGGACCGACCGACCAGTGCGGCGCCACCCCGACCACGAGACATATCAGCACCAGCAGCTCGACTGGCACGCGCATCCAGTGCGGCGGTTCATGGGGCTTTTTCGGCACCTCGGGTCCGCAGGGCGGGCCGAAAAACACGTCGAACACAAAACGCGCCGAATAGGCCACGCTGAACACGCCCGCGACCGTGGCGATGAGGGGCAGGCCCCAGTTGAGCCACCCGGTGGACTGGATATAGACGGTTTCTGCGAAAAACATTTCCTTGGACAGAAAGCCGTTGAGCAGCGGCACGCCCGCCATCGAGGCGCTGGCAATCACCGCCAGCGTGCTGGTGATGGGCATGAGCCGCATCAGGCCGCTGAGCTTGCGGATGTCGCGCGTGCCGCTTTCGTGGTCGATGATGCCGGCCGCCATGAACAGCGAGGCCTTGAAGGTCGCGTGGTTCATGATGTGAAAGACGGCGGCGACCGCGGCCAGCGGGCTGTTCAGCCCCAGCAGCAGGGTGATCAGGCCGAGGTGGGAAATCGTCGAATACGCCAGCAGCGCCTTGAGGTCGCGCTGGAACATGGCGATGAAGCCGCCCATCAGCAGCGTGATGGCGCCGGCGCCGCCAACCAGCCAGAACCACTCGCTGGTGCCGGAGAGGACCGGCCACAGGCGCGCCATCAGGAACACACCGAGCTTGACCATGGTGGCCGAATGCAGATAGGCCGACACCGGCGTCGGTGCGGCCATGGCGCGCGGCAGCCAGAAATGAAACGGGAACTGCGCGCTTTTGGTGAAGGCACCCAGCAGAACCAGCACCAGCACCGTGGTGTACAGCGGATGCGCCCGGATCTCATCGCCCATGGCCAGCACCAGGTCCAGATCGTAGGTGCCGGTGATGCGTCCCAGCACCAGCACGCCGGCCAGCAGGCACAGGCCGCCGGCGCCGGTGACCGTCAGCGCCATGCGGGCGCCGCGCCGCGCGTCACGCCGGTGGTGCCAGTACCCGATCAGCAGAAAGGAAAACAGGCTGGTCAGTTCCCAGAACATCACCATCTGCACCAGGTTGCCCGAGAGCACGACGCCGATCATGGAACCCATGAAGGCCAGAAAGAAGGAGAAGAAGCGGGGCACCGGGTCCGAGGCGGACATGTAGTAACGCGCATACAGCACCACCAGCGCACCGATGCCCAGCACCAGCATGCAGAACAGCCAGGCAAAACCGTCCATGCGCAGCACGAGGTTCAGGCCGAGTTCCGGCACCCATTCGATCTCTTCGCGGATCACATTGCCACCGGCCAGTTGCGGGAACAGCCAGGCCGCCTGCAGCGCGCAGCCCAGGGCGACCAGGCCTGCCAGCGTCGATTCCCGGTTGCGGGCGTTGGCCGGCAACAAGGCGGCCAGCACGCTGGCAATGAAGGGAAGGGCGAGGAGCAGGACGAGGGGCATCGCGCTTGATTCTATCGAGCGGCCCTGGTACAGGCCGCTGGAAAACCTCTGCGCTGTCCAAGGCCTTTGGCAGGCCGGTGCCTGGCCTGTTGCCCTAGCGGCTCATCTGTTGCGGCAGCCAGGTGACGATGCCCGGAAAGACGTAGACCAGGGCGACGGCCGCACACATCAGGAAAAACATCGGCAGGGTGACCTTGGCGATCCAGGGCAGTTCACGCCCGGTCATGCCCTGCAGCACAAACAGGTTGAAGCCGACCGGCGGTGTGATCTGCGCCATCTCGACGACCAGCACGATGAAGATGCCGAACCAGATCGGGTCGATGCCGGCTTTCTGGATGGTCGGCATCAGCACGCCCATGGTCAGCACGACCATGGAGATGCCGTCGAGAAAGCAGCCGAGCACGATGAAGAAGAAGGTCAGCGCCAGGATCAGCTGGCCCTGGCTCAGGCCCAGCGAGGCAATCCATTCGGCCAGGTGGCGCGGCAGGCCGATGTAGCCCATGGACAGCGTCAGGAAAGCCGCACCGGCCAGGATCAGCGCGATCATGCAGTACAGGCGCGTGGCGCCCATCAGGGCTTCGCGGAAGGTGGCCCAGCTCATGGAGCCCTGCAGCGCAGAGATGACCAGGGCACCGACCACGCCGATGGCCGCCGCCTCGGTGGCCGTGGCGATGCCGGAGTAGATGGAACCCAGCACCGCGGCGATCAGCAGCACCACGGGAATCAGTGCGCGTGAGGCCGAGAGTTTTTGCAGAAAAGTCGTTTTGGCGTCGGCCGGAGGGATCTGATCAGGATGGCGCAGGGCCCAGACCACGATGTAGCCCGAAAACAGCAAGGCCAGCATGATGCCGGGAAACACGCCTGCAATGAACAGGCTGGCAATCGACACCTCGGCCGAGACGCCATACACAATCATGATGATGGACGGCGGGATCAAGAGGCCCAGGGTGCTGGCGCCGGCCAGCGTGCCGACAATCATGTGCTCGGGGTAACCGCGGCGCTTGAGTTCGGGCAAGGTCATCTTGCCGATGGTGGCGCAGGTGGCCGCGCTGGAGCCCGACACCGCCGCAAAAATCGTGCAGCCCACCACGTTGGTGTGCAGCAGCCGGCCCGGCAGGGCCTGCATCCAGGGCGCCAGGCCCTTGAACATGTCCTGCGACAGCCGTGTCCGAAACAGGATTTCTCCCATCCAGATGAACAGGGGCAGGGCAGTCAGCGTCCAGCTTGACGCGGACCCCCAGATGGTGACGGCCATGGCGTCGCCGGCCACGCGCGAAGTGAATAGCTGCATGCCTATCCAGGCCACGCCCGACAAGGTCAGTCCGATCCAGACGCCGGTGCCCAGGATGAAAAAGAGGGACAGCACCAGCAGGCCCATGATGGTCAGGTCGTTCATGGGGTCCTTATTCGTTGCGCAGCGCTTCGCTGCTGGTCACGGTGATCCGTCGGCCCTGGATCTCGAGCACCAGCTCGTCGATGAACGCCACCACCAGGATGACTGCACCCAAAGCCATGGCCAGTTGCGGAATCCACAGCGGCGTGGCATCGCTGCCGGTGGAGATGTCGTTGAACATACGCGACTGCCAGGCCAGCTTGCAGCTGTAGGCGGCAAACAGCAGGGCCAGCAGCGTGGCCAGCCCCAGGGCCCAGAGTTCCAGCGCTTTTTTCCAGCGGCCTTTGATGGCATTGAGCAGCAGGGTGACGCGAATGTGCTCGCCGCGTTTAAGGGTATGCGCGAGCGCGAGGAAACCGCTGGCGGCCATCAGGTAGCCGGCGTAGGCATCGGTGCCCGGTACATGAAAATGCAGCTGCCGGCTGACGATGGACAGCAGCACCATGATCAGCAGTCCCACCATGAAAAGCGCCGCCAGGGCGGCGGCGCTGTCGTATATGCCGTCAAGCAGCTTGCGCATGTCGGCGGTTACTTGCGGTAGGCGTCAACGATGGCCTGGCCTTCAGGTCCGGCCTTGTCCAGCCATTCCTTGAGCATCACGTCGCCAACCTTCTTCATGTCGGCCTTGAGCGCGGGCGATGGCGGCAGCACCTGCATGCCGTTGGCCTTGAGGGTTTCCAGCGTCTTGGTGTTGACGGCCTGGCTGGCTGCCCAGCCGCGTGTTTCGGCGTCGGCCGCTGCCTTGAGCACCGCCTGTTTGGTGGCCGCGTCCAGGGCGTCGAATGCCGCCTTGTTGACGATCACTGCATTCTTGGGCAACCAGGCCTGGGTGTCGTAGTAGTACTTGAGGTGTTCATACAGCTTGCTGTCCACGCCGGTGGCGCCGGAGGTCATGGTGGACTCGACCACGCCGGTGGCCAGCGCCTGGGAGAACTCGGCAGCCTGCACTGTCACCGGCTGGGCACCGACGAGTTCGGCGATACGTGCGGTGGCGGGGCTGTAGGCGCGCCACTTGATGCCTTTGAGGTCGGCCGCCGCGTTGATCGGCTTCTTGGAGTAGATGCCCTGGGGCGGCCAGGCCACTGCATACAGCAACTGGATGCCCTGCTCGCCCAGTTTCTTTTGCAGCGCCGGCTTCTGGGCCTGGTAAAGCTTCATGGCGCTGGGGTAGCCGTCGGCCAGGAAGGGCAGGCCGTCCGTGCCGAAGATGGCCCATTCGTTCTGGAAGTTGGCCAGCAGGATTTCGCCAGCCTGAGCCTGGCCGCCCTGAACAGCGCGCTTGATTTCGGGCGCCTTGAACAGCGAGGCGTTGGCATGCACCGTGATTTTGAGCTTGCCGCCGCTGGCCTTGTCCACGTCGTTGGCGAACTGCACCAGGTTTTCGCTGTGGAAGTTGGTCGCCGGGTAACCTGCGGGCAGGTCCCACTTGGTCTGGGCGGATACGGCGCTGCCGACACTCAGGAGGGTGGCCATCAGTGCGAGTTTGAATTTCATGAAAGCTCCAGGACAATGGAAGTTGATAAGTATGGATAGGATAGACGCAAATCCCGCGCCAGTTTCCCCGGGCATACCCCAAAATCCTGACAGCCCTCCGGGGCACCCTCGCCATGAACCTCCGCTTTGTTGAAGCCTTTTACTGGGTGGCCTCGCTTAAAAGCATTTCCCGGGCCGCTGAAAAGCTGTACCTGACGCAGTCCGCGATGTCCAGCCGCATCGCTACGCTGGAAGATGAATTGGGCGTTTTGCTGCTGGACCGCCGCGACAAGCAGTTCAAGCTGACAGGCGCAGGTGCGCGGTTCCTGCAATACGCAGAAAAACTGCTGGCGCTGCAGCGTGAGGTCAAGGCCGAGATGGGGTCGGGGCAGACCATGGCGGTTTCCATGCGCATAGGCGCCATCGAATCGGTGCTGCATTCGTGGCTGATTCCCTGGCTCGAAAAACTGCGAGCTGACTATCCCGGCCTGGAGCTGGAGCTGACCGTGGAAACCACGCCCATCCTGATTGACCAGATGCAGCGCGGGACACTGGACCTGGTTTTTGCTGTGTTGCCAGCCTCAGCCGAAGGCGTGCGAAACCATGCCCTGCCGACCATGGACATGGTGTTTGTGGGCCACCCGGACCTGCACAAGAAAAGAAATTACAGACTTGACGAGCTCGCCGGCATGGAACTATTGACCTTCCAGAAGGGCTCCCAACCGCATGTCACCCTGCTTGACCTGTTCAGGACGCACCGCATGGAGCCCAAAAAGGTGCATGCGATTTCCTCGATTTCCGCCATGGTTCAACTGGTCCAGGGCGGCTTCGGGGTGGCCTTGCTCCCGCGTGCTGCAGTCGAGCGGCTGACCGGTTTTGCGCGCCTGAAACCGTTGACCTGCGACGCAAAATTGCAGTCGCTGCCCATTCATGCCAGCTACCGCACAGACCCCAGTTCGAAAACCGTGGAAACCGTGGTGCAGTCGGCTGTCGCCTTCGCCAGCGGCCGAAAGAATGCACCAAAAGGGCGTCAAAAAGCCCTGTAAAGGTAAACCCTTATCATCGAAAAAATCGATGATGTAAGCGAAATATTTTGAATTTGCTGAAGGTTGCCGACGCTCACACAATTCGCCCATCGTCATGAAAGTGACATACGCAAACGGGGAATTTTCTGGTGAGCACATCGACTGAATCGGCACTCTCGGTTTTCGGCGCAGGCGGCATCAACCATGCGGCGCATGTTCGCGGTCTCATCCGGCAGGGCCGTTGGGCATCGCACACGAGCGGCCTGGCGAGCGACCATGTTCAGGGCAATGTGGTGATCCTCCCTGCGGCCGAAGCCGGCGACTTCCTGCGCTATTGCCAGCGCAACCCCAAACCCTGTCCCCTGCTGGCCGTGTCGGAACCGGGCCAGGCGGCCCTTCCGGCTCTGGGTGCGGACATCGACATCTGCACCGACCTGCCGCGTTACCGCGTGTGGCGCCATGGCGAGCTGGTGGACGAGCCCACGGACATCAGCGCCCTGTGGCGCAAGGACCTGGTGACTTTTGTGATCGGCTGCTCCTTCAGTTTTGAGCAGGCACTGATGGAGGCCGGCCTGAAGCTGCGCCATGTGGAACAGGGCAGGAACGTGGCCATGTTTCGCACCAGCATCGCCACCGAAGCGGCCGGGCCGTTCAAGGGCCCGCTGGTGGTGTCGATGCGGCCGTTGAAGGCCGCTGCGGCCATTCGGGCCGTGCAGGTCACCTCACGCTTTCCGAATGTGCATGGCGCGCCCGTTCATATCGGCGATCCATCGCTGATCGGCATCACCGACCTGTCCATGCCGGATTACGGCGATGCGGTGGAAGTGATGTCCGACGAATTGCCGGTCTTCTGGGCCTGCGGCGTCACACCACAAGCGGCCATCCAGCAGGCACGTCCCGAGTTCTGCATCACCCACGCCCCTGGCGCGATGCTGATTACCGACCTTTTCAACAACCAGCTTGCCAGTTTTTAACCAAGGAGCCATCCATGAAAAAATTTATTTTCTGTCTGTCCGCCCTCGCGGTAACCGCTACCGTTTCGGCGCAGACCAAGTGGGATCTGCCCACCGGTTACAGCGCCAACAGCTTCCAGACCCAGAACGTGCAGCAGTTCGCCAACGAGGTGGACCAGCTCACCGGCGGGAAGCTCAAGATCACGCTGCATCCGGGCGGCTCGCTGTACAAGGCCAACGAGATCAAGCGCGCGGTGCAGACCGGCCAGGTCCAGGCAGCAGAGTTCATCCTGTCGGGCGCGGCCAATGAAAACCCGCTGTTCGGGGTGGACTCCATTCCTTTCCTGGCCACCAGTTATGGTGAGGCCAAACGCCTGTACCTGGCGGCCAGGCCGGCGCAGGACAAGTTGCTGGCTTCACAGGGCGTGAAGGTGCTGTTCACGGTGCCCTGGCCCGGCCAGTCGCTGTATTCGCTCAAGCCGGTCGCCACGCCGGCCGACTTTGCCGGCACCAAGATGCGTGCCTACAACCCGGCGACTACACGCATCGCGCAACTGCTCAAGGCCCAGCCAGTCACCATCCAGCTGGCCGAACTCGGCCAGGCGCTGGCCACCGGTGGTGTGCAGAACTTCCTGACGTCCAGCGCCAGCGGCATCGAGAGCAAGCTGCATGAACAGGTCAAGTATTTCTACCCCGTCAGCGCCTGGTTGCCGCGCAACGCCACGGTGGTGAGCCAGAAGGCGTTCGACGCACTCGACAAGCCCACCCAGGAGGCCTTGCTTTTGGGTGTAAAAACAAAAACCTC
>NZ_CALRVW010000043.1:0-17216 GCF_943371715.1 Polaromonas sp. YR568 | reverse complement strand
GTGCGCCCCGGGGCGCACGCTTCGTCGATTAACGCAGCAGGGACAACACACCCTGGGTCGTCTGGTTGGCCTGAGCCAACACCGAGGTACCGGCCTGTTGCAGGATGTTCGCGCGCGTCATGTTGGACACCTCGGTCGCGTAGTCCGCGTCTTCAATGCGTGAGCGCGAGGAAGACAGGTTGGTCACCGTGGTGCCCAGGTTGGAGATCACCGAGTCAAAACGGTTCTGCACCGCACCCAGGGAACCGCGCAGATCATCGACCTGTTTCAGCGCTGCATCAATCTTGGCCAGTGGATTCGCGGTGGCTGCGCCCGTAAACTCAGTAGTTTTGGTCTGGTCAGCGTCAGTGCTCAGCTCAATCACCACAGCGCCGGCGGCAATGGCCGTGGTCGTTGCACCACCGTCAGCCAAGGCTTCCGTATCAATTTCTGTAGTGGTGTAGTTCTTGCCTTGCACGGTGGTAAAGGCTGTAACAGCACCAGCAGCATCAACGCCCACCTTCACGGGCGCAGCCGCCAAGGTCACGGCGCTGGCGGTGGCAATACCATTTGCACCGTCAGCAAACTTGATGACGGCCGTGTTCAGCGTCACGGCGCCGTTAGTGCGATCCACCGAGGCCGCGTAGTAGTCCTCACCGGACTTGACCACAAACTTGCCAGTGCCAACACCGGCGGCTGTCTGCACTTCATGCAGAGACAAATCTGAAGCGGCCACCGTCGAACCGGTGGACGTGGTCAAAGTCGTCGCAGCAGCAGCCAGATTGACGTTGGACGAAGCCGTACCTGACGCCTGGTTAACCGCGGTAATGGCGCCACCGACGGGTAGTTCATTGTTGGAGACCGTGAGCGAGTTCAGCGAGAGGCTGGTAGAGTCGATTTTCTTGAGATTGATGTCGATACGCTCACCATCGTTTGCGCCGACCTGAACCGACAGCTTGTTGTTGGCAGCCAGCACCTTGACGCCGTTGAAGTCGGTTTGGGCCGAGGTGCGGTCGATTTCTTCGAGGCGCTGGGTAATTTCAGCCTGAATCGACGCCTTGTCTGCTGCGGAGTTGGAGCCGTTGGCGGACTGGACTGCCAGCTCACGGATGCGCTGCAGATTGGTATTGACCTCGGTCAGCGCGCCTTCCGTGGTTTGCGCCAGCGAGATGCCGTCGTTGGCATTGCGCTGGGCCTGAGCCAGGCCCTTGATGTTGGAGGTGAAACGGTTGGCGATCGCCTGGCCGGCGGCGTCATCCTTGGCGCTGTTGATGCGCAGGCCGGAGGACAGGCGCTGGATCGCGGTGTTCAGCGACGACTGCGACTTGTTGAGGTTGTTCTGCGTGAGCAGGGAAAGCGAATTGGTATTGATGACTTGGGCCATGAGGGACTCCTGATTGACAAAGGTTGTGGACTCCGGCTAACTTGCCGTCACGTTGGCCTTGCTTGCCGAGACAGTCTGCAAGCCACCGTTATTCAAGTTAACGGCCAGTCCCGGAAAAACCTTTAGCGCCAACACCAAAAAAGATCCCACCTCGCCAGGTCGCCCCCCTGTCAGGCAGGCATGTTCATGATTTCCTGGTAAGCAGCAACCACCCGATTGCGCACCTGCAGCCCCATCTGGAAGCCGATGCCGGCCTTTTGCAGGTCCACCATCACATCGTTCAGGGCCACCCCGGGCTTGCCGAGCTCGAAGGCTTCGGCCTGGCTGGATGCGTTCTGCTGCGCATCGCTGATGCGGTCCAGCGACTTCTTCAGCTCTCCAGCAAAACCGCCACCGGCCACCTCGCTGCTCACCGCTGACGGGTGACCGGAAGTCTGGGCAAGAACCCGCATTTGCTGCAGGACGGACTCAATAGAAGATATCGCCATGGTGTTTCCCTGGCGCCTGTGCGCCCATTGCTTGATGAACGGCTTGAAGCGTACCAGCGGGCCAGGCGGCGCATCCCGCCAAAAGACGGCAAAACCCCCGGCTATTCGGCTGATCGGGAAAGACACCAGGCTCTGACAATCATTCACGAACTCCGGCTGCCCCCAGCACCGGCCAGAGGCCCTTCGCCTTACCAATCAACCACTGTTGTATGTCACCTGTCGTTTCTGCCCTGTCGCCGATCTGCAGCCTCCGAAGGCATCCGTACTGCCGGACATCCACTAGCCCGGGTCACGCCCGTGCCGCGGCGGTAGGCGGGTGAACGCATGAGTTCTGCCGCCACGGGCACCGAAACCGCCCTGCCCAAAGCCCTGCCGTGGCTGGAGCAGTTGCGGGCCAATCCCCGCCTGCCGCTGATGATCGGCGCGTCTGCCGCGGTGGCGGCGGTCGCTGCCCTGTGGCTGTGGAGCCGTGCCCCGGACTACGGCGTGCTGTACAGCAACCTGTCGGATCGCGACGGTGGAGCCATCATCGCGTCGCTGCAACAGATGAACATTCCCTACAAGTTCGCTGAAGGCGGCGGAGCATTGCTGGTCGCGGCCAACAAGGTTCCCGAAGCCCGCCTGCGGCTGGCTTCCCAGGGCCTGCCCAAAGGCGGCACGGTGGGGTTCGAGCTGATGGACAGCCAGAAATTCGGCACCAGCCAGTTTGCCGAGCAGGTCAATTACCAGCGAGCCCTCGAAGGTGAACTTGCGCGGTCGATCAATTCGATTTCCGCAGTGGAGTCGGCACGCGTGCATCTGGCGTTACCCAAACCATCGCTCTTCGTGCGCGAACAGAAAAAGCCGAGTGCTTCGGTGGTGCTGACCCTGCATCGCGGACGGACCATCGACGAGGGCCAGATCAGCGCCGTTGTTCATCTGATCTCCAGCAGCGTGCCCGAGCTGTCGGCCAAAAGCATCACCGTGGTGGACCAGGCGGGCAACCTGCTGTCTGCGGCGAACGCCGGCACACGCGGTCTCGATGTCAGCCAGCTCAAATATGCGCAGGAGATCGAACAGGGCTACATCCGCCGCATCGAAGCCATCCTGCAGCCCATCGTCGGCAGCGGCAATGTCCATGCGCAGGTGGCGGCAGACATCGATTTTTCCATCGTCGAGAACACCGACGAGAAGTACCGCCCCAACCAGGAACCCGGCAGCGCTGCGGTCCGAAGCCAGCAATCCAGCGAATCCGGCCAGCAAGGCGGCAATCCGGCAGGCGGCGTTCCGGGCGCCCTGAGCAACCAGCCACCGTCCGACCCGGTCGCCCCCATCGTCAACCCGGCACAACCGGGCAAGCCCGGTGCCCCGGCGACAGGGCAACTCAAGATGAGCACGGAGCTGAGTGCAGGCGGCACGCTTGCGCGCAGCACCGGAGCAAGCACCAATACCCGCAAGGACGTGACCACCAATTACGAGGTGGACCGCTCGATACGCCATGTGCAGCAAGGGGCGGGCGGCATCAAGCGGCTGTCGGTGGCCGTGGTGGTCAACTACCGCGGCGCAACGGGCACCCAGGGCAAGCGCGCCGCGCAGGCGCTGACGGCCGCCGAGCTGGAGCAGATCAAGAACCTGGCCAGGCAGGCCATGGGCTTCAGTGCCGAACGCGGCGACTCGCTCAATGTGGTCAACAGCCCGTTTGCCTCGGATGCCACCGACACACCCGAACTGCCCGTTTGGCGCCAGCCCGACAACATCGAGATGGCCAAGGCCGGCGGCAAATACCTGTTGCTGGGAATACTGGCCCTGTACCTGTGGTTTGCCGTGTTGCGGCCGCTGCTGCGCAAGCATCTGCATCCGGCGCCTGCCCAAGCCGAAGCGCCGGGCCATGAAGAAGCGCCCTCCGCAGACGCCGTTGCGCAATCACAGGAGCGGCAAGCCGAGCGCCATCTGGAGAACATCCGGTATGCGCAGGAAACCGCCGCCAAGGAGCCTCGGGCTGTCGCCATGCTGATCAAACACTGGATGGGCGAAAAAAATGTTTGACGAAGGAACACGTAAAAGCGCCATCCTGTTGATGACGCTGGGCGAGGAAGCTGCCGGCAAGGTGCTGCAGCAGATGTCCCCCAGCGAAGTCCAGGCGCTCGGCGAGGCCATGGCCACTCTGGCGCATGTCAAACGCACCGAGGTCGATGACGTTCTGGAAGAATTCCGCCTCGAAACCGAACAGTATTCGGCTCTCCACCTCGATTCGGGCAGTTACCTGCGGGCCGTGCTGAACAAGGCCATGGGCAACGACCGTGCCGCAGATCTGCTGGAGGGCATCCTGCAGTCGAATGAATCAGTCAGCGGCATCGAGCGGCTGAACCAGCTGGAGGCCACCGAAGTGGTCGAGCTGATTCGCGACGAGCATCCGCAGATCATCGCCACGCTGCTGGTCCACATGGATCGCAACAAGGCCGCGGACGTGCTGGAGCAGCTCCCCGAGCGCGCACGCCACGATGCGGTCCTGCGCGTGGCCACCTTCGGTGGCGTGCAGCCTGCAGCGCTCAAGGAACTGACCGAGGTGCTGACCGACATGCTGGGCGGCGAAGGCGGCAAGCGCAGCCGTCTCGGCGGCATCCGGGCAGCCGCTGAAATAGTCAACATGATGAGCAGCGCGCAGGAAGAAAGCGTGATCAAGCATGTTCGCGAGCATGACGAGGCGCTGGCGCAGAAGATGATCGACGAGATGTTCCTCTTCGAGAACCTGCTGGAACTCGAAGACCGCAGCGTCCAGCTCCTGCTCAAGGAAGTGGAGTCGGAGTCGTTGATCATTGCGCTCAAGGGCGCGCCACAGGAACTGCGCGACAAGTTCCTCAAGAACATGTCGCAACGCGCTGCCGAAATGCTGCGCGAGGACATCGAGATGCGCGGCCCGGTGCGTGTATCGCAGGTCGAAGCCGAACAAAAAGGCATTCTGCTGATCGTGCGCCGCCTGGCCGATGCCGGTGAAATCGTGCTTGGCGGACAGGGAAGCGACTCCTATGTATGACAAGGCCCCGCTCGCGCAGCGTTCCGGTGCCGACCGGTTTGCCTCCGGCTTCGCCGCGCCTGCCGTGCGTAGGCCCGGCACAACGAAGGGGCAGATGACCGCCTGGGAACGCTGGGAGATGACCTCCCTTGAGCAGGACATGGCGCCCGTTTCCGCTGAACCCGGAGCCCCTGCCGTTGTCGAGCCGCTCAAGCCGGAGTTGCTGATCGATGAAAACGAATTGGCGCGCCTGCGGCTTCACGCGCGCCAGGCCGGTGAAGCGGAAGGACGTCAAGAAGGTTACGCACAGGGACAGGCCGAGGGTCATGCTGCCGCGATGGCGGCCGTTCACGAACAGGCCGACCAGCTGCGGGCATTGACCCAGGCCCTTCCAGCCGCCTTGCGCCTTGCCGAGCGCGAGGTCGCGGGACAGTTGCTGGCGCTGGCGATGGACATTGCGCGTCAGGTGCTGGGCCAGTCGCTGGCACTGGATCCACAGGCCATTTTGCCGACGGTCCGCGAATTGCTGCAGGCGGAACCCGCCCTGACCGGCTCACCCCAGCTGGTCCTGCATCCGGACGACGCGGCGCTGGTGCGGGAACACCTCGCGGATGATCTGCAAACCGCGGGATGGCGAATTCGTGCTGACGCAGATACCCAGCGCGGCGGCTGCCGCGTTCTGGCTGCCAGCGGCGAGCGGGACGCCACGCTGCAAAGTCGCTGGGACCGCGTCGCCGCGGCCGTGGCCCCCCATACGGCAGCCACCGCACCGCTGGTCCATGGTTGACACCCCTGACGCCACCATCAAGCCACCGCTGGAGGCCTGGCAAACCCTGCTGGAAGACGCCCGGTCTTCCGTGGCGCTCAGTGTTCCGGTGCGCACTTATGGCCGGCTGACACGCGCCGTGGGGCTGGTCCTCGAAGCGGTCGGGCTGCGACTGCCGGTCGGCAGCGACTGCCTGATCGAATTGCCTCCCGGTTACCCCCAGAAAAACGCCGAGGCCGAAGTCGTCGGCTTCTCCGGCGACCGCATTTTCCTGATGCCCCAAAGCGAGGTGGACGGCCTGCTGCCGGGGGCCCGGGTCTATGCGCTGGAGTCGCCCGGCGGCCATGCCAGTGGCACCGGGCCACGAACCAAACGCCTGCCGGTGGGCGACGGCATGCTGGGCCGCGTGGTCGATGCGGCCGGACGGCCACTCGACGGGCTGGGTCCGCTCGATTTCTCGCGGGAAGTGCCGCTGGCGGCCGCCCCCATCAACCCCCTGACCCGCGCGCCGATTGACAGCGTGCTCGATGTCGGGGTGCGTGCCATCAATGGCCTGCTGACCGTCGGACGCGGCCAGCGCATGGGCCTGTTCGCCGGCTCCGGCGTCGGCAAGAGTGTGCTGCTGGGCATGATGGCGCGCTACACCAGCGCCGACGTGATTGTGGTTGGCCTGATTGGTGAGCGCGGCCGCGAGGTCAAGGACTTCATTGAAAACACGCTGGGCAAGGAGGGCATGGCCCGCGCCGTGCTGGTGGCGGCGCCGGCCGATACCTCGCCCCTGTTCCGTTTGCAGGGGGCCGCCTACGCCACCTGCCTGGCTGAATATTTCCGCGACCAAGGGAAAAATGTCCTGCTGATCATGGACTCGCTGACCCGCTACGCGATGGCCCAGCGGGAGATCGCGCTGGCGGTCGGCGAACCGCCGGCCACCAAAGGCTACCCGCCCTCGGTGTTTGCCAAGCTGCCGGCCCTGGTGGAACGCGCGGGCAATGGCGCGCGCGATGCCGAAGGCCGCGGCGGCTCCATCACCGCCTTCTACACGGTGCTGACCGAAGGCGACGACCAGCAGGATCCGATAGCCGATTCGGCGCGCGCCATCCTGGACGGTCACGTGGTGCTGTCGCGCAGCCTCGCCGAGTCCGGCCATTACCCGGCGATCGACATCGAAGCGTCCATCAGCCGCGCCATGACGGCGCTGATCGACCCCGCGCAGTTCCAGGTCATCCGCAGCTTCAAGCAGGCCCTGTCGCGTTACCAGCGCAACCGCGACCTCATCAGTGTGGGCGCGTATGCCCCCGGCCATGACGCCCAGCTGGACCAGGCCATTGCCCTCTATCCAAAAATCGAGGCTTTCTTGCAGCAAACGATGGAGGAACGCGTCGACTACGCGGCCGCCACCGCACAGCTGAACAGCCTGTTCCAGGCCTGAGCCGCTTACGCATTCACCGCAGCCCCTCGAACCACCAGGAGAAAACGCCGTGCCCAACAAGCTCCCTCTCGC
This sequence comes from Polaromonas sp. YR568, assembly GCF_943371715.1. Taxonomy (GTDB): domain Bacteria; phylum Pseudomonadota; class Gammaproteobacteria; order Burkholderiales; family Burkholderiaceae_C; genus Polaromonas. The sequence continues at coordinate 10,106 of NZ_CALRVW010000043.1, read as the reverse complement.
GACACTGATCGAACTGGCGCAAAACAAGACCGACGAGGCGACCCGCCGGCTGGGCCAGCTGCAGAACGCGCACACCAGCGCTGCCGGAAAACTGGAAATGTTGCTGCAGTACCGGCAGGAGTACCTGGACCAGCTGCAGCACCAGATGCAGGCCGGCCTTTCATCGTCCCATGTGCGCAATTTCCAGGATTTCATCGGCACCCTGGACGGCGCCATCGAGCAGCAGCGCGCCCTGACCGTCCAGGCCGACACGCGCCTGGCGCACGGTCGCGGCGACTGGCAAAACAACAAGCGCCGCCTCAACTCCTTCGACACCCTGGCCAACCGGGTTCGCCAGCAGGAAATGCTCACCCTCGGCAAACGCGAGCAACGCGACAGCGACGAACGCACCGCCCGCCAGTTTTACCTGCGCGCTGGCAACTTGGCCGACTGAACTACCGGGAAAAACCATGTCTTTTATTCTTCCACCCGTCAGCGCACCCCATCCCTCCGACAGCCAGCCGTCCCAGGCGGCGGCACGCAGCGATGAGCCGGACCCGAACGGACCCGACAGTTTCGGCGCCGTGCTGTCCCGCTCACTGGCGCCCGCCAGCGAAGCGTCCGCCAAAGCCGAGAGCAAGGCTGCAACCGCCGCGCCGGCCCGGCGCCCGCCGGAGGGCCGCAAGGTCGACCCGGACGAACTGGTCAATGCGATGGCTCTGCCTTTGATCCCGCTGGACAACCTGCTGCCGAAAGCGTTGCCCGCCGGCGGTGCTGCCACCGCGCCCGGCGCTGGTACCGTACCGGGCGCTGCCAACCCTGTGCTCACCGGTCTGCTTGCTGGGAAACCCCTCGCGACAGACATGGCGCTGGCGGGCGAACCGACCACCGCGCCTGCCCCGATCACATCGGCTGAGGATGCAGCGCCACCGACGCTGGCAACCGGGCTGACACCCGAACTCGCCGGGGCCAGCCAGAAGGACACAGGGCTATCCCCCCTGCCCACCCGGCTCCAGACCGCAGAGGCCGGCCCGGCGGTAGCGTTGGCCACGGCTGGCATCAACGGCCCTTCCGGTGCTTCGGACGACGGTACTGCCGGTCAGTCGCCGCAGCAACGTGACCAGGCCAACGACCTTCCGAAGGTTTCCGCCGAAACAACGGCCGGCAGCGGCCCCGAAGCCGAAACCACACGCGGCGGCGTCAAAGCGCCCCACCAGATGATGGTGGCGTCCAATGCCACACCGACAGGCGCCAGCACCAGCACCACCCCGGCCATCAGCTCGACCGTCATCGGTCAGGAAAATGCCACCGACATCTCCGCCGCCATCGCCACCCCGGCCATCAGCTCAACCGGCGTCGCAGCAGCGCCAGCGCCAACGGGAATGCTCGCCTCTAGCGCGGCGCCTGCCGCCATGGCCCGGTCGCTCGCTCCTGAGGTTGGCAGCGGTGAATGGGGCAAGGCCCTGGGCCAGCAGATGATCCACATGGGGAAGGGCGGCGAACAGGTAGCAGAGCTCCAGCTCAATCCCCCGGGACTCGGCCCACTGAAAGTCACACTGAGCATGAACGACCACCAGGTCCAGGCCATGTTCGTGTCGGCGCATTCATCGGTGCGGGCCGCCGTGGAAGCGGCCTTGCCGCAACTGCGTACCACCCTGGCCGAGAGCGGAATCAGCCTCGGCAACACCTCGGTCAACTCCGAGAGTCAGCAGCAAGCTGCCTTCGCCCAGGGTCAGAACGGGCAAAACGGACAGTCCGGCCAGCGCGGCTACCGGGCGGAGCGCACGCCCGACAACCTGGCACCCGGGGTCCGGCCAGCCATGGAAGCTTCGCGCCCAGCCGGCAGAGGGATCAGCGTGGACACCTACGCCTGAGGCGTGCCATGAGGCGCGTGTCCGGCAAATGCCGGATCTGACACGTTTTACCCCTGTTTATCGGGCGATGCCGGGCGCCGGTTTTCGAAAACAATCGATTCTCAAACCCCAACAGCAAAGTCATGGCCACCAGCATCCCCCCCGCGAAGCCCCCCAAGTCGCGCAAGCTCCTCGTCCTGCTGATTGTTCTGGGCACGCTGGTCGTCCTGGCGGCGGCTGGCGCAGCCTTCTATCTGGCCAGCCAGCGCAAGGAAGCCGTGTCCACCACTGTGGCGCCTGTCGATCCGATTTTCATCGCCCTCGAGCCCATGACCGTCAACCTCCAGCCCAATGGCCGCAGCCGCTTCCTGCATGTGGCCGTCACACTGAAGGTTCCGGACGTCAAGTCGCAGGCGCTGGTTACCCAATACCTGCCGGAAGTGCGCAGCAGGCTTCTCACGGCCTTGTCCAATCGCGCGGCCGAATCGCTGGTCACCCCGGAAGAAAGAGCCCAACTGGCCGCAGACATCATGACGACGCTCAACCAGCCCTTCGTGGCCAATTTGCCGTCACTGAAGATCTCGAGTGTGATGTTCACGACTTTCATGCTGCAGTAACCCGCTCAATGAAATTCACCCATGGCTTATGACCAGCAGCTGTCCCAGGACGAAGTAGATGCGCTGCTGCAGGGTGTCACCGGCGACACCGAGGCAGTCAGTGCATCGCCACCGCCCAAGGAAGGTCCGCCCACCTACAACCTCGGCACCGATGATCGCATCGTGCGCAGCCGCATGCACACGCTGGAGGTCATCAACGACCGTTTTGCCCGGCACCTGCGCAGTGCGCTGCTGACCTTCATGCGGCGCAGCGCCGACATTTCGGTCGGCGCGGTGCAGATCCAGAAGTACGGCGACTTCATCCGGCACCTGCCGGTTCCGGCCAACATCAACCTCATGCACATGAAGCCGCTGCGCGGCACGGCCCTGTTCGTGTTCGATCCCAAGCTGGTTTTCCTCGTGGTGGACAACCTGTTCGGCAGCGACGGCCGTTACCACGTCCGGATCGAGGGCCGCGACTTCACCCAGACCGAACAGCGCATCATCAAACGGCTGCTCAACCTCACGCTGGAGAGTTACGGCAGCGCGTGGCAGCCGGTCTATCCGCTCGATTTTGAGTATGTGCGTTCCGAGATGCACGCCAAACTGGCCAACATCGTGGCGCCCAACGAAGTGGTGATCAACACCACCTTCCAGATCGAGTTCGGGCCCATCGGCGGCGCACTCAACGTCTGCATTCCGTACTCCATGATCGAGCCGATTCGCGACCTGCTGTCCAACCCGCTGCAAGACGAAATCGAAGTTGACAAACGCTGGGTCAAGCAGCTGTCGCAGCAGGTGCAAAGCGCCGACGTCGAACTCAGGGCGCATTTCCTGACCATGCAATCGAGCATTGGCCAGCTGCTCCGGCTGCAGGCCGGCGACGTGCTGCCTGTCGAGATTCCCGAAACGATCATCGGCAAGGTCAACGGCGTGCCCGTCATGGAATGCGGCTACGGCACCTCCAACAACCACTATGCCTTGCGCGTGGAAAAAATGATCCACCACCAAGACAGCGACTCCAGCAAGGGAAAAGACCATGAGTGAAGACAGCAAGCAAGACCCGGCAGCAGAACTGGACGACTGGGGCAGCGCGCTCGCCGAGCAGGCGCTCGCCTCTGCACCTGAACCGGCACCCGCTCCTGCCCCAGCGCCTGCGGCGCCCGCACCACCGTCCACACCGGCCGGCGAGCGAGTTTTCCAGCCGCTGCAAAGCAATGCGGGTTCCGAGATTGCCAGGGGCGACATCGACAGGGTGCTCGACGTTCCGGTCCAGCTGACCGCTGAACTGGGACGCACACGCATCACCATCAAGAGCCTGCTCCAGCTGTCGCAGGGCTCGGTTGTCGAACTGGACGGCCTGGCGGGGCAGCCGATGGATGTCTTCATCAACGGCTACCTGATTGCGCAGGGGGAAGTGGTGGTGGTCAACGACAAGTTCGGCATTCGCCTGACGGACATCATCACGCCTTCCGAACGCATGCAGAAACTGAACCGATGAGCCGGCCGGACCTTCGTGCGCTGGCCGCCACCGCGCTGGCCTGCATCAGCTTTTCAGCCGATGCGGTGTTGCCGACCGTGCCCACCGCGGCAGCAGAGCCGGTGCGGTCCTTCGGCGCTGCCGGTCTGCTGCAGGCTGGCCTGGGCCTGGCCGTGGTGCTTGCCCTCATCTTTCTCTGCGCCTGGGCCGCACGGCGCTTCGGCTTGCAGCAGGTTGGAGGCGGGCGCCTGTTGAAGGTGGTGTCCAGCGCCATGGTGGGGCAGCGCGAACGTGTCGTGGTGGTGGAAATCGGCGGCTCGTGGCTGGTGCTTGGCGTCGCTGCAGGCCAGGTCAACGCTCTGCACACCATGCCGGCGCAAAAGCTGTCCGAATCCGAGGCGGCGCCGTCCTTCGGCGGCCTGGCCGGTGCCGGTGCGTTTTCACAAAAGCTGGCGGAATCCCTGAACAAGCTGAGAAAGCGGGATGGCCAGTGACAAATCCTGTCTGCCTGCGAAGCCGCGCGGCGCTGCCGCTCCTTTGGCCATTGCTGATGCTGGCCCTGATGTTGTTGCCGGCCCTGGCCTCCGCCCAGGGTCTGCCGGGCGTCACCAGCTCGCGCGGCCCCGGCGGGAGCCAGACCTGGTCGCTCAGCGTGCAAACCCTGGTGCTGCTTACGTCGCTGTCTTTCCTGCCGGCGCTGCTGCTGTCCATGACCAGCTTCACCCGGATTCTCATCGTGCTCGGCCTGCTGCGCACGGCCATCGGCACACAATCGTCGCCGCCCAACCAGGTGCTGGTCGGGCTCTCGCTGTTCCTGACCTTTTTTGTCATGTCGCCCGTCTTCGACAAAGTTCACAGCACGGCCTACAAGCCTTTCTCCGAAAACAAGATCAGTGCCGAACAAGCCCTGGAGCGCGGCGTCGAGCCCTTCAAGCAGTTCATGCTCAAGCAGACCCGCGAGGCTGACCTGGCGCTGTTTGCCAAGCTGGCCAACATCGAAAAACTGGAAGGACCGGAACAGGTCACCTTGAGAATCCTCCTGCCCGCCTTTGTGATCAGCGAGCTCAAGACCGCCTTCCAGATCGGTTTCACGATCTTCATTCCTTTCCTCATTGTCGACCTCGTGGTTGCCAGCGTGTTGATGTCCATGGGCATGATGATGGTGCCGCCCGCCACGATTTCGCTCCCGTTCAAACTGATGCTGTTCGTTCTGGTCGATGGCTGGCAGTTGCTGATCGGGGCGCTGGCCCAGAGTTTTTACACCTGACGCTACCGTACCCGGAAAGATCGACACATGACACCTGAATCCGTCATGGCCCTCGGCTACGAGGCCATGAAGCTCTCGCTGCTGCTCGGTGCGCCGCTGCTGCTGGTGGCCCTGGTCACCGGTTTGCTGATCAGCCTGTTCCAGGCTGCGACCCAGATCAATGAAATGACGCTGTCGTTCATTCCCAAGCTGCTGGCCGTGTTTGCCACGCTGGTGATTGCGGGTCCTTGGATGCTCAACAGCGTGCTGGACTACATGCGCAACCTGTTTTCATCCATCCCGCAACTCGTCGGTTGATGCCTCCGGTCTTCTCGGTCACCTCCGACCAGCTCAATCTCTGGATGGTGGCCTTTCTCTGGCCTTTTGTGCGCATGCTGGCGCTCATCAGCACCGCGCCCATCTTCAGCGAAGCCGCGGTGCCGCGCGCCGCCAAGGTCGGCCTCGCCGCCCTGCTGGCCATCGTTGTTGCGCCCACGCTGGGCGCCATGCCGGCGGTGCCGCTGGTGTCGGCCGCCGGCTTCTGGATCCTGATCCAGCAAGTCCTCATTGGTGCGGCGATGGGCTTTTCAATGCGCATGGTGTTTGCTGCGGTGCAGGCGGCTGGTGAATACGTGGGCCTGCAGATGGGCCTGTCCTTTGCGTCCTTTTTCGACCCCACCAGCGGCGGCAACACCATGGTGATCGCCCGCCTGCTCAACGTGATGGCCATGCTGATCTTCCTGGCAGTAGACGGCCATCTGATGGTGGTCATGACACTGGCCGAAAGTTTCCACGCCTTGCCGGTGGCTGATGCCCCCCTGGTGGCCGGCGGCTGGTTCCTGCTGGTGGCGGCGGGCGGCGAGATTTTTTCGGGCGGCCTCATGCTGGCGCTGCCGCTTATCGCCACGCTGCTGACCCTGAACCTGGCCATGGGCATCCTGAACCGGGTCTCGCCACAGTTCAGCATTTTTGCCGTGGGCTTTCCCATCACCCTGCTGGCCGGCATGGCCATGCTGCAGCTGCTGATGCAATACCTGGCGCCCTTTCTGGAGCCGCGGTTTGCAGCGGGGTTTACGAGCACGCTGGGGTTTCTGCAAGGTTTGAGGCCTTAGCCCAATATCCATGGACGCAGATAGCTATTAAATCAATAGCATATCTGCCTGCGCAACCCATGCCGCTTACAGGTAATTGAACAGCGAGATCTGCTGGATCCTGACAAAGGTCTGCTGGCTGGCCTGCAGCGCGGTCTGGCGCTGGTAAAACTCGGAAATGGCGCTCGCATAGTCCAGGTCCTGCAGGTCGGACAGGTAACTCTTGTCGTAGAGCGCGCGGCTGTCACCGGTGGTTTCCAGCGCGTCCAGCTCCTGCAGGCGCGTGCCGACCGAGGCGCGCACCGTCAGGACGTTGTCGTGGGCATTGGTGATCTTCCTGTTGCCGGTGCTCAATGCGTTCAGCAGCTTGGCCTGTGCGGCCGGGCCGGCGTTGTCCACCGGTGCCCGCAGCGCGGCGATCACATCACCAATCGCCGCAAACACGTCCGTTCCGGCATTTTTCGCGGTGGCGACGCTGAAGCTGTCGCCGGCAGCGGGAGCGCCGGTGATGCTGATCTGCAGGCCGCCGAACTGGACGGGACTGCCTGCGGTGAAAGCAGTGGCTGGCACCACGGGGACCGAAGGCACCGTCGCCGTATCGACCTGGTAGGTGGTAGCCGTCGGAAAACTGATCACGAAATCCTTGCCGTAGTTGGGATCGGCCAGATCCACAACCGACGCGGGGCCGAACACGCCGCTGCCGGTATTACTAACGGGCGACGCACTGACGTAGCCTGCGCCACTCTGTACAGTCTGAAAAATGCTGCGACCGTCGTCCGTGCCAGCCATCTGCCGGGACACGTCCACCTGCATCAGTCGCTGGCCCTGATCGCCGGCATAGCGAATGCTGCCGTCGGCCTGCCGCACAAACGGCGCGCTGGCACTCTTGAAGCCAGCGAAGAGAAACTGCCCATTACCGTCATCGGTGTTCGCTAGGCCCTGCAACTGGTCAATGCTGCTTTGCAAGGTGGTGGCAATGCTGGCCCGATCAGCGTCAGCCATCGTGCCATTGCCGGCCTGTACCAGCAAGCCTTTGATGTTCTGCAGGATGGTGGTGACGCTTTGCAGGCTGTTCTCTTCGAGCGACAGGGTCTGCGTCGCCTGCGCGCGACTGGTCGCATATTGCGAGTTCAGCGCGATCGACTGCGAGACCGCCAGCGCGCGCGTGGCGCCGAGGGGGTCGTCCGACGGCGCGAGGATTTTGGTCATGGCGCCCATCTGCTGCTGCACCCGCAGCAGGCTGCTTTGCTGCGCGCCTATCGCGGTCTGGCTCTGTTCGTAAAAAGACTGGGTGCTGATGCGCATCGTGAACTCCTGGGCAAGGTTTAGTGGCTGATGCCCAGGACCGCATCAAACATCGTTGACGCCGTCTGGATCACTTTGGCATTGGCCTGGTACATCTGCTGGAACATCAGCAGGTTGGCGGTTTCTTCGTCCTGGTTGACACCCGATACCGACTGCTGGGCAGACCGGATCTGGGTGGTCAGGCTGGTCTGGGCGGCACCGGCGATCTGGACCTGCCGGGCCTTGTTGCCGACACTGCTGATCAATTGCGCATAAGCGTCGTTGAAGCTGGCCGACCCATTGCCCATGGTTTTCTTGTTCTGCAGGGCGCCCAGCAGCAAGGCATTGCTGCCATCGGAAACGCCACCGCTGTTTTTTTCCACGGTGAACCGGTCGCCGTTCGAGGGCTTGCCGCTGATGGTGACGCTGATGCCATTGAAACTCATGGTCGCCCCCGGCGAATACGTGACGGGTGCGCCCGCGGCGTAGGGGCTGGCGGGATCGGGCACACCATTGGCAGGCGTCACCGTCACAGTGGCTCCGGTCGGAAAACCCGACAGCTGATTGGTGGCGCTGTTGTACGTCAGTGTCAACGTGGCCGCCAGCGGTGTCGCCAGGTAGGCCGCGTCGACTTTTCCGGCGCTGATGGCGCCGCTGCCCTGGTTGCCGGCGGTATTGCCGGTCACGATGGGCGAAGCCGCCGCGATTTTGGCCGGGTCGGACACCAGCACCGACAGGTCACGTGCGCCGGTGCGGGTGGGCTGAATCAGAAAAGAGTCACCCGGTGCGCCGGCACCGCTGGACACCGTCAGAGTGACGCCATCGAAGGTATTGGGGGGCGCGGAAGCGGCCAACTCCGTGGCACTGAAAATCTTGTTGTCCGACAGACGGGTCACGGAGAATGTCAGGTCTGCCTTGACGTCCAGGCGGTAATCGCTGGTGGTCAACTGGCCACTGTCGGAAAAAGACGGCGTCAACACCAGGTTGCCTGTGTTCTTGCTGTTCGACAGCACAGAGGGGCTGGCCTGCGAAAAGAAATCAGAACCGAGAACCCCGGTCAGATCAATGCCGAGGTTCTGCTGGGCATTGAAGGCATCGGCCAACGCAATCGCCATGCGACCCAGCGAGTTTTGCGCCGGGGCCAGCGTTTCGCTGCGAAATTGCAACAGCCCGCCGAGTGAGCCGCCGCCGCCAAGCATGCTGTCCTGCAGTTGCACGGCATTTCCGGCGGCGTTAACCACCGCAACAACAGCGCGGGTAGGGTCACCCGACGATGCCACCGCCGCCAACTTGGTCGCCCTGTCGCCCAGCACCAGGGTCTGTCCATTGCCAATGAAGATGTTGTACTGACCGCCGTCCTGCACCACCAGCTTGGTGCCGATCAGCTGCCCCAATTCATTGACCAGTTGGTCCCGTTGGTCCAGCAGGTCATTGGGCGCCTGTCCGCCGGTGGCATTGCTGAGCATGGCCACCTGCTTGTTCAGGCTGGCGATCTGCTCGGCATAGGTGTTGATCTGCTCGACACTGCCGGCGATCTGGTCGTTGACGCTGCCGTTGAGGCCGGTCAGGTACTGGTCCATGGACCGGAACTGGTTGGCCGTGGCTTGCGCGGAACTGATCAGTTGCTGCCGGGCCGCCGGATCGGCCGGGGTGTTGGCCACCGCCTGGATGTTGGTGAACAGGGACTGCAGCTGGGGGGCCAGGCCCGCTTTCTGATCGGCCAGCAGATTGTCGATCTGGCTGATCTGCGTGTAGTAGGTGGTCAGCGACTGGTTCAGGGACTGTGCCTGGCCAAGCTGCGATGCCAGGTACTGGTCGTAGCTGCGTGTCACGTCACCCACCTTGACACCGCTGCCGAAGAACCCGACGCTTGGGCTGTAAATGCCGCCGTTCGATGCAAGCTGCGCGGCCTGGCGGCTGTAGCCGGGGGTATTGACGTTGGCGGTATTGTGGCCGGTGGTCACCAAGGCAGCCTGGGCGGCATTGAGACCGCTCAGACCCGTATAAAACATGCTATTCGACATTAAGCTGGCCTTTCAAGGCGGCGACTGTTACCCGGTAGTCCGGTGACCCGGTGGCGTTTTTCGAATGCCTCTGAAATAGATAACGACATTTCCCCGGAAAACTTGAGGATGAATCAGCGGCCCATTTGCAGAAAACTTCAGCCTCCATACGCCGGGAATTCATGAACTAGAACGTTTCCCAGCTGCGACCCGCCGTGGCCAGCTCACCGCTGGGTGCAGCGGGTCGGCGCGGTGCCGCAATGGCCTGTCTGGCTTTGGGCGGCTGCATCAGCCTGGCCTTGGGGCTCGCCGGACGGGCGGGTGCCTGGTGATCCTGATGCTGCGGCTGCTCACCTTCCAGCCTGAACACACCGACCACCTGACTGAGCCCGTTGGCCTGCTCCTGCAGCGAGGACGCTGCAGCTGCGGCTTCTTCGACCAGCGCGGCGTTTTGCTGCGTCACCTGGTCCATCTGCGTGATCGCCTGGTTGATCTGCTCGATGCCCGCGGTCTGCTCCTGGCTGGCCGCCGTGATCTCGGCCATGATGTCGGTCACGCGTTTGACGCTGTCGAC
>NZ_CALRVW010000042.1:0-20013 GCF_943371715.1 Polaromonas sp. YR568 | reverse complement strand
GTCACGCTGGCCAGCGGCGTGACGATTGACACCAACCGCACAACCAACAAGGGCGATATCACCATCACCGGCACCAGCACGGGCGCCGGCACGGCCCTGAACCTGACGGGCAAAGCCATCTCTACCGGCGCCATCACCACCACGGGGGCCGGCAACGGCAACGGCGGGGCCGTGACACTCAGCGGCAGCGGAGCCGTCAATGTGTCGGGAACCATCACCACGACAGGCGGCACCGCCACGGCCGGCAACGCCGGACGCGATGCCGGCGCCATCAGCGTCAGCGGCGCCGGTGTGACGCTGGCGGCGATCAGCGCCAGCGGCAGTGCTGGCGTGACCACCGGGGACCGGGCCGGCGGCGCCGGTGCTGTGGTCAACCTCACGTCCACCAACGGCATCACCCAGATCGGCATATTGACCGCCAGCGGAGGCAACGGCGTCAACAATGGCGCTGGCGGCAACGCCGGCACGATCAGCGTGAGCAACAGCACCAGCGGCAACATCAGCGTGGGCGCACTGACAGCCAGCACCGGCAACGCGGTGGGCACGGGAGCGGCAGGAGCGGCAGGCTCCATCAGCGTGAGCAATAGCTTTGCCACAGGAAACGTCACGACAGCGGCGCTGACCACGACCGGCGGCATCAAAGGCGCAGGCGGCAGCATCAGCGTCAGCGCCACCGGTGCGGGCGTGCTCAGCACAGGCGGGGCGGCGATCACCTCGACGGGTGGGGCAGGCAGCACCAGCGCGGGATCGAACGCAGGCAACATCACGCTGAGCGGCGGCACGGTTACCCTGGGAGCCAGTGTTCTGACTGCCACAGGCGGGGCCGGCAACGGCGCCAGCTTCGCGGGCGGCAGCGGCAGCACCATCAGCGTGACCAGCACCTCAGGCGGCATGAGCAGCAGTGGCTTGGGCGCGATGACGGCCAGCGGCGGCGCAGGCGGCAGCGGCAACGCCGCAGGCGGCGCGGCAGGCGCCATCAGCGTGACCAATAGCGCAGGCAGCACGGGGACGATCAACCTCATAGGCAGCGGCGGGCTCAACGCCCGTACGGGCGCATCAGCAGGCACTGCAGCGGCGTTGGCCGCTGGCAGCATCAGCGTGAACAACAACGCCACAGGCCTGGCCACGACGTTGGGCACCTTGACCACAACGGGCGGCGCCAGCGGCCATGGCGGCAGCATCAGCGTGACCACGGCGGGCGCGCAGACCGTAGGGGTCATCGACAGCTCAGGCGGCACGGCCAATGCGGGCACGACCGGGCGCAATGCAGGCGCGGTGACCTTGCAGGCGACGGGCGGCTTGTTGACCGGCACCACGATCACCGCCAGTGGCAGCAACGGCGTGACCACTGGAGACCAGGCCGGCGGTAACGGCGCAGCGATCTCGGTCACCGGCAACAGCGGCATCACAGTGACCGCCCTGGCGGCCAACGGCGGCGCCGGTGTCAACAACGGCACGGGCGGCAATGCCGGCACGATCAGCCTGAGCAACAGCGCAGCCGGCAACATACAGAGCACCACACTGACAGCCAGCACAGGCGCGGCCTCAGGCACGGGCGCAGGCGGCACGGCCGGCACGATCAACGTGAGCAACACGGCAGGCACAGGAAATGTCACGACAACAGCGCTGTCCGCAGCAGGCGGTGCAGGCGGCAACGGCGGCTCGATCAGCGTGAGTTCGCAGGCCGGCGTCAGCGCGACCACCATCAGCAGCAGCGGAACCGTATTGGCGACAGGCACACGAGCGGGCAGCAACGCGGGCAACATCACGATCACGGGCGTGAACCGAAGCATCACCGGCGCCATCACCGCCAGCGGTAGTGCCGCCAACGGCACCGACCAGGCCGGCGGCAACGCAGGCGTGGTGTCCATCACCGGCAGCGGCACACTGGGCACGAGCACCATCACGGCATCGACGGGTGGGGCGACCGGCACAGGCACGGGCGGCGCCGCAGGCTCCCTCACACTCACTGGCAGCAACACCACCCTGGGCGCCTTGAGCACGGCAGGCGCGGCCAACGGCAACGGCGGCGCGGTCAGTGTGACCACCACCGGCACCCTGGGCACCAGCACCATCACCACGACAGGCGGCACGGCCCAGGCCGGCACCACCGGGCGCAACGCGGGCACCGTCACCCTGCAGGCCGGCGCTGCCCTCACCGCAGCGGCCATCAGCGCCGGCGGAAGCGCTGGCAGCGGCGCCAGCCAGGCGGGCGGCAACGGTGCGGCGGTGTCGGTGGCCTCGACGGGTGGCAGCGTCACGGTGGCGGCCATCACCACGAGCGGCGGCAACGCGGGCGCCTCGGGTGTGGCGGCGGGCGGCAACGCCGGCGCGATCACGCTGGATGCAGCCGGGGCCGGGCTGGGCATCACGCTGGCAAGCAGCCTCAGTGCCGTGGGCGGTACCGCAACCGGCGGCGCTGCGGCGGGCACCGGTGGGACGGTTGTTGTGGACGCCGGTACAGGCACTTATACACAGAACAACAACATTGACGTTGTTGCAGGTACCGGACCCATCACAGTCATTGCGGACACGGTTGCGATCGGCACGAACACCGGCAACAACGCACTTGCCACCAGTGGCGCGTTGACCATCAAGGCCAAAACCGCAAATCACGCGATGTCGCTGGCAGGTGCTTCCGCCTTTGATATTTCAGGCGCGGAAATAACGGCGATTGCGACCGGCGCCACAGGCTCCATCGTCATCGGCGATACAGCCAGCACCGGCGTCATGACGATAGGTGCTGCGGTTAATCTGGCGGGCAAGACGCTGACGCTCAATGCGGGCTCAATCACCGACACCGGCACACAACTCATTACCGCCACCAATGTCACCCTCCATGCCAACGGCAACATTGGCAGCAGTGGCGACCGCATTAACGTGGCGGCGACCAATCTGGGCGTCAACACCACGGCGGGTGGCAGTGCCTTCGTCGCTACTGGCGCGATCAACATGGGTGTGGGCAGTGCAGCATCCAACGTCGCAGGCACGCTCGACCTCCTGGCCGGCGGCGCTGTCACTCAGACGGCCTCTACCGGCAACATCACGGCGAGCACGCTGAAGGTGCAGAACTCGGCGGCCAACTCACCCATCACACTGACCAACAGCGGCAACAACGCCGGAACGATTGATCTTCAGGCAATCTCGGCCGGTGCGATTCAATACACCGACGTCAATGGTTTCGACGTGGCGGCAGTGCTGACCACCGGCAATGCCACGCTCTCGGCCGGCGGTGCGGTGACCCAATCGGGCGCGATCAGCGCATCAGGGCTGGCGCTGACGGGCGCCGGCGGCGACCACACCCTGCGCCATGCGGGCAATGCGGTGACCACGCTGGCGGCCAACACCGGCAGCATCGATTACAGCCAGGCCGGCGCACTGACCGTGGGTACCGTGGCCGGCGTGGCGGGTGTCACCACTGCCGTTGCCGCCAAAATTGAAACCACCGGCGCCGCGTCGGATCTCACGCTGGCCAATGCGGTGACTTCAAACGGCACGGGCGACGCCATTGTGCTCAAGGCGGGCAGTAGCAACGCGGCTGGAACCAGCACGGGTGGCAAGCTGGTCAACAGCGTGGGCGCCAGCGGCATCGTGGCTTCCGCCGGACGTTATCTGGTGTACAGCGGCGACCCGGCCGCCACGACGGAAGGCGTGACGGGCTACAACAAGCGCTACAACACGTCCTCCAGTTTCACACCGGGCGGCAGCGCCAACATGTTCCTGTACCGGATTGCGCCCACCCTGACGATCAACACTGACAACGCCACCCGTGTCTATGGTGATGCCAATCCCGCGTTCACCGGCAGCCCCACGACCGGCTTGATTGACGGCGACACGGATGCTAGCGTTGGTGTTTACCGCAGCACGTCGGCGGTGTTCAACACGCCGGTGGCCGCCGGTCCGGTAACCATCACGCCAGGCGCCACCAACAATGAAAACTACACGCTGGTGCTGAACAACGGGCTGCTGACCATCACGCGAAGAAGCATGCCCCGCGTGACCGGCATCACGGCTTACAACAAGGTCGTGGACGGCAATACCAGCGCCACCCTCAACACCGGCGGCGCCGGCTTCCCCAACCTGGTGGCGGGGGATGTGCTTTATGCGGCCACAGCCACGGGCAACTTTGACAACCCCTCAGTGGGCACGAATAAAGCCGTTTACATCACCGGCATCTCCCTGGGCGGCGCCGCGGCAGACAACTACACGTTGATGGACCCCACGGCCACCACCACCGCCAGCATCACCGACCTGTCCAGCTTCGCCGGTTCCTTTTTCCAGGTGCCCGCGCTGCCGCCCGTTCCACCGCAACGGTTCGCCGCTTCCGGGTTGACGGTGGCGGACGCAAATGCCCTGCTTGAAAGCGATCCGACTGCCTCGGGTGGCGGCCCTGGAACGACGGTCAAGGTCGTCCGTGAGCCCACCGACCAGGAGGCCGGCCTCGTCACGGTCACGGTGGCGAGCGAGCTGGTCACCGCAGGCAGGGGTTTTCGTTTCTCGCTGCCGTCCGCCCTGTTGACAGGGTCGACAGGTGGTGCTGTGCAGGTCGGCGCCTCGACCCTCGGCGGCCGGCCGCTGCCGGCGTGGTTGCGGTACGACGCTCAAACCCAGGCCTTTGTCGCCGCAGGTGTGCCGTCCGGGGCGCTGCCGCTGCAGATTCGGGTGAGTCTGGGCGCACGCGCGGTGGTACTGACCATATCCCAGGCGCAGGGTGATGGCTCGTCGCCGCGCCGGGTCATCACCGAGCGCCTGCCCATGGAGCCGGCGTACCAGCCAGGTTGACTCGGCTGTCTACAGCGTGAACGGCAGGGTCGTTGTTTTCACCCGCAAGGGCACGCGCACAGGATGGTAGGGCATGGCGGCCTGGCCCAGAATGTCGGCCGCCAGCGTTTGCGCCTGCCGGCTGATGGGCTCGATGAAACGGCTGACCTGGCCGTTGACGGAAATGCAATCGCCCAGGGCGTGAATGCCTTTCACGCTGGTGGCCAGCGAGTCCGGCTGGACAGCTATGCCCTGGTTCCAGGCCAGGCCCGCGCTGCGCGCCAGCCGGCTCGGTGTCTGCAGTCCGGCGGCCACGATGATGTGGTCGACCGTGAACGTCTGCCCACATGCCGTGCCGAGCTGTTTGTCCCCCTGTCCCGACGCTGCCAGCGACTTCACCCCGCTGACCTGCACCCCGCCGACAAACTGCAATGGCAGCTCGCGCCAGGCGGCCAGCAGTTGCTGCGATTGCACTTCCGACAGGCAGCTTGCGAGCGGCCGCGTCTGCACATCGAGCAGGGTGACCTGGTGGCCCGCCAGCGCCAGGTCGTTGGCGAGTTCGGAGCCAATCAGGCCGGCGCCCACGATGGCGATGCGTTTCGGGGAGGTGCCCAACAGCGCACGGAACCTGGCGTAGGCCTGCAGATGGTTGATGCGCCAGCACAGGGCGGCAGGCAGTTGCGGCAAGGAACGCGCCTGCGCGCCATGCGCCAGCACCAGGTGCCGGTAGCGCAGCGTGCCGCGGGTGGTGCGCAGCTGGCGGCTGCCCGGCGTGATGCTGACGGCCTGCGTGTGGGCCAGCAGCCGCACACCGAGGCGCTCCGCCGCCTGGTCGCCACTTTCACGCGCCAGCTTGTCGACGGCCATGCCGCGTGCGATGGCCACCGACAACATGGGTTTGTCGTAGATGTCGCCGTTGCAAGCGGTCACCAGGGTGATGGGCATGTCGGCGTCGCGTTCACGCAGCGCTTGCGCCATCTCCCAGCCGGCGCGCCCCGCCCCGACGATGACCGTGCCCGCGTTGTGCCGCGCGGCGGCGCCTTGGGGCAGACGGGAGGCCGGGCTGGCGGCCCGTCGCTGCGGCAGCTCGGCCACCACATGCGGTTCGAAGTCGGCCTTGCCCACACCGCACAGCGGGCAGGCCCAGCCGTCCGGAATGTCGGCAAAACGCGTGCCCGGCGCCAACCCGCTGTCGACATCACCGGTGGCTTCGTCATAAATCAGTCCGCAGGCTTTGCAGATATACAGCGCCCAGGGCAGACCGGACGCATCGGTGGTGACGGCTGGCGCAGGCCGTGCTTGTGGCGGCAGGATCATGCCGGCTGCTCCTCGGCGCTCAGCCGCGCGATTTCCTTGCGCAGGTGCTTGATCGCAGGCGTGACGATGGCGACAAAATGCGATTCACGCACGCGCCGCTGTACTTCGGACGACATCAGGTAGCCGCGTGCCCCCTGGTGCATCAGCGCCGACTGGGCGGCGCGCAGGCACAGCTCGGCGCCGTGGGCGCGTGCATCGAGCACGTCGATGAAAAATTCGGCTGACGGATCAAACGGTGTTTCGGCGAGTTTCATCACGCGCCGGGTCAGCGCGTCCAGTTCGGCCTGCAGGGTGTCGGGCCGGTCTTCCAGGAACTGGTTGACATGACCGAGTTGCGGCTCCACGGTCCACATCGAGTCGATCGCCCCCTGGGTGATGCCCACTGCCATGCCACACTGCAACATCACAAAAGCGGCGCGGATGCGCGCAATGTAGGGCTTGGCCGGATCGGCCATGATTTCTCCCGCACCAATGAAATGGTCCTTCAGGCGCACGCCGTAGGTGCCTGTGCCTTCCATGGCCGAAAAGCTCGGGCATTCGCGCAGTTCCACGCCGGGGGCGTTGCAGCGCAGCAGGAACATCACTTCCCGCGACGCGCAGGAGCCGTTTCCTGTTGCTGCGGCAGGCGCATCGCCCGCCGTCACCGCGGCTATCGCGCCGAAGTAATGGCCCGGCCCCAAGTTGCTGACCCAGGGCAAGGTGCCGTTGACGAGGTAGCCGCCATCGACAGGTGTGGCCTTGAGTAGCAGGCTTTCGATCTGCGCGTAACTTTTCATCGGGTTGGACAGCGCCGTGCCACCCAGGCCGGCACCGCTGGCGTGCCGCGACAACATCTCACCCATCAGGGCCGGGTTGCCCGACTGCTGCATGTACAGGCCGCACACGGCCTGGCACCACATCATGAAGCCGGTGGCGCCGCAGACGCGCGAGACTTCAGCCATGGCCTGGATCGCCAGCGCGTAGCTGCCTGCGCCGGCGGGCGCGTCCAGGTGCGCACTCATCGCGCCGAGTTTGGCCAGTTCCTGCAGCACGGCCCGAGGGTAATGGCCTTGCCGGTCAATCGCTTCCACCTGTTGCTGCAGCGGCCCCTGCGCGACCGCGCGCACGG
Organism: Polaromonas sp. YR568; assembly: GCF_943371715.1. GTDB lineage: Bacteria > Pseudomonadota > Gammaproteobacteria > Burkholderiales > Burkholderiaceae_C > Polaromonas. The sequence continues at coordinate 12,827 of NZ_CALRVW010000042.1, read as the reverse complement.
CGGCCAGCAGAGCATCGGTCGCCGGCGGCGGCGCGCAGGTCAGTTCACGGGGCAGGTCAGCGGGATTCATGAGGAAGTCCTTGCGGTGGTGGGACGGTCGTGCGGGGCAGAGCCGGGGTCAGTCGGCCAGGGCGATCTCGAACGGAATCGGGTTGCGCATGCTGTTGGCCACCGGCGAATAGAAGTTCGCATGCTGGACAATTTCGTCGAGCACGTCGCGCGGTGCATCGCCCTCGATCACGATCTTCACGCGGATCGCCTGGAAGCCCATGTCGGGTGCTTCCTTGGTGGCACCGCCCGCACCCCACGCCGCCGGGTTGCCGATGTCGCCTTCCATGAAGACCTCCAGCCTGGACAGCTTGACCTTCTTCCAGGTCGCCACGGCGGTGATGCCGACGGCCAGGCAGCCGCCCAGGCCCGACAGCACGATTTCACCGGGTGCCGGCGCGGTGTTTTCGCCGAACAGGTGCAGCGGTTCATCCACCACCACCGGCGTGTGGTCGCCCACGTAACTCAGCGAGCGGTACATGCCCTGCATCACGGTGTGGACCTTGTTGGAGCCGCGCGAGGCCGGGTTGGCACGGCCCTTGGCTGCAAAGGCGGCCAGGCCCTCGCCGTCGATGGGTTTGAGGTAAGCCTTCACGGTAGTCGGTGCGGCGGGGGCGATGGGGGTGTCCACGGACATGGGGAAAGTCTCCTGATCAGGTTGGTAAAAAAGGAATGCGGCAGGGCTTGCTCAGGCGGCCAGGGCCAGTGACGGGGGTTTGGCCTTCATCACCGGCGCGTCGGTTTCAATCGGCAGCGAGTCGTCGCGCGACCACTCGTTCCACGAACCGAAGTACATGCGCACGTCGCTGAAGCCGGCCTGCTTGAGTGCCAGAAAAGTGTTCGACGCGCGCGCACCCTTGAAGCAATACAGGTACACCGTGTCGTCGGTAGCTATGCCGGCGGTGGCACATTCGGCCTGCACTTCCAGCGGTGACTTGAACACCGGGCCCTGGGCCGAGGGTTTCATGAAGCGGTACCACTCGATCCACCTGGCGCCGGGCAGGCGGCCCTTGCGCGGCGCAAAGTCCTTGCCATAGGGCGACGAGCTTTCGCCGGTCCATTCGTCGATGTCGCGCACGTCCAGTAGCGCGACATCGGTGTACAGCGCGGCGGCCACATCCTCCTTGGTCAGCATCACGTCGGCCATGGCCAGGTCGGCCGGGAAGGTGGCGAGCGTGGGCGTTGCCGCTTCGGTGCTGACCGGCAGGCCCTGGGCTTTCCAGGCCGAGAAACCACCGTTGAGCACCTTGACCTTGGGGTAACCCAGCCAGGTCAGCAGGTAGTAGCCGCGGCAGGACTGGCCGTAGCCGCTATTGAGCGCGTCCTCGTAAAACACGGCGGTTTCCTTGCCCGACAGGCCGACCAGCCCGAAGTGTTCGGCAAAGGTGGACTTGAGCGCGGTCAGGCCTTCGGCCGTGGACGTGGCCAGAAAGGTGAAGATTTCGCGCATGTTGACGGCACCGGGCAAATGGCCGGCGGCATAGGTGTCGGCGTCGCGCGTGTCGATGATGACCACGGGCTCGGCCGCCATCATGGCAGACAGTTGTTCGGGAGAAACGAGAACACTGGTCGTCGAAGAAGGGGTCGTCATGGCAATCTCCAGGGGAAGTCACGGCACATGCCGTCCCTCCCCTCATTGCAACCCGCGTGCCATCTTGTCCCGTGCCGGAAGCTAATGATAAAAATGGCCGCTAGCCCTTATTCAGCGGGCGCGAACAGCTATTGATTCAGTAGCAAGCAAGTATTCCGCCGGAAACCCCGGCGCTTGCCCGGCCGACACAGTGTCTACACATTGTCGACATTGTGCAGACCCAGTTTGCGCAGCCGGTAGCTGAACTGCCGCACCGTCAGCCCCAGCGCCTGGGCGGCGCGGGACTGGTTGCCGCCATGCTCGCGCAAGGCCTGCTGCAGCTGCGCCGCTGGGTGCGATTGCGCGGCCAGGTAGTCACGGACCACGGGCGCCGAAACAGCGGCTTGCCGGGGGGCCGCCGGCTGGCCCGGCGTCCGGCTGTGCTGCTCGTGCGGCAAAAACCGCTGCAGCTCTTCAGCGGACACCATGGGGCTGTCGGTCAACAGCACCAGGCGCTCGATCACATTGCCCAGTTCGCGGATGTTGCCGGGCCAGGGATGTTGTTCGAGACGCGCCAGCGCCGCCGCGGACAGGCTCACATTGCGCTGGTTGGCCTGGTTGATGCGGCTCAAGAAATGGACGGCCAGTGCGCGGATGTCCTGCCGGCGTTCACGCAGCGAGGGCAGGCGGATCGGGATCACGTTGAGCCGGTAAAACAGGTCGCGCCGAAAAGTCCCCGTCAGCACGTCCTGCGCCAGGTCGCGGTTGGTCGCGGCCACCACGCGCACCGCCACCCTGATCTCGCGTTTGCCGCCCAGGCGCACGATGGTTCCCTCCTGCAGCGTGCGCAGCAGCTTGGTCTGCATGGCCAGCGGCATCTCGCCGATCTCGTCGAGAAAAATCGTGCCGCGGTCGGCCTGCTCGAACCAGCCGGCACGCGCGGTTTGCGCGCCGGTGAAAGCGCCGCGTTCATAACCGAACAGCTCGGACTCGAACAGCGTGTCCGGAATCGCCGCGCAGTTGACCTTGATGAAGGGCTGGTCGCGGCGCTGGCTCGACAGGTGCACGGCGCGTGCAAACAGCTCCTTGCCGGTGCCCGACTCGCCCAGCAGCAGCACGCTGGCCGTGGCCTCGGACACCCGTTCGAGCTCGCTGAGTGCCTGCAGCAGCGCCGGAGAGGTGCCGATGATGCCGTAACGCGCTGCCGCGGTTTCCAGCGCGCGGCTCAGGAGCCGGTTTTTTGCCTCCAGGGCACGCGTTTTGTCTGCCACCAGCGCCTGCAGCTGCAACAGCTGTCCGGCCAGCGTGGCCAGGATCTTCAGCACCGCCACATCGTCGGCCAGCTGCCGGTCGCGGCTGCGGATGCGGTGGCAGGCCAGCACACCGATGACCTCGCGGTTGACTTCAATCGGCAGCGCGATGAAGGCCACCGTGTCAGGCGGCAGCTGCGCCCGGGCGACGGACCGTGCCAGAAACTGTGGCTCGGCGTCGATGTCCTGCACGATGATGGGCTGCGCCGTGGCCAGCACGCGGCCGGTGATGCCTTCCCCCGGGCCGTAACGGCCACGTGCCATTTCCTGCCGTGTCAGGCCATAGGCATAACGAATGGCCGAAGCTGGCGCGGGCGCATCGGGCGCGCGGGTCGCCGGTTTGCGGTCGGCCAGCCCCTGCAGCGCCAGATCGCCGACAAAGTCGGCCAGCACGATGCGGCCGCGATTCAGCCCCAGCAGCTCGGACATCAGGTGCAGCATCTCGCGCATCACCACTTCCGGCGCCAGGCTTTTGCCAACCAGGCGCATGACCTCGCTCATGAGCAGCAGCTCCTGGGCGCGCCACTGCGGGTCGGCGGCGGGTTTGGCAGGCAAGGTGGAAGGGGCCATGACCCAGACTAGCAATAAATCAGCCATGCGCCGCTGAGTCTGTTGCAACTTTATCCTGTATGGCGCAAAATGCGCCATACAGGAGTTAATCATGGCCACACCCAGCAACTTTGCCTCCGTCAAACTTCCCACGGCCCTGGTCGAACAGGCGCGCGAGGCAGCGCAGCCCATGCGGCGCTCGGCAGCGGGCCAGATCGAATACTGGGCCACTTTGGGCCGGGTGGTCGAGCATTCCGGCCTGACAGTGCAGGAGGCGCAGACGGCGATTGAGGGCTATGAAGCCGCCGCGCGCAAGGCCCAACAAACGCGCGCTGTCGCAGACCTGACCAGCCGCTTGCTGGCGGCAGAAGTAAGCGGCTCGCTGGCACAACGGGTACGGGAAGTGGTGGAAGAAAACCGCAAACGCGCCAGTTAGTTGCATGCCGGTTCTCCACCTGCTGGCAGGTCCCAACGGCGCGGGCAAGTCCACCCTTTACCGCGCCTTGGTGCGCGAGGGCATCCTCAGCGCCGACCTGGCGTTTATTAACGCTGATCTTTATGAGCGCGAGCACCTGCAACACATCATTGATCCTGTGCAGCGTTCTCAAGCCGCCAGAGACTGGGCCGACGCGCAACGCACGATCAAACTTGCCGGTGACGAGTCGTTCGTCAGCGAAACGGTTTTTTCCCATGAGTCCAAGCTCGCCCTGATCGACGAGGCGCTTGCGCAAGGCTACGTGGTGGCTTTGTATGTCGTGGCATTGGACGACCCCCAGCGCTTGCTGGCGCGGGTGCAAGGCCGTGTGCAGGAAGGCGGGCATTTTGTGCCCCCTGACAAAATCCTCGCGCGTTATCCCCGCACCCTGCGTTATCTGTCCCAAGCCGTCAGCCTGGCGACGGTGGCGTATCTCTATGACGGGCGGGATCTGGAGGACGGCGGGCCCTTCATGGTCGCGATGTGCGAGGGCAGCAAGGTGACCCTCTTCGCCGATCAATTGCCGCGCTGGGCCCAGACGGTTCTGGGTCTTGCAGAGGCCGACTGAGGCCCCGCAGCGGGCCTACCCCCGCATCAACGCTTCAATCTCATCGGCCTCCACCGGCACGCCACGCGTGAGCAGTTCACAGCCCTTCGCCGTGATCAGCGCATCGTCCTCGATGCGGATGCCGATGTTCCAGAACTCCTTGGGCACACCCTTGGCGGGCCGCACATAAATGCCGGGCTCGACGGTGGTCACCATGCCGGGGCGCAGGATGCGCGCGGGCTTGCGCATCACGGTCTGGCCGAGCGCGTCCTTTTCCTCGCGTGGCTTGCTGCCCGGCTCGGTGTAGTCGCCGCAGTCATGCACGTCCATGCCCATCCAGTGGCCGGTGCGGTGCATGTAGAACTGGCGATAGGCGCCCGAGGCCAGCACGTCGTCAACCTTGCCGTGCTTGGCTTTGGACAGCAGGCCGGTGTCGAGCATGCCCTGGGCCAGCACACGCGTGGCCGCGTCGTGCGGGTCCGTGAAGCGTTTGCCGGGTTTGGTCACCTTCACCGCGGCGTATTGCGCTTCCAGAACGATTTCGTACAACACGCGCTGGGCCGGCGTGAACTTGCCGCCGGCCGGGAAGGTGCGGGTGATGTCGCTGGCATAGCCGTCGAGCTCGCAGCCCGCGTCGATCAGGCACAGCTCGCCCGGCTTGAGCTCGGCGTTGCCGGCGCGGTAATGCAGCACGCAGGCATTGGCGCCGGCAGCAACGATGCTGGTGTAGGCCGGAAACTGCGAGCCGTGGCGGCGGAACTCGTGCAGCAGTTCGGCTTCGAGGTGGTACTCGCGCAGCCCGCCCGGCACGCCCTGGCGCAGCATGGCCGCCGAGGTCTGCATCGCACGCACATGGGCGCCAGCCGAGATGGCACCGGCACGCCGCAGGATGGCGACCTCGTGCGCGTCCTTGGTCAGGCGCATCTCGTCGAGCAGCTTGCACAGGTCATGCTGGCTTTGCGGGCATTCGGCGCCGAAGCGGATGCGCGCGCGCACCTTGGCGAGCCAACCATCGACCTGGGTTTCCAGGCCCTTGTGCGTGGCAAACGGAAACCACACGGCCTGCTGGTTGGTCAGCAACGCGGGCATCTTGTCTTCGAGGGTGTCCACGCTGAAAGCAGCATTCACACCGAGTGCGGCCGGGGCGGCCTTGGGACCGAGGCGGATGCCGTCCCAGATCTCGCGCTCCATGTCCTTGGGCTGGCAAAACAGCGTACTGTGGCCGTTAGCCTCAATGGCCAGCCAGGCGCCTGGTTCGTCAAAACCGGTCAGGTAATAAAAGTAGCTGTCGTGCCGGTAGGGAAAGCTGCTGTCGCGGTTGCGCGCCACTTCGGGGGCAGTGGGCAGCAGGGCGATGCCGCCGCCGGCGGCCTTGAGGGCGCGTGCCACGGCGGCGCGGCGTTTTTCGTAGATGGTGGTCATGGGTAAAAGCGTTTTCCTAACGGGGACTGTTCAGCTCGGCCAAGCGTTCGGGCGTGCCCACGTCGGTCCATGCGCCTGAATATAGCGCCGCCGTGACCTGACCGTGCTGCATGGCCTGGCGCAGCAGCGGCGCCAGTGCGGCTTTCTGTCCGGCCGGCGTGTCCCTGAACAGGGCCGGGCGGTACAGGCCTGCCGTGCTGTAGGTGAATTTTTCATCAGCCTGCGACAGCGCCAGCCCGCCGGCGCTGATGCCGAAGTCGCCTTTCGGGTTGTGCGGCGGATTCGGCACCAGGTAGATGTGTGCCAGCGCGCTGGAGGCGGAAAAACGCTGCGCGTCGGCCGCCGGAAAATCAAAACCCGGCATGAACACGTCACCGGCGACCAGCCAGAAGGGCGCGTCCCGCAGCAGTGGCAATGCGGTGGCGATGCCGCCCGCGGTTTCCAGCGCACCGCCAAAACGGACACCTTCGTGCGAGTAACGAAGGCGCAGGCCGAAGGCGCTGCCGTCGCCCAGCGCCGCGGGAAACTGCTCCTCCAGCCAGGCGGTGTTGATCACCACATCCGTGACACCCGCGCGCGCCAGGCGCTCCAGGTGCCACACGATCAGCGGCTTGCCCTGCACCTGCAGCAGCGGTTTGGGGTGGTGGTCGGTCAGCGGACGCATGCGTTCGCCGCGGCCGGCGGCCAGAATCAGGGCTTGGGTGCTCATGTGGCCTGAATTATGCCGGCTTATGAAGAAAAAGCGGCCACTGCCCATGCGCATCGGGCGCCATCAGCTCCTAAATCCATAGCATTCGAGGCTGGCGGCACGCCGGCAAACCGCAGGGGGTGGCATCCCGTAAAATCAGGGGTTTTCCCGAGTGCCCGGTTTTGCCGGTGGCCGAGCCGGCACCGGGCGCTGCGACCTTCACACACCCTGGACTTCAAGCAATGGCTGACACCCCCACATCCCTCATGGCCAACTCCATCCGTGCATTGGCCATGGATGCCGTGCAGCAGGCCAACTCCGGCCACCCCGGCGCCCCCATGGGCATGGCCGACATGGCCGTCGCGCTCTGGGGCCGCCATCTGAAGCACAGCCCGCACAACCCGCACTGGTTCGACCGCGACCGTTTTGTGCTGTCCAACGGCCACGGCTCCATGCTGATTTATGCGCTGCTGCACCTGACCGGTTACGACCTGCCGATCAAGGAGCTGAAGAACTTCCGCCAGCTGCACAGCAAGACACCGGGCCATCCCGAGTTCGGCTACACCCCCGGCATTGAAACCACCACCGGCCCGCTGGGCCAGGGCATCAGCAACGCGGTCGGCATGGCGCTGGCCGAGAAGCTGATGGCCGCTGAATTCAACCAGGCCGACCACAGCATCGTCGACCACCACACCTATGTCTTCCTGGGCGACGGCTGCCTGATGGAAGGCATCAGCCACGAGGCCTGCGCCCTGGCCGGCGCCTGGAAACTCAACAAGCTGATCGCGCTGTACGACGACAACGGCATCTCCATCGACGGCCAGGTCACGCCCTGGTTTGTCGACAACACGCCGCTGCGTTTTGCCGCCTACGGCTGGAACGTGATCGGCCCCATCGACGGGCACGACGTGGAGGCCGTCACGCGCGCCCTCACCGACGCCAAAAACAGCGCCGACAAACCCACGCTGATCGTCTGCAAGACCCACATCGGCAAAGGCTCCCCGAACCGCGCCAACACCGCCAAGGCCCACGGCGAGCCGCTGGGCGCGGAGGAAATCAAGCTCACGCGCGAGGCGCTGGGCTGGACGCACGCCCCCTTCGAGTTGCCCAAGGAAGCCTACGAAGCCTGGGACGCCAAGGCCAAAGGCCTGGCGCTGGAAGCCGCCTGGGACGCGAAATTCACCGCCTACAAGGTGGCCCATCCCGAGCTGGCGGCGGAATTCACGCGCCGCATGAAGGGCGAGTTGCCGCGCGCCTTCTCGCAGATCGCGGTGGACACCGTGGTCGGCGCCCACACCAAGGCCGAGACCGTGGCTTCGCGCAAGGCCTCGCAGCTCGCGCTGGAAGCCTTTACCGCCGGCCTGCCGGAAATGCTGGGCGGCTCGGCCGACCTGACCGGCTCCAACCTGACCAACACCAAGAGCACACCGGCCCTGCGTTTCGACCTGGCTGGCGACGTGGTGAAAAGCGACGCAGCCGACGGCGGCAAGGTCATCGGCCGCCACATCAACTACGGCGTGCGCGAATTCGGCATGGCCGCCATCATGAATGGCATCGCGCTGCATGGCGGCTACATCCCTTACGGCGGCACCTTCCTGACCTTCAGCGACTACAGCCGCAACGCCATCCGCATGGCCGCACTGATGAAAATCCGCGTGGTGCACGTGTTCACGCACGACTCCATCGGCCTCGGTGAAGACGGCCCGACGCACCAGTCGATCGAACACGCCGCCAGCCTGCGCCTGATCCCCAACCTCGACGTCTGGCGTCCGGGCGACACCGCCGAAACCGCCGTGGCCTGGGCCGTGGCCCTGCAGAACAAGGCCAGGCCGACCGCCCTGCTGCTGAGCCGCCAGAACCTGCCGTACGCCCCGAAAACCGACCTCGGCGAAATCAGCAAGGGTGCTTACGTGCTGGCCGAGCCGGCCGAAGTCGGCCTGAACAAAAAAGCCCAGGCCGTGATCATCGCCACCGGCTCCGAAGTGCAGCTGGCGCTGAAGGCGCAGGAGCTGCTGGCCACCTACAAAATCGCGGTGCGTGTGGTCTCCATGCCCAGCACCACGACGTTTGACAAACAAAAACCTGCCTACAAATCCGAAGTGCTGCCCGAAGGCATTCCACGCATCGCGGTCGAGATGGGTGTCACCGACGGCTGGTGGAAATACGGCTGCGCCGCGGTGGTCGGCATCGACAGCTACGGCGAGTCGGCCCCGGCCCCGGTCCTGTTCAAGCATTTCGGCTTCACGCCCGAGAACGTGGCCGACACCGTGCGCAAGGTATTGTCGAAAAAGTAAGTACCGCGGCGGCCCGCGGGCCGTCACGGAGACCCCGGTTTTCAGGTTTTCAACTTCCAGGAGCAAAAGCAGATGGCCATCAAACTAGGTATCAACGGCTTCGGCCGCATCGGGCGCAACGTGTTGCGTGCCGCCGTGCAGAACTTCAGCGACATCGAGATCGTCGGCATCAACGACCTGCTCGAGCCGGACTACCTCAAGTACATGCTGCAGTACGACTCGGTGCACGGCCGCTTCAAGGGCGAGGTCTCGGTTGAAGGCAACACCCTGATCGTCAACGGCAAGAAGATCCGCCTGACCCAGGAGCGCGACCCCGCCAACCTGAAGTGGAACGAGATCGGCGCCGACATCGTGCTCGAGGCTACCGGCCTCTTCCTGGACAAGGCCTCGGGTGAAAAACACCTGGCCGCCGGCGCCAAAAAAGTCATCTTCTCGGCGCCGTCGAAAGACGACACGCCGATGTTCGTCTACGGCGTCAACGACAAGACCTACGCCGGCCAGGCCATCATTTCCAACGCCAGCTGCACCACCAACTGCCTGGCCCCCGTGGCCAAGGTGCTCAACGACAAGTGGGGCATCAAGCGCGGCCTGATGACCACCGTGCACGCCGCCACGGCGACGCAGAAAACCGTGGACGGCCCGAGCAACAAGGACTGGCGCGGCGGCCGCGGCATCCTGGAAAACATCATTCCGTCCAGCACCGGTGCCGCCAAGGCCGTCGGTGTGGTCATCCCCGAGCTCAACAAGAAGCTCACCGGCATGTCTTTCCGCGTGCCGACCTCCGACGTGTCGGTGGTGGACCTGACCTGCGAGCTGAACAAGGAAGCCACGCTCAAGGAAATCTGCGCCGAGATGAAGGCGCAAAGCGAAGGCGCGCTCAAGGGCATCCTCGGCTACACCGAAGACAAGGTGGTGGCCACCGACTTCCGCGGTGAAACCTGCACCAGCGTGTTTGACGCCGACGCCAGCATTGCGCTGGACAGTACCTTCGTCAAGATCGTCGCCTGGTACGACAACGAGTGGGGTTACTCGAACAAGTGCCTGGAGATGGTGCGCGTGGTCGCGAAATAATTCGCCACCGCCTGCAAAAAAAACGCGCCTGAGGGCGCGTTTTTTTTCGCCGGACGCGGCTACACGAGCACAAACCCCAGCGCGGTGTTGACTGTGTCCTTGACGACATTCAGCGCAGCATTGATGGCCGCTTCCGCCATCAGTATGCCGAGACCCTCCAGCGTCAGCAGCACCATGCGCGTGGCATTTTTCTGGATATCCAGATGAAGTGCCGCCTGCTCCTCGTTGATCTTGCCGGCAAGCTTCAGCGCTTCAATCATGACCAGTGTCTGCGCCAGCTTCTTGCTTTCGGCCTCACCGTACTCTTTGATGTCGGGCCACTTGTCGCTCAGCACACCCTTGAACGCGGTGAGCATGTCCTTGCCGAGCTGGGATGCATTGAGACTCATGATTTTTTCCTTGCGAGGGGGTTGGGGAGATCCAGAACAAGTACTTACTCACCGCGGCGCTTGGCGAGTTCCAGCTTGAGAATGGCCGTGAAGCTGCTGTTGAATTGCGTGCGCAGCGGCGCTATCTGCTCACCGGACAGGCACGCCATCCGGTGCAGCTTTTCCAGGCTCCCGAGGCTGCCTGCGAGCAGCCCGGCCTGCTGTGTCGTGATCTCGTTTTTGGGAATCGCCGCCGCCCTCACCGTGATCGCGCTGATGTCGACCTTGGCCTCCTCATAAAACTGCTTGTGCTTTTCGTATTTGCAATCCGGCAGGCCCTGAACCGCCTCCAGCGCAACGAGGTGTGCTTCGGTTTTTTTCTGCAGCGCCGTCACGGCCTTGTCGGTCGCTTCGTCGTACTTGCTGATGAGCTGAATCGAGCAGCCCGACAGCGCCATGCCCGCCGCGACGAAGACTGCCGCGATCCGGGCCCGGCAGGTTGATGGATGTCTGATGCTTGTCATGGGGCTCTCCTGGTTGTCAAGTTGCTATGCATGGGTCTGCAGGTGCGGCGGCATGCGGCGTGGATGGCGTGTAACGCGGCACCTGCTTCATCCGCCCGCACGGGGCAGGGTGTCGTCGCGCGCGCCCGGCGCCGGAATATCCTTGCCCAGCAGGTAACCCGCGATGGCGCCGAACAGGCCCACGATGGGCGTCAGCTGGTCGTTGCTGTAGCCCACCACCAGCAGCAGTGCAGAAATGCCGATGATGGAAATGACGCCAAAAATGCGCAGCACGTGCGACGCGGGTGCCTTCGAACGCCAGAGCAGCAGGGTGCCCAGCAACAAGGCGCCGAAGGTGAACAGCAGCACGGCGATCGCGAGGAACTGAACCAGGCTGGGTGACCAGGCCTGGACCAGCTGCGTGTTGGCCGGGTTCGCCGCGGCTGCGTTCACGGCGGCCTGCGCTGCGTCGAGGGCGGCCATCGGGTCAGCGGAGGAAGGGGGCACCTTCGTCATTTGCTGCCCCCGGCCTTCTGGGCGGCTTCCATTTGCTGCACGCGGGCTTCAAGCGCCTCCAGGCGCTTGGACAGCGCCTTGATGGCATTGGTCTGCGCGGTCAGCAAGGCGACGTCGGCCTGCCTGGACTCCGCCGCGTCGGTCCCTGGCCCGGCATGGCCGGGTACCTGCGCGAGATAGTCCTTGGAACTCAGAACCTTCGGTTCCTTGGGAGCCTGCCAATTCCAGCCCTTGGGCTGGGGACCGGCCGGCGGTGCTTCCGTGCCGGCGGGAAGTTTGGGCGGCAACTGGGCGCTGGCCGGGGCAGCTTGCAGCCAGGCGACGCACGCCAGCAGCACAAGACCCATGCGGGTGGTTTTCATGCCTTTCCTCCTCAACAGGAAACCCCCTGTCTTGACCATCTGCGCGCTGGCTTGCCAACGCGGCGCACAACAGGGTGATGAGCGCAACGATAGGCCGGTGGCAGGCAGAAAAAAAGGCAACTATTTCCCGGGATTTTCCGGAATTATTTAGGTCCTTCGGACAACGCTGCAGCGCAGAAAACTCGGATTTTTAGGTATCAAAAGAGGTGCTGGTCCTTGTGCCACAAGCGCGGAGAGCTATTAAAAACATAGCAATCCGGGTGAGGCCGTCCCCCCGTAAGGACGGGTGCCGCCGTGGTGTCAGGGCGCTGGTTTTTCCTCGCGCCCGTCCGGGTGTTTCGCAAACCGCAGCGGGTCGCGCCCGTGCACCGGTGCGTCGTCCGCAAACGGCCAGCCGCCGAACTGGGTGTGCTGGTAGTCCGCCAGGGTCTGGGCGATTTCGGCCTGGGTGTTCATCACGAAAGGGCCGTACTGCACCACCGGCTCGGCAATCGGTTTGCCCTGCAGCAGCAGAAACTCGGCCTCGTCGCTGCCGCTGTTGAGCAGTTCCACTGCGGCGTCGGCGCGCAGCTCGATGGCCGCATGGGCGTTGACGGGTTGGCCGGCAAGGCGGACGGCGCTGCCCTTGAAAAAATACAGCTGGCGCCGCGTGCCCACGCCTGCGGCGGCAGGCAGGGTCCAGCGCGCGCCGGGCGCCATGCGAATCGTCCAGATCGCCACGTCGGCGTCGTCCCGGGCGGCCCACGAGTCGGGAGGTGGCGCCAGCGGCGCACCGGCATCCACGAGTCGCCCCGCAATCACCGCCACCTCGGTGCGGTGGCCTTCCGCGTCGGTGGCGCTCAGACGCGGAATGTCCTGCGACCAGAACATGGTGAAGTGCGGCTTGGCCATCTTGCTCTGCCGGGGCAGGTTCAGCCAGATCTGGAACAGCTCCAGCGGGTTGGCTGCGGTGGTCTCCAGCAGCGGAAACATTTCGGAATGCACAATGCCCTGCCCGGCCGTCAGCCACTGCACATCGCCGCGGCCGAAACGTGCGGTGGCACCCAGCGAGTCCGAATGGTCGATCAGCCCCTTGCGGACGATGGTGACGGTCTCGAAGCCGCG
>NZ_CALRVW010000041.1:0-21633 GCF_943371715.1 Polaromonas sp. YR568 | reverse complement strand
GGTGGGCCGGAAAGCCCGGCACCACGCTGCCGTGGTACATGCTCCAGCCGTCCTTGCGCGAAAAATCCTGGCCGATGGACCGGCCCGACAGCGAGGCCCGGGGCCCCATCTGCGCATTGGCGGCCGGGTAGGCATCGTCGTGGTACACGCAAAAGAGAAAGGGGTCCATCGTCTCCCACGGAAAACCGAGAGGCTTGACCTGAACAAGGGGGTGGGACGCAGGGGAAAAAGAGGGCATGGTGCTGCTTTCAGGCGTCAGCGCCGAGCTTACCGGCATCCGTTTTCGTGTGCCGGCGTGGTCGCTGTGCACCCACGCGCCCTGGGGATTCCGGCAACACCGGCCAAATCGGGACACGTCATCGTGGGTTCGTCCTACAGAACCTGGCCCGCACTGCAGGTAAATTTATGGTTCGTCCTGTTGAATCTACCCAGAAATTATTTTAGGCAGTACAAGGCCGAGGCAGGAAAAACTGCCTGCGCACAATTTCGCGCGCATTTTTCGCTCAAATTCCGAAAGACTCCCATGAAATATTCCATCCTGCTCGCCGCCCTGGTTGCTACCCTTGGTCTGACCGCTTGTGACCGTACGGTTGTCACGCCTACTCCTGCCGTGGTGACCGTTCCTGGTCCTGCCGGCCCTGCTGGCGAAGCTGGTTCCACCGGCGCTGCTGGTTCTACCGGTTCCACCGGTTCGACGGGTTCCACTGGCGCTACCGGTTCGACGGGTTACACCGGCGCAACTGGTTCCACCGGCGCAACCGGCTCCACCGGCCCTAGCGGCGGTGCTACCGGCGCGACTGGCGCCACCGGCGCTACCGGTTCCACCGGCGCTACTGGCGCTACCGGCGCTACCGGCGACACCGTGATTGTTGTCCCGCAAAAGTAAGTTTTCATCGCTCGATCAGCCCTTTCCGGGCTGGTTGGCATGAAACGGGTCGCACCAATGGTGCAGCCCATGAAAAGGGCCCCAGCCACCGCGGTGACTGGGGCCTTTTTCATGGCCGGCAGGCATGGCGCACGCGCCGGGCTCACGCTTTCCTCGGGCCTTGATCAGGCCTTCAATTTCCAGCCGGTACGAAAGATCCACCACACGGCGCCCAGGCACAGCGCCAGGAAACCCAGGATGGCGGCGACGCTGATGCCGACGTTGACATCCGCCACGCCGTAAAAGCTCCAGCGGAAGCCGCTGATCAGGTAAACCACCGGGTTGAACAAGGCAATTTTCTGCCACAGCGGCGGCAGCATGTTGATGGAATAAAACGCGCCGCCCAGAAAGGTCAGCGGGGTCACCACCATCAGCGGCACGATCTGCAGCTTCTGGAAGTTGTCCGCCCAGAGCCCGATGATGAAACCGAACAGGCTGAAGGTCAGCGCCGTCAGCAGCAGGAAACACAGCATCCAGAACGGGTGCGCAATGCTGTAGGGCACGAAGATGCGCGCCGTTGCCAGGATCAGCAGGCCCAGCAGCACCGACTTGCTGGCCGCCGCGCCCACGTAGCCCATGACCACCTCCATGGAGGACACCGGTGCCGACAGCAGTTCGTAAATCGTGCCCGACCACTTCGGCATGTAGATGCCGAAAGCGGAATTGGAGATGCTTTCATTGAGCAGCGACAGCATGATCAGGCCGGGAATGATGAAGGCGCCGTAGCTGATGCCGTCGATGTCACCCATGCGCGAACCAATCGCCGCGCCGAACACCACAAAGTACAGCGAGGTCGAGATCACCGGCGAGGCGATGGACTGCGTCAGCGTGCGGAAGGTGCGCGCCATTTCGAAACGGTAGATGGCGCGGATGGCATACCAGTTCATGCGGCCTCCTTCAGGGCGGCCGGCTGGTCGGCATGCACCAGGCTGACGAAGATGTCTTCCAACGAACTCTCGCTCGAGTGCAGGTCCTTGAAGTCGATGCCCAGCCTGGCCAGCCGTTTGAGCAGCTCGCCGATGCCGGTTTCCTCCTGCTGGGTGTCGAAGGTGTAGACCAGCGTGTGGCCCGCCGCTTCCAGTGCCAGCGGCAGCCCGGCCAGCGCCTCGGGCACGGCCTGCAGCGGCGTGCGCAGCTGCAGCGTGAGCTGCTTCTTGCCAAGCTTGCGCATCAGCACGTCCTTGTCTTCCACCACGATGAGCTGGCCCTTGCTGATCACGCCGATGCGGTCGGCCATCTCTTCGGCTTCCTCGATGTAGTGCGTGGTCAGGATGATGGTGACGCCGCTGTCCTGCAGCTTGCGCACCATCTGCCACATGCCCTGGCGCAGTTCCACGTCGACGCCGGCGGTAGGCTCGTCGAGAAACAGGATTTGCGGCTCATGCGACAGCGCCTTGGCGATCAGCACCCGGCGTTTCATGCCGCCCGACAGCGTCATGATCTTGCTGTCCTTCTTGTCCCACAGCGACAGGTCGCGCAGCACTTTTTCAATATGCGCGGGGTTGGCCGGCTTGCCGAACAGGCCGCGGCTGAAGCTCACGGTGGACCAGACGGTTTCAAACGCGTCGGTCGACAGCTCTTGCGGCACCAGGCCGATCTTGGCGCGCGCCGCACGGTAGTCGCGCACGATGTCGTGCCCGTCGGCTGTCACGCGGCCGGAACTGGGCTTGACGATGCCGCAGACGATGTTGATCAGCGTGGTCTTGCCGGCACCGTTGGGGCCGAGCAGGGCAAAAATCTCGCCACGCCGGATGGTCAGGTCGACCGACTTCAGGGCTTCGAAGCCCGAGGCGTACACCTTGCTGAGCTGTTCTATGGAGATGATGTCTGGCAAATCGATACCCTGCGTTGGCTTGTCCTGCGCGGTACGGCTGCACCGGCCTGCGCCACTGTAACTGGATCGCGCGAAGGCTGCTGGCGCCGGGCCGCGTGCCCGCTCAGGCCGCGGGATAGTTGAGCGCCGGGTACCAGTCGCTGCCACGGCCTTCGGGTGTGCTGTCCAGAATGGTCCACAGCGGCATCAGGTCGGGCGCACCGCGCGGGTCCTGGCCCGGGTCGGCGGTGGCCATGCCCATCTCGGCGCTCCAGAAATGCCGCAGGCTGCCGTCACGCCGCGTGAACACGTTGAAGGCCGGCACATCGGCGTCCTGCGCACTCACATAGTCGCGGGTGTAGTCGCCGCGCACATCCGAGTACAGCTTCAGGTGTCGCCAGCCGCGTTCTTTTTTGAAAGCGGTCAGGCGGGCGATCGGCGAGCGCGCCACCACCACCAGCGCAATGCGCTGCGCCACGTCCTCGGCTTCGCCGTCCCAGGCCGACAGCAGCGAGGTGCACATCGGGCAGGGCTGCTTGCGCTGCGGCCCGAACATGTAGCTGTAGATGGCCAGCGTCTGCTTGCCGGCGAACAGTTCCGAAAAACGCACCGGGCCGTCTTCGCCCTCGAAGTCGTAGTCCTTCGGCAGTACGCCGCCCGGCGGCAGTTCGCGCCGCTGCTGGGCCACGCGTTCGATGTGGCGCCTGAGCTCGATCTCCTCGGCCAGCAGCGCATCGCGTGCGCGCCGGTAGTCTGCGCTTTCATTGGGGAAGCGGACCCCGTTGGCCAGGGCCAGCTGTTGGGCCGGCTTCAGGGGCGGTGTTGCGTTCATGGCTGCACCTGTCGTTCAGCTGCTTTTTTACTTGACCCGGCGGTAAGTGGCCGTCATGAAACGCTTCCAGCTGCCGTCGTCCTGGATCACCTGCGAGGCCAGCTCGTACGTGTCGGGCCCCTGCAGGGTGATGATGTCCTGGTAACGCACCAGGGTGCCGTCGCCGCTGAACGACGGGCCTTCCGTGTCCAGTGTCAGCACTTTTTCGGCCGCGTCCAGCGAGCCCGTGTAATGCCACAGGTGCGTCATCATCGAACCGACGAAGGTGCCGACAAAGGCTTTTTTCTGCGGGTCATACCCGAGCGTGATCAACATCTGGGCCGGGTTGCCGTCGGGCATGCTGCCCTGGCTTTCGCACAGCACCCACAATTCGCCCAGCGTGCGCACGGTTTGTTGGCCCGAGTGTTTCATGGCCGGCTGGCCCGGGCCCATGTCCGCTTCGCCTTCAAAGGTCCAGTCGCCCACCAGCTGCTGCAGCCAGCGGTGCTGGGCCAGCGCCACCGCGGCGGCGCAGAGGTCTTGTTCGGTATTGGTATTGGACATGACAACACTCCTTTCAGGGCATGGGCAACGGGTTGATGACCATCCAGCCCACGCCGAAGCGGTCGGTCACCATGCCAAAGGACGAGGCGTAAAAGGTCTTGCCCAGCGGCATCTGCACTTGCCCGCCGTCGCTCAGCGTCTTGAACAGGCGCGCAGCCTCCGCGTCGGTGGGCACGGTGAGCGTCAGCGAAAAACCCTTGAACTCCGGCTTGCCGCCGAAAGCCATGCCGTCCGAGGCCATCACCTGCGTCTCGCCGATACGCAAGTTGGCGTGCATGATCTTGTCCTCCGAGCCCGGGGCGCACATGCCCGGCTGGGGCTCGGGGTTCTCCTTGAAGCGCATCATCGCCGTCACTTCGGCGCCCAGCGCCGTCTTGTAAAACGTCAGGGCCTCTTCGCAGCGGCCGTCAAAAAACAGATAGGGCTGGACAAGCATGGTGATCTCCCGGGTTCAGTGAATTGGTGAATCAGTGGCTCAGTGGCTCAGTGGATGAAGGGGCGTTCGTGAGCGGGTCCTGCGGCCCTACTTGGACCGCCCGTCGAAGTGGTGGACAGGGATGGCGGCGAGATCCACCCCTTCCAGGCAGCGGACATTGACCGCCGCCATGCGGTTTCCTTTCGGGTCCACACCCTCGCCATAGGCATGAATCCCGCATGTCTTGCAGAAGCGGTGCGCGATGACATGTTTGTTGAAGGTGTAGGTGGCCATCGCGTCTTCCGGCGTGCGCAGGCGCAGCTTCTCGCGCGGCACAAACCACATCAACGCGCCCTTGCGGGTGCATATGGAGCAGTTGCATTCCATGGCCCCGGTGAGTTCGCCTTCCACTTCAAACGCGACCTTGCCGCAGTGGCAGCTGCCTTGGTAAACCATGCTTCAGGCCTCCTCAAAAGCGTGCTGCAGGCGCTGCACGTCGATCTTGTGCATCTGCATCATGGCCTGCATGGCGGCCTTCGCCTTGGCGCCATTTTTATCCTGCAGCATCTCGCCGAGGGCAGAGGGAATGATCTGCCAGGACAGGCCGAACCTGTCGGTCACCCAGCCGCATTGCTGGGGCTGCCCGCCTTCAGAGAGTTTGTCCCAGAGTTCATCGACTTCTTCCTGCGTCTTGCAGTCCACAAACAGCGAGATGGCCGGCGTGAAGCTGAAATGCGGGCCGCCGTTGAAGGCGATCAGTTCCTGCCCCTCGATCTGGAAACTGGCGGACATCACCGTGCCCTTGGGCGCGGGCCCGCCGTCGGCATACCGCCTGATTTCCCCCGGCTTCGAGTTCCTGAAGATCGAGGTGTAGAAATTCATGGCTTCCTCGGCCTGGTCGTTGAACCACAGGAAGGGCGTGATTTTTTGCATCGGTGTGCTCCTTGAAATTGCTGGCGAACCATTGCCTGCGCCGTCAAACAGGGGTATCGTGAAGGTATTGTGTACGGCGTCCACAAAAGAATACCAAAGATAATGGACGGCGTCCACATAAAAAGTAACAAACCATGACCGCCCTGTCCATCACGCCGCCGATCGCGCCGCCGGCCCGCAGCACCTACCGCCACGGTGATCTGCGCCGCGCACTGCTGGAGGCCGGCATCGAGCTGGCGCGCGCCGGTGGGCCCGAGGCCGTGGTGCTGCGCGAGGCCACGCGCCGCGCCGGGGTGGCGCCCAACGCCGCGTACCGGCATTTCGCCAGCCGCCAGGCCCTGCTGCAGGCGGTGCGAGCGGCCGCGCTGTCCGCCGTGGCCCAGGCCATGGAGGCCGAACTGGCCGCCGTGCCTGCCGGCTTGCCGCCCGCCGATTTCGCCCGCGCCAGCGTGCGCGCCGTCGGCACCGGCTACCTGCGTTTTGCCCAGGCCGAGACCGGACTGTTCCGCACCGCTTTCGCCGCCTCCGACGACATGAAGGGCGAAGCCCCGCGCGACCCCGACAAGGCCGGCCCGGGCGGCCTGAACCCGTTCGAGCTGCTGGGCGCCGCGCTCGACAAGCTGGTGCAGGCCGGCGTGATGCCGCCCGAGCGCCGCCCCGGCGCCGAGTTCCTCGCCTGGTCCGCCGTGCACGGCCTGGCCATGCTGGTCATCGACGGGCCGCTGGGTCCGGTGATCGGTCCGCAAATGCAGCTGGTTGGGCAGCGCCTGCTCGACATGGTCGAAAAGGGGCTGTGAGCCGCCCTTGCACCTTTTCTTTCAAACCTGAGGAAAATGGGTGACACGCGAACAGGAGTCACCATGCCCCAGTCCATGCCCCTTCACATCGGAATCGTCGGCTGCTCCGCGGAGGGTGCGGCGCTGTGTTACCGCACCATTTGCGCCGAGGGGCCCCAGCTGCTCGGGCCCCACGCACACCCTGAAATTTCCATGCACACGCCCTCGCTCGCCGCCTACGTGGACTGCCTGGAGCGCGGCGACGTGCAAGGCGTGGGCGAGCTGATGCTGGACTCGGCCTACAAGCTCACAGCCGTTGGCGCCGACTTCCTGATCTGCCCCGACAACACCATCCATCAGGCCTTTGACTATGCCGCGCCGCGCTCGCCGCTGCCCTGGCTGCACATCGCCGAGGTGGTGGCGCAAGAGGCCGTGCAGCGCGGCTTTCATCGCATCGGCATCACCGGCACCCGCTGGCTGGTGGACAGCGCGGTCTATCCGGACAAGTTCAGCGCGCGTGGGCTGCAGTACCTGCGTCCCACGGACACCGAGCGTGACGAGCTGGGCCGCATCATCATGGACGAGCTGGTCTGCGGCATCTTCCGGCCCGAGGCGGTGGCGAGTTTCCAGCGCGTGATGGAAAGAATGAAAAGTGAAGGCTGCGACGCGGTGGTGCTGGGTTGCACCGAGATCCCGCTCATCATCAACGACGGCAACGCGCCGCTGCCCACGCTGGACTCCACGCGCCTGCTGGCGCGGGCGGCGCTGCTGCGCGCGGTGCACGGCACACTTTAGGCATCAAATCGGCCTGCAGCCCAATTGCTGCCTGCGCAAGCTGCTATCAAAAGAGAAGAGTCGGACGCTCTGGGCCAGGCCGATTGCGGCCGCGGCCGCAGGCTCACAGCATTTTCTTGGGCACCAGGGCAATCGTCAGCCCCTTGGCCGTCACCGTGATGCTGCCCGGCTCCAGTCCCAGGCCGTCGGTCAGCATCAGGTCCTGCGGCCTCAGCTTGTGCAGCACCACTTCCTTCAGCGCCTGGGCGGCCAGGGTCGGGGCGTAGGCCTGCAGCAGTGCCGCCGGGCCGGGCGCCATGTCGTCCAGGCGCAGGGCGTTGAGCCGGATCTGGTGCGCGCGCAGTGTCTGGTCGCTGGCCTCGTAACGCAGTGCAAAGTCCACGTCGAAGGTCCCGGTCGAGGGCCGTGCCAGCGCCGGGCCGGCCGCGTCCACCACCATCTCGGTGCCCAGGCGGTTCTGCTCGGGCAGCAGGCGCACGCGCGGTGCCTGCACTTGCAGGTTGAGCAGGCTGCCCATCTCGTAACGCCGCGGGAAGCGCTGCGCCACGGCCTGCTGCAGCTGTTCGACCGTCACCTTGTAGCCCGTTCCGCCAGGCGTGGCCGGCGTGGCGGCGCGCGCCGCATTCGCCGCGGCGGCCAAGGCGGTCCAGCCGGGCAGGGTCAACAACAGTCTGCGTTTCATCGGGCCTTCATCAAGAAAAGTGAAAAAGCGCATGCCAGCATGCAATCAATCATTGTGCGCCGCGCCGGCGCTGCCGCAGCGCATACCCGCCCTGCTGATGCGGTTGTCGGGCACATCCCGTTACGTGCAGACATCTGCTGCCTACAAGCCCACACACACACGACACCTGCGACGCGTTCAATGCTTCAACCCGGCCGCTTGTGGACGGGTGTCAGGACAGCTCATGAAAACGACTCTTTTGGTTTTGACCGTCGCCGGCCTGTCCGGCTGCGCCGTTTATCCGGTGCCGGCTTACCCGACTTATGGCGGTGGCCCGCCCATGGTGGTCGAGCAACCGGTGTACATCGAAGGCGGCTACCAGCGCCGTGGCTACGACTACCCGCGTGGCTACAGCCGGCCCCCGCCTGTGGTGGTGGTGCCGGTGCCGCGCGCCCATCCGCACGGCCCGTCGCGCCACGGCCATGGCCATGGCCACGGTGACCGGGATCATGACCGTGATGGCGACGGAACGCGCGACCGCGCAGACCGCTGGCCGAACGATCCGCGCCGCAGGTAAAACGCAGCCAGGCCCTACCAGCCGAGGTTCGCGTACAGCCGGGCCAGGGTCGCGTCGTCCGGCGTGCCGGAAGCCGGCAGCCCGGCACGCTGCTGGTACCGGACCAGCGCCTTCTGCGTGGCCTCCCCGTACCAGCCATCCACAAAGCGCTCACCGCCATAACCCAGCAGCATCAGTGCCAGCTGCACGGTGCGC
This sequence comes from Polaromonas sp. YR568, assembly GCF_943371715.1. Taxonomy (GTDB): domain Bacteria; phylum Pseudomonadota; class Gammaproteobacteria; order Burkholderiales; family Burkholderiaceae_C; genus Polaromonas. Next base: position 13,168 of record NZ_CALRVW010000041.1, on the reverse strand, counting down.
ACTGCGACGTCGGGCAAGGGCCCGAGCTGGTAACGCTGGTGGGCCAGCGTCAGCTTCTTGTCGTAGCGGTTCTTCTGGAAATCCTGCCCGTTGTAGTTGAAGGCAAACTGCACCCAGTCGGCGTTGCGCAGATGCCGCGCAAGACCGCCCCGCTCGATAAACCCGGCCATGGCGCCAAGCTGCGCATCTTCCGAGGCCTGGCTGGCGTTCACCAGGGCCTCCACGCTGGCAAAGCCGACCTTGGCGGCATTGAACCCCATCACCTGGCCCAGGCCCCAGGACGTGCTTTTCAGCGCGGACTCGCGGTCGAGTGCCAGCGCCCGGGTGAGCCGCTCATACTGAAACGCACCGCCGTCGCCGTAGCCGCCCGAGTTGCGGTTGCTGAGGTCGGGCGCCTGGTCATCGAAGCGCCCGTTTGTGAGCCGGCTGAACCAATGACGCTCGAACAGGATTTTGGGCCGCCGGTCCGGCAGGAAGCCGCAGCCGCTGGTTTCCACCGTCAGCACCGCCCACAGCGCGGGGGCGTCCACCCCCAGCCTGCCGAGCACCGTGTCGATTCCCTGTTGCGACAGCGGCGCTGCCTTGCCTGTGAACATAGCCGGTTTCCTTTCTGCCGCCGGTGATGCAGGAACGATGCGGTCCTGAAAGAGCCGGCGTGCGTTTGAGAGTTGTTATGCTCCCGGTTGTAGCGGCGCGGCGGCGATTTGGCATCCTCCAAATGGAGGACAAAATGCGCGGTGCAGCGGCCGTCGAACCAGTGGATGCATGGTGTTTTTGGCGGCACACCCCCGTTTCGCCGCGCGTGGCCTTCGGTCGCGGGTCAAGCATGAAACCGGCCGTCAGCCCAATGAACACGGGCGACAACAGCTATAACAACAGGAGTGTCAGCGCGCCGTTGCGGGAATCGGCCGACTGGCCCATCATTGGCAGCAAGGAGGCAAGCGCGTGTTTTTCAGCCATTCCAACGAGATCTGGACCCAGTGCCCCGAGCTGGTACCGGGCGCCATGTTTGTGCGGGGCATCAGCAGCAAGGCGGCGGTCGGCCCGCAGGTGACGCGCTTCAGCGGCATCGCCGCGGCGCGGCTGGGCAACAGCAGCGAAGGCGAGCTGCCCGAAATCAAGGCCTGGCGCCAGGTGTTCTCCAAGATGGGGCTCAAGCCCACCAAGTACCGCTGTGCGGCCGAGGCGCTGCTGCGTCGCCTGCGCAAGGAAGGCGCCCTGCCGCGGCTGCACCCGCTGGTGGACCTGTGCAACGCGGTGTCGGCGGCCTTTGCCATTCCGGTGGCCGTGTTCGACCTGTCCAAGGTCGTGGGCGACCTGCAGGTGCGTTACGCCACCGGCCTCGAGCATTACCAGACCTTCTCCGGCGAGGTCGAGCACCCCGAGGCCCATGAAATCATTTTTGTCGACGAGGCCGACAACGCTCACGCGCGCCGCTGGACCAACCGGCAAAGCAGCCTGTCGGCTGTCAGCGCCGACACCAGCACGGTGCTGATCGTTGCCGAAGCGCTGCACGAGTCGGCTTGGGAAGACATGCGCACGCTGATCGCCGCGCTCATGCATGAAGTGCCGGCGGCCTGGCCCGCCGCCACCGCCAAGGCCCGCGTGCTGACCCGGTCGGCCCCGCGCTTCGAGCTGCAGCCGGCAGCGCGCTGAGCACCCCCGCGTCGGCAACCCCATGTAAAGCGGGGCGCTGACTTGCAACAAGATGTGTGTTGCGTCGTCAGGATGTCCGCGCCGGACGTTGTAGACGGGATCATCATGACTTCATCTGGTCACAACTAGCTCACTCAAAGGACTCTCATGAACAAATTACTCGCCACCCTGATCGCTACCCTCGTGACCGGCGCTGCATTTGCGCAAGCCGCTGCACCCGCTACCCCAGCCGTGCCTGCGACGCCTGCAGTGGTCAAGGCAGAAGCCAAGGCCGACAAGTCCGTGGCAGCTGCTGTGAAAAGCGAAGCCAAGGTTGACGTCAAGGCCGACACCAAGGTTGAAAAGGCAGAAGTCAACGCTGCTGAAAAGAAAGCCAAGGCCGTGAAGAAGTCCGCCACGACCAAAGCCAAGGCACAAGCCAAGGTTGCCAAGGCCGACGCAGATGACAAAGCCAAGGCCACCGCCAAAGCTGAAAAAGCCATCGTGAATGCTGACGCCAAGGCCGACAAGACCATCATCAAGGCCGACGCCAAAGTGGAAACCGTCAAGGCCAACGCTGCAGCCGACAAGGCCACCGCCAAAGTGGAAACCGGCGCTGTCAAGGCAGAAGCCAAGGCCGACGTGAAAGCCGCCGGCAGCAAGTAATTGCTACGCAGCGGCTGCCAGCAGCCGCGCGAGCCAAAACAAAAAAGACAGGCAATGCCTGTCTTTTTTTATGGGCGCTTGAAGGTTGGCAGGCTAGGTTCGATGCTGTTCATTGAAGCCGCAGTCTCCGTTCGGGCTGAGCCTGTCGAAGCCTGTCCAGAGTTTGACGGCGGCCCCTTCGACAAGCTCAGGGCGAACGGTTCAAGCGAACAGTTTTCAGGCTAACGCACAGCATTCAAGCCAAATAGGCCGTCAGCCCTTATTCCATGTGCGCAAGCAGCTATCAAAACAGGAGTATTCGGCGCGCCTAACGCCCCACCACCGACCAGCCCGCCTTGAGGTTGGCCTTGTCGTTCTCGTACTCCCACGCCGTGCCGCAGCGGTCACAGCGGTACTTGGTGACGGTGACCAGCGCGCCGCCGCGCCTTTCCTGGCGGTTGGCGCCCTGCACCAACTCCGGGTGCCCCGGGGCCTTGCGCCAGTTGCGCTGGATGCCGGCGCACGAGTCGCACAGCTCCATCTTCTTCAATTCGGTTTTTCGGTTCAGGTCGTCGGTCATGGTGGGGCTCTTGAGGTGGGGGTGACGCCGGGCCGGTGCGGGCACCAGGAGCCTGGGCGGCAGAAGGGACGTCGGCTGCAAAGCGACCGCGGCGGTCCATTTTTCACCGGGTTTTTGCCCCATAGCTACGGCTATGGCGCTGCAAACCCGGCAAAAACTGTCCTCGCCGGGGCCACTTTTCGCTTCGACGCCTTCTGCCGCCCAGGCTCCTAGCCGGGCGTGCTGGGCTCCATTGTCGCGCCTCGGTCGTTTGCCGCAAACCTTCACGCCAAATCGGCCCCCGGCCCTTTTGGAGTAGGCGCCAGCAGCTATCAAAAAAAGAGCGTTACAGGGCCGCCAGCGCCTGCAGCCGCAGATGCGCGGCGTCGCCTGCATCCACGGGCTGCTGCTGCTTGGCGTGCAGGTAATGGTTGGTGAACACGTCCAGGTAAGCCTCCAGCGTCTGCGCCGCATGGGCCTCGCCGGCCAGCGCCAGGCACAGCGCCGCCACTTCCGAGGTGCAGAAAGCCTCGTCGCGCTGCGAGCGGCGCAGCTTGTAGTTCGACAGTTGCTCGCGTTGCAGGCTCAGCACCGGCAGCGCGTCGAGGTAGGGGCTTTTGCGGAACATCCGGCTGGCCTCGGACCAGGTGCCGTCCAGCAGCACGAACAGCGGGCGCTTTCCATTGGCCGCCCCGGCCGGCAGCTCGCCTGTCACTGGCCGGCCACCCTCCACCGCCTCCGCCGGAAACACCAGGTAAGGCTGCCACTGCGGATCGGCCAGCAGGGCCAGCAGCGCGGGATCGACCTCGGTGCGCGCCCAGCTGAAGGCAAAGGTGTCGGCCACCACGTCGGCGATCAGCCAGCCGGTGTTGCTGGGCTTGAGCGGCTCGATGTCGGCCATGAGCAGGCATACGCCGGCGCGCACCGCCACGGCCGGACGCAGGGCGCACAGGCAGTGGCTGGAAATCAGCCGGCAGCCGGTGCAGCGCTCGCCACGCGGGCCGCCGCGCGCCAGAAACGGCTTGGCGCTGCGGGCCAGCCGCGCGCTGCGCAGGCGGCTGACCGCATGGGGAAGTGCGTGTGAAGCGCAAGGGCGAAGCATGGGAAGGACTGTAGCAGCGGGAGCCCTGCAGCCTGCCCTGTCATGCCCCCGCGTTGATCAGACTTCGGTGATGAACTGCTCGCGCGGGCGGCGCACCTTGACCAGGTTCACCAGCCAGTCCTTGTCGGCCTCGCGGTAGCCCAGGGGCAAGATGGCCACGCTGCGCAGGCCGCGGGCGCGCAGGGCCAGGATCTCGTCCAGCGCGTTCGCGTCGAAGCCTTCCATCGGCGTGCAATCCACCTCTTCAAAGGCGGCGGCCATCATGGCGGCGCTCAGGCCGATGTAGGCCTGGCGCGCGGCGTGCTGGAAGTTCAGCTCTGCCTCGCGCTGCGGGTACATGCCCAGCAGCATGTTGCGGTAGTTCTCCCAGCCTTCGTTGGTCGCGCCGCGCACGCTGTTGGTCAGGTCGAACATCATGTTGATGCGATCGGCCGTGTAGTTGTCCCAGGCGGCAAACACCAGCAGGTGCGAGCCGTCGGTGATCTGACCCTGGTTCCAGGCGATCGGCTTGATGCGCTCGCGCACCTCCTTGCTGCTCACCATGATGATCTCGTAGGGCTGCAGGCCGCTGGAGGTGGGCGCCAGGCGCGCGGCCTCCAGAATCCGTTCCACCTTGGCCTGCGGCACCGCCTTGGCCGGGTCCAGCTTCTTGGCGGCATACCGCCACTGCAGGCGCTCGATCAGCGCGTCCGAGGGCATCTCGGTCGAAGGTGCCGTGGAAACGGGGGCGGTCAGGGTGGCAGATGAAGTCATGTAAAAGAAGTCCTTGGTTGATAGCGGCGCCGCGCCGGGCGCGCTTGTACTGAATGTAAGGACTGTGTTGTTGCTTTGGAAGCCCCAATAAAGCACAATTGAGTTGCAATTTCAGCAACAATCAAGCGCCGGCCGCCCGTCACCCTGCCCGCCCCATGCTCAACCCCCAACTCCTCACCACCTTCTCGGCCATCGTCAGCGCCGGCAGCATCAGCGCGGCCGCCGTCCGGCTGGGCTGCGGCAAGTCGGTGCTTTCGCGCCAGCTGGCGCGGCTGGAGGCCGAGCTGGGCGCGCGCCTGATCCAGCGCACCACGCGCAAGCTCATGCTCACCGAAGTTGGCAAGCTGCTGCTGGTGGAGGCCCAGCAGATCGACCGGGCGCTGGGCAACGTGGCGCAGATCTCTGGTCAGTTCCAGCAGGAGGTGCGCGGGCCGTTGCGCGTGGCCTGCCCGCGCCCGCTCGGGCAGCGCCATCTGGTGCCGCTGATCACCGAGTTCACCCGCCGCCATCCGCTGGTGGAAGTGACGCTGCTGGTGGAAGACCGCATGACCGACCTGATCGCCGAGCAGATCGACGTGGCCATCCGCGTCGCGCATCTGGACGACTCTACCCTGGTGGCGCGCAAGCTGGCCGACAACCCCCGCGCCCTGGTGGCCGCGCCGGCCTACCTGGCGCGTGCCGGCATGCCGCACAGCGCCGACGACCTGACGCAGCATGAATGCCTGCTGTGGACACGCGGCAACCGCGTCTACGACGAGTGGTCATTGACCACCGGCGGCGTCACCACGCAGGTGCGGGTCAAGGGACGCATCCACGTCAACGACGGCATGGCCCTGGCCGCCACCGCCTGCAGCGGCGCCGGCATCACGCTGATCGACCGGCTGCTGGTCGAGCAGGAACTGGCCAGCGGCGCCCTGGTCGAGCTGCTGCCCGAGCACAGCCTGCCGCCCGGCCCCGCCATCTACGCCGTTTACCCGGCGCGCCAATGGCTGGCGCTCAACACCGCCACCTTCGTCGAATTTCTGCTGTCGCAGCGCTTCGCGCAAAGGGCGTAAGCGCCGGCCTCGATATAGGCCTATGCGGGCCTGTGCAGCTTTATGCGGCCGGCCGGTGAATCACGCAAAGCTTGTTGCCGTCCGGGTCGCGCAGGTAGGCCAGGTAAGGCTTGCCCGGGTGAGTTTCGCGCACGCCCGGCGGGTCTTCACAGGTGGTGCCGCCGTTGGCCAGGCCGGCCGCATGAAAGGCGTCGCCCTGTTCCGCAGAGTCCAGCTTGAAACCGATGGTGCTGCCGTTGCCATGGCAGGCCGGCTCGCCGTTGATGGGCGTGGTGATGCCGAAGGTGCCGCCGGGGCTGCGGTAGAAATAGCGGTTCTTGTTGGCAACGCCGGGCGCGACACCCAGGGTGCCGAGCACCGCGTCATAAAACTTCTTCGAGGCTTCGAGGTCGCTGACGCCGACCATGACATGACTGAACATTGATGTTGTCTCCGTGAGGTGCCCGAGTAGGCGAAAAGGTATCGGTGGATGTTAAAGGATGGACCGCCGTTAAGCAAAAAGTTCAGCAGGTTTGTGCATCAACTTCAAAGGCCTGACGTGTGCAGGTCCCGCATGTTGCATTGCCCGAATGTATAGAAGGCATCGGTCATGAAGTTGGACAAGTAAACAAGGGGTCTGCAGGTGTTGTGCAACAAAGACATTTGCATCAACGAGTGTTCGTCAGTGTGTGATGTCAGGGCCTGTGTGTCCTTTGCACGCCTAAACTGCTCAGGTCACAAATCGTATAACTATTCTTTGGGGGGACCTCATGACAAACTCGTTGATCAACCGCTGTGCGTGTCTGGCCGTCTTGTTCGGCGCGCTGCTGCTCACTGGCTGCGCCACCCGAATGGAGAAGCAGGCTTTTAATGGTGAAGCCTCTTCTGGAATCAAAAAAATTGCCGTTCAGCAGTGGGATGACCAGGACGAGTATCCGGCCCGCGTCGTCAATCACCCGGGCATGAGTTTCGGGTTGATCGGTGCAGCCATCACGGCCGCCGATACCGCCAGCAAAACCAAAAAACTCAACGACCTGCTGGACCCCAGGAAAACAAAAATCACCTCCGACTTCTATGCCAAAGCCCTGCCTGGCCTGCGGCAGCTCGGGTATGAAGTCGTCACCGTGCCGTTAAAACGCGGCGCCAAGCCTGCGGCCGTGAAAGAGACCGAGCGCGTGACGACAGGGCAGGACGCGTTTCTGCAGCTGAACATCGAGGCGGCGTATCTTGCAGCAGGCGCATCGACCGCGTACTTTCCTTTTGTGGTCATGACCGCTGAGCTCAATGACAGCAAATCCAAGGCGCTTTTGTACAGAGAGGTCTACCACTACGGTTACAACGCCGGCAACAAGGACGTCGTGCATATTGAAGCCGCAGCCGATTGCAAATTCAGCGACATCGACAAACTGGTGGCCGACATCGAAAAAACCAGAACCTGCCTGACGGCCAGCGTCGACCTTCTGGTCAAGCAGATCGTGGCTGATCTGAAAAAGTAAGTTCGATCACTGACGCCTCAACCCATGCGCGATCCCTTCATCCGTCTGGCGGCGGCAGCTTGCCTGGCCGCTGTTCATCTGGTGGGCAACGCGCAAGACGCTGCGCCGCTTGCCACCCAGACCGCGGCCCCCTCCGCGCAGGGCACGGCGCCCTGTTGCCAGCAATTGAAAACGCTGGCCAGGGTGCCCCTTCCGCTTGAAAAAACCGAGTTGAGGCTGGACGAAAAATCCCCCGCTCATGACTTTGGACAAGGCGCACAGGCGCTGTTGTTGCTGGAGCTTCCGGCCTACACGAAAACATATGGCGTCAGCATCACCAGCCTTCCCCTGGCTGGCGGCGCAGGTAAAGGCAAAGAACTCACGCACATCGCCATGCGCATTGAAACGCTGGATGCTGACTTTTCGCCCCTCAGGGTGTACCCCCACACCGGCATGAAAAAGCGCGGCCATGGGTATGAGAAGACGATCTTCATCAACCCCTCCAACCAGAACGAACGCTACCTGCTGATTTACGGGGCCTTGAACCTCGAGCCCGAACAGGTCACCGTGTCCGGGACCGATGTCGTGTTTGTCGGCACGGGCTTCTTCATTGGCGGCATCGACAACGCCTTCAAGCTGAGAGCCACCAGCAACGGCGTGCTTCAGGTGGAAGCCAAGGGCCTGCAACCCGCGAAACCATAGGTCGGGAGGGCGCGTGGCGTCACGGTGCCCCTGCGCTGGCCGGGGTCAGCCGGCCGCCGGGGTAGCTGGACAGCACTCAGCCCTTCTCAGCGGCTGTCCACGCATTCAAGTTCAAACAGCGGCACATCGAGCTGCCGGCTCAGCCACACACCGCCGCCAATTTCGATCAGGCCCTCGCGCAGCCCGCGGCGGTACAGCTGCGCCGGGTGACGAAACAGGCGCGGGTCGGCCAGTTCATCGTCGATGACGTCGCGCTCGTAGTCTTCGCGCGTGGCGGCCTCCACATACAGCGCGCCCCGGCACAGGCGGCCCAGGTTGTGCAGCGCACGCTTCAGGTCCGCCGGGTTCAGGTAGGTCAGCACGGCCTGGCAGATCACCAGGTCGAAGGGCTCGGCAGCGGTGTAGTCCACCACCGACCCACGCTCCCAGCCATACCGTTCGCACAGGTAGGCGCTGTACTCCACCCCGTGGTAACTCGCATCAGGAAAGTGCGTGGCCACAATCTCGCGCCACACGCCAATGCCGCAGCCCATGTCCAGCACCCGCGACACCGGCACGCGCAGGTACTTGAGGTAGCTGCACACAAAGTTGCCCAGGCGCTCCACATGCGCCGGGTCCACCACGCCGGTCTTCTCGTCAAAGTAATAGCGCTGGTAGTACGCTTCGTCGAACCATGAGTCACTTGCAGATTTCATGCGCTTCGCTCTTCTTTCTTGTGCAGGCCGGCAGCAGGCTGCGCGACGGCAACAGCGCACGAGGCGTCCGGCAGCGTGTCAGGTGAATGGGGTCAAGCCCAGGGTCAAGGCGCATGGTACTTGAGTGCACTTGCGCACCATTCGCCGCACATAACGCGGCGAATAAAACGCATCCGACTCTTGATCTGTCATTGCGGGCTTGACCCGCAATCCATGAACCCGCTTCGCAGTGGGCGGGCGCGGTGGGTCGGGAGCCACCAAGGCGCTCAAAGTGCTGGAGTCGCCGTGTCTCTGCCCGCGCAGGGCTTCGCGCGTTATTGCGCCGGCTTGTCCACCTTCATGCAGGGGCGGTCTGGCAGGCGCGAGTCGCACACGGTGACGCTGCGCAAATGCTCCGTGGCCGCAGTCACCTGCTCGCTGGTGGGGTTGGACTTGAACGCGCGCTGAACCACATAAAAGCTGTCGTTGCCCTTGATGGCCTTCAAGAAGGTGTGCTCCGGCTTGCCGGTACTGGTGTTCAGCGGGCAGGCTTGGATCCACACCGCAAACGGGTAGCCGTTCTCCTGGCCGCTGGCCACGGTGGCAAACTCCGCGCCCTTGCAGGAGGCGGCCCAGGTCTGCTGCATGAAGGCCCGAAAACCATCAGGCGTGGCCGTCTTGAGCCCCAGAAAAATCTGACTCGTCAGCATCTCGGTCCAGTTCTTCACCGACTCGGCCTGCGGCACCATCTCGGTCATGATCATGTTGCCCTTGCGGGCCTGGAAGTCGATCTTGTAGCCCGGGGGCAGGCCGTGGACGAGGTTCTCGTCTTTCAGCTCCGCGTGGGCGAGCAGGGGCAGCAGGGCGAGCAGGCAGATGGACAGAAATTGGCGGGTCATGGCGTTCCTCCTTGGTTGGCTGACAGATTAGTTGTGGCTGCCGGTCAAGCCGGCCGGTGCAGCGCGCAAAGCTTGTTGCCGTCCGGGTCGCGCAGGTAAGCCAGGTAAAGCCGGCCCACCGAACCGTCGCGAATGCCGGGCGGGTCTTCACACGTCGTGCCGCCGTTGGCCACACCAGCCGCATGCCACGCATCGACCTGCTCGGGCGACTCCATCTTGAAACCGATGGTGCTGCCGTTGCCATGACAGGCCGCTTCGCCATTGATGGGCGTGGTGATGCCAAAGCTGCCGCCCGGGCTGCGGTAGAAGTGTAAGCGTCCTCTCAATACCCCTCTTGACGCCGGATCGATGAAGGAGCTAAAGCAGGTCGCTCACACCTTCGTTGACCTCGTCGACGAACGTGTCATTTGACCAAGCCAGGCCGATGGCCTTGTCCAGGCGTTTAAGCAGGGCGTTGAGGCTCTCGTCATCGCGACGTACGAGCATGGCTAGGCAGTTGCTGGCATCGGCGGCTGTAGCGACGCACTTGTGCGGCGGCAGCGCACCGATCGTGATGTCGCCGCCGTCCTCGATCAAGGCCTCGATATAGTTCGTCCAGGCCATTGCCGCTCAGACCTTGATCTCGCCGAGCCGGTCGTTGATCTCGATGGTGTCGAAGGCTAAAGGGTCCCAGGCATCGGTGCCGATCCATTCGACCAGCTCGTCGTGCTCGGGATCGTCAGGGTTCGCCATGGCCCGCACGAACTCAGCATAACCCGGCACGCCTCCGCAATCCTCGGGCGGCGTTGCACAGGCACCACCAGCACAGAACGGGAGCATGAACTCCGGAATCGGTGCAATCTTCTTCTCGACCTTGATGCGGTGGTCCCAATAGTCCCCGAAGTCGTAGACGTAGCTCAACGTCGACCGGTTCAGGGCGGTGGTCAGTCGCGTGCTCTCACTGGTGATCGAGCCAGGATCGTCGTACATCGGATCTGGCGTGCCATAGCGCTCGCCATCGCCAGCGATGAACTCGTGCAGATGCGAGTGGCCCCAGCCGAAGGCGGCCTGGATGACGAGGTGCAACTTGGCCAGAGTGATCGTCTCTGGCACCAGGACGCGGCGCCAGACCTTGGGCTTGGTGCCACGCAATTCGATGTGCAACTGCAGGATCGCCACTGGTGCCTTGATTCGTTGAACCTTGCTCGCCATATTCAAGCTGCTTGTCGTTGGTCTTCGGCGTGTCGGCCGATGTTCCACGGCAGCAACTCGTCGATGCGGTTGATCGGATGGTCGGCGATGCGCCCGAGCACATCGCGCAGGTAAGCCTCGGGGTCAAGTCCGTTGAGCTTGGCCGTCTCCACCAGACTGTAGATCGCAGCGGCCCGCTCGCCCCCTGCGTCCGAACCCATGAACATGAAGTTCTTCCTGCCCAGGCTGACGCCGCGCAATGCCCGCTCAGCAGCGTTGTTGTCAATCTCGATACGGCCGTCATCGCGGTAACGCGTGAGCGATCTCAGCCGTGTGAAGGTGTAGCCGATCGCGCGACCCAGCTCCGATTTGAGCGACACCTGAGCGAGCATCTGGCCCATCCAGGCAAATAGCTCCTCCAGCAGCGGTCCGGCCCGAGCCTGGCGCTGGCGGCAGCGTTCATCGACAGGGCTGCCCCGGATGTCCACCTCGATCGCGTACAGCGCACCAATGCGTCGCAGCGCCTGCTCGGCCACCGAGCCCGCCACACGGCCCTGGCTCTCGTGCAGATCCCAGAAGGGCCTGCGCGCGTGAGCCCAGCACGATGCCTCGATGATGTCCCCGCTGGCATAGAGCTTGGCAAAGCCCGCATACGCATCGGCCTGCAGCACACCCTTGAAACCCTTCAGGTGGGCCTGGGGATGCTCGCCCTTGCGGTCGGGCGAGTAGCGCAGCCACGCAGCCGGCGCTTCAGGACTTCCCGAGGATCTGTCGTCTCGTACATACACCCACAGACGCCCGGTCTTGGTTCGGCCACGCCCAGGCGACAGCACCGCCACCGGCGTGTCGTCGGCGTGCAGCTTGGATCCCGCCAGCACGTAGCGCCCCAGCGCCGCGATCAATGGGTCGAGCAGCTTCTCGCTTTGTCCAACCCAGCCAGCCATGGTCGAGCGCTCGATCTGCACCCCCTCACGCGCGTAGATGCCGCTTTGGCGGTACAGGGGTTGGTGGTCGCAATATTTGCTCACCAACACATGCGCCAGCAGTGCAGGCCCAGCGATGCCACGGGCGATCGGCCGGCTCGGCGCCGCAGCCTGGAAGATCGATTCGCAAGCCACGCAGGCCAGCTTGGGGCGCACGTGGCGTATCACCTTGAAGCGAGACGGCACGTACTCCAGCTGCTCGCTAACGTCCTGGCCGATCTGACGCAGCCGGCCTCCACAGGCCGCGCAGCCGCAAGCCTGGCCCGCAGCATCGCGATGTCCGTGCGACGCCTCGGGCCGGTAGATCCGGTTGTCTCGAGGAAGGTGCGCTGGCAAGCTTCGATCAAAGCCTTCACTGTTGGCCGCGTCCCGTTCGGGTGCCACCTTCGCAACTGACGACATTTCACACAGTGGTCCACCCTCGATCAGAGCGATTTGCGGGTCATCCAGCTGCTCGCTGGACGAACCAAACCGGGCCCGCATCTGGCGCAGCAACTGCACTTTGAGTTTGTCTACCAACAGCTTGAGCAGCGCCACCTCAGCGTCGCGCGCCTCAACGACTCGCAAGAGCGAATCGACCGTATGGGGCGTTTTGGTGGTGTCAGGCACAGCCTCAACTATGCCATCGCGAACGGCCTGTTTGCGCTACCTACCCCTTCGTAAGCAGGTTATTTTTGCGGTGACCTCATACAGTGGTCAGGCCGCCAGAGCGGGCCGGTCGGTGCGCGCCGGCATGCGCCAGTCGATGCCCTCAAGCAGCATCGACAGCTGCGCTGGTGTGAGGCAGATCTTGCCCGACTGGGCCTGCGGCCAGACGAAGCGGCCGCGCTCCAGCCGCTTGGCCAACAGCAGCAAGCCCTGACCATCAAACCACAGTACCTTGAGCATGTCGCCGCGCCGGCCGCGGAACACGAAGACGTGGCCGCAGAAGGGGTTGGCCGCCACCGCGGTCTGCACCAGCGCCGACAGCCCGTTAAAGCCCTTCCTCATGTCGGTGTGGCCCGCAACGATCCACACGCGCGTGCCGCCCGGCAGGCCGAACCCTTCGATCACTTGGCAGCGCTCATCAAGGCGGCAACTACCAGGCGCACGTTTGTCTCGTCAATCTCGCCGCGCAGACGAATTCGCGCTGCGCCAATGTCGATCTCAATGACGCCGCCACTCCTGCGCGTTGGCACCGGGGACGTCCCTGCTTGGCGCATCACCGCCTGCGCAGTCACCGACACCGGCAACAGGGTAGGCGTTGCCGCATCGCTCGACCGGGTGTGCCCATACTTGGTGCACCACTTGTGCACCAGATTCGCATTGAGCCCGTTGGCCAGTGCTACTGCCGCCACAGATGCTCCAGGCCGCGCGCACTTCTGGACCACCGCCTGCCTGAATGCACGTGCGTACACGGGCCTGCCCGTGGGCCCAATCTTTACAACTCTCGACCCCTCAACCAGCTCTGACATGGTGCCCACCTTCTACTACTTGGTGGGCACCATCTTGGACAATACTTAGCCCACTCTCAAGAGGGTGCAGAGCAGACGCTTAC
>NZ_CALRVW010000040.1:0-21901 GCF_943371715.1 Polaromonas sp. YR568 | reverse complement strand
CGGCCGTACTCCCCAGGCGGTCAACTTCACGCGTTAGCTTCGTTACTGATCCAGTGAAGGACCAACAACCAGTTGACATCGTTTAGGGCGTGGACTACCAGGGTATCTAATCCTGTTTGCTCCCCACGCTTTCGTGCATGAGCGTCAGTACAGGTCCAGGGGATTGCCTTCGCCATCGGTGTTCCTCCGCATATCTACGCATTTCACTGCTACACGCGGAATTCCATCCCCCTCTACCGTACTCTAGCTCTACAGTCACAAATGCCATTCCCAGGTTGAGCCCGGGGATTTCACATCTGTCTTATAGAACCGCCTGCGCACGCTTTACGCCCAGTAATTCCGATTAACGCTCGCACCCTACGTATTACCGCGGCTGCTGGCACGTAGTTAGCCGGTGCTTATTCTTACGGTACCGTCATGGGCCCTCTTTATTAGAAAGAGCCTTTTCGTTCCGTACAAAAGCAGTTTACAACCCGAAGGCCTTCTTCCTGCACGCGGCATTGCTGGATCAGGCTTTCGCCCATTGTCCAAAATTCCCCACTGCTGCCTCCCGTAGGAGTCTGGGCCGTGTCTCAGTCCCAGTGTGGCTGGTCGTTCTCTCAAACCAGCTACAGATCGTCGGCTTGGTGAGCTTTTACCTCACCAACAACCTAATCTGATATCAGCCGCTCCAATCGCGCGAGGTTCTTGCGAATCCCCCGCTTTCATCCTTAGATCGTATGCGGTATTAGCGTAAATTTCTCTACGTTATCCCCCACGACTGGGCACGTTCCGATATATTACTCACCCGTTCGCCACTCTCGAGTATTGCTACTCTACCGTTCGACTTGCATGTGTAAGGCATGCCGCCAGCGTTCAATCTGAGCCAGGATCAAACTCTTTAGTTTAATCACTGCAATAATTTTCAACTCCCCGCATTTGACTGCGGGAAGAAACTCATAAAAACGGAATTGATGAGAAATCTTGACGATTTCACATTTTCTATCTCTATGAGCGTTTAAGGTCAGAAGACCTGGCTGATCAGCTTTAACACTGACTTCGCCTGGCAATCGCCTTCAAACGCCCATACTTATCGGCTGTAAATTTTTAATGATCCTGACTACTTTCGTCACCGCTTTCGCTGCTTCGTTTTCGCCGTTAGCTGTAATCAGCTGAGCCTCAAATTATATACCGGATTTTTCGTCACAGTCAAACTTTTTTGAAGCTTTTTTTCTCTGCCTTCTGACTGGAGCCGCCTTTGGCGACTCGCTGTTTCATCAGCAGAGCCATCGATTATAGCACTGTTTTTCGGGGGTGGCGAGAAAAGATGTTGAAAAACGCACTGTGAGCCCGTGCCTTCACACCCTCCCCGCCCGAGACCGCCTCCCCCACGCCAGGTGGAACTAGAGAACCAGCGGCAGGGACCGCAACCTCGTGCCGGTCAGTGCAAACAGCGCGTTGGCCACGGCGGGCGCGAGCGGAGGCACGCCCGGCTCCCCCACTCCGCCGGGCGGCCGTGTGCTGGCCACCAGATGGGTCTGAACCAGAGGCGCCTGCGCCAGCTGCAGCATCGGGTAGTCGGGGAAGTTCTTCTGCTGCACCACGCCGTCGTGGATGTCCACCTTGCCGTACAAGGCGGCGGTGAGCGCAAACACCACCGCGCTTTCCATCTGCTGGGCGACGATGCCGGGGTTGACCACGGTACCGCAATCAATCGCACACACAACCCGGTGCACCCGCGCCTGACCATTAACCAGCGAGACCTCGGCCACCTGCGCCACGATGGAGCCAAAAGATTCATGCAGTGCGATGCCCCTGGCCCGCCCCGGGGGCAGTTTCCCACCCCAGCCGGCCTGGCTCGCAGCCATCTCCAGCACGGCCAGGTAGCGCGGAGCCTCCCTGAGCAGTTGCCGGCGCAGGGCCAGCGGGTCCTGCTGCACCGCAAGCGCCAGCTCGTCGATAAAACATTCCGAGAAGAAGGCATTGTGCGAATGGCCGACCGAGCGCCAAAACCCCACCGGCACACTGTTGCGGGTGGCCACATGCGACATGTGCTGGTGGGCAAAGCCGTAAGGCAGGTCGAACAGGCCCTCCGCCGTAGTTTTGTCGGGCGTATCGACCGGCCCGGCCAGCGCGGGCGCACCGCGTTCCAGCCAGCGCGGCGTGATGGCGTCGCCAGCCGACCGGATCCGCAGGCTGACCGGCTGGCCCTGGGCGTCAATCGCCGCCACCAGCCTGGCCACCTGCATGGGCCGGTAGAAGTCGTGGGTGGTGTCCTCCTCCCGGGACCAGTTCAGCTGGACCGGGCGGCCGCCGCACTCCAGGGCCACCCGGACCGCCTGGGCGATGTAGTCCACCTCCAGCCGGCGGCCAAAGCCGCCTCCCAGCAGGGTGACGGTGACGCTGACATCTTCCAGCGCCACGCCAGCCACCCGCGCCGCGATCGCCGCACCCATCTGCGGCACCTGGGTCGGCACCCAGAGCAACACCTTGCCGTCCCGGACCTGGGCGGTGCAGTTCATGGGCTCCAGCGTGGCGTGCGCCAGATAGGGTGCGCGATACAGCGCCTCCAGCGTGCGCGCGGCGCCCGCCTCGGCCTGGGCCACCGAGCCCTTTTCGTAAAAGGTGAAGCCCTCTTTACTGTCTTGCCCGTCTTCCCCCTGGAGCGCCGCTTCCAGCGCGCGCCCGATCTGGCGCGAGTCAAGGGCGCCGGCGGGTCGCTGCTGCCAGTCCACCGGCACCGCCTGCGCCGCCTGCTGGCATTGCCACCAGCTTTTCCCCACGACGGCAAAGCCCGCGGTGGAGCCGGCATAAGCGGGCAGGCGCACCAGGCGCTCCACCCCCGACATGGCCAGCGCTGCGTTCACATCAATAGACCCCGGTGCACCGCCCAGCATGGGACACAGGCGGATCGCCGCGTAAAGCATGCCGGGCAAACGCACATCGAGCCCGAAGCGGGCCGTGCCGTCGACCTTGGCGGGAACGTCCTTGCGCTCTGCGTTCCGGCCAATCACCTTCCAGTCCTTGCGCGCCTTGAGTGTCACGCTGCCCGGCGGCGTGGCGGCGGCAAAACGGGCCAGCTCACCGTAATGAGCGGATTTGCCCGACGGGTGCGAAATCACGCCGTTGCTGACCGAAAACTCGGCCACCGGCAGGCGCCACTGCAGCGACGCCGCCCCCAGCAGGGAGGCGCGCGCGGTGGCGGCGGCCGTGCGCAGCACCAGCCAGGCGTCGGCCACACTGCTTGAGCCGCCGGTGGCGTTGATGCCCAGCTCCCGCGCCAGCTTGCGGACCACCCATTCGCCCGCCCTGACCTTGAGCGGGCGCTCTTCGAGCTCGAAGGGATGAAAAGGCAGGCCGGCGACCAGCATCGCCACATTGCCGTAAATGCTGTCGGCGCCGGCCTGCTCAAGATGGACACGCGACAGCGGCACATCCAGTTCCTCGGCCACCAGCATGGGCAGGGCCGTGTGAACGCCCTGGCCCATCTCGCTGCGCGCCATGGCCAGCACCACCGAACCGTCGGCGGTAATCTTGATCCAGCCGTTGAGCGCCACCTCCCCGTCGGCCGGCGGCCAAAGCCGGCCGGAACCGGTGCGCGAGCGTGGTGGCAGCGCGCCCCAGCCCACAATCAGGGCACCGGCAGCGCCCGCCGCGCTGAGCAGCCAGGTCCGCCTTTTCATGAACGCTTCTTCACCGGCGCCCGGGTCACGCCCATGCCTGCGGCGCGCTTGATCGCCAGGCGGACGCGCTGGTAGGTGCCGCAGCGGCAGATGTTGGTCATGGCCGCATCAATGTCGGCGTCGGTCGGTTTCGGCGTCTTTTCCAGCAGGGCTGCCGCCGCCATCAACATGCCGGACTGGCAATAACCGCACTGCGGCACCTGTTCGGCGATCCAGGCCTGCTGCAGCGCGTGCGGCCTGGCGGGCGTGCCCAGCGCCTCGATGGTCTGGATGCGCTTGCCGGCCAGGGTGGCCACCGGCGTGACACAGGCGCGCACCGCCTGCCCATCCACCCGCACGGTGCAGGCGCCGCAGGCCGCCACGCCGCAGCCAAACTTGGTGCCTGTCATGTTGAGCAGGTCGCGCAGCACCCAGAGCAGCGGCATGGCCGGGTCGGCGTCCACCTGCACGGCCTGGCCGTTGATGAGTAGTTCCATAAAAGGTCCGGTGGTGGCGGGCAGGCACGGCGCAAACGGCCGCCCGCCGCTGATGTCCCTTGCACTATAGCCAGCCGGCCCCCATCTCCCAAAGCCCGAAAACCAGCATGCGAAATGGCGCACCCGGATAATCCCTGACAACATGGCATTAATTACCCTTCTTGACGCTCAACTCGCTTTTGGGCACGTCGCACTGCTGGACCACGCAGATTTTTCACTGGAACCGAACCAGCGCATTGGCCTGATCGGCCGCAACGGGACGGGCAAATCATCCCTGCTCAAAATCCTCGCGGGCCTGGAAAAGCCCGATGACGGCACCTTGCAGCTGCAGCAGAACCTGCGCATCGCCTACGTGCCGCAGGAGCCCAGCCTGGACCCGCACGCTACTGTTTTCATAGCTGCCAGCGCAGGGCTGGCAAGGACCCGGCATGTGGTGGAGCTGTATCTGGCGGCCGACGAACACACCGACCTGGACGCCCTGCAGTCGGAAATCGAGGCGCTGGACGGCTGGAACTGGGAGCAGCGCGTGGAGGAAACCCTGCACCGTCTGCACCTGGACAAGGACGCCATCGTCGGCTCGCTCTCGGGCGGCACCAAAAAGCGCGTGGCCCTGGCCCAGGCGCTGGTCGCCAAGCCCGACGTGCTGCTGCTCGACGAGCCGACCAACCACCTGGACCTCGACTCGATCGCGTGGCTGGAGGAGTTGCTGGTCAATTTCAACGGCAGCATCATCACCATCACCCATGACCGGGCCTTTCTGGACCAGGTCGCGACCGTCATCGTCGAGCTGGACCGCGGCAAGCTGCTCAGCTACCCCGGCAACTTTGCACAGTACCTGCTGCAAAAGGAAGAGCAGATGGCGCAGGAAGCCGTCATCAACGCCAAGGCCGACAAGCTGCTGGCGCAGGAAGAGGTGTGGATCCGCAAGGGCGTGGAAGCGCGCCGCACCCGCAGCGTGGCGCGTATCGGCCGGCTCGAAGCCCTGCGCGACAACCGCTCGGCGCGGCGCGATGCAGTGGGCCGCGTCAACCTGGACGTCTCCAGCGGCGACAAGAGCGGCAAGATCGTGGCCGAACTGACCAACGTGACGAAAAGTTTTGGCCACCCGGGGGCCTCCAAAATCATCGTCAACGGTTTCAGCGCGACCCTGCTGCGCGGCGACAAGGTGGGCCTCTTGGGCCCCAACGGCGCCGGCAAAAGCACGTTGCTCAAGCTGATTCTCGGCGAGTTGCAGCCCGACGTGACCCTGCCGCCCGGCAAGGTGCGCCAAGGCGCGAACCTGCAGGTGGCCTACTTCGACCAGATGCGCGACGCGCTGGACCTGGACGCGACGCTGGAAGACTTCATCAGCCCCGGCAGCGAATGGGTCGAGATCAATGGCCAGAAAAAACACGTCAAGAGTTACCTGACCGACTTCCTGTTCAGCCCTGAACGCGCCCGCTCCCCGGTGCGCAGCCTGAGCGGCGGCGAACGCAACCGCCTGCTGCTGGCACGCCTGTTCGCGCGGCCGGCCAACGTGCTGGTGCTCGACGAGCCGACCAACGACCTGGACATCGACACGCTGGAACTGCTGGAAGACCTGCTGCAGAACTACGAAGGCACGGTGTTCCTGGTCAGCCATGACCGGCGCTTTCTCGACAACGTGGTCACCAGCACGATTGCCTACGAGGGCACGCCGGGCAACCCGGGTTTCTGGCGCGAGTACGAGGGCGGCGTGACGGACTGGATCACCCAGTCCAAACGTGCGGCCCAGCTGACCGGTGGCAACAAGGCAGCAGCCGCGGCGGCCGCCTCCAGCGCCAAAAATGCAGGCAAAAACACGCCGGAGCCCAGCAAGGACGCGCGCGAGCCGCTATCAAAAAAGAAGCTCAGCTACAAGGAACAGCGCGAACTCGACGGCTTGCCGGCGCAGATCCAGCAGCTCGAGTCGCAGCAGAAGGCGATCGAGCAGGAGTTGTTTGACGGCACGCTGTACACCACGAACGCCAAACGTGCGGCCGAACTGAACGCCCGCAACACCAAGATCGAGGAAGAACTGATGGCGGCGCTGCAGCGCTGGGAGGTCCTGTCCAGTTAGCGGGGCCACCCTGGGGGTCGGGTAAAACACCTACAGGATTTCGCGCCGGTGTCGGGGCGTGCAGCCCCCTTTGAAACAGCAGCCTGCGCTACAGTGGCAGCATTCTCCAGAACTGAGCCAATGCCCCCACGTACGCCGCCTCCCGCCCGCCTGCTTGTTGCCCCCTGGCGCTGGATCGCTGCGCTGATGCTGGGCCTGTGGCTGACCGGCTGCGCCTCGCTGCCCAGCGAGGTGGACCGGCCGGTCTCGACGGCCCTGGCCGACCCGACGGAAACCCGCATCGGCCGGGCGGTGCAGGCCCGTGCTGCGCAGGCCGAAACCCACAATGATTCCGGCTTTGCGCTGGTCAACAGTGCCGAACTGGCCTTCACCAGCCGGATGGCGCTGATCAATGCCGCGCAGAAAACACTGGACATCCAGTATTACGCGATCCATGCCGACGAGACCACGCTGCGGATGTTTGACGCGCTGCGCGCCGCGGCCGCGCGCGGCGTGCGCATCCGCATCCTGCTCGACGACTTCAACACCGCCGGCAAAAATGCCCAGGTGCTGAAACTCGCTTTTGAAAAAAACATCGAGCTGCGCCTGTTCAATCCCCTGCCGGGCGGGCGTGGATCGCTGTTTTTCCGCATCCTCGGCTCGCTGAAGGACATGGACCGCCTCCAGCGGCGCATGCACAACAAGATTTTTGTCGCCGACAACGCGGTCGCCATCACCGGCGGGCGCAACCTCGGTGAAACCTATTTCGGCCAGGGCGAGTCCACCAACTTCATCGACGCCGATGTGCTGGCGGCCGGGCGCATCGTGCGCGAGCTCTCGCGCAGCTTTGACCTGTACTGGAACAACCCGCTGGCCTACCCGGTGGAGTCGCTGATGACCGCCGCGCAGCTGGAGGCCCTGAAGCCGCGACCGGCCGCAGCCGCAGCAGCCTCACCGGCCGGCCAGGCCGCGCCCGTCAACGGCGAAACCAGCACTTCGGCAGGGGGCCATGCCACCGGCGCGGCCCCGGACAAACCCGCGAAGTCCGCCGTGCGCACGGTCACCGCGCTCGACGGATCGGTCAGCGTGGCCGAGCCCTTGCCCGACAGCACCAACCTGGCGCTGCTCGAATGGATCTGGGCGCCGTCGACGCTGCTGGTCGACAAGGCCTCCAAGATCGCCGCGGATGCCGATGAAGTGGAAGCGTCGCAGGACACCACGGTCGATGGCCTGCTGCAGCTGATGGCAGAGGCCAAAAGCGACCTGCTGATCGTTTCGCCCTACTTTGTGCCGGGCCAACGCATGATGGAGCAGTTCGCGGCCATCCGGCAAAAAAACGTGCGCATCCGGGTGCTGACCAACTCGCTGGCGTCCAACGACGCGCCTGCCGCCCATGTCGGTTATGCCCGCTACCGCAAGGACCTGCTGGGCCTGGGCATTGAACTCTATGAAATGCGCGCCGAACAGGAAGGCACGCTGAGCGGCTTCAGCTCGCTCGGCAGTACCGGCTCGGCCGGCGGCTCACGCGCCAGCCTGCACGCCAAGATCGTGGTGCTGGACGACAGCCTGCTGGTGATCGGGTCCATGAACCTGGACCTGCGCTCCCAGCTGCAGAACAGCGAGGTGGCGCTGGTGATCCGCAGCCGCAAACTCTCGGCCGACACCACCCGGCTGATTGAACCGGCGCTCGCCAAGGGCGCCTACAAGGTCGAACTGGACAACGGCCAGCTGGTCTGGCGCGCGCCGCAAGGTTCGCAGCTGAAAGACTCGCGCACGGAGCCGGACGCGAGCCTGGGGCTCAAGCTCATGCTCACGCTGATCGGACCGCTGGCGCCCGACGAGATGCTCTGAGCGGCCACGCGGCTTTCCCGCGGCACAGGCGGCCAGTCGCCCGATGGCCGGCGCCGTCAGTACTTCAGGCCGACCGTCATCTCCAGGTTTTTCCCGTCGTAGGGAAAGCTGGCGGCCGCAAACGAGGGGGCCCCGAGCAGGGCGCTGGCGTCGTTTGAAAAGCCGTAGCCTTCCACCGGGATGCCCAGCCAGTTCACATCCAGCTTGCCGTTCATGTTTTCATCATGCACCACGGCCAGCGCATAACTTCCCGGCGCGATGTCTTCAAAGTCGCAGCGTGCCTGCCGGTCCCGGACCTTGATGACCATGATCTGGGTGGCGGCGTGCAGGTATTCGGTCGGAAACCCCACCGCCGACTCGAACAGCGCGCAGGCCACGGCGCCTGTGCTGCTGCGGATGTCCAGAATCTTCACGTGGATGCCGGGGCAGGCCGGCTGCGCCAGCAAGCTGACCGGCAGGAGCGCAACCAGCAGCATGGACCACGCTGCCCACCGGCGGCGACGCGTCGGGCGCGCGGCGCCGGCGGCGAACCTGCTCATCTCTCTAATCTTGCGCACTGGCTGATTCATGGTCTTCCTCGCAATCCGGATGGCGGATGCCGGGATGCAGGTGCGGCTTCGCTGCCAACTTCACCTCACCGGCGAGCGCGTCTTCAGCGATTTTGCGTGTTCTGGCCCGGAAAAACCATCGGAAAGGCGGCTGATGCCGGCTGGCAAGCAGGCCCTGGATGGCCGGCCCGGCCCCCTCAGGCTTCCGGCGTGTCCGTATCCCTCAGGCCGTCGCGCAGCCCCTTGCGCGCGGCGGCCGCCAGCGCCCCGTACCGGGTCCTGAACGCGTCCAGCGACTCTTCGTTCAGTTCCTCCAGGTCGAGCAGCGCGTTATGGGCGCCCTGGGTGGCGCGTATCAGTTCGTCCAGCTTGATCTGGATCGCCTCCGTGTCGCGGTTCTGCGAGTTCTGGATCAGGAACACCATCAGGAAGGTGATGATGGTGGTGCCGGTGTTGATGACCAGCTGCCAGGTGTCGCTGAAGCCGAACAGCGGGCCGGTGACGATCCAGGCGAGGATCACCAGCAGCGCCATGAAAAAGGTGGCCGGTCGGCCGGCGTAACGCGAGGCAGCCTTGGCGGCGTTCGAATACCAGTTGCTCTTGCTTGCCATGGTGTGTTTCCGAAAAATCAGGTGAGGCTGGACGGGCGGACATCGGGCAACCCGATGTTGCACCACATGTGAATCTTGGCAACGTAGCCTGGACCGGCAGCGACGGCATAGGGCTCGACACCGTAGGGGACAAACCCACAGCTGGCATACAGCGCGCAGGCCGCGTCGTTGCCCTGCGTGACGGTGAGCTGGACCAGGCGCACGCCAAGGCGCCCGGCCGCCTGCGCCAGCACGGCCTGCACCAGCCGGCGCCCCAGCCCCTGCTGGCGGCACCGGGCCGGCACATACATGCCGAAGAGGGTGGCCTTGTGGCGCAGCTTCTCGCGCGACTCGAACGACAGGCCGGCGACGCCAGCGAGCCGGTCGTCCTGAAAAACACCGAGCACCCGCTCGGCGGCCAGCGGCTCCTCGCTGAGCCGCGACTGCCACCACGACAGCGGCAGCGCGGCACGCTCGGCAACGCTGGAGCTGAAGGCGTCGGGGTGCAGGGCATAGGCCTCGAGCATCAGCGCCCGGTAGTCGGTCGCATGCACAGGCCGGAGCGGCTCGATCAGCATGAAGGGGCTCCTTGCATCTGGCCGGCCCGGACAGCCTGGACTGCTATTGATTCAATAGCTGCTTGCGCCCGTCCATCAAGGGCTGGTGGCCAAAAACACATGAAGACTTGAAGACAGCTCACTTCATGCTGTCCCGCAGCCGCGCAAACACCTTCCAGAAGGCCGCCTCCTGCGTCGTCGCAAAGTTGATGCGCATCAGGGTGCTGGGCTTGCGCACCGCGTGAAACAGCGCACCGGGCGCGATCAGGTAACCCTCGTCGAGCATGCGCTGCGCCAGCGCGTCGGTGTCCACCCCGGTCTCCACCCAGCCGAACAGGCCGGCGGGTTCCGCCGCAAAACTGCAGCCGTGCGCCAGTGCCAGCTTGACGCTGCGCGCGCGCGCCGCGTCCAGCCGCGTGCGTATGCGTTCGGCGTGGCGGCGCAGCTGGCCCTGGTCGATGCACCAGGCCAGCGCTTTTTCCAGCAGCGCGGGTGTGGTCAGCGTGCCCAGCAGTTTGGTGTCGAGCAGGCGCTCCACCAGGTCGGGCGGCGCGGCCATGAAACCGACGCGCCAGCCGGGCGCGAGGATCTTGGCAAACCCACTGACATAAATCGTGCGCTGCAGGCCGTCGAGCGCACACAGCCGCGTCGCATGTTCGGGCGCCAGGTGGCTGTAGGTGTCGTCCTCGACGATGTGGAAGTTGTGCTGGTTGGCCAGCTGCAGCACCCGGTGCGCGCTGCCCGGCGCCAGGCAATAACCGGTCGGGTTGTGGAACACGCTGACGCTGACAAACAGCTTCGGGCTGTGCAGCGCGCAGTACTGCGCCATGACCTCCAGGTCCGGCCCGTCGGCGCGCCGCGGCACCGGCAGGATGCGCATGCCCAGCGCGTCGAGCCGGGCAAACTCCACCGCCCAGCCGGGCTCCTCGACCATCACGCAGTCGCCGGCGCGCAGCAGCGTGCGGCTCACGATGTCCAGCGCATGGGTGGCGCCCACACTGGTGATGATCTGCTCGGGCACCGCATGCACATTGAGCGCGCTGAGTTTTTGCGAGAGCGCGCGGCGCAGGCCGCTGTCGCCCATGGGTTCGCCATAACTGAGTGAAAACTCGCGCAGCGCGCTGCCGCTGGTGACCCTGCGCACCGCCGCCGGCATGAAGCTGGTCTCCAGCCACTCGGGCGGAAACACGCCCATGCCCGGTTGCGGCTTGTTGCTGACCTTGTGGAACATGCCGCGTATCAGCGCGGTGGCATCCACCGGCGCCTGCCGGCTCGCCATCCAGGTCGCGGTGCTCCAGCTGCTCAGCGGCGGCGAGGTGTCAGGTGCGTCGGCCTCCAGCGCCCCGGTCGCTCCCTTTTTTGTAGCAACCTGCACTGGATGGGCTGGCGCCGGGACGGCATTGAACGATGCATCGCGGACAAAAAACCCGCGGTTCCGTCGCGCCACCACCAGGCCCTGCGCCTGCAACTGGTCATACGCCGCCACCACAGTGGACACACTGACGCCCTGCTGCCCGGCACACAGGCGCACCGAGGGCAGGCGCGCGCCGGGCGCCAGCAGGCGGCTGCGAATACGCTCGGCAAACCGTGCGCTGAGCTGCTCGGTCAGGGACTGGGAAGCGGTTTTCATCAACATGGCGGACCCCGGCGACACCGGTGCAAGGCAACACCGGCGTCCTGTGTGCTGACAATTTGACCAGCACAGTTTGAAAATTTGTCACTCCAACTGTGTTGGTAGTGTGCTGGCTTGAACTATAAAGTCTGGGTCATGAATTGGCAAGAATTTACAGCCCTGCTGGTGCTGGCGACGGCGATGAGTTTCTCGCCCGGCCCCAACACCACCCTGTCCACCGCACTGGCGGCCAACCACGGCCTGCGCCGTGCCATGCCTTTTGTCTGCGCGGTGCCGGTCGGCTGGGGCGTGCTGCTCAGCCTGTGTGCGCTGGGCCTGGGCGCGCTGCTGCTGGCGATTCCGCTGCTGGGCCTGGCGATCAAGGCGATCGGCGTGGTTTACCTGCTCTGGCTGGCCTCGAAGATCGCACGCTCGCGTCAGCTCAGCGAGGCTGACGCAGAACGCATGAACGTCGGCTTCTGGCAGGGCGCGGCGCTGCAGTTCGTCAACATCAAGGCCTGGATGCTGGCGCTGGCGATTGTCAGCGGCTGGATCGCCGGGCGCAGCGACCCCGGCCTGCGTTTTGCCGTGGTGCTGCCGGTGATGCTGGCCTATGCCTTTGCCAGCAACCTGCTCTATGCGCTGGCCGGTTCGCTGCTGCGCGAGTGGCTGTCCGGGCCCGCAGGCAGCGGCCGTCGTCTGGTCTGGTTCAACCGCGCGATGGCGGCGGTGCTGGTGGCCACCGCGGTCTGGATGCTCTTCCTATGACACCGCAACAGATCAACAAGGGCCTGTGGCTGGGCCTGCTGGGCATCGTGATATTTGCCGTGACCCTGCCGATGACGCGCCTGGCCGTGGGCACGCCCGAGGCGCCGCAGATGTCGGGCGTGTTCATCGCGCTGGGCCGGGCCGTGGTCGCAGCCGCGTTGTCGGCCGTGTTTCTGCTCGCCACACGCGCACCGCTGCCGCAGCGGCAGGACTGGCTGCCGCTGGCCATCACGGCCGGCGGCGTCGTATTCGGCTTTCCGCTGTTCACGTCCATCGCCATGCGTTATGTCGAGGCCATGCATGCCAGCGTGATCGTCGGTGTGCTGCCGCTGGCCACCGCCGCCGTCGGCGCCCTGCTGCACCGCCAGCGGCCCTCGGCCGGTTTCTGGCTCTGCGCGGCCCTCGGCAGCGCGCTGGTGGTGGTATTTGCCGTGCTGCGCTCCGGCAGCGCCGCCGGCCTGTCCATCCATTTCGCAGACCTTCTGCTGCTGGCCGGCATGTTGTGCGCGGCCGTCGGTTACGGCTACGGCGCGCGGCTGTCGCAGCACATGCAGGCCGAACATGTGATCTGCTGGGCGCTGCTGATCTCCCTGCCCCTGACACTTCCGCTGGCGCTGCTGAGTTGGCCCCAGGCGGCGATCAAGACCAGCGCCTGGGCCGGCTTTGCCTACCTCGGGGTGTTTTCGATGTGGCTGGGCTTTTTTGCCTGGTACCGCGGTCTGGCGCTGGGCGGCACGGTGCGTGTCAGCCAGGTGCAGTTGGTCCAGCCCTTCTTGTCCATGCTGTTTGCGGTGCCGCTGCTCGGTGAGCGCCTGGACGCAGTCACCGTGGGTTTTGCCCTGGCCGTGATTGCCACCGTGTTCATCGGCAAACAGATGCCGGTGCACACCGCCCGTCTGGAGCCCGCCGCATGAAGATGACCGATGTCCCCTTTGGCACCACCGACTGGGCGGCGATCCCGCAGACCGAACATCCGGCGCAGGCCGGCCAGGCCTTCTGGCGCACGCAGCAGTTTGGCGAGGTGCGCGTGCGCATGGTCGAGTACACGCCCGGTTACGTGTCCGACCACTGGTGCAGCAAGGGCCACATCCTGCTGTGCCTGGCGGGTGAACTACACACCGAACTCGACAACGGCAGTGTGTTTGTGCTGCTTCCCGGCATGAGTTACCAGGTGGCCGACGGGGCCGAGGCGCACCGCTCCAGCGCCCCCAAAGGTGCGACACTGTTTATCGTGGATTGACGACAGAAAAGAGAACAACGATGGAAGGAAGCAACATGCACTGGACCCTGGCCGCACGCGCCGAAAAAATGAACCCCTCGGTGATCCGCGAGATCCTCAAGGTCACCGAAAAACCCGGCATCATCAGTTTTGCCGGCGGCCTGCCCTCGCCCAAGACCTTTCCGGTCAGCGCGTTTGCCGAGGCTTGCGCCAAGGTCTTGCGCGAAGATGGGCCGGCGGCCCTGCAGTACGCCGCCAGCGAAGGTTACGGCCCGCTGCGCGAGATGGTGGCAGCCGGCCTGCCCTGGAAAGTGGACCCGGCGCAGGTACTGATCACCACCGGCTCGCAGCAGGGCCTGGATCTGCTGGCCAAGATCCTGATCGACAAGGGCAGCCCCATCCTGGTGGAAACGCCGACCTACCTTGGCGCGCTGCAGGCCTTCACGCCGATGGAGCCGGAAGTCATCAGCGTGGCCAGCGACGACGAAGGCATTGATGTGGATGACCTCGCGCGCAAGGCCAAAGGCGCGCGCTTCGTCTATGTGCTGCCCAACTTCCAGAACCCGACCGGCCGCACCATGAGCGAAGCGCGCCGTACCGCGCTGTCGGCGCGCGCCGCCGAACTCGGTCTGCCCATCGTGGAAGACAACCCCTATGGCGACCTCTGGTTCGACACGCCGCCACCGCTGCCGCTGAGCGCCCGCCACCCGGACGGCTGCCTCTACCTCGGTTCCTTTTCCAAGGTGCTGGCGCCCGGCCTGCGCTTGGGCTTTCTGGTGGCGCCGAAAGCGCTGTACCCCAAGCTGCTGCAAGCCAAGCAGGCGGCTGACCTGCACAGCCCCGGCTTCAACCAGCGCATGGTGGCCGAGGTGATGAAGGACGGCTTCCTGGACCGCCACGTGCCGACCATTCGCGCGCTCTACAAATCGCAGCGCGACGCCATGCTGGCCGCGCTGCAACGCGAGATGCCGTCGGACGTCAGCTGGAACACCCCCGACGGCGGCATGTTTTTGTGGGCGCGGTTGCCGGCCGGCATGAACGCGGTGGCGCTGCTGCCCAAAGCCGTTGATAAAAACGTGGCCTTTGTGCCAGGCGCCGCGTTTTACGCCGACAACGCCGACGAACGCACCCTGCGCCTGTCTTTTGTGACGGCCAGCATCGCGCAGATCAACACGGGTATTGCTGCGCTCGCGGCAGCGATCCGGGAGAGCCGTCCCGGCGCGGTCAGTGCAGAACACACAGCGGACGCGGTGGAGGCCAAATAGATGCTCAAGATCTGGGGGCGCATGAGCTCCATCAATGTCAAGAAGGTGGTGTGGACGGCGCAGGAGCTGGGCCTGGACCTCCAGCGCACCGAAGCCGGCGGCCTGTTCGGCCTGGTCAAGACGCCCGAGTACATGGCGCTGAATCCCAACTCGCTGGTGCCGGTGATCGAGGACGAGGGCTTTGTGCTGTGGGAGTCCAACGTGATCGTGCGTTACCTGTGCGCCCGGCATTCCGCCGGAGAGATGTACCCGACCGACCTGCGTGAGCGTTTTGACGCCGAGCGCTGGATGGACTGGCAGCAGACCACGCTGAACCCGGCCAGCCGCCCCGGCTTCTGGCAGCTGGTGCGCACGCCGCCCGAGCAGCGCGATGCCGCGCTGCTTGCCGAATCCAATACCGCGGTCGAGGCGCTGATGGCGATGCTGGACGCCCACCTCGCGCAGCGCCACTTCATGGTCGGCGAGCGTTTCACCGTGGCCGACATTCCCGTGGCCTGCGAGGTGCACCGCTGGTTCGGCCTGCCGCAGCCGCGCCAGAGCCGGCCCCACCTCGAACGCTGGTACGACCAGCTGTGCGCCCGGCAGGCCAGCAAGGGTGTGCTGGACCTGGCACTGTCCTGACCGCTTCCACCTTCCCCACTTTCCCTCTTCACCTTCCGGTCCCGCACCATGAAAACCAGGCCTTTCAAACAAGTTGACGTCTTCACCGACCAGCCCTATTTCGGCAACCCGCTGGCCGTGGTGCTGGACGGCAGCGGCCTGGACGACGAAGCCATGCAGCGTTTCGCGCGCTGGACCAACCTCTCGGAAACCACCTTTGTGCTGCCGACTGTCGATTCCGCGGCCGACTACCGCGTGCGCATCTTCACGCCGGGTGGCGAACTGCCTTTTGCCGGCCACCCCACACTGGGCAGTTGCCACGCCTGGCTGCAGGCCGGCGGTACGCCCAAGCGCCTGGATTTCATCGTGCAGGAATGCCAGGTCGGCCTGGTGAACATCCGGCGCGAAGGGGAGCGGCTGGCCTTTGCCGCGCCGCCGCTGCAGCGCTCGGCGCCCAGCCCTGCGGTGCTGGCGCAAGTGGCCGCCGCCCTCGGCCTGAAAGCGCCACAAATCCAGGCCGCGCAGCTGCTCGACAACGGACCGGTCTGGCTGGGCCTGCTGCTGGACAGCGCCGACACCGTGCTGCAGCTGCAACCGGATCACGCCGCACTCAAGAAACATGGCCTCAAAGTGGGTGTAGTCGGCGCCCATCCTGCGCAGGCAGCTCCTGTTTTGATAGCGCGCGCCAACCGCGAAGCGCGCGCTTTTTCCGGCAGTACACACCCAAGCCCCGCAGAAGCAGCCGCGGCAGACTTTGAGGTGCGGGGTTTTGCAGCGCCCATCGGCATCGAGGAAGACCCGGTCACTGGCAGCCTGAACGCCAGCGTGGCGCAATGGCTGATCGCCGAAGGCCACGCGCCCGAGCGTTATGTGGCCGCGCAAGGCACTTGCCTGGGCCGCGCCGGCCGCGTCTACCTGACGCGCGAGACCGATGCCCAGGGTTCAACCCAGGCCACTTCGACGGGCTCAGGACAGGTCTGGGTCGGCGGTCAATCGGTCACCTGCATCGACGGCACGGTGACGCTGTGAGCCACGCCCAGGTCGATCACCTGGTCGTCGTGGCTGGCACGCTGGCGCAGGGTGTGGCCTGGTGCGAGGACACCCTGGGCATCACGCCAGGCCCCGGCGGCGAACACCCGCTGATGGGCACGCACAACCGCCTGTTCAGCGTGGCCGGCCCGGCCTTCCCGCGCGCCTACTTTGAAATCATTGCGATCCAGCTCGGCGTCACGCCCCTCAGGGCGGCAGGCACACACCGCTGGTTCGACATGGACGACCGCGATCTGCAGGCGCGTGTGGCCCGTGACGGCCCGCAGCTGGTGCATTTTGTCGCCAGCGTGCCGGGCGTGCTGACGGCCGTCAAGGCCCTGGCCGCCCTCGGGCTGGACCGCGGCAGCGTCGTGGCCGCCTCGCGCCAGACCGCGACGGCGCTGCTCCAGTGGCGCATCACCGTGCGCGATGACGGCCAGCGGCTGTTCTACGGCGGCCTGCCGACCCTGATCCAGTGGGGCGAGGCTGGCGAAGACCCGGCGCGCGCCGCCCACCCGCTGGACGCCATGGCGCCCTCGGGCGTGACGCTGCAGGCGCTGCAGGTCCGCCACCCGCGCCCCGACAAGCTGCAGGCGGCGCATGCCGCCATCGGGCTGGCCGGTGTGGCAATCACGCCAGGCGCGCCCAACCTCATCGCCACCCTGCAAACACCGCGTGGCCTGGTCACGCTGGAATCGAAAGGCGTCTGAATGTTCCGTACGCAAGTCCTTGCTCCGCCCGCCACCCGACCCGGTAACCGCTCCGGGAGCGGCCTGCCCGACCTGCCCGCCATCGAAGCCGCGGCCCGTGTGGTCTACCGGGAGTTCCAGGCCACGCCGCAATACCGCTGGGGCCTGTCGAGCCAGCGCCTGGGCACCGACTGCTGGATCAAACACGAGAACCACACGCCGGTCGGCGCCTTCAAGCTACGCGGCGGACTGACCTACTTCGATGCGCTCAAACAGCGCGGCGCCCTGCCGGCAGAAGTGGTCAGCGCCACGCGCGGCAACCACGGCCAGAGCATAGGCTGGGCGGCACGAGCGCATGGCGTGGCCTGCACCATTGTGGTTCCGCACGGCAACTCGCTGGAGAAAAACGCCGCCATGCGCGCGCTCGGCGTCACCCTGATCGAACACGGCGAGGACTTCCAGGAAAGCCGCGAGTTCGCGATGCGCCTGGCGACCGAACGCGGCGCCCACATGGTGCCGAGTTTTCACGCCGACCTGCTCAGCGGCGTCAGCACCTACTGGTGGGAGTTTTTGCTGGCGGTGCCGCAGCTCGATGTGGTCTATGTGCCGATCGGCCAGGGCTCGGGCGCGTGTTCGGCGATTGCCGCCAAACTGGCGCTGGGGCGAACGCTGCGCATCGTCGGCGTCGTCAGTGCCCACGCCACCACCTACGCCGACTCGCTCGCCGCCGGCCGCGTCGTCGAGGCGCCGGTGAGCACGCAACTGGCCGACGGCATGGCCTGCCGCATCGCGGACCCGGCCGCACTCGACATCCTGCTGCCGCACCTGGACCACATCGTGCAGGTCAGCGACGACGAGGTTGCGCAGGCCATGCGCGACCTGTATGCCGACACCCACAACGTCGCCGAAGGTGCGGGCGCCGCGAGTTTTGCGGCCGCCATGCAGGAGCGCGCGCAGCTCCAGGGCCAAGTGGTGGGCACCACGCTGTGCGGCGGCAACGTGGACAGCGCCACTGTCGCGAAAGTATTGAGCCCCCACGCTTCTCGCTTCGCGTAGTACGCGAGGCCTTGCAGGCCGCGGCTCGCGAGACGCTTCGCCTCTGTCGCCTGTCCAAAGCTGCTCAAGCAGCTTTGGAGCCGCAGGCTCCAGCCCCTCGGGGCGCTGCGCCTGCGGACTGGCAAAGCCAGATCCGCGGCCCCCGCTGATCTGGGTCCTTTTCGCGCTGACCGTCGCACGCGTGACTGGGTGCGGCTTCAGTGGGCGCCACAATTTACCCATGGGAACCCTATACCTCGTGCGCCACGGCCAGGCCTCGTTTGGCGCTGAAAACTACGATGTGCTGAGCAGCATGGGGCACCGGCAGAGCGTGCGCCTGGGGGAGTACTTCAAATACAAGGGCGTGACCTTCGACGCGGCGCTGACCGGCACCCTGAATCGCCAGATCCAGACCTTTGCCGGCATCTGCGAAGGCATGGGCATGGCGCTCGACGCCTTGCGGCAGCCCGGGCTCAACGAATACGACGCCGAGGCGGTGATCGCGGCCATCCATCCGGCCCAACTCGACAAACCGACCTCGCCCGAGATGTACCGCAGCCATTTCCGCCTGCTCAAGGACGGCCTGGCGCAATGGATGGCCGGTGTGGTCAGCCCGCGCGGCATGCCCAGTTACACCGATTTTGTGGCGGGCATCACCGGGGTGCTGGATCACGTCAAGACCAGCTACACCGGCAACGTGTTGCTGGTCTCCAGCGGCGGCCCGATTGCCACCGCGGTGGGCCATGTGCTGGGCACCAGCCCCGAAGCCACCATCGACCTGAACCTGCGCATCCGCAACTGCTCGGTGACCGAGTTTGCGTTTACCCCCAAGCGCCACATGCTGGTGACCTACAACACGCTGCCGCACCTGGATGCGCCGGAACACGCGGAGTGGATCACCTACTCATAGGGTCTGGCCGGTGCGTCCCGCGTGGAGGCGCCCAGCCATTGCAGATAGGCGCTTGAGCCCGCGGTCACCGGCAACTGGAGAATCTCGGGCGTCTCATACGGGTGATGGGCAAGAATGAACGTTTCCACCTGCGCATACAGCGTCGCGCGGGTCTTGACCAGCAGCAGGTATTCGGCTTCGCGCCGGCTCTGAACCTGCCAGACATAAAAACTCTTCACCGGCATCACCTGCACACAGGCGGCCAGCTGCGCTTCGACCAGTTGCTGCGCCAATACTTCCGCCGCGGCCTCGCTGCCCACGGCCGTCATCACCATGCAGACCGCGTCCATGGACTGACTGGCCCTAGCGCGGCGTGGTACCGGCCACGCGCCAGATGACATTGCCCACGTCGTCGGCCACCAGCAGCGCGCCGCGTTTGTCGAGGGCCACACCGACCGGCCGGCCATAGGCCTTGCCATCGGGGCTGATAAAACCGGTCAGCACATCGACGGGTTTGTCCGAGGGCTTGCTGCCGATGAAGGGCACGAACACCACCTTGTAGCCGCTCAGCGGCTTGCGGTTCCACGAGCCATGCTGGCCGACAAACACGCCACTGGCCAGCGAGCTGGGCAGGGTGTTGCCTTCGGCAAACACCATGCCCAGCGGCGCGACGTGGGCGCCCAGCGCGTAATCGGGCGCGATGGCCTTGGCCACCAGGTCCGGCCGCTGCGGCGCCACGCGCACATCGACCGTCTGCCCGTAATAGCTGTAGGGCCAGCCGTAAAACGCGCCGTCTTTCACCGAGGTCAGGTAGTCGGGCACCAGGTCGCTGCCGATCTCGTCGCGCTCGTTGACCACAGTCCAGAGGGTGCCGTCCGGCGCCCAGCCCATGCCATTGGGATTGCGCAGGCCGGAAGCAAACAGCCGGCGCGTGTTGGTCTTGGGGTCGACTTCGTGGATGGCGGCACGGTCGGTCTCGATGTCCATGCCGTTTTCGCCGATGTTGCTGTTCGAACCCACGGTGACATACAGCTTGCTGCCGTCGCGGCTGGCAATCACGTTTTTGGTCCAGTGGTGGTTGATGCCGGCCGGCAGGTCCACCACCTTGACCGGCGTGGCCGTGATGGCGGTCTGGCCCTCTTCATACGGCACCTTGACCAGCGCATCGGCATTGGCAATGAACAGCTCCTTGCCCACCAGCGCCATGCCAAACGGCGAGTTCAGGCCCTGCAAAAACACCGTGCGGGTTTCGGCCTTGCCGTCGCCGTCCACATCGCGCAGCAGCGTGATGCGGTTGGCACTCGGCACGCCCGCACCGGCACGTTTCATGACCACCCCCGTGATCCAGCCCTTGATGCTGAAGCCGGCGTCGGGCCGGGGCGGCTTGTTGCTCTCGGCCACCAGCACGTCACCGTTGGGCAAGGTGTAGACCCAGCGCGGATGGTCCAGCCCGGTGGCCAGGGCAGTCACCGTGGTGCCGGCCATGGACTGCGGCATCATGCCCTGGGGCCAGCCGTGGGCCGGCGCGATGTTGACGGTGGGGATCAGCGACTTGACCGGCTCGGGCAACGTGGGTGTGATGCCCACATCGGCGCCGGCAGGCAGTTTGGTCGTGTCGCCACAGGCGCTCAGGCCCAGTACCAACGCGGCGCACAGCGGCAACAGCACGAAACGGGTAACACGGGAGGCGGGGCGGGCAACAGGCAGGACGGGCATGGAGAATCCTTGTTCGATAAAGGGCTGCGCTTGAGGGTCGCGCGCATCCTGTTGATTGTTGGCCGGGCGGCCGCTGCGTGCTGTCAGCTGATGTCCCCAGTTTTTGTCAGGACGGCCGCGCGGCGCTTCAGGCCAGCGGGGGAAGTTGCCGGACCTCGTGCAGCAGCTGCGCCAGTGCCTGCCCGCTGGCCTGCAACACCGCCAGGCCTTTGTCGGCCGTGGCCGCCGCGGCATTGCCGGCCGCGCCCAGCGGGTTCAGGTCCTGCGCGGCCCAGGCCAGCTTGGCGCTGCTGCCATTGCCGAGGATGGCGTGTTGCCGCGCCCGGTCCTGGCTGCTGGAGTGAAAGTTCTGCGCCAGCGCCATGTCCACCTTGTGCGGATGCAGCGCCAGCATCATGGAGGTTTCGACGTCGCCGCCGTGCACGCCGAAGCGTTCTTCGTCAGGGCCGAACAGCTGTTTCACGGCAAGCGGCAGCGGCAGGCTGAAGGTGTTGACGATGAACACCGTCATGCCGAAACGGGCCCGCAGCTCTCGGCCCACAATGTCCAGCGTGGAGACATTGCCGCCGTGCGCATTGAGAAATACCAGCTTTTTGATGCCGGTGCGCGCGACCGACTCACCGAGGTCGATCCAGCTCTGGATCAGGGTGGCCGCGCCCAGGGTCAGGGTGCCGGGAAAGGTGATGTGCTCGATGCTGCGGCCAATGCTCTGCGTCGGCAAAAACAGCACCGGGGCATTTTGCAGATGCGGCAGGCAGTGCGCGATCACGCCGTTGACCAGGTCGGTGTCCACGCTGAGCGGAAGGTGCGGACCATGCTGCTCGATCGCGGCGACCGGCAACACGGCGACGGTCGCCGTCGCATCGAGGCGGGCGAAGTCGGGGCTTTTGAGGTCGGCCCAGAAATGGGGGAAAGGTGCGGGGGCGAGGGGCGCGGGGTTCATGGGCGTATTTTGGGCCATTCTGCGCTGGGGGTCTCCCGCCGTTCCGGCTGAGCTTGTCGAAGCCGGTGCAAGTTTGGACGCCGGTTGCACCTCAGGCAAGCCGGGTCTCGCCCCGGCGGGCGAGGCACTTTTCGTTGCGTCGCCAAAGAAAAGTACCCAAAAGAAAGGCGACCCGATGGTCCGGGTCCCCTGCGCTACGCTCCGGGGCAACCTGCGGTGCTCGACAAAAGCGGGGTCTCGCTCGAACTCGGCTTCGCCTCAGACAATCGCGAGCCCTGATCCGCTTTTGCCTGCGCTCCTCGGCCCAGCCCGACGGGTTGGGGGAACGGATACCGAAAACCAATACCAAGGCGGGGAGGCGAGGACGCGCTTTGCGCGTCTTCGCCGGAGCCCGGT
>NZ_CALRVW010000039.1:0-22515 GCF_943371715.1 Polaromonas sp. YR568 | reverse complement strand
GGAGGTTCCGACGAAGCCGCCGTCGCCCGACTGCGCGCCGCCGCGGGCGCTGATGCTGCCGTAGACACGGGTGCTGCCGTCGGACCAGGCGATCACCTTGCCGCCGTTGCCGGAGCCCAGGGCGTCGGCGCTGATGAGGGCGTCACCGGCCATGTAGAGCTGCTTCGCGTTGACGATGTCCGCGTTCTGGCCGCGGTAGTCACCGCCGGCCAGCACCGTGCCGCCGCCGGTCTCGCCGCTGGCGTCCACCCGCGCGTTGCCGGTCAGCGCCACGCGTTCGCCCAGCAAATGGATCGTGCCGCCGGTGCCCACCCCGGCGCCGCTCGCGCTGGTCAGGCTGCCGCCCTCCAGCAGCAAATCCCCGCTGGCCTTGAACACGATCTGCCCGGCGGCACCGACCGAAGCCCGGTCGGCGCTGACCAGGCCGCGCTGGTTGACCAGGTGGCCGTAAATGCCCACGCGCCCGCTTTGCGCCACGATCCGGCCCAGGTTGATGGCCTGGTCCTGCGGCGCGCTGACCACCACATGCAGGGCCGGGTTGCCGCTGTCGGCCAGTTTCACGCTGCGGCCCGCTGCCAGCACCACGTCGCCACCGGGCGCCTGGATGAGGCCGCTGTTTTCAACCTGCGGCCCGATCAGAAGCACCTGCCCGCCTTCGGGCGTGCGGATGCTGCCCTGGTTGGCGACGCGTCCCGCCACGGCACCGGCGCTGAAATTCATCTTCCCGGACAGGAAGTCGCTGTTGGACATCGCGAGGCTGGAGGCCACCAGTCCGTTCACGTCCACCTGCGCAGCGGCGCCGAACAGGATGCCGTTGGGGTTGATCAGGAAGACCCGGCCGTTCGATTGCAGGGCGCCCAGGATCACCGACGGGTTTTGCCCGGTGATGCGGTTGAGCACCGCGCTCGCGGAGCTTTGTTGAACAAACCGCGTGGCCTCGCCCGCTGCGATCGAGAAGCCGGGCCACTCGATGATGGTGCCGGGCGTGTTGGTGACCGTGCGGACACTGCCAAGTTGCTGAAAGCTGGCCTGGCCATTGACAACGGTCTGAGCACCGGCGCAGCCGGTGAACAGGACTGCCGCCGCCAGCAAGGCCCTGGCAGTGTGTGCGGGGTTTGTTTTCATCTGCATTTTCCGGGTCAGTCAATAGGAAAGAGACAGGGCGACATGCACCCGGCTGTCGCCGGCCGCGCGAGTGCCGCCACCGTCGATCACGCGGCCGTAGTCCACCTGCAGGCTGGCGCTGCGGTCCAGGGCAAAGCGCAGCCCCAGGCCGGCGCTGGAGATGGACGTGCGCTGCACTTCGCCAGGCAGCGCCTTGTTGCGCGACACGCTGGCGGCATCCACAAAAGCCAGCGCACGGCATTGCACCGCAAACGCGGCGGTGGCCGGGCACCAGTTCGGCGTCTGGATTTCCGCGCCTGCAAAATGGCCCTGGTCGCCGGCCACTTCACGCTCCCGGAAGCCGCGCACCGAACCCGCCCCGCCGGCGCCGAACTGCTCACCGGGCACCAGCGCATCGCGCGTGGCCTGGCCGTTGAACTGCAGGCGCAGCTGCCAGTCCTGTCCCAACTGGTGGTTGTAGCCCGCACCATAACGCAGCACGCGGTAGTTGGCCGAGGCACCCACGCGCTGGCGGCTGAAGTCCGCCGCCCGGCCGTTTTGCCCACCCGGGATGTTCTGCAAGCCGGTGAGCTGCACGCCCAGCGTGGCCGAAGGCAGCGTCAGCTGTCCGGAATAAGTGAGCGACAGCGGGTGCACCGTGATCTCATCGCCGAGCTTGAAACCGGCGACATCGATGTTGTTGACATAGGCCCGCCAGTCGGCGCCCAAGGTCAGCGTGGAGACCAGGTCGCCCCATTGAGGCAGCGAGTGGTTGTAGCGCGCGCCAAAGACCTTGCCCTGGCCGCTGACCTGCAGATTCAGCACCCCGGCCGTCAAGGTGCCGGAGTCCACGTTCGAATGACTGGCGAAAAAATCCATCGAGTCGCCCAGCGCGTACAGCGGCACGTGGTAACCCACGCCATACACGCTCACGTTCGACGGTTTTTCCGCCGAGGTGGTGTATTGCAGCGTCATCACATGGTCCAGGTCCCAGAGGTTGGCATGCTGGAAGAGCACGCCAAGGCGCGTGCGGCCGGTTTCCGTGCTGCCGCTGTTGTCGGCGTTCAGGCCGATCCGCCAGGGTTTCTTGTCCTCGGTCACGCTGATCACGGCGTCCACCGTGTCGGGCTGATCGGCCGTCTGCAATGCCAGCGTGACCTGCTTGGCCGGGTTGGTGTTGGCCACCTTCAGGCTGGCCGAAATGTCGCGGATGTTGGGCGTGGCGCCTTCACGCAGCGCAGGCAGGCTGGCGCGGATGTTCCCGGTCGAAAACAGCTGGTTGCCTTCCACGCGCGTGCTGCCGATGCGTGGCTCGATCACCTTCAGGCGTACCACGCCCTGAGCCAGCTCCTGCTCGGGCAACTGCACGAGAACCACGCTGTAGCCACGCTGGAGATAGGCCTGCTGCAGCGCTTCCACCGCGCGCCGCACGTCGCCGAAGCTGCGCTGGGGGCCGGCAAAAGGGGCAAGCACCCCGTCCACCTCGGCACTGGGCAGCAGGCTGTTGCCGTCCACGGCGAAACGCGAGATGGCAAAGCGCGGCCCGCTGCTGGCCACTTCATCGGCCGCCTGCGCGGTCAACCCGGTTGCCGTCAAAGCGGCGAATACGCAGAACGCGCGGGTACGGCTGAGCCGCGCCCCATTTTTTGTTTTTTTCAAGGATGGGTCAGGTTAAGTCTGCGGGTGCTCATGCATCGCCAAGGGCAGCATGGGGGCCTGCATCAAAACCAAGCGGAGCGCAGAACAGGTTGTCACTGTTTGCCCGCATCCTAACCCAACAACCGGTTGGGCCTGCAAGGCGCGCGGGCAAACGCCTCGCGCGCAGACCCAGTGTCACCAGCGGCTTGCGCCGAATGACCGATGCGCCGGGTGGTGTGGCCGTCAGGGGCACCAACCAGAACAATGAGCAGATGGCGCAGTTGGCGGCTAAGGGCAATATGTATTTATCGGCAGCTAGCCATCTGAGGTAATCTCGCCAAAAGAATTCGTCTGGAGGCAGTATGGCAACAAGAAATGAGGAACTGGAGAGTCAACTTCGTGCCGCACGTTCTCGAATGCACGGAGGCACCGCTGAAGGTGAGCAATATGACAGTATGCTGCGGCTGAACAGTCTTTCCCGGTCCCTGGAAAAGCTCGGAGAAAAGGCTGATGCAGAGCTTTATCGCCACTTTCCGGTCGCGGCCATCGCCGCTCTTGAAACTCACTTCAAATCCGTGGTGGCAATCATCGTCAATGCAGGAAGCCCGTATCTCGAAAGAGGGCTACTACTCGCGAAAGACCGCCTCAAAACTGCAGTTGACGTCTTACCCTCACTCCATCGCAAGACGGTGACGCTAGGTGAATTCATTGCTCACTCGCTTCCCTTCAACGCCCTTTCGAGTTTGGAAAACACCCTGGCCAGCCTGCTGGGTGAAAGCCTCAAAGAGCTCATTCGCGGCGCCGTTAGCCCTTGGGCTAAGCGAAATGAAAACGCGGATCAAGTCCCGATGGTGGCAGACGTGGAGGCACTTTGGGAGGACTTAGCGAAAACTTTCACTTGTCGCCACGTACTCGCCCACGAAGCAGCCACGAAATACGAGGTGCATTATCAAGATGCTCAAATCGCGCTCCAGGCGGTATCAAAATTTACCGCTGCGGTAGACGCCATCCTGTGGTCTACAGTTTGGGCAAACGAGCCCCTCACGCAGTATGAGATGAATATGCACGCATGGGCATCCTACAGAAGGACTCGTGCGCTTCTCGCTGCAAGCCTTCGAAAGGGGCTGGAGATTGCAACTGAGGACAAGGAGCGCGCGAAATTTGGCGAATTGCATTTGGATTGGAAGTGGGCGTCACGCCGTTGGAACAACTTTGAAGAGAGCCAGTGGCACATGGGCTCGATGCGTCCCATGATGAAAGCTCTGGCACTCGACCAAGCTCACGAGCACAGACTTACCGACGTCAATTCATGGGTTTTGCAAAGACGTCCAAATGGCGACTGAAACTACGCGTCCCTTAGGCAAATGCGAATAAGCAAGGGTCGGATCGCTCGCCGCTACAAATTACATAGCTGCTTGCGTCCGTCCGCCTTAGGCTGGAAGCCAATTTGAACCGCAAGTATCAGCAACTCCACCAACTCCCCCGCCGGCCCGGCGCCCAAGCACTCTCCGCAGGATGCAGCCGGCCTTGACACCACTCCATTTCATGTAATATCGTTTATTACATGAAAAGAGACAACAGGCTTTCAGGCGTCCTTCACGCAGTTCTGCACATGGCAGAGGTGAAGGAGCCCATGACATCGGACAACCTTGCCAAAGTCATGCAGACCCACCCGGTGGTGGTCAGGCGCGTCATGGCGGGGCTGAGGGAAAGCGGCTTGGTCCGGTCGGAAAAAGGGCACGGCGGCGGCTGGGTGCTGAGCTGCAACCTGACCGACATCACACTCGGCGACATCTACAACGCGCTGGATGCGCCGGAGCTGTTCGCGATGGGCAACCGGACCGAGGCGCCGGGCTGCCTGGTTGAAGAGGCGGTAAATGCGGCGCTCGACAGCGCCTTTGCCGAGGCCAAGCAACTGCTGATGGACCGCCTCGGCGCCGTCACGTTGGCAACCCTGAGCAAAGACTTTCATGCGCGGCTGCACGCGCGCGGCGGCAACGTGGTATCTGCCATGGCTCACCCGGCATGATCGTGACCAACGCTTTCACGGACTCCAGCGCCGTCGCGGCCTATGCCGACGGCCCGCCCCGCATGGTCCCGGGCTTTGCCGACATGCAGCGCATGTGTTGGCTGCTGCTGGCCGAAAACGCGCCGGCCGATGCGCGCGTGCTGGTGCTGGGCGCGGGTGGCGGGCTGGAGCTGGAAGTTTTTGCGCAAGCGCAACCGCAGTGGCAGTTTGACGGGGTGGACCCTTCCGCGGAGATGCTGCAACTGGCGCGCACCCGGCTGCGGGCGAACCTGCACCGCGTGCGGCTGCATCAGGGCACCATTGACATCGCACCACCCGGCCCCTTCGATGCCGCATGCTGCCTGCTGACGCTGCATTTCATTCCCCGCGACGAACGGCGCCGCACGCTGGCGGAAGTGCGCCGCCGGCTCAAGCCGGGCGCGCCGTTTGTGGCGGTGCATTTCAGCTTCCCGCAGGACGCGACCGCGCGCGGGAAATGGCTGGCGCGCTGCACCGCTTTTGCGATCTCGTCCGGCCTCGATCCGGACAAAGC
Source organism: Polaromonas sp. YR568 (assembly GCF_943371715.1). Classification (GTDB taxonomy): domain Bacteria; phylum Pseudomonadota; class Gammaproteobacteria; order Burkholderiales; family Burkholderiaceae_C; genus Polaromonas. Next base: position 17,212 of record NZ_CALRVW010000039.1, on the reverse strand, counting down.
GCGTGCGCGAGAAAAGGCACTCGGCGCGCAACTGCCGATCCTGTCGCCGCAGGACGATGAAGAGGTGCTGCGCGAGGCCGGCTTTTCCGGCGTTGAACTTTTTTATGCCGCTTTCGGCTTCCGCGGCTGGGTCGCCACTGCCTGACGTCTCAAGCCCGCCGACAGCCCATCGGCAAGGTCAGTCTCCAGCATGACAACATCCGCTATAAATTCAATAGCTGCTTGCGCCCGCCCCTAAATGGCCAATGGCCTATTTGGCTTATAAAACTCGCAAAACCCACTGGTTCACCCGTTTCGACAGCCTTCAGCCACGCTACATCACGCAGGCAAGGAAAAAGAGTGGCCTTGCAATGTTCTCCCTGGGTCTGAAGCAACTTTCCGCCGGCCGGCGGACTTCACGTGACTTGCGCCTTCATGCGGCGGCTCATCGTTCAGGGACAGCGCTTCGGACCGGATGTCACGCCGCGGCGGCGCACCGAACATGCGGGCGTACTCGCGGGTGAACTGGGACACACTTTCGTAGCCCACCTCATAGGCTGCGCGGCTGGCCGCGTGCCCTTCACTGATCATCAGGCGGCGCGCCTCCACCAGCCGCAGCTGCTTCTGGAACTGCACCGGCGTGAGGGTGGTCATGGTCTTGAAGCAGCGATGAAAATTCGACGTGCTCATGCGGGCAGCGGCCGCGAGTTGCTCGACAGGAAGGGTGTGCCGGAAGCCGTCACGCAGCATCTGCACCGCCGCCACCATCCGCTGGGCATGGCTGTCCGGCAAGGCCAGTGTGCGCAGGGAGCCGCCGTGCCGGCCGCTCAGCAGCCAGTAGTGCAGCTCCCTGACGATGCCGGCGTGCAGTAGCGGCACCGCGTCAGGGCGCTCCAGCAGCCGCATCAGGCGCAACCCGCAATCCAGTGTGGCGGCATCACTTTCAGCCATCCACACCCGGGTACTCGACGCAGGCGCGGGCGATGCGCCGGCGGGCATCTGCGCCATCAGGTCGCGAAGCACCGCAAAGTCCAGCTCGACAGCCAGCGCGACATAAGGTTGCGCCGGACTGGCCAGCACCACACGGCCAGTGACCGGGGCATCCATGCCGACGATGACCGATGCACCCGCCGCGAACTGGTGATCCTCCGTGCCTATGGTCATCTGCTTGGCGCCTTGCAGGACCAGGCAAACCAGAGGTTTGTAGATGGAGCGCATAGCACGGCTCGGCCGGAGCGCGCACATCATCCGCAAACCGGGCACCGGCGTCGTCGCCAGACCGTCGACATTCGCGTGACAACTGGCGTATCGGATGATGGCTTGCTTCAGGGCTTCCATGGTGAACCTCGCTTCCGACAGGGCAATGGGGAGCTTGCATTATCGGCGCCGGGGTCGCGCCGGACCAGCCCTTTGGCAGGAACAGGCAAGTTTTCAGCGGCTTCGGGCAAGGCGCGGCAAGGCGCCGTCCCTACAGTTTGAGCAGGGCCCGCTGCCACGATTTGACAGCGGAAAAGCCCCCTCCCTCAACCCGCTTCAAGGAACATCACCATGACACACGACATCCTCCAACAAGACAACCATCCTGCCCTGCCCTCGCGCCGCAACATCCTGAAGTCGGCCGCGCTGGCGACCGCCGCCAGCGCCGCGGCCTTCGGCATGCAAACCGCTGCGCAGACTGGCGCGCCGCAGACGGCAGCCAGGTCACCGGCCGGCCGCAAGGTCGCGCTGGTCACCGGTTCCTCACGCGGCATAGGCGCGGCGACGGCCAAACGGCTGGCCGCCGACGGTTTCCGGGTCACGGTCAACTGCGTGGCGAACCGCGACCTGGCCGCCGCTGTGGTGCGCGACATCCAGGCCGCCGGCGGCGAAGCCATCTGGGAACAGGCCGACGTCAGCGACCCGCGGGCCGTGCGCCGGCTGTTCGACGCCAATGACAAGGCCTTCGGCGGCATCGACGTGGTGGTGAGCAACGCCGGCATCATGCGGCTGGCGCCCATGCGCGACATGACGGACGAGGATTTCAACCGCATGATGGACGTGAACCTGAAAGGCAGCTTTTACGTGATGCGGGAAGCCGCCCGGCGGGTCCGCGACGGCGGCCGCATCATCAGCCTGTCATCGAGCATCACCCAGTTGCGTTCGCCGACCTACGGCCCCTACGCCGCCAGCAAGGCCGCGCAGGAGCTTTACGCCAACGTGCTCGCCAAGGAACTCGAAGGCCGGATGATCTCGGTCAACGCGATGGCGCCCGGACTCGTCAACACCACTCTCTTCACCGACGGGAAAACCCCGGCGCAGATCGCCGGCTTCGCGCAGCGCACACCGCACAAGCGCCTGGGTGAACCGGCCGACATCGCCGGTGTGATCTCGCTGCTGTGCAGCACCGACGGCGGCTGGGTCAACGGCCAGACCGTGTTTGCCAACGGCGGGGTGGTTTAAGAAAGAGACGCGGGCGCAAGCACGGCAACGCAGTGCAGAACTGCCGAACGCTATTGATTCAATAGCTGCTTGCGCTCGCTCCCAAAGGGCCAGAGGCCGATTTGACTCATAAAAATCACAGACTCCGCTGATTCACCCGTTTGGAAAACGCCTCGCTCACGCCTTCGACCGCACGCGCACGGGCTTCCTCACGCGTGGCGTCAGCTCGCCAGCCGCGGCAGACCGCAGCAGTCGCTGAAAGGTCGGGCACTCGGCGTGGCTGGGGGCCGGACACACCGCCGCATGCCGCAAGCCGTTGCGCATCGCCTTCAGCCGCTTGATGGTCTGGTCCAGCTCGTCGGCCTTGGCGCTGAGCGAGGCCCTGTCGATGCTGGCCTGGCCGTCGGGCGAGAACATGGCGCCGATGTCGTCCAGCGAAAACCCGGCGGCCTGCCCGAGCGTTATCAGTGCCAGCTGGTCCAGCACGCCCGGTGCAAATGTGCGGCGCAAGCCCTGTCGGCCGGCCGAGGTGATCAGCCCTTTTTCTTCGTAGTAGCGCAGTGCGGAGGCGGGCAGGCCTGATTTTTTGGCGACTTCGGCAATATCCATGAAAAAACCTCTTGACTTCAAGTTGACTTGAACTTGTAGATTGCCCTCACCGTCACTTTTTGTCAACGAGGAATCACATGAACACATTCACAACAGGCGCGGCGCACATCCTGCTCATCGGCATGGGCGCTACCGCGGTCATGGACGCCTGGCTGCTGCTTCTCCAGCGCCTGGGTGTGCCCACGCTCAACTTCGCGATGATCGGCCGCTGGGTCGGCCACTGGCGCCACGGCACCTGGAAACATGACGCGATCATGAAAGCGGCGCCGGTGCGAGGCGAACGCGCCTTGGGCTGGTTCGTCCACTACGCGTCCGGCATCGGCTTCGCGGGCCTTCTGGCCGGCCTCTTCGGGATGGACTGGTTGCACAACCCGACGCTGCTGCCGGCGCTGGGCCTGGGCATCGCCACGGTCGCAGCGCCCTGGCTGGTCATGCAGCCCGCCATGGGGGCGGGCATTGCGTCGTCGCGCACGCCGGCACCGGCAAAAAACCGGCTCAGGAGCCTGGTAAATCACAGCGTTTTTGGACTCGGCCTGTACCTGGCCGCCGTCGTCATCGCCTGGATCTCGCGATGAAGACTTTTTTCAGAGATTCACTCACTCAACTTCACTCAACCTGAACTGGACACCACACCATGAAGAACAAACAACTTGCCGTCATCTATCACAGCGCCCACGGCCATACCGGCCACATTGCCGGGCACATCCTGGCCGGCGCGCAATCCGTTCCCGGCATCGACGCGTATCTGCTGAAAGCGGAAGAACTCTCTCAGGCACCCGAGCAGTTGCTGGGCTATGACGGATTCGTCTTCGGTTCCCCCACCTACCTGGGCGGGGTCTCCGGCACCTTCAAGACCTTCATGGATTCGACGGGCCGGCTCTGGAAAAGCCACGCCCTCAAGGGCAAGCTGGCCTCGGCCTTCACCGTGTCGTCGTTGCCGGCGGGCGACAAGCAATCCACCCTGCTGTCGATGTTCGTCTTCGCGATGCAACACGGCATGGTCTGGGTCGGCAACGCCATCCTGCCGGAGCAGCACAGCGGCGTGCCGTATGAAGAAGCCGCCAACCGGCTGGGCTCGTGGTCGGGAATGATGGCGCAGGCCGGGCATTCGGCGCCGGCGGATTCGTTCGCGCCCGGAGACATCAAGACGGCGCGGATGTTCGGCACGAATGTCGCCGAAGCGCTGCTGCGCATGGCCACCGATGTCGAAGCGGAAGTGACGCCATGATCCCGCGGAAATTCGAGCCCCTCCTGTTCGGCTTCTTTCTCTCGGGCCTGATGTCGCTGCTGGTGGCGGGGATAGCCACGCTGCGCGCCGCCGGGGTGGGGCCGGGCTTTCTGTCGCTGTGGCTCACTTCGTGGCTCACGGCGTGGCTGTTCGCCTTCCCGGCGGTGCTGGTCGTTTCGCCTTTGGCGCGCCGGCTGGTGCGCAGCCTTCTCCAACCGGAGGCGGCAACAGGCTCTGATTCAAAGAGCAACTGACCGGACGCTATTAATTCAATAGCTGCTGGCGCCCGTCTGTAAAGGGCCCGAGACCGATTTGATTCATAAGATCACAGACTCCGCTGGTTCACCCGCTTCGACAGCGCCTCGGCACTCTCCTTGCGCTCGCTGTAGCGGTCCACCAGATAAGGCGCCACGTCGCGCGTGAGCAGCGTGAACTTCACGAGTTCTTCCATCACGTCCACCACTCGGTCGTAATAGGCGGACGGTTTCATGCGCCCGGCTTCGTCGAACTCCAGGAAGGCCTTGGCCACCGACGACTGGTTGGGAATGGTCAGCATGCGCATCCAGCGGCCCAGCACGCGCAGTTGGCTCACTGCGTTGAAAGACTGCGAACCGCCGCTGACCTGCATCACGGCGAGGGTTTTGCCCTGCGTCGGCCGCACCGCGCCCTGCGCCAGCGGGATCCAGTCGATCTGAGACTTCATGATGCCGGTCATGGCGCCGTGGCGCTCGGGCGATGTCCAGACCATGCCCTCGGCCCACTGCGCGAGTTGCCGCAGCTCCTGCACCTTGGGGTGGCTGTCGGGTGCGTCGTCGGGCAGCGGCAGGCCGCTCGGGTCGAAGGTTTTGGTCTCCGCGCCCATGGCCTGCAGCAGGCGCGCGGCTTCTTCGCTGAGCAGGCGGCTGTAGGAGCGCTCGCGCACCGAGCCGTAGAGCAGCAAAATGCGCGGCGCATGCGCCGATGGCCGGAAGGCCTGCAGTGCGCTGGCTGTGGGCAGCGCGAACAGGTCTTTATCTACGTTGGGAAGGTCTTCAAGCGCCGGCAACACGTTCCCCTTTGTCATTCACCACCTGCTCGCCGTCTTCCTTGGTGAAAGCGCCCTGCTGCGGCACAGGCAGGATGTCGAGCACCGCTTCAGAAGGCCGGCACAGACGGGTGCCCAGCGGCGTCACGACGATGGGGCGGTTGATCAGGAGGGGGTGAGCCAGCATGGCGTCGAGCAGCTGGTCGTCAGTGAGCGCCGGGTTGTCGAGCTGGAGTTCGGCGTAGCGCTGTTCCTTGCTGCGGATCAGCGCGCGCAGCGGCTGCCCGGTCCGGGCCACCAGCGCAACCAGGGTTTCCCGGCTGGGCGGGTACTGCAGGTACTCGATGACTTCGGGTTCGACGCCGCTGTTGCGGATCAGCGCCAGCGTGTTGCGCGAGGTGCCGCATTGGGGGTTGTGGTAAATCGTGATGTCTGCCATGTCTTTTTCCTTGTTTGACTGCTTCAATGATTGCTTCAATTCAATTGTTCAATTATATTTGAATTATGGAAACAAAAACTTTTGACGAAGTTGCCGCGGTCCGCGCACTGGCCGCGCTGGCGCAGGCCCAGCGCCTGCGCACCTTCCGCGCCCTGGTGGTGGCCGGGCCCGACGGGCTGACACCGGGGGCGATTGCCGAACTGCTGGACGTGGCGCCCAGCGCCCTGTCTTTCCACCTGAAAGAACTCGCGCATTCGGGTCTGGTCAGCAGCGAGCCGCGTGGCCGCAACCTGATTTACCGCGCCAACTTCGAGCAGATGACAGCCCTGCTGGGCTACCTGACCGAACACTGTTGCCAGGGCGAAAGCTGCGGCGTGAACTGCTGACCATGAACCTTGCCGAGACCCTCAATCTGGGCTGCCTGTGCCGCACCCTGAACCCCGAGCGCCTGCGCCAGCAGCTGGAAACCGACCCCAGCCTGCAGGGCATGCTGGCCGGGCTGGCGACGACGCACCCGCACCTGTTTTCCGAAACGGCGGTGTTTCTGGACCCGGCCATCCGCACCACGCTGGGCCAGGCGATTGCCGCCATCGAAGGCGTGATCGCCCTGCCCGCCTACCAACAGGCCGCACTGGCGAGCGCGCCCGAGATTGCCCGCCTGAATTTCGGCCCTGCCGGCGTCTTCATGGCGTACGACTTTCACCTGGGTGCCGACGGCCCACGCCTGATCGAGATCAACACCAATGCCGGAGGCGCGCTGCTCAACGCCGCGCTGGCACGCGCGCACCGCGACTGCTGCGAACCCATGCAGGGACTGATGGATGCGGCCAGCGACCTGACGCGGCTGGATGACACCTTTGTCGCCATGTTCCGCGCCGAGTGGCAGGCCCAGCGTGGCGCGCAGCCGCTGCGCAGTGTGCTGATCACCGACGATGCGCCGGAATCCCAATACCTGGCACCCGAATTCGCGCTGGCGCGACAGCTGCTCCTGGCGCACGGCATCACCGCCGCCGTGGGCGACGCGCGCGAGCTTCAATGGAAAGACGGCTCGCTGTGGCACCCGGCCCTGCCAGGCGAGGCGGTGGACCTGGTCTACAACCGCCTGACCGACTTCAGCCTGGCCGAGCCGGCGCATGAAGCCCTGCGCAGCGCCTATGTGGCCGGCGCGGCGGTCGTCACGCCGCACCCGCGCGCCCATGCGCTGTACGCCGACAAACGCAACCTCATTGCCCTGGGCGACGATGCGCTGCTGGCCTCCTGGGGTGTGTCGGCGGAGGACCGGCGCCTGCTGCAGGCGGTGGTTCCGCACACCGAACTCGTCACGGCCGATCACGCCGACGACCTCTGGGCACGCCGCCGCCAGCTGTTCTTCAAACCCGTGGCAGGTTACGGCGCCAAGGCGGCCTACCGCGGCGACAAACTCACAAAAAGTGTCTGGGCCCACATCACTGCCGGCGGCTTCATCGCGCAGGCGCTGGTGCCGCCCAGTGAAAGGCTGGTGGACGTCGATGGCGTGGCGACGCGGCTGAAGCTGGACCTGCGTGCCTACACCTACCGCGGCCAGGTGCAGCTGCTGGCGGCGCGCACCTACACCGGCCAGACCACCAACTTCCGCACCGCCGGGGGCGGCTTTTCACCCGTGGTGGTGTTGCCTCTTGAGCCCAATACTGTTCGCTTGACCGTTCGCCCTGAGCTTGGCGAAGGGTCGTCTCCATGCGAAGAGGCTTCGATCAACTCAGCCCGAGCGGATTTGTAGCGCTTGCCTGAGCAGCACCGCCTTTGGTCCCGTTTCATCAACAAACCCCAACCCCTCGCCACCGCCCCGGAGAACCTTCATGTCTGAGCGCCCCCTCAACGTCCTGTTTCTGTGTACCCACAACTCGGCCCGCAGCATCCTGGCCGAAGCAGTCCTCAACCACATCGGTCACGGCCGCTTCCAGGGCTTTTCAGCCGGCAGCAGCCCGCGTGAGAACCAGCAACCCAACCCGCTGGCGCTACAGGTGCTGGCCAACGCCGGCATTCCGACCGAAGGCCTGCGCAGCAAGAGCTGGGACGAGTTCGGCAAGCCGGACTCCCCGGTCATGGATCTGGTGATCACCGTCTGCGACAACGCCGCCGGTGAGGTCTGCCCCTACTGGCCCGGCCAGCCCGCCACCGCGCACTGGGGTTACGCCGATCCGTCGGAGGTCGAGGGGGATGAGGCCAAAAAACGCGAGGCCTTCCGCCAGACCCTGCTGGCCCTGCGCCGCCGCATCGATCTCTTGATCAACCTACCGCCGGAAAAACTCGAACGCGCCATGGTGCAGCAGGCCGCGCGCGACCTGGCCCGCCAGGCCTGACCCACCTCTTCACAAAAAAATAAAGGAAGTCCCATGGGCTTGTTTGAACGTTACCTCACCGTCTGGGTGGCCTTGGGCATCGCGGCCGGCGTGGGCCTGGGCCTGCTGGCACCCACAGCCTTTGAGGGCATTGCCGCGCTGGAGATCGCGCATGTCAACCTGGTGGTCGCCGTGTTCATCTGGGTGATGATTTACCCGATGATGATCCAGATCGACTGGACCGCAGTGAAGGACGTGGGCAAAAAGCCGCGTGGCCTGCTGCTGACGCTGGTGGTCAACTGGCTGATCAAGCCCTTCACCATGGCCGCACTCGGCGTGCTGTTCTTCCAGTACATTTTTGCGCCGTGGGTCGATCCGCAATCGGCCAGCGAATACATCGCCGGCATGATTCTGCTCGGTGTGGCGCCCTGCACGGCCATGGTGTTTGTCTGGAGCCAGCTCGTCAAGGGGGACGCCAACTACACGCTGGTGCAGGTCTCGGTCAACGACCTGATCATGGTGGTGGCCTTTGCGCCTATCGCCGCCTTTCTGCTGGGCGTGACCAACATCACCGTGCCCTGGGAAACGCTGGTGCTTTCCACCGTGCTGTACGTGGTGCTGCCGCTGGCGGCGGGCATGGCGACACGGCATGTGCTGCAGCGCCGCTCGACCCACGCGGTAGCCGACTTCGTGGCAACACTCAAGCCCTGGTCGGTGATCGGGTTGATTGCCACCGTGGTGCTGCTGTTCGGCTTCCAGGCCGAAACGATTGTGGCCAGGCCGCTGGTGATCGCGATGATCGCGGTGCCGCTGATCCTGCAGAGCTACGGCATCTTCGTCATCAGCTACATCGCGGCCAAGGCGCTCAAGCTGCCGCACAACGTGGCCGGCCCGGCCTGCCTGATCGGCACCTCCAACTTTTTCGAGCTGGCCGTCGCCGTGGCGATTTCGCTGTTCGGCCTGCAATCGGGCGCGGCACTGGCCACGGTGGTCGGCGTGCTGGTCGAGGTGCCGGTGATGCTGTCGCTGGTGGCCATCATCAACCGCACGCAGCACTGGTTTGCACCGCAACGCGCTTGAGGGGCTGGCCGGCGGCGGTGTTGCTGCTGCACGGCCATTTCTTCATATCAAATCGGCCTCCAGCCCTTTAGCCACCTGCGGCAACAGCTCTGTTTTTAATAGCGCGCAAAACCTCGCCGCACCATGAGCCCACCCCGCAGCGTCACCGTCGCCAGCCTCGGCATCGCCCAGACCCTGGCCTGGGCGTCGAGTTATTACCTGCCGGCCATGCTGGCGAACTCGATGGCGCGCGACCTTGGTGTCAGCACGCCGACGGTGTTCCTCGGGTTTTCCGTGGCGCTGGTGGTGTCCGCCCTGCTCGGCCCCTTTGCCGGCAAGGCGATTGACCGTTATGGCGGCCGGCCGGTGCTGGCCGCCACCAGCTTCATCTTTGCCGCCGGGCTGGCGGCCCTGGCCCTCGCGCAGGGTCCGGTCGGCCTGTTCGTGGCCTGGGCCATCCTCGGCGTGGCCATGGCCGCCGGCCTGTACGAAGCCGCCTTTGCGACGCTGGTGCACCTGTACGGCAAGGACGCGCGCGGCGCCATCACCGGCATCACGCTGCTGGCCGGGTTTGCCAGCACCGTGGGCTGGCCGCTGTCGGCCTGGCTGGAACTCGAATGGGGCTGGCGTGCCGCCTGCGGTGTGTGGGCCGGCCTGCACCTGCTGGTGGCGCTGCCGCTGAACTGGATGTTGCCTTCCACGCCTGCATCACCTGCAGCACCCCCATCGCAAGCCGCCGTGCCGATGGCGCCGGCAACCACGACCATCGCACCCGCACCAGCGCCTGAAGCTGCGCAGAGTTCGACACGCACCGCGGCGCTGCTGGCCTTTGTGTTTGCCGTGACCTGGTTCATCAGCACCGCCATGGCCGCGCATCTGCCGCGCTTGCTGCAGGTCCACGGCGTGCCATTGGCGACCGCGCTGGTGTTTGCCGGGCTGGTCGGCCCGGCGCAGGTGGCCGGGCGGCTGCTGGAGTACGGGCTGCTGCGCAACATCCATCCGCTGGTCTCGGCGCGTGTCGCCGGGGCCATGCACACGCTGGGCGCCCTGGTATTCCTGGCTGTCGGCGTGCCGGCGGGTGCCGTGTTCACCGTGCTGCACGGTGCCGGCAATGGCGTGCTGACGATTGCCAAGGGCACACTGCCGCTGGTGCTGTTCGGCGCCAAAGACTATGGCGCGCGTCAGGGCCTGCTGATGGTGCCGGCGCGGTTTGCGCAGGCCCTGTCGCCCTGGCTGTTCGGCCTGGCGATTGACCGCTTCGGCGCGGGCGCGTTGTGGTTCTCCGCCGCGCTGGGCGGTCTTGGCCTGGCGGCCTTGATGCTGCTGCGGATGCCACTCCCAAACCTCGGGGGCCAATCAGCAGAATAACCGGATAGCCAGCGTAGCGGCATGTTCAAGCCGCGAGCGCGAAACGTTCGTCTTCGGCGGCAGACAGGGGGACCACTTCCTTTTGTATTCGCTTGGCGACAGCCTTTTCAGCGATTTTCAAGTCGTAGGTGGTCTGCAGATTCATCCAAGACTCGGCGTCACCGCCGAAGAACCTGGCCAGGCGCAGGGCCGTTTCAGGGGTAATTCCGCGTTCTTCTTTCACAATCTCATTGATCCGGGTAGCTGTCACGCCCAGTTTTTTTGACAGTGCGTTGGGTGTCATGCCGAGCGGTATCAAAAACTCTTCCCGCAGGATCTCGCCGGGGTGAACGGGCCGCATTCCATTCGTAGTCATAAGTGGCCTTTCTAAGGCAGATGTAAGTTCGCGGACAGAGGCTCCGCGGTTGTAAAGTAGTAAATAGGTCAGTGATAGTCGACGATTTCGACATCCTCTGGCCCTTTGTCGGTCCAAACGAAGCAAATCCTCCATTTGTCATTAATCCGAATGCTGTGCTGCCCAGCCCGGTTACCAACGAGTAGTTCAAGTCGATTGCCAGGCGGCGACCGTAAAAACTCCAAAGTGGTGGCAGCACCAAGCATCGTCAGTTTTCGAGTCGCAACCTTGATAATTCCAGAAAATACAGCCGATTTGCCGGTCTTGTGAAGCGATTCGGTGTCAGCACAATTGAATGAAATTATCATGGTGAATTATAGCTCGTTTATCGGTATACGGTAAATATTGAGAGAAGATCAACCGCGGCTAGACGGCGAGTCTACAAACCACGAATCATGGGAAAGCTCTCCCCGGCTCACTCCAGCCACTTCTGCAGGAACTGCGCCTGGCCCAGGGACGGGTCGAGCTGGTAGCCGGCAAAACCTATCCGTTCATACAGTTTGATCGCGGACGCATTGCCCTGCAGCACTTCCAGCGTGAGTTTGCAGGCACCGCGTTCTTTTGCAATCTCTTCCACCTGCGCCAGCATCTGCTCGCCGACACGCCGGCCGCGGTGGCTGGCCAGCACCACCACGTCGTGCACATTGACCAGCGGGCGGCAGGCAAACGTCGAAAAACCTTCGATGCAGTTGACCAGCCCGACTGGCTGCGCACCGTCGAAGGCCAGCACGCTGAAGGCCTGGGGCCGCGCGGCCAGTTCCGCCACCAGGTGGTTTTTGGCGAACTCGCTCAGGGGATGGCCGCCGCCGGCCATGTCGCGCGCGTAGGCATCGAGCAGGAAGACCAGCGCCCCGGCATGTACGGGGTCGCGGTAGTCAGCGCGGCTGATGCGCAGTCCGGAAGCGGTGATAGCGGTCATGCGGGGAGCCCTGTGGAAAAGTGGATGTGGTGATTCTAAGCAGCGAATCCACGCGCCCGGCGCGGCACCATCTCATGAAACAGGCATCGAATCGGCCTCCAGCCCGGACAGGGAAAGCGCCTGAAGCTATCGAAAACAGAGCACTGTGCGCTGCCAGACAGTGGCCGCAAGCACGTTCCACCACGCCAGGTGCCGGGCCGCCGCTCTTTACCGGACATTTACGAAGCCCTTTCCGGCGCTACACCTGAGCGTCAAGCCTTGCAGTGATAATTCTTTGGCGAGCTGAAAAATACACGCTGGCAGCGCCAAGGCGCCGCTGGCGACAACACCCATCAAACACAAAAAAGTGCCGCGCCAGACCGCTGGTGCGGTGGGCAACAAGGACAGCTGATGGACCCGAAATCTGAGGCGCCGACCGCCGGCCCCGAAACCCCCCCCCGCAAACGCCTGAGCCGCCGCGCGATCCTGATTGGCAGCCTGATCGCCGTCATCGCACTGGCCGGCACCGGCTGGCTCGCCTGGCGCCTGACCCACCCCGCGGCAGACAGCAGCAGCGCCGCCCCCGGCGGCGTAGCCCGCCGCGGCCCGCCGCCCACCACGGTGGGCGTCGCCACCGCCGAGCGGGCCAGCATTCCCATTCTTCTGGACGCCCTGGGTACGGTCACACCGCAAGCCACGGTCAAGGTGCGCCCGCAGGTCTCCGGCGTGCTGCAGAAAGTGCTGTTCAAGGAAGGCCAGATGCTGCGCGCCGGCGAGCTGATGGCCACCATCGACCCGCGCCAGTTTGAGCTCGCCCTGCAGCAGGCCAGCGGCCAGCGCCAGCGCGACGAGGCCCAACTCGACAGCGCGCGTGTGACGCTGCAGCGATTCAAGACCCTGCTGGACCAGGACTCGATTGCCCGCCAGGAGGTCGACTCCCAGGCCGCGCTGGTCAAGCAGCTCGAGGGCACGGTCGCGATCGACAAGGCCAACGAAGGCGCGGCCCGCCTGAACCTGAGCTACACCCGGGTGGTCGCACCGGTCAGCGGCCGCGTCGGCCTGCGCGCCGTGGACGTGGGCAATGTGGTGAACCCCAGCGATGCCAATGGCATTGCCCTGATCACCCAGGTCACCCCGATCGACGTGGTGTTTTCCATTCCGCAGGACCAGGTCGGTGAATTGCAGCAGGCCGTCAGCGCCGGCAGCGTGATGAAGGTCACCGCGCTCGACCGCACCCGCGCGGGCACGCTGGACACCGGCGTGTTTGCCTCGCTTGACAACCAGATCGACACCACCACCGGCACCGTCAAGGCCAAGGCGCGTTTTGCCAACAGCAAGCTCACGCTGTTTCCCAGCCAGTTCGTCAATGTGCAGCTGCTGGTCCGCACCATCGACAACGCCGTGGTGGTGCCGGTCACCGCCGTGCGCCTGGGCAGCAGCGGCGACTATGTGTATGTGCTCAATGCGGCCGAGCGCACCGTGAGCCTGCGCCCCGTCAAACGCGGACCGGCCACGGTGGACAAGATCGTGATCGCCTCCGGCCTGCAGGTGGGCGAACGCGTCATCACCGAGGGGGCCGACCGGCTCAAGGACGGCGCCCGTGTGGTGCTGCCTGGCGATGCGCCCGGCGGCGGTGGGCGTGCCGCGGGCGGGCGCCGGCCGCAAGGCGCGGCGTCGGCCCCGCGCGGCAGTGAGGCCGGCGCACCGGCACCGCAGGGCGCGGCGTCCGCGCCTCGTGCTGCAGCATCCATGAACGCTTCCACACCCGCTGCAATTGCGGCGCCTTCAACGTCCCCGGCACCTGCTGCAACGTCAGCCGCGACCGCGCCCACCCCCGAGCAGCTCCAGCGCTTCCTCGCTCAGGTCAAGGACGACCCGGAGGCCCTGGCGCGCCGCCAGTCACTGGTCGACAAGATCAAACAGGGCGACCCGGCGGCGCTGGAACGCTGGCAGAAGTTGAGGGAGCGGCGGCGCGAAGGCGGCGCGGCGCCGGCGCAATGACGGGTATGAGGCAACACCCCGCATGAGCCCGTCCAGTCCTTTCATCCAGCGGCCGGTCGCCACCGCGCTGCTGATGGTGGCCATCGTGCTGGCCGGCCTGCTCGGCTTCAAGTTTTTGCCACTGTCGGCCTTGCCGCAGGTGGACTACCCGACCATCCAGGTGCAGACGCTGTACCCCGGCGCCAGCCCCGAGGTCATGGCGCAGACCGTCACCGCACCGCTGGAGCGCCAGTTCGGCCAGATGGCCGGGCTGCAGCGCCTGAGCTCGACCAGCGCGGCCGGCGTCTCCATCGTCACCCTGCAGTTTGGCCTGGGCCTGGGGCTGGACGTGGCCGAGCAGCAGGTGCAGGCGGCCATCAATGCCGGCGGCTCGCTGCTGCCGGCCGACCTGCCGGCGCCGCCGGTGTATGCCAAGGTCAATCCGGCCGACGCACCGGTGCTCACGCTGGCCATCACCTCCGACAGCCTGCCGCTCACCGAAGTGCAGAACATCGTCAACACCCGGCTGGCGCTGAAGATCAGCCAGGTCAGCGGCGTCGGCCTGGTCTCGCTCAGCGGCGGCCAGCGACCCGCCGTGCGCATTCAGGCGGACACCCGTGCCCTCGCCTCCTACGGTCTCGGGCTCGATTCGCTGCGCACCGCCATCAGTTCAGCCAACGCCAATGCCGCCAAGGGCAGCATCGACGGGCCGACACGTTCGTACTCCATCAACTCCAACGACCAGTTGCTGGCCGCCAGCGAGTACAAGAACCTGATCATTGCCTTTCGCAACGGCGCGGCGGTGCGTGTTGCCGATGTGGCGCAGGTGGTGGACAGCGCCGAAAACGTCAAGCTCGGCGCGTGGAGTGGCCTGAAACCAGCGATCATCCTGAACGTGCAGCGCCAGCCCGGCGCCAACGTGATTGCCACGGTGGACGCGATCAAGGCCCGCCTGCCCGAGCTGCAGGCCGGCCTGCCGACGGCCATGAAGGTCGATGTGCTGAGCGACCGCACCACCGGCATACGCGCCTCGGTGCTGCATGTCGAGATCGAACTGCTGCTGGCCGTGGTCATGGTGGTGCTGGTGATTTTTGCCTTCCTGCGCAACATCCGCGCCACCGTGATCGCCAGCCTGGCGGTGCCGATTTCGCTGATAGGCACCTGCGGCGCCATGTATCTGCTGGGCTACAGCCTGAACAACCTGAGCCTGATGGCGCTGACGATTGCCACCGGTTTTGTGGTGGACGACGCCATCGTGATGATTGAAAACATCTCGCGCTACATCGAAAAAGGCGAGGCCCCGATGGCCGCCGCGCTCAAGGGCGCGCAGCAGATCGGTTTCACCATCATCTCGCTGACGGTCTCGCTGATCGCCGTGCTGATTCCGCTGCTGTTCATGGGCGACGTGGTCGGCCGGCTGTTCCGCGAGTTCGCGGTCACGCTGGCCATCACCATCCTGATCTCGGCGGTGGTGTCACTGACGCTGGTACCCATGATGTCGGCGAGGTGGCTCAAGCATGAGCCGGACACCGGCGGCAGCCCGACCGGCGCGAAACTGCAGAAGTTTTTCGACGGCGTGATCACGCGTTACGACGGCTGGCTCAGCTGGGTGCTGCGGCACCAAGGCGCGACGCTGCTGGTGGCGCTGGCCACCCTGGTGCTGACCGTGCTGTTGTATGTGCTGATTCCCAAGGGCCTGTTCCCGACGCAGGACACCGGCCAGTTGCAGGCCCGCATCGAGACCTCCCAGTCGGTCTCGTATGCGCGCATGGCCGAGCTGCAGCAGGCCGCGGCCAAAGCCATTCTGGAAGACCCCGATGTGGACACCCTGAGTTCCTTCATCGGCGTGGATGCCGCCAACAACACCATGCTGCACACCGGCCGCATGCTGATCAACCTCAAGCGCACGCGCAGCACCAGCCAGCAGGAAACGATGGACCGGCTGCAACGCCGGGCCGGCGCGGTGGCCGGCGTCACCATGTATCTGCAGCCCACGCAGGACCTGACCATCGACGCCGAAACCGGCCCGACACAGTTCCGCGTCTCGCTCGAGGGGTCGGACACCGCCACGGTGGCGTTGTGGGCCAACAAGCTGGCGCAGCGCATGCAGGAGTTGCCGGCCCTGCGCAACATCGCCTCGGACGCCGGCGCCACCGGCACCTCGGCCTACATCTCGGTGGACCGCGACACCGCCTCGCGCGTGGGCGTGACGACCTCGGCGATCGACGACGCGCTGTATAGCGCTTTTGGCCAGCGCATCGTCTCGACCATTTTCACCGAGACCAACCAGTACCGCGTGATCCTCGAGGCCCGGCCCGATCCCCTGATGACCGCAGCCTCGCTGGGCAGCCTGCCGCTCAAGACCGGCTCGGGCGTCACCACCCCGCTGGCCAGCATCGCCACCATCACCGAGCGGCCGGCGCCGCTGCAGATCACCCGCGTGGCCCAGTACCCGGCCACGACGCTGGGTTTCGACACGGCGCCGGGCGTGTCACTCGGCAAGGCGGTCGGTGAGGTCAAACAGGCGGCCAAAGACATCGCCCTGCCCGCCAGCGTGACCCTGACCTTCCTCGGCGCAGCCGGCGCCTACCAGACCTCGCTGTCCAGCCAGCTGTGGCTGATCCTGGCGGCGGTGATCTGCGTCTACATCGTGCTTGGCGTGTTGTATGAAAGTTATATCCACCCGCTGACGATTCTCTCGACCCTGCCCTCGGCCGGTGTGGGCGCGCTGCTGATGCTGATGATCAGCGGCTCCGACCTCGGGGTGATCGGCATCATCGGCATCATTCTCCTGATCGGCATCGTGAAAAAGAACGCGATCATGATGATCGACTTCGCCATCGACGCAGAACGCAGCGAAGGCAAGTCGCCGCAGGACGCGATTCACCAGGCCGCACTGCTGCGCTTCCGGCCCATCCTCATGACCACCCTGGCCGCGCTGTTTGCCGCGGTGCCGCTGATGCTGGGCTGGGGCGAAGGGGCAGAGTTGCGCCGGCCGCTGGGCCTGGCCATCTTCGGCGGCCTGATCGTCAGCCAGGTGCTGACCCTGTTCACGACGCCGGTGATTTATCTGGCGTTTGACAGGATGGGGCAGAGGTTCGGGCGGAGGGGTTCTGTGTGAATGCCCTCCTTCCGCGGGCTGTCATCCCGGACTTGATCCGGGATCCATGCGCGAAGACCACCACTGGTCGGGCTGTGCCTGGCGGAGCCGTCCTCCCTTCCTGCGTTGGAAGTGTGCCCAATAGCCGGGGGTTGCCCGGCGGCAACTCACTTTTCTTTTGCGTCGCCAAAAGAAAAGGCGACCCTGCTGTCTGCGACCCCTGCGCTTCGCTCCGGGGCAACCTGCGGTGCTCGGTCCAGCCGGGGCCGGGCTCGAACTCGCTGCGCTCAGACAATCGCCCGTCCTTGTCCGTCTGGACCTCCGCTCCTCGGCGCAGCCAGAAGGGAGGTGGGGACGGGATCGGGTTCGGAATCGGGCTCCGGCGAGGACGCGCTTTG
>NZ_CALRVW010000038.1:0-29211 GCF_943371715.1 Polaromonas sp. YR568 | reverse complement strand
GGTGGTGCGCACCACCAGCCCGTCGGCATGGATGTTGTAGTCGTTGCGGTCGGCCCATTCGATCAGCCAGCGGCGCACGAACTGAGCAAAGTGCGGCGCGGGGCCCAGTGGCTCGGTCTGCCGTTCGAAGTCCACCTTGAGCGGCCGTTTTTTCAGGGCCTGGAACTTCGCATCCGTCAGCTTGCCGTGCTTGACCATCTGCGCCAGCACGATGTTGCGGCGCTGCGTGGCGCGCTCGGGGTTGATCACCGGGTTGTAATAACTGGTGCCCTTGAGCATGCCGATCAGGGTGGCGCTTTCCAGCACGTCGAGCTTGTCGGCCGACTTGTCGAAATAGGTGCGCGCCGCCATCTGGATGCCGTAGGCGTTGTACAGGAAAGGCACGGTGTTGAGGTAGGTCTCGAGGATCTCGTCCTTGGTGTAAACCGCCTCGATTTTCAGCGCGGTGATGGCCTCCTTGATCTTGCGCGTCACCGTGGCCGAGCGGCCGATCTCCTTGGGGTACATGTTGCGGGCCAGCTGCTGCGTGATGGTGGAGCCGCCCTGCAGGTCGCCGGTGAAGGTCTGGAAAACGGCCGAGGCGGTGCGCTTGAGGTCGATGCCGTGGTGCTCGTAGAAGCGGTGGTCTTCGGTGGCAATCAGGGCGGCCAGCACGTTGGGCGACATGTCGGACAGCTTGACCCAGTCGCGGTTGGCGCGCTTGAACACGGCCAGCTCCTTGCCGTCGATCGACAGCACCCGGGCGGGTTTTTCTTCCTTGGCCTTGCGCAGGTCGCTGATGCTGGGCGTGAAGGGAATCAGCAGCAGCGTATACAACAGCAGCAGCGCAGGAATGGCGGCCACCGTGAGCGCGACGCCGCGCCGGGTGGGGTTGCGCAGGCGGCGCATGGTTTCGGCGGCAAAGGCGGCCGCAAGGGGCTGGAAACGGGCGAGGAGACGGGCGAACATTTTTTTCATCGGGTGCCAGTGTAGGGGTTGCCTTTGTAAGGGACTGTAGGACGCTGGCGGAAGGCGACGGGCGGGCGCCGGGTCCGGCTGGGCGTGAGCGGCGGGGCTGCCGGATCTTGAGAGTAAAAAATGGCTTCAGCCCAGGCTGAACAGGCGCAGACAGCTATTGTTTTTATAGTGCCCAGCCGTCATCACCGCCCGTTACCGGCCATTACCGGGCATTACCCGCCGTTACCAGCACGTCCATTGCGGGGTTCAATCGCGATTCAGGCCTTCCGCTTCAAGGGCAGCCAGCCCGCAAACTTCGGGTAATGGCGCGCCACCACAGCGCCGTCGAAATCCCAGGCGATGCATTTGCCCAGGTGGTAAGGCGGCTCGGCGCTGGCGGACTCTGCCAGGCCGGCCTGGGCGCGCAAATGGCCGCGGTACACCGGCACCGTCTGGTAAGCGGCCGTCGCCATGTTGAACAGCATCTCGCGCAGGTGGGTACAGCCGCGGATGCCGCCCAGCGCCTTTTCAATGGCCTGGCGCCAGCCTGGCCCCATGGTGGCGCCCACCATCAGTTGCATCGGGTCGATGCCCTGCTGGCATTCGTCAAACGGCGCGTGGTCACTGACGCTGGCAATGTCGCGAATCACCAGGCTGTCGTCCACCGTGGCACGTATGGCCATGCCGTGGATCGGCGTGCCCGGCGGGACATCGCGCTCGGAGCGGGCATGTGCATAGGTACGCACGTCGGTCATTTCGGCCTCGATGTCCCACAGGCCATCCTCGCGCTGGTAGCCGCGGTAAACGACGGCGCGGGTGTGCAGGTGTTTTCGGGCTTGCGGTGCGGGCAGTGGCATGGGGCTTCAGTCAGTCAGGGGCAGAACAGGGAAACCGCTATTTTCCCCGCAAGACGGGCTGGGCGCAGCGCCGGGAGCGACTTTCGCCGGATTGAGGCATCAAATCAGCCGCCAGCCCTTTCCACGCGTGCGCAAGCAGCTACTGTTTTCATAGCGCCTCCAGCGGGGCTGGAAGCCCGCGCACTGCTGACGAAGAAACTCAGCGCGCCTCGGGTTCAGGCAGCTCGATGCGCAGCACCGGCTCGGGCAACTCGCGTGCCGGTGCTTCGCCCGTGACCTGCACCGTCACCGGCGCTGGCACCGGCTGGGTCGGGGGCGCCGTGGCGGGCATGGGGAACGCGGCGGCGGGATGAATCTGGATGTTCACGTACTTGATGGGTGGCGGCGAGAGGTTTCCGGAAGCAGGCGGCTGGCCCCCCGGAGCGCCCGGTCCGCCCGGGACAATCACGGCCTGCGCCTGGCCGGCACCCGGTGGCACCTCGGTGCCATGGACTTCCACCAGCGGCTCGCCGGGCGCCAGCAGCTCCTGGCCGGCCGGCGGGGCGGCACTGCTCATGCCGGCCGTGGCCGACAGCCTGGCGCGCGCATCCAGCACCTTCGCCTTCAGGGCCGCCTGGAAAAACTCGCCCACCACCGGCAGCGCGCTCTGCGCGCCCGGCCCCCAGCGGTTGCCCATGGTGACGCGGTTGTCGTTGAAGCCGACCCAGGCACCGGCCACCAGTTGCGGGTGCATCAGGATGAACCAGCCGTCGGTGTTGTCTTGCGTGGTACCGGTTTTGCCCGCCACGTCGGCGCGAATGCCGTAACGGCTGCGAATCGCAGCGCCGGTGCCCTGGTCCACCACGCCGCGCATCACGTCCACCAGCATGTTAGCCGCGTGGGTGGACATGGCGGCCTGCGCCACCGCGGGCTGGAACTCTTCCAGCACATGGCCGTTGCGGTCTTCCACCCGTGTCACGACCATGGGTTCCATGTAGCGGCCGTCATTGGCCAGCGTGCTGTAGCTGGCCACCATTTCCCTGAGCGTCACCGGGCTGGTGCCCAGCGCGAGCGAGGGCACTTCGTCGAGCTTGCTCTGGCGCACACCCATGCTGCGCGCCAGCGCGGCCACGCGTTGCGGACCCACCACCTGCATCACCTGCGCGGTGATGGTGTTTTTGGAATACATCAGGCCTTCGCGCAGCGTCATCGGTGCGCCGCTGGGCCCGCCGCCGTCCGACGGGCGCCAGAAGGCACCGTCGCCCAGCGCAATCTCCACCGCCTGGTCCATGAAAATGTCGTAAGGCCGCGAGCCGTTTTCATAGGCGGCGCCATACACAAAAGGCTTGAAGGTCGAACCCGGCTGCCGGCGCGCCTGGGCCACGTGGTCAAACTGGTCACTGGCAAAGTCGCGGCTGCCCACCCAGGCCCTCACGTGGCCGTTGGTCGGGTCCAGCGCCAGAAAGCCGGCCTGCAGGCGCGTCTTGTCGGCACGCAGCTTCTGCAGGAAGGGTGGGTTGGCCAGCAGCTGGCGCAGCGCCTCCTCGTCGGTCTGACCGGCGGCCAGCGCGGCCTGGTACTCGGCAGAGTCGCGCACAAACGTCAGCATCAGTTCGCGCTTGGGGCCCCTGGCCGTCCAGCCTGATTTTTGCGCCCACTCGGCGTCGGAGAGGGCCTGCAGCCTGTCGGCCTGGCGCGTCACCGCTTCATTGGCCATGGCCTGCAGGCGCGAGTCGATGGTGGTGCGCACGACCAGCCCGTCGGCAAAGATGTTGTAGCTGTTGCGGTCGGCCCATTCAATCAGCCAGCGCCGCAGCTGCTGGGTGAAGTGTGGCGCCGGGCCCAGCTCGGGCTCCTGCCGCTCGAAGCTGACGGCCAGCGGCATCTGCTTGAGCGCAGCCAGGTCAGCGGCCGGCAGCTTCTGGTGCCGCGCCATGCGGCTCAGCACGGTGTTGCGCCGCTGCAGGGCGCGCTCGGGGTTGAGCACCGGGTTGTAATAACTGGTGCCCTTGAGCATGCCGATCAGCGTGGCGCTTTCCAGCACGTTGAGCGTGTCGGCGGTTTTGTCGAAGTAGGTACGCGCCGCCATCTCGATGCCATAGGCGTTGTACAGAAAGGGCACGGTGTTCAGGTAGGTCTCCAGAATCTCGTCCTTGGAATACACCGACTCGATCTTCACCGCCGTGATGGCCTCCTTGATCTTGCGCGTCATGGTGCGCGCGCGGCCAATGTCTTCGGGGTAGAGGTTGCGGGCCAGCTGCTGCGTGATGGTCGAGCCGCCCTGCACCTTGCCCTGCAGCGTGTTCATCAGGGCCGCGCCGGTGCGCCGCAGGTCCAGGCCGCGGTGCTGGTAAAAGCGCGCGTCTTCGGTGGACACCAGCGCCGCCGCCACATGCGGGGAAATGTCAGCCAGCTTGACCCAGTCGCGGTTGGCACGCTCGAAAACGGTCAACTGCTGGCCATCGGCCGACAGGATCACCGACGGCTTGGCCGCCTTGACCCTGCGCAGGTCGTCAATGCTGGGGGTGAAAGGAATCAGCGCCAGAACGTAAAGCCCCAGCACCACGGGCACCGCTGCCAGCCCCCAGGCCATGCCGCGCAGCGTGGGGTGGCGCAGGCCTGAAAGAACGGCAGCGCCGAACTGCCGGAGCCGGGGCGGAAGGGAGAGCGTTTTCATGAGCGACGAGCGTAGGGGGCACCACACGCCCGGGCTGTAGGACGGCAGGCAATGCCGCCATCGGCTGGCGCAGGCAGGGCCACGGCGCCAGCCAGGCGCGCAAAAGCGGGCCAGCCAGATTTTTTTGAGCAAAATCGTGCTCCAGCCCTTATCCCACGGTCGGGATTAGCTACATTTTTCATAGCGCATACCGTCCGCCGTGCAAGGGCCCGCCCGGCCACAAAGGCACGCCACGGTCAGGCGGCCGCGACTCTGGCCTACACCCCTGCCCGCCTGCCGACCCTATGCTGAACGCACAACCCAGAGGAGTGAGCAGCCATGACCCAGCCAGGTACAGACCCCGAACACATCAACACCAACACCCGGCTGCCATGATGGAATCTTTTCTTGGCAGCGCGCTGCACGGCGCGGCGGCACTTTTTCTGGGCCTGGCCACGTTGATGGGCCTGGTCATCTGGTCGATCAAGCGGCACAACAGTCCCAAGCTGAAAATTGAATGCGGCGAGTCCATCGACGAGCTGATTCCCTCCCTGGCCGGCCAGACCCTGAGCACGCCCGTGGCCGGCAACGCGGTGGAGCTGCTGGAAAACGGCGCCTTCTTCGACGTGCTGATCGGGCGCATAGGCGCTGCGCAGCACAACGTGCACTTTGAAACCTTCCTCTGGAAAGACGGCGTGCTGGGCCAGCGCATGGCCAACGCCCTGTCCGAGCGGGCCAGGGCCGGCGTGAAAGTGCGCGTGCTGCTGGACGCCACCGGTTCCAAAGGCGTCGGCCAGGCAACGCGCCGGCAGATGAAAGACGCCGGCTGCAAGCTCGTGTTCTTCCATGAAAAGGCCCTTCGCAACATTGGCGTGATGAACGAGCGCGACCACCGCAAGCTGGTGGTGATTGACGGCCGCGAAGCCTTCGTGGGCGGCCACTGCGTGGTGGACCAGTGGCTGGGCAACGCCGAAGACGGCCAACACTACGCCGACCTCAGCGTGCGCCTGCACGGCCCGATCGTGCACAGCGTGCAGGCCGCCTTCAGCGAAAACTGGGGCGGGCAGACCGGCGAGCTGTTTTTGGGCAAGGACGTGTTTCCCGAACTGGCGCCCGCCGGCAAGGTGACGATTCACGCCGCCTATGCCAAGCCGGAGGGCTCGGCCCCGGCGGTCAAGATTCTTCACCACACGGTGATCTGCCTGGCGCAAAAACGCATCTGGATCCAGAACCCCTACTTCATCCCCGAGCCCGAGGCGATTGACGCTTTCGGCGCCGCCGTCAAACGCGGCGTGGATGTGCGGGTGATGATGCCCTCGACCAGCGGCTCGGACAACCCCATGGTGCAGCACGCCGGCCACCGCAACTTTGAAAAGCTGCTCAAGTGCGGCGTGCGCCTGTTTGAATACCCGCACACGCTGCTGCACCAGAAAGTGATGACGGTGGACGGCGTCTGGAGCGCGATCGGCTCGAGCAACTTTGACGACCGGTCCTTCGACACCAACGACGAGATCACACTGGGCGTTCACGACGCCGCCCTGGCAACGCAGCTCGATGCGATGTTTGAAAAGTATGTGGCACGCTGCCAGGAGATCGACCTGAAGGCCTGGCAGCACCGCGGCTGGTGGCACAAGGCCAAAGACAACATGTTTTACCTGTTCAACGAGGTGCTGTGAATGCCGCGCTGACCGCCGGCCCCGGCCAGGCGCTCTGACAGTGCCGGATGGCCGAGCGAAACAGGCTGGATAAGGGACATCCCGAATGCAGCGGACCCGGGCTTGAGGTTCAATGGATTCGCCAGGACAACAAACCGCCCGCGACCCGGGCGGCGTCAACCCCCCTCGTTCATGCAGGGAGCGCCATTTTGCGCAGCCACCGGGTTGAGGTCATGTGGCGCTGATTCCAACTCCCGTCTCACATCAACATTCAAGGAAACGTGTCATGCGTAAATTCAAGTACATTGCCATCGCCACCGCGACGCTGGCGCTGCTCACCGCCTGTGCCAGCATGGAGGGCACCGGCCCCATGAGCTTTTTTGTCACCAGCGTGGGCAGCGGCAAGGGCGGCGACCTGGGCGGCCTGGCCGGTGCCGACGCCCATTGCCAGAAGCTGGCCACCGCTGCCGGCGCCGGCAACAAGACCTGGCGCGCCTACCTGAGCACGCCGCCCACCTTTGCCACCGCCACCACACCCGCCGGCGCCGCCACCCATGCGCGCGACCGCATTGGCAACGGGCCCTGGTACAACGCCAAGGGCATGCTGATTGCCCGCGACCTGACCCAGCTGCACAACGGCAACAAGATCGCCAAGGAAACCGCGCTGGACGAGCGCGGCAACCCCATCAAGGGCCGGGGCGACAACCCGAATGAGCACGACATCCTGACCGGCTCCCGGGCCGACGGCACCGCCTTTGCGCCGCAGACCGACACCACCTGCAAAGCCTGGACCAGCTCCACCGACGGCTCGGCCGTCGTTGGCCACCACGACCGCGTCGGGCCCAACACCGACAACTGGGCCAAGTCCTGGAACTTCTCGCACCAGTCCGCAGGCTGCAGCCCCGAGGCCCTGGTGCGTACAGGCGGCTCCGGCAAGTTGTATTGCTTCGCAGCCAATTGATGGTCCGGGGGCATCACGCCCCCTTTTGGTGAACGTCCCGGCCCTGTGCCGGGATTTTTTTGCACAATGGGCTGGGCATCGCCACCCAGCTGGCGCCAGGCCCCACGCCTGCGGGCGCGAAAGCGGCTTGACGCAGGTCAAACCGCTGCCCGGGTTTGGCGCGATCATGCGCGCAGTGCCTCAACCCACCGAGAAGGACTCACCATGACCGACAACGCCCTCGCCACCGTTCCGCAACGCAAACTCTGGGTACGCGCCCTGCTGATGCTGCTGATGGGGATGGCCTTCCAGATCGCCGCCTGGGTGCTGGTAGCCGTCGCCCTGCTGCAGCTGGGCTTCACCGTCTTTGCCGACCAGCCCAACCCGCGCCTGCAAGCGTTTGGCCGCAGTGTGGGCCGCTACCTGGCACAGATTGCGGGCTTCGTCTCCTTCGCCACCGAGACCCTGCCCTTCCCCTTCAGCGACTGGCCGACCGGGGAGCTGTGAGCAGGCTGGGCCCTTCACCAAGGATTGTCATGACCACCGCACCCGAAAACTGCCGCATCAACTACATCGAGCTGAACGTCCACGACATAGGGAAGGTCAAGGCCTTCTACGGCCAGGCCTTCGGCTGGACCTTCACCGACTACGGCCCGGAGTACGCGGAGTTTTCAGACGGCGCGATGAAAGGCGGCTTCACCACGCTGGCGCCACCCTCGCCCGCCGGCGGCCCGCTGGTCATCCTCTACGCCAACCAGCTCGAAGCCGCGCGCAGCAGCGTCATTGCCGCCGGCGGCACCATCAGCCGGGAGATTTTCCCGTTTCCGGGCGGGCGGCGCTTTCACTTCAGGGATGTCGATGGTTATGAGCTGGGGGTCTGGTCCACAGACTAGATCATGCGTCAAATTGGCATCCAGCCCCTTATCCACGGGCGCCAGCAGCTATATATTCAATAGCAAATGCCGTCATTGCGGACCTGATCCGCAATCCATGGTGGCCTACCCGAGGCTGGCGTGAAGGAGGCATGGATCCCGGATCGAGTCCGGGATGACCAACCAGAGGCCCGGGAGGGCAAGTCAGGAACCCGGCGCCTGGGGCTCGATCACCGAATGCCACCAGATCCTGAAGTCGCGGCACAGGCCGCCGGCCTCGAACTCAACCACGGCCACACCATCGAGCGCCAGGCGCGGCAAGGGGTCGCCCGGCTGGCGCGCAAGCTGGCTGGTGCCGGTGGAAGCGGCCCACATCGCAAACATCTCTTCCGAGGTGACCTGGTAAGTGGTGTGCCAGTGCGCGATGCCGCTCAGTTCAGCGGCATGCAGGATGTCAAAAGTGAGCGTTATGTCGGTCTGAAGCTTGACGCGCTGCCAGTACTGCCTGATCTGCGCATGGCCGGTCTGCACTGAAAACGGCGTGTTGTGGTAACGGCCGTCTTCGGTAAACAGCGAGGCCAGCAGGAACTCGTCGCGGGTTTCCCAGGCCTTTTTGTAGTTCTCCATGAAGCGTTGGATCAGCATCGGGTCTCCTTGTTTTTCAGACGTCCATTCGTGAGCGTGAGCACCGCCAAACGCGATGGTATGCCTTTCCACGGCCGGACCTCAGGCCGTGGATGGGCCCGGATCGGCGGTCCGGCCGGAGAACAGACCATGCATCAAATTGGTCTTCAGCCCTTTAACCACGGGCGCCAGCAGCTATGACTTTCATAGCTCCTTGCAGTCATTGCGGGCTTGACCCGCAATCCATGTTGGCGCGCACGAGACCGCAGTTCAAGCAACTGGAATGCCCTGGACCGGGATCCCCGGCAGGTTTTTCATGTCACGGCGCTCGGTGTCGATTCCAGCCATCCCTGTTCGTCGTACGCTCAGAGGGCCTTTCCTCTGCCACTCATCAGGGAGTCCATCATGTCCACAGGCACCGTCCAACTTCACCGCGTGCTGCGCGCCACCCCCGAGCGGGTGTACCGCGCCTTTCTCGATGCCAACGCCATGGCCAAATGGCTGCCGCCGCACGGCTTCACCGGCAAGGTCCACCAGATGGACGCCGGGGTGGGCGGCAGCTGGCGCATGTCCTTCTTCAACTTCACCACGGGCAGCGAGATCTCGTTCGGCGGCAAATACCTTGAGCTGGTGCCCAACGAACGCATCAGCTACACCAGTGCCTTCGACGACAAGAACCTGCCGGGCGAAATGACCACCACCATCACGCTCAAGGCCGTCTCCGCCGGGGTGGAACTGCACGCCGTGCAGGAAGGCATTCCCGCCGTGATTCCCGTGGACCAGTGTTACGTGGGCTGGCAGCAGTCACTGGTGCTGCTGGGGCAGCTGGTGGAGGCGGAAATCAATCAGTAGCGGGTGTTCAGACAGGCGGGCCGGTCCCCAGACAGCAGACAACCGTCTTCACCGTCCTGCAGCCCGGCCCGGCCCCTGGTGCCGTTGCCTGCCGGCCGCTTCCGGGGCAAGATAAGGTTTCCATGTTTTTCCTGTGGCCTCAATTTCTCTGGCTGATGCTGGCGCTGCCCCTGCTGCTGGTGCTGTACCTCTGGCTGCTGCGGCGCAGAGGCAAGCAGGCCGTGCGCTACAGCAGCCTGGGCACGGTTCGCGCAGCAACCGCCGGGCGCCCGTGGCGGCGGCACGTGCCGCCCGCCCTGCTGCTGCTGGCCTTCGCGGGCTTGCTGCTTGCGGCAGCGCGTCCGGTGGCGCGGGTGCCGCTGCCTTGGGCGCGCTCCACCATCATCCTGGCGATGGACGTTTCCCTCAGCATGCGCGTGGAAGACGTCAAACCCAGCCGCATGGTGGCCGCGCAAGAGGCCGCGAAACTGTTCCTGGGCGACCTGCCCAAAAACATCGAAGTCGGGCTGGTCACGTTCGCGAGCAGCAGCCAGGTGGCTCAGACTTCGACGCTGGACCGCCCCGCCCTGGTGAAGGCGATCGACAGTTTCCAAATGCAGATCGGCACCGCCGTCGGCAGCGCCATCGTGACCAGCCTGGCCGAGCTGTTTCCGGACCAGGGCATCAATCTTGAAGAAATGACCTTTGGCAGCAAGCCGCGTGGACGCAGCCTGGACGACAAGGACAAGCCGCCGCCCCAGCAGATCACCCCGGTGGCGCCGGGCTCGTACGACGCCGCGGCCATCATCCTGCTGAGCGACGGCCGCCGCACGACAGGCGTCGACACGCTGGAAGCGGCCAAGATGGCCGCCGACCGGGGCGTGCGCATCTACGTCATCGGCCTGGGCAGCGTGGGCGATGCCGCAGCCATGCCCGAAGGCATGCCCATCTACCTGCAACTGGACGAACCCACCTTGCGCGAGGTCGCCCGCATGACCGGCGGTGAATACCACCATGCGGGCACGGCGGAGGCGCTGCGCAGCGTGTACGAAAACCTGGGCTCAACGGTGCAGGTGCAGACGCGTGAGACGGAGGTCACGGCCTTGCTGGCCTTGCTGTCGGCGGGGTTGGCGCTGGCGGCGGGGGTTTGCTCGCTGGTTTGGTTTCGGCGTGTTGTTTGAGAGCCTGCCGCAGCGCGGCCAAGCGTTCAAGGCGGAACTAGGCTACCCCCGGATTGAGGATGCTGGTCATAGCGATTTATGAGGCAGCCTTGCGCGCCCTGAGTTGTCAAAATTCTTATCGAGGTAAGCCTTGCGGTCACTGGCATACTTCTCCTAACAATACTTAAAGGGAGGCAATATGCTGGACAAATCCATCACCAATCCGGGCATCCACAAACAATTCCTAATCAATCGCTTTAACGCAGATGAACAGCGTATTCTTCAAAAACTTTCGGCGGATTGGTATCTCACAAATTCAGGCGAAGAGGTAACCGCGGCTCAGTCGCGATACAACTATTTCCTGATGAAACCGACAATCAAAACATCCGAAATGTTCAACATCGAACGTGAGGTCGTTTGTATTTTTAGTGACTATCCATACTTCGAGCCCAGATCGCTGGACATTTTTGATAAGGTAAATGAAATTCTTCCAAAGATGCGCGCGGAAACTGTCTGCGGTATCTTGATAAGCCGAGCTGCCCAAGTCGAAGAAAAAGTCGATCGTCTGCTGAAGTCCGATCCAGAACATCCAATTATTGTTCCGTTTACCTACAGCGAACTATTAAATAATAATACCGGCCCACTAATCGAAAATCGATTTAGAAAGCATTTTTTCTCGCGTGATTTATTCTCTTTCCTCTCACCCTTAAAGAAAGACACGTACTTCTTCGGTAGAAGTCAATTGATTAACGAGATTGTTAATCGAGCCCAGTCCGGTGAGCATACGAGTCTATTTGGTTTAAGAAAAAGTGGGAAGACTTCGATTGTCTACGCTATTGAGCGAAAACTTGTCGTCAGTGGGGACAACGCGCTTGCTCTAGATTGCGAAAGCCCCTCCGTCCATCTGTTGCGATGGTATGAATTGCTTGAGAAGCTGGTGCACCTGTATCACCAAAGCCGGGAGTCAAAAATAAAACTCCACACCGATGGGCGTTATACCGAAAAAAAGGCGGCCGATAGTTTTGAGGAGGATGTGCTAAAAATATTCCGCTCGAAGAAGGAGTCCAGCACTCTGTTCATTTTTGATGAAATAGAACGCCTGACGCCTGGCACTGCTTCGTCCGAGCATTGGCGTAGTGGCGCCGACTTTATTTACTTTTGGCAAACCTTGCGCGGGCTCTATCAAAAAACACCCGGCATTTTTACCTACATGCTTGTCGGAACAAATCCTGGGTGCATTGAATCGCCAATGCTCGCAGGCCATGAAAATCCAATTTTTGCATCCATTCCAGCTCAATATGTGCCGAATTTTGAGGTCGGCCAGGTAAAGCAAATGGTGACCAAGCTTGGCGACTACATGGGCTTGAAATTTGATGACCTTATCGCTGCAAAGTTGACTGAAGACTTCGGCGGACACCCATTTTTGGTGCGACAGATGTGTAGCTTAATTAATCAAAAAGCGAGTCAACTACGACCAGTCAGGATAGACAAAGCGCTGTATCAAGCTGCAAAAGTTGATTTTTTTGAGTTGGGCAATGACTATCTCGAGATGATGATTCAGGTGCTAAAAGATTGGTACCCCGATGAGTACCAAATGCTGACCTATCTTGCGGCAGGGGACACTGAATCGTTTATGAGCTTTGCCGCCGACCATACAAACTACACGCGGCACTTAATTGGATACGGGCTAATAGAGCGAGGCAATGGCGGATATGCGTTTAGTTTGGAAGCTATTTCTGAACTGTTAAAAAAGAAGCATCAAACCGAGCGCCTAAACTTAACCCCGTCTGAAAAGATTCAAGAAATTTCGATGAGAAGAACCCGATTGGAAAAAGCATTACGGATTCTCTTGCGGAACGGTCTTCGCACCATGCATGGCGCAAAAAAAGCTGCGGAGCTGACGATCTCTGCACTTCCTGAGACTCGTCGGACCTCGCTAGCTCAATTGGATTTGCAGGCATTATTTGACAGGGATAAGTCGCCCCTGTTTTTTCTTGAACTTATCAATATAGTTAAGCGCGAATGGGCGTCAGTTCAGAACATCTTCATTATTGACAAGGCGAAATTTACCGCCATGCTTGAGGAAATCAATGCGGCAGGACGCCCGGACGCACACGCAAAATCTATTTCAAATGATGATTTTCAGCAATTGAGACTTCACTTCAAGAAAATCGAGCCAATGCTCGACGATTGGAATGTGTAGCTGGTCGGCTGCGTGGGACCCCTCCCACACAAGTTCAAGCATTGCAGCGGTATCGCCAAGCCTATACGGCGCGCACTGTGAAGAAACAGGTTCACTCAGGCCCTGCTTTCTCCCACCATCACAGGACTCCCATGACCGACCCACGCAACATTGCCCACGACAAAAAAGTCCAGCAGGAAAAGAAACACCGCGGCGAAGAGATCGCTCCCGGTGCAGAACATGCCGTTCAGCCCGGCAAGAAGCCGCACCTGACGACCACCGACGAAAAACCCGAGACCGATAGTGAAGCGGTTGACAAGGACGAGCAGCCTGCGGGCTGATCATCCGCTGGGGTAACACCCCACAAAAAAGCCTGCTGCACCTTTGCAGCAGGCTTTTTTCATTGTCTCGCCTGGACGGCTAATCCTGAAGAACGAAGCGAATCGGAACAACCACCAGACTGTCCACCGGCTGCCCGTTGCCATCCTGCGCCGGCACAAACCTGGCGCTGCGCAGGTAACGAAGCGCCGCCTCATCGAGCAGGTGGTAGCCGGAGCTGGTGCGTAGCTGCACATCGGCCGCGGCGCCGCTGGCCAGCACCCGCAGTTTCACCCTCACCTCGCCCTGCTGCTCCAGCCGCAAGGCCGCGGGGGGATAGTCCGGCGTCAAAGGCGCTTCCGGCCGGGCGTGGGCAGACAGGACAGGCGCCGCGGCCGCTGCGTTGCGGTCAACAGCGGCGGGTTGGGTTTGTGCCAGTGCGGCTGCGCCTATCAGGGCTGCGGCCAACACCAGTTGTTTCTTCATCCGTGGATCGCCTTGCCCAGGCGCGCCATGCCTTCTTCAATCTTCCCCACATCGGCGGTCGCAAAACTGAGC
Organism: Polaromonas sp. YR568; assembly: GCF_943371715.1. Lineage (GTDB taxonomy): Bacteria > Pseudomonadota > Gammaproteobacteria > Burkholderiales > Burkholderiaceae_C > Polaromonas. The sequence goes on along the minus strand of NZ_CALRVW010000038.1, from coordinate 15,643 downwards.
CGGAAGGTGCTCACATCCGGCTTGCCCGCATAAAACGGCGCACCAGGCACAAACGCCACGCCCTGCGCAATCGCCCGCTTCGCAAACTCGCCGGCGTCCTTGGTCTTGCCGCCCGCGCCTGTGAGCCGAGCCCAGAAGAACAGCCCGCCCTGCGGCTGCGTGAACTCGACCGCATCGCCCAGCTCGCGCTTGAGCGCGGCGCCCATGGCCACCGCGCGTTCGCCGTACACCTTGCGCACGCGCGCCAGGGTGGGGGGCATGCGGCCGGCCTTGAGGTATTGCGCGGCGGTGGCCTGGGCAAAAGTGCTGGTGTGCGCGTCGCTGAACTGCTTGCACATGGTGGCCTTGGCCAGCAGTTCGGCGGGGCCAATCATCCAGCCCACGCGCAGGCCGGGTGAGAGGACTTTGCTCATGGAGCCGCAATGGGCGATCAGCTCGCGGCTGCCGGGCACGTCCTGGCTCAGGCTCAGGATGCTGGGGGGCGGTGCGTCGTTGAAGTAGAGGTCGCCATACGGGTCGTCCTCGACGATCAGGGTGTTGTACTTGACGGCCAGGGCCAGCACTTTCTTGCGCCGCTCCAGGCTCAGCATGGCGCCGCTGGGGTTGCCGAAGGTCGGAATCAGATACACAAACTTGGGCTTGTGTTCGGCCATGAGTTTTTCCAGCGCGTCGGTATCCACGCCATTGGCGTCCACCGGCGCGCTGACGAGGTCGGCGCCGTAAAGGCGGAAGCACTGGATGGTGGCCAGGAAGGTCGGGCCTTCGACGATCACCTTGTCGCCAGGGTCGATCATGGTTTTGCCAAGCAGGTCCAGCGCCTGCTGGCTGCCGGTGGTGACGATCAGGCCGTCGGGCGCGACACTCACGCCCTTGCTGCCCATGAAGGCGGCGAGCTGTTCGCGCAGCGGGTTGTAGCCTTCGGTGGCACCGTATTGCAGCGCGGCGCCGGGTTCTTCCGTCAAGGCCAGGTTGACGGCTTCCTGGATGCCGGCCACGTCGAACATGGCGCTGTCGGGAAAGCCGCCGGCAAAGCTGATGATGCCGGGCTTGCCCAGCAGCTTGAACAGTTCGCGGATGGCGGAGGTTTCAACGTTGTTGAGGCGGTCGGCAAATGGCAAGGGCATGGCGGTCTCTCTTTCTGCTTTGCATTGTCGCCAATTTGCGCGCCGCTTTCCGGCGCCGCCGCCGGTCGCGGCAGAATACCGGCATGAACACCCCTGCACTCCTCATTGCCGCCAGCGGCGCCGTGCTCCTGGTTCTGGGCCTGCTGCACCTGGTCTTCACCTTCCAGGGTCCCCCGTTCGACCCGCGCGACCCTGAGCTCAAGACCCGCATGATGGCGGTGTCGCCGGCCATCAGCCGCCAGACAACCATGTGGCGGGCCTGGATCGGTTTCAATTACAGCCATTCGTTTGGCGCGATTCTGTTCGGCGGGGTCTGGGGCTACCTGGCGCTGCTGCAACCCGCCTTGCTGTTCCAGTCGGTCTTTTTGCTGGCGCTGGGCCTGGTCGCGCTGCTGGCCTATGTGGTGGTGGGCCGGATCTACTGGTTCAGCACACCGTTTCGCGGCATCGTGCTGGCCACGCTGCTGTACAGCCTGGGCCTGCTTATTCACTTTTCTATTTGAGGCGTAGCCATGATCGAACAACACATGGACATCCCCGGCGCCGACGGCGCCATGAACAGCTTTGTGGTGTGCCCCGAAGAAGGCGGCCCCCCGAAGCGCGCAGGCATCTACCACCAGGCAGCGGCAGAGCGGCACTGGGAGCGGCTGTTCGACCTGTTCAGGCGGACGCTGCAGGCCTGAGGGCCGCCCTCCCCGGTTTTCCAGCTCTCAAGATTTCAAGGAGTCATGCATGAATATCGTCAACGTGCACCAGCGGCGGCTGGAGGCCACACCGGCGCAGGTGGCTGAGCTGATGGCCTCGCTGGGCTCGCCCGACGACAAACTGTGGCCGCCCGGCTGGCCGCGCATCCGCTTCGACCGGCCGCTGGTGCCGGGCGCGGTGGGCGGGCACGGGCCGATCGGCTATGTGGTCACGGCCTACACACCGGGCGAATCCATCCGCTTCCGCTTCACCGAGCCCAGGGGCTTCAATGGCTGGCACAGTTTCACCGTGCTGGGCGCCACCGACCAAGACTGCGTGCTGGAGCACCGCATCGAGATGCAGACCGAAGGCCGCGCCACCCTGCTCTGGGAGCTGGTGATCCGCCACCTGCACAACGCGCTGGTGGAAGACGCGCTGTCGCAGGCGCAGCGTGCCGTGGGCAACAAGCCGCTGGTCGTACCCTGGCCGGTGAAAGTGCGGCTGTTGCGCCGGCTGCTGCCGGCCGGAAAATCCAAACCCCGCGCGGTGCCGGGCAATGCCGGTGCGCGTTGACTTGCGGTCGCAGGCCGAGCCATCCTTTTCAAAGCGTCCATGAAAACCGAGTCGATCACCCCCCCTTCTTCGCCACCCTGAAAGCCTCCAACCCGATGCCGGTGACCGAACTGGAATACACCAGCGTGTTCGATCTGCCGGTGGCCGTGCTGCTGAGTGCCCAGGCGGAAAGATTCATGGCGGAGCTGCCATGACCACGCCGCCTGGCAGGGTGAAGAAAAAGCTGGCGCCCTGCCCCGGCATGGCCTCGGCCCACAGCCGGCCGCCATGCCGCGCGATCACGCGGCTGACGGTGGCCAGGCCAATGCCCAAGCCGGGAAACTCGGTGACGCCGTGCAAACGCTGGAACGGCGTGAACAGCTTGTTGACATAGACCATGTCGAAGCCGGCGCCGTTGTCGCTGACAAAAAACACCGGCTGACCGTCCGCGTCGGATTTCTGGCCGACGCTGATTTCGGCCCGCGCTGTTTTCGAGGTGAATTTCCAGGCGTTTTCCAGCAGGTTTTCCATCACCACCCGGATGAGCCGGGCATCGCCACGGGTCTGCAAGCCCTTTTCAATCTGCACCGTGACATGGCGCCCGGGCTCGCGCACCTGCCATTCGTCCAGGATGGAGCGCGCCAGGGCGGACAGGTCCACCGGCTCGTTGCCCAGCAAGGTACGCGAGACCTCGGCGAGTGCGAGCAGGCCTTCGATCAGTTGCCCCATCTGCTGCGAGCCGGCCTGGATGCGCGCCAGGTAGTGCGCCCCGTCCGTGTCCAGGGTGCCCGCCAGTTTCCTGGCCAGCAAATGGCTGAAGCCGTTGATGCTGTTGAGCGGCGAGCGCAGGTCATGGGAGACCGAATATGAAAAGGCCTCGAGCTCGTGGTTCGACATGCGCAGGGCCGCTTCGGTGGCCTTGATTTCGGTGATGTCCTGCAGCACGCCGAACAGGCGCACCAGCTTGCCGTCCTGCAGGATGGCCTGGCCCTGCGTGCGGACCCAGATGCGCCGGCCTTTGGCCGTGACCAGCGGAAGGTCCAGGTCCCAAGGGGTCGCGTGCTGGATGGCTGCCTCCACCGCGGCCCGGATCACGGGCTGCACTTCAGGCGCATAAAACCCGAGAAGGCCCTCCAGGGTGATATCCGCCGAGGGGTCGAGTTCATGGATATGGAAAATCTCGTCGGAGCAATAAGTCGCCATGGACTCCATCACCACCTCCCACCCGCCCGCCTTGGCCAAGGCCCCGGTGCGGTTGAGCAGTTCAAGGCTGCGGGTAATCACTCCTTCCGAACGCTTGCGGTTGGTGATCTCCCGAATCAGGCCGGTCCGGCGGCGTGCCTGCATGTCCTCGCCTTCGATCCAGCCGAGCAGATGGATCCAGCGTTCAGCGCCGGAAGCCGTGATCACCCGGAACTCGGCATCAAGCGGCAATGCAGCCTGGACAGCTGCATCGCGCGCCGCCGCAAAAGCCTGGCGGTCACCGGGGTGGATCAGCCGGAGCAGCCCCTCATAGGAAGCCTCAAGCAGCGAACTCTGCACACCGAGCACCTCATGGGCTTCATCGCACCACCACATCAGGTTGGTATCAAGGTCGATCTGCCAGTAGCCGATGCGCGCGAGCCGCTGCGCCACCTGCAGCCGGCGCTGACTCTCGCGCAGGCGGGCGTGGTTGTCGGCCTGCTCCCGCTGAAGCCGGTCCAGCTCAGTGATGTCGCGAACAATGGTCGTGAAAAGCCGGCCTTCGGCGGTGTGCAGCACGGAGATCGAGGCTTCCAGGGGGAACTCCTCGCCGTTGCGGCGCAGGCCATGGATGACCTTGGGCACGCCCATGCGCCGGGACGTCACGCCGGAGTTGCCGTAACACTCGACATTCCGGGCATGACCCGCGCGGAAACGCTGGGGCATCAGCTTTTCGAGGGGCTGCAGCAACACCTCTTGCCGCGACCAGCCGAATATTTTCTCGGCCGCCAGGTTGTACATGACGATGCGCTGCTGCTCGTCAACTGTGATGATGGCGTCCATGGCGGATTCCAGCACGCCCGCCAGGAGGGCCGCCGATCCGTCTGGCGTGTGGCCGCCAAGGACCAGGGTTTCGATCGAAGAAGAGGGCATGGTTCTTTCTGGACGTCGGTCAAGCGCGCTTGACACCCCGGACCATGCCTCCAGAAGGCCTGCTGCTCACCGACCCGCTGATCAATATCAATAAGCACACTTAGTGTCAGATCAGCACCCCGCCGCGGACTTGATCGGCGTCAATATTCTGTCAATCCCGGGGCTTCCTGACGGCAGCAATCCGCCTTGCGGCGGCGAATCCTGCGTCGATAGCCGTTGCTTAAAACGTTTCCCAGCTGCCCCCGGCTGTGGCCAGTTGGCCTGCTGGCGCAGCAATGGCCTGCTTGGCTCTGGGCGGCTGTTGGGGTGACACGTGTCCCTTGAATGGTTTCGCAGATGCGGCACGCCGGGGCTGAGCCATCTGATTCACCTGCTCCTGATCCAGCCGGAACACACTGACCACCTGGCTGAGCCCGCTGGCCTGCTCCTGCAGCGAGGACGCTGCAGCTGCGGCTTCTTCCACCAATGCGGCGTTTTGCTGCGTCACCTGGTCCATCTGCGTGATCGCCTGGTTGATCTGCTCGATGCCCGCGGTCTGCTCCTGGCTGGCCGCCGTGATCTCGGCCATGATGTCGGTCACGCGTTTGACGCTGTCGACAATCTCGTCCATGGTCTTGCCGGCCTCGGCCACCTGCTTGCTGCCTTGTTCGACCTTGCCGACGGAGTCGTCAATCAAACCCTTGATCTCCTTGGCCGCTGTCGCACTGCGCTGGGCCAGGTTGCGCACCTCGGCGGCCACCACGGCAAAGCCTCTTCCCTGTTCCCCGGCTCGGGCCGCTTCGACGGCGGCGTTCAGCGCCAGGATGTTGGTCTGGAAGGCGATGCCGTCGATCACGCCGATGATGTCGACGATCTTGCGGGACGAGTCGTTGATGGCGCTCATGGTGCCCATGACTTCGGCGACCGAGCTGCCGCCGCGAACAGCGACGCTGGAAGCCGAGACGGCCAGCTGGTTGGCCTGGCGGGCGTTGTCGGCGTTCTGTTTGACGGTGGACGTCAGCTCTTCCATCGACGCGGCTGTCTCTTCCAGGGAGCTGGCCTGCTCTTCGGTCCGGGAGGACAGGTCGTGGTTGCCGGCGGCAATCTGGCTGGACGCCGTCGCTATGGTGTCGGTGCCGCTGCGGACTTCGCCCACCACCTTGGCCAGGCTGCCATTCATGTCCGCGAGGGCCTGCATGAGATCACTGACTTCATCCTTGCCTGTGACCTTGACGCGCGAGGTGAGGTCGCCGCCAGCCACGGCCTGTGCGAGCAACAGGGCATCGCGCAGTGGATGGGTGATGCTGCGGGTAAAGACCCAGGCCAACGCGGCTCCGATGGTCAGGGCGGCCAGGCCCAGACCGAACAGCAGAATTGTCAGCTGTTTGCCGGCGGTGACGGCCTCGTCCAGCGTTTCAACAACGTTGGCTTGCTCCAGTTCAACCAGCTTATTGATCTCGACCATCGCTTTCTGGTGCACCGGTTCAATGCGGCTGGCAATGATTTTTGCCGCGCCTTCGGGATCGAAAGCCAAGGCCTGTGCGACCGCCTCGAGGAAGGGTGCTTCGATTTCCTTGTCGAGCCGCGCAATCTCGGTGACCATTTTCTTTTCAGCGTCCGAGAGATCTGTTGCCAGAAGCTTGTCGCGCGCCTCTGCGGAACGCTTGCGCTCGGTCTTGCCCCGCGCCTCCTGCGTCTGCATGGCGCCGACATCCGACTGGAGGGCGATGTTGCGTATGGCCACCCCGCCTTCGAGCAAGGCGCTGCGAATGGTGACGGCCAATGCGCTTTTCGCATTGGCTTTCTCCAGCCCTTCAATCATGGCAGTCCTGTTCTTCAGGCCAATCCAGGTGTTGGTAACAAGCACCAGAACAAGAATCATCAGGATGATGCCGAACCCGATACCAAGGCGCGCGCCGATACGCAAACTACGTAAATTCATGATCACTCCAAAGCTAACGCACTGTTGATCCCTGCAGAAGGCAGGCATGCAACGCCGCAGGAGCGGTTGCAATCAACCACGCCTGTCCATTGTCACTTTGCAAAAAAATCTGTGCTGCCGCATGACGGACGCTGCCATCCGATGGAATGGCGCCGGTCATGCGGCCTGGACGGTTCTTATTTGTAGATGCCGCCCATGAAGATCACGTCGTCGACCTTTTCAACATAGGATGATTTCGGCTCGACGGCCTTGGTGATGGGGTTGGGCCACTTGTAATCGACCCAGCCTTTGCCCTTGCTGCCAGCGACTTCGACAAAGCCCTTGACGAAATACTTGCCGTCCACATCCTTGAGTTCGATGAGGCTCTTGTCGATGAGCTTGGCGTTCGCGCCGTGGGCGAGCACCTTGCCGCTCATGTCCAGGACGGTAATGTACAAGTCACGGTCCTTGAACTGGCCATTCGGGTTGCTGAATTCTGCAAAAGCCTTGTCCTTGCCGTTGGCCTTCATATACGCAGCGGCCTTCTTGACGAGCGCGGTGGCTTCTTCGGCCGTTCCTTTGTCCGAAGCTGCCATGGCCCCCATGTTGAATGACAGCGCCAACAGGCCAAACACGATTCCGTGGAACAGTTTTTTCATGATTAAATTTCCTTGATCTCTAAAAAATCCGGGCGGCCGGACGACTTGTAAACCCCACTTTTTGCAAGCGCTGCAAGCAATCACCAGAGCATCCCCCTCGTCTGCCTAATTCCGACAAGAGGGCGATTCCTGTATCGCAGTCACCCACACCTGACAGCTGATTCACAGCTGTCTCCATGGATAACGGCCATTCGTGTGAAATCTTGAGGGCATCCAAGGGTTTTTCCTGACTGCTCCAGGCCACACGCCGGCCGCGCTTCAACTGAAACGTCCCGGTTGCTCCGCCCCTTCGCAGGCAGCCCATACACTGCAGGGCATGAAAACCGCCGACATCGCCCCCTTCTTCGCCACGCTGAAAGCCGCCAACCCGATGCCGGTGACCGAGCTGGAATACACCAGCGTGTTCGAGCTGCTGGTGGCCGTGCTGCTAAGCGCCCAGGCCACCGATGTGAGTGTGAACAAGGCCACGCGTAAGCTGTTTCCGGTGGCCAACACGCCACAGAAGATCCTGGCGCTCGGGCAGGAAGGGCTGGAGGGCTACATCAAGACCATCGGCCTGTACCGCAGCAAGGCCAGACACCTGATGCAAACCTGCCGCATGCTGGTGGAGCAGCACGGCGGCCAGGTGCCGCGCAGCCGCGAGGCGCTGCAGGCCCTGCCCGGCGTGGGCCGCAAGACGGCCAACGTGGTGCTGAACTCCGCCTTTGGCGAGGCAACGATGGCGGTGGACACGCACATCTTCCGCCTGGGCAACCGCACCGGGCTGGCGCCGGGCAAGACGCCGCTAGAAGTGGAGCACCAACTGCTCAAGCGCATTCCGCCCGAATACCTGGTGGACGCGCACCACTGGCTGATCCTGCACGGGCGGTATGTGTGCCTGGCTCGCAAGCCGCTGTGCTGGCAGTGCGCGGTGGCGCCGTATTGCGACTACACGCCGAAGACGCCGCAGCCTGCGTAGTGCCGTCCCCGCCCCTTGCTGTCATTGCGGGCTTGACCCGCAATCCATGGCTGCGTATCAGCGATGGTGGTTCATGCGGCGTGGATCCCGGATCAAGCCCGGGATGACAGATTCACAAGGCCTCTCCCGCCTGTCATTGCGGGCTTGGCCCGCAATCCATGTCACGCCTGCCAGCGACCGTGGTTCATGCAGCATGGATCCCGGATCGAGTCCGGGATGACAAACGGGAGTCGGATGACAGACTGGAGGCCGGAATGACAATTCCAGCAACAATGCACCATGGACTATTTCGTCTATCTCATGGCCAGCGGAAAAAACGGCACCTTGTATGTCGGTGTTACCAACGACCTGGTTCGCCGCGTGTATGAGCACAAAAATGCATCCGTCGAGAGCTTCACGAGCCGCTACGCTGTTGATCAACTGGTGTGGTTCGAGACCACACCATCCATCGAGGCGGCCATCCATAGGGAAAAGCAGCTCAAGAACTGGAAGAGGGAGTGGAAGGTGGCGATGATCGAAAAATCCAACCCGAAGTGGCGGGATCTGTACGCAACGCTGCTCTGAGGGTACATGTCATGCGAGGCATCTCCGCAGATTCACTCCTGTTTTGATAGCTGACTGCGCTTATCCCGTCTTGGCTGGTAGTCGATTTGTCATCGAAAGCCCCATGAAAAACGCCGCCCACGGAGGGGCGGCGTTCAACGGTTCACCGGCAGGCCCGGCGCGGCTCAGAACAGCATGTTGGGCAGGAACATGGTGATGGCCGGCACGTAGGTGATGATCATCAGGAACAGCAGCAGCACCAGTGTCCACGGCAGGGCCGCGCGCGCCACGCCCAGAATCGACATCTTGGTGATGCCCGCGGTGACAAACAGGTTCAACCCCACCGGCGGCGTCACCATGCCTATCTCCAGGTTCACCACCATGATGATGCCCAGGTGAACGGGGTCTATGCCCAGCCGCGTGGCAATGGGAAACAGGATGGGCGCCATGATCAGGATGATGCCGGTCGGCTCCATGAACATGCCGGCAATCAGCAGCAGGATGTTGACCACCACGAGGAACTGCCAGGCCGGCATGCCCCAGCCGATGATGGTTTCAGCAATGGTCTGCGGAATGCGTTCGGTCGTCAGCACATGCGCAAACAGCAGCGCATTGGCCACGATGAACATCAGCATGATGGTGACCTTGCCGGAATCGAGCAGCACCTTGGGCACCTGTTTCATGCCGATGTCGCGGTACACGAACACGGCAATGAAGAAGGCGTAGATGGCTGCCACCGCTGCGGCTTCGGTCGGCGTGAAGATGCCGCCGTAAATGCCGCCCAGGATGATGACGATCAGCAGCAGGCCCCAGAGCGAGTCGCGGCCGGCTTTCAGGATCTCGCCCAGCGGCGCACGCGGCTGGCGCGGCAGGTTGAGCATGCGGGCACGCACGTAGATCGCCAGCATCAGCATCAGGCCGAGCAGGATGCCCGGTATGACGCCGGCCATGAAGAGTTTGCCGACCGAGGTCTCGGTGGCGGCGCCGTAGACCACCATCACGATGGAGGGCGGGATCAGGATGCCGAGCGTGCCGGCGTTGCAGATGACCCCGGCCGCAAAATTCTGCGGGTAGCCGGCCTTGACCATGCCGGCAATCACGATGGCGCCCACCGCAACGACCGTCGCGGGCGACGAGCCCGACACCGCCGCGAACAACATGCAGGCCAGCACCGACGCCATGGCCAGGCCACCCCGGAAGTGCCCGATGCAGGCGTTGGCAAACCGGATCATGCGGCGCGCCACGCCGCCGGTCGTCATGAAGTTGCCGCCGAGAATGAAAAACGGAATGGCCAGCAAGGTATAGAGCTCGGAGGTCTCGAACAGCTTGAGCGTCAGCGAGGCCAGCGAATCCTGCGCAAACACCAGGATGGTCAGGATGGACGACAAGCCGAGCGCCACCGCAATCGGCATGCCCAGCGCCATGAAGGCCAGCAGCAGGATGAACAGTGCAGCGATGGTCATGAACGCACCTCGCCGGTGGCCGGCTCTTCCTTGAGCTTGAGCGCGTCCTGGGCCTCGTCACCGAGCAGGTGGGCTTCCTGGCCGCTGGCCAGCCGCCACAGCACCTGCGCAAAGCGGAACGCCAGCAGCAGGAAACCCAGCGGCAGGATGATGCGCGGTATCCAGGTCTGGATGGGAATGTCCTGCATCAGGATGCCGACGCTGTAAATCTTGTAGACATACTGGTAACTTCCGAAAGCGACGATCAGGGCGTACACGATGCACAGCGAGGCCGCGATCGACTCGACCACGCGGGCCGGACGGTTGCCCAACAGCTTGACCGCGGCATCGACGCCGATATGTGCACCAACACGCACGCCGTAGGACATGCCTACAAAAATCAGCCATGCAAACATGACGCCGGTGAGTTCCAGCGCCCAGACAAAGCTGTAATTGAAAACGTAACGCGCAATCACCTGCATGAAAGTGACCAGGGTCATCGCCGCCATCAGGAAGGTGATCAGGCCTTCCTCCAAATGTTCTAGCCAACGCATAGATGTACAAAGGGCCCGCCAGGCGGGCCCTTTCCTTTGTGGTTACTTGTTGGACTTCAGGGCGCCGTCGATCAGGTCACGCCCGATGTCGCCTTCGAACTTCTTCCACACCGGCTCCATGGACTTGCGCCAGGCGGCCACGTCGTCCTTGGACAGTTTCTGGATCTTGGCCTTGCCCGCGTCGGCAATTTTCTTGCGGTCGGCTTCGTTGATGTCCAGCGCCAGCTTGTTGGCATGAGCCGTGGCTTCGGTCATGGCTTCGGTCAGGCCCTTGCGCACATCGGCCGGCAGGCCGTCCCACCACTTGACATTGGTGACGACCATGTAGTCGATCACGCCGTGGTTGGTTTCGGCAATGGTCTTCTGCACTTCATGGAACTTCTGCGAATAGATGTTCGACCAGGTGTTTTCCTGGCCATCCACCACGCCGGTCTGCAGCGCCTGGTAGACCTCGGCGAACGCCATCTTCTGCGGGTTGGAACCGAGTGCGCGGAACTGTGCCTCGAGCACGTCGGACGCCTGGATGCGGAACTTCAGGCCCTTGACATCATCAGGGCGGACCAGCTTGTCCTTGTTGGTGGACAGCTGCTTCATGCCGTTGTGCCAGTAGCCCAGGCCGAGCAGGCCACGGCCCTTCATGGCCTCGAGCAAAGCCTTGCCCTGCGGGCCGGACTGGAAGCGGTCCACCGCCTCGATGTCGTCAAAAAGGAAAGGCAGATCGAAGACCTGGATCTTCTTGGTGTAGCGGTCGAACTTGGACAGCGACGGCGCGATGAACTGCACGTCGCCGAGCAGCAGTGCTTCGAGTTCCTTGGCGTCACCGAACAGCTGCGAGCTCGGGAACACCTGCACCTGCACCTTGCCCGGGAGCTTCTTCTCGGCGAGCTCCTTGAACTTCAATGCGCCCTGCCCTTTGGGTGTCTGCTCGGCCACCACATGGCTGAACTTGATCACGATGGGGGCCTGAGCCGACGCGGCGAACGGCAGTGCCAGCGCGCCGGCGGCAAGAGCCGTGGCAAGAAGGGTGCGGCGTAAACGATGGATTGTTTTCATGTTGTCTCCTGGTTAAAAAAAGGTGCGGATTGGGCATCCGTCTGAATGGAAATATAGGCTTGTCAGCGCCTGATCGATCTACGTAAAAACCGATGCCTGGCATGGTGTTGCAGCAACGTGGTGTCAGATCTCCCGCTTGGGGGAATGCCCCGTGCCGCCGGTTGGAGGTACAGCATCCATCTTGCGGCGGGTGGCTCCGGAAAACATTCGGACAAACCCTTCTCAAGCATGGTGCGGCCCGCCCTGCCCCTGATCGACGCGGGCCAGCGTGCGCTGCGCGAGCAACAGCACCGGCGCATCGATCATGCGGCCGTCGAGGTTGACCACACCACCGCCTACGGCCTCGCTGGCAGCGAGCACGCGACGCGCCCAGTCGATCTCGGCCGGGCTGGGGGTGAATGCCGCATTGACCGCCGCCACCTGCGCGGGATGAATACACAGCTTCGCACCAAAGCCGCCGCTGCGGCTGCGCAGCAGATCGCGCGCGAGTTGCGCCGTGTCCTGCAGGTCTGCCGTCACGCCGTCAACCGGTGAGGGAAGCTGCGCGCGGCGCGAAGCCAGCAGCAGCGCCAGCCGTACGGTCGACAGCTCGGTTTCGTCGGGCCCGCAAGCCAGGCCGGCATCGGCCTGGAAGTCAATGTTGCCAAAGGCCAGACGCAGCACCTGCGGGCAACGGGCCAGGGCGTCGGCCGCATCGAGGCCGGCGACTGATTCAATCAGCGGCACCAGCGCACACGCGGGGCCCAGCACCGCCGCGACATGCGAAAGCTGGGCCGCATGTTCAGCTTTGGGTAGCACCACGCCGGCAACGCCCGGACGGACCAGCCCGACCAGCAGGTTCAGGTCATCGCCATGCCAGACCGTGTTGCCGGCGTTCACACGCACCAGCACGCGTGCGCGCTCTGCACCCGAAAGACCAGGCCAGGCTTGCGCCAGCAGCTGCCGCGCCTGAGTTTTCTCGCCGGGAGCGACTGCATCCTCGAGGTCGATGATGACGGCGTCTGCGCCCGAGGCCAGCGCCTTGGCAAAGCGCTCGGGGCGGGTGGCGGGCACGAACAGAAAGGAGCGGGCCAGCGCCAGCGGGCTACTGGCGAATACGCTCATGCCTTGCCTTCCAGCAGCAGGCCCACGCGCGGCCATGACGCGACCTGCCACAAGGCGTCGACAGCGGCCTGCATGTCGCCCGGCGTGGCGCCGCCGCTGAAGGCGGCCAGGCGCAGGGCCTTGGCGGTGATCTCTTCGCGGCTCAGGGTGTTGCCGGGGTCGCCCTTGGGTTCGTCCACCCGGCCCTGCAGTACGCGGCCGTCGGTGGTGGTGACGGTGACCTTGCCAATCCAGCGCTGCGGATAGGCGGCGTCCACCTCGGCATCGAGCTGCATCGTGACCCGGTCGCGCAGGACGGTGGTGGCGTCTTCGCGGAAATGTTGGTCGAACTCGACCAGGCCGGCGTGGCCGAAACGTGCGACCAGCGCCAGCACCGTGCCCATGGAGAATTTGCTCTGGTGCACCGTGGCCGGGTTCACAACCGGGCCCAGCACGTCGATGGCGCCCTGGTGCACATGGGTGACCACACTGGCGATGTCGGTTGGTGCCAGCTGGTGGGCCTGCATGACCTGCAGCAGCGCGTCGGCCGCCGGGTGCGTGTGGCGGCAGGACGCGTGGTACTTGAACGAGGTCTCGGCCGTGGCCCAGCGCGAGCCGAGGCCGGCAGTCAGTTTGGCGGGGTCAGCGTCGCTGGACATACCGGCAGCCATGCCTTGCGGGCCTTCGAGAATCTGCGCCGCGCCAGTGAAGCCGTCCTGCGCCAGGCAGGCCGACATCAGGCCGGCGGCAGCCGCGTGCGCGGTGTGCAGCTGCTTGGAGTCGGCGGCCGTGCGCAGAAATTCCCAGAGCCCGGCCGACTGCGTGCCGGCCGACCCGAAAGCGTGCTGCATCTGCGCCGGACTCAGGCCCAGCAGGCTGCCCGCCGTGGCCGCGGCAGCCAGCGTGCCTGCGGTGCCGGTGGTGTGAAACACCTTGTAGTGCGAGCGGCCCAGAAACTCGCCGACACGGATGCCAACCTCGTAACCGGCGACCGCGGCGGTGAGCATCTGCCTGCCGCTGCTGCCAAAGGTCTGCGCCATCGCCAGCGCGACCGGAAACACCACCGTGGCCGGGTGGAACACCGAGCCGTTGTGCACGTCGTCCTGCTCGGCCACATGCGAGGCAGCCGCGTTGGCCATGGCGGCAAAGTAGGCGCTGGTCCGGCTGCGGTTGATCAACACTTCGGCCGCGCCACCCGTCGGCCCCATGCTGGCGGCGAAACGCGTGATGGTCTCGACCGGGCGCGAGCCTTTGCCTGCAATTGCCGAGCCGAACCAGTCGACCAGCAAGTCTTCGGTCTTGGCGACGACGGAAGCTGGAATGGTTTCGAACTTCAGGTTGGCGGCGAAGGCGGCGAGTTGGGCGGTGGGTGTGTTGCTCATGGGGAGTTCGTATCTTTAAGAGGGAAATAAGGCGACAGCCCTTACGGGGAAAGCGCAATCAGCTATCAATTAAATAGCATTCGTCTGCTGCAGCGCGGCAACGGCGTCATCGCCCTGCCCCAGCTCGCGCAGGATGGCGCGGGTGTGCTGGCCAACGGCGGGGATGGGGTCCATGCGGTAGTCGAAGCTGTTGATGCGGCCCGGCGGCAGCAACGCGGGAATGTCACCGACCGGCGAAGCCACCTGGCGCCAGCGATCCCGCGCCTTGAGCTGCGGATGTGCCCAGAGTTCGGCCATGCTGTTCATGCGGGCATTGGCAATCTGCGCCTCGTCGAGCCGGGTGGTCACCTCGGCGGTGCTCATGCCAGCAAACGCGGTCAGGATGATGGCCTTGAGCGCTTCGCGGTGTTCGTTGCGCCGCGCGTTGCTGTCAAAACGCACATCGGTCGCCAGCCCGGGCTGCTGCAGCACGAGCTTGCAGAAGATCACCCATTCGCGTTCGTTCTGCAGCCCGAGCATGACGGTGCCGCCGTCACCGGCCGCAAACGGGCCATAGGGATAAATGGTCGCGTGGGATGCCGCGCTGCGCGGCGGCGGCGTGGCACCACCGTAGGCGTAATACATGGGGTAACCCATCCACTCGGCCAGCGACTCGAGCATGGACACGTCGATGTGCGAACCCCGGCCGGTCTTGCCGCGCTGCAACAGCGCGGCCAGGATGCTGCTGTAGGCATACATGCCGGCAGCGATGTCGGCCACCGAATTGCCTGCCTTGCAGGGTTCGTCGGGCGTGCCGGTCACCGACAGGAAACCGGCTTCGCTCTGGATCAGCAGGTCGTAGGCCTTCTTGTCGCGGTAGGGGCCGTCGTCGCCGTAACCCGAGATGTCGCAGACGATCAGTTTCGGGTTGGTGGCACTCAGTTCGGCATAGCCCAGGCCCATGCGCGCGGCCGCACCGGGCGCGAGGTTTTGCACCAGCACGTCGGCGGTTTCCAGCAGTTGCTTGAGCACGGCCAGTGCGGCCGGTTGCTTCAGGTCCAGCGTCAGGCTTTCCTTGGAGCGATTCACCCAGACAAAATGCGAGGCCATGCCGTCGACCCGCTGGTCATAGGCACGCGCAAAGTCGCCGACGCCGGGGCGTTCGACCTTGATCACGCGGGCGCCGAGGTCGGCGAGCTGCCTGGTGCAGAACGGCGCGGCGATGGCGTGTTCGAGGGAGATGACGGTGATGCCGTCGAGGGGTCTTGTTTGTGGAGTCATGGGTGTCCCCTCGAACCCCGGCTCGTTACAGCCGCGGCATTGATTTTGAAAGCATTCGGTTTGCGAGGCATGCCGGGGGTTGCCCGGCGGCAAGTAACTTTCTTTTGCGTCGCCAAAAGAAAGTCACCAAAGAAAATGCGCCCCGATGGTCCGGGTCCCCTGCGCTGCGCTACGGGGCAACCTGCGGTGCTCGCCGAAAACGGGGTCGAGCTCGAACTCGCTGCGCTCAGACAATCGCTCGCCCTGATCCGTTTTCGGCTGCGCTCCTCGGCCCGGCCCGACGGGTGGGAGAAAAGAAATCCAATGCGGATACAGGGAGGCGAGGACGCGCTTT
>NZ_CALRVW010000037.1:0-30481 GCF_943371715.1 Polaromonas sp. YR568 | reverse complement strand
GCTGCCTGGCCGTGATGGAACGCGACTCGTACAGCATCACGGGAATGAAATCGCTGCCCGGCCCCAGCAGCACGTCGAAATGATTGCGGATCAACACGCGCAGCAAGGCCGCCGCGTCGGGTGCAGACGGCGCCGCCGCCTCCAGCGCCGCCGTCTGCCGGGCCATGGCCGAACGCATGCCCTCCTCCATCACCGCATACAGCAGCGCCCCCTTGCTCTTGAAATGGTAGAAGGGCGAGCCGCTGTGCATGCCGACCGCCGCCGCGATATCGCGCGTGCTGGTGCCGTCAAAGCCCTTGCGGCGAAACAGCCGCGCGGCGGTGGTGACCAGTTCCACCCTCCGGTTGCCGTCGTCGCGTTCGCCGGCCGTCTTGCGCGGCCGGCCGCGCGGCCGCTTTTCGGCGGCTGCGACAACCGCTGCCGGCAGGGCCAGGGCCCGGCTGGCAGGGCGGGTGCGCACAGGTGTTTTGTCCATGGAAACAGACCATAACAAAAGCCGTTATTTTTAGCAAGCGCTTGCTTTGTAAAAATAGACACGACTGCGGCCCGGGCCCGAAACCCCAGCTGACTACACTGTGGACCTCCCCAAAACAAAACTGAAGCATTGATGGACATTTTCTTTCTGGCGCTGATGGTCGCCGCCGGCGCTTATGCGCTCAAATCGGGCTACGAACGCAAGCGCATCGCCTTGCTGGGCAGCCATCTCGGCCAGTACCAGATCGAAAAACTCATGGAAAGCCTGACGGAAGGCTACATGCGTGCACTTCGCGAGGACGATCCGGAGCGCCGCGCAAGCATCTGGAACCTGTTGACGAGCACCGAGACCAAGCTGTGTGAGCAGTTCAACAACTTCGTGGCCGGGTTCTCCCGGGTGGACGGCGCTGCGACACGCGTGAGCAGGCTCCCGCTGCCCCTTCCTTACGCCGACAAGCTCTTTCCGGCTGCGACCTTCGACTTGCGCCAGGTCCTGCTGGTGCATGCCGAGGGCATCACGCGCGCCGCGAAAAGCACGTCCGGGTCATCGCCCAAAAACAAGGCCTTCACCCTGTCAGCCGAGATGTTCCTGATGCAGCACAGCTGCCACTGGTTCTGCAAGTCCAAGGCCGTCGCTTCTGCCCGGCTGCTGGTCCGCCACAAGACGTCTTATGAGCAGGTGCTGGCGTCGGTCGCACCGGAAACGCGCCGGGCCTACCTCGCGCTGGTCGGCTCTTGAATCGATGCCATCAGGGGAGCAGCCCCTGCGCACGATCGAGCAGCAATTCGCGCTCACGCAGATTGCCCGCCAGCGCCGCGGCGCGTTCAAACTCATGGCGCGCCTCGTCGTTGCGGCCCAGCCTGGCGAGCAGGTCGCCGCGCACGCTGGGCAGCCACTGGTAGTTCTGCAGGGCCTTGTCGCCGCGCAGCACATCGATGATGGCCAGCCCGGCTGCCGGGCCGAAGGCCATGCTTACCGCCACGGCGCGGTTGAGCTCCACCACGGGCGAGGGTGCGGTTTGGGCCAGTGCGTCGTACAGGGCGGCAATACGCACCCAGTCGGTCTCTGCTGAAGTCGGCGCGCGCGCATGGCAGGCGGCGATGGCCGCCTGCAGCGCATACGGCCCCAGGGCGCGGGCCGACGACTCGGCCAGCGCCAGCGCCATGTCGAGCGCGGCCAGCCCCCTGCGAATCAGGAGATGGTCCCAGCGCGCCCGGTTCTGGTCGGCCAGCAGTATCGGCCGACCGGCGCCATCCACCCGGGCGGCCATGCGCGAGGCCTGCAGCTCCATCAGGGACAGCAAGCCCTGCACCTCGGACTCGTCCGGTGCCAGGCCGGCCAGCATGCGGCCCAGGCGCAGCGCTTCGTCGGTCAGCGCAGGCCGCATCCAGTGATCACCAGCGGTGGCGGTGTACCCCTCGTTGAACACCAGGTAGACCACCTCCAGTACCGAGGCCAGCCGTGCGCCCAATTCATCGCCGCGCGGGACTTCAAAAGGCACGCGTGCCTCGGCGAGGGTGCGCTTGGCGCGCACGATGCGCTGGGCCATCGTGGGCTCGGGCACCAGGAAAGCGCGGGCGATTTCATGGGTGGTCAGGCCGCCCAGCAGCTTGAGCGTCAGCGCCAGCCGCGCTTCGGTGGACAACACCGGATGGCAGGCGGTGAAGATCAGGCGCAGCAGGTCGTCGCCAATCTCGTCCTGCCGGGCCGCGTCGAGCGCGTCCACGAAATCGGGCACGACCAGCGCCTCCTGCGCCTCCAGCGCATAGCCGATCTGCTCCAGCTTTTCGCCCTGCATCTTCTGGTGCCGCAGGTGGTCCAGTGCACGGTTTTTGGCCACCCGCATCAGCCAGGCGCCGGGATTGTCGGGTACACCGTCAAGCGGCCAGTGCTCGAGCGCCGAGACCAGCGCATCCTGCGCCAGCTCCTCGGCCAGGCCGATCTCGCGCACCAAACGCGCCACCGCGCCGACAATTTTTGCGGACTCGATGCGCCAGACGGCTGAAATCGCCTCATGGGTGGAGGAATGCATGAATCAATGGTAGCGGCAGAGCAAATGCTCAGGTGGAGCGCAAGCTTGGTATTCAATCAAGCAAGGGCCGCGGGTCCGGCTCTGCCGGCCCGCAGGCGCAGCGCCCCCCGAGGGGCTGGAGCCTGCGGCTCCAAGCCTACCTGCGCAGGCTTGGACAGGCGACAGAAGCGAAGCCTGTGGCGAGCGGCGGCCTGCAAGGCCTCGCGTAGTACACGAAGTGACAAGCGTGGGGGCGCTATTTCTTCATCCAGAAAACCTCCCAGACGTGGCCGTCCAGGTCGGTGAAGCCGTGGCTGTACATGAAGCCATGGTCCTGCGGCGGGTTGGGCGCGCTGCCGCCGGCCGCCAGCGCTCTTTTCACCATCTCGTCCACCTCGGCGCGGCTCTCGCACGAGAGGGCAATCAGCACCTCGGTGGTTTTGGTCGCATCGGCAATCGGCTTTTTGGTGAAGCCCTGGAAGAAGGGCTCGACCAGCAGCATCACGTAGTTGTGGTCCTCGCTGATCACCATGCAGGCGCCCTGCTCGTTGGTGAACTGCGGGTTGAAGGAAAAGCCCAGGCTTTTGAAGAAGGCCTGGCTCCTTTCCATGTTCTTGATCGGCAAGTTAACGAAAATCTGGCGTGACATGGTTGCTCCTTTGAAGATGGATTCAATAAGGCGGCTCTCAGGCTTTCTCTGCTTTGGCCTTGAGGTTGGCAAGGCCGGCTTCGAAGTCGGCGCCGATCATCTTGTCCATGTTGAAAATCACACCCATGAACTTTGAAAGGAAGGGCGCAGGACCTTCCATGGCCCAGGTGACCTGTGTGATCTGACCTCCGGGTACCAGCGAAAAGGTGATCAGGTTGTTGGTCTTGAAGGGTGAGGTCATGTCGAGCCGCATCTGTACCTGCGAAGGCGCCATCGCCTGCACGATTTCAAAGCTGCCGCTGCCTGACTTTTTGCTTTCGAAGTCGTAGTGGGCGCCGGGCCCGATGAACGGGCCGCTGTAGCTGCCTTTCATCTCCGGGGCTTTCAGCGCATACGGGTTCCAGGTATTGAAGGCCCGGACGTCGTTGACCAGCGGGAAGATTTTTTCTGCCGGCGCAGCGATGCTGGCGCTGCGCGACACGCGGAAGGTGTCCGGCCGCTGCGCGGCCATGGCCGCAACCACGGCGATGGCCAGCACGACCAGCCCCAGCAGGGTGAGCAAGGTGGTTTTGATCATGGCACGCTCCTTACTTCTGACTGGGCGTGTTCATCTCGCGGAAACGCTCGACCTGCGCGCTGGGCTCGAAGTCGTCCAGTTCATACAGCTGGCGAACCTCGATCACGGCCGGCGCGTTTTCGCCAACGGGGTTGGGGAAACGGCGCGACCACTCCAGCGCCTCTTCGCGGCTGCGCACCTGGATGGTGGTGAAGCCGGCGATCAGCTCCTTGGCTTCCGCGAAAGGGCCGTCAATCACGGTGCGCTTCTGGCCGTCGTAGTGGATGCGCCAGCCCTTGCGGCTGGGCTGCAGCCCACTGGCATCGAGCAGCACGCCGGCCTTGGCCAACTCCTCGTGGAAGTCGGCCATGGCAGCCATCAGTTTTTCGTCGGGGGTCTGCGGGGTGGTCTCGGCCTCGAACTCGGGCGTCGACTTCACAATGATCATGAATCGCATCCTGGTACTCCTTGTGTGCGGCAGCCAGAATTCCTGGCCTCCTGTTCACACGACGAAGCAGCCGATGCGAAATCGACAAACCCGACCCTGGTGAAAACCCTTACCTGCTTGCGCCGGAACTCAGAGAAAGCAGGGGCCGGTGGCGCGCACCTCCAGCGTGGCCCATTCAGCGGCAGGGCAGCGGACGGCAATCGCCAGGGCTTGCTCCCGGGTGGCGCAGTTCACCAGAAAGAAGCCGCCCACCATTTCCTTGGCTTCGGCAAACGGGCCATCCAGCACCTGCGCTTTGCCGGCACTGACGCGCACGCGGGCGCCGCAGTCCTGCGAGCCCAGCGATTCCACACCCAGCAACACGCCCTCTGACTTCAGTTCGTCGGCGAACTTCAGCATGCGCGCGTACACCGCCTCACCTTCCGCCTGGCTGCGGGTCAGGCGCTGGCCGACGGGTTCGTGGATGAGAAGCATGTAGGGCATGGTTAGGGCCTCTTCGCCCTATGGATGCAAGTGCGAACGTGGTGAAAACAGCGCCAATCAAGGCGTGCGACGACGCTCAGCCTGGGCGGCTGGGCTAGGAGTGCAACGCAGAGTGGCGTTGTTTTCACCACGTTCCCGCCGGGTTGCGGCCAAAAAGACCATGCGCAGCGTTGCTAAGCCTTGCCGGGCTCCGGCCCGGCTGCATTTTGCGCCTCGCGCATGGCCTTTTTGACTCGCAACGCATCTTGCATCCATAGGGTGAAGAGGCCCTAGTCTACAAAAAAATCAGGGATGAAGTTCTTCGTCCCCGGGGTCACCGAATACTTCTCCAGGTCGGTCACGCCATGCGCGGCCAGCAGCTCGTCGTCAATGTAGAACTGGCCGGTGGCCGGGCTTGGACTGGTCAGAATCAAATAGGCCGCATCCGACAGAATCTCCGGCGTGCGGCACAGCTTCAGGTCGACACCGGGAATCATCTGCAGCGCGGCGGTGGCAATCGCGGTGCGCGGCCACAGGCTGTTGACCGCAATGCCGTATTTTTTGAATTCCCCCGAATGGCCCAGGGTGCACATGCTCATGCCGTACTTGGCCATGGTGTAGGCCGTGTGGTTCTCGAACCAGTGCTGCTTCATGCTCAGCGGCGGCGACATGGTCAGCACCTGCGGCTTGCGCCCAGCCTGTGCGGATTTCTTCAGTTCGGCCAGGCAGGCCTGGGTGCACAGGTAGGTGCCGCGCGCGTTGATGCCGTTCATCAGGTCATAACGCTTCATCGGCGTGTGTTCGGTGTCGGTCAGGCTGATGGCGCTGGCGTTGTTGACCAGGATGTCGATGCCGCCGAAAGCCTCCACCGCCTTGGCCACCGCCGCCGTCACCGCGTCTTCGTCACGGATGTCCACCGCCAGCGGCAGCGCCTGCCCGCCGGCAGCCTTGACCGCTTCGGCCGCGCTGTAAATCGTGCCCGGCAGCTTGGGGTTGGGGTCGGTGGTTTTGGCCAGGATCACGACGTTGGCGCCGTCGGCCGCGGCACGGGTGGCGATCGCCAGGCCAATGCCGCGCGAAGCGCCGGTGATGAACAGGGTTTTGCCTTTGAGACCGGGAACTGAACTCATGATGCCTCCTGAGTGCTACATAATTGATAGCTGCCTGCGCTTGCTGGATAAGGGCTCAAGCCCAGTTTGACCTCAAACTCCGGAAAAATCCGGCTTGCGCTTTTAATGAAAGCTGCTGCGCACCGGCGACGCCGCCCCCACACTGCGTGTGGCGGACTTCAGCATTTGCTGAAATCCGGCTTGCGCTTTTGCATGAAGGCGCCGAACGCTTCGCGGGCGGCGGGCTCCTTGAGCATGCGGCCAAAACTCACCCCTTCTTCGGCCATACGCTCGGCCACCATGCCGGCCTGGCCTTTTTTCATCAACCGCTTGGTTTCCACCAGCGAGCTCAGCGGCTTGGCCGCGAGTTTTTGCGCCTGGCGCTGCGCCAGCGCGTTGGCCTCAAGCGGCGGAACGATGCGGTTGATCAGGCCCATCTCGAGCGCAGACTCGGCCATGAAGGGTTCGCCCAGCAGCAGCGCCTCGGCCGCGCGCGCATAACCCATGAGCTGCGGCGCCAGAAAGCTCGACGCCGCTTCCGGGCACAGACCCAGGTTCACAAACGGCATGGAAAACGCAGCGTTGTCGCCGGCATAAACCAGGTCGCAATGCAGCAGCATCGTGGTGCCTATGCCTACCGCGGGGCCACACACGGCAGCCACCAGCGGTTTGGGGAAGGTGCTGATGCCGCGCAGAAAGCGGAATACCGGCGACTCGTGGGTGGCGGGCGGGCCGTTGAGGAAATCACCGATGTCGTTGCCGGCCGAAAAAATACTTTCGTGGCCCTGGATCACCACCACGCGCACGGCCGCATCGGCATGGGCAGCGTCCAGCGCGTCGGCCATGGCGGCGTACATGGCCGAGGTGATGGAGTTTTTCTTCTCGACCCGGTTCAGGGTGATGGTCATCACCGCGGCGTCGGTGTGGACCAGGATGTCTGTGCTCATGTAGTGCTTTCCAGTGCTTGTTTGACGAAATAGATACAGACGCTAACGCTTCCAGGCCAGCCGGGGCCGCGGAACCGGCTTTGCCGGGCCGCAGGCGCAGCGGCCCCCTCGGGGGGCAGCGACGACACGACAGTGCGGAGCGTGGGGGCCACGTTATTCCTTGTAATAAACGACCTGGTGGGTGGTCACCAGCAATTGCCCGGCTTCATTCCACAACTGCGCCGTCTGGTCGAAATAACCGCTCCGAAAGGCCTGGGCCTGCGTCTGCCCCAGCAGGTAGCCGCTACCGGTGGCCTGCAGCAGGGCTGTATCGGCATGGTAATACACCGTCATCGACACCGTGCCGACCGGCACCAGCAGCGGCCGGCGACGCCAGACGCGCGGATAAAACACATCCGACAGCGCCGTCAGCGAGGCAAAATCCAGCGGCCGGGGCGGGTCATCGCGCAACCACAGCAGGGTGCGGCTCGCGCCCTGGTCGGCCCCGTGCCAGTCGACAGGGATCGCGCCTTCCACAAAACGCATTTCATACCGCTTGACCCATTCGACCCGGGTCGGGCCGCCGGCCCGGGCGACATCGGCCGGGACCGCGACCGCCGGCATGGTGTGTTCGTCGGCGCCCCAGGTGTCGCGCCGCAAGCCGAAAAAGGCGGTGGCGGTCAACACCGTCTCGCCGTTTTGTTGCATCTCGATCACCCAGTGCTGGGTCGAGCGGTTGGTGCGCGCGGGGCGTGCACTCACGCTGAACGGACCGTCGGCCAGCGCGGCGGCGAAGTTGACGGTCAGCGAAATCGGATCGCCCAGGCGCTGCGGATGCTGCAGCACCGCGTTCAGGGCTTGCGCCGCGGTGACACCACCGAAGGGCCCGACCATGTTGGCATAGGCCGCGCTGGTGTGACCGAGAAATGTCCCGTCGGCCTGCGCCTGCAGGGCCACCGCGGTATCAAAAGGATGAAAACTCATGGTCGGAGTATGCCGCCGCCGTCGGTCTCAGGCAGTCGTGCCGGGGACGCCAGCCACCGGGCGGGCCAGGCGCATGCGCTCCAGAATCTGTACCGTGTGCGGCCACAGGTTCTGGCTGAACTGCTGCCGAAAAAAGCCGAAATGGCCGATGCGCTTGACGCCCAGGTCAGCGGGCGTGATGCGCTCAAAACTGCGCGAGGCGCCGCTGTACAGGTTGATCAGGTTCTGCGTGCCGCGCCAGGTCATCAATTCATCGTCGGTGATGGACAGCGCCTGCACCGGAAACCTGGCCTGCGCATAGGCCAGGCGCGCGCCTTCGCCTTCGGCACCCACGCTGTAGAGCGGGTTCAGGCACCATTTGCGCCACTGCAGCATCACGCCGGCCGGCAGGTCGCCAACCTTCCTGAGCCTGCGCCCCGGGAAATAGCCGCACAGGCGTGTGGCCAGCGGCACCAGCACGTACCAGAAGTACAGCACCATGCGCTTGAGCTGCGGCGCGTTGTCGCGCCAGTAACCGCTGCCGGCGGCAATGCTGACCAGACCGTCGACCTGGTGCTGGTTTTTCAGGAAACCCGGCAGTTGCGCGCCCAGACTGTGACCCAGCAGGTAAAGCGGCGCGTCCGGCAAGGCGGCCTTGGCCGAGGCCACCACCGCGTCGTAGTCGCTGGCCCAGTCGAACAGGTCGGCCCGGAAGCCACGCAGCGAACCATCCGGCGTACCCGGCAGCGACTCGCCGGAGCCGCGGTAGTCAAAGGTCGTGACTCGGAAGCCCTGACCCGATAACCACTCGGCAAACGGCGCGTAATAGTCCTGCCGCACCCCCATCGCGCCGCCGATGACGACGCTGGCCCGCGCCGGCGTGGCGACCTCGTAGACCCGCAAGGCGAGTTGGGAAGTGCCCGAATCCAGAACCTGCTGTTGCATGTTCGTCTCCAAGAATTGAATGCTCCTGTTGCCCGATCACCCACGACAGCCCTTCTTCCCGGCGTAGCGAGCGGGATGCAGTGCGAGGCGCGGGTGCCCGAAGAAAACCGGAGCGACCTTCAGGGTCGTGAGGATTTTCTTGGGGCTGCAACGACGCAATGCGCCCGCGCAGTAGCCGCCGTCAAACCCGTTCGAAGATGCCTGCGGCGCCTTGCCCCATCCCCACACACATGGTCACCATGCCGTACTTCAGCTGGTGCCGGTGCAGCGCATGGATCACCGTGGCTGCACGGATCGCACCGGTGGCGCCCAGCGGATGGCCAAGCGCAATCGCGCCGCCCATCGGGTTCACTTTCGCCGCGTTCAGGCCCAGCGTGTTGATGACCGCCAGCGACTGCGCGGCAAAGGCTTCATTCAGTTCATACCAGTCGATGTCGTCCTGCTGCAGGCCGGCATAACGCAAGGCCGCGGGAATCGCCTCGATCGGGCCGATGCCCATGATGTGCGGTGGCACGCCCTTGGCGGCGTAGCTGACGAAACGCGCGAGCGGCTTCAGGCCATGTTCCTTGACCGCCTTCTCACTGGCCAGGATCAGCGCACCGGCGCCGTCCGAGGTTTGCGAGCTGTTGCCCGCCGTGACCGAGCCGCGCGCGGCAAACACGGTCTTGAGTTTGGCCAGACCTTCGAGCGAGGTGTCGGGGCGCGGGCCCTCGTCCAGGCTGACGATGCGGGTTTTGCTGATGACTTCCCCGCTCTCCAGGTCCGGTGAGCGGTCGGTGACCTCGACCGGCGTGATTTCGGCCGTGAACTCGCCAGCCTGCTGCGCCTTGATCGCCTTCTGGTGCGACTCGACCGCAAACTGGTCTTGCGCCTCGCGCGACACCTTCCACTGCTGCGCCACCTTCTCGGCGGTCAGGCCCATGCCGTAGGCAATGCCGATGTTCTCGTCGTTGGCAAACATGGCCGGCGACAGCGAAGGCGAGTTGCCCGACATCGGCACCATGCTCATGCTTTCGGTGCCGGCGGCAATCATCACATCGGCCTCACCGACACGGATGCGGTCCGCCGCCATCTGGATGGCAGAGAGGCCCGACGCGCAGAAGCGGTTGACGGTGATGCCGCCGACGCTGGTCGGCAAGCCGGCCAGCACCGCGCCGATACGCGCGATGTTCAGGCCCTGCGGGCCTTCGGGAATCGCGCAGCCGCAAATGAGGTCCTCGATCGCTTTCGGGTCCAGCGTGGGCACCTGCGCAAGCGCAGCGTGCAACGCACGCACCAGCAGCTCATCGGGGCGGGTGTTGCGGAAAAAACCCCGGTGCGAGCGCCCGATGGGCGTGCGCGTGGCGGCAACGATGTAGGCTTCCTGGACTTGTTTGGCCATGATGTTTTCCTTTTTTGATTCTTCAGCTGCAGATTGCGCTGTTTAACTTTTACGCGGGCCGGAGGGAATCCAGGCCCAGACAAATTCACATTCGACCGGATTCACACCGGCCTCGTCAGTCACGGTGACGCTCACCGTCACTTCGCCTTTGTCGCTGGCCTGCATGGCGGCGCGCTGCGCGTCGCTCAAGGTGGCCACGGCGCGCAGTGCGCCGGTGGCGCGCTTTTTGAACGCCATCTTCAGCTCCTTGGCCAGCGGCGTGCAGTCATCGCGCACATTCATGCCAACCACCATGCCGGTCGCGGTTTCCGCCAGCAGGTTCATCGCCGAAGCATGGATGCCACCAATGTGGTTCTGCACCTTCTTCTCGTTCCTGATGCCGATCTCGACCCTGCGGACGGTCATCTCCAGAAAGTCCAGCCCGGCCGTGCCGGTGAAAGGCACGGCGCGGTGCATCACCACGCCACGGAAAAACGTGCGCGCAAACGCCGGCACATCCGACAGCCGATTCAGTTGGCGTTCGAGGCGGTTGGGGTTGTGGTGTGGGGTCGTCATAAAGTTGCGGTTCGTGATTGAGAAAGCGTAGCGAGGAGGCATCAGGCTAGGCGCGGGCGCCCGGAAGCAACCGGAACGTACTTCTGTACGTGAGGATTGGTTCTGGGCTGCAACGACGCATGATGCCTCCGCAGTAGCTTTATCAATTACGAACAGGTTTGCCCGTGCTCATCATTCCCATAATCCGCTCCTGCGTTTTCGGGTGCTCCAGCAGCGAGCAGAAGGCCTTGCGCTCCAGCGTCATCACGTATTCCTCGGTCACCAGCGAGCCGGCATCGACATCGCCGCCGCAGACCACGTTGGCGATCAGGCTGGCAATGTGGAAGTCGTGGGCGCTGATGAAGCCGCCGTCGCGCATGTTGACCAGCTGGCCCTTGATGGTTGCCAGGCCGCTGCGGCCGACCACCGGGAAAGGCCGCTTGTGCGGTGCGCGGTAGCCGGAATTGAATAGCGCGCGAGCCTCGTTCAAGGCGACATACAGCAACTCGTCCTTGTGGGGCACGATCACATCGCTGTCGAGCAGGTAGCCGATCTTGCGGCTCTCGATCGCGCTGGTGCCCACCTTGGCCATGGCCGCGGCGGTGAACCCTTCGGTCAGGAAAGGCAACACGTCCTTGTTGGTCGACGTGGCGGCGTTTTCGGCCGCGCGGCGCGCGATGTAGGTCAGGCCGCCGGCACCGGGCACCAGGCCGACGCCAACCTCGACCAGGCCGATGTAACTTTCCATCGCGGCTACCCGTTTGGCCGAATACACCGCCAGCTCGCAGCCACCGCCCAGCGCCAGACCACGCACGGCCGACACCACGGGCACCGCCGCATAACGCAGCTTGAGCATCACGTTCTGCATCTCGGCCTCGGCGCCTTCCACGGCCGAGACACCGGCCATCATGAAGGCGGGCAGCATGGCCTGCAGGTCGGCACCGGCCGAGAACATCTCGTCGTTGGACCAGATCACCAGGCCCTTGTAACTTTTTTCGGCGAGGTCCACACCCATCGCCAGGCCCTCCACCACATCGGGGCCGATGGCGTGCATTTTGGTCTTGATGCTGGCGATCAGCACATCACCCTGTTCGCCGGCCAGCGTCCACAAACGAATCGCGTCGTCTTCGTGCAGCGTCGTCCCAGCGGCCGTGAAGTCGGGCAACGCCTCGCCCAGCAGCTTTTCAGGGAAATGCTGACGCTCGTAGACGGGAAGCGCGCGGCGCGCCACGAATTTTCCGGCCGAAGCGCTCCAGGAGCCCTGCGCCGTGTGCACGCCCCCCGCTTCGGCCACCGGGCCCTTGAACACCCATTCGGGCAGCGGCGCCTTGCACAGCGCCTTGCCGGCGGCTATGTCTTCCTGGATCATGGTCGCCACGTCCAGCCAGCCGGCTTCCTGCCACAACTCGAACGGGCCCTGCTTCATGCCAAAGCCCCAGCGCATGGCCTGGTCCACATCGCGCGCATTGTCGGCAATGGTGGCGAGGTGCACGGCGGCGTAGTGAAAGCTGTTGCGCAGGATGGCCCAGAGGAACTGGCCCTGCGGGCCTTCGGCGTTGCGCAGCAGGCGCAGGCGCTCGCCGGCCGGCCGCTTGAGCATGCGGGTGTACACCTCGTCGGCTTTCTGGCCGCCGGGCACATACTCTTCGCTGTCCAGTTCGAAGCGCAGCACGTCGCGCCCCACCTTCTTGTAGAAACCGGCCTGGGACTTCTGGCCCAGGTTGCCCAGTTCCAGCAGTTTTTTCAGCACGTCAGGCGTGCCGAAGCTGGGGTAGAACGGATCGCTCTTTTCGTCCAGGTTGTCCTGCAGGGTCTTGATGACATGGGCCATGGTGTCCAGGCCCACCACGTCGGCGGTGCGGAAGGTGCCGCTGCTGGCGCGGCCCAGCTTCCTGCCGGTGAGGTCATCGACCACGTCGTAAGTCAGGCCGAAGTTCTCGACTTCCTTCATGGTCGCCAGCATGCCGGCGATGCCGACGCGGTTGGCCACGAAGTTGGGCGTGTCGTGGGCGCGGATCACGCCCTTGCCCAGGCCGCTGGTCACAAAGGCTTCGAGGTCGTCGAGCACCCGGGCATCGGTGGTCGGCGTGTTGATCAGCTCGACCAGCGTCATGTAACGCGGCGGGTTGAAGAAGTGGATGCCGCAAAAACGCGGCTTGATCGATTCCGGAAGGGCTTCGCTGAGTTTGGTGATCGACAGGCCCGAGGTGTTGCTCGCGACGATGGCGCCTTCCGCGATGAAGGGCGCGATCTTGTGGTACAGGTCGGTCTTCCAGTCCATGCGTTCGGCAATCGCCTCGATGATCAGGTCGCACTCCTTGAGAACCTCCATGTGTTCCTCGTAGTTGGCCTGCTGGATCAGGGCCGCGTCTTCCGGCACGCCCAGCGGTGCGGGCTTGAGCTTTTTCAGGCCCTCGATCGCGCGGCTGACGATGCCGTTTTTCGGTCCCTCTTTGGCGGGCAGGTCAAACAGCACCACCGGCACCTTGAGGTTGACCAGATGGGCGGCGATCTGCGCGCCCATCACGCCGGCGCCGAGCACGGCGACTTTTTTGACTTGGAAGCGGGACATGATTTCTCTTTCTTTTCTATTCCGTTCGTGCTGAGCTGGTCGAAGCCATGGGCGATTTCGAGAAACCCCTTCGACAGGCTCAGGGAGAACGGATGTTGATGGTTACGGAATACGGACCCAGGTCTGGGTTCGCCCGAAGGGACCGAACGAGCCCCGGACTTCAAGTTTTTTGCCGCCTTCGACGGGCGTCAGGCGCAGCGTGTAGTTGCGGCCGTTTTCGGGGTCCAGGATCTTGCCGCCCTCCCACACCTCTTTGCCTTCGGCCTTTTTGGCGCCGCGGATGATCTCCAGGCCCAGAATGGGTTTGTCCTTGCGGTCATCGCTGCACTTGTCGCAGACGTCGTCAGGCTTGACGTCCTTGCCCAGGCGCGTGGCGATCATGCCGCTGAGCACACCGGCACTCTCGGCAATCCGGATCTCGGCTTTCGCCTCCCCGGTCTTGTCGTCCACATTGCGCCACAGGCCGACAGGCGTCATCTGGGCCAGGGCCGGCAAGGAGATTGCTACCAAAAAAATAGCTGTCAGCGCACGGTACATAAGGGCTCCAGGGCTAAAAAGCATGTGAAACAAGCGCCCACCGATCAGGCCAGCGCGGCGTCCGTGTCCATCAGCGCCTTGCTGCCGCTACGCGCGGTGCGCATCAGCGTCGCGGTCTCGGGGAACAGCTTGGCGAAGTAGAAGCGCGCCGTCTGCACCTTGGCCAGGTAGAAGGGGTCGGCGTTGCCGGCGGCGATTTCGCGCAGCGCGGTTTGCGCCATGCGCGCCCAGAAGTAGCCAAACACCAGGTGGCCGGCCACGCGCAGGTAGTCCACCGCTGCGGCGCCCACTTCGTCAGGGTTCTGGAAACCCTTGAAACCCAGCTCGGTCGTGAACTTGGTCATCTGGTCGGCCAGGTAGGCCAGCGGATTGATGAACTCGGCCATCTTCTCGTTGACGCCTTCCTCGGCAATCAGGGCGCCGATGATCTTGCCGAACTTCTTCAGCGTGGCGCCGTTGTTGCCGAGCACCTTGCGGCCCAGCAGATCCAGCGACTGGATGGTGTTGGTGCCTTCGTAAATCATGTTGATGCGGTTGTCGCGCACGAACTGCTCCATGCCCCATTCCTTGATGAAGCCGTGGCCGCCGAAGACCTGCATGCAGGCGTTGGTGGCGATGTGGCCGTTGTCGGTCAGGAAGGCCTTCACGATGGGCGTGAGCAGCGCGACGATTTCGCCGGCGTCCTTGCGCACCTTCTCGTCGGGGTGATGCAGTTCCTTGTCGAGCAGCATGGTGCAGTAGATCGCCAGCGCACGGCCGCCTTCGGCATAGGCCTTGGCGGTCAGCAGCATCTTGCGCACATCGGGGTGCACGATGATGGGGTCGGCCGGCTTGTCCTTGGCTTTCACGCCCGACAGCGAACGCATCTGGATGCGGTCCTTGGCGTAGGCCAGCGCGTTCTGGTAGGCCACTTCGGTCAGGCCCAGCGACTGGTTGCCGACGCCCAGGCGGGCGGCGTTCATCATGACGAACATGGCGGCCAGGCCCTTGTTGGGCGCGCCCACCATGGTGCCGACGGCGCCCTCGAGCACGATTTGCGCGGTGGCGTTGCCGTGGATGCCCATCTTGTGCTCCAGGCTGCCGCAGTAGATGCCGTTGCGCGCGCCGATGGTGCCGTCTTCCCCAACATTGAATTTCGGCACCAGGAACAGGCTGATGCCCTTGCTGCCCTGCGGTGCATCGGGCAGGCGGGCCAGCACCAGGTGCAGGATGTTGGACGTCATGTCATGCTCGCCGGCGCTGATGAAAATCTTGTTGCCGGTGAGTTTGTAGGTGCCGTCCGCCTGAGGCTCGGCTTTCGTGCGCAGCAGGCCCAGGTCGGTGCCGCAATGCGGCTCGGTCAGGCACATGGTGCCGGTCCACTCGCCGCTGACGAGTTTTGGCAGGTAGAGTTTTTTCTGCGCGTCCGTGCCGTGGGCATGCAGGGCTTCATAGGCGCCGTGCGACAGGCCGGGGTACATGGTCCAGGCCTGGTTGGCGGAGTTCAGCATTTCATAGACGCACTGGTTCACGACAAACGGCAGGCCCTGTCCGCCGTATTCGGGGTCGCAGGACAACGCTGCCCAGCCGCCTTCGACATACTTGGCATAGGCTTCCTTGAAACCCTTGGGCGGCGTCACCTCGTGGGTGGCCTGGTCCAGCTTGCAGCCTTCCGTGTCGCCGCTGATGTTCAGCGGAAAGGTCACTTCCGCGGCAAACTTGCCGGCTTCCTCGAGCACGGCATTGATGGTGTCCGCGTCCACATCGGCGTGTTTCGGCAAGGCCTTGAACTCGTCGGTGACCTTGAGCACTTCGTGCATGACGAACTGCATGTCGCGCAGTGGCGGGTTGTATTGAGGCATGGAAAGGTCCTTTGATGGGAAGGGATTAAACGGAAGAGGAGGAAGAAGCGGAAGTGTCAGGCACCGGCAGATTGCCGCCGCCCGTCAGGGATGCAGAAGTGATGGGGGACGCCAGCGCGCCGGCGGCGTCGCTGCCGTAACGCGCCAGGATGCTCTGGAAGGCGCGCAAGGTGCGGTCGATGGACCCGGGCGTCTTGAGGAATCGGGCTTCGTAATGCAGGGCCAGGATCAGGCCGTGGATCTCGAAGGCGATCTGGCGCTCGTCGGCCTCCGCACGCAGATGGCCGGCCTCCTTGGCCAGCACCACCGCGCGGTACATGGCCGCCAGCCAGGTCTGTACCGAGGTGGCCAGCGCGTCGCGCACCGGGCCGGGCCGGTCGTCAAACTCGACGGCACCGCTGATGAAGATGCAGCCCGACTGCAGCTCGACCGCGACGCGTTTCATCCAGTTGCCGAACAGGGCCTGCACACGCGGCAGGCCCTTGGGCTCTTTCAGCGCGGGGTAAAAAACCTCTTCCTCAAAACGCGCGAAATACTCGCGGATGACCGAGATCTGCAATTCTTCGCGGGAGCCGAAATGGGCAAACACGCCCGACTTGCTCATGTGCATGACTTCGGCCAGGGCGCCAATGCTCAGGCCCTCCAGGCCGATCTGCGTGGCCAGTCCGAGCGCGGCATCCACGATGGCCGCCTTGGTCTGCTGGCCTTTTTGCATGCCGGCATGCGCCGCGCGACCACCTTCCCGGTGACCCGGGCGGGCTGTCTTGACAGGAAGTTCGGTAACAGACATGGACGCCAGACAAAAAAGAACGACCGTTCTATTTTGCCGCAAAAGCTGCGCCGTTCAACGCAACGGCCCCGAAATACTGATTTATAGGGTTGAGGCCCTAGGCCTGATCAGGGTAAACCCGAAGCAACCTCGGACTCCGCAACCGGGAATTCCGCAATCCAGTCAGAAAGCTGCTGCGGATCGAAGGGCTTGGTCAGGTGCCGGTTGAAACCTGCCGCCAGGGCCTTTTGCTGGTCATCCGCCTGGCCCCATCCGGTCGCTGCGATCAGCAGCGGTCGGTCGCCCCAAGGCTGGGCGCGCACCAGCCGCGCGACTTCGTACCCATTGAGGCCGGGCATGCCGATATCGAGCACCAGCACATCAGGCCGCAAACGTTTCGCCAGCTCGGCCGCCTCCAGTCCGTCGTGGGCCGTGTGCACAAGGTAACCGTCCATGCGCAGCAGTTCCGCCAGCACATGGACCGCGTCGCGGTTGTCGTCGGCGAGCAACACGGTCCGGGCCTGCGGCTGGCGCGGGGCTGACAGGGCCGCAGCCGGGCTGGCGACGACCGCTTGCCGGTCGGCGGAATATGGGAGTTTGACGACAAAACGGCTGCCGCGGCCCGGGCCGTCGCTGAACGCCGACACCGTGCCACCGTGCAGTTCCACCAGCCCCTTGGCCAGCGCCAGCCCGATGCCCAGTCCGCCTTCCGAGCGGTCCAGCGCCGATTGCTCCTGGGCGAACATGGTGAAGATGTTTTCAATGGCCGCCTGACTCAGGCCAATGCCGCTGTCCGACACCGCAAAACTCAGCCAGTCGCCCTGAACCTGCACGTCGAACCCGATCCGCCCGCCCGCATCGGTGTATTTGACAGCGTTGTTCAGCAGGTTGGACAACACCTGCGCCAGCCTGAGCGGATCAGCCACCAGTTGCAGGCCGTCGCCGCCGAGCGTGGCCACCAGCGTGTGCCGCTTGGCCTGCGCCAGGGGACGTACCGTTTCCAGGACGGACTCCACCAGATCATCAACCGCCAGCGGCACTTTCTTCAGCACCACCCGGCGCTGGGTGATGCGGGCGACGTCGATCAGGTCGTCCAGCAGGCGGGCCATGTGGCCGACCTGGCGCCCGATCACGGCCACCGCATGTTCCCGCGCCGCCGGCTGGGAAGCTGGCGCGCTGAGCAACTGCACGGCAGCGCGAATCGGCGCCAGCGGGTTGCGCAGCTCATGCGCCAGCGTCGCCAGGAACTCGTCTTTCTGCCGGTCCGCATCACGCAGGGCCTGGTGGTTTTTCTTCGCATCCTCGATGTCGGTGGTGGTGCCGAACCAGCGCAGCACGCGACCGGTGGCATCAAGCTGCGGTACCGCCCGGGTCAAAAACCAGCGGTAAACCCCGTCATGGCGGCGCAAGCGGTACTCGACCTGCCATTCGGTGCCCTGCTCAAGCGCGGCCACAAAAGCCCGCCCCGGCGCGTCGCGATCCTCGGGGTGGAGCGCGCCCGTCCAGCCCTGGCCGAGCGCAGCCTCGGCGCTCTGACCCGTGTAAACCGACCACTGGGAATTGAAACGCTCCAGGCCACCGTCTGCATCGGCGATCCACGCCATCGCGGGAATGCTGTTGGAAAACACCAGCAGGGCCTCCTGCGCACGCTGCAGTTCGGTCACGTCATGGCCGTGCACAAAAACACCCTCGATCTGCCCGCTCGGCCCCCTGCGTGGCTGGTAGACAAAATCGAGGTAGGCCTCGGTGAGGGGTGTCTCAGGTCCGCTTTGGATCATCAGCCGCACCGAGCGGCCAACATAAGGCTCGCCGGTGGCCAACACCTTGTCGAGCAAGGCCACAAAGCCCTGCTCCACCACTTCAGGCAGCGCCTCGGCCACCGGTTTGCCGATGACATCGCGAAACCCAATCATTTGCAGATAGGCCTGGTTGGCGATCTCGAAGACATGGTCCGGCCCGCGCGTCACAGCAACAAAGCCGGGCGCCTGGCTGAACAGCGCCTGCAACCGCTCCTGCTCGGCGCGCTGATGCCGTTCGGCCAGCACCATGGCCGTGGTTTCGGTGCAGCTGCAGTAAAAGCCGGCAATGGCGCCGCTCTCGTCCAGCACAGGCGAATAGGAAAAGGTGAACCAGGTGTCTTCGTCGTAGCCATGTCGGCGCACGCGAAGCGCCAGGCTTTCTACAAAAAAGGCCTCCCCGCCCAACGCGCGCTGCACCAGTGGCACAAGCTCGGCCTTAAGTTCATGCCAGACCTCGTAAAACGGCCGACCCAGCGCCTGCGGATGTTTGGCGCCCAGCACCTCGGCATAGGCGTCGTTGTAGAGCATTGACAGGGTCGGCCCCCAGGCCACAAACATCGGAAAGGCCGAGCCCAGCATCAGATTGACCACGGAGCGCAGGGACTGCGGCCACAGCCCCGGCGCGCCCAGGGGTGAGTCCGCCCAGTCCTGCTCGCGCATCTGCCGGGCAACGCCGGTATCTCCGGCCAAAAAAGCAAGCGGGGGGTGGGCACTCATGGATTGAGTGTAGCCCCCGGGGTTGCTGAGCGCAGGCCGTGCATTCAGGCCATTGCAGCGGCCGGCACCTGAACCAGCGTCACAGCTTGAACGGAACCACCACCTGGCGCTGCTCGCCCAGGCCTTCGATGCCCAGAGTCATGACGTCGCCCTTTTTCAGGAACAAGGGCGGCTTCATGCCCATGCCCACGCCGGGCGGCGTGCCGGTGGTGATCACGTCGCCGGGCATCAGCGTCATGAACTGGCTGACATAACTGATGATTTTGGCCACGCTGAAAATCATGGTTTTCGTGCTGCCGGTCTGCGCCCGCTGCCCGTTGAGGTCCAGCCACATCGCCAGCTTCTGCGGGTTCGGCACATCGTCGCGCGTGACCAGCCAGGGGCCGATCGGACCGAAGGTGTCGCAGCCCTTGCCCTTGTCCCAGGTGCCGCCGCGCTCGATCTGGTACTCGCGCTCGCTGACGTCGTTGATGGTGCAGTAGCCGGCCACAAAATTGAGCGCGTCCTTCTGCGAGACATAACGCGCGCGGGTGCCGATCACCACGCCGAGCTCGACCTCCCAGTCGGACTTGACCGAGCCCTTGGGCAACATGACCGGGTCGTTGGCCCCCTGGATGCAGGTGGTGGCCTTCATGAACACGATGGGCTCTTTCGGAATCGGCAGGCCCGACTCGGCCGCGTGGTCGGCATAGTTCAGGCCGATGGCGATGAACTTGCCTACACCGGCGACCGGACTGCCCAGACGCGGCTTGCCTTTGACGAGCGGCAGGTTCGCCGTCTTGAGCTTGCGCAGTTTGGCCAGTGCGGCATCACCGAGCTGGTCAGGGCCGATGTCCTTGATCACGCCGCTGAGGTCGCGCAGTTTGCCTTCGGCATCGATGAGTCCTGGCTTTTCCTTGCCGGGGTTGCCGTAACGAACGAGTTTCATGGTTTTCCTTTTTTAGCTACACAAAAACAGGGGAAGAATGGGGCGTCCAGCAATTCGATTGTCGGGATGCAGGGCGAGGCGCGTGTCGCATCGCTCTTCCGATCTCATGCGAGGGTCGCGCAGGAACCGGAATGCACTTTGGGTGCATGAGGATTCCGAGCACCGCGCAACGCTGCCATGCGCCCGAGAATAGGATTGATGGATGTCCCCATCAGTAAGTGGAGCGGCCGCCCGAAAGATCAAACACCGCGCCGGTCGAAAAAGAACACTCTTCGGTGCACAGCCAGCCGACCATGGCCGCCACCTCGTCCGGCGTGCCGAAGCGGCCTATCGGTATTTTCGACAGCATGAAGGCAATGTGCTCCGGCGACATCTGGTCAAAAATGGCGGTCTTCACGGCCGCCGGCGTGACGCAGTTGACACGCACGCCGGTATCGGCGAGTTCCTTGCCCAGCGACTTGGTCAGCGCGATCACCGCCGCCTTGCTGGCACTGTAGGCGCTGGCATTCGGGTTGCCGTCCTTGCCGGCCACCGAGGCGATGTTGACGATGCGGCCGTAGTTGTTGGCCCGCAGATGCGGCGCCCACTCACGGCAGCACAGGAACAGGCCGTTGAGGTTGACGGCCATCACCTGCTCCCAGGCGTCGACCGGGTAATCCCAGAGCTTGACGTTGGGGCCGGTCACGCCGGCGCTGTTGACCAGCGCATCGACCCGTGGTGCGATCAGCAATGTCGCCTGGACCGCCGCGCACACCGAGGCATGCTGCGACACGTCCACCGCCACCGCCGAGGCCCGCGGACCCAGCGCGGCCGCCGCCTGTTTTGCCGCCGCTTCGTCGCGGTCCCACAGCGTGACAGCGCCGCCGGACTGGATCAGCCGCTGCGCAATCGCGTAACCCAGGCCAGTGGCGCCACCGGTGACCACCGCGTGCCGGCCCTGGAAGTCGAGCTGGTTCATATGGTCATGCCACCGTCGATGGAGTAAGACTGACCAGTGATAAAGGCCGACTCATCACTGGCCAAAAACACCACCAGCGGTGCGATTTCGTGGGCCTGTGCGAGTCGACCCATGGGCTGTCGGGCCACAAAATTTTTTCGAGCCTCAGCCGGATCTTCATACACATTGATGCGTTCCTGCAACGACGGCGTATCGACGGTGCCAGGACAAACCGCGTTGCATCGCACACCCTGAGTCACAAAGTCGGCCGCCACACTTTTGCTCAGGCCGATCACCGCCGCCTTGGAGGCACCGTAAATAAAACGATTAGGCACCCCTTTGACACTGACAACGCTGGCCATGTTGATGATGCTGCCGCTGCCCTTGCCGCCGTTGTTGGCGAGCATGCGCGGCAACGCCGCCTGGATGGTCCAGAACTGCGACCGCACATTGAGGTTGAAGGCGAACTCCCACTCCTCGTCGGTGGCCTGCAGGACGGTGCCGGCGTGCACAAACCCCGCGCAGTTGAACAACACGTCAAGTGCGGGCATGTCAGCGATGACTTTGCGGATCGCCGCCTTGTCGAGCACGTCCAACGCCACGGTGTGGATATTGGGCATGCCCGCATAACCGTCCAGCAGCTTCGCATTGACGTCGGTCGCCCAGACCTGCGCGCCTTCTGCCGCCATGGCCAGCGCACTGGCCTTGCCTATGCCCTGCCCGGCGGCCGTGATCAGTGCGGTTTTTCCTTGAAGTCTCATGTGTTTTCCTTGGTTGATTTATTGGTTGGTTTATTGATTCAGGGTGATGTCGGCAAGCTGCCGTTTTTCGATGACAGGCCAGTCCCACGCAATGCCCAGGCCGGGCGTATCGGGCGGGCAGGCATTACCGCCCTCGACCCGGATGCGGCTGGTCGTGATGTCGTCCAGCTGCGGGATGTATTCAACCCAGGCCGCATTGGGAACGGCAGCGCACAGGCTGACATGCAGTTCCATCAGGAAATGCGGACACACGGGCACGCCGAAACCTTCGGCCAGATGGGCCACCTTGATCCAGGGCGTGATACCGCCAATGCGCGCCACGTCGGGCTGGACAATGCTGCAGGCGCCCTGCTCGAGGTATTCGCGGAACTGGCTCAGGTGGTACAGCGACTCACCCACGGCGACCGGGATGGCCGTCTGGGCGCGCAGTTGCCTGTGGCCCGACACGTCTTCAGCCGCCAGGGGTTCCTCCAGCCAGGCCAGGTCCAGCCCCGCAAAGGCGGCCGCACGGCGCAAGGCTTCCGGGCGGTTGAAGCCCTGGTTCGCGTCGACCATGATGTCAAAGCCCGGGCCGACGGCCTCACGCACGGCGGACAGCCGCGCCACGTCCTCACTGACATGCGGCCGGCCCACCTTGATCTTCGCGCCCTGGAAACCCTGGGCCTGGGCCGCCAGCGTCTGCGCCACCAGTTCGTCGGCGCCCAGGTGCAGCCAGCCGCCCTCGGTGGTGTACACCGGGACGCGTGATTGCGCGCCACCGAGCAGTTGCCACAGCGGCAGGTTCTGGCTTCGCGCGCGCCAGTCCCACAAGGCGGTGTCCACGCAGGCCAGCGCCAGGCTGGTGATGGCACCCACGGCGGTGGCATGGGTGTGAAAAAACAGGTCTTTCCAGATCGCCTCGACATGCAGCGGATTGCGACCCAGCAACCGCGGCGCCAGGTGGTCGTGCAGCAAGGCCATGACCGACGAGCCGCCGGTGCCTATGGTGTAGGCGTAACCGGTGCCCTCCACGCCGTCGCTGCAGCGCAGGGTGAGCAGCAAGGTCTCCTGCGTCACAAAAGACTGGATGGCGTCGGTGCGCACGACCTTGGGCGGCAGGTTGACCTGCCGCAGGCGGACGGACTCAATCGTGACGGGCGCGGTCATCGACGGACGCGGACGAAAAACATGACAGGAAACATTACAGGGTTTAGCCGGATGGCCGGAAGGACTGGAATCATGGGATTATCAATTGGTCTTACCACTTGTCCACTTCTGGCTAACCCTTAATCCCTCCCCGTACTGAAAAAATGCCGCTGCAAGCCGTCGAACCGCAACGCCTTTACCGCCAGATCGCCGAGCAGTTGCGCTCGCTGATCAGCAAGGGGGAGTTTGCGGCCGGCACACGCCTGCCGGCAGAACGCGATCTGGCCAAGCAGCTCGGTGTGAGCCGGCCGTCGGTGCGCGAAGCGCTGATTGCCATGGAAGTCGAAGGCTGGGTCGAGGTGCGCACCGGCTCCGGCGTGTATGTGTTGGACCGGTCGATGCGGGCCAACCGTTCCAAGGGGCCGCAGGTCACGCTGACCGAATGGGGGCCCCTGGAGTTGATACGCGCGCGCCGCGTGGTGGAGGGCGAGATCGCCTCGATGGCCGCTCTCCAGGCCAGGCGCAAGGACATTGACGCGATGCGCGCCGCCATTGACACCATGATCACCGATGCCAACCGCGGCGTGTTGCCGCTGGACGGCGACCGGGCCTTCCACAGTGCGATTGTCGAGGCTTGCGGCAATGTGGTGCTGATCGAAACCGTGCAGGGTTTCTGGGACTCCCGCCGCGGCCCGCTGTTCACGCGCCTGACCGGCTACTTCGAGACGATGAAATCATGGCAATCGGCGATTGCCGAACACGAAGCGATCCTGGCCGCCATCTGCGCACACGACGGCCCCGCCGCCCGCACCGCGATGCATGCCCACATGGACAAGTCCCACTCCCGATTCAGCGCGAGCTGGCGCCGCGCGAAGACAAGCTGAAGGAAGCGCCCGGCAACTCCCCTTTTCTTTCCCATTCTTTTAACCGAGGAGACAACATGACAAAACGATTCACTCTTAAAACAATAGCGTGCTGCGCAATCATGGCGGGCACCCTGGGCACATTTGGCATGGCCAATGCGCAGACCAAGCTGAAATGGGCGCACGTCTATGAAACGTCCGAGCCCTACCACAAGTGGTCGGTCTGGGCGGCCGACGAGTTCAAGAAACGCACCAACGGCAAGTACGAGATCCAGGTCTTCCCGGCGTCCAGCCTGGGCAAGGAAAGCGACATCAACCAGGGCCTGCAGCTCGGCACGGTGGACATCATCCTGACCGGCGCGTCCTTCGCGTCCAACTCCTATCCGCGCCTGGCCGTGAGTTACTACCCGTTCACCTTCCGCGACGCCGACCATGTGATCAAGTACGGCAAAAGCGATGTCTTCAGGGAACTGGCCGAGGGCTACAAAAAGGCCACCGGCAACACGGTGACCGCGCTGACCTACTACGGCGCGCGCCACGCCACCAGCAACAAGCTGTTCACCAACTGCGACCAGATGAAGGGCCTGAAGATGCGGGTGCCCGATTCGCCGGCCTACACCGCGCTGCCGCGCGCCTGCGGGGCCAACCCGACACCCATCGCCTTCGCCGAGGTCTACCTGGCGCTGCAAAACGGCACCGTGGATGCGCAGGAAAATCCGCTGCCCACCATCGAAGCCAAGAAGTTCTATGAAGTGCAGAAGAACATCATCCTGACCGGCCACATCGCCGACGCGCTGCTCACGGTGATTTCGCCCAGCACCATGGCCAAGCTGTCGCCGGCCGAGCAGAAGCTGCTTGCCGACATCACGCAGGAAGCCGCCGAAAAGGCCACCAACGACATCCGTAAGCGTGAAGGCGAGCTGGTGGAAGAGTTCAAGAAAAAGGGCAACAACGTGGTGACGGTTGACCGTGCCGACTTCCAGCAGCGCGTGCTCAAGGCTATCACCTTCGAATCCATGAAGCTCGACAAGAAGGACTGGGACCGCATCATCGCCATCAAGTAAACGAAGTCCCCCTCGGGCCGGGCTCGCCGACACATCGGCAGCCCGGCCTTTCGACAAGCTCAGGACGATCGGAACCCAAAAGATGGAAACCATTGACGACATGGCCCCCGTGATGGGGGCGGACGGACAGTTTCACGCGCAGGACGAAGCGGTGGATCTTTCCGACACCAAACTGGAGGCCTGGGTGGCGCTGGGCTTTTTCTGGATCCTGGGCGCAACGGTGTTCTACCAGTTCTTCACCCGCTATGTGCTCAACGACTCCGCGGCCTGGACCGAGGAA
Organism: Polaromonas sp. YR568; assembly: GCF_943371715.1. GTDB lineage: Bacteria > Pseudomonadota > Gammaproteobacteria > Burkholderiales > Burkholderiaceae_C > Polaromonas. Next base: position 5,829 of record NZ_CALRVW010000037.1, on the reverse strand, counting down.
ATCGCGCGTTACCTGCTGATCGCCGTGGTCTTCACCGGCGCAACCATCGGTGTGGTCAAGAACAACCACATCCAGGTGGACTTCTTCTACAAGTTCATGCCCAGGCCCATGGCACGCGTTATGGCCACGGTTGTGGACGTGCTGCGCGTGGGCTTTTTCGCTGCCGCCGCCGTGCTGACCGTGATGATGATGCTCAAGCTGGGCAGCAATTCGCGCATGACCATGGTCGACCTGCCCATGAACTGGGTCTACGGCGTTTGCCTGCTGGGCTTTGCCGCCATGGCCTTCCGCTCCGTCCAGATTGCGCTGTTCCACCACCGGCGCGGCTATTCCGTCCTTGAACGTCCCGAGTCCTCGATGGACGACAAATAAGACCTCCACACCATGCTCAAAATCATTTTCATGCTGCTCATGAGTGGCGGCATTCCGGTGGCCATCGCCATGGCGGGATCGGCCCTGATCTACATCTGGTGGACGGGCACCCTGCCGGCCTTCGTGGTCATCCACCGCATGGTCAGCGGCATCGACAGCTTTCCCCTGCTGGCGGTTCCGTTTTTCATCCTGGCCGGCAACCTGATGAACAACGCCGGCATCACCAACCGCATCTACAACTATGCGCTGGCGCTGGTCGGCTGGCTCAAGGGCGGTCTGGGCCATGTGAATGTGGTGGGTTCGGTGGTGTTCGCCGGCATGAGCGGCACCGCGATTGCCGATGCCGCCGGCCTGGGCACCATCGAGATCAAGGCCATGACCGACCACGGCTACAGCAAGGAGTTTGCCGTTGGCGTCACCGCAGCATCGGCCACGCTCGGGCCCATCATTCCGCCCAGCCTGCCCTTCGTGATTTACGGGATGATGGCCAACGTCAGTGTCGGTGCGCTGTTTCTGGCCGGCATCCTGCCGGGCATCCTGATGGCCGTGCTGATGATGCTGACGGTGGCTTACTTTGCCCACAAGAACGGCTGGGGCGCCGACATCAAGTTCGAGTGGCCGCGCGTGATCAAGGCGCTGGTCGAAACCCTGGTGGTGGCCGGCTGGCCGCTGGCGCTCTGGCTGCTGATCACCAAGGCGGGCTTCCCCCCGCAGATCACCGTGTTTGCCGGCCTGATCGTGCTGTTTGCTGCCGACAAGTTTTTCAACTTCCAGGCCGTCCTGCCCATCATGACGCCGGTGCTGCTGATAGGCGGCATGACCACCGGCATCTTCACGCCCACCGAAGGCGCCATTGCCGCCTGCCTCTGGGCCATGGTGCTGGGCCTGGCCTGGTACCGCACGCTGAACTGGAAAATGTTCGTCAAGGTCTGCCTGGACACGGTGGAGACCACCGCCACCGTGCTGTTCATCGTGGCGGCAGCCAGCATCTTCGGCTGGATGCTCACCGCCACCGGCGTCACCGCGGCGATTTCCGAGTGGGTGCTTGGTTTCACCAAGGAGCCCTGGGTGTTCCTGCTGCTGGCCAACCTGCTGATGCTGTTTGTTGGCTGCTTTCTCGAACCCACCGCCGCCATCACCATCCTGGTGCCCATTCTTGTGCCGATCTGCCAGCAACTGGGCATCGACCTGGTCCACTTCGGCCTGGTGATGGTGCTCAACCTGATGATTGGCCTGCTGCATCCGCCCATGGGCATGGTGCTGTTTGTTCTGGCACGGGTGGCCAAACTCTCGGTCGAGCGCACCACCATCGCCATCCTGCCCTGGCTGGTGCCCCTGCTCGGCTCGCTGGCCGTCATCACCTATTTTCCGAAACTGGTGCTCTGGCTGCCAAAAATGGTTTACTGAAATCCCCTTCGACCCGAACCCACCATGACCCCTTTTATCCGCCTTCATCCCGCCGACGACGTCCTGATTGCCCGCGCCCAGCTGGTGGGCGGCACCCAGGTCGAAAACATCACCGTCAAGGGCCTGATCCCGCCCGGCCACAAGGTCGCCACACGCGCACTGGCGGCCGGCGAGCCTGTGCGGCGCTACAACCAGATCATCGGTTTTGCCAGCAAGGCGATTGCGCCCGGTGAGCATGTGCACACGCACAACCTCGACATGGGGCCCGACAAGGGCGACTTTGCGCGCGACTATGCGATTGGCGCCGACGTCAAACCCGCGGCCGCACGGCGCGAGGCCAGCTTCATGGGCATCAAGCGGGCCGACGGTCGCGTGGCGACGCGCAACTACATCGGCATCCTGTCCAGCGTCAACTGCTCGGCGACTGCCGCACGCGCCATTGCCGATCATTTTTCGCGGCAGAACAACCCGGCCGCGCTGAAGGACTTTCCCAACGTGGATGGCGTGGTGGCGCTGACGCACGGCACCGGCTGCGGCATGGACACCGAGGGCATGGGCATGCAGATCCTCGAGCGCACGCTGGCCGGCTACGCCACCCATGCCAACTTTGCCGGCGTGCTGGTGGTCGGCCTGGGCTGCGAGGCCAACCAGATCAACGCCTGGCTGGCGCACAGCGCGCTGCGCGAAGGCGACAACTTCCGCGTCTTCAACATCCAGGACACCGGCGGCACGCGCAAGACGGTGGACAAGGGCATCGCCCTGATCAAGGAGATGCTGCCGCGCGCCAATGCGGTGAAACGCGAACCCTGCAGCGCGGCCCACATCACCATCGGCCTGCAGTGCGGTGGCTCCGACGGTTATTCGGGCATCAGCGCGAATCCGGCGCTGGGCGCGGCGGTGGACTTGCTGGTGGCGCATGGCGGCACCGCCATCCTCAGCGAAACCCCTGAAATCTACGGCGCCGAGCACCTGCTGACACGCCGCGCGGTGCGCCCCGACATCGCCGAAAAACTGATCGCCCGCATCAAGTGGTGGGAGCACTACACCGAGATCAACGAAGGCGAGATGAACAACAACCCCTCGCCCGGCAACAAGGCCGGCGGGCTGACCACGATTCTCGAAAAATCGCTGGGCGCCGTGGCCAAGGGTGGTACCAGCAACCTCGAGGCGGTGTACGAATACGCCGAGCCGGTGGGCGCGCACGGCTTTGTCTACATGGACACGCCGGGCTACGACCCGGTCAGTGCCACCGGCCAGGTGGCCGGTGGCGCCAACCTGATCTGCTTCACCACCGGGCGCGGCTCGGCCTATGGCTGCGCGCCCTCGCCTTCGCTCAAGCTCGCCACCAACTCGGCGCTCTGGCAGCGCCAGGAAGAGGACATGGACATCAACTGCGGCGAGATCATCGACGGCGGTGTGTCGGTCCAGGAGATGGGCCAGCGGATTTTCGACATGGTGCTGGCGACCGCCTCGGGCGCGCAGAGCAAAAGCGAACAACACGGCTACGGGCAAAACGAATTTGTGCCCTGGCAGGTCGGCGCCGTGATGTGACTCAGCTACTTTTTATATGTCAAAAACACTCCCAGCCCAATCACTGCAAGCGCAGGTAGCAACTGTTTTAATAGCGGCCGGCAGCACTGCCGAAGAAGCCGCCACTGTCGCGGCCAACCTGGTGCTGGCCAACCTGAGCGGCCACGACTCGCATGGCGTGGGCATGCTGCCGCGTTATGTGGACGCGGTGCTCGAGGGTGGCCTGCATCCCAACACCGGCGTGAAAGTGCTGCTCGACACCGGCTCCCTGCTCACGCTGGACGGCCAGCGCGGCTACGGCCAGATCGTCGGCCAGCAGGCGATGGCGCTGGGCATGGAACGCGCGAAGGCGCACGGCAGCTGCATCATGACGCTGGCCAATGCGCACCACCTGGGGCGCATCGGGCACTTTGCCGAAATGGCCGTGGCCCAGGGGCTGGTGTCGATGCACTTCGTCAACGTGCTGTCGCGCCCGGTGGTGGCGCCGTTCGGCGGCGCGGACGGGCGTTATGGCACCAACCCCTGCTGCATCGGTGTGCCTCTCGCCGGACGCGATCCGTTTGTGCTGGACTTCGCCACCAGCCGCGTGGCACAAGGAAAAATGCGCGTCGCCCACAACGAAGGCCGGCGCGTGGAACCCGGCACGCTGATCGACGAACACGGCCGGCCCACCACCGACCCCGGCGTGGTTGTCGTGCCGCAGAGCAATGGCCTGTTCGGTGCCCTGCTGGCCTTTGGCGAACACAAGGGTTACGGCATGGCCGTGGCCTGCGAACTGCTGGGCGGCGCGCTGACCGGCAGCGGCACCTGGCACAAGCCGACCGACCCGGCCGTGCGCGCGGTGATCAACGGCATGCTGACCATCCTGATCGACCCGGCCAGGCTCGGCACCCAGGCCACGTTTGAGCAGGAGGCGCTGGCGTTTGTCGACTGGCTCCAGGCCGGACCGGTGGCGCCGGGTTTCGACGCGGTGCAGATCGCCGGCGACCCGGAGCGGGCCTACCGTGCACAGCGGCAGGACCAGGGCATCGCGGTTGATGCCCAGACTTGGCAGGAGATTGTGGCCGCGGGCCGCAAGGTCGGGGTGTCGCTGCCCGACTGACACCACCCGGCCGCCGCCACCACCACCACTATGAAATAGATAGCTGCTCGCGCTTATCCGGCGGTAGCTGGAAGCCAAAATGACCATGAAAACCACCGAAGCGGCGACCCGGCTGGGCAGCACCGGCCTGCCGGCCCTGGCCGCGCGCGGCATCCCGGTCCCAACTTATCCGCGCCAGGGCGCGCCCGGCGTCGTGCACCTCGGGCTGGGCGCTTTCCACCGTGCGCACCAGGCGCTGGTTTTTGATGCGCTGCTGCAGCGCGGCGACAGACGCTGGGGTGTGTTCGGCGTGGCCATGCGCAGCACGCAACTGGCCGATGCCTTGAGCGCGCAGGACGGCCTGTACGCGGTTCAGGTGGCCAGCAGCGCCGGCAGCCATTGGCAGATCGGCGGCGCGGTCTGGCAGACCGCCGTGGCCGCGCATGAACCTGCCCGGGTGGTGCAGGCCATCGCCGCGCCGTCCACCCGCTGGGTCACGCTGACCGTCACGGAAAAAGGCTACGGGCCCGCCCTGGCCGAACTGCTGCTGCAGGGCCTGGCCGCGCGCCATGCGACCGGCCTGCCGGGCCTGACCATCGCGTCCTGCGACAACCTAGTGGGCAACGGCCGCCAACTGCAGGCCCTGTGTGTGGACGCCGCGCGGCAGCTGAGCCCCGCGCTGACGGACTGGGTCGAGCGCGCCTGCGCCTTTCCCAACAGCATGGTGGACCGCATCGTCCCCGCGGCCACGCCGCAACGGCTGGCTGCCGCGCGCGACGCCTTGGGGGTGGCCGATGAGGCGGCCCTGGGCACCGAGGCCTTCTGGGAGTGGGTGATCGAGCGGCGTTTTGCCGATCCGGGCGACGCCGCGGTGCTGGCCGCCGCCGGCGTGACCGTGGTCGACGACGTGGCCCCGTTCGAGGACGCCAAGCTGCGCCTGCTCAACGGCAGCCACACCGCCATGGCCTGTTTGGGCGCGGTGGCCGGCTGGCCGGTGATCGGCGAATGCATCACGCAGCCGGCGGTGCGGCGCTTCATCCACGGCCTGATGACGCAGGAAGTCGGCCCGCAACTGGCACGCCCGGACTGGCCGGCTTACCGTGACGCCCTTCTCGCACGGTTTGCCAACCCCGCGCTGCAACACAGCGTGCACCAGATCGCCACCGACTCCTCGCAGAAGATCCCGCAGCGTTGGCCGCCCTCGGTGCTGGGTGCGCTGCGCGCCGGCCTGCCGGTAGACCGCCTGGCGTTTGCGGCTGCAGCCTGGATGCGTTATGTGCGCGGTAGCGAGTAAGCGTCTGCTCTGCACCCTCTTGAGAGTGGGCTAAGTATTGTCCAAGATGGTGCCCACCAAGTAGTAGAAGGTGGGCACCATGTCAGAGCTGGTTGAGGGGTCGAGAGTTGTAAAGATTGGGCCCACGGGCAGGCCCGTGTACGCA
>NZ_CALRVW010000036.1:0-34123 GCF_943371715.1 Polaromonas sp. YR568 | reverse complement strand
CTTTGCGCGTCCTCGCCGGAGCCCGATTGCGAACCCGAATCTGAATCCGATCCCGATCCCTCCTCCCTTCTGGCTGCGCCGAGGAGCGCAGGGCCAGACGGATAAGGACGGGCGATTGTCTGAGCGTAGCGAGTTCGAGCCCGGCCCCGGCTGGACCGAGCACCGCAGGTTGCCCCCGTAGCGACAGCGAAGGGGGTCGCAGACAGCAGGGTCGCCTTTTCTTTGCTTACTTTCTTTTGGCGAGACAAAAGAAAGTGAGTAGCCGCCGGGCTACCCCCGGCTTGTTGGCAGATCACGAACCGTCGAAGCGAAGAAGGTTTCAACAAGCCCAGCCCTGACGGTTCAAAATTCAAAACTAAGCCGCCGCCGCAGCCTTCTGAATCTCCACCCGCAAATTCTGCTGCTGACTCAGATGCCGCCCCTGCCGCTGCGCACCGTTTTTCTCAGCCACCGCCATGGACGATTTCTGCTGCCCGGCCAGCAGCTCCGCCAGACATTGCGGCCGTCCGCGCGCGCCGCTGGCCTGGTAATCCGCCAGCAGCGCAGTGCACACCCGCTGCGGGTCGAGCAAACGCACTTGCGTCAAATGCGCAAACAGCAGGTCCACCAGTTTCTCCAGCGCGAACTCATGTGTCTTGCCCGTGGTCTGCCAGAGCCAGTCGCTGAAGGCCAGGAAATGTCCGAAGGCCGAGCCGGGCGTCAGCAGCAGATCGAGACTCAGGGCAAACCGGCCCGAGTTGGCGACCATCTCCCAGTAACGCGCAAAACGCTTGATGCGCTGCATGGTCGCAAAATCCACCGTCGAGTTCTGCAGGATGGTGTAGGGCGTGTGCGGGTCGTAAGCCATTGCAAACGCTGCCGTGTGCCGCGTGATGGGGGTGCCGCGCAGGCGCTTGAGCACGCCGAACTGGATCTCGTGCGGCGCGAGGGCGTGCAGGCGGTCAAAGCCCTCCGCAAAACTGGCCAGCGTCTCGCCGGGCAGGCCGAAAATCAGGTCGGCATGCACATGGGCGCGGCTTTGCGTGACCAGCCAGCGCAGGTTGTCGGCGGTCTTGCCGTTGTCCTGCTTGCGCGAGATGCGCTGCTGCACCTCGGGGTTGAAACTCTGGATGCCGACCTCGAACTGCAGCGCGCCGTCGGGGAACTGCGCGATCAGTTCCTTCAGCCGGTCCGGCAGGCTGTCGGGCACCACTTCGAAATGCACAAATACATCAGGTGCTTCGGCGATGCGGTCCAGGAAAAACTGCAAAATGCGCACAGAGTTGTCGATTTTCAGGTTGAAGGTGCGGTCCACAAACTTGAAGTTGCGCGCACCACGGCGGTACAGCGCCTCCATCTCCGTCATGAAGATGTCCAGATCAAAGGCCCAGGCGGTTTTGTCGAGCGAGCTCAGACAGAATTCGCATTTGAAGGGGCAGCCGCGCGAGGCCTCGACATACAGCAGTCGCTGCGCCAGGTCCTCGGCCGTGTAGTCGTTATAAGGCAGCGCCAGTTCATCGAGCGGCGGCTGCTCGCCGGCGATGACTTTCATCAACGGTTGCGGGCCGTCCAGCAGCGCGCGGCACAGCTTGGGAAAACTCACGTCGCCCCAGCCGGTCACCACATGGTCGGCCAGGCGGCAGATCTCCTGTTCCCCGACCTCATGGCTGACCTCGGGTCCACCCAGCACAATCTTGATGTCGGGCCGCAAGGTTTTCAGCAGGCGCACCAGCTGGGTGGTTTCCACCACGTTCCAGATGTACACGCCCAGGCCGATCACCTCGGGCTGCAGCGCCAGCAGCTCTTCCACCATGCGGGTCTCGGGCTGGCCGATGACAAACTCGCGCAGCTGTGTCTGCGCGCGCAGGCCCGCGCCGCCGTGGGTGTCCATGTTGGCCAGCAGGTAACGCAGGCCCAGCGAAGCATGGATGTATTTGGCATTGAGCGTGGCCAGGACAATACGCGCCCCGCCCTGCGGCTCAGGGAGAAAGGGCGAAGGCGCGAGGAAGTTCATGCCGGTATTATCAAACCATGACACAAACCCTGTTTCGTGATGACGCTTATCTGGCCGAATGCAGCGCAACCGTGACCGCGGTGACCGGCCAGGGCCTGGTGCTGGACCGCACGGTGTTTTACCCGCTGGGCGGTGGCCAGGCCGGCGACACCGGTGTGCTGGTGCTGGCCGACGGGCGTGAAATTCCCATCGCCGACACACGCAAGGGCAAAAACGCAGAAGGCCAGTTCACAGCGGACATCTGCCACCTGCCGGCCTTGCCGGATCCGGCCGCGTCTGTAGAGGACCACCTTTTGCGCATGGGCGTGAAAGCCGGTGATATCGTCACCGCCCGCGTGGACTGGGCGCGCCGGCACCGGCTCATGCGTTTTCACACCACCACCCATCTGCTGTGCCATCTGGTGCCGCAACTCGTCAACGGCTGCTCGATCACGCCCGACTATGCGCGGCTGGACTTCAACATGACGGACGCGCTGGACAAGGACGTCCTGAGCGCCGGCATCGCCCACCTGGTGGCCGCCGCCCACCCGGTGACCGTGGGCAGCATCAGCGACGCCGAGCTCGACGCAAACCCGGCGCTGGTCAAAAGCATGAGTGTGCAGCCGCCGCGCGGCAGCGGCCAGGTGCGCACCATCCGCGTCGGCGCCGGGCCAGACGCCCTGATTGATTTCCAGCCCTGCGGCGGCACCCATGTGGCCAACACGTCCGAGATCGGCGCGGTGGTGGTCACCAAAATCGAGAAGAAAAGCGCCACCACGCGCCGTGTGGTGTTGGGCTTTGCAACCTGAATTTCTGCCATGCGTCCGAGAAATGCCACCGGCGACTCTTTCTTTGCCTGGGACGGCGAGGTGCTGGTGGTCAACATCCTGGGCAAACCCTCGGCCAGCCGTGACGCGATCGGCAAACCCAAGGGCACCCAGCTCAAGGTCAGCGTGACCGCGGCGCCGCAGGCCGGCAAGGCCACCGACCACATGCTGCGTTTCCTGGCGCCGCTGTTCGGCGTGGCGGTCAGCGACATCGAGGTGGTCTTCGGCCGGGAGAACGTCAACAAGCAGTTGCGCATCCGCGCACCCAAAAAGCTGCCGGCGGTGTTTGCGCCGCCCGGCCCGCCCCAGGACCCGGCCGGACGACAATAGGGACCCGTGCGCGGGTACCGCCCCCGGAACTAAAGGCCAGCGTGCCGCTCACACCATGACCATGATTTTTCCCCGCTTCGCGTTCGCTCTGTTTTTGATAGCTGCCTGCGCTTTCTCGACGGGCGCTACCGCCCAAATCAACTTCACGAACAAGCCCGCCACGAATGCCGTGGTCAGCACCGACCAGGTGCGCGCCGAACTGCTGGCCTGGGCGCCCGATGGCGTGGAGCCGGGAAAACCGGTCTGGGTGGGACTGCAGCTGGCGCACATCCCCGAGTGGCACACCTACTGGAAAAACTCCGGTGATTCCGGCCTGCCGACCCAGCTCGAATGGACGCTGCCGGCCGGTGTCACGGCTGGCGAGATCGCCTGGCCCACGCCGAAAAAGATACCGATTGGCACTTTGGCCAACTATGGCTACGAAGGCACCGTGCTGCTGCCGGTGCCGCTGACCGTGGCGCCCGGCTTCAACGCCGCCAACCTCGACATCCGGCTCAAGGCCAGCTGGCTGGTCTGCAAGAAGGAATGTATTCCGCAGGAAGGTGATTTTTCCCTGCAGATCCCGGTCCGGAGTTCGACCGGCAGCAGCAGCGGCCTGTTCGCCGCCGCCTTTGCCGCCAGCCCGCAGCCGCTGGCCGCGGCCGGCAGCGCAGTGCAGGTCGGCGCCCAAGCCATCCAGGTGACGCTTGCGGGGCTGCCCGCGCGCCTGCAGGGCAAAACCCTGGACTTCTTCCCCGAAACCGGCAGCGTGATCGAGCCGGCCGGCGCCTGGCAGCAGAAATGGCAGGGCCCGCGGTGGACCGCGCAGTTGCCGCTCTCCAGCCAGCGCAGCGAAAGCCCACGCGTGATGCCGGTGGTGGTGGCGCTGGACCAGACCGCCTACCGCATCGAGCTGCCGGTCCAGGGCGAGTGGCCGGCCGTTGCAGCCGCGGCCACGGTGTCGCCGGCGCTGGAAGCCGCACTCCAGGCCAATGCGGCGCTGGGCGCCAAACCGACCGGCAACAGCGCGCCGCCGCTCACGCTGGTCGCCGCCCTGCTGGGGGCGCTGCTGGGCGGGCTGATTTTGAACCTCATGCCCTGCGTGTTTCCGGTGCTGGCCATCAAGGTGATGAGTTTCGCCAAGGAGAAAAACCGCGCGGCGCGCCTGACCGGCGGCCTGGCCTACACGGCCGGCGTGGTGCTGTCCTTCCTGGCGCTGGGCGCCCTGCTGCTGGGCCTGCGTGCCACCGGCGAGCAGCTCGGCTGGGGTTTCCAGCTGCAGAGCCCGGCCGTGGTGGCCGGCCTGGCCGTGCTGTTCACGCTGATCGGCCTGAATCTCGCGGGCCTGTTCGAATTCGGAAGCTTCGTGCCGGGCCAGGTCGCCGGCCTGCAGGCCAAAAACCCGACGCTCAATGCCTTTCTGACCGGCGTGCTGGCCACCGCGATTGCCTCGCCCTGCACCGCGCCGTTCATGGGGGCGTCGCTCGGTTACGCCGTGGGCCTGCCGGCCTGGCAGGCGCTGGCGGTGTTTGCGGCCATCGGCCTGGGCATGGCCCTGCCTTACCTGGCCGCCAGCGCGGTGCCGGCGGTGGCGCGCGCCCTGCCGCGCCCGGGCGCCTGGATGGTGACCTTCAAGCAGCTGATGGCGTTTCCGATGTTTGCCACCGTGGCCTGGCTGGTCTGGGTACTGGGCCAGCAAAGCGGCATCGATGGCGCCGGCGCCCTGCTGGCGCTGCTTGTGCTGATGGCGCTGGTGCTCTGGTCGCTGACGCTGCGCGGCCGGACCCGGACAGTGGCTGCTACGCTTTCGATAGCGCTTGGCGCTTTCGGGGTCTGGGCTGTAGGCCAAAATGTCATCAAGCCACTGGAGACTTCCAGCGTCGCCGCGGCAAGCTCGGGCCGCTGGCAGGCCTGGGCGCCGGGCCGGGTGGACCAGCTCGCGGCCCAGGGGCAGAACGTGTTTGTCGATTTCACCGCCGCATGGTGCGTGACCTGCCAATACAACAAGAAAACCACGCTGGCCGATGCCGACGTGCTGGCCGACATGGATGCCAAAAACGTCGCCCTGCTGCGCGCCGACTGGACGCGCCGCGACCCGGCCGTGACCGCCGCGCTCGCGCAACTGGGCCGCAACGGCGTGCCGGTGTATGTGATCTACAAACCCGGCCGCGCGCCGGTGGTGCTGTCGGAAATCCTGTCGGTCGCCGATGTGCGGGCCGAACTGGCCAAGCTGTAGAAACCTGTCCCTCCCCTCATTTTTCTGAAGGAGATCCAGCCATGTTGAATCGCCCCATCAATCGCACCATCAATCGCCGCATCTTTTCCGGCGCCCTGCTCACCGCCCCGTGGGCAGCGACCTTCACGCAGGCCGCCCACGCGGCCGTGGCCGTCGGCCAGGCCGCACCGGACTTTTCTGCGCTGGATACCGCCGGAAAGACCCATAGACTCAGCGACTACAAGGGCAAACTGGTGGTGCTTGAATGGACCAACCCCGGCTGCCCGTTTGTGCAAAAACACTACAGCGGCAACATGCAGGGCCTGCAGAAAGAAGCGGTGGGCAAAGGGGTGGTCTGGCTGGCCATCAACTCGACCGAAACCGGCAGCGGCGACTACCTGGCGCCCGCCCAGCTTGCCGGCTGGATGCGCAGCAAACAGGCGGCGGCCAGCGCCACCCTGATGGACGAGTCCGGCAGCATCGGCCAGCTCTACAGCGCCCGGACCACGCCCCACATGTACATCATCAGCCCGCAAGGCCAGCTGGTGTATGCCGGAGCCATCGACAGCGTGCCCTCCGCCCGTGTGGACGACATCCGGACCGCCACCAACTATGTGCGCCAGGGCCTGAACGAAGCGCTGGCCGGCAAGCCCCTCAGCGTGGCAAGCAGCCGTGCCTACGGTTGCTCGATCAAGTACAAGGCATGAACCCCGGCGTGACCACTCTCCCGCCGGCCGACCGTCTGCCCTACATCCTCACCCATTGCCGCACGATTGCGGTGGTGGGCCTGTCGCCCAAACCGCATCGCGCCAGCTTCGACGTGGCGCGCTACATGCAGGGCCAAGGTTACCGCATCATCCCGGTCAACCCGAATGCCAGCGAGGTACTCGGTGAAAAAGCCTATGCCAGCCTGACGGAAGCGGCGCAGCACGAACACATCGACCTGGTGAACTGCTTTCGCAACAGCGAGGACATTCCGCCCATCGTCGCCGAGGCGATCGCCATTGGCGCCCAGGCCGTCTGGATGCAGCTCGGCATCCGCCACCCGGCCGCCGCCGCCCAGGCCGAAGCGGCGGGCCTGCTGGTGGTGCAGGACCACTGCCTCATGGTGGACCACCGGGTGCTGCAGTCGCGCGGCCTGTTGCCGGCCGGCGGCTGACCGGTCCGGGATAATCGGCGCATGCCCTTCCCGCGCCGGCCCTGGCGGCTTTCCCTGTTGTCCCTGTTCTGTCTGCCGGCCTTGCTGCTGCTGGGCGGCTGCCTGCAGACGGCCCCGACCCAGCGCGGCGAAACGCGGGTGGCGCCGCTGGCCTCGGGCGAGCTGGCGCAATCGGACGTGAACCGCATGGCCACCCTGGGCATGCGCGACAACCTCGACAGCCTGTACCGCCTGCTCGACAAGCTGTACCGGCGCAACCCCGCCGAGTGGCGCAAGACCGGCAGCAGCAGCCGCGAGGCGGCGGTGCAGCGTGTGCGCAGCGCCGTCGACAGCCGCACACCCTGGCCGGAGCTGCAGGGCAAACGCGACATCGCCGCCCTGTCGCTGGCCCTGAGCCCCGACTTCCGGGGCGACCGCGTCGCCGCTTTTGTCTATGCCAGCGCCGACATGCTGATCGTGGCGCACAACGGCAAAACCGACTTTTACCTGGTCGACAGCCTCGATGCGCAGTACATCTACAACGCCGCACGCAACATCGAGTCGGCCGTCTGGCTGCTGGGCTCGCGCCGCACCCCGGCCGGCCAGCCCCTGCTGCTGGCCGACGAGATCTCCGAGCGCGAGCGCAACCTCAGTTTCGAACGCGAGTTCGGCAAGGTGATTGGCCGGCTCGACCTGCTCTCCGAAGTCCTGACCGAGAAATACCGCCGCGCCGTGATCACCTATGTGCAGAGTCTGGCGGGGGCTTCCTTTCTGCAGTTCCTGCCGGTCAGGTAGTGGCCCCCACTGTCGTTCACTTCGTGTAACTCCCTGCCCCCCCGAGGGGGCCGCTGCGCCTGCGGGCCGGCAAAGCCGGATCCGCAGCCCATTCCCGGCTCTAGATTGCAAGTAATCCGCCATCGACGACAAGAGTCACGCCGGTGATGTAGTCGGACATCGGTGATGACAGGAACACCACGGGGCCGATCAGGTCCGCAGGCTTGCCTGCCCGACCCATGGGAATGCGGGCCAGATACTTTTCCAGCCAGTCAGGGTCATCTCGCGAGGCTGCGTTCATCGGCGTCTCGATCAGACCAGGCGCTAGCGCGTTGACTCTCACGCCGTCCTTGGCGAGTTCCGCAGCGAGGGACTGCGTGTACATCTTGATAGCGCCCTTGGATGGGGCGTATCCAAGTGTGCCGCCTTGCCCGGCAAAAGATGCAATCGAGGCGATGTTGAGGATGGTGCCCCGCGTGGCGCGAAGCGACCCCAGAAAGGACTGCGTGACATTGAACGTGCCATTGACGTTCACGTCCAGCGTTCGTTGCCAGTTTCGCGCCGCGTTCGGACTGTCACTCCCCTCTCGGATGATGATGCCTGCGTTGTTCACCAGCAGGTCAACCTGCCCGATCTCGGCGCCGATGCGCTCAGCCAGAGCCTGACACGTCTGCGGCTGCGTGACGTCCAGCGCGAACGCCCAGGCGGTGCCGCCGCTGCCGCGGATGGCGTCTGCCGTCCCCGCAACAGCAGCTTCGTTCACATCGGTGACGATGACCCGCGCACCGGCTTGCGCAAGGCCTAGTGCGATCTCACGACCGTTTCCTTGCCCTGCACCGGTGACGAAGGCAAGACGGCCCTCAAGAATGTGAGGAATGTTGCGGTTGGCGTTCTTCATGATCAAAAGGCCGCACTGCTACTTCAGTTCAGCGCCGGCCAGTTCGCCGTCCAGGAACTTGTTGGGCTTCAGGAACATCGACAGCACCAGGGCGCCGTTCGGAGATCGGGCAATGTGGCGGTTGCCCTTCGGACGCCAGACGTAGTTGCCGACCGTAACTTCGCCCTCGTCATCAACGATGCTGCCTGCCAGGACATAGGTCTGCTCGATTTCGACGTGCTCATGGCGTGGCAGCACCGTGCCTGGCTCCCAGCGAAACAGCGCGGTCATCAGGCCTGTATCTTCGTCGACAAGAAGAATTTTCATGTCGATGCCAGCGGTCGGCGTGGACTTCCAGGGCAGGCTGTCGACGTTCACGTAACGCGAGTCATCTGGAAGCAGTGGCTTCTCTGCTTTGTGGTGGGGGGTATGAGCGGCCATGGTGGTACTTTTTCAGGAGTGGGGACGGACTGGGAAATTGTTCGGCTTCAGTAGATGTGCATGCCGCCGTTGACGTCAAGCGAGGCGCCCGTGATGTAGCGCGACAGTTCGGAGGCCAGGAACAGGCAAGCCCCAGCGACATCGTCAGGCTTTCCGAAGCGTCCGAGCGGGATTGATCCCATGATTCGGCTCGTGGTCGCTTCGTCAAACGCGTTGGCATTCATTGAGGTCGAAATGACCCCGGGGTTGACCGCGTTCACGCGCACATCCACGGGCCCCAACTCGCGGGCCATCGACTTCATCAACGCGAGAACCGCGCCTTTTGACGCGGCGTAGTGCGGCCCCCCCATCAGCCCGGCGCCGCGCTGTCCGGCGATTGAGGCAATGCAGATGATGGAGCCACCGGGTGGCAGAACAGGAATCGCCGCTTGCGACATCAGCAGCGTGCCACGGAGGTTCACGTCCAGCACGAAGTCATAGTCTTCCCGGGTGATTTCCGAAGTTCGCCGCGACTGCACCACACCCGCGCAGTTCAGCAGGATCTGCATGCCGCCCCAGCGCGCGCAAACCTGATCGACCGCGGAAGCGCATGCTTCGAGCGATCGGACGTCGGCCGCGATGCCCACAGCCCGTTCGCCCAATTCAGCTGCGGCTGTACGTACGGTCGTCTCGTCGAGATCAACCAACGCGACCCGCGCGCCCTGGCTTACGTACATGCGGGCAGCCGCAAAGCCAATTCCCCGTTGATTGCCGGCCCCGGTGATGAGGGCGACTTTGTCTTTCAGGAGCATCCGATATCCTTGGAGTTCTAACTTGAGGCCGAAGGGTATTCGTTGCTCAGTCCAATTGGATATTGGAGTCCTTGATCACCTTGCCCCAGCGGCTGGCCTCGGAGCGAACGAAGGCGTCCATCTCGGCGCTGCTACTCTTGAGCGGCTCGACGCCCGCTTCGATCAATTTTTGCCTGGTCGCCGGATCGCTGATGGCGGCGTCATAGGCCTCGCGCAGCTTGTCCACCACCGGTGCGGGAGTTCCCTTGGGGGCCACCATTCCCATCCAGAACCACGACTCGAATCCGGGCAGGGTCGATGCCATGGTCTTCACGTTCGGCAGTTCGGGGATAGGTTTCGTCGATGCCACCGCCAACGCCCGCAGCTTGCCGCTCGCAATGTGCACCCTTGCCGGGCCGTAATCCATGAACATCATGCCGATGTGCCCGCTGATCAGATCAGGCAGAGCCGGGCCGGAGCCTTTGTAGGGAACGTGGACCATCTGAATCCCGGCCGCGCGCACGAACATTTCAGAAGTGAGATGTCCTGGGCCTCCAGGGCCGGCGCTGGCGTAGCTGATGCTGTTCGGCGGCGCTTTGCGCGCCGCAGTCAAAAAGTCGTCAAGCGTTGTGTACGGGTGGACCGTAGGGTTGACCACCAGCAGGTAGGGCATACGACCGGTCATGGAAACGGGCGTGAAATCTCGCGCCGGGTCATAGATCAACTTCTTGTAAAGCGTCGGGTTGGTTGCGAATGTCGAGACATCCCCAATCAGGAGGCGTTGACCATCCGGCTTCGCTCTGGCCACGTCGGACGCAGCGATGGCAGTGCCGGCCCCCGGCTTGTTTTCCACGACCACGGGCTGGCCGAGCTTTTCCCCCATCTTCACGGCGACCGTGCGCGCGAAGAAGTCCACCCCGCCGCCAACCCCATAGGGAACAACGATGGTGACAGGACCGGTCGGGAACGTCGATTGCGCATGGAGCGCGGAAGAAGTGGCCAACAGCGCGATGAGTGATGTCTTTAGCAGTCGGCGGCGTTGAAATTGCATGTTTGTCTCCTATCGCGGGCAGATGTGAAGCTGGAAGACCGAGAGGGTATCGATCGCTATGTTTGAAATAATCTCACAAAATGAGATTCTATTTATATCTCGCATTTTGTAAAGAATTAATTTTCAAACAAACAGGGTTAGGATCAAAAGATGAGTAGCCAAGACAAGATGTTGGGCATCCTGAGCCTTTTCAGTGACGCCAAAGTTGAGATAGGACACGACGACGTGGTAGCTACTCTGGGGTGTTCGCGCGCTACCGCATACCGATATCTCAAGGCGCTTGGCGATAGCGGTGTGCTGACGTCGATCAGTGGGGGTGCCTACGTGTTGGGGCCGCGGATCGTTGAGCTGGATCGCCTGATTCGACGCAACGATCCACTGTTGACGGCCGCGCGGCCGGTCATGGAAGCGCTCTGCACCGAACTGCACGCCAGCGTGATGCTGTGTAGCTACTACGGCGACCAGGTCTTGTGCACCGACTCTATCTGGAAACAGGCGGGAGAAGGGCTGGACTACGAACGCGGGCGGCCCATGTCAATGTTCGCGGGCGCCATGGCCAAAGTCATCCTGGCTAACGTGTCGCCCTACCAACTTCGCAGCCTGATGCTGCACCACACAGAAGAGATTCGGATGGCGGGGCTGGGCGAAAATTGGAAGGAATTCAACGCCAACATGCAACGGATACGACGGGAGCGCACCTGCGTTACGCACGCCGAGGTGGTGCCCGGATTGACGGGCGTGGCCGCACCCATCTTCGACCCGGAAAAGCGGGTGCTCGGTAGCATCACGCTGGTTGTCAGTGAAGGTCCATTGAGCGCAGTAAGCGATGCCTTGCTACGCACCCGCATCGCGGATGCCGCCCAAAGCATCGGCGACGGCTTGTCCGGGCTGAGGTTGCGAAAGTCCGAAGCGCATTGCGCGAGCGACCGACGTACTCAGACGGCTGCCAAAGGTGAGGTCACAACGCCGTTCGCCAGGCGGCGCTGAGACAGGCGGCACTCCCGCCCGAAGGCCACAAGCCGCTAAAGATGCGAGTGAAGCGCCGCCGCCTGCTCCGGCCTGGCGGCATGGGGGTGTCCCAGTCGGTGAATGACTTCTTTAACGACGGGCATACATCTCGGTCCGGTTGCGATTGGGTCGGTCGAACATCGGCACCGCAGTGGCGCCGGCGCTCACGGCATGGAATATCTCAAATCAGGCCGCGTCTGCCCACCACCGGCGTCAACCAGCGCTTACAAAATAAAAGGCCGGCACACCTGAGACAATGAGGGCATGTTTGCTCCCCTTCAAAACGACACCTTTTTGCGCGCCTGCCTGCGTCAGGCCACCGACTACACCCCCGTCTGGCTGATGCGCCAGGCCGGACGCTACCTGCCGGAGTACCGCGCCAGCCGCGCCAAGGCCGGCAGTTTCATGGGCCTGGCGACCTCGCCCGACTACGCCACCGAGGTCACGCTGCAGCCGCTGGAGCGTTACCCGCTGGACGCGGCCATCCTGTTTTCCGACATCCTGACCGTGCCCGACGCCATGGGTCTGGGCCTGTCGTTTGCGCTCGGCGAGGGCCCGCGTTTTGCGACCCCGGTGCGCGACGAAGCCGCCGTGGCCAAACTCGAGGTGCCGGACATGGAAAAACTGCGTTATGTCTTCGACGCGGTCACCTCCATCCGCAAGGCGCTGAACGGCCGGGTGCCGCTGATCGGTTTTTCCGGCAGCCCCTGGACGCTGGCCTGCTACATGGTCGAAGGCGCCGGCTCCGACGACTACCGCCTGGTCAAGACCATGCTGTACCAGCGCCCCGACCTGATGCACAAGATGCTGGCCATCAATGCCGATGCGGTGGCCGCCTACCTGAACGCGCAGATCGAGGCCGGTGCCCAGGCGGTAATGATTTTTGACAGCTGGGGCGGCGTGCTGGCCGATGCGGCCTTCCAGACCTTCAGCCTGGCCTACACCCAGCGGGTGTTGAGCCAGCTCAAGCGCAGCCATGAGGGCGTGGTCATTCCGCGCCTGGTGTTCACCAAGGGCGGCGGCCTGTGGCTGGAGCAGATGGCCGGACTCGACTGCGAGGTGCTCGGCCTGGACTGGACCGTGAACCTGGCCCAAGCCCGCGCGCGGGTGGGTGATCGCATGGCGCTGCAGGGCAACCTGGACCCGAACGTGCTGTTCGCCAACCCGGCGCAGATCGAGCAGGAAGTGGCCGCGGTGCTGGATAGTTTCGGTACCCCGCATGCGGAAACACGCAGCAGCGGCCCGACCCACATCTTCAACCTGGGCCACGGCATCAGCCAGCACACGCCGCCCGAAAGCGTGGAGGTGCTGGTCCGCGCCGTGCACGCCCATTCACGCCGCATGCGCACGGGAACGCCGCACTGAGGCAGGTTTTTGCTGCCTGATAGCACAAATTCCGGCTCCGCAGACCCGACTTATTCACAAAATTTGTGCTGCGGTGCGGCATGACGCTGTTACAGGGCGGTCTCCCGCTATCAAAGGCATAGCGCTTCTAAGTGCTTGATTCATATAGGATCTTTAAACTGCTTTTTTTGCGGGCAATTTAAGCAAAGCCTTGATTTATAAGGCCCGGGCGCGTGCCGGGGCAATCTATCAACAAAGTTATCCACAGAAACCTTGGAAGACCGTCAAAGCTTTTTTAAATCAAGCACTTACAGCGATGTTCGCAAATGTATCTCAAGACTATCTGGTTAACTATCCCCTCTTTTCTACCCATTGATCACCCCCAAAATGAGGTACTGGCTCAGCATTGTTGTCGCCACCCCCGCCCACAGCAGCGTGGCCGGGCCGCTGACCTATAGAAGCGAGTGGCCGCTTACGCCGGGAAGCCTGGTGCGCGTTCCGCTGGGCAAACGCGAAGTCCTGGGCGTGGTGTGGGAGGTGTTGCCGGACAGCGGCGACCTGCCGGAAAGCCAGTCCAAAGCGGTGCTGGGCGCCCTGGACGGCCTCGCGCCCCTGTCGGCCACCTGGCGCCGGCTGGTCGCGTTTACCGCCAGCTACTACCAGCGCTCCATTGGCGAGGTGGCACTGGCCGCGCTGCCGCCGCAATTGCGCGAACTGAGCACCGTTCAGCTGGCACGCCGCCTCAAGCGCCCGGTGGCCGCTGCGTCGGATACCCCGGATACCCCGGACACCCCGGACACTACTGATTTAATAGCACTCAGCGCAGAGCAGGAAAGGGCTATCGCCGAATTTGATGCCGACACCCGGCCGGCCCTGCTGTTTGGCGCGACCGGCAGCGGGAAAACCGAGGTGTATCTGCGTGCCGCCGCCAAGGTGCTGGCCAACGACCCCAGCGCCCAGGTGCTGGTGATGGTGCCGGAAATCAACCTGACGCCGCAGCTGCAGGCGCGCTTCGAGGAACGGTTTGCCCACCTCGGCAAGGCCCAGGTGGTGGCGCTGCACAGCGGCCTGACGCCCGCGCAGCGCCTCAAGAGCTGGCTCGACGCCCATGCAGGCCAGGCGCGGCTGGTGCTGGGCACCCGCATGGCGATTTTTGCGTCCCTGCCCAATCTGCGCCTGATCGTCGTCGACGAGGAGCACGACCCCAGCTACAAGCAGCAGGAAGGTGCGCGTTATTCGGCACGCGATCTGGCGGTGTACCGGGCCATGATCGAAAGCTCGCCGGACAACGCCGCGGAAAGCGTCGATGCCAGGCCGGAAAGCGAAGGCAAGCCGGCCGGTATTTGCCGTGTCCTGCTCGGTTCAGCCACGCCTTCGCTGGAAAGCTGGCAGGCCACCGTGGTGGGCCGCTACCAGCGCCTGACCATGAGCGAGCGGATAGGCGGCGCGGAGCAACAGGGCAGCCTGCCCGCCGTGCGGCTGGTCGACATGAATCACCAGCCCAAACACTGCACGATCGCGCCGCCGCTGCTGGCGGCCATCGCCCAGCGCATCGCGCGCGGCGAGCAGTCGCTGATCTTCCTGAACCGGCGCGGTTACGCCCCGGTGCTGGCCTGCCACGACTGCGGCTGGAAAAGCGAGTGCCCGCACTGCAGCGCCTTCCGGGTCTTCCACAAGATAGACCGCACCTTGCGTTGCCACCACTGCGGCTTCACCGAACGCGTGCCGCGCGCCTGCCCGGCCTGCGGCAACATCGACATTGCACCCGTCGGCAAAGGCACGGAGCGGCTGGAGGAACACATCGCCGAGCTGCTGGCCGGGGTGACGCGACCGGACGGCAGCCCCCTGCGCATCGCCCGCATCGACGCCGACACCACGCGCCTCAAGGGCGCACTCGAATCCCAGCTGGCCAGCGTGCATGCGCGCGAGGTCGATGTGCTGGTCGGCACGCAGATGATTGCCAAGGGCCATGACTTTCGCCACATCACGCTGGTCGCGGCGATCAACCCCGACGGCGCGCTGTTCTCGAGCGATTTCCGCGCGCCCGAACGGCTGTTCGGCCTGCTCATGCAGGCGGCAGGCCGCGCCGGGCGCGACGCGGACCATGGCGAGGCCAGCGAGATGTGGGTGCAGACCTTCCATCCGCAGCACCCGCTGTTCGCCGCGCTGAAAAAACACGACTACCCGGCGTTTGCGGCGCAGGAACTCAAGGAGCGCGAGGCGGCCGGCATGTCGCCCTTCGGCTTTTCTGCCCTGGTGCGCGCCGAGGCCCGGGACCAGGCGGTGGCCCAGGGTTTTCTCAATGCGGCGGCAGCAGCCGCGCAGGCGCAGCAACTGCCGGGCGCGGAAGCGGTCACGCCTTACCCGGCCGTGCCCATGACCATCCAGCGTGTGGCCAACATCGAACGCGCGCAGATGCTGGTCGAAAGCCCCTCGCGCGCGGCGCTGCAGCGTTTCCTGGCGGCATGGCAGCCACTCTTGCACCAGACCCGGCAGCAGGGCGAGTTCAAAAGCCTGGTGCGCTGGGCGATCGATGTGGATCCGCTGGCTATATAACGCCCCCACGCTTGTCGCTTCGCGTACTGCGCTGCCCCCCGAGGGGGCGCTGCGCCTGCGGGCCGGCGGAGCCGGACCCGCGGCCCCTGCTGGTACGGGGACAAGCGGGTGACTCGCCTGCGTTCAGGTCAGCAGCGCCACCGCAGCCGAGAAACTGAAAAATGCCAGCACCGTGGACACCAGAATGATGCGGGCGATGCGGCCGTTGTTGGCGCCGAAACGTTCGGCCAGCAGCGACACATTGCTGGCGCTCGGCAGGGCGGCCACCAGCACGATGACCGTCAGGGCAAACGGCTGCAGCGGCACGCCGAGCTGGATGGCGCCCAAGCCCACCAGCCCGACCAGCAGCGGGTGCAGGACCAGCTTGAGGAGCGCCACCGGCACATAGTCCCTCAGGGGGATGGTTTCCACGCTGGTCATCTGGGAGCGTGCCAGCACCGCGCCTATGGTGAACAGCGCAACGGGGGAGGCGGCATCGGCCAGCAGGACCACCGTCTGCAGCACCGGTGCCGGCAGGGCGAGCCCCAAGCCGGACGACAGGGCGCCCAGCAAAATGGCCCAAGGCATGGGGTTGAGCGCCACGCCCTTGAGCGCCTTTTTTGCCGCCACCTCTGCGCCATGGATGTCGGCCGAGTCCAGCCGGGACAGCGCGATACACAGCGAACTGGTGACCAGCAGGTCCACCACGATGGTGACGATGGCCGGCCCGGCCGCCTGCGCGCCCAGCAGCGCCACCAGCAGGGGCACGCCCATGAAGCCGGTGTTCGGGAAAGCTGCGACCAGCGCGCCGAAGGACGCGTCGTTCCAGCCGATGCGCCGGTTGCGCGTCACGGCAATCGTGAATGCCACCATGACCAGCGCGCACAGCAGGTACACCGCCACCAGCCCACCGTCGAGCAGCTGCGCCACCGGCGTGTTCGCGCCGAAGCGGTACAACATGCAGGGCAGCGCGAAATACAGCACAAAGGTGTTGAGACCCGGGATCGCGGCCTGCGGCAGCAGCCCGCGCCGCGCCGCCAGGTAGCCACACAGCACCAGCGCGAAGAAGGGGAAGGTGACCAGAAGAATGCTTAACACAGGACGTATTGTCACCGCCAAAGGTGCCGTCCCGCTGACTGGCTATGATGGCCCGCTTGCGCCCCTTTTTCAGCCCGCCCATGGCGGGCCGCTGCACCTGCTCCGTCCTTTCCTGCCCGCCTCTCTTCACCGCATGTCGTCCACCCCGCCCTCCGCATCGCTCCCAGCCCACGGCCTGAACCTCGCCCAGCAGGAAGCCGTCAACTACATGCACGGCCCCTGCCTGGTGCTGGCGGGCGCGGGCTCCGGCAAGACGCGGGTGATCACCCACAAGATAGGCCGTCTGATCCAGGCCGGCCTGCCGCCGCAGGAGATTGCGGCCATCACGTTCACCAACAAGGCCGCGGCGGAAATGCGCGAACGCGCCAAGAAGCTGATCGGCCAGCCCGCCCGGGGCGTGCTGATCTGCACCTTCCACGCGCTGGGCGTGCGCATGTTGCGCCAGGACGGCGAGGTGCTGGGGCTGAAAAAGCAGTTTTCCATTCTGGACAGCGACGACGTGACCAGCATCCTGAAGGACGCCGGCGGCAGCACCGACGCCGCCACGGCGCGGCAATGGCAGTGGACCATCAGCGCCTGGAAAAACAGCGGCCTGAACGCGGCTCAGGCCGAAGCCCAGGCGGCCAGCGACGAGGACCGGCTGGTGGCCCGCGTGATGGCGCGTTACGAGGAGCGCCTGACGGCCTACCAGAGCGTGGACTTTGACGACCTGATCGGGCTGCCGCTCAAGCTGCTGCGCGAGCACGACGCCGTGCGCGACAAGTGGCAGGCCTCGATGGGCCATGTGCTGGTCGACGAATACCAGGACACCAACGCCACGCAGTACGAGGTGCTCAAGCTGCTGGTCGGCGCGAGGGGCCGTTTCACCGCCGTGGGCGACGACGACCAGTCGATTTACGGCTGGCGCGGCGCCACGCTGGACAACCTGAAAAAACTGCCGCTGGACTACCCCCAGCTCAAGGTGGTCAAGCTCGAGCAGAACTACCGCTCCACCAGCGCCATCCTGCGCGCGGCCAACAACGTGATCGCGCCCAACCCCAAGCTTTTTCCCAAGACGCTGTTCAGCGAACTGGGCGAAGGCGAGCCGGTGCGCGTGGTCGACTGCGACAGCGAGGAGCATGAAGCCGAACGCGTGGTGGCGCGCATCCAGAGCCTGCGCGCCGAAGGCACGCTGCAGGCCGTGGGCGGCCAGCACAAGGAGTGGGGCGACTTCTGCGTGCTGTACCGCGCCAACCACATGGCCAAGCCGTTCGAAAAAGCCTTTCGCAAGGCGCAGATCCCCTACAAGGTCTCGGGCGGGCAGAGCTTTTTCGACCGCGCCGAGATCAAGGACCTGTGCAGCTGGATGGTGCTGATGGTCAACAACGACAACAACGCGGCCTTCATCCGCGCCATCAAGACACCCAAACGCGGCATTGGCCACACCACGCTGGGCGCGCTGAACACCTTTGCCGAGCAGTACAAGCTGAGCCTGTTCGAGTCGCTGTTCAGCAACTCCCTGAGTGCGGTGCTGCCGGCCAAGGCGGTCGGCTCGCTGCATGAGTTCGGCCGCTATCTCAACGACCTGGAATACCGCGCCAAACGCACGGTGGGCGCCGAAGACGCGCGCGCTTTCCTCACCACCTGGCTGAAGGAAATCGACTACGAAAAACACATCTACGACAGCGAGGACAGCGAGAATGTCGCCGCCGCGCGCTGGACCAACGTGATGGATTTCTGCGACTGGATGGCGCAGCGCTGCGGCGGGCAGATCGACGACAGCTCCGGCGCGGTGGTGGCCGCCGAAACCAAAACCATGCTCGAGGTGGTGCAGACGATTGCCCTGCTGTCGACCATCAGCGAACGTGAAGGTGACCAGAACGTGGTGACCCTGTCCACGCTGCACGCCGCCAAGGGGCTGGAGTGGCCGCATGTGGTGCTGGCCGGCGTGAACGAGGGCCTGCTGCCGTTCAAGCTGGAAGACGACGACGGCACAGATGCGGCCAGGACCGAGAACATCGCGCAGCGCCTCGAGGAAGAGCGCCGCCTGATGTACGTGGGCATCACCCGGGCCCAGTTCACGCTGGCGGTCAACTGGCTGCGCCGGCGAAAAAAGGGGCGCGACACCGTCGCCGGTGTCCCCAGCCGTTTTATTGCCGAGATGGGTCTCGACAAGGCCACGGTCCGGGAAGACCCGCGTGAAAAAATCAGGGCGCTGCGGGCGGAGTTTGCCAAACGCGCCGCCGACAGCGCCGAAGCCAACCAGCTCGCCGAGGCGGCGCGGGACGCTGGTTAAGCCCTTCTCTACAATGCCCACCCGATGACAACATCACTCTCGTTCAAATTTGCTCTGCTTTTTATAGCTGTCAGCGCCCTGTCCATGAAGGCTTATGGCCAGAATGCCACTCCAAACCAGCCGGGGGCGGTCACCGCCTGTCCGCCCGTCCAACAATTCAAGCCGGCGCAAATCCATGGGACCTGGCGGGTCCGGTTCACGCCGGCACCGGCAGGTTTGCCTGCGGACGCTACCCTGCAACTCCAGCGGCACGCCGAATTCAGCGAGAGCGTGGCCGGCTTCGTCAGCCGCGAGCTGGGGCCCATCACCGTCAAACCCGCCCAGGGCGGCCACGCGGCCAGGGCGCAGCTGGCCGGCGACCTCGAAGACGGCTACCTGACCCTCGACGAGTCCTCCAACGGCATCAGCATCACCGGCGCCTGGAACGGAAAAATGCTGGAAGGCAGCTGCGGAAAAACGATCACGGGCACCTGGAAAGACATGAGCAGCAGCGCGCCGCCCGACGCGCCCGAGGTGCCGTTCATATTGGAAAGGTTGTCCGGATGGTAGTCATCACCTCCCCTGAACGCAGGCGCCTGGCGGCGTCCTTGCTCTACGCAGCGCTGCTGGCCTCCGGCGCGGTGCAGGCCCAGACCGGCAGCGCCGGCCCCACCGTGCAGGAGCGCAACAACCGCCAGGGCTGGCAGGTCTGCCAGGCCATGAGCGGCGACGCCGCTGCGCAGCTGGCCTGCTTCAAGAACTGGGCGGTTTCGCAATCGCCGGCGGACACGCCGCCACCCAGCCTGACCACCGCGCCGGCCAATGCCGACACCGGGCAGAAGTCCGCCGAGGTCCTACTGCTGCCGGCCATGAACACCGAAGCCCCGGATGGCAAGAAACTCGGCTGCCGCAACACCAAGTACTCCGAGCTGTCCCGCTTCTGGGAGCTGCAGCGCGGCAGCGACTGCGACACCTTCGGCCTGCGCGGCTACCGCCCCATCAGTGTGATGTGGTCGGGATCGAACAGCGTCAACAACCAGCCGAGCTCGCCGGCGCCTGGATACTCGGCCAGCACGCCCTCCAGCTACCGGCGCGCCGAAACCCGGCTTCAGTTGTCCGTGCGCACCAAACTCGCCAAGGGCCTGCTGGCCTCGGGCGGCGACGATGAATCCGGCATCGATTCGCTGTGGTTCGGCTACACGCAGCAAAGTTACTGGCAGCTGTTCAACGGCTCGGCTTCGCGGCCGTTCCGGACCACCGACCATGAGCCCGAGCTGGTGTACATCTACCCGCACCAGATCGACCTGCCCGGCGGCTGGAAGTACCGCCTGAGCGGCCTCGGCCTGAACCACCAGTCCAACGGCCAGGGTCTGCCGCAGTCGCGCAGCTGGAACCGGGTCTACCTGATGGGCGCAGCCGAAAAGGAGCTGGGCGGCGACAGCCGGCTGGACCTGCAGGCACGCGTCTGGCAACGTGTGCGAGAACGCTCGGGCCAGGACGAAAACCCCGGCATCTCCGACTACATCGGCCGGGCCGAGCTGGCCGGCCACTGGCAGATCAACCGCACGCACTCCCTGGGCCTGACGCTGCGCCATTCGCTCAAATCCGAAGCGCGCGGATCGGCCCGGCTGGAATGGATGAAGGCATCCACCTCGATCGCCGACAGCGCCGCCCTGCGTTACCACGTGCAACTGTTCAGCGGCTACGGCGACAGCCTGGTCGACTACAACCGCCGCCGCACGGTGCTCAGCGTCGGGTTGAGCCTGGTGGACTGGTAGCGGGCTGACCAGCAGCCGGGCGGGCCGCGGGCCGCCGGAAGCCGCCGTCGTGCGTTTTTCCTCATCAAATCAGCCTCCAGCCCAACAGGGATGGGCGCATAGAGCTATTGATTTGATAGCAAGTTGCCGCCAGCGGGTGACGGTCCTCCGCAACTCCAGCGTTTGCGGTTGATCAAGGGACGCGGCGCGCAGCAGGGCTAAGCTGGCCAGCGGCTCAGCCGGAGCCGTGTTGAAGGGGAAGGCCGTGGAGAGACCCGAAGTCATCCGGAAGACGGCGCGCGATCTGCGTGTGCCGCCCAACCTGTCCAGCTACGACGCGCAATGCCGCGACTTCTCCTGGGACGCGGCCCGGCGGGCGCTGCAGGGCCTGCCCGATGGCGGCCTCAACATCGGCTTCGAAGCCGTGGACCGCCATGCCGCAGGCCCGCTGCGCGATCATGTAGCGCTGCGTTTTGTCGCGCGCCAGACCCCGGCGCTGGACCTGAGCTATAGCGAACTCGCGCGCCAGACCAACCGTTTTGCCAACGTGCTGCAGGGCCTGGGCATCGGCAAGGGCGACCGCCTGTTTGTCATGGCCGGGCGTATTCCGGCGCTGTACACGGCGGTGCTGGGCGCGCTGAAAAACGGCACGGTGGTCACGCCGATGTTTTCGGCCTTCGGGCCCGAACCGCTGGCCACACGCATCAAGCTTGGCGCCGGTCAGGTGCTGGTGACCACCGACCGGCTCTACCAGCGCAAGGTCAGAGCCCTGCGCGGGGCGATGGCCACGCTGCGCCATGTGTTGCTGGTGGCGGAAGACGGCGGCATCACGAACGAGCCGGACACGCTGGACCTGGCCACGCTGATGCACCAGGCCTCCGATGTCTTCACCACGGTGGCGACCACACCGGAAGACCCCGCCTTGCTGCATTTCACCAGCGGCACCACCGGCACGCCCAAGGGCGCCATCCATGTGCATGGCGCGGTGGTCGCCCACCATGCCACCGGCCTTTACGCGCTCGACCTGCACCCCGGCGACCGCTACTGGTGCACCGCCGACCCGGGCTGGGTCACCGGCACCTCTTACGGCATCATCGCGCCACTGCTGCATGGCGTGACCTCGCTGATCGACCGCGAGGAGTTCGACGCCGAACGCTGGTACGGCCTGCTGGCGCAGGAGCGCATCAGCGTCTGGTACACCGCGCCCACGGCGATCCGCATGCTGATGAAGTCCGGCCTGGCTGCGGCGCAAACGCACAGCTTCCCCGATTTGCGTTTTGTCGCCAGCGTCGGCGAGCCGCTGAACCCCGAGGCCGTCTGGTGGGGCCAGCAGGCGCTCGGCCTTCCGATTCACGACAACTGGTGGCAAACCGAAACCGGCGGCATCATGATCGCCAACACGCCGGCCTTCGACATCAAGCCCGGCTCCATGGGGCGGCCACTGCCCGGCATCACCGCCTGCGTCGTCGAACACCTCGAAGCCGAGGGCGAGCCGCCGCGCGTACGCGTCATCGACACCCCTGACACGGAAGGTGAACTGGCGCTCAAGGCCGGCTGGCCGTCGATGTTTCGCGGCTACCTCAACAACGAGGCGCGTTACCGCAAGTGTTTTGCCGGTGACCTCTACCTCACGGGCGACCTGGCGCGGGTGGAGGCTGACGGCTACTACTGGTTTGTGGGACGCAGTGATGACGTCATCAAGTCGGCCGGCCACCTGATCGGCCCCTTCGAAGTTGAAAGTGTGCTGATGGAACATCCGGCCGTGGCCGAAGCCGGCGTGATCGGCAAGCCCGACCCGGTGGTCGGCGAGGTGGTCAAGGCGTTTGTCTCGCTCAAGGACGGGCACGTGCCCGACGAGGCCCTGCGCATGGACATCCTCGCGCACGCCCGCAAGCGCCTGGGCGCGGCGGTGGCGCCCAAGGAGATTGCCTTTTTGCCCGTGCTGCCGCGCACTCGCAGCGGCAAGATCATGCGCCGCCTGCTCAAGGCGCGTGAACTCGGCCTGCCCGAAGGCGACACCTCGACGCTGGAGGGGGGCGCATGAACACGCGCGCCGACGGGCCGTCCCCAGGGGCAAGCAGCCTCCCCGTGCCCGCACCGCCCAGCGGCCCGGTGCCCTGGGCCAAGGCCTTGTCCCTGAACATGCTGGCCGACATGCTGCGCATCCGCCGCATGGAGGAAAAGTGTGCCGAGCTGTACGGCCAGCAGAAGATCCGCGGCTTTCTGCACCTGTACATCGGCGAGGAGGCGGTGGCCACCGGCGCCCTGCACGCACTGCAAGCCCAGGACAACGTGGTGGCGACCTACCGCGAGCATGGCCATGCGCTGCTGCGCGGCGTGCGGATGGACGCCATCATGGCCGAGATGTATGGCAAGCAGGAGGGCTGTTCGCGCGGGCGTGGCGGCTCCATGCATTTGTTTGACCGCGCCCGGCGATTTTATGGCGGCAACGCGATTGTGGGCGGCGGGCTGCCGCTGGCGGCGGGGCTGGCGCTGGCCGACAAAATGCTCCCGCGCCCCGCGCTGACCGCCTGCTTCTTTGGCGAAGGCGCGATGGCCGAGGGCGCCTTTCACGAAGCGGCCAACCTCGCCGCCTTGTGGCAGTTGCCGGTGCTGTTTTGCTGCGAGAACAACCTGTACGCCATGGGCACGGCGCTGGCGCGCTCCGAATCCCAGACCGATCTCTGTGTGAAGGCCGCGTCGTATGGCATGGCCACCGTGCGTGTTGACGGAATGGATGTGGTGGCCGTGCACGAGGCGGTGAAAGGCGCCGCGCAGCAGGTGCGCGAGGGCAGTTGCCCGGTGTTCGTGGAACTGCAGACCTACCGTTTTCGTGCCCACTCGATGTTCGACCCCGACCTGTACCGTGACAAGGCCGAGGTCGAAGCCTGGAAAACGCGTGGCCCCATCCACACCTTCACGGCACGACTGAAGGCCCAGGGCAGCCTGACCGAAGAAGAGTTTCTGGCGCTGGATGCTGCGGCCCAGGCCGAGGTGGACGCGGCCGTGGCGTTTGCCGAAGCCGGCAGCTGGGAACCGCTTGAAGATCTGCTGCGTGACGTGCACACGCCCGAAGGAGCCACCTGATGGGCCGCCGCATCACCTACCGCGAAGCCTTGCGGGAAGCCTTGCGCGAAGCCCTGCAGTCCGACCCGCGCGTCTTCTTGATGGGCGAAGACGTCGGCCGCTACGGCGGCACCTATGCAGTGTCCAAGGGTCTGCTGGCCGAGTTCGGCTCCGAACGCATCCGCGACACGCCGCTGTCCGAGCTCGGCTTCGTCGGCGCCGGCATAGGCGCCGCGCTGGGCGGCATGCGGCCGGTGGTCGAGGTCATGACGGTCAATTTCAGCCTGCTGGCGCTTGACCCCATCGTCAACACGGCAGCCATGCTTCGCCACATGTCGGGCGGGCAGTTTTCGGTCCCGATCGTGATTCGCATGGCCACCGGCGCCGGCCGCCAGGTGGCGGCCCAGCACTCGAACAGCTTCGAAGGCTGGTATGCCCATGTGCCGGGCCTCAGGGTGCTCGCACCGGCCACGGTGGAAGATGCACGCGGCATGCTGGCGCTGGCGCTGGCCGACCCGGACCCGGTGCTGATCTTCGAACACGCGCAGCTCTACAACCTGGAAGGCGAGCTGCCCGAGGATGGATCGCCGGCGCTGGACATCTGCAGCGCGCGGGTGCGCCGCCCGGGCACCGACGTGAGCCTGATCACCCACGGCGGCAGCCTGCCCAAGGTGTTGCAGGCAGCGCAGGAACTGGCCGCACTCGGGATTTCCGCCGAGGTGATCGACCTGCGCGTGCTGCGCCCGCTCGATGACGCGACGCTGATGGCCTCGGTCCGCAAATGTCGCCGCGCAGTGGTGGTGGACGAAAGCTGGCGCTCGGGCAGCCTGGCGGCCGAGCTCATGGCGCGCATCATGGAGCAGGCCTTCTTTGACCTCGACGCCCCGCCGGTGCGTGTGTGCAGCGAGGAGGTGCCGATTCCGTACGCCCGTCACATGGAAGAGGCCGCGCTGCCGCAGGTGCCGAAAATCGTGGCCGCCGCACGCACCTTGTTCGGGAGCACCTCATGATCGAGTTCAAGCTGCCCTCGCTGGGCGCCGACATGGACGAAGGCACGTTGCTCTCCTGGCAGGTGAAACCGGGCGATGCCGTCAAGCGCGGCCAGGTGGTGGCCGTGGTGGACACCTCCAAGGCAGCGGTCGATGTCGAGAGCTGGCAGGACGGTGTGGTGGCCGAGCTGCTGGTGCAAGCCGGCGAGAAAGTGCCGGTGGGCACCGTGCTGGCCACGCTGCTGGCACCCGGCGAGGTGGCCGCACCTGCAGGAGCCCCGGCACCTGCAACCGGGCCGCTCAGTGCACCCGCCGCCCTGCCACAGCCCGTCACACCACAAGTGAAGGAAAGTCCACAACCCACCGTGACAACACGGCAGCCGGTGTCGCCTGCCGCGCGCAAACGCGCGAAGGAACTCGGTCTCGATCCCGACACCCTGCGGGGTAGCGGGCCGCAGGGCACGGTCACGCTGGCCGACATCGAGGTCGCAGCAGCGGCCCGTGTGCCGTCTGCACCAGCAGCCAGCGCGCCAGACCGCCAGAAGGACATGCGCAAGGCCATTGCCGCGGCGATGAGCCGTTCCAAGCGCGAGATTCCGCATTACTACCTGAGCGACACCATTCCCATGGCCGCCGCGCTCGCCTGGCTGCAACAGCGCAACGAGGGCGTGGCGATCACCGAACGCATGTTGCCCGCCGTGCTGCTGCTGCACGCGGTGGCCGTGGCCTTGCGGCGCGCACCGCAGCTCAATGGTTTCTATCGCGACGGTGCGTTCCAGCCCTCCACGGCCGTGCATGCCGGCGTGGCGATTTCGCTGCGCGGCGGCGGGCTGGTGGCGCCTGCAGTCCACGACGTGGGCGCCAAACCGCTGGTGCAGCTCATGCACGAACTGGCCGATCTGGTCCGGCGCGCGCGGGCCGGCTCGCTGCGCAGTTCCGAGATGAGTGATCCGACCCTCACCGTGACGAATCTGGGCGACCAGAGTGTGGAGACGGTCTTCGGCGTGATCTACCCGCCGCAGGTGGCGCTGGTGGGCTTCGGCAGTTTGGCCGTGCGCCCCTGGGTGCAGGACGGCAAGGTCTGCGCGCTGCCGCTGCTCACGGCCACGCTCGCCGCCGATCACCGCGCCTCAGACGGCCACCAGGGCGCCCTGTTCCTGGCCGAACTGCGTGAGCTGTTGCAGCAGCCTCAGGCACTGGCCGACAACATCGCGCCAGCGCCGGACCAGGAAGGAGGCCAGCCATGACAAACGACCGCACGGCCCTGGCCGCCACCGTGCTCGGCATCCTGCGCTCGATTGCACCGGAAGTGGAACCCGACACCCTCGACCCCACCCGCCCGCTGCGCCATCAGGTCGATCTGGACTCCATGGACTGGCTCAACTTCCTGGTGGCGCTGCACGAGCGCCTGGGCGTCAACATCCCGGAGGCGGACTACGCCCAGCTGGTGACCCTCGACAATGTGCTCGACTACCTTCTGGCCAGACTCGGGGCCACAGATGCCTGAAACACCGGCCCGGAAACGAAAAAGCCCTTGAATCCGTTAGGAATCAAGGGCTTGCACGTCTGGTGGCCTGGGGCGGAATCGAACCACCGACACAAGGATTTTCAATCCTAACAAAAGCACAGTTCATTAAGATAGATCACGGTTGATTTTTCATCCGAATCTTAGCCAAGTTATTGTTTTAATTCAATATTTCATATTTTTTTTGTTTCTCAATAGTTGATATGGATTGATCCAGAAACCAATAATTTGCCTACATGACGCCTACACGGCGCCTACATGGGCTAGCATCTCTAGATGTCTGAAAATATCAAAGCAGCCTTCACCATATCCCGCGTAGATGGATTTACGTGCCCACCCAGAAAACAACAAAAAATCTTCTGGGACGCGAAAACGCCAGGTTTTGGCGTTCGAGTTACGGCTGCCCGTGCCAAATCCTTCATATTTGAAGGTCGCCTCTACGGCAAGACGATTCGCCTTACTGTTGGAGACGTGCGGACTTGGGAGCTAGGCAAGGCCAGGATTGAGGCGAGCCGGCTAAAGGCTCTGATAGATGGGGGCATTGATCCACGCGAGCATCGAATCGAGCAACAAGTTGCTCATGAACAACGCCAAACTGAAGCCCAGCGTAGAAGCTTCACTTTCGGCGAGGTTTGGGACTTATACGTCGAAAGTCGTAAAGCTACGTGGAGCAAGCTGCACTATCGAGACCATGTCCGACACGCAGCTGAAGGTGGCCACCCTAAAGGGCGAGGCGTTGGCTTGACACAACCAGGTTCGCTGTCGGCGTTACGGCACCGGAAGCTTTCCGAACTTCACGGAGAACTCATCAGCGAGTGGCTTGCGCGAGACGCCGCGCTGAGGCCTACATCTGCCGCACTCTCGTACCGGCTACTTCGCGCATTTATAAGATGGTGTGGCGACACTCCGACATACAGGGGCCTCATTCCGGAGGACGCCTATCAGGCTCGCGCCGTGCGTGATGCGCTGCCACGAGTAAGAGCCAAAGACGGAGACTCTTTGCAGCGGGAGCAGCTAGCTTTGTGGTTTAAGGCCGTCCAGGCACTGCCAAACCGCGTAACTTCCGTATACCTACAGGGGCTACTCATCACAGGCGCCCGACGCGAGGAGCTCGCAGCACTGCGCTGGGATACAGATGTTGATCTCAAGTGGCGAAGCATGACTTTGAATGACAAAGTCGAAGGCACTGGGGGTCGTATCATCCCTATGCCGCCCTACTTGGCCACACTCTTCAGTGAACTGCGGCGTCTAAATGAAATGCCCCCGTCTCCTCGGAGGCTCAAACTTTTAAAAGAGCGCGGGCTAACTTGGACACCCTCTCCGTGGGTTTTCCCTAGCCTGACCGCAGCAGACGGAAAGATTGCCGAGCCCCGCGCGGCGCATTTGAAAGCTTTGCAGGCAGAAGATCTTCCTCACATCACACTCCACGGACTCCGTCGATCGTTCGGAACTTTGGCCGAATGGTGCGAGGTACCGGTTGGCGTCGTCGCGCAAATACAGGGCCACAAGCCCTCTGCGATTGCAGAAAAACACTACCGCCGACGTCCACTCGATTTGCTCCGCAAATGGCACGATCAAATCGAGGAGTGGATGCTCAATGAAGCGGGCGTCAAATGGCGGCCTGAAATCGTCAGCTAGTTTGACAGTGCCCATCCTGGGCAGAAGAATGTTTCCACGCTGGAGATAATGCGCTCGTCTAAAGTACGTCCGGCTTGGCCATCCTCGCCTCGGTCGATTCGACCGCGCCTTTCATCGGCGTGTTCGGCACGGTCTGGGGCATCTACCGCGCAGCTGGCCATCCGCACAGCCGGCCAGGCAACCGCCGACAAGGTGGCCGGCCCGATCGGTGAGTCGTTGATCATGACGGCGCTGGGCCTGGCCGTGGCGAGTCCCGCGGTGCTCGGCCACAACGCGCTGGTACGCCGCAACAATGGTGTGCCGCAAGAACTCAACCGCTTTGCGCACGAGCTCCACGTTTACTTCGTGACCGCCGCGCGCGTCGGCAACGGCAGCCCGGCCAAGGCTTTACCGATGAAAAAACCTGAGCCCGGCCGGATCTGATTACCCCAACACCGAGACGCACCATGGGTTTTGGAAGCCAAGACTACACCGACGATGTCATGAACGAGATCAACATGACGCCCCTGGTGGACGTGATAATGGTCTGCCGGTCATCTTCATCATCACCGTGCCGGTGATGGAACACGCGGTCAACATCGACCTGCCGCGCGCCACCAGCGAGGCGCAGGACAGTAGGCCGGAAACCGTTCACTTCACCGTGGACGCCCAGGACAGTTACTACCTCAACGAAGCGCCGGTGGCCGGCACCGAACTGCCGCCGCGCTTCCAGGCCGCGGCGGCACAAAATACGCAACCCGAGCTGCACATCCGCAGCGACAAGACGGTGCGTCAAGAACGTGCGGCACAGGTCATGGCGGCGGCACAGGTGTCGGACATGCGCAAGATCGGTTTCGTCACCGAGCCAAACGCCCTCTGAGACGGATGGGGGCGACTTCCGTAATAAAACGAGAGTTACTTCCCATGACTTCGTCTTACGTGCCGTGACTTTTCCATGACTCTGTGCGGCTACACAAACCGTGGCAACGGCAGATAAATCGCTTTGCCTCCATGGAAATAGGTACGTGAGCCCACACAGTAACGAATGAACCGACCAATTAAAGATGCTAAATCCGCGCTTGGCTCAGTAAGCGCTTACGACCAGGGAAACAACAAAGTGCTTCTAGAAGGATTCTTTTGGAGCCCCTGCATTTTTTGCAGCGATCAAAAGTTTTAGAGCTTTGCTCACCTCTTTCGCTTCCGCTTGCGCGCACTTGAAGTAACCTCGAACATCTGCGACGCGAGTGCCTTTAAGAAACCCATCTTCCAACGCCTCCAAGGCACAAGCAGCTCGCTCAGCCACTCGACCCTCTGCTTGCCCGGCAACTGCCGCCTCTATGGCCGGACTCTGTAACTCATTTGTTACCTCATGCACGCCACGTTCGGTCCCAGGTGGTTTCCGCAAGTCCTTCGCGTTAAGAAGAACGGTCCATAGAACACACCCCAAGCCTTCCAGCAAGATAGCCATCGCGATTGCGAGCAGCAACTCCAAGGCGGCAGGCGGAACACCCACCATTTTTGCTGCGGTACTAATGCCGACCTGGCTACGACTTTTCTCGCTAGCCTCCAGCGCCGCCTTGAACGCAGCTTCGCGCGATTTGGCTTCCTCGATCTTCTGATCAGCCACGCCAATGTCACGGCGCACCACTTCAGTGCTCCGGTCTCTCCAGTGGCAAGAAGTCGAGCAGGGCATACGCTCAGTGCGTATTAGCTTACGCTCAAGCTCAGCCCTCTCGGCCATTAGTTGCGAAACGGGAACGCTCCCGCTGCTGTTCTTGACAACAGGTGATCGTTGGTAACCTCGAGCCGACTGCTGATCTGCAATATAAAGGCCATGTATCAGGATCGATAGTAACAAGCAAGACAGCGCCAGCGGCGTGGCGACCAAACGGTAGATCCCGCAAGGCATCAATCCAATGAGCAAGTGTCCCGCAACAACAACCGCTGCGAACAGTGCCGAGAACAAAATTCGCGTTTCGCCAGAGCTTCCGAACGCTTGACCCGCATGGACGGCTAAAACGACAGACAGTGCGGTAATACTCAGCGCCATGGCAAGGGTTAGGGCGGCTCTCATTATCCGGGCCCCGCGCGAGCCGAGAGCTATCCACATGGGGCGACCACCACCAATGGCTGGGGAAAAAGTTTGGTCGAAAATCGTTTTCACCATTTTGCGCCTTGACTAGTGGTGGTGATCGAAACAAGCTGAGCAACCTTCACACGTGGCGCGCCGCCCTTTTTCGGGTCGCGCTGGGGGGGCTGCATCTTGCCAAAGATGTTGGTCATTGCCTTCGGCAACATGGGCACCATTTGCTCCGTTTTTGCAAGGTAGCGCAGGAGCTGACGAAGGTTGTTGCGCTTGGCCGTCTGATAATGTTCGATGTTGCCGATCCCGCAGCGCACGTGGTTCTCCTTCCACGACAAATTACTGTTGTGCGCCCAGCCAAGCCCGTTAGTAACCATTTTCCAGCGCTCTCCAAGCAACTGACCCTTGTGCGCGTGCTTTTGCTCCTCGGCGCCATCAAAGAAGAACACTGCGTGCAGGTGATAGCCGGTATACGGGGCATACTCGATGCACCAGGCATAGCCAATCATGTGCTCAAACAATTCGGGAGCCGTCTTTTTTTTTCCGAAGAAAGCCACGCGGTAATGCTGAAGTTCATCGAAAGAAACAAGGCCATCGGACATCATGTCGGCCTGCAGTTCACAGCCTTCTTCAAAGGTGAGCGCGTTTGTTAGCGCCAATTTGGATTGTTCAATTAGGTGCGCGTCGATCTCCTCCGACGTGAGTATCTGCTTTCTGAGGTAGAAACTGCAAAACACAACCATGCAGCGGGCGCGTGCTTCGAAGCAAGCTGCTTCCAGCCTCATAAAGCTCTCGCTGGCCTTCACGTACTTGCTCTTCCAGTCGGCCTGGCGCTTATAAACTTTAGTGTCGGTCGCCGTCCTGCGAAGCGTTAGGACGAAGTCAAGCGACTCCTGATGGACATGTTTGCCCGTGATCGGACAGATATCGAAGGGTGCCATGCCGGCGCAGCTCCGAATCGGATGGCTTTTGTAGACGTCTAAAAACAGTTCGAGGAAAGGCTCGAACTGCCGGTCAGGGCGCCAGATCAATGCACACATGGGAAGACGCTTCATCATCTCGCCGACCTTCGTCCTACGCAGCCGTCCCGTCCTTGTCGGGATGAAGGGCTCCTCGTCGCTTCTCAAGATGGTTTTGACTGTCTCATGGGCCACATAGGGATGGGTTTCGCTGGCTCCAATCAGGATCTGACGTCCGTCAGCGCAATGATACGTATGGGTATTATCAAGTTGGGTTAGTTTGCTCATTTTCATTTCCTTTGCGCAATATGCGGTGACAGGGGTGTCGCCCAATGGGGTTCCCCACCACTGATCACACGGTTTGGCTAATAAGCCTTTGCAGGCAGTGATGCTTCTGTAGATATTTCTATCACTCTAATAACCAGAACTTCCTTGCGTCTTGAACCGCTATGTGACGGCTCTCAAGGATCGGCAATGCCGTCTATGCCGCTGATTTTTTGGTCTGTTCACCACGCACAGTTTTCCGACTGAGGTGTCGCTGTGCTGTCAAGATTTGGGCCACTTAAATCTCATATTGATCGTGTGAAGAAAAAGGCAATCGCCATCGACCATGGCCTTGTTCTGTCGGCATAGTGTTGGAAGCGCAGACTTAAATCTCGCGACGGTCAATCCGGCATTTGCCACAACGCGAGTGAGTTGTGATATGCGGAGATTGGTGCCCCATTGCCGCGAATGGAACAAAAGCCAATGCTCCAGGTCTGCGGCGTCCTCCTCTTGGCGTGTCAGCTTTGGTGCCACATAGGTCATGGCCTCAAAGCTGCGCATGTTGACAAGGTCGCGACGCACCGCGTTCTCGAGCATTTCGAAGGTAATGCAACCATCGCTCCCGTATAGAAAGTAGTGACGGGACGCTGCCCTCCGCAGGCTGCGCCATGGATGGCGTAAGGCATAAGCTTGTAGATGCTGACGGCCAGCGCTTGACGCCATCACTCGCGACTGGCGAACAATTTCGAAGTAGAACGCTTTAGCTGATGGGTCGAGCTTCAGTACAGGGCGGCAGACTATTCCGCCGAGATAGCGTTCGATGGTGTTTTCTACTACCTCGATCAGGCGTTGGTGGACTTTTTTCATGCCCGGAATTTCAGTGATGTTCGCTTCAAGGGTTGCCATGAGCACTCCACTCGGGTCTAGGCGCCATTCGCAGCGGTCTGCTAGGCCATGCATCAGAGCACCTGATCCGATTCGGGTAAGGATCGGGCCAGAGTAATGCCTTTGCACAAGCAGTGACACCCAATTACGCGTGTGCCTCTTGATGCGCGCGCGACCAGCACCAACCCTGACATTGTTCATCTCCTCGGCACTGCTAATCTTTACGCCGATATTTGCCGACGTACCGAAGAGTTGCTGCAGCATGGGGCCACCATCCGGGCTCAGCATCGAGTGGTTAGGGTACTCTGAGAGCTCTTTAACTAAAGCCTCGCGTGAGACGTTGTCGTGCTGGCGAATTGCCTCGGCAGCCGCTGGATTTTCTTGCGCCGCAGCATCGATGGTGTCTCTTACTACGTGCAGATAGGCACCGGCGACCGTGGACTTTCCTGTACAAGGCTCCCCCTCGTGCACGATAATGTTTCCAGTGGGTCCGACGTCACCGTGCGGCGATTCGACGTCCACCTGGAACTGGGAAATATCGCACACCGTATCGCTCATCGTACTTACGATGTAGGGATTGAGTCCGATCCCGACTGCATTTCGGTCAGCTTCCGCCAGGAAGTTGTCCCCTTCAAAAAACGGGTTCAACAAAGAACTTTCCATATATATCTCCAACTTTCGTAATCATTAAGGTTTTGCCAACGCGTTCTATCGCTGTTGAAGCTATCAGGCTCAGGTAGTGCAATTAGAATCAAGGCAGGTAGATGAGGGGCCCCTCATTGCCGTTATGGCAAGTCCTGCGGCACTGTGACAATTGAGCTGAAGTCGGCGGCCGATTTCCTGGTAAATCGGAGCCGATGGTGCCTCTAGCCTTCGCGGTTCGCCAAAACTTGGCAGTTGGGCCAAGCGAGGCGGCCGTTCGCAAGTTTTCGCGCGGCGACGCCGTGATACGTTCCCGTCTGGCAACGGCGCTTAATGACGGTCTGCGGTTCGACGAAATTCAGGTTGGCGAATTCCTCTGTGCTGAGAGGGTGGTCTCCCTTCGGGTTAGTTTTGGTGTCCATGGCATGCTCCTAAAGGCCGCGAAATCCATTACGAGAAATTCGGTTGAGTTGATGTTCGCGACTGAGCACAATTAGAGGTTTTCTGCCCTGCTGGAAAAAGGGGCCAACGGGAGGGGGTTCTCGGCACCTATACTTTAGTATTACTTTTTTTTGAGGGAGAGGTAAGTTTGACCGAGGCTAAATATCCAGATTCCCTTTACTCATATCTGCACAACAGCGTCAGTAAAGCTCTTTCCTTGGAGTACGGCATACGTGCGTCCAAGCAGATTAATGAGCAGGAGATGAACGAGTTGAAAGAATGGGAAGTGCTGCTGCGCGAGTATTGGCAGGCTGCGGGAGCTTCGGAGGATGAGATATTGGATTCCAACCTCTTGGAGTACGCGTGGGATCTGATTCAGTTTGGCTACCCACTTGGTGAGACGCACGGCAAGTGGCTCCACCCCGAAATTGCAGCTCTTCGTGCAAAGGCGCTTTATGAGTTGCCAGGCGCGTACATCGAACAGCGTCACCTGCTAAATATCCCGGCCGCACGCTTCTTCCGGATCGCAGATTTGATGGCGGGTGCAGATATCGATTCGATGATCAAGACGGTTGTCGACAAGCTTGGCGCGGTAAGAAAGCTTGAGAAGAAAAGTGTCACTTCCCTCGACCAGTACTCAGGGATCACGTTCCGGGCACCTGTAACCGTTCATCCTGCATTCCATCAATCTGGAACCTTAAGAAACGGCCGTCCATCTGTGTCTATTTCGGTAGAGCTGGATGGGAACCTTGACGAGGCCGATTGGGAGCGCGCGTTTAAGAATTTCCAATATCGTTACGCTGTGTTGCGTGAGGCGGCTTTAGGCCAAAGCGAAAGAGGATCTGTCACAAGAAAGTTAATTCAAAGCTTTCTAGAGTGGGATTACAAAGGGGCGAACTATGAGTACCCTATTACCAACCACAAGCAAATCGTTCCGTCGCTCATTGGCCTTAAGGTTTGGGATCTACGCAATGTAGATAAACGGAAGGTCGTCGACGCGGTTGCCGCTGGGGCGCGAATCTATAACCCAAAAGATGACACTGGCAGCCAATCGAATATCCAGGACATGTACAAGCTGGCGTCAAAACGGATTAACGCCAAAATTGATAAATTTCGAACTGCTCATTTGAAGTGTAAGCGTCTGCTCTGCACCCTCTTGAGAGTGGGCTAAGTATTGTCCAAGATGGTGCCCACCAAGTAGTAGAAGGTGGGCACCATGTCAGAGCTGGTTGAGGGGTCGAGAGTTGTAAAGATTGGGCCCACGGGCAGGCCCGTGTACGCA
>NZ_CALRVW010000035.1:0-39490 GCF_943371715.1 Polaromonas sp. YR568 | reverse complement strand
AAAGCGCGTCCTCGCCTCCCCGCACCCGTATTCGCTCCCCAACCCGTCGGGCCGGGCCGAGGAGCACAGCCGAGAGCGGATCAGGGCGAGCGATTGTCTGAGCGTAGCGAGTTCGAGCTCGACCCCGCTTTCGGCGAGCACCGCAGGTTGCCCGCAGCGAAGTGAAGGGACCCGGACCATCGGGTCGCCTTTTCTTTTGCTTACTTTTCTTTTGGCGACGCAAAAGAAAAGTGAGTTGCCGCCGGGCAACCCCCGGCTTGCTGGCAAACCTCCAACAGCAGAAGCAAAGAAGGCTTCGACAAGCTCAGCCCGAACGGTAACAAGGACCAGCTTGTTCAACAAATCCAGGAAGCAGTTCACACCGCCACCTCAGCCAGAGGCTGATGATGCCCCCCACCCATGTGCGCCCCAAGAACATGCCGCTCGGCATCCACAGCGGTCGTTTCAAAAACGATGCGGCCTTCACTCATCACAACGATGCGATCCGCCAGTTCAAGCAGCTCGTCCAGGTCTTCGCTGACCAGCAGCACCGCGCCGCCCTGCTGCGCCACGCCGCGCAGGCGGGTGTGAATTTCCTTGACGGCGGCAAAGTCCAGGCCGAACACCGGGTTGGCGGCGATCAGCACATTGATCTCGCCATGCAGTTCGCGCGCCAGCACGGCACGCTGCACATTGCCGCCCGACAGGCTTCGGATGGGCGCGTTTTCGCCCTGGGTCTTGATGCCGTAAGCGCTGATCCATTCGCGCGCGCGGCTGCGCCAGGCGCCGAAACGCAAGCGTCCACCGGCGCAGAGCGGCGGCCGGTCGAAGTCGCGCAGTGCCATGTTCTCGGCCACGCTGAGATCGCCGACGCAGGCATTGCGCAGCGGCTCTTCGGGCAGGCTGCGCACCTTGAGGCGATGGTTCTCATCGCGCGTGGCGGCGTAGGGCTGGCCGTTGACCCGCACGGTGCCCGCGGCGCGTCCGCGCTGGCCGACCAGCGCCTCGACGAGTTCACGCTGGCCGTTGCCGGAAACACCGGCGATGCCGAGGATCTCTCCGGCAGCCACCGACAGGCTCAGGTCGCGTACAGCCAGCGTGCCGCGGTCGCCCATGACCTGCAGCCCGTGGACTTCCAGCGAAGCGCTGGACGCTACAGAATTTATAGCTGTTGGCGCCCACGCACCAAGGGCTGGAGGCACTTTTTCTTTCACATCCAGACTTTCGGAACGGGCGGCAGCCGCATCACCCACCATGGCCTGCGCGAGCCGCGCCGGGTCGCTCGCCGCCACCGACGTGGTGTGCACCGCCTTGCCGCGGCGCAGCACGGTCACGTCGTCGGCATAGGCCATCACTTCGCGGAATTTGTGCGTGATGATGAGCACCGTGCACAGCCCGCTGCGCGCGAACTCGCGCACATGGCCGAGCACCTCGTCGGCTTCCTGCGGCGTCAGCACCGAGGTAGGCTCATCGAGAATCAGCAGGCGCGGCCGGAGGTAGAGCTGCTTGAGCAACTCGAGCTTCTGCTTTTCGCCTGCCGCCAGTTCCGACGGCCGCGCGTCCAGGTCCAGGCGGAAAGGCGTGTGCGCGAGAAAGGTCTTGAGTTCATCGCGCTTGGCGCGCCAGTTGATCACTGCGGGCAACTGGCCGCCGGCCAGCAGCAGGTTCTCCGCCACCGTCATGCCCGGTGCCAGCGTGAAGTGCTGGTAGACCATGCCGATGCCCAGGGCGCGCGCCACCACCGGGTTGTCAATCGCCTGCTCGCGGCCGTCAATCAGGATGCTGCCTTCCGAGGGCCGTTGATACCCCGCCACACATTTGACCAGCGTGCTTTTGCCGGCGCCGTTTTCGCCGAGCAGCGCGTGCACCGTGCCCGGCGCCACCTTCAGGCTGACGCTGTCGAGCGCCGTGAAGCCGCCAAAACGCATGCTCATCCGGTAGGTGTCCAGCGCCAGCGCACCGGTGGCCGGCGGCAGGCTGCCGATCGCTGCTGCTGCGCGGCTCATGGCATGGCCAGTGCGTCCAGCACCGCTGCCGAGGTCGCATGGGCCCCGAACACACCGCCCTGCATGGTGATCATTTTCAGCGCCGCCGCGTGGTTGCCGGCGTCGGTGGCGGCGGTGCAGTCCGACAGCAGCAGGCATTCGAAGCCGCGGTCGTTGGCGTCGCGCATCGTCGTGTGCACACACACGTCGGTGGTGATGCCTGTGAGGATCAGGTTGCGGATGCCGCGCGTGTGCAGCACCATCTCGAGATCGGTGGCATAGAACGATCCCTTGCCGGGCTTGTCGATCACCACCTCGCCGGGCAACGGCGCGAGTTCGGGGATGATTTCCCAGCCCGGTTCACCGCGCACCAGGATGCGGCCGCAGGGCCCATCGTCGCCGATGCCCACACCCTTCGTGCCGATCTGGCGCGAGCGCCAGCGTTTGTTGGCCGGCAGGTCCGACAGGTCGGGCCGGTGGCCCTCGCGCGTGTGGATGATGTGGTAACCCGCGCCGCGCATGGCGGCCATCAGGGTCTTGAGCGGCGCTATCGGCGCGCGTGTCAGCGAGATGTCGTAACCCATCTTGTCGACGTAACCGCCTTCGCCGCAGAAATCGATCTGCATGTCGATCACGACAAGCGCGGTGTTGCCGGGCTGCAGGTCGCCGTTCCAGGGCCAGGCGTAGGGGTCGGCGTTGACGAAGCGTGGCATGGCCATGTTTTCCTTTTCAGGCCTTGTAGCTGCGCGTTGGCGCGTCGAAGCCGCAGGAGGTCCCGTCGGTCACCTCCACCGTCCAGGGCAGCTGGTAGGTGCCGGCCGCCATGTCGTGCATGTAGGTGTAGGGACAGTCCTGGGCGCCACCTTTCACCGCCACGTAGCCGCGGTGGTAGAGCTGGTAGATGTTGTTTTCCACACCCCAGCCGCTGCGCGCTTCGCGCACCAGGTCGGGCCGCACTTCGGCCGTGATGATTTCGTCGGGTCGCCCACCGCCTTCGACCAGCACCGTGCCGTCGAAATTGCAGAACATGCCCTCGCCCATGGAATCGAAGGTGCCGTCGCTGCCGCACATGCAGACGTTGGCGGTGACCGCCAGGTTGCAGAAGGCGTTGGCCTGGTTGGTGATTTTCCAGCTGTGACGAATCGGGGCGGTGTAACCTGCCGTACGGATGATGATTTCGGCGCCCTTGTAGGCGGCCTCGCGCGCCATCTCGGGGAACATGCCGTCGTGGCAGATGATCAGCGCCAGCTTGCTGCCGTTCGGGCCGTCGCAGACGGGAATGCCGAGGTTGCCCGGCTCCCAGGGCTCGACCGGCACCCACGGGTGCAGCTTGCGGTAATACAGCTTGATCGCACCGGTGTCGTCGATGATCAGGCCGCTGTTGTAGGGGTTGCCGCCGGGGTTGGCCTCCATGATGGAGAAACATCCCCAGATGCGGTTGTCCACACAGGCGCGCTTGAAGGCGGCGACCTCGGGGCCGTCAAGCGACACCATCAGTTCGGGCGCGATCGACATCGACAGGCCGTGCAGTGAATACTCCGGAAACACCACCAGGTCCATGGTGGACTGGTTGCGCCTGGCCTTGGCCACCATGGCGCAGATGCGCTGCGTCTGCGCAGCGAGCTGCGCCGGTGTCTCGACCACGGGCAGCTGCAGCTGCACCAGGCCCAAAACCACGCCATGTTTCGACTTGTTGAGTCCGCCGAGGCCTGTCATCGTGTTTCCTTGCTTGTGTTCAACGGTTGGAGGAGAGTTCGCCCGGGCTGCCGCTCACCGTGGTGCCGGGGCGGCAGGTCATGACCAGAATCAGCAACGTCAGCGCATAGGGAACGATGTTGAACAGGTGGTAGCCCCAGCTGATGCCGATGGACTGCAAGGCCGGCCCGATGGCGCCGGCGCCGCCGAACAGCAAGGACGCGTAGACGCAGCGGATCGGGCTCCAGCGCGCGAAGATCACCAGCGCCACCGCGATCAGACCCTGGCCGCTGGAGACGCCCTCGTTCCAGCTACCCGGGTAAAACAGTGTGAGGCAGGCGCCGCCCAGACCGGCGACCATGCCGCCGGCTGCGGTGGCCGCAATACGGATGGCCGACACCGAATAGCCGAGGGCGCGCGTGGCGTTGGCCGAGTCACCCGCCATGCGCACCAGCAGGCCGGCGCGGGTGTTGGCGAAAGCCCACCACAGCGCCACGGCCAGCGCGATGCCGATGGGTACCAGCGCGTTGACCTGCAAGGCCGAACGCACGGCGCCCGAATCGCTCCAGTTCCCCAGCGCGATGGCCGGCAGTTGCGGCGCCTGCGGCTGGATCAGCGGCTTGCCCAGGTAAAACGCCAAGCCCATGCCCAGCAGCATCAGCGCAATGCCGGTGGCGATATCGTTGACGCGCGGCAGCGAACACAACACGCCGTGCAGGGTGGCCAGCAGCGCGCCGGTGGCTGCGGCTGCCAACACGCCGATCCACGGCGACCCGCTGAGCCAGGAGGCGCCGAAGGCCGACATCGCCGACAGCACCAGCACGCCTTCCAGGCCCAGGTTGATGCGTCCGGATTTTTCGGTGATGCATTCACCGAGGCTGACAAACAGGAAAGGCGCGCCGACACGCAGTGCGCCGCCGACGATGCCGGCAAAGAAGATCAGCAGCTGGTCGGCGCTCATGGCTTGTCCTGTGGCAAGAGGATCGGACTCGGCTCGGACGGACCGAAGCGGTTGATGCGGGCGAAGAAGGCTTTCCAGTCCACATCACGCAGGGCCTCGCTGGCCAGGATCAGCACAAAGGCGATGCCCTGCAGCACCAGCACCGAGGCATCGGGCAGGCCCAGGCGCCGCTGAAGCAGGCTGCCCGCGGCGCCGAAGCCACCGAACAGAATGGCCACCGGGATGATGGCTACCGGATGCTGGCGCGCGATGAATGCCACCAGGATGCCTGCGTAGCCGTAACCTGCGATCAGCGAGGCGTTGGCATTGGTGTGCACGGCTGCGACCTCGACGGCGCCGGCCAGCCCGGCGCAGGCACCACCGAGTGCGCAGGCCAGCAGGATCAGCCGGG
Organism: Polaromonas sp. YR568; assembly: GCF_943371715.1. Classification (GTDB taxonomy): domain Bacteria; phylum Pseudomonadota; class Gammaproteobacteria; order Burkholderiales; family Burkholderiaceae_C; genus Polaromonas. The sequence goes on along the minus strand of NZ_CALRVW010000035.1, from coordinate 34,479 downwards.
AGGCCGGCAGGCCGACCAGTTGCGCCGCGCGCGGGTTGCCGCCGACCACGCGCACCGCAAAGCCCGAAGGTGTCATGCGCAACCACAGGCCGGCCGCCAGGCAGGCGGCCACGCCGATCACGAGCCCCCAGTGCACGTCGGAGCCGGCGATGCCGGTGATGCGCAGCCCCTCGGCCAGCGACGGCGTGGACGGCTTGTTCAGGCTGGCCGGGTCGCGCAACGGCCCTTCGACCAGGTGCTTGAACAGGCCGATCGCCACATAGGCCAGCAGCAGGCTGCTGATGGTTTCATTGATGCCGCGGTACTGGCGCAGCGCGCCGGCCAGCATGATCCACAACGCGCCGGCCAGGGCACCAGCCAGGCACACCAGCGCCGTTCCCACGACACCGGTCGGCAGCGGCATGGCGGCGGCCAGCGCCGCGCAGCCGAGCCCGCCCAGCACCATGGCACCCTCGCCGCCGATGATGACCAGGCCGGCACGCGCCGGCACCGCCACACATAGGGCGGTGAGCATCAGGGGCGCGGCGCGCTGCAGCGTGTTCTGCCAGGAGTACCAGTCGCCGAAGGCCCCTTTGAACAGCAGCAGCCAGACGTCCAGCGGATTGACACCCGCCAGAGCGACGAACACGCCGAACAGCAGCAGCGCCGCGGCAATGGCGGCCGTGGGCAGCAGGACGTTGGAGAGGGAGTTGCGCATGGGAATGCAGTGCTCTTGTCATGCCGGACTTGATCCGGCATCCACGCTGGCGCGCCAACATGGATTGCGGGTCAAGCCCGCAATGACAGCCGCTTCAGACCGAGCCGATCACCCCTTCCACCAGGTAATTCATCTTCTCGAGTTCCAGGTCGGTCTGCTTGTGCACCTTGCCGGCCGGGATGATGGTCGCGCCCTTGTTGTCCTTGAGGGGGCCCTTGAAGATGTCGAACTTGCCGGCCACCATGCTGGCCTTGATGCTGTCGGCGCTCTTTTTCGCAGCGTCCGGCACCATGGGGCCGTAGGCCGACATCTTGACGTAGCCGTCTTTCAGGCCGCCGCGGATGAAGTTGGGGTGCGGCTTGCCGGTGCGCGCAGCGTCCAGGAAGGTGGTGTAGGCGGTCAGCCAGTTCCACTCGGCGCCCGTCAGGTAGGCGTTGGGCGCCAGCTTGGCCTGGCTGGCGTGGTAGCCGCACACCATCTTGCCGCGCTTGGCGGCCGTTTCAACCACCACCTTGGGACCGTCCACATGCATGGTGAACACATCGCAGCCCTGGTCGGCCAGGCTGTTGGTGGCCTCGGCCTCCTTGACGGCCATGGACCAGTCGCCGGTGAAAATCACGTTGCAGGTGATGCCGGGCTTGACCGAGCGCGCACCCATGGTGAAGGCATTGATGTTGCGCAGCACCTGGGGAATCGGCTTGGCAGCGACAAAACCGATCTTGTTGCTCTTGGTCATGTGGCCGGCGATCACGCCGTTGAGGTACTGGCATTCCTCGATGTAGCCGAAGTAGCTGGCCGCATTCTTGGGGTGTTTGCCCTCGGTCCAGAGACCGCCGCAGTGCGCAAAACGCACGTCCGGAAACTTGGGGGCCACGGCCAGCACATGCGGATCAAAATAACCGAAGGAGGTGGGAAAGACCAGCGTGGCGCCGTCCTGGGCCACCATGCCGGTCATGGTTTTCTGGACAGCGGCCGTCTCCGGCACGTTTTCTTCCTCGACCACCTTCACGCCGGGCATCTTCTTGAGCTCGGCAGCCGCCTGGGCCTGAGCCTGGTTGTAGCCGTAGTCGTCACGCGGGCCGACATAGATCACGCCGACGGTGATGGGTTTTTGCGCAAAGGCCAGGTCGCTGAAAGCGCCCAGCGTGCCGGCAGCGCCAAGCGCGGCCAGGGACTTGAGGGAATCGCGGCGGCTGAATTGTCTGGTGGTCATGAGGTTTCTCCTTGGGTCAAGTTAAAGAAGTACTGCGGAAAACGGGAAGCAGGATTCATGCAAGCAGGCTCACATGGGCCGACACCACACGCCAGCCCTCGGGCGTGCGCAGCCAGGTCTGGCTCTGCCGGCCGGCCCTGGCGCTGCCGGTGCGCTGGAACTCGACATTGGCGGTCGCCATGTCCTGGCCGTAGGTGGTGATGACGGTCTTGAGCAGCGTGCGCTCCAACCCCTGCGCGGGGCGTCCGGCGCGGAAGGCACGGATCGCGTCGTAGCCATAGAGGTTTTCGGTCGCGCCGTAACGCAGGGTGTGCGGGCTGTTCCAGAACAGCTCGTCGAGCACCGCCACGTCGTTGCCGGTCAGGGCCTTTTCGTAACGCTGGAACTGGGCCGTGACTTCGGCCAGGACATCGGGCAGGTTGATGGCGAGCATGTTGGTTTTTTCTAGAGTTGAACCGGCCGTACCTGCGCCACACCCGCCTCGCTGAGGGCCTGGGCGGCGCGGAAAGCCAGGTCTTCGCGCCACGGCGCGGCAATCAGCTGCACCCCGACCGGCAAGCCGCCGGTGCCGGCCGGCCACAGCGGCGCCGTCACGACCGGACAGCCGGCAAACGAGATGGGCTGGGTCAGCAGCCCCATGGAAGCGCGCGCGGGCTGTTGCGTGCCGTTGATGTCCAGCCACTCGGTGCCGATGACAGGCGCGCTGACTGGCGTGGCCGCCGTGAGCAGCACGTCCCAGTCGCGAAACAGGGCGTTGACCTTGTCGCGGTAGACCCGGCGAAAACGCTGGGCACGCAAATACCAATCCACCGGCTGCAGCGCGCCGGCGATGAAGCGGTCCACCGACAGCGGCTCGAAGTCATCGGCGCGGGTGCGCAGGTCATTCAGATGCAGGCTGCCGCCTTCGCTGGCGGTGATGATGAAAGCCGCGGCGCGTGCGAGGGCCGCGTCCGGCCAGGTCACCGCGGCCTGCGCGCCCAGGGTGCCGGCGGCCAGCGCCACCACTTCGCGTGCGGCCGGCGTGGCGTTGTCGTGGAAGTAGCCGTCCAGCACGCCGATCCGCAGGCCTTCGACACCCCGGCCGATCAGGGGCATGACCGGCTGCACGCGCAGGGCCTGGCAGCCCGGGTCCAGGGCATCGGGGCCTTGCAGGGCGTCGTAGACCAGCGCCAGGCCGGCCACACTGTCGGCCAGCGGCCCGAGGTGGTCGATGCTGTGCACAAACGGGTAGCTGCCGTGGCGCGAGAGCCGGCCGAAGGTGGGCTTGAGGCCCCAGACGCCGCACATCGAGGCCGGCACGCGGATGGAACCGTTGGTGTCCGACCCGAGCGACACCGGCACCTGGCCGGCAGCGACTGCGGCGCCGGAGCCGCCCGACGAACCGCCGGCAATCCGCGTGAGGTCGTGCGGGTTGTGGCAGGGACCGTAATGGCTGTTTTCGGTGGTGAAGCCGTAGGCGTATTCGTCCATGTTGAGACCACCCACCAGCACCGCGCCGGCCGCCTTCATCTGCTGCACCAGAAAAGCGTCGGCACTGGCCGGCGCATCAGCGCGGTTGACCTTGGAGCCGGCCAGGGTGACCACTCCTTCAATGTCGAACAGGTTTTTCACGGCATAGGGCACGCCGGCCAGCGGGCCGAGCGGCTGCGACGCCGCCCGCTGCGCATCCACGGCATCGGCTTCGGCGCGCGCACGCGCCAGCGTCTGCCCGGTGAAGGCGTTGACCCGGCCGTCGGTCGCGGCAATGCGCGCCAGGCTGGCGTCCAGCAACTCGCGTGCGCTGACGTCGCCGGCGGCAACCGCTGCCGCCATGACCGCGGCGTTATTCGCTATATTTTTCATAGCTGGTCGCACCCGTCGTCATTGGGCGGAAAGGCTGCCGGCCTGTATATTTCCGCGGGTTCGTCGTGGGCGGCGAGGGGCGCAGCCTCTAGCAACGCCGCCATCACGGCCGTGCGCTGCAGGTTCAGCGCAACGCGCTGGGTACGCGCCGCATCCAGCGGCAGCCGCAGCAACGCGGCCGTGGTTTCAACGTAAGCGAGCATGCGGGTGTCGTTCATGGTTGACACGCCGTTCAACGCCGTACTTCACGCTGGAAGATTTCCAGGCTGCGCTTCTTGGTGCCGATGAAGCTGGCCTCGGACAGTGTTTCCACGGTGCGCGGCCGCGCATCGCCATACGACAGGATCTCGGCCACACGGGTGGGCCGCTTGGTCAGCAGCAGCACCTGGTCGGCCAGGTAGACGGCCTCTTCGAGGTCGTGCGACACCAGCAGCATGGTGGTGCCGGTCTGCATGAACACTTCCTGCAGCTTCTCGCGGATGAACAGCGTCATTTCAAAATCGAGCGCTGAAAACGGCTCGTCGAGAAACAGCACCTCGGGGTTGTTCGCCAGGGCCCGCATGATGGAAGCGGTCTGCTGCTGGCCGCCCGAGAGTTCGTAGGGGTAACGCTTGAGATCGAACTTCACGTCGAAGGACGCGACCAGTTCGGCCATGCGCCGGTCCACCTCGGCCTTGGACCGGCCTTCGAGCTTGAGCGGATAGGCGATATTGTCGATGGTGCGCATCCACGGGAACATCGCTTCGCGGTAGTTCTGGAACACGTAGCCGATCTTGGTGTCCTTGAGCGACTTGCCGTCGAACAGGATCTCGCCGGCGTCGATGGGCACCAGCCCGGCGATCATGTTGATCAGCGTGGACTTGCCGCAGCCGTTGGGCCCGAACACCGACACGATCTTGTGCTTCGGGATGTCGAGATTGAAGTCCTCGTACAGCGGCCAGCCGGCGAAATACTTGGTCAGGCCGCGAATCGTGATGTGGGTGCCGGCCGGGCCCGGCTGAAAGGCCGGCACCGGGACATCGGCAAACACCGGGGCGTTGAGAACTGCAGACATGGCTACCTTCCACTCCAGTGAACAATACGGCGCTCAAGCACCAGGAAAAAGATGTTGAGCGCATACCCGAGCGCACCAGCGGCCAGGATGGACGCGTACATGTCCTTCACGTTCATGACCTGCTGCGAGTTGATGATGCGGTTGCCCAGCCCGCTATCGGCGCCGATGAACATCTCGGCCACGATCACGATGACCAGTGCCATGGACACGGCCGAACGCAGGCCGACAAAACTCGGCTGCAGGCTCTCCCAGATCAGCACGTCCTTGAACACCTGCCAGCGCGACGCACCCATGACCCTGGCCGCCATCACGCGCTGCTTGCGCGCGTTGATCACGCCGTAGGCGCTGTTGAACACCACGATCAGCAGCGCACCGAAAGCCGCGATCGCCACCTTGTTGATGTCCGACACGCCGAAGATCATGAGGAACAACGGAATCAGCGCCGACGAAGGTGTGGAGCGGAAGAAGTCGATCAGGAACTCGACGCTGCGGTAGGCCTTCTCGTTGCTGCCGAGCAGCACGCCCAGCGGCATGCCGACGGCGGCGGCGATCAGGAAGGCCTGCACCGTGCGCCACACGGTGACCGCAAAGTCCTTGAGCAGCGGGCCGCCGGCCAGGCCGTTGACCAGCGCGCCCAGCGCATCGAGCGGCGGCGGCAACAGGATGGCCTTGATGAAGCCCAGACGCACCACCAGGTCCCACACGATAAACAGCACCGCCGGGCCGATGAAGGGCAGCGCCCTCTCCAGCACCGGGGTGCGCTGCACAACGGCCGTCGGCGCGCTGGCCGGCGGCGCCCAGGGCCTGGCAGACGCCACCGGCGCCGCCGTCACGGAGGAGGTGCCCTGCATCACGTTCAACCCTTGTAGAGCATCGAGTCCACCAAAAGGCGCGAACTGAAGATGCCTTTTTCGGAGAACAGGTCGAAGAACTTCTGGAAGTGCGCGACGTCGGCCGGCTTGAACTCGTTGTACATCATGTAGGCGGCCAGCGGCACCTCGCCGGTCAGCGCGCCTTCGATCGGGGTGTAGCCCTTGAGGTACTGGCGTGCCTCGACCGACTTGCTGCGCACGTAAGCCACACCCTTGCCGTAGGCGGCCACAAACTTCTTCGCAGCATCGGGATTTTTCTTGATGAACTCGGACGACAGCGAGGCCGAGCCGCCAAACCACGGCGCCATGTTGTCACCGAGCACGTAGCGGGAGATCACGCCGGCCTCGAGCACACGCGTGGTGCCGTTCATGCGGCCGATGGTGCCGGTGGGCTCCAGCGTGTAGGCGCCGTCGATCTGGCCGGCAGCCAATGCAGCCACATGCTGGCCGATCGGCAGCTCGACCACGGTGGCCCCCACGGCGCCACCGCGCTCCAGCACGGTCTTGGCCAATGTCACGTTCTGGATGCCGGGGCCGGAACCGATACGTTTGCCCTTGAGGTCAGCCATCACCTTGGCGGGACTGGCCACCGGCACAATGACTTCGTCAAGCACATTTTTCACATTGCTCGGGTTGGAACAGAAGATCTTGAAGGTGCCGGGCTGGGCCAGCTCGCCGATGGCGATATTGGCCGAGCCGGTGCCGTTGGCGGTGCCGTCGGAACGTCCGGACAGCACCGCCTCCATCACCTGCTGCGCGCCGGCGAACTTGAGCGCTTCCACGTCCAGCCCGGCTTCCTTGAAGTAGCCCAGCTCGATGGCCGCGTAAAAAGGCAGGCCGGCGGCGATGGGCCAGTAGCCGATGCGGATTTTCGGTGCGGCTTGGGCACGCACGATGGCAGGCATGCCCAGCACGCCCAGCATGGCCGCGCTGGTTTGCAGGACTTTCCGGCGGGAGGCCGTGAAGGTGGCGGAGGTGCGGTCAGTGGTCATGGAAAGCTCCTGGAGTAATAGAGGGAGTAATAGAGGGAGAGGGGTTGGAAATCCGTGGAAGGTGTCAGGCCGCGGCCGTCTTGAGCGAAGTCATGTAGGCGCGCCAGCCGCCCAGGTGCGAAATGTCCAGCGCGCCATGCAGCGCTTCGGGCTCGCAGACAAAACCCTGCACCGTGCTGCCGTCGCGCAGCGCCAGCGTGCCTATGCCCAGCGGCGCGGGGATCAGCGCCACAAAGGAGCCGTAGGCCGCAAGCGGCATGTCCCAGATTTCGAGCGCGATACACGCGCCCTGGCCGGCACCAACACGCAGCAGGCCGGGCTTGGGCGGGGTGGTGCCCGGCAAGGCGAAAAGACGGTAGTCCGGCGCGGTTTCAGCGGGGCCGGCCAGCACGGCGCCGCGCTCGGTCAGCTGGGTGTTCAGGGGCATGCCCGACAGATGGGCGCCCACGACCGCCACCCGTACGGTTGCCGGCTTGCGCAGGCCGGCGATCGCGCGCATGGCAGGCAGGGGCAAGCCGGTCGCGCCCTGGGTCAGGCCGGTGCTGTGGTGGTAGCGCTGGCCGAGGTCGGCCAGCTGCCAGTCGCTGCCGCAAGCCCCGATCAGCGTGATGCCAAACGGCAGCCCGTCGGCGCGCACGGCACTGGGCACGGACAGCGCGGCGTAGTCGAGCAGGTTCACGAAGTTGGTGTAGGCGCCCAGCCGGCGGTTGAGCACCACCGGGTCGCGCTGCATCTGCGCAATCGTGTAATGCGTCGGCGCGGTCGGCACCACCAGCACGTCGATGCTGCCCCACATCGCGTCGGCCTGCTGGCCCAGCCGCTTCAATTCGGTCTGCACTTCGTACAGGTCCGCCGCGCTGTACTTTCGACCGGCGGCAATGATGCTGCGCACTGGCTCGACCACCTCGGCTTCATGGGCGTCGAAAAAGCTGCGGATGGCGGTGTAGCGTTCGGCCACCAGCGCGCTTTCGTAGAGCAGGGCCGCGACCTGCGCCAGCGGCGCAAAGTCGATGGCCACGGGCGTACCGCCCAGAGCCTGCAGCCGCACCACCGCCTCCGAGAAGGCCGCTTCGGCGGCACGGTCCCCGTAAAACTCCAGCGTCGCCGGCACGCCGAAGCGAAAGGCCGGCGCAAACGGTTCGCTGGTCAGCGCCAGCCGGCGCGAATACGGATCGAGCGCGTCATGCGCCATCGCGTGTTCCAGTACCTGGACCGCCGTGGCCACCGTGCGCGCAAAGATGGACACACAGTCCACACTCTGCGCGGCCGGCACCACACCGCGCGCGCTGATCAGCCCGCGTGAAGGCTTGAGGCCGACGATGTTGTTGAGCCCCGCCGGCACCCGTCCCGAGCCGGCCGTGTCGGTACCCAGTGAAAAATCAACCTGGCCCGTTGCCACCACATAGGCCGAACCGGAACTGGAGCCGCCGGAGACATAAGCGGGGTTGAACGCATTGGGCACGGCTCCAAAAGGAGAACGCGTGCCATTCAGACCGCAGGCGAACTGGTCGAGGTTGGTCTTGCCGGCCAGCTGCGCACCAGCATCGAGCAGTTTCTGCACAACAAAGGCACTGGCCGTCGGCGTGTAGGCAAAAGCCGGGCAGCCCGCGGTGGTGGGCAAGCTTGCGGCATCGATGTTGTCCTTGACCGCAAAGGTCAACCCCGCCAGCGGCCCGGCCGAAGCAGCTTGCGCACTGCCGGCAGCCTGCGGCGTGGCGCGACAGATCCAGGCCTGCGGCGCCAGCACGGTGCCGCCTGCAACCGCAGGCATGTTGTGCGGCGCCGCCGGCCGGCCGGTCAGATCAGGAGTGAAAGAAACTTGCACCAATTTAAAGCATCCATACTTGTGTACAAGATGAGATGCAAGAGGTGTGCCAAGGACTGGTGGCCGCTCCGGGCCGCGGACTGCCCGACCGCATGGGAATGGATTTGCTATTTAATCAATAGCTGTCAGCGCTTGTCCAGCAAGGACTGGAGGCCTTTTTTTATCTTTATCGCCGGGCCATGCTGGCGCAGCGTGGCAAGAAAGCCGTATCAGCTTTCCAGCACCAGCCGCGTCACCAGCGGCGGCGTCTCGCCCACGTGGAAGGCCAGCTTGCGGTCGCGCAAGGCCACGTCGCCCGCCGTCACGCGGTCAAAGCGGCGCAGGTGTTCGGTCCAGGATTCGTCGGTGATCTGCTCGACGTAACGCCCCGGGTCCGAAATGTCGCGCAGCAGCTCCCAGGCCAGCGCGCCCTGGCGCAGCCGGCTGCGGCGGCTTTCCTGCATCAGCGTGCGAAATTCGGGGGCCCGGGCCGGATCGATGCGGTATTCGATCAGGGTGCGCACCTGGCCGGTCAGGGGGGGCGCTTCCGCGCTGGGCACCTTGAACTCCCGCGACGGCGTCAGGTCCTCCTCGATGCTGCGGTCGCGCAGCAGCAGCTGTGTGGCACCCATGGCCACCACCGCTGTCGATGCGGCGATCAGCATGCTGGTCGGGACACTGGTGACGGTCGCAATCTGGCCCCAAACCGCCGCACCCAGGGCACTGGCGCCCATGATCGCCATCTGGAAAATCGACATGCCGCGCGCACGCACCCAGTCGGGCAGGGCCAGCTGCGCCGACACGCTCAGGGTGTTGGCGGTGGTGATCCACGCCGCACCGGCCAGAAACATCGCCGGTGCGGCGACGTAGGCATTCGGCGCAAAGGCGATGATGGCCGTGGCGGCCGACTGCAGCCCCATGCCGCCCAGCACCATGGCATCGCGAGACAGGGTGCGGCGCAGCCGCGGCAGCAGAAAGGCCACCACAAAAATCGCGCCCGAACCCATGGAGGCCAGTAGCAGCGTGAAGGTGCCGGCACCGCCGCCGTGCAGGCCACGGGCCACCAGCGGCAGCAGCGCCAGCAAGGCGGTGGAGTGAAAGAAGAACAGCGCCACCCGCAGCAGCACCGCGCGCAGGCGCGCCGACTGGCGCACGAACTGCACGCCGACACGCATCGCGCTGATCAGGCGCTCGCGGCCCAGCGGGCTGGGCACATGCTCGCGGCGCCAGCGCATGATCACAAAACCGGACACCAGCGAGAGCACGGCGTTGAGGATGAAAACGTACTCGCTGCCGGCACCGGCAATCAGCGCCCCGGCCACCAGCGGGCCGATGATGCGCGAGGCATTCATGGCGATGCCGTTGAGCGCCAGGGCCGCCGGCAACTGCGCGCGCGGCACCAGCTCCGGAACAATCGCCGAAAACACCGGCCAGCGCATGGCCAGCCCGACGCCGTTGGCAAAGGTCAGCGCCAGCAGCAGCGGCGCGGTCATGGCGCCCAGAACAATCGTCAGGCACAGCACCAGGGCCACGGCGGCCACCCAGAACTGCGTGATGATGAAGTAGCGGCGCCGGTCCAGGATGTCGGCGAGCGCGCCGCTGGGCAGGCCCAGCAGGAAGACCGGCAGCGTCGAGGCGGACTGCACCAGCGCCACCCAGATCGGCGAGGTGGTCAGCGAAGTCATCAGCCAGGCGGCGGCCACGTCGTTCATCCACATGCAGATGTTGGCGGCCATCCAGGTGCCCCACAACATGCGGAATACCGGCGAGCTCAGGGGCGCCCAGGCCGACAGCGAGGCCGGGTCGTGACGGCCAGGCGCTGGTGCGCCGGGCAGGTCCGGCGGGAGGGGATGGGGCATGGGGGCGGGGTGCTGGGACAGGTCTGGCTTCAATGGCCGGCAACGAATCCGGTTCCGCTCATCAGGAACCGCTTCTGCCGGGCTGCAGATACAAAGGCGTTTTTACGCCCCCCGCTGCGCCCAGATGCGGCTGATCTGCGCCGACAGTTCCATCGGATCAAACGGCTTGTGAATCACGTCGATCGCACCGAGCTCGCGGTATTGCGCCACTTCGGCGGCCTGCACCTTGGCGGTCATGAAAATCACCGGCGTGTCGGCCGTGGCGGGCAGCGCCCGCAGCGCCTTGAGTGTGCTCGGGCCGTCCATGCCCGGCATCATCACGTCCAGCAGCAGCAGGTCGGCCTGCGCGGTCGGTGCCGCGGCCAGCGCTTCGCTGCCGGACGGACAGGCGATCACGGTAAAGCCGCCCACAGCCTCCAGGGCCATCTGCGCCACCATGCGGATGTCGGGTTCATCTTCGACATAAAGAATGCGGGCAAGTGTTTTGCTCATGGCTGTCGTCCTTGGTCAAGAAAGAGGGTCATCGGCCGGCAGGCTGGCCTGCAACGCGTCAACGGCCAGCGCAATTTCGGCGCGCTGTGGTGGCAAGGGTACCTGACCGGCCGGCGCCGCCTGCTCAAGCAGCAGTTCCAGCGCCCTGGCCGCCGCACCCACCTCACGAAACCCCAGGGTACCGGCCGTGCCTGCCAGCGTGTGCACCAGGCGCTCCAGATCCGTGAGCAGCGCCATGTCGTCGTCGCCAGCCACCGCGGTCCACAGGGCCCGGATGTGCGCCATTTTTTCCGGCAGGGCACGCCGGTAGTCGGCGCGCTGCTGGTCGAGAAACTTCTGGAAATCCTCTTGCGGGGTGCTCATGCGCTCAGCTTTTTCGCGCCCGTTCGTACAGCGGCATCACCCTGGGCAGGGTGCGCTCCATGTCGGCAATCCGCGTGGCGCCGGCCGGGTGGCTGCTCAGCCACTGCGGTGGCGCGCCCTTGCTGGCCGCGGCCATTTTCTGCCAGAGCGTGATGCCGGCGCGCGGGTCAAAGCCGGCGCGCGCGCCGAGTTCCATGCCGACCAGATCGGCCTCCGATTCGTCTTCCCGGCCAAAACGCAGGCTGATCAGTTCCACGCCGAGCCCGGCGACGGTCTGGCCCAGATCCCCGAGGCCCAGCAGTTGTGACAACAGGCCGGCACCGATGTTGGTGGCCGCCGACTTGCCCATGCGCTCGCGCGCGTGTTCCCGCAGGGCATGGGCCATTTCGTGGCCCATGATCATGGCCACCTCATCGTCGTTCAGCTTCAGCTGGTCCAGGATGCCGGTGTAAAAGGCAATTTTTCCGCCCGGCATGCAAAACGCATTGATCTGATTGCTGCCAATCAGGTTGACCTCCCACTGCCAGTCCTTCGCACGCGGGTTCCAGGCCACGGCATGCGGAATGATGCGCTGGGCAATGCGGCGCAGGCGCTGCACCTGCGGATGATTGGCAGGAGCCAGGGCCTTCTGGGCCGCGGCCTCCTGCAGCATCTTGCCGTATTGCTGCCGGGAAGCCTGCTCGATCTCCCCCGCCGGCACCAGCTTGGTGAAGCCCGAGTTGCCGCCGACAGCCACCCCCTCGCGTTGGGCGTGGGCCGGCGCCGCGCCCAGCAACAAGGCTGCGGACAAGGCCGCCAGGGTCAGTCTCAATGCAAATGTCATCGCCTTCTCCAGATAAAGGGGCAGGTTCCGGCCGGTCGGGCCAAATGGCCCACAGCGTATTATTCCTGCATGAGCGAGACCTTATCCGACGATCCCCAAGCAAAACGTCAGCCAACGCCGCTTTCTGAAGCTCATCTTTCCGCAATCGCTCCCGCCCAGGCCGCGCGCCCCAGCTGGGCCGAGACCTTGCGCGTCTATCTTGAGGCGCCGACGCTGCGCATGCTGCTGCTGGGTTTTTCCGCCGGCCTGCCGCTGCTGCTGGTGTTCGGCACGCTGAGTTTCTGGCTGCGCGAAGCCGGGATCGACCGCACCACGATTGGCTACCTGAGCTGGGTCGGGCTGGCGTACGGCTTCAAATGGGTCTGGGCGCCGCTGGTGGACCGCCTGCCGATTCCGCTGCTGACGCGCCTGCTGGGACGCAGGCGCAGCTGGCTGCTGCTGTCGCAGTCCGTCATCATGGCGGCCCTGGTCGGCATGGCGCTGACCGATCCCAAAATTGCTTTGCTGCCGGTGGTCTGGTGCGCGCTGGCGGTGGCCTTTGGCTCGGCGACGCAGGACATTGCACTCGACGCCTTTCGCATCGAGTCGGCCGACGTACAGCGCCAGGCCGCGTTGGCGGCGGCCTACCAGACCGGTTACCGCATGGCGATGATCTGGGCCGGCGCCGGTGTCCTGTGGATTGCCGCGCGGGCCGAGGTTGTCGGTGTGGGCGGTGTCATCGGCTACCAGCACGGCGCCTGGCAGATCGCGTATTTCGCGATGGCGGCGTCCATGCTGCTGGGCGTGGTGACGGTTCTGTTTTCGCCCGAGCCGGCGCCGCGCGAGCTGCCGCCTGCGCGCAACGCCGCCGAGTGGCTGAAAAGCGCGCTGGTCGAACCCTTTGCCGACTTCCTGCGCCGCTACGGCAAACAGGCGGCGCTGATCCTGATGCTGATCGCCGTCTACCGCATCAGCGACGTGGTGATGGGCATCATGGCCAACCCCTTCTACGTCGACATGGGTTACACCAAGGACGAGGTGGCGGCCGTCACCAAGATCTACGGCGTGATCATGACGCTGGTCGGCGCCTTTGTCGGCGGCGCGCTGGCCATGCGTTTTGGCGTGATGCGCGTGCTGATGCTGGGCGCCATCCTGAGCGCCGGCAGCAACCTGCTGTTTGCCTGGCTGGGTTCGCTCGGCCACGATGTCAATGCGCTGATCTTCGTGATATCGGCCGACAACCTGTCCAGCGGCATCGCCTCGGCGGCCTTCATCGCCTACCTCTCGAGCCTGACCAACATCAACTATTCGGCCACGCAGTACGCCCTGTTCAGCTCCATGATGCTGCTGCTGCCGAAGTTTCTGGCCGGTTATTCGGGCAGCTATGTGGACGCGTTTGGTTACAGCAGTTTTTTCACGGTGACGGCCTTGCTGGGTGCGCCGGTGCTGCTGTTGGTGTGGCTGGCTTCACGCATGAAAATGCCGCCCAACCCATGATTCACGGGCGTCAATAGCTACTTATTTCATAGCACATCACAAGCACCATAGGGGCCGGTCCGGGCGGGCGCGACGGTTTACCTAACTTTACAGCGGCTTCAACGCGACTTGTTGCACGGCGCGCACCATGAGATGGTCATTGACGAAGGAGCCTCCATGAGTGACCGTACCCCCAGCCCTTTCACCACCGACGTGTTGGCGGCCACCCCGCCGGCGGGCGCCAATGGCTACACTGATCAGCCCACAAGCACCCGCACGGTGAACCCGCCCATGACACAGCAACTCCTGATGATCGAAGACGACACCCGCCTGGCGACCATGGTGGGGGAATACCTGCGCCAGTCGGGTTATGGGTTCACCCATGCGGTCGACGGCGGCAAGGGCCTGGAAGCACTGCAAAGCTGCAAGCCCGACCTGGTGATTCTCGACCTGATGCTGCCCGACATGGACGGCCTCGAAGTGTGCCGGCGCATCAAGGGCCTGGGCGGCGATGCCGGCCGCACGGCCGTGCTGATGCTGACCGCCAAGGGCGACCCGATGGACCGCATCGTCGGCCTGGAAATCGGCGCCGACGACTACCTGCCCAAGCCCTTTGAGCCGCGCGAGCTGCTGGCCCGCATCCGTGCCGTGTTGCGCCGCGGCGGCGAGACGACCAGCACGAGCGGCAGCCAGCAGACCCTGCGCTTCGGCTCGCTCGAGATCGACCGCGACGCGCGTACCGTGTCGGTTTCCGGCAAGGTCTGCGAACTGACGTCCTACCAGTTCGACCTGCTGGTGGCGCTGGCCGAACGCGCCGGCCGCGTACTTTCCCGGGACCAGATCATGGAAGCCGTGCGCGGCCGCGAACTCGAAGCGTTTGACCGCTCGATCGATGTCCACATGGGACGCATCCGCAGCGCCATCGAGGTCGATGCCAAGGACCCCAAACGCATCCTGACCGTGCGCGGTGTGGGCTACGTGTTTGCCAAGCAGCAGGATTGATCCGGCCTTATGAGACTTCCAAAAATTCGATTGTCGGGATGCAGGGCAAGGCGCACGGCGCGCAGGATACCGGAATGCACTTCGGTGCATGAGGATTCCGGGCACCGCGCAACGAAGCCATGCGCCCGGAAATCGGATTTATAGGAGTTCCGGGATGTGGTCACGTTTTACCTCGCATCTGTATGTCCGGATCTGGCTCGCCGTGGTGGCCACGGTGGTGGTGCTCGCCTTTCTCGTGGGCGCGGCCTGGCAACTGAGCGCCGACCCGCCGCAACTGCCGATCCGCGAAGTATTGGTGCACAACGCTGCCGGTGAAGTCATCGGCCGGGCACAGACCAGGCCGGACCGCAAGCTCGGCGACGGCCTCGAGTTTGATGTCTTGACGAAGGACGGCCAGGTCCTCAACCTGCAGCTGCCCCGGCCCAAACGACCGCCCAGCAGTTCCTGGAACCGCCCGCCCTACGGTTTTGGCTTTGGCTGGATGCTGGGCCTGGTCGCGCTGGCTGTCGCGCTGGGCGCCTACCCCATCATCCGCCGGCTGACGCAGCGGCTCGAAGGCCTGCAGCGCGGCGTCGAGCGTTGGGGCAGCGGCGACCTGTCGGCTCGCATGGTGGTCCAGGGCAGCGACGAAGTGGCTTTTCTGGCCGAACGTTTCAACCACGCCGCAGAGCGCATCGAGACACTGATGGAGTCGCAGAAAGCCTTGCTCGCCTCGCACAAATCGTTGCTGGCCAACGCCTCGCACGAGTTGCGCTCGCCGCTGGCGCGCATCCGCATGGGCCTGGAACTGATGGGGGGCGGCGCCGGCTCGACGCAGCGCGCCGAAATCTCGCGCAGCATCAACGAGCTGGACCAGCTGATCGACGAAATCCTGCTGGCCAGCCGGCTCGATACCAAACAGGCCGACGCCGAACCGTTCGAGGTGCTGGACCTGACCGGTCTGGCCGCCGAGGAATGTGCCCGGGTGCAGGCCACACTCGGCACGGCGACCCAGACCGAAAGCCTCACGCTGCAGGGCTCGGCGCGCCTGCTGCGCCGCCTGATCCGCAACCTGCTGGAAAACGCCAGGCGTTACAGTACCGGCGAGGTCAGCCTGGAGCTCGGACAGACCGGCGCGGGTGCGCAGCGGCGTGCCGTGATCCGCGTCAACGACCACGGACCCGGCGTGCCGCCCGACCAGCGTGAACGCATTTTCCAGCCTTTCTACCGCCTGCCGGGCGCCAGCGAGCGCGAAGGCGGCGTGGGGCTGGGCCTGGCGCTGGTCAAATCCATCACCGAGCGCCACGGCGGCAACGTGCGCTGCGAGGACAGGCCCGGCGGCGGCGCTTCTTTTGTGGTCGAGCTGCCGATGCCTGCCGCGGCCTGACGCAACCTTGCCGGCGTGGTCGGTCTGCGCCCACCCGGCAGGGAAGCGGGCACGCGCCACGGCCGCCGCACCGACACCAGCTGAAACAAAGTCTCATTTTGTAACACCGTTACATACAAAAAAGCAACATTTCTCCCTCAAATAGGGGATGCCACAAAAACTATCTACCCTTTAAAGTAGGAGGGTTGCTGTGACAACATCGACCGCTGAAAACAAAGGCAGAAGACTCGAAATCGATCAACAGACTATCAGTCTCAACGACGTCCCCAAAGGACTTGGCAGGGCCACCGGAAGGTGGTCTTTTTTTTTGCCTGGAGACAGCTGCGGGACCGTCGCTCGCGCCCGCGTTACCATCGCCAGCTACTTGATTGCAGGAGTTTCAGCGTGAACACCCACCATCCGGCTGCACCTGTCAGCCAGGGCTTCTCCACCCCGGCCCCGGAGCGGCTGCCCATGTTGCCGGCCGAAGTGATGTCCGCCGCGCAGCGGGAAGCGGCCGATGCCCTGATCGCCGGTCCGCGCAAGGCGGTGTTCGGCCCCTTCATTCCGCTGCTGCGCAGTCCGGCGTTGATGTCGCGCGTCGGGCAGGTAGGCGAGTACCTGCGTTTTGACAGCGTGCTGGATGTGCGTGTTCGTGAACTGGCGATGTGCCTGGTGGCGCGCCATGTGTCCAACCAGTTCGAGTGGCTGATGCATGCGCCGCTGGCACTCAAGGCCGGCGTGCCGCAGGCCAGCCTTGATGCGATTGCCGAAGGCAAGTACCCGCACAGCACGGCGCCCGACGAAGCCGCCATGGTGGACGTCGTGACCGAGCTGCTGCTGCATCACGGCGTCAGCGACAGCTCGTACGCCGCAGCCCTGGCGCTCTTCGGCGAACAGGGCGTGGTGGAACTGGCCACGCTGGTCGGCTATTTCACGATGGTGTGCTGGGTGATGAATGTGGCGCGTACACCGGGGCAGCCCCAGCCCGACTTCAACGCGCTGGCCGCGTTTCCGGCCTGAGCCTCAGGGCGACAGGGCCGCGAGCACCCGCGCCGCGCTGATGTCGTTCAGGCAGCGCGTGTGGCCCAGCGGGCATTCGCGCTCAAAGCACGGCGCGCAATCGAGCGGCGGCAGGTAGTCTGCGTCATTCTTCAGCCAGAGCACCGTGGCTTTCGCGCTCAGCGGCGGCGTGTGCAGCGGGCTCGACGAGCCGAAGATGGCGACCTGCGGCACACCAAAGGCCGCCGCCACATGCATCAGGCCCGAGTCGTTGCTGACCACCTGGCGCGCCGCCGCAATCGCGCATAGCGCCTGCACCAGCGTGGTCTTGCCGGCCAGGTTGATGCAGGCACCGGGTCTCACCGCGTTGGCCGGGCCGGCGATCTCTTCGCACAGCGCCGCTTCCTTGCCCGAGCCCAGCAACACCACCGGCAGGGACAGGCCTTGCGCCAGTTCGGAAAAATGCGCCGCGGGCCAGCGCTTGGCCGGTCCGTATTCCGCGCCCGGAGCAAAGACGTCATAAGCGCCGCGCTCCAGGCCGAGCTCGGCCAGCGCCTGCGCCACCTCGGCCGCCGGCATCTGCAACTGCGGCCGGTCGGTGTCCAGACCGGTGTCGCCGCTGAGCGCCGAATAAAACGCCACCATGGGCGGACGTTGGCCTTTGGCGGGATTTTTCAGGCGATGGGTCAGCAGGCCGATGCGCGCTTCACCGAGGTAACCGACACGTTTGGGAATACCGGCCAGCAGGGGCAGCAAGGCGCTTTTCAGCGAGTTGGGGAGCACGTAGGCGGTGTCGAACTGGCCGGTGATCCGCTTGGCCAGCGCGCGACGCGCCTTCAGCTGCAGGCCGCCGTGGGCAAACGGAAACTCGATGACCTCGTGCACCTGCGGCATCGCGCGGTACACCGGCGCCACCCAGGGAAGGGCGCCGACCGTGAGCTGCTCGCCGCGTGCATGCAGGCGCCGCAACAGCGGCTCGGTCATGACGGCGTCGCCTATCCACTGCGGCGCGATGACGAGGGAACGGTCGGAGTTACCTTGCATGGCTTCCGTTCGCCCTGAGCTTGTCGAAGGGTGTTTGCAAACTGCGATGTCTGAGGAAGGCTTCGACAGGCTCAGCCCGAACGGCCAGGTGCAGCCATCTCAGTGACCAGAGCCGACGTGCTCGCCTGCTTTCAACGCGTAAGTCGTGCCGCAGTACGGGCACTTGGCCTGGCCGGTGCGCGCCACGTCCAGGTAGACCTTGGGGTGGCTGTTCCACACGGCCATCTCGGCCTTGGGGCTGGGGCAGAACACGCCGCCTTGCGGGTTCAGGTCCTTGGCGAGCAGTTCGACAGTGAAAGAGGTACTCATGATCAGACCTTGGCCAGCCAGCCGGCGTATTTGGGGTTGCGGCCATTGACGATGTCAAAAAACGCGCTCTGGATTTTTTCGGTGATGGGACCGCGCGAACCGGCGCCGATCTCGATGCGGTCGAGTTCGCGGATCGGCGTGACTTCGGCGGCGGTGCCGGTGAAGAAGGCCTCGTCGGCGATGTACACCTCGTCGCGCGTGATGCGTTTCTGGATCAGCTCGAGGCCGAGGTCCTTGCAGATGTGCAGGATGGTGTTGCGCGTGATGCCGTTGAGGGCGCCGGCCGACAGGTCGGGCGTGTAGACCACACCGCCCTTGATCACGAAGATGTTCTCGCCTGCGCCTTCGCTGACAAAACCCGAGGCGTCGAGCAGCAAGGCTTCGTCGTAGCCGTCGTCGAGCGCTTCCATGTTGGCGAGGATGGAGTTGGTGTAGTTGCTGACCGCCTTGGCCTGCGTCATGGTGATGTTGACATGGTGGCGCGTGTAGCTGGAGGTTTTCACGCGGATGCCGCGTTGCATGCCTTCCTCGCCGAGGTAGGCACCCCAAGGCCAGGCCGCCACCATCAGGTGGATGGTGTTGCCCTTGGGGCTGACACCCAGCTTTTGCGAGCCGATCCAGGTCAGCGGCCGCAGGTAGCAGCTTTCCAGCTTGTTCTCGCGCACCACGGCCTTTTGCGCTTCCATGACCTCTTCCTGGCTGAAAGGAATTTTCATGCGCAGGATCTTGGCGCTGTTGAACAGGCGCTCGGTGTGTTCCTCCAGCCGGAAGATGGCCGTGCTGCCGTCAGCCGTCTTGTAGGCGCGCACGCCTTCGAAGGCGCCGCAGCCGTAATGCAGGGTGTGGCTCAGGACATGGATTTTGGCGTCGCGCCATTCGACCATCTGGCCATCCATCCAGATTTTGCCGTCGCGGTCTTCCATGGAGGGTGCTACTGGGGACATGGTGCTGATCCTGTGATGAATGTCGTGAAAGGGTTCCCGGCGTCTGGCCGGCTGCCGGACGGACCGGGGAACCTGCCGAAAAACCCGAAATACTGATTTTACGGGCCGGGCGGCGGGCCCTCGGCGGCCGGCAGCGAATCCGGCACCGACGGCCTGAAAAGTTCATGGTGCGCCAGCTTGCCGCCGACAAAGGTGCAGGTGACATGCGACTGGCTGCCATCGGTCCAGCGGAACACCTCGGGCTGGGCATCCTTGTCGGATTGCAGCGCGCCCAGGCTTCGGGTCATGGCCACCACATGCAGCAGCGTCAGGCCCGGTTTGAGCTTGGCATTGAGCATGACGGCGCTGTCAACATACCCGATGGGCCGGTTGGCTGCGCGCTTGAGCACTTGCATCATGCGGGTGAAGTGCAGCAGCAGCCACATCATCAGGCCGCCGACCGCAGCGGCCACACCGGCCCAGCCAAAACCGCGGTAAGCCAGCACCACCACGGCGACGCCGGCAATCGGAACAAAAATTTTCTGGAAGTTCATGGCGCTATTTTCGCAGCCGCCGGCCGCCGCCCGGCTGCGGGGAGTGCGTAGGACCTGGCGCAGCGCCCTGCACACGCGCTATTTCTAGGAGAATCGGCCGTCAGCCCATAAAGGACGGGCTCCAACAGCTCCTGATTTAGTAGCAATTGAACCGCCGAAGCCAGGGCAGCAGCCGTCAGGCGAGGCTTCGCACCACCTCGATCGCCTGCTCCACGCGTTCGACCGCATGGATGGTCAGGCCTTCGATCGGCTTTTTCGGCGCATTCGCCTTCGGCACCACCGCCACGCTGAAACCCAGCTTGGCCGCTTCCTTGAGCCGCTCCTGGCCGCGCGGCGCGGGCCGCACCTCGCCGGCCAGCCCGACCTCGCCGAAAGCGATAAAACCCTTGGGCAACGGCTTGCCGCGCAGGCTGGAGGTGATGGCCAGCATCACGGCCAGGTCGGCCGCCGGCTCGCTGATGCGCACGCCACCGACGGCGTTGACGAACACATCCTGGTCCATGCAGGCAATACCGGCATGGCGGTGCAGCACCGCCAGCAGCATGGCCAGCCGGTCGCGGTCGAGGCCCACCGACAGCCGCCGCGGGCTCGGCCCGCCGCTGTCGACCAGCGCCTGGATTTCTACCAGCAACGGACGCGTGCCTTCCAAAGTCACCATCACACAGCTGCCCGGCACCGGTTCGGGATGCTGGCTCAGAAAAATCGCGCTCGGGTTGCTCACGCCCTTCAGTCCTTTTTCCGTCATGGCGAACACGCCGATCTCGTTGACCGCGCCGAAACGGTTCTTGATCGCGCGCACCAGACGAAAACTCGAATGCGTGTCGCCCTCGAAATACAGCACGGTGTCGACCATGTGTTCGAGCACGCGCGGGCCGGCGAGTGCACCTTCCTTGGTCACGTGACCGACCAGGATGATGCAGACGCCGCTGGACTTGGCCGCGCGCGTCAGGTGGGCCGCACATTCGCGCACTTGGGCGACCGAGCCCGGCGCCGACGTGAGCTGTTCGGAATACACGGTCTGGATGGAATCGATCACGGCCACGGCCGGCCGCGTGGCCTCCAGCGTGGCGAGGATTTTCTCGAGCTGGATCTCCGCCAGCACCTTGACCTGCGAGCCGTCCAGCCCGAGGCGGCGCGAACGCAGCGCGACCTGGGCGCCGCTTTCCTCGCCAGTGACGTAAAGCGTGTCGAGGCCGGCGCGCTGCAGCGAATCGAGCGCCTGCAGCAGCAGCGTGGACTTGCCGATGCCCGGGTCGCCGCCGATCAACACCACACCGCCCTCGACGATGCCGCCGCCCAGCACGCGGTCCAGCTCCTCATGTCCGGTGGGGGTGCGCGCCATGTCGGTGGCCTCGATGTCGGCCAGGGTCGCGACTTCCGACGGTTTGGCCAGCGAGGCAAAGCGGTTTTTCACCGGCGACGAGCTCTCGGCGACCGACTCGATCAGCGTGTTCCACGCGCCGCAATGCGGGCATTTGCCCAGCCATTTGGGGTTGGTGCCACCGCACTCGGTGCAGGTGTAAATCGTCTTGTCTTTGGCCATCCGGCGATATTACTGTATTTATTCACAGTACGGGTTAATCCCGACCTCAAGCAACTGGCGGCAAGTCCTGAATCATTTAACATGTTAAATAAATTCAACTCACCTCATGAACACACCTTTTATTCACCGCAACCTGCCCCGCCTGCTGCTGCAGGCGCGCGAGTCGGTGATGGCGCACACCCGGCCGCGCCTGCGCGAACATGCGCTGAGCGACCAGCAGTGGCGGGTGCTGCGGGTGTTGGGCGAACACGGCGTGGTTGAAACCGGCAAGGTCGCGCGCGAGGCCTTCATCCTCGGCCCCAGCCTGACGGGCGTGCTGACCCGCATGGAGCGCGACGGCCTGATCCAGCGCTCGCGTGATCCGGCAGACCAGCGCCGCACCACCGTGGAAGCCACGGAAAAAGGTGTGCAACTGGTGGCCACGCTCTCGGGGGCCATCGAAGCGCACTATGCATGGATGGAAGCGAGCCTGGGAAAAGACAAGCTCGCGCAGCTGTATGCGCTGCTCGACGAAGTGATTGCACTGGAGCAGCCATGAGCTGGCTACCTGAAGGCACCGTGTACGGCGTGCTGCTGAACTTCCGCGCCGAGGTCGAGGCGCTGGCATCGCAGATGAACCAGCCGCCCTACAAAGTGCCGCCCCAGGCGCCGGTTCTGTATGTCAAGCCGGCCAACACCTGGAGCGCCAGCGGCGCCAGCATCTCCGTGCCGGCTCGGGTCCCCGAGGTCGAAGTCGGCGCCAGCATCGCCATGGTGATGGGTGAGGCCGGCGAAGTGGCGGGCTACGTGCTGGTGAACGACCTCTCCGTTCCGCACGCCAGCTTCTTCCGGCCGCCCGTCAAGTTCAAGTGCCTGGACGGCTTTCTCGGTATCGGCGAACGCCTGGTGCCTGCCAGCGAAGCCGGTGATGCTTCGGGCTTCACGCTGGAAGTGCGCATCAACGGCGAGCTCCAGCAAACCGTGAACTTCAGCCATCTGTTGCGCGACGCCGCCCGGCTGCTGGCCGATGTCGGTGAATTCATGACGCTGCGCCCCGGCGACATGCTGATGCTGGGCTGCGATGCAGGCCGCCCGCTGGCCAAAGCCGGCGACCGCATCGACATCACAGCACCGGGTTTCGGCGTGCTGAGCAACACGCTGGTGGCGGAGGCGTCATGAAACACGCACGTGTTATGTATGAGGGCAAGGCACAACACGCGGTCGAACGTGATGGTCGATTGCAGCTCGACGATGGCCGGCTCGTCAGTGAAGATGCCGTCACCTGGCTGCCGCCGCTGGTGCCCACGCCGCGCCCGCGCACCATCCTCGCACTCGGCCTGAACTACGCTGACCACGCGAAAGAACTCGCATTCAAGGCGCCCGAAGAACCCCTGGTCTTCATCAAGGGCGAAGGCACGCTGACCGGCCACCGGCAGCTCACACGCCGCCCGGCCGGTGTGCAGTTCATGCATTACGAATGTGAACTCACGGTGGTCGTCGGCAAGACTGCCAGAAAGGTCAAGCGCGACGACGCGTACGACTTCATCGCCGGCTACACCATCGCCAACGACTACGCGATCCGTGACTACCTCGAAAACTGGTACCGGCCGAATCTGCGTGTGAAAAACCGCGACACCTGCACGCCGCTCGGACCCTGGCTGGTGGATGCGGCGGACATCGCCGACCCGATGGCATTGGCGCTGCAGACCACCGTCAACGGCCGGGTCACGCAGTCCGGCAACACACGCGACATGATTTTCGATGTGCCCTTCCTGATCGAATATTTCAGCAGCTTCATGACGCTGCAGCCCGGCGACCTGATCCTGACCGGCACACCCGACGGTGTGGTGGACTGCCAGCCCGGCGACGTGGTTGTCACCAGCATCGAAGGCTTGGGCTCGCTTATCAACACGATTGAATGAACATGAAAATAGACCACCTCATCAACGGCAGGACTGTTGCCGGCCGCGACTACTTCGAAACCGTCAACCCCGCCACGCAGGACGTGCTGGCCGAAGTGGCAGCTGGCGGCGAAGCCGAAGTCAACGCCGCCGTGGCCGCGGCGAAAGAGGCCTTTCCGAAGTGGGCCGGCATGCCGGCACCGCAGCGCGCCAAAATCATCCGCAAGCTCGGCGACCTGATTGCCGCGCATGTGCCCGAAATCGCGCAGATGGAGACCAACGACTGCGGCCAGGTGATTGCACAAACCGGCAAGCAGCTGATTCCGCGCGCGGCCGACAACTTTTACTACTTTGCCGAAATGTGCACGCGGGTCGATGGCCACACCTACCCGACCGAAACGCACCTGAACTACACCCTGTATCACCCGACCGGCGTCTGCGCGCTGATCTCGCCGTGGAACGTGCCCTTCATGACGGCCACCTGGAAGGTTGCGCCCTGCCTGGCGTTTGGCAACACCGCGGTGCTGAAGATGAGCGAACTCTCGCCGATGACAGCCGCGCGCCTGGGCGAACTCGCGCTGGAAGCCGGAATCCCGCCGGGCGTGCTCAACATCGTGCACGGCTATGGCAAGGACGCAGGGGAGCCGCTGTGCCGCCACCCCGATGTGCGCGCGATCTCTTTCACCGGATCCACCGCCACCGGCAACCGCATCGTGCAGGCCGCGGGTCTGAAGAAATTCAGCATGGAGCTGGGCGGCAAATCACCGTTCGTGATTTTTGAGGACGCAAACCTCGAGCGCGCGCTCGACGCCGCGGTGTTCATGATTTTTTCCAACAACGGCGAGCGCTGCACCGCCGGCAGCCGCATCCTGGTGCAGCAATCGATTTACGCCGACTTCGTTGCGAAATTCGTGGAGCGCGCCAAACGCATCAAGGTCGGCGACCCCCTCGACGAAACCACCACCATAGGCCCCATGATTTCGCAGGGCCACCTGGCCAAGGTGCGCAGCTACATAGCACTCGGCCCGAAAGAAGGAGCCACCCTGCTGTGCGGCGGGCTCGGCACGCCCGACCTGCCGGAACGCGTGAAGAAAGGCAACTACGTGTTGCCCACGGTGTTTGCCGACGTGGACAACCGCATGCGCATCGCGCAGGAAGAAATTTTCGGCCCCGTCGCCTGCCTGATCCCATTCAAGGATGAAGCCGACGCGATCCGTCTGGCCAACGACACGCAATACGGCCTCTCGAGTTATGTCTGGACCGAGAACCTCGGCCGCGCGCACCGGGTGGCCGCAGCCGTGGAGGCTGGCATGTGTTTCGTGAACAGCCAGAACGTGCGCGACCTGCGTCAGCCTTTCGGCGGCACCAAGGCGTCAGGCACAGGACGTGAGGGCGGCACCTGGAGCTACGAGGTGTTCTGCGAACCCAAGAACGTCGCCGTGTCACTGGGCTCGCACCATATTCCGCATTGGGGAGCCTGAAGATGGGAACACTCGCCCTCGCCGCAAAAATCACACACGTGCCTTCGATGTACCTCAGCGAGCTGGACGGCCCGCGCAAGGGCACGCGGCAAGACGCGATCAACGGGCACCTGGAAATCGACCGGCGTTGCCGCGCTCTGGGCGTGGACACCCTCGTGGTGTTCGACACGCACTGGCTGGTCAACGCGAACTACCACATCAATTGCGCGCCCCACTTCAAGGGCCTGTACACCAGCAACGAGCTGCCGCACTTCATCAGCAACATGAGTTTCGAGTTCCCGGGCAATCCGGCGCTGGGCCAGCTGCTGGCCAAAGCCTGCAATGCGCACGGCGTGGAGACCCTGGCGCACGACGCCACCTCCTTGAGTCCGGAATACGGCACGCTGGTGCCCATGCGTTACATGAACGCCGACCAGCACTACCGGGTGGTGTCGGTCTCGGCGCTGTGCCAGGCGCATTACCTCAACGACAGCGCGCGCCTGGGCTGGGCCATGCGCCGCGCGATTGAAGACGAGTACGACGGAACCGTGGCGCTTTTTGCGAGCGGCTCGCTGTCGCACCGTTTTGCGCAGAACGGCCTGGCACCCGAATACGCTTTCAAGATCTGGAGCCCCTTTCTTGAAACACTGGACCAGGAAGTGGTGCGCATGTGGCAGCGCGGCGACTGGAAAACCTTCTGCGCGATGCTGCCCGAATACGCCGCCAAGGGCCACGGCGAAGGCTTCATGCACGACACCGCCATGCTGCTGGGCGCCTTGGGATGGTCAGACTACGACGCTCAGGCCGAGGTCATCACGCCCTACTTCGGCGCTTCAGGCACCGGGCAGATCAACGCGGTGTTCCCGGTCACGCCGCAAACCGGCGCCGCCATTCCCGCCGTGCAGGCCGCGTCCGCGCAGGGCTACCAGGCCGCGAGCCGGCTCTGACCATACAAGACACCATGCCCCACCTCGTCATCCTCTACACCCCCAACCTCGAGACCGCCACCGACATGACGGTGCTGTGCCGCGCGCTGGCCGACACCATGCTGGCCGTGAAAGATGAGGAGGGCAAACAGGTCTTCCCCACCGGCGGCACGCGGGTGCTGGCCTACCCGGCCGCGCACTACGCGGTGGCTGACGGCAAGCGTGACTACGGCTTTGTCTATCTGAACCTGCGCATGGCTGCTGGCCGCTCGGACGCTACAAAAAAGAGAGCTGGCGACGCTTTGTTGGCAAGCGCTGCGGCTCATTTTGATCCCCTGATGAAGGAGCGGCTGGTCGGCATCACGCTGCAGGTGGACGAAAGCCCCGGCCAGGTCTACGACGGCAAACACAGCAATCTCCACCCCCTCTTCCAGAAAACCTGACCATGTTCAGCCCCGAACTCATTGCCCAGCTGGCCGCCGAACTGGACCACAGCGAGAAGACCCGCGTGCAGATCGAGCATTTTTCAAAGCGTTACCCGGGCATGACCGTCGAGGACGGTTACGCGATTTCGCGCGCGTGGGTGCAAATGAAAATCGCCGGGGGGCGCGTGGCCAGGGGCCACAAGATCGGCCTGACCTCGCGTGCGATGCAGATCTCCAGCCAGATCGACTCGCCCGACTACGGCACGCTGCTGGACGACATGTTTTTTGAGCCCGGCAACATTCCGGCAGCCCGCTTCATCGCGCCGCGCGTGGAAGTGGAACTGGCCTTTGTGCTGAAGAAAAAACTGGAAGGCACACACCTCACGGTGGACGATGTGCTGGACGCCACCGACTACGTGCAGCCCGCGATCGAGATCATCGACGCGCGCATCGAGCAGTTCGACCGCCACAGCAAAGCCATGCGCAAGGTGCAGGACACCATCAGCGACAACGCCGCCAATGCCGGCATCGTGCTGGGCGGGTGCAAGGTGTCGCCGCAGGGCATCGACCTGCCCTGGGTCGGCGCCATCCTGCGCCAGAATGGCGTGGTCGAGGAAACCGGCCTGGCCGCCGGCGTACAGGGCCACCCGGCCATCGGCGTCGCCTGGCTGGCCATGAAACTCGCGCCCTGGGGCGAAGGCCTGCAAGCCGGCGAAGTCGTGCTGGCCGGCTCCTTCACCCGCCCGGTGCTGGCCACAGCCGGCGATGTGTTCGACGCCGACTATGGGCCGCTGGGGCGCTTCAATTTTTCCTTCAAATAAGTCTTCCATGCAAACACCTGTCAATGCCTTCAAGCAGGCCATCGCCCAGAAACAAACCCAGATCGGCCTCTGGCTGGGACTGGCCAGCCCCTACAGCACCGAGATCTGCGCCGGCGCCGGTTTTGACTGGCTGCTGATCGACGGCGAACATGCACCGAACGACATCAACAGCATCCTGGCGCAGCTGCAGGTGATTGCGGCCTACCCCGGTTCGCACGCGATGGCACGGGTGCCCATGGGCCACGGCCATGTCGGCGAAGCGCTGATCAAGCAGTACCTGGACATCGGCGTGCAGACCTTGCTGGTGCCCATGGTGGACACCCCCGAACAGGCCGCCGCGCTGGTGCGCGCCTCGCGTTATCCGCAATTCGACGCGCAGGGCAAGGACATAGGCGGCATACGCGGCATGGGCGGCGCGCGCGCTTCGCGCTGGGGCCGTTACCCGCAGTACGCGCATGAAGCCAATGCACAGGTCTGCCTGCTGGTGCAGGCAGAAACACAGCTGGCGCTCGACAACCTGGACGCCATCGCCGCCGTGGACGGTGTGGATGGTGTCTTCATCGGCCCGGCCGACCTGTCGGCGTCCATGGGCCATGTGGGCAACCCGGGCCATCCCGAGGTGCAGGCGGCCATCGAATCGGCGATCGCGCGCATCCTGAAAGCAGGCAAGGCGCCCGGCATCCTGACGACCGACGAACAACTGGCACGCCACTACATCGCCCTGGGCGCCACCTTTGTGGCCGTGGGACTGGACACCCAGCTGCTGGTGCGCCACACCAGCGCACTGGCCGCGAGCTTCAAGGCCGGCGTGCAGCTTGCGCCGGCGGGGAAGACGTATTGATGGCTGCGACCGCCCCCGTCTGCCTCATCACCGGTTCCGCCACCGGCATAGGCGCGGCCTGTGCTCGCCAGTTCGTGGCGCAGGGCTGGTATGTCGCCCTGAGCCACCTGGACGACAGCACCTTCGCCGAGGCCCAGGCGCTGGCCGAAGACTGCGAGGCCGCCGGCGCGCAGGTGTTGCTGCAGACCCTGGACGTGCGCGACGAAGCCGCCTGCCAGGCGTATGTGACGGCCGTGCTCGCACGCTTCGGCCGCATCGATGCCCTGGTCAACAGCGCGGGCACCACCCGTTTTATCCCCCACACCGATCTGGACGCGCTCGGGGAAGACGAATTTCACCGCACCTATGACGTCAACGTGGTCGGCGCCTACCGCATGGTGCGCGCCTGCGCCGCCGCGCTCAAGGCCAGCGGCGGCAGCATCCTCAACATTTCCTCGATAGGCGGCGTGCTCGGTCGTGGCTCGTCCATGGCTTACGCAGCGTCCAAAGGCGCACTCAACACCCTGACCCTGGCGCTGGCGCGTTCCCTGGCGCCGCAAATCCGCGTCAACGCAATTGCACCGGGGTTTGTCGATGGCGGCCTGCCGGGCCGGGTGCTGGA
Organism: Polaromonas sp. YR568; assembly: GCF_943371715.1. Taxonomy (GTDB): domain Bacteria; phylum Pseudomonadota; class Gammaproteobacteria; order Burkholderiales; family Burkholderiaceae_C; genus Polaromonas. Next base: position 6,337 of record NZ_CALRVW010000035.1, on the reverse strand, counting down.
AAAAGCGCAGTACGCACAAGTGATGGCCAGCCAGACCGCTGCAGCCGTGCTGCAGCGCGTGTCGCAGCCCGAAGAAGTTGCGGCCCTGGCCTGGTTTGTCACCACGCAGGCACCGGCCATGACCGGTAACGTGCTGGTTATGGACAACGGCCTGCACCTCAACCCCGGATAAGAACCACCCATGAACAACAACAACGACAGCAACAAAGGAAACAACGGCGACACCCCGCCGCGAAAATTCAGATCGGCCACGATTTACGAAGGCACAGTGCGCGCCACCACGCGCAGCTTTCTCTACGCGCTGGGCCAGGACGACGAGGAAATCACGCGTCCGCACATCGGCGTGTTCCACACCGGCGGCGAGATGAGCCCCTGCAACCTGAACCTGCGCGAGCAGGCGCAACACGCCAAGACCGGCATCTACGCGCACGGCGGCATGCCGCACGAATGCCCGGTGGTCTCGGTCTCCGACGGCCTGACCATGGCGCATTCGGGCATGCGGTTTTCGCTGATCTCGCGCGAACTGATCGCCGACAGCGTGGAGGCCTCGACGCGTGGCCACCAGTGGGACGGCATCTTCGGCATCGGCGCCTGCGACAAGAACCTGCCCGGCCTGATGATGGGCATGGTGCGCTGCAATGTGCCCAGCGTGTTTGTGCACGGCGGCTCCGCCTTGCCGGGCCAGGCGCCCGGTGTGGACGGGCGCGACCTCAATGTGGTCGACACCTACGAGACCATCGGCAAGGTGTTGGCCGGCGACGCCACGCAGGATGAACTCGAGGCCATCAGCCACGCCTGCCTGCCGACCGCCGGGGCCTGCGCCGGCCAGTTCACCGCCAACACCATGGGCATGGTGTCGGAGGCGCTGGGGCTGGCGCCGATCGGTTCGAGCATGGTGCCGGCCGTGTTCAGCGAACGCGCGCCCCTGATGCGCCGCGCCGCCAAAACCTTGATGAAAGCCGTGATGGGCGAGGCCCCGCTGCCGCGCGACATCGTCACGCGGCAGGCGCTGGAAAACGCCTGCGCGGTGGTCTCGGCCACCGGCGGCTCGACCAATGCCGCACTACACCTGCCGGCGATTGCGCATGAGGCCGGCATCCGCTTCCACCTCGACGACGTGGCGGAAATATTTGCGCGCACGCCGCTGATCGCCGACCTGCGTCCGGGCGGCAAGTACCTGGCGCGCGACCTGTATTACGTGGGCGGTGCCGGCGTGGTGATGCGCGAGCTGCTGGAGCGCGGCTACCTGCACGGCGACGCGCTGACTTTCACCGGCCGCACGCTGGCCGAAGAACTGGCCGGTGCGCCCGCGCCCGACGGCCGTGTGGTGCGCGACCTGGCGCATGCGCTGTCGCTGGACGGCGGCCTGGCGGTGCTCAAGGGCAACCTCTGCCCGGACGGCGCGCTGCTGAAAACCGCCGGACTGGCGACGCTGGTACACCGTGGGCCGGCGCGTGTGTTTGATTCGGAAGAACAGGCCCAGACCGCGGTGCAGCAGCGCCTGTACCAGAGCGGCGACGTGATCGTGATCCGCAACGAGGGCCCGAAAGGCAGCCCGGGTATGCGCGAGATGCTGGGCATCACCGCGCTGCTGTATGGCCAGGGCATGGGCGACAAGGTGGCCTTGCTGACCGATGGCCGGTTTTCCGGAGCAACCCGCGGCCTGTGCATCGGTTACGTCGGACCCGAGGCTGCTGACGGCGGACCGATCGCCGCCCTGCGGGACGGCGATATCGTCAGCATCGACGCGCGGCCCGCCGCGCGCAGCATCACCGTGGACCTGAGCCCCGAACAAATCACCCAACGCCTGGCAAGCCGGCAGGCGGGCAGCGCCGCGCCGCTGGGCGGCCTGCTGGAAAAATACGCATTGACCGTGCGTCCCGCCCACCAGGGCGCGGTCACCCATTCCGGGGCCGTGGTCTGGCTGCGCGACGCTTCCTGAGTTTTCGTTCGCTTCATTACAACCCACCCAAGGAGACATATCCATGAACATCACCCGCCGCCAGGTCATCCAATCCGCAGGCGCCTCCGCGCTGCTGGCCAGCATCGGCCAGACCGCCTGGGCCCAGGCCCTGGACAACCTCAAGATCGTCACCGGCTTTGCCGCCGGCGGCACCTCGGACACCCTGTGCCGCCGCGTCGGCACCAGGATGACGCCCGACTACGCCAAAAGCGTGCAGGTGGAAAACCGCACCGGCGCCGGCGGCCAGATCGCGATCCAGTATGTCAAGGCCGCGGCGCCGGACGGCAGCACCCTGCTGCAGACGCCAACCTCCATGTTGACGATCTACCCGCACATCTACAAAAAACTGCCCTACGAGCCGCTGGTCGACCTGAGCCCGGTGTCGCTGGCCTGCGCCTTCGACTTCGGTTTTGCCGTCGGCCCCGCCGTGCCGATGACCGTCAAGACGGTGGCCGACTTCCTGGCTTGGGCCAAGGCCAACCCTCTGGGCGCCAATTTCGGTTCGCCCGCGGCCGGCTCCACCCCGCACTTCGTGGGCGCGCTGCTGGGCAAAAGCGCCGGTGTGGACCTCAAACATGCGGCCTACCGCGGCACCCAGCCGGCCATGCTGGACCTGCTGGGCGGCAACGTGTCGGCGGTGTCGGGTCCGATCGGCGACATCACCCAGCACCTGGCTACCGGCAAGGTCCGCATCCTGGGTGTCTCGGGCGCCAGGCGCAGCCGCTTCGCACCCGACGTGCCCACGTTCTCGGAGCAGGGCCTCAAGGACATGACACACAGCGAGTGGTTCGCCTTCCTGCTGCCGGCCAAAGCCCCGGCCGAGGTGGTCAACCGCATGCATGCCGCCCTGAAAGTCGCGCTGGCGCAGAAGGACGTGATCGACGGCCTGGCCACCTTCGGCCTGGAAGCCATATCCTCGACCCCGGCCGAGCTGACCGAGCTGATCAGGAAAGACACGGCCAAGTGGGCGCCCATCGTCAAGTCGGTGGGTTTCACGGCCGACGCTTGAAGACATGGCCCCCACGTTCGTTCACTGCGTGTAACTCTCTGCCCCCCGAGGGGGCCGCTGCGCCTGCGGGCCGGCAAAGCCGGACCCGCGGCCCCTGCTTGAAAATGCAGAAATACACTGGCCCCCTCGCTTGATTGATTGATCGTAGAAGTAAATCACCATGAATGCTGTATTGAAAACCTCGCCCCCCGGCATGCACCCTGACGAGTGGCAGGCCCGCCTGCAACTGGCCGCCTGTTACCGCGTGTTTGCCATGCTGGGCTGGACCGAGATGATCTACAACCACATCACGGTGCGGCTGCCGGACAGCGTCACCGGGGGGGGCAAGCAATTCCTGATCAACCCCTTCGGCCTGCACTACAGCGAAGTCACTGCATCGAACCTGGTGAAGATCGACCTGCTGGGCCGGGTCCTGGACGGATCGACCCACCGGGTCAACCCGGCCGGCTTCACCGTGCACGCGGCGATCCACGACGGCCTGCCCGATGCGCACTGCGTGATGCACACCCACACCACCGCCGGCGTGGCGGTCGCCTGCCTGCAGGGCGGCCTGCAGCAGACCAACTTCTACACGGCCCAGCTGCATGACAAGGTGGCTTATCACGACTTCGAAGGCATCACCATCCACGCCGAGGAAGGCCCGCGCCTGGTCCGCAACATCGGCACGCGGCAGGCGGTGATCTTGCGCAACCACGGCCTGCTGACCTGGGGCCACACCCTGCCGCAGGCCTTTGCCATCTTGTGGACGCTGCAGCGCGCCTGCGAAATCCAGCTGGCCACCTTCAGCATGGGCCCGGCGATTCCCGTGAGCGACGACGTGGCGCAAAAATCCACGCGCGACGCGCTGCAGTTCCAGCCGGCCTACGGCGCCGGTCAGGACGTCTTTGACGCCCTGGTGCGGCAGGTCGACCGGCTCGACAACAGCTATCAAAACTAGAGCGTCTTGCGTCCCTCAACAAAGGGCTGGAAGCCAAAATGACCCACAAAACAATTAACACGGCCTGTATTTACGGCGCTGGCGCCATCGGCGGCTGGCTGGGCGCCGGACTCGCGGCGGCCGGCTGCAAGGTCAGCGTGGTGGCGCGCGGCGCGACGCTGGAAGCGCTCAACCAGCACGGCCTTCGTGTGGCGAGCGGAACGGACACACGTTCCGCCGCCGTACAGGCCAGCGCGGACCCGGCCGCGCTGGGCGTGCAGGACCTGGTGGTCATCGCGGTGAAGGCACCGGCGCTGCTCGACGTGGCACGCCAGATCGCACCCCTCATCGGCCCCGACACCCTCGTTCTGACCGCCATGAACGGCGTGCCCTGGTGGTTCTTCCAGGGGTTCGGCGGCCCCTATGCCGACACGACATTGAAGGCGGTGGACGCCACCGGCGAAATCGCCGCGGCCATTCCGGCGGCGGCCATCATCGGTTGCGTGGTGCACGCGAGCTGCTCGGTCGACGCGCCCGGCCTGATTCGCCACCATTTCGGCAACGGCCTCATCATCGGCGAACCTTCGGGCGTGCAAAGCCCGCGTGTGCAGGCGCTGGCGGACCTGCTGGTGCGCGCCGGTTTTGCGGCCAGCGTGTCGGCGCAGATCCAGAAAGATGCCTGGTACAAACTCTGGGGCAACATGACGGTCAACCCGATCAGCGCCTTCACTGGCGCGACCACCGACCTGATCCTGGGCGACCCGCTGGTGCGCGACTTCATCTCGAAAATCATGCTCGAAGCCAAGGAGATAGGCGCACGCATCGGCATCCCGATTGACCAGCAACCGGAAGACCGGCATGCGGTGACGCTCAAGCTCGGCGCCTTCAAGACCTCCATGCTGCAGGACGTGGAAGCCGGCAAGGCGGTCGAGCTCGATGCGCTGGTCACCGTCGTGAAAGAACTGGGCGAGCTGACGCAGGTGCCCACACCCTTTACCGACGCGCTGTTGGGCCTCTCGCGCCTGCACGCCCGCGTGCACGGGCTGTACCCATGAGCAGCCACCGCGCCCTGAGCGGCACCGCCTTTGCCACGCTGCTGCTGATCGCGCTGATGATGGGCGCCAACCATGTGGCGGCGCGCCTGGCCTTCAACAACGGCGTGGACGTCGCCACCGCCGTCGCTTTCCGCAGCGTGGTCACCGCTCTGGCGGTGGCGGCCCTGCTGGCCATCCAGCGTGTGCCGCTGCGCTTCACTGCGCGCAACAAGCGCATCCTGCCGGTCATCGGCCTGTTGATCGCGGTGCAGAGCCTGTGCCTGTACTCGGCCGTCGCACGGCTGCCGGTGGCGCTGGCCCTGCTGGCCTTCAACACCTACCCGATCTGGACGGCGCTGTGGGACTGGGCGCTGTACCGCCGCTCACCCGAACGCGCCCTGCTGCTGGCCATGCCGGTGATCCTGATCGGGCTGGCGCTGGCGCTCGACGTGCTGGGCGCCGCTTCGGGCCTGGGCGCGGCCGGGCAGTGGGGCCGCATCGGCACCGGGGTGGCCTTTGCGCTGGCAGCAGCCGCCACGTTTGGCGTGGCGCTGGTGCTGACCCAGCACGAGGCCGGCGACGTCGACGGCCGCGTGCGCACCCTGACCACCATGAGCATCGTCGGCCTGTTTGCACTGGCCGGCGTGGCAGTGCAGGGCGGCTTCCAGCTGCCGCAGGCGCCCATCGGCTGGTGGGGCCTGGCGGCGCTGACCTTTCTGTATGGCACGGCCTTCACCATCATGTTCACCGTGCTGCCCAAACTGGGCGTGGTCGGAAACTCGGCCATTATGAATGTGGAACCGGTGTTTGCGCTGGTGCTGGCCTGGCTGATCCTGGGCCAGGCGATTGCGCCGGTGCAGGTGGCCGGCGCGCTGCTGGTGGTCGGTGCGGTGATGGTGCTGGGGCTGAGGAAGCGCTGAGCTTACCAAGGCGCCTTCGCAGTGGCAAGCCCCAACACTGGGGTATGCAGAAGACAGCAGGGCTTAACCCCCCACTCCCTCCCCCCGCCCCTCCCTCGCCCCGCTGGGCGATGGCGGGGAGCTTCATTGGCCGCGTGTGCTGCACCAACGTGCATACATGACAGCCGCTTGCCCCGACATGACGCGCTGCGCGCGTCATGTCTCCCCGCACCCGATCCCGCATTTGTTCCCCACCCGTCGGGCTGGGCCGAGGAGCGCAGCCGAAAGCGGATCAGGGCGAGCGATTGTCTGAGCGAAGCGAGTTCGAGCTCGACCCCTCTTTCGGCGAGCACCGCAGGCTGCCCGTAGCGAAGCGAAGGGACCCAGACCATCGGGTCGCCTTTCTTTTGGGTACTTTTCTTTGGCGAAGCAAAGAAAAGTGCCTCGCCCGCCGGGGCGAGTCCCGGCCAGCAGGCATACCCAGCGGCACGAGCAAACCAACATGGATCCCGGATC
>NZ_CALRVW010000034.1:0-40432 GCF_943371715.1 Polaromonas sp. YR568 | reverse complement strand
GCCCGGCCGCCATCAGCGACTGCAGCCGCACCGCGTCGCCGAACACCACCGAGTCGCCAGCGGCGGCGGCCTGGCGCACCCGGTCCGGGTCCAGGTCCAGCGCGATGTAGGGGATGCCTTCGCGCTCCAGCATGTGGCCCAGGTTCTGGCCGCAGCGCCCGTAACCGCAGACAATCACGTGCCGGTCGGTGTTGATGGATTTGCGCGCAATCGTGGTCATCTGCAGCGACTGCTGCAGCCACTCGCTGGAGACCAGCTTCATCACGATGCGGTTGCTGTACATGATGATGAAGGGCGTGGCCAGCATCGACAGCACCATGCTCGCCAGGATGGGGTTGAGCAGCGACGGGGGCACGAGGTTGTTGCCCTGCGCCAGGGTCAGCAGCACAAAGCCGAACTCGCCGGCTTGCGCCAAGTACAGGCCGGTGCGCAGCGACACGCCGGTGGTGGCGCCCAGGCCGCGCGCCAGCGCCGTGATCATGACCAGCTTGAACAGCACCGGCACAGTCAGCAGCAGCAGCACCAGCGGCCAGCGTTCGAGCACCAGCCGCCAGTCCAGCATCATGCCGATGCTAATGAAAAACAGGCCGAGCAGCACATCGTGGAAGGGCCGGATGTCGGTCTCCACCTGGTGCTTGAATTCGGTCTCCGAGATCAGCATGCCGGCGATGAAGGCGCCGAGCGCCAGGCTCAACCCGGCCAGCTCGGTGAGCCAGGCCAGCGCCAGCGTGACCAGCAGCAGGTTCAGCACGAACAGCTCCTCGCTCTTGCGCCTGGCCACCAGCGTCAGCCACCAGCGCATGACACGCTGGCCGCCGGTCAGCAGCAATCCGACCAGCACCGTCGCCTTGAGAGCGGCAATCGCCAGGGCCATCAGCAGCTTGTCGGGAGAGGCGCCCAGCGCGGGAATCAGCACCAGCAGCGGCACCACGGCCAGATCCTGGAACAGCAACACGCCCATCACGCGTTTGCCGTGTTCAGAGTCGAGCTCGAGCCGCTCGGACAACAGCTTGACCACCACGGCGGTGCTGCTCATGGCAACGGCGCCGGACAGCGCCAGCGCCGTCTGCCACGGCATTTTCCAGAGCGTGGGTGCGAGCGTCGCCAGAAACAGGGAGCCGACCGTGGCCAGCACCATGGTGGACACGACCTGGAGCATGCCCAGGCCGAAGACATGACGCCGCATCGAGCGCAGCTTGGGCAGGTTGAACTCGAGTCCGATCACAAACATCAGGAACACCACGCCGAACTCGCCGAGATGGCGCACGCCATCGGAGTTTTTTGCCAGCGCCAGCGCGTTCGGGCCGATCACCACGCCGACGGCCCGGTAACCCAGCATGGGCGGCAACTTGAAGAAGCGGCAAGCAACCACGCCAAGCACTGCAGCCAGCAAATACAGCAGTGTGAGTTCGAGCGCGGTCATGCTTGGATGGTAGCCGATGGGTGTTCTCTCTCTCCCGGAGGGTGAGTGGGCAGGACGGTCCCAATTCAGTGCGGCTCTATAGAATGCAGGCATGAGCTTTGATCCCGCGAAATTCGACCCTGCGCAAGCGCTGGCACTGGCCCACAGAACCTTTGACATTGAAGCCGCCGCGGTACTCGGCCTGAAAAGCCGGGTCGGCCCCGAATTCGCGCAAGCCGTGCAGGTCATGCTGGCCTGCAAGGGCCGCGTCGTGGTGATGGGCATGGGGAAAAGCGGTCACATCGGACGGAAAATTTCCGCGACGCTTGCGTCCACCGGTACACCGGCCCTGTTTGTCCACCCGGCTGAAGCCAGCCATGGCGACCTCGGCATGGTGTCGCCGGGGGATATCGTGCTGGCGATCTCCAACTCCGGCGAAGTCCAGGAGCTGGCGGTCATTCTGCCGGCCCTGAAGCGCCTCGGGGTGACGCTGGTGGCGATGACCGGCCGCGCCGGCTCGACGCTTGCGCAGCACGCCGATATTGTCCTGAACAGCGCCGTGGATGTGGAGGCCTGCCCGCTCAATCTGGCGCCAACGGCGAGCACCACGGCGCAAATGGCGCTGGGTGATGCGCTGGCGGTGGCCTTGCTTGATGCACGCGGCTTCAGGGAAGAAGACTTTGCCCGTTCCCACCCGGGCGGGGCGCTGGGCCGCAAGCTGTTGACGCATATCGAGGATGTGATGCGCACCGGCGATGCGGTGCCGTCGGTTGGCTTGCAGGCCAGCTTCACGGAGCTGATGCGCGAGATGAGCAGCAAGGGCCTGGGTGCGTCGGCCGTTGTCGATGATGCGCGCCAGGTCCGCGGCATTTTCACCGATGGCGATTTGCGCCGGCTGATTGAAAAAGGCGTGGACCTGCGGGCCAGCAAGGCCGCCGATGTGATGCATCCCAACCCGCGTACCCTGCGTGCCGGCGCGCTGGCGGTGGAAGCGGTGGCGCTGATGGAGCAGTACCGCATCACCAGTGTGCTGGTGGTGGACGATGCGGGCGTCTTGTGCGGTGCGCTCAACAGCAATGATCTGCTGCGTGCCAAAGTGATTTGATGTTAACGATGAAACCCCATTCGCCAGCCCTGAATTTCGCGCCCCAACTGCTGCTGCTTGCGCAGCAGGTGAAAGTGGCTTTTTTTGATGTGGACGGCGTGCTCACCGACGGGGGCCTGTATTTCGGCGAATACCCGGAAGGCGATCCGAGGGCGACACCGCAGGTGGGGTTTTATGCCGCGGGCGAAACGCTCAAGCGCTTCAACTCCCTCGACGGCCATGGCCTGAAGTTGCTGCAGCGCGCCGGCATCACCCCGGCGGTGATCACCGGGCGCGACAGCGCCGTGCTGCGGACTCGCCTGCAGGCCCTCGGTATCGTGCATGCTCATTTCGGAACCGAAGACAAACGCCCGGCCGCCGAGATCACGCTCAAGGCGCTGGGCCTGGACTGGTCGCAGGCGGCCTTCATGGGCGATGACTGGCCCGACCTGCCAGTGATGCGCCGCGTGGCCTTCAGCTGCGCCCCCGCCAACGCGCATGAGGAGGTCAAGGCCCTGGCCACGCATGTCACGCAGGCCCGCGGTGGTGACGGCGCCGTGCGTGAGTTCTGCGACCTGCTGATGGTGGCCAGTGGCCGTTACGCGGCCTTGCTGCAGGAGTACACCGACTGATGGTTGCCAATCCCTCCCTGGACCCTCCTGCCAACGCGGTTCCCGCATGGCGCAACGCGCTGGACAGGGTGTCGCTGCTGTGGGAGCGCACGGCCATCTACATCCCGGTACTGATGATGGGCGTGCTGGCGCTGGGCACGTACTGGCTGGTCAGAAACACGCCCGCCTCGCTGCCGCCTGAAGGCCAGCGGGCGGTCAGCGCCGAGCCGGACTACTACCTGCGCAAGTTCGGCATCAAGACTTTTGATGACGCGGGGCGGCTCAAAAGTGATGTCTCCGGCGCCGAGCTGCGCCACTACCCCGAGACCGACACGCTGGAGATCGACCAGGCGCTGATCCGCAGCTACAGCCTGGAAGGCCGGCTGACGACCTCCACCGGCAACCGCGCGCTGACCAATGCCGACGGCTCGGAAGTCCAGCTCATCGGCAATGCACGCGTGGTGCGCGAAGCGGCCGTGGATGCGGCCGGCCGGGAAATTCCGCGGCTCGAATTCAAGGGCGAGTTCCTGCACGTGTTTGTCAACGAGGAGCGCGCGAAGTCGCACCTGCCGGTGGTCATCACGCGGGGCAGCGACCAGTTTGCAGGTGACACCTTTGCCTACGACAATTTTGACCGCGTGGCAGACCTCAAGGGGCGCGTCAAAGGCGTGCTTGTACCGCGCAAAGCCCCCGCGGGTGGCGCGCCCTGACGGCGGCTGGCGGCCGCCTGTAAAAAGCCGGCCGGTTCAGGCGCGGCAGGAGTTTTCCATGTCCAGACTTGTTTTCATCACCGGCGCCTCCAGCGGCATTGGTCAGGCCCTGGCCCTGCGGTTTTTTCAGGCCGGCTACCGGCTGGCACTGGTGGCGCGCCGGACCTCCGAGGTGGAATCATGGGCGCAGGCACAGGGAATAAGCGCCGAGAGCTATAAAATCTATAGCGCTGATGTGGCGGACTGCAACAGCATAGTGGCCGCAGGGCAGGCCTGCCTGGCAACCCAGGGGGTGCCGGATGTGGTGGTGGCCACCGCCGGCATCAGCATTGGCATGGACACGGCGGTGCGCGAGGACCTGGAGGTGATGGCACAGACCTTTGCCACCAACAACATCGGCCTGGCGGCGACGTTTCATCCTTTTGTGGCTGCCATGGTGCAGCGGGGGTCGGGTTCGCTGGTGGGCATCGGCAGCGTGGCGGGCATTCGCGGCCTGCCTGGCCACGGCGCCTACTGTGCCAGCAAGGCGGCCGTGATCAGTTACTGCGAAAGCCTGCGGGGCGAGCTGCGGCCTGCGGGCGTCAAGGTCGTGACCCTGTGTCCCGGCTACATCGACACCCCGCTGACGCAGAAGAACCGCTACGCCATGCCGTTTCTCATGCAGCCAGCGGCGTTTGCCGACAAGGCTTTCTCCGCCATCGAAGCCGGCGTCAGCTACCGCGTGATTCCCTGGCAGATGGGTGTGGTGGCCAAGCTGCTGCGCCTGTTGCCCAATGCGGTGTTCGACAAGGCCCTGGCGGGCCGGCCGCGCAAACACCGGCAACCGGAAAAGCCGCTCTAACGCTACAAAAACAATAGCTGCAGGCGACCGCAGATCAAGGGCCACCATGCAAAAAGGCTTCAAAACCGAAGTCTTGAAGCCTTTTCAAGCTGTCTTCAGCCGAAGCTGAAGGGGCTGGGGTCAGGGCTTAGTAGCCGCCGCGTCCACCGCCGGAGCCGCCACCACCGTAGCCGCCGCCGCCGGAACGGCCACCGCCGCCACCACCGCCGCCGTAACCACCGCCGCCGCCGCCACCACCGTAGCCGCCGCCACCACCACCGCTACCGCCGCCGAAGCCGCCGCCAGTGCGTGGAGGACGTGCTTCCATCGGACGGGCTTCATTGACCACAACGCTGCGACCGCCCAGAGGCTGGCCGTTCATGCCGGCAATAGCTGCCTGCGCTTCGGCATCGCTGCCCATTTCCACAAAGCCAAAGCCTTTGGAGCGACCGGTGTCGCGCTCCATCATGACTTTAGCGCTGGTGACAGCGCCGAACTGGCCAAAAGATTGTTGCAAGTCTTCGTCGCGGACGGAGTAAGGCAGATTGCCGACGTAAAGTTTGTTGCCCATGAAGGGACTCCTCTAAAACACAATGACAAAAGCGATGGAGTCCCGAAAGCACAACAATCTTCCAAAGTACAGCTGTAGCGCGCGAAACTGACCGATCACCTGACGGGTGTGGATTTGCATCCACAGCCTTTATGTTATGCGGCCCCACCCGGGGAAGACAAGCAAATATTGCCGTCGTCAGGCTGGGCAGACCCGCATCAACACTGGGCTGGCGGCCGGTTTTGCCCCGGAGCGCGAGCGTTGGCGCGCCGACTCGTGGCGCGTTGCACTGCAAATAGCGCTTCGAAAAATGAAAGAGTGTTGATTTTCAACAAAAAAACAGGAAGTTTGTGCCCACTTGTATTTTCTCGTTCAAGACGGGCGGGCGCTGTGTCGGTGCTGAAGCCAAAAAACGAATTTTTACGCTGCTGACACAAATGACCGGCCATTTTTGCGAGGGCTCGCGTTCGCCGGGACCGCTGGCGGGCCGGGCGGCCGCGCCGGCCATCAGTCGGGCTTGATGTCCTGGGTGCCAGGGCTCGGTGCCTCGCCCGCATAGTTGCGCCAGCGGCCCATCGCCAGTCGCATGGTGATGAGCTGGTTTTCAAATTGCGGGCAGGCCTTGCAGGCCAGCATGTGCAGCCGCAAGGCCACGGTATCGGACAGGCTCAACGCGCGGTCCTCCCGCGCCACCAGCAAGGCCGCGGCCTGCCTGCAGGTGCGCATCAGGGGAAGGGACTGGATCTTCATGACGGCCCTTCAGTGGGTGTGTTGGCCAAACCAGTGAACGGCCAGGCATTCGCGCAAACGCAGGCGCGCACGGTGAAGCTGGACGTACAAATTGGTCGGCGTGAGCGAGAGTTCCTTACAGACTTCTTCGCAGGACAGTTCCAGCCATTCGCGCATCAGGAACAGGCGGCCGAGCGCCGGGGGCAGCCGCTCGACGCAGGCATCAAGCACCTTGAAAAACTGGCTTTGCGCCAGGGTTTGCTGCGGATCACCCCAGTCACCGGGCGGGCTGGCGAAGTGGCCGTCGGCCTGGAAGGCGAGCTTGTCCAGTTCATCGGCTTCGTCATCGGCCCCGCTATCGGGAAGCGCAACCTCCCGGGCGTGGCTGCGGATCAGGTCGATGACCTTGTGTTTGAGAATGCCGACCAGCCAGGTTTTGAGCTGTGAACGGTTGCCAAACGATTGCGGCTTGGACAGTGCCGCCAGCAGGGTTTCGGAGACGGCGTCCTCCGCCCAGGCATCGTTGCGCAACTGCAGCCTCGCAAAACGCATGAGGTAGACCCGGTGTTCAACCAGTTGCTCTTCAAAGGTGGCCATGGATGGCGAGTCTAGCCGCACGGCGGCGCGGGGATGGCAAAAAAAGTGCAGAAATACCCGTAAGGATTCCAGCCAGTCCGCGACCAAGTCCTTGCAGTCCAAATCTGCTGCCACCACCCACCAAGGACACCATCATGGGTTTTGCCTGTCACGTTTCAACACCCATCGCCTCCCGCAGCGGCGCTCGTTCAGACCGGAGCTTCGCGGGCTTGGGTACGCTCGCCCTTATCGCTCTCGGGATGGTCATTCCCTCGCAGGCGCAAACACCGCCGACCTCCATGAAGGCGGAAAGCACCGTCGCCGCGCGAGTGGCCGCAGCAGCGCCGCACATCGAAGGCAAAACGGTGGAGGGCAAGCCCTTCAGGCTGTCCTCGCTCAGGGGCAAAGTGGTGCTGGTGTTGTACTGGTCCACTGGCTGCGCGGTGTGCCGCGACAAGATGCCCGAGCTGCGGACCAACTACGAAGGCTGGGTCGGCAAACCCTTCGAGCTGGTGGCTGTGAGCACCGACACACGCATGCAGGACGTGCTGGACTATGAAGCCATCCTCTCGCGCACGGTGTCGACCCGGCAGCGGTTTGTCCAGCTCTGGGCCGGCGACAGCAGCTACCGCGACAACCTGGGCCCCCACGCGCAGCTGCCTGCGGGTTATCTGGTCGACAAGTCCGGAAAAATTGTCGAGCGCTACCTGGGCCGGATTCCGCCGGAGGCCTGGGACCGCATTGCCGACCTGCTGTAAGCCGCGAGCATTTTTTTGACGGAGAGAAAAATCCTGTAAGAACGCCCGCTGTCGCGGGACCAAGCTTTAACCAGACAGAGAAAACAAATGGGTCTGGTCGGGATTTTTAACCTGTTCGAATCAACTGGAGATTTCAAATGAACCAACGCGCCCTGATTGCTGCAGCTGCAGCTTCCCTGCTGTCCACCATGCTGATGGCTACACCCGCTGTCGCCCAGGAAAAAGAAAAATGTTACGGCATCGCCAAGGCGGGCCAGAACGATTGCGCCAACCTCGCAGGCACCCATTCCTGCGCCGGGCAGTCCAAGCTCAGCGACGATGCCGGTGAATGGAAATATGTGGCCAAAGGCACTTGCGCCAGCATGAAAGGCATGACGGCCGACCAGGCGAAGATGAAAGGCAAGGCCATGATGGACAAGCCGATGATGGACAAGAAGAGCTGATCGCTTGCTGACTGTTCCCCTCCGGGCGAAGCCGCCTGTCCCTGGACAGGCGTCGCCTTCTGGCTGTGACTGACTCCATTCTTTTCACCACGGGCATAGGCTGGCGGCATCCGCACTATGCGTCCCTGCTCGAGGCGCGACCGGAGCTGGACTTCCTGGAGGTCCATTCCGAAAACTTTTTTGCGCCCGGCGGCGCGGCGCGCGCCGTCCTGCAGGAGGCCCGCCAGACCTACCCGATCAGCCTGCATGGCGTCGGGCTGGCACTGGGTTCCGCCGCCGGGATTGATCCCTGGCACCTGGCGCAGCTCGCTGCGCTGGTCGAGCGCATTGAGCCGGTTCGCGTCTCCGACCATGCCTCGTTTGCGCGTGGACCCTGGGGCGGCACCACCGTGCATGCGGCGGATCTGCTGCCGCTGGCCTTTCACCGGCAGTCGCTGGATGTGTTGTGCGCCAATGTGCAGCAGGTTCAGGATCGACTTCAAAGGGTCTTGCTGGTTGAAAACCTGTCGGCCTACGTCAGCTTCAGCAGCTCCGACATGGACGAGGCGGAGTTCCTAGGGGAACTGGCCAGCCGCACCGGTTGCGGCCTGCTGGTTGACGTGAACAATATCTACGTCAATGCGCTCAATGCGCGCCTTGCTGGCAGCACGGACGATCCGGTGCGCGCCTGCATGGCGTGGATGGAGCGGTTGCCGCCGCACGCGGTGGCGGAGCTGCATGTCGCCGGCCACAAGGACTGCGGCGACATCGTGATCGACGACCATGGCAGCCGTGTGTGTGACCCGGTCTGGCAGATCTACCGTCACGCGCTCACGCGTTTTGGTGGCGCGCCACAAGGCCTCGCGACCCTGGTGGAGTGGGACACCGACATTCCGCCGCTGCAGGTTCTGCTTGATGAAGCAGCTCGCGCACGCGCTTTTCAGGCGCATGCCGAAGAGGTGCCCGCGTGACGCGCGACGACTTCCCCGAGCAACAGGCCTTGCTGCAGGCCGTGCTTGGTGCGGGCGATGCGAGCGCACTGTTGCAATGGCTGCCGCAAGGCCGGGCGGCCCAACGGTTGAACGAACGCGGCCTGCTGGTCTACCGCGCCAACGGCCACGCACTGGCGGAACGCGCCCTCGCGGCGGCCTACCCGGTTTTGTTCCAGTTCATGGGAGAAGAAAATTTTGCAATGTTGGCGCGCCATTTCTGGTCCGCTCACCCGCCTTCGCGTGGCGACATGGCCTGTTGGGGCGAGGACCTTGCAGGCTTCGTTGATGCCGCGCCGCAGCTGGCGGACGAACCTTGCCTGGGTGATGTCGCGCGGCTTGAATGGCTGATGCATGCGACTGCCACCGCAGCAGACGTAGAGGCCGATTTCCCTTCGTTTGCCTTGCTGGCTTCGGAGGATGCCGCACCGCTCTCCCTTGCTCTGGGCGCGGGCGTAGCGCTGCTGGCAAGCGCCAGCCCCGTGGTCAGCATTGTCAACGCGCACCTGCTGGGTCAGCCCAGCCTCCAGGAAGCCGGGCAACGGCTTGCCGCCGGTTGCGCCGAACATGCACTGGTCTGGCGCCAGGGATTCAAGCCTTGTGTGCGACCGAGCAGCGCGGCAGAACACAAGCTGATCGAAACGCTTCTGGCTGGCCGGGCGCTTGCAGAGGCACTGGATGGCGTCGACAGGCTGGGCGAAGAGGCCGCGGCGTTTGATTTCAACATCTGGCTGGCTGCGGCCGTACAGACCGGCCTGGTCTGTGGTGCGTGTCCGTGCCAATAACCGAGGAGAAAGAAATGATGACAACAACAACGATAGCTACAGGCAGCCAGCGGGGATGGGTCATGCGTGGGCTCAAGGCCTGGGCTTTGCTGACGCGGGCGCTGGACGCGCTGCAGCCGCTGGCTGCGCTCCTAGCGCGCCTGTACATCGCGCAGGTGTTTTTTCTGTCGGGGCTGACCAAATTGCGAGACTGGGAGACCACGGTGGCCTTGTTCACCGACGAGTACCACGTGCCCTTGCTGCCTCCGGCGGCGGCCGCTCTGCTGGGGACGGCGGGCGAGCTGGTGCTGCCCGTGCTGCTGGTGCTGGGCCTGGCGGGCCGCTTGCCGGCGCTGGGCCTGTTCGTGGTCAATACCGTCGCAGTGATCTCGCTCAGCGAGATCGCACCGGCCGCCCTGCAGCAGCATGTGTTCTGGGGCACGCTGCTGGCGGGGCTGGCCATTTACGGTGGGGGGCCGTGGTCGCTGGACCGCTGGCTGGCGCCGGCATTGCGGCGGGTTCGCCGAACTTCATAAGCCAAATCGACCATCAGCCCAATAGGGATGAGCGCAGGTTGCTATAAATTCAGGAGCAAACGGTGGCGGGTCACCATCGTGGCCCTCACCAGTTGACCTCGCGGTCGGGGGTGGCGCCGATGCGGTGTATCGACAGGTCGGCGCCTTCGTATTCCTCTTCCTGGCTCAGGCGCAGGCCCATGGTGGCCTTGATCAGGCCGTAGACCGCGAAGCCCGCCAGCAGCGCCCAGCCGACACCCATGACCGTGCCGATCAGCTGCGCGCCGAGATGCACGCCGCCCAGGCCGCCCAGGGCCTTGCTGCCGAAGATGCCTGCGGCGATGCCGCCCCAGGCGCCGCACAGGCCGTGCAGCGGCCAGACACCCAGCACATCGTCGATCTTCCAGCGGTTCTGCGTCAGCGTGAACATCAATACAAACACCGCGCCGGCGATGCCGCCCGTGACCAGCGCGCCCAGCGGGTGCATCAGGTCCGAGCCCGCACACACCGCGACCAGCCCCGCCAGCGGGCCGTTGTGCACAAAACCCGGGTCGTTCTTGCCGAGCGCCAGCGCGGCCAGCGTGCCGCCGACCATGGCCATCAGCGAGTTGACCGCGACCAGGCCCGAGATCTTGTCAATCGTCTGCGCACTCATGACGTTGAAGCCAAACCAGCCGACCGTCAGGATCCAGGCGCCCAGCGCGAGGAAGGGAATGCTGGACGGCGGATGTGCCGAGATGCCGCCGTCCTTGCGGTATCGGTTGCTGCGTGCGCCGAGCAGGATCACCGCCGGCAAGGCCAGCCAGCCGCCGACCGCATGAACCACGATGGAGCCGGCAAAGTCATGAAACTCGAACCCGGTCAGCGCCTTGATCCAGGCCTGCACGCCGAAGTGCTGGTTCCAGACGATGCCCTCGAAAAACGGGTAGACAAACCCGACGATCACGGCGGTGGCCAACAGCTGCGGGTAAAACCGTGCCCGCTCCGCAATGCCGCCGGAGATGATGGCCGGAATGGCCGCGGCAAAGGTCAGTAAAAAGAAGAACTTGACGAGTTCGTAGCCGTTTTTGGCGGCCAGCACTTCCGCGCCCACGAAAAAGCTCGTGCCGTAGGCCACGCCGTAACCGACGACGAAGTACACGACGGTGGACACCGAGAAGTCCACCAGGATCTTGACCAGCGCATTGACTTGATTCTTTTTGCGAACTGTGCCGAGTTCCAGAAAAGCAAAACCGGCGTGCATGGCCAAAACCATGATGCCGCCCAGCAGGATGAACAAGGCATCCGAGCCCTGTTTTAGTGCGTCCATAAGCCCCTCTTTGAATGTTTGAGCAGTTTTAGTGCAGAAGCAGGTAGTAAAAAGCGATAGCACCAAAATCAAGCAAAAACTGCGCCAGAGAGGTGCGCACCAACTTGGGCAGATCAAAAACAGCGGGACGCCGGGAGTTACAATGGCGCTCTGTCATTGGGGAGTAGCCACCCTTTCAATCCTGAAAGGGGCTTGCGTCAACAGACTTGTCCATCACGGACATGGCGCCAGCAGTCCATCGGACCCAGCGAGACCTTTGACTGCACAGCTCCTGCTCAAGGCCGGGGATGCCGTGCAGTCAATGGTTTTCGGCCGGAGTCTTTTCACATGGAAGCTTTCCTCATCTCCACGGGCATCGTCGCCCTCGCCGAAATGGGCGACAAGACGCAACTTCTCGCCCTCGTCCTTGCGGCCCGTTTCCGCAAACCCTGGCCCATCGTGGCCGGCATCTTCGTCGCCACCGTCGCCAACCATGCCATGGCCGGAGCCCTGGGCGCCTGGTTGACCACCCTGATCAGCCCGCAAACCATGCGCTGGATCCTCGGTGTGTCCTTCCTTGCCATGGCGGGCTGGATGCTGGTTCCGGACAAGCTCGACGACGATGCGGCCGATGGGCGCCTGCCGCGCTTCGGCGTGTTCGGCACCACCGCCATGCTGTTTTTCCTGGCCGAGATGGGCGACAAGACGCAGATTGCGACCGTGATGCTGGCCGCCCGTTACGACGCCTGGTTCGGCGTGGTTGCCGGTACCACCCTGGGCATGATGCTGGCCAACGCCCCGGTGGTCTGGCTGGGCGCCCGCGTCACGCAGCTGGTGCCGCTGCGTGTGGTGCACATCGTGTCGGCGGTTATTTTTGCCGGCCTGGGGCTGGCGGCCTTGCTGATCAAGGCCTGAGTCGGGTGCCAGGCCCGCAACCGCACGCAATCAGAGGGGTTCTTCATGCCAGCAGGGGCCGCGGAACGGGCTTCGCCCGGCCGCAGGCGCAGCAGCCCCCTCGGGGGGCAGCGCATTACACGAAGCCGAAGGCGTAGTGAAAAGCGTGGGGGTATACTTATTCAGCGCCGATTTGCTCAGCTTGCGGGCGCTTAAAAAGTACCGCTAAAGACGAACATCCATGAACCCGGACTCGCTTTTAGCGATGCCGGGTTTTCTTTTGTTCACGGGTTCTGTTCAGGCTTTCTGTTTTGCTAGTTGCCACACCCCAGTCCATGCATTTCGCCGACGTTTTGCCTTTGCAAAGCGGCGCGTCCATCCTTGCCTACGACCTGAGCTACGAGACCTACGGCACGCTCAATGCCGACCGGTCCAACGCCGTGCTGATCTGCCATGCGCTGAACGCCTCGCACCATGTGGCCGGCGTCTACCTTGATGCGCAGGGTGCGGTGCTGCCGAAATCCGAAGGCTGGTGGGACACCATGATCGGCCCCGGCAAACCGGTGGACACCGATGTGTTTTTTGTCATTGGCGTGAACAACCTGGGCTCCTGCTTCGGCTCGACCGGGCCCATGCAGCGCAACCCCGACAGCGGCGAGATCTACGGCGCCGACTTCCCGGTGGTCACGGTGCAGGACTGGGTGCAGGCGCAGGCGCGCCTGCTCGACGCGCTGGGCATCACCACCCTGGCTGCGGTCATGGGCGGCAGCCTGGGCGGCATGCAGGCGCTGAGCTGGACACTGCAGTACCCCGAGCGCGTGCGCCACGCGGTGGTGGTGGCCAGTGCGCCCAACCTGACGGCGGAAAACATCGCCTTCAACGAGGTGGCGCGACGCGCCATCGTGACCGACCCGGACTTTCATGGCGGGCACTACGGCCGCCATGGCGTGTTGCCGCAGCGCGGCCTGCGCATTGCCCGCATGATCGGCCACATCACCTACCTCAGCGACGACGTGATGAACGAGAAGTTCGGCCGTCAGCTGCGTGAAGTGGCCCTGGGCCATGCCAGCGGCTACAAATTTTCCACCCAGGAGGTCGAGTTCCAGATCGAAAGCTACCTGCGTTACCAGGGCGACAAGTTCAGCGAGTACTTTGACGCCAACACCTATCTGCTGATCACGCGGGCGCTCGACTATTTCGATCCGGCGGCAGAGCACGGTGGCCAACTCACACCGGCGCTGGCGCGGGCCCGGGCCAAATTCCTGCTCGTGAGCTTCAAGACCGACTGGCGCTTTTCGCCGGCGCGCAGCCGCGAGATCGTCAAGGCCCTGCTCGACAACCAGCGCGACGTGAGTTACGCCGAGATCGACGCGCCCCATGGTCATGACGCCTTTTTGCTCGATGACCCGCGTTACATGGGCGTGGTTCGCTCCTATTTCGAGAGCAAGGTGGCACCATGCTGAAGACGCCTCCCCAGCTCTCCGCCGACCAGCTGGTGATTGCCCGTCTCGTACCCCCGGGTTCACGCGTGCTGGACCTCGGTTGTGGCGACGGCGCCCTGCTCGACCACCTGATCCGCGAACGCGGCTGCACCGGGTACGGCGTGGAAATAGACGACGCCAACATCCAGGCCTGTGTGGCGCGCGGCGTCAATGTGATCCAGCTCAACCTCGACGAAGGCCTGGCCATGTTCGGCGACGCGAGTTTCGATGTGGTGCTGCAGATCGACACGCTGCAGCACCTGCGCAACGCCGAGGTCATGCTGCGCGAGACGGCGCGCGTCGGCCGCACCGGCATCGTGGCCTTTCCCAACTTCGGCCACTGGCCAAACCGCGTGGCGGTGCTGCGCGGCCGCATGCCGGTCACCAGGGTGTTGCCTTACCAGTGGTACGACACACCGAACATCCGGGTCGGCACCCTGCAGGACTTTGCCGCGCTGGCGCAGAAAAACCGTCTGAACATCCTCGATGTCTTCGGCTTGCAGGACGGCCGGGAAGTCCGCTTCTGGCCGAACGCCCGCGCCAGCCGCGCGGTGTTCAAGTTCCAGCACGGCTAGGTCAGGGGGTGGCGGCGCCCCCCGGCCGATGCTAATATTCAGCCATCGGGATGTCAGCCTCCCGACTCTTCACAGATAGACGGTGTCCCGTCCAAGCGCTGGTAACTCATAGGAGTATTCCGTGGACACCTCTTTCATTGCCATTCCCCGCATCACCCCTGAACAACTCGCGGCCCGCATGGGCCGCGCGGACGCGCCCCTGCTGCTGGATGTTCGCCGCGAAGAAAAATTTCACGGCAACCCGCGCATGCTGGCCGGCGCCCGACGCTGCGCGCCGGAACATGTTGCTGCGCTGGCCGCGTCCGAACCGGCGCGCGAAGCGGTGGTTTATTGCGTGTACGGTCACAACGTCAGCGCCGAGGCAGCAGCCACCCTGCGCGCAGCCGGCTGGAACGCGCAGATGTTGGCCGGCGGCATGGAAGGCGGTGAAGAAGGCATCGACACGCCGCAGGATATCGCGCAATGGCGCGCCCACCCGCCACTCACCGTGTTGAAGCGCCCTGACTGGGGCGTCACCGGTGAACGGGCTTCGCGCTGGGTCACCCGTGAACGGCCCAAGATAGACCGCATTGCCTGCCCCTGGCTGATACGCCGCTTCATCGACCCGCGTGCCGAATTTTTATACGTGCCGACGGCGGAGGTTTTCAGCGAAGCGGCCCGCTTGGGCGCGGTGGCTTTCGACATTCCCGGTGCGCCGGTGTCCCATGAAGGCGAGGCCTGCAGCTTTGACGCCCTGCTGCGCGCTTTCGACCTGCATGTGCCAGCACTGGATGTGCTTGCCCGCATCGTGCGCGGCGCAGATACCGACCGCCTGGACCTGGCGCCACAGTCGGCGGGGCTGCTGGCTTTTTCGTTGGGCTTGTCACGCCTGCACCCGGACGACCCTGTCATGCTGGAGGCCGCCCTGCCGCTTTACGACGCGCTCTACGCCTGGTGCCGGGATGCGCGGCAAGAGACTCACAACTGGAAGCCGCAAACCATGACCGCAGGAACCGCCGCATGAGCGACGTCATTTCTTCCGCCGGCGCACCGGCCAGCGTGCCGTTTGCCGAAGCGTTCAGGTTCTGGCTCAAGCTCGGCTTCATCAGTTTCGGCGGGCCGGCCGGGCAGATTGCCATCATGCACCGCGAGCTGGTCGAGCAGAGACGCTGGATCTCGGAAAAGCGTTTTCTGCATGCGCTCAACTACTGCATGTTGCTGCCGGGGCCGGAGGCGCAGCAGCTGGCCACCTACATCGGCTGGCTGATGCACCGGACCTGGGGTGGCATCGTGGCGGGTGCGCTGTTCGTGCTGCCGTCGCTGTTCATCCTGATCGCGCTGAGCTGGATGTACGTGGCGTTTGGCGACGTGCCGCTGGTCGCCGGAATGTTTGACGGCATCAAGCCGGCCGTGGCCGCGATCGTGCTGCAGGCGGTGCACCGCATCGGCAGCAAGTCACTAAAGAATCCGGTCAAAGCCCCCGTCCCTTGGGTGGTCGCCGCTCTCAGTTTCATGGCGATTGCGTTTCTGCACGTGCCGTTCCCTTGGGTGGTTCTGGGCGCTGCGCTGACCGGCTGGCTGTGCGCGCGTTTTGCGCCCGGGCAGTTTGCCGTCGGTGGTGGGCATGGCGGCACGGTGCGGGTCCATGTGCCTGCGCTGATCGACGACCACACACCCACCCCCGGCCACGCGCGCTTCAGCACAGCGCGGCTGGCGAAGGTACTGGCGGCGGGTGCCGTGCTCTGGCTGTTGCCGATGGGGGCACTGGTCGCCTGGCAGGGCTGGAGCGGGGCGCTGACCCAGATGAGCTGGTTTTTCACCAAGGCGGCACTGCTGACATTTGGTGGTGCCTATGCGGTGCTGCCCTATGTGTACCAGGGCGCGGTCGAGCAGTTCGGCTGGCTCAGCGGGCCGCAGATGATCGACGGGCTGGCGCTGGGCGAAACCACGCCAGGCCCGCTCATCATGGTGGTGGCCTTTGTGGCGTTTGTCGGCGGCTGGACCAAGGAGGTGCTGGGGCCGGACGCGCTGTTCCAGGGCGCGACGCTGGCGGCCCTGCTGGTGACCTGGTTCACCTTTTTGCCGTCGTTCATCTTTATCCTGGCGGGCGGACCGCTGGTGGAGTCCACCCACGGCAAGATACATTTCACCGCGCCGCTGGCGGCCATCACGGCGGCTGTGGTCGGCGTGATTGCCAGCCTAGCTCTGTTTTTCATAGCGCATGTCGCTTTCCCCGCGGGCGCTGCAGGCGGTTTTCCTTCAAATGTGGCGTGGCCGGCGTTGGCGATCCTGGTCGCCGCCAGCCTGGCGTTGCTGCGCTACAAGGTGGGTGTGATTCCGGTCATCGCGGCCAGCGCGCTGGCCGGCCTGCTGCTGCGCCTGGGCGGCCTGACGTGAGGGTGGGGCGGCGGCGTACGACACGCGCCGCGGTATGCTCCAGCCCATGCAAGGCCATCCGGAAAACACACCCATTGCCCCGGCGCTGAAGCTGTTCGAGCGGCTGTTCGGCCACTGGGTGCACCAGGTGACGCCGGCGAGCCTGCGCGCCGATCTGATGGCGGGGCTGCTGGGTGCGGTGCTGGTGTTGCCGCAGGGCATTGCCTTTGCCACGCTGGCCGGCCTGCCGCCGGAGTACGGCCTCTACACCGCCATCATCCCTTGCATCATTGCTGCGCTGTTCGGCTCCAGCTGGCATGTGATGTCGGGCCCGACCAACGCCAACTCGCTGGCGCTGTTTGCCATGCTGTCGCCGCTGGCGCTGGCCTTCAGCCCGGGCTACATCCAGATGGCGCTGGCGGTCACCGTGATGGTGGGCGTCATGCAGTGGCTGATTGGCGCGCTGCGGCTGGGCTCGCTGGCCAACTTCATTTCGCCTGCGGCGCTGTTCGGCTTCACCTCGGGTGCGGCGGTGTTGATCGCGGTGTACGCCCTGCCCGATCTGCTGGGCCTGCCGGCGGCGGCCGACCATGGGGCTGCCGCGGTGCTGCTGCATGTGGGCGCGATGCTCCGCTCGGTGCAGCCGGCGGCGCTGGCCGTGGCCGGCGTGACCGTGGCCGTGGCCCTGCTGGTGCGGCGGCTGCGCCCCAGCTGGCCGTCCATGCTGGCCGGGCTGGTGGCGGCGACGGCGCTGGCCTGGGGCTGGGCGACGTACGTCAGCGCAGCGCCGTTGCCGCTGCGCACGGTCGGACAGATCACCACGCCATGGCCGAAATTTGCGATTCCCACTGTGAGCTGGTCGGCGCTGTCCGAGTTGTTGGGGCTGGCGTTTGCGCTGACCATCGTGGCGCTGGGCCAGTCGATCTCGATCGCCAAGGCGGTGGCCGCGCGCTCCGGCCAGCGCATCGACGCCAACCGCGAGTTCCGCGGCCAGGGCCTGTCCAACATCATCGGCGGCTTTTTTTCCTCGTATGTGTCCTGCGGCTCGCTGAACCGGTCCATGCCGAATCTGGAGGCCGGCGCGCGCACGCCGCTGGCGGCGGTGTTCTCGGCCCTGCTGCTGCTGGGCCTGGTCGCCGTCAGTGCGGCACTGCTGGCGCAGATCCCGATGGCGGCGCTGGCGGCCCTGCTGGTTCTGGTGGCAGTCTCGCTGCTGGACCTCGGGCGCTGGCGGCAGTTGTTCAGCCTGAGCCGCACCGAATTCGGCGTGGCGCTGGCCACGCTGGTGGCGACCGTCAGCATCCGGCTGGAGATCGCCATCCTGCTGGGCACCCTGCTGTCGCTGATGTCCTTTCTGTACCGCACGTCCAAACCCGCGATGCGCACCATGGGCTTCGACAGCCGCGCGCCGGACCGGCAGTTCGTGGTGCTGGCCGATGCCGAACACCCTTTACCCGAGTGCCCGCAGCTCAAGCTGCTGCGCATGGAAGGCGAGGTCTATTTTGGCGCCACCCAGCATGTGGCCGATACCCTGCATGCGCTGCGCCATGCGCGCCATCCGCAAAAACACCTGCTGGTAATGGGCAAAAGCATGAACTTCATCGACCTGGCCGGCGCCCAGCTGTGGGAGGCGGAACTCAACGCGCGCCGGGCGATGGGGGGCGATTTGTACTTTCACCGCCCGCGTCCCGAAGTCATCCAGATGTGGCAGACCACCGGTTTCACACGGCTGCTCGGCCCCGAGCACCAGTTCCCCGACAAGCGCAGCGCGATCGCGACGATTTTCACGCGACTGGACCCGGCCATCTGCCGACAATGCACGGCGCGTATTTTCGAGGAGTGCCGCGGCGTGCCCGGGCCTGATCCCGTGGACGACGCAGCCGACCCTAAGCCTGCGCCTTGAAACCCAGGCGCTGCAGCAGGGCGGTGGCGGCTGCCGGCGCTTTTTCCTTGGCGCCGTTGATGAAAAACACAAACACGTCCCTGGCCTTGCCCTTGGCTTTCAGGGGCGCCAGCCGCGGCAGGTCGTCGGGCTCACCGCCCTGCGCCCAGGTTTGCGCCGCCGCCGCCCAGCCATCCAGGGCCTTGGGCGCATAGCCGTTCGTGAACTTCGCGTCGCTGCACATCAGCCGGGCATAGACAAAATCCGAGGTGAGGTCGGCAAAGGACGGGAAGTCGGGCGAGTCGGTAAACACCGTCGCGCAGTGGTGCTTGCGCGCCAGTGTCAGGTAGTCCGGCGTCATGAAGCTGGGGTGGCGCACATCGAGCACGTGGCGCAGCTGGCGGCCATCCACCGCCTTCGGCAGCAGCGCCAGGAAGGCCCCGAAATCATCGGCATCAAACACCTTGGTCGGCATGAACTGCCAGACGATGGGGCCGAGCTTGTCACCGAGTTCGCTAATGCCGCTGCCGACAAAACGGGCTACGGACTCGCCGGCTTCGGCGAGGACCCGGCGGTTCGTGGTGAAGCGGCTGGCCTTGAGCGAGAACACAAAACCGTCCGGCGTTTCGTCGCGCCATTTGGCAAAAGTCGGTGGCTTGAAGGTGCTGTAGTAGGTGCCGTTGACCTCGATGGCGGTCAGCTGGCGGCTGGCGCAAGCCAGCTCCTGGCTGTGCGGCAGCTTGGCCGGGTAAAAGTTGTCACGCCAGGGCGCGTAGGTCCAGCCGCCTATGCCGACGCGAATGGCGGGAAGGGAACTTTCGGATGGTTTCAAGGCGATACTCCCGCAAACAGGGGATGACGGTTTCGCCAGGGTCCCGGACAATGCCCTGACGTGCGGCGTTCCCCGAAGCACAGCCTGGCACGATGTGCGCAGCACGGTTACAGTGACAGTTCAGCCGGACCGTCCCGCTGAACCCTTTTCCCGGAGTGTATTCATGAACGCCCCCTTGCATCGAGAAATTCCCGCCAGCGTGCTGGACGCCACCCAGGCCCTGTCCCAGGTCAGCGCCCAGTGGGACGGCGACATCGTCAAACAGATCACCGACTACATCACCATCCCCGCCAAGTCGCCGTCCTTTGATGCCGACTGGGCCGGCCACGGCCATCTCGAGACCGTGCTGCGTAACGCCGCGGCCTGGGTCGAGGCGCAGAAGGTGGAGGGCCTGACGCTCGAGATCGTTCGCCTCCAAGGCCGCACGCCGGTGCTGTTTTTTGAAGTGCCTGCGACCAAAACCGGCGCCACGGAAACCGTTCTGATGTACGGCCACCTCGACAAGCAGCCCGAGTTCACCGGCTGGCGTAACGACCTCGGCCCCTGGACGCCCAAGTACGAAGACGGCAAGCTGTTCGGGCGCGGCGGTGCCGACGACGGTTATGCGCTGTACGCCAGCATCGCCGCGATCCAGGCGCTGAAAAGCCAGAACGTGCCGCACCCGCGCATCGTCGGCTTGGTCGAAACCTGCGAGGAAAGCGGCTCCTACGACCTGCTGCCCTATGTCGATGCCTTGCGCACGCGGCTCGGTGACGTGGGCCTGGTGATCTGCCTCGATTCGGGCGCGGGCAACTACGACCAGCTCTGGCTCACGACCTCGCTGCGCGGCATGGCCAGCGGTGTGCTGAAGGTCGAGATCCTCACCGAAGGTGTGCATTCGGGCGATGCCAGCGGCCTGGTGCCCTCGAGCTTTCGCATCATGCGCCAGGTGCTGGACCGCCTGGAAGACAGCAAGACCGGCACCCTGCTACCGCAAAGTTTTCACTGCGAAATTCCCGCCGAACGGCTGGCGCAGGCGAAGGCCACCGCGCAAATCCTCGGCGACCAGATCTACAAGCGGTTTCCGTGGGCCCATTACGACTGCGGTGGCGCGACCATGTTTGCGCTGCCGACCACCACCGACCCGGTCGAGGCCCTGCTCAACCGCACCTGGAAACCGACGCTGAGCGTGACCGGCGCCGACGGCTTCCCCGAGATGGGCAATGCCGGCAATGTGCTGCGGCCTTACACCGCCTTCAAGCTGTCGCTGCGCCTGCCGCCGCTGGTCGATGCCGCCGGCGCGGTGCAGGAGCTCAAGGCCCTGCTCGAGGACAACGCGCCTTACCAGGCCCGGGTCACGTTTGAAAGCGCTGGCGGCGCCACCGGCTGGAATGCACCGGCGACCTCGCCCTGGTTCGAGCAGGCGCTCAACGAAGCCTCGCAGGCTTTTTATGGGGCACCCTGCGGCACCATTGGCCAGGGCGGCACGATTCCGCTGATGAACATGCTGAGCCAGGGTTTTCCGAAGGCGCAGATGATGGTTTGCGGCGTGCTGGGGCCGAAGAGCAATGCGCACGGCCCCAACGAATTCCTGCACGTGCCGTATGCCAAGAAAATCACCGCGGCCGTGGCGTCCGTCATCGCCCGCATGCCCTGAGCCGGACTGCCATGGACCATCCCTTGCTGGCACCGTTCACCGCCCGCGACGGCGAAAACCTGGCGCTGTACGAGTGGCCCATGGACGCCTGGGAGGCCGACAACGCCTTGCCGCCGCGCGCGGTGGTGCTGCTGGTGCACGGTCTCGGCGAACACGCGAGCCGCTACGAGCATGTGGCGCGTCGTTTGCTGGACTGGGGTTTTGCGGTGCGCGCCTACGACCAGCGTGGCCACGGTGAATCGGGCGGCGAGCGCGGCGGCCTGTCCAGCGAGTCCCTGCTGCTGGAGGACCTGGCCGAGGTGGTCGACGACACCCGCCAGCGCTCGCTGCGCCTGCCGCGCGCGGACGGAGAGCTGGCCGATGCCCTGCCGCTGATCCTGCTGGGGCACAGTTTGGGGGGCCTGGTGGCGGGCCGTTTTGTGTCGCTCGGGCTGCGGCCTGTTGAAGGCCTGGTGATGTCCTCGCCGGCGCTCGATCCCGGGCTCAATGCAATCCAGAAACTTTTGCTGGCCACCCTGCCGGCGATTGCACCGAATCTGCGTGTCAACAACGGCGTGAAGCCCGAGTTCATCTCGCACGACCCGCAGGTGGTCCGCAAGTACCAGGCCGACCCGCTGGTGCATGCCAAAATTTCCGCGCGGCTGGCCAAGTTCATCGCAACCGCCGGGCCGGCCACGGTGGCCGCCGCCGCCACTTGGCGCACGCCGACACTGCTGATGTATGCCGGCGCCGACAAGCTGGTCAACCCGGCCGGCAGCCGCGCTTTTGCCGAAGCGGCCGCCAGCCATGGTGGCGCCCAGGTCGTGACCACGCGCTGTTTTGACGGGCTGTACCACGAGATCTTCAACGAGCTGGACGCGGCGCCGGTGTTTGCCAGCCTGAAAGCCTGGCTGGACGCCAGGTTTTAGGAAAAAAAGCTGTCAGCCTTTACTCCTATTGCGCGGGCAGCTCCTGAATTGATAGCGTGTCAGGCGACGCTGCGGCTGCGCCGCTGCAGCGCCAACCAGCCCAGCGCGGCACCAGTCAGGCCCAGCGGCAGCAGCGAACCGAGGTTCAGCAGCGTCCAGCCCTGGGTGGTGACCAGCACACCCGAGGCCAGCGAGGACAGCGCCAGCACCGCGAACACGCAGAAGTTGAGCGCGCCCTGCGCTTTGTCTTTTTCTTCCGGCCGGTAGGCCGTCAGGGCCAGCGTGGTGGCGCCGGTGAACAGGAAGTTCCAGCCCACTCCGAGCAAAAACAAGGCGACCAGGAACTGGTGCAGGTTGACGCCCGACAGCGCCACCAGCACACAGGCCACATTGAGTGCCAGCCCCACCGCCATGATGGGCAGGGTGCCAAAACGCTTGATCAGGTGGCCGGTGAAAAAGCCCGGCGCAAACATGCCGATCACATGCCATTCGAGCACCAGCGCGGCGTCGGAAAACGGCAGGCCGCAGACCTGCATGGCGATCGGCGTGGCCGCCATCAGCAGGTTCATCACGCCGAAACCCAGCGCGCCGGCCGCAGCGGCGACGATGAACACCGGCTGGCGCATGATCTCGCCCAGCGGCCGGCCGCCGCTGGCCGCCTGCTGCGGCGGCGGCGGCGGGAACTGCACAAAGGCCAGCAGCGCCATGGCCAGCAGTGCCACGCCCGCCAGCGCCAGGTAAGCGCCGGCAAAAGGCACGGCGGTCAGGCTGCGTGTGCCCGCCGCCAGGTTCGGGCCGGCAATCGCGCCGATCAGGCCGCCAGCCATCACCAGCGAAACGGCTTTTTCGCGGAAGGCCGGCTGCGCCAGCTCGGCCGCGGCGAAGCGGTAGAGCTGGGCGTTGGCGTTGTAATAACCGGCCACCACGGTGGCGGCCACCAGCAGCCAGAAGTTCCGGCTGTAGGCGGCATAACAGCACAGCAGCGCCGACAGCACCGCCACCAGAAGGCCGAGCTGGAACGAGGTCTTGCGGCCGAAACGCTTCTGGGTGCGCGCGACGATGCCGGTCGACAGCGCCCCGCCCACCACATACCCCATGACCGGCAGGGTGGCCATCCAGCCCAGTGGCGCCAGGTTCAGCCCGACCAGGCCGTTGATGGCGATGAAGGTGACGTTGTTGGTGAGAAACAGGCCCTGGCAGATGGCCAGCAGCCAGAGGTTGCGGTTCATGGTTCAGGCTTCCAGGGTGAGCAGCGCCAGGCAGGCCAGCGGCGCGGTTTCGGCACGCAGCACGCGCGGGCCCAAGGTCACCGGCAGAAAGCCGCGCGCCAGCGCGGCGTCTTCTTCGGCCAGGCTCAGGCCGCCTTCGGGGCCGCTGAGCAGGGTCACGGGGGTGGTGCTGTCATACGCTGCCAGGGCTTGCGCCAACGGTTGTGTGCCGGCGCGCAGCGACAGTAGCAGCCGCGGTTCGCCCGGCGAGGCGGGCGGCAGCGCGGCCAGCCAGTCGCTCAGCGTGTCGACCGCATGCACCGGCGGCAGCCGGTTGCGCCCGCACTGTTCGCAGGCGGCGATGGCGACGCCCTGCCAGTGCGCGACCTTCTTGTCGGCGCGTTCGCCCTTGAGCCGCAGCACCGAGCGTTCGGCCATCAGCGGCGCGATGCTGGCCGCGCCGAGTTCGCTGGCTTTTTCGACCAACCAGTCCATGCGTTCGTTGGCCGGCATGCCCACCGCCAGGTGCACGGCGCGCCGGGTTTCGCGCTCCACCGGGCTGTGGCTGTCGACCCGCACCTGCACGTCGCTGCGGCCCATGCGTTCAATCGTCGCCCGGAACTCGCCGCCCTGGCTGTTGAACAGCGTGATCACGTCGCCCGGCTGCAGGCGCAGCACCTGCACGTGGCGCGCGGCGCGTTCCGGCAGGGCCAGCGCGTCGCCGGTGCGCAGCGGCAGGTCGGCATAGAAGCGGGCCGTCATAGCCGGCCTTCGGAAACGTGCATGTTGCTATGAAATAAAGAGCGGTCTGCGCTTGTGGACAAAGGGCCAGGACCCGATTTGGCATGAAAGGGAAGGCTCAAAACGTGTAGCCCACCCGGGTTTCGTTGCCTTCAATCTCGTCGAGCAATACCATCAGCGGTCCGAGCTGGCGGTAGCGGGCACAGGTGGCGCGTGCGTAAGTAATGAAGCGTGGCGTGTCGGCCAGGTATTTCGGCTTGCCATCGCGCAGGGTCAGGCGCGCAAAAATGCCCAGAATCTTGAGGTGGCGCTGCAGCCCCATCCATTCCACCGCCCGGTAAAACTCGCCGAAATCGTCGCCGACCGGCAGGCCGGCCTTGCGCGCCTGCTCCCAGTAACGCACGGTGATCTCGAGCACAAAGTCTTCCGGCCAGCTGATGAAGGCGTCGCGCATCAGGCTGGCGATGTCGTAGGTGATGGGGCCGTAAACGGCATCCTGGAAGTCCAGTACGCCGAGCCGCGGCTCGCCGCTTTCCGGCACCATCAGGTTGCGCGGCATGAAGTCGCGGTGCACAAACACACGCGCGCCACCCAGTGCGTTCAGGTTGCTGTCCTTGATCTGCGCAAACAGGCCGTCGAGCTTGGCGCGCAGGGTACTGTCGATGGTGATGCCACGGTGTTTTTCCAC
Source organism: Polaromonas sp. YR568 (assembly GCF_943371715.1). Classification (GTDB taxonomy): domain Bacteria; phylum Pseudomonadota; class Gammaproteobacteria; order Burkholderiales; family Burkholderiaceae_C; genus Polaromonas. The sequence continues at coordinate 16,014 of NZ_CALRVW010000034.1, read as the reverse complement.
ATACCAGTCGGGAAACAGCGCCAGCTCACGCGACAGCAGGGCGTCATCGTAGGGCGGCAGCACATCCGGCTGCGAGGCCAGCTGCCAGCGGACCAGCGCGTCGATCGCTTGCCGGTAAAGGTCGTAGGCGCACTGGGCTAGGCGCGCCTCGGGCTGCTGCTCGATCACCTCGAGCATGGTCCGGGCACCCAGGTCGCTCAGCAGCATGAAGCCCTGGGCCCGGTCCCAGGCCAGCACGCGCGGCGCCTCCAGCCCGGCATCGGCCATCAGGCCGGCGACCTTGACAAATGGCGCGCAGTCCTCCTGCGCAGGCGGGGCGTCCATGATGATGCAGCTGCTGCCGTCGGCGGTGCGCACCCGGAAATAGCGGCGGAAACTGGCGTCGGCCGAGGCGGGATGCACGGTTTCGGGCAGCAGGCCGTGGGGGGCGGTCTGGGCCTGTAGCCAGGCGGAAAACGCGCTGGCGCGGGTGGCATCCGGCCAGACAAGGGGGGATTCGGTCATGCGGTCTTTCGGCCTGCCTCAAAGGGATACATCAAAAGATGGGAAAGGGTGGGGTGGGCATAGGATAATCGGCCCAGCTTTCACAAACGGGTTTATCTCATACTTCCGATGCATCGCGCATCCCGCTCGCGTTTTATTCATTCTCCGGTCGCCCATGCCGTCCTCAGCCTTGTGTCCTGCACCATGCTGGGCCTGGGGCATGGCGGGTCGGCTTACGCCCAAGGCCCAGCGACGGCTCCCGGGCAGGCGCAGGAACTGCCGGGGGTAAAAACCACGGATGGCGCACCGGTGCTGCTCCGAAGCTCGTCCATGCTGGCTGAACAGCCGCCGGGCGGCCCGGGCATCGAACTGCCGACCTTTGTGTTTGGCAACCGCGTGTCGGGCCGACCGGATCTCGAAACCGTGGTGGACGGGGAGGCTGAACTGCGCCGCGGCGGTTCGGCGATACGCGCCGACCGGATCGAGTACGACCAGCCGACCGACATCGTCAAGGCCCGGGGCAATGTGCGCGTCAACAGTTCGGGCAACCTGTACAACGGGCCGGAACTGGAAATCAAGCTTGACACCTTCGAGGGCTTTTTCCTGAGGCCGGACTACCGGTTTTTGCAGAACGACGGATATGGCTCGGCCACCCGCATCGATTTCCTGGACGACAAGCGTTTGGTGGCACAAAACGCCACCTTCACCACCTGCCAGCGCGGCGAGGGTCCGAGCTGGATGCCCGCGTGGATTGTCAACGCGACCACACTCAAGCTCGACAGGGAAGCAGACGTGGGCGAGGCCTCGGGCGGTGTCCTGCGTTTCATGAATGTGCCGATTCTGGCGGCGCCCACCTTCAGCTTCCCGCTCAGCGACAAGCGCAAGTCGGGCGTACTGCCGCCAACACTGGCGATCGACAGTCTCAGTGGCACGGCCGTGACCGTGCCCTACTATTTTGATATTGCGCCCAACCGTGATGCCACTTTCTCGCCAACCTTGATGAGCAAGCGCGGGGTGGACCTGGCCGGCGAGTTTCGTTATCTGGAGCCCGGCTACAAGGGGGAATTGCGCGCCAGCTTGCTGCCCAATGACCAGCTGCGCAACGCAAACCGGTGGTCCTACAACTACCTGCACAGCGGAAGTTTCAACTCGGGCATACCGGCTATCGGCGGTATAGGCATCAACCTCAATTTGAACCGGGTTAGCGACGATAACTACTGGCGCGATTTTTCAGGCTTTGGCAGTGCGGGCGCGAGCACCTTGTTGACCCAACGGCTGCTGCCCAGCGATGCCACCCTCAGCTGGGGGCGCGGCTATTTTTCGACCACGCTGCGCGCCCTCAAGTACCAGACGCTGCAGGATGTGACCTCGCCCATCGTGCCCCCTTATGACCGCATGCCGCAGCTCACCGCCGCGTACAACCGCTTCAATGTGCCGGTGGGCGGGCTGGCGGGGCTTGACTATTCCATCAGCACGGACTACACCCGTTTTGAGTCGGACCAACGGCTGACCGGGCAGCCCAATGCCAATCGCGCGTTTGCTCTGGCACAGATCAGCCGGCCGTGGATCCGGCCGGAGGGATACATCACGCCCAAGTTGATGCTCAACACCACGACTTACCAGTTTGATGGTCCGCTGGCCAATGGTTCACGCACGGCCTCCCGGACGGTGCCTACCTTCAGTCTGGACAGCGGCCTTACGTTTGAGCGCGACACCGGGTTTTTCGGACGAGCCTACACCCAGACGCTTGAGCCGCGCGCGTTTTATGTGCACACGCCCTATCGCGATCAGAGTTCTTTGCCCAACTACGACTCGGGTGCCAACGACTTCAATTTCGCGACGGTGTTCACCGAAAATGCGTTTGTTGGCAACGACCGCATCTCGGACTCCAACCTGCTGACGCTCGGCCTGACTTCGCGCCTGCTGGAGCCGGAGAGCGGCGCCGAGGCCTTGCGCGTGGGCGTGGCCCAGCGTCTGCGCTTCAAGGACCAGCGGGTCACCTTGCCCGGGGGCGTACCGGTGACGGATCGTTTCAGTGACTTGTTGTTCGGCGGCTCGGTGAATTTGACAAAGGCCTGGTCACTGGACAGCACCGTCCAGTACAACCCGAAGACCAGCATTTCCCAGCGTTCGACGGTGGGTGCCCGTTACAACCCTGGCAACTACCGCGTGATCAGTGCGGCCTACCGTCGTCAGCGCAATGTCAGTGAGCAGTTTGATGTGGGCTGGCAATGGCCGATCAATGATCTGTGGGGCGACAAGGGCAAGGACTTGGGTGCCGGGCGTGGCCAGGGCGCCGGGCGCTGGTACAGCGTCGGTCGGTTGAACTACAGTGTGCCCGACAAGAAATTCGTGGACATGGTGTTGGGCATTGAATACGACGGCTGCTGCTGGATCGGGCGGGTGGTTCTGGAGCGGACCCAGCTTGGCACCGCTCTGGCGGCCTCTTCATCCAAAGCCAACAATACGCGTATCCTGTTCCAGCTGGAGTTTGTCGGTTTCTCACGCATTGGTGCCAACCCGCTGAAAACCCTCAAAGCCAACATCCCGCGTTACCAATACCTGCGTGAGCAGGGCACGACACCCAGCCGCTTTACCAACTATGACTAAATCCAGCTTTTTCCCTCGTCCTGGCTTTCGCTGCGCCGCCGCGCTCGCGCTGGTGCTGGGCTTGCCCGCCCTTTCCGCGCAGGCCCAGGTCCTGAGGCCGCCCGGCCAGTTGCGGGTGCCGGGTCTGGGAACCCTGGGTGCGGGAGCTGGTGTACAGCGGCAGGCCGACTACATCGTGGCGGTGGTCAACTCCGAGCCGATCACCAACAACGAGGTGCGCGCGCGCATGCTGCGCACCGAGCAGCAGATGGCCCAGCAGGGCACGGCGCTGCCGCCCAAAAACGAGCTGGCACGGCTGCTGCTCGAACGCATCATCGTGGAGCGCACACAGCTGCAGCTGGCCAGGGAGTTGGGGGTGCAGGTCAGCGAAGCCATGGTGGACGAGGCGGTGCTCAATGTCGCCCGGCAAAACCAGCTGTCCGTCGAGGAGCTGCGTCAGCGCGTGACCGCCCAGGGGCTGGCTTTCGCCCAGTTTCGTAACGACCTGCGCAATGAAATCCTGCTGACCCGGGTCCGGGAACGCGAACTCGAGTCCCAGGCCAAGGTCAGCGACCAGGAAGTGGAGCAGTTCATTCGCGAGCAGGAGGCCGGTGCTGATCCCGCCGTGCAGGAGCTCAACCTCGCGCAGATCCTGGTGGTCGTTCCCGAAAACGCCACCCCGGCCCAGGTCGCCAGTCTGCAGGCCAGGGCACAGCTGGCGGCAGAGCGTGCGCGCAGCGGGACGGACTTTACCGCGCTGGTGAGCGAGTTTTCCACGGCGCCAGGGCGCAGCGCCGACGGTCAGATGGGCTTGCGCCCGGCCGACCGCTACCCGGAGCTTTTTGTCGAGACGACGAAAAGTGTACCGGTCGGAGGGATCGCCGGGCCGGTGCGCAGCGGTGCCGGTTTCCACGTGCTCAAGGTGCTGGAGCGAAAACGCGCCGGCATGCCGGGCGCCACGGTGGTGGAGACACGCGCCCGTCATATCCTGCTGCGCCCCACGGCCCAGCTCGGCGAGGCGGCCGCCGTCGCGCGGCTGGCCGATTTCCAGAAGCGCATCGCGGCCGGACAGGCCGATTTTGCCGCGCTGGCCCGCGAGAACAGCCAGGACGCCTCGGCCAAGGACGGCGGTGACCTGGGCTGGGCCGGTCCCGGCCAGTTTGTGCCCGAGTTCGAGGAGCGCATGAACAGCCTCGCGCCCGGCCAGGTCGGGGATCCCGTCGTGTCGCGTTTCGGCGTTCACCTGATCCAGGTGCTGGAGCGGCGCAACACCAAGCTGTCGCCGCGCGAGCAGCGTGAAATGGTGCGTGCATCGTTGCGCGAGAAAAAGTTCGAGGAGGCCTACAGTGCCTGGGCGCAGGAAGTGCGCGGCCGTGCCTATGTGGAATACCGGGACCCGCCGCAGTGATGAGGCACCCACCGTCGCGCACTGCGTGTCGCTCCCTGCGCCTTGCAGGCCGCCGCTTGCCAGAGGCCTCGCTTCTGATGCCTGTCCAAACCTGCTCAAGCAGGTCTGGAGCCGCAGACATCAGCCCCGAGGGGGCGGCTGCGTCTGCGGACCTGCAAAGCCGGACTCGCGGCCCCGGCTTGCGTCAGAAACCCTCACGTTCAACAGCCATCTGGGCTGACGAGCGGCTCGGGTCTGGTCCCCACGCAGGGCAATGAAACATATTGCCCGCAAGCGCTTCGGGCAGCATTTCCTGACCGACCGCGCCATCATCGAAGACATCGTGCAGGCGATTGCTCCTCTGCCTGGCCAGGCCATGGTGGAAATCGGCCCCGGTCTGGCGGCCCTGACCCAACCCCTGGCCGAACGTCTCGGACACTTGACGGTGATCGAGCTGGACCGTGATCTGGCCCGGCAGCTGCGCGCGCACCCCCAACTGACGGTGGTCGAATCCGATGTGCTCCGGGTGGATTTCAGGCAGCTGGCCCGGCAGGTGCAGGTCGACGCCTCAGTCCGCGCGGGCACCGCGACCGAAGCGGCAGGAGGAGAAAGCGGCAAGCTCAGGGTGGTGGGCAACCTGCCCTACAACATTTCCACACCCATCCTGTTCCACCTGCTCGACGCGGTGGAAGTCATTGAAGACCAGCATTTCATGCTGCAAAAAGAGGTGATCGACCGCATGGTGGCCCGCCCCGCGACCAGCGACTACGGCCGGCTCAGCGTGATGCTGCAGTGGCGATATGCGATGGAGAACGTGCTGTTTGTGCCGCCGCAGAGTTTTGACCCGCCGCCGCGCGTGGACAGCGCGGTGGTTCGCATGGTGCCCCGGGCTGCGCCGGAGAAGGTGGATGTCAAGCTGCTGAGCGAGGTCGTGCGTGTGGCCTTCAGCCAGCGCCGCAAGCTGCTGCGCCACTCGCTGGGCCAGTGGCTCGAGCAGCGGCTCCACAGCCCGCCTTTCAATGTGCAGCGCCGCGCCGAGGAGGTGCCGGTGGCTGAATATGTGGCGCTGGCCCAGGCGCTGGAAAACGGGCCGGCTGCCTGAGCCCTTGGTCGGGCGTCATTTTTGCTATCGAATTGGTAGCTAATAACGGCCCTCCATTAGGCGTTGACAGCCCTTTTTGGCATCAGTACGACGGCGGTTCGCCATGAAAAAAGCCCGTCGAACAACGGGCTTTTTTTGCGTGCTTGCAAGAATGTATCAGGCAGCGGCCAACCAGTATCCCGCGTTGAACGGGCTGCTCATGCGCAGCGCCAGTGGCGACACGTCGAGCAGTTTGTCGGTTGGCATCGGCTCTTCGCCGTCTGCGCTGTTTGCTTGCTGGGCCTCATTCGCCCGATCCCCTTGGCCAATGTCTGGGGAGCGGGCTACAGAAAAGAATAGAAACATCTGAACGGGATTTTTCGATCCGCCCAGTAGTCCGCAGCATCCCTGAAGATATCCAACAGCTGCTCGCGTGCTTCCTTGTCAAATTTTGCATTCGCAGGGATTTGCTCCAGCAGGACAATGAAGCCGGGCTGCGGGCCGGACTTGTGAACCAGGTCCGTCATGCAGTCGTACAGCGCATCAAAGTTTTTGCCAAAATGCGCCGGGAAGGTGTACTGTGCCGCGATCATGTCCAGCACATCCTGCTTGCTCTGGGCGTTGCCCAGGTTGGCATAGAGGAAATGGTGGCCAAGCTGGGTGGCGGCATCTTGCAGGTCCTGCACGCGGAAGGCGCGTATGGACTGCACGATATTGGGTCTCACAGTACGAAGTGGTGTTTCCATCTCCGCGTCTCTTTCTTAAGTCAATAATTCAAAGTTGACGATCACTGTTGAACCTTATTGAGCGATTCTGCGAAAACTCGCGTAGTGATCATCGGTGTAATAACAAGCATCGGGCGTGGTAGGTACAAAACCACCACAAACGATGCGCCGGGCGCCCCGACTGCGCTCACCTGGGGTTCTGACGGTGTATTCACGGTAGTAGCCGCGATTTTTGGCGGGAAGTATTCTTTCCCGATTGCCAAACACCGAACCGTCCTTGTCGTACCTGAACGGGCCCCCCTGGTAAATCAAGCGGACCATGTGGCGTCCCTGCTCCGGCAGCGCCGCGACTGAAATCGTGCTGACTTCTGCCGCGGGGACGGGCCCTTTGGCCTCTACCCCGGACGGGCTGAACCCCGTGCTCAAAGCAGCCAGAACGACTGCTGCGGCTAGCCGCCAACCGGCCCCACTTTTTCGCAACATGGAAAAATCCGTCTTTCTTGAACCAGAGCCAACCGCTAATTGCTGAGCAGTTGCCGGGTTAACCCTTAAATTTCAAGAGGTAGAGTTTGACGCATCCCAAAGAAAAACGCAAGGGCCTGCCCAAAATTCAGGCAGTCTGTTTCTGATTCAGGGCGTCTATAAGTTAGTGCTAGCTGTCTAAAAAGGGCTTATCGGGAAGCGTTGGCGTCTGCCACGGTCAAGGCTGTCATGTTGACAATCCGGCGCACCGTGGTGCTGGCGGTCAGGATGTGCATGGGCTTGGCGGCACCCAGCAGGACCGGGCCGATGGCGATGTTGCCACCCGCTGCCGTCTTGAGCAGGTTGTAGGCAATGTTAGCCGCATCGATGTTGGGCAGGACCAGCAAATTGGCCTCGCCGGACAGGGTGCTGTTGGGCATGACCGCGGTGCGCGCCGCAGGGTCCAGCGCCACATCGCCGTGCATTTCACCGTCTACTTCCAGCCACGGGGCTTCGTCGCGCAGCAATTGAAGGGTGTGGCGCATTTTCAGGGCGCTCGGAAGATTGGAGGAACCAAAATTCGAGTGTGACAGCAGCGCGGCCTTGGGCTTGATGCCAAAACGCATCATTTCCTCAGCAGCCATGGTCGTGATCTCGGCCAGTTGCTCGGCCGTGGGGTCGTAGTTCACATGGGTGTCGACCAGAAACACCTGGCGGTCCGGCAGCATCAGGCCGTTCATGCAGGCGTAGGTGCAGACGCCCGGGCGCTTACCGATCACCTGGTCCAGGTAGTTTAGGTGGTGAGCGGTGGTGCCCCAGGTGCCGCAGATCAGGCCGTCCACATCGCCCTTGTGCAGCAGCATGCCGGCAATCAGCGTCAGGCGGCGGCGCATCTCGATCTTGGCCATCTGCACGGTCACGCCTTGGCGCTCCATGAGGCGATGGTAGGTCTGCCAGAAGTCGCGGTAACGGTGATCCTGCTCGACGTTGACCACGTCGTAGTCAAGCTCTTCCCTCAGCCGCAGGCCGAATTTTTCGATGCGCTGGGCAATGATGGCGGGCCGGCCGATCAACGTCGGCCGGGCCAGGCCCTCGTCCACCACGATCTGGCAGGCCCGCAGCACGCGTTCTTCCTCGCCCTCGGCGTAGGCTACGCGTTTTTTGACGGCCTTCTTGGCGGCCGCAAAAATCGGTTTCATGGTCGTGCCCGACGCGTAGACAAAGCTCTGCAGCTTCTCGCGATAAGCGTCCATGTCGGTGATCGGTCGCAGCGCCACACCGCTGTCGGCCGCCGCCTGCGCCACAGCCGGCGCGATCTTCATCATCAGGCGCGGGTCAAACGGCTTGGGAATCAGGTACTCCGGCCCGAACGCAAGCTGCTCGCCGGTGTAGGCAGCGGCTACCACCTCGCTCTGCTCGGCCTGCGCCAGCTCGGCAATGGCATGCACCGCGGCAATTTCCATCTCGACCGTGATGGTGGAGGCGCCGGCGTCCAGCGCGCCGCGGAAAATGTAGGGGAAACACAGGACGTTGTTGACCTGGTTCGGGTAGTCGGTGCGGCCGGTGGCCATGATGGCGTCATCACGTACCGACTTGACATCTTCGGGCGTGATTTCAGGGTTGGGATTGGCCAGCGCAAAAATGATGGGCCTGGCGGCCATCTTGCTGACCATGTCCTTCTTGAGCACGCCGCCCGCCGACAGGCCCAGGAAAATGTCCGCACCTTCGATGATCTCACCCAGAGTCCGCGCCGAGGTCTTCTGCGCAAACTGGATCTTGTCTTCGTCCATCAGCTCGGTGCGTCCTTCGTAGACCACGCCGGCCAGATCCGTCACGAAAATGTTGCTGCGAGGAATGCCCAGCTTGAGCAGCAGTCCCAGGCAGGCGAGCGCCGCGGCGCCCGCGCCCGAGGTCACCAGTTTGACCTGCGTCGGCAGCTTGCCGACCACCTTCAGGGCGTTCAGGATGGCGGCGCCAACCGTGATGGCCGTGCCATGCTGGTCATCATGAAACACCGGGATTTTCATCCGCTTGCGCAGTTCGCGCTCGATGTAGAAACAGTCCGGCGCCTTGATGTCTTCGAGATTGATGGCGCCGAAGGTGGGCTCCAGCGAGGCAATGATGTCGACCAGCTTCGCCGGGTCTTTTTCGTCGATCTCAATATCGAAGACGTCAATGCCCGCGAACTTCTTGAACAGCACGCCCTTGCCTTCCATCACCGGCTTGGAGGCCAGCGGGCCGATGTCACCGAGGCCCAGCACGGCTGTCCCGTTGGTCACCACCGCCACCAGGTTGCCGCGGCTGGTGTATTTGAAGGCCGCATTCGGGTCCTTGACGATTTCTTCGCACGGGGCAGCGACGCCGGGGGAGTAGGCGAGCGCCAGATCGCGCTGGTTGACCAGCTGCTTGGTGGCTGCAATCGCGATCTTGCCGGGGGTCGGAAACTCGTGGTATTCCAGTGCGGCACGGCGCAGCTCGTCGCGTTTTTCCTGGCTGTCGGGGGTGGCTGGCACGGCGGGCATGAAGTTGTCTCCTGAGCGGCGGCCCCGGCAGGGCCGTCAATTTTTTGTAAGGTCTGCGATTGTAGGGCGTCCAAGGGGAAAACCCTAGTACGTGGATCTACGCAAACCAGTGCAGCGCTTTTGACTTTTTCACAAAGATCAGAGGCGCATCGGGGGCACTTGTTCGGGGGCAGCGCCTGTTGCCGGCTCTTACGTGCTGTACGGTGAACGATCACCGTTGTCGGCCACTGTTTGCGGCAATACCCGCTGTGACCGCAGCCGAGCGGGCGGCGCGCTTGGGATGCAGACCGACGCGGGCGGCCGATAGTACAGATTGCGGGAATTCAGGCGCTGGCGCCCATCGCAGACGGTGTTGCGGCGGCCCGGCCGCCCCAGTGCTGCCAGGCCTTTTCGTGGAAGAAAAAGGCGATGGCCTGAATCGCTGGCTCGAGCAGGCTCAGCGTGAGGGACAGCAGCAGGTTGCCGGTCACGGCATACGCCACCCCGGCGGCCACCGTGACGTGAACCACGTAGTAACTGGCTGTTTTTTTCAATGTGGGCAAATTGGCACGTACAAGCTTGGCCATCTTCAGACTCCTTGGGCTCTGGTGGAGGAAATGTCAGTTTTTCAGTTCGGATTAATCGATAGCTGAAAATTATTGAAGTTCTAGCCACTATATGTATTGACTATCTAGCTGGCCAATTGAGATTGGCTACCGCAAGGATAGAAGTTATCGCCAGCGTGGTCTTTCGCTTCCAGGTCAGGTCGCTTTCTGCGCCTTGACTTGAGAAAAATCCCCCAGTTTTGTTTGGTGGTTACGACATATGTAAGTCGTTTCCATCAACAGGCCCGCGTGACTGTTGACGAAAGGCCCAATAAGTGCTTAATACGATTTGTTGCCTTGTGTAAATATTTTTAACAATCAAATTTTCTTTGAAGCGTCACTGCCTGCGGCCTCGTTTTTTGCTGGTTTCCTGTCTGGTGCTTTCGGCCCCGGGCGGCTCGTCTGTTTTCGCCCAGACAGTCCGCCGGCCGGACGCCGGTACCCTGCAGGAGCCGCAACGCCAGATTCCCCTGCTGCCGAAGCCGGGCGCGCCGCCGATCAGCCTGCCTGCCGGAAAACCGGTCCTGCCGGTTCAGGCCGCGGTGTCCATCACGCCGGCCGGGTTCCGCTTCGAAGGCAACAGCCTCTTTGACCAGGAAACCCTGGCGGCCCTGCTGGCGGATCGCGTCAGCCGGACGACCGACCTGGCAGGACTGACCGAAGCCGCAGCCCTTGTCAGCCGGTATTACCGGGCGCAGGGTTACCTTCTGACGGAAGCCTATCTGCCCGAGCAAGCCTTCCAGGCGGTCGGCGGGACAGTCACCATTGCCGTGATCGAGGCGCGCATCGGCAGGGTCCTTGTTCAGTTCGAGGGCGACAACGGGTCGGCGTCCTACGCCCGACGCGTGGTGGGCGCCAATCTGCAACCCGGGGCGTTGATCAGCGAATACCTGCTGGACAAGCCTGTGCTGCTTCTGCGGGACCTGGCCGGCGTGGAAGCCAGCGCCACCGTCGAGCCGGGCCAGCGACCCGGGCAGGCCGACGTGACCGTGACGATTCGGGCGCGGGGTCCGCAGGTGGATGGCTCGGTAGCAGTGGACAACTTCGGCGCACGCGCGGCCGGGCCCCTGCATGTGTCGGCCAACCTCAATGTCAGCAACCTGCTGGGGCGCGGCGATGTGTTCAGTGCGCGCGTCCAGACCAGCAACGCGACACGCAGCAATTTGTACCGCCTGGCGTACGCGGTTCCCGTCGATGCCGCCGGAACCCGGCTCGCGGTCAGTGCCGCCCGGACCGACTACGCCCTGGGCGAACAATTTGCAGCGCTGGGGGCCACCGGCAAGGCGGACATCCTGGGCGTTTCCCTGACCCGGCCGCTGATCCGTTCGCGCGACAACAACCTGTATGGCCTGTTCAGCCTGGAACACAAGAAATTCAGCGACCAGATCGCCACTCCGGCCAACGACAGTGAGCGCCGCATTGCATCGGCGCGCATCGGCTTGCTGGGCAATTTCTCCGATGACGTGGTCGGAGCCGGCGGCTCCAGCAGTTACGCCCTGACCGGGACGCTGGGACGCACCCGGCTGGATGCGATCAGCCTCGGTTTCGACCAGGGCCCCGGCGGGCTGCGCACCGCAGGCGGCTTCGGCAAGCTCAACCTCGAATTCCAGCGCACCCAGCTGTTCGGCAGCGCGTCCAGTGTGTTGTTGGGCTTTCAGACCCAGCTGGCCTCCCGAAACCTTGCCTCCGCCGAAAAAATGGCGCTGGGCGGCCCCAACGGGGTGAGGGGCTACCCGGTGGGCGAAGGCATCGGGGACGCCGGGCTGCTGCTCAATCTCGAGTACCGTTATCAGTTGCCGGCGCCCGTCACGCTGGCCGGCGAGCCGGTGAGCCTGGCGGCCTTTTATGACTACGGAACGGTCCGGTTCAACCAGGATGATTCTGCGGTACCCGGCGTCACCAACCGGATCGCCCTGGGCTCCGTGGGCATAGGCGCGCTGGCCGGGCGAGTCAACAATTTCCTGATCACCACCTACCTGGCTTGGCGCACGACCCGGTCCACGCCTTCCACCGGCGATCCGGATCGTTCCCCGCGCGCCTGGGTGTCCGCCCAGAAGTGGTTCTGAGCTGCGGCGCAAGAAAACAGCCATGACCCATCCATCCGCAAAACACGGCGCCTACCGCCCCTGGGCGGTTCGCACGGTGGTGGTTCGCCTGTCACGCAAGCTCACCGCCACGTATCGCCTGCGCAGCGGCCGTGTCTTGTCGCGCCTGCTGGCAGCCATGCTGGCGGGCTTTTCAACGCTGGCGACGGCCTTGCCCGAGGGCGCCAGCCTCGTGGCCGGCCAGGCAAACATCAGCACACCCAACGCCAATGCCATGGTGGTCACCCAGGGCAGCGACAAAGCCATCCTGAACTGGCAGAGCTTCAATATCGGCACGGGGCAGTCCATGCAGTTTGTGCAGCCTGGTGCGGCCTCGGTCGCGCTGAACCGGGTGGTGGGCGCTGCGCCCTCTTCCATTTATGGCTCGCTCAGCGCCAATGGTCAGGTGTTCTTGATCAACCCCGCCGGTGTCATGTTTGCGCCCGGTGCGCAGGTCCATGTGGGCGGCCTGGTCGCGTCGACCCTGGCCCTCAGCAACGAAGACTTCATGGCCGGCCGCTACACCTTCAGCAGCAGCGGCAACGCCGGGATCGTGACCAACGGCGGAAACATCCGGGCCGCGCGCGGCGGCTACGTGTTGCTGGCTGCACCGGGTGTGAGCAATACCGGCGCCATCCAGGCGGACGGCGGCGCGGTCGGGCTGGTGGCGGGGTCGCGTGTTTCGATAGATACCTCGGGCGTGGGTCTGGTGAGCTTCTCGGTGGATGCGGCTGCGGCCAATGCGGTGGCCTCCAACAGTGGCGTGATTACTGCAAACGGAGGCCAGGTGGCGGTGCTGGCCAGCGCGCTGGGTGATGCGATGGCCACGGTGGTCAACCAGACGGGTGTGATCCGCGCTACGTCCGCGACCGAGCGCAACGGCATGATTGTGCTCAGTGGCGGACGCAGCGGCGTGGTACATGTGGCGGGCACACTCGACGCCAGCGGCGTTGCAACCGGCCAGACCGGGGGCACGGTGCAGGTGCTGGGCGACAAGGTGGTGCTTGCGACGGGGGCGGCCATTGACGTTTCGGGGAACTCGGGGGGCGGCACGGCGCTGGTCGGTGGCGACTACCAGGGGACCAACGCGTCGGTACAAAACGCTTCCTACACCCATATGGCCGCGGGTAGCCAGATCCGGGCCGATGCGTTAGAGAGCGGAAATGGCGGGAAAGTTGTCCTGTGGGCCAATGAGGCAACGGTTTTTGAGGGCGCCATCACGGCCCGTGGCGGAAGCCTCAGCGGTAACGGCGGCCTGGTGGAAACCTCAGGCAAGGAGTTTTTGCGCGCCACGGGCAGCGTCGATGCGTCGGGCGTGCAAGGCACCGGTGGCGTCTGGCTTCTGGACCCGCGCAACGTCAGTATTGTCAACGGCGCTTCCAGCGGCGGCACGTTTGTCAGCCCGACCTACACCCCGACCGCAGATAACGCGATTGCTGACAGAAACCAGCTGGAGGCGGCGCTCAACGGCGGTACCAGTGTGAACGTGGTGACCGGCGGTACCGGTACCCAGGCCGGCAACATCACGGTCGTTGACTCCATCACGAAATCGTCAGGCGCGGCCGCCACTTTGACCTTGACGGCCGCCGGGAGCATGTTTGTCAACAATGCGATTTCCAGTACCAGCAATGCGCTCAATGTGAACCTCAGCGCAAGTGCTGCAACCACTTTCGGCGCGTCGGGCAGCCTGGTGACGAATGGTGGCAACGTCGCCATCACCGGGACGGGTGCCAAAACCCTCGGAAGCATCGATACCACCGGGGGCACTGGGACTGGAAACCTCTCGGTGGGCAGTAGCGGCGCGGTCAGTCAACTGGGGGCGACTTCGCTGGCAATAAAGGGCACGACGGGTATCACTGCTGGCGCTACCAACAACGTGACACTGAACAACGCTGGCAACGATTTCGCCGGTGCTGTCTCGGTCACCACGGGCTTGAACGTTGGCATCACCGATGCCAACGCCCTGATTTTGGGCACATCGACTGTATCGGGGACCCTGGGTATCAACACGAGCGGGGCAATCACTCAGACAGGGGCGCTGGCCGTGACAGGTGCGGCCACCCTGGCAGCGGGTGCGGGCAACGACATCACATTGACCAATGCTGCCAACAACTTTGCCTCTGTGGGCATCACGTCCGGCAACAACGCGGCGCTGACCGACAGCAATGCGATCGTACTGAATGGCTCGACGTTGGCGACTTCCCTGACAGTTCGGGCGGGAGGGGCCATCACACAAAGCGCGGCCATCACTGCGCCCACGCTCAATGCCACAACCCTGATCAATGCGGGTGCGGCAATAACGCTGACCAATGCGGGCAATGAGGTGGATACGGTGAACCTGAGGGCCAGGAACCTGGCCGATTCTGCCAACGTCGCAGGCGCCACCGCTTATACCGACGCGAGCGCGATCGGCGTGGCTGCGGCGCAGTCCTTGTCAACGGTAACGCTGCTCGCAGGCGGTGCGATCAGCCAGACAGGCGCAATCGTGGCCAGCACGCTGACTGCAACCACGGCCAATGCGGCCGGCGCTGCGATCACGCTGACGAACGCGGGCAACAATGCGGCGACGGTCAACCTGCAGGCAAGAGATGGGACCGCCGCGGCGCCTGGCGCGGCCAACGCCAACGCGGCAATTCAATATACGGACAGCAACGCAGTAGCGGTCTCGGGCATCAACAGCGGCACGGGCGCGGGCGGCGACGTGACGCTGCTCGCAGGCGGCGCCATCACGCAGACGGGCGCGATCAAGGCGAACACGCTGACAGCAACCACGGCCAATGCCACTGCAGGAACTGGTCTGATCACGCTAACCAATGCGGGCAACACGGCTTCCACGGTCAATCTGCAGGCGCGTGCCGGGACAGTGGCTGCGGTTGGTGCGGCCAACGTGGCCTCGACCATTCAATACACGGGCGCTGGTGCGCTAGGGATCTCGGGGATCAACAGTGGCACGGGCGCTGGAGGGAACGTCACGCTGATTGCCGGTGGTCCGATCACACAAAGCGGGGCGATCAAGGCCGGCATACTGACAGCGACGACGGCCGATGCGGCGGGTTCTGCGATCACGCTGACCGATACGGCCAACGACGCCGTCACAGTGAATCTGCAGGCGCGCACTGGCACGGCGGCAGCACCAGGCCTGGCCAACGCCAGCGCCGCCATCCAATATACCGACAGCAACGTCGTAGCGGTGTCGGGCATCAACAACGGCACCGGGGTGGGTGGCGACGTCACGCTGATTGCCGGCGGCGCCATCACGCAGAGTGGCGCCATCAAGGCTGGAACGCTGTCCGCCAAGACGCTGAATGACACGCCGGCAGCCATCACCCTGGCAAACGCCGGCAACGATGCGGCAAGTATCATTTTGCAGACACGCAACAGCGCCGACAGTGATCGCACTGCTGCGGCCATTTCCTACACCGATGCCAACGCGGTAGTCGTTGGCGGCATCAATGCTGGCACCGGCAGCGCCGCGACGGGCAACCTGGCACTCGTGGCTGCCGGCGCCATCACCCAGACCGGCGCGGTGATTGTGGGCGGCACGACGGGTATCACCGCAGGCGCTACCAACGATGTGACGCTGAGCAATGCCGCAAATGACTTCACGGGCGCTGTCTCTATCGTCAGCGGACGTCACGTCAACATCAACGACGCAAACGCCCTGGTGCTGGGCACGATTACCACGACGGGAGCTGCAAGTTCAGACGGTGGAAATGTGCAGATCACTGCGGGCGGATCTGTGACGACGGGCACGATCACCACGACGGGCGGCACGGCCGGCACGAACAGCGTTGGCCGCAACGCGGGCTCGGTGAATATCACCGCCGGCGGAGCTCTGAGCGTCGGTGCCATCAGCGCCGGCGGAAGCGCTGGCAACGGAGCGAACCAGACGGGCGGAGGAGGCGGAGCTGTGACGCTGACCTCTACGGGAGGCAACGTGTCGGCGGTGGCGATCACCACGACGGGCGGGAACGGCGTTGCAGGGGTGGCTTCGGGCGGCAATGCCGGGACCATCACACTCGAAGCAGCAGGAGGCACGCCCACCATCACGCTGGCCGGCAACCTCAGCGCAGTCGGCGGCGCACAGTTCGGGGGAG
>NZ_CALRVW010000033.1:0-41785 GCF_943371715.1 Polaromonas sp. YR568 | reverse complement strand
GCCGGTTACCGGGTGTTTGTGTTTGATGTGCGGCCCGGGGTGGCGCAGGCTTTTGCCGAGGGCGGCGGTGTCGCCTGCGCCTCGCTGGCCGAGCTGGCGGCGGCTTGCGACGTGGTCGTGTCGGTGGTGGTCAATGCGGCGCAGACCGAGTCGGTGTTGTATGGCCCCGATGGTTGTGCGGCGGCCATGAAGCCCGGCAGCGTGTTTGTGATGTGCTCCACGGTGGACGCGAACTGGTCCATGGCCCAGGAAAAACGCCTGGCCGAACTCGGCCTGCTGTACATCGACGCCCCGATTTCCGGCGGCGCCGCCAAGGCCGCCAGCGGCGAGATGACCATCATGAGCGCCGGTGTGCCGGCCGCGTATGCCAGGGCCGAACCCGTGCTCAACGCGATGGCCGCCAAGGTCTACAAGCTCGGTGACGCGGCCGGTGCCGGCAGCAAGGTCAAGATCATCAACCAGTTGCTGGCGGGTGTGCACATCGCCGCGGCTGCCGAAGCGATGGCGCTGGGTCTGCGCGAAGGGGTGGATCCGGCCGCGCTCTACGAGGTGATCACGCACAGCGCGGGCAACAGCTGGATGTTCGAGAACCGCATGGCCCACGTGTTGGCGGCCGACTACACGCCGCTGTCGGCGGTGGACATCTTCGTGAAAGACCTCGGCATCGTGCTCGACATGGCGCGCGCCAGCAAATTCCCGCTGCCGCTGTCCTCCACCGCGCACCAGATGTTCATGCAGGCCTCGACGGCCGGTTTTGCGAAAGAGGACGACAGCGCGGTGATCAAGATTTTTCCGGGCATTGAACTGCCGAAAAAGCCATGAACAAGATCAGCCTCGGATGTATTGCTGACGATTTCACCGGCGCGACGGATCTGGCCAACAATCTGGTGCGTGCCGGCATGCGGGTGGTCCAAACCATAGGTGTGCCATCCGGACCACTGGGCGCCGAAGTCGATGCCGTGGTGGTCGCACTCAAATCACGCACCGTGCCGCCTGACCAGGCCGTGGCCGAATCGCTGGCTGCCCTGGCCTGGCTGCAGGCCCAGGGCGCGCAGCAGATCTATTTCAAGTACTGCTCGACCTTCGACAGCACGGCCCGCGGCAACATCGGCCCGGTGACCGAGGCGCTGATGGACGCGCTGCAGACGGACTTCACGATCGCCACGCCGGCCTTCCCCGACAACCAGCGCACGGTGTTCAAGGGTTACCTGTTTGTCGGCGATGTGCTGCTTTCCGAAAGCGGCATGCAGAACCACCCGCTGACGCCGATGACGGACGCGAACCTGGTGCGGGTGCTGCAGTCGCAGACGAAGCGGCGTGTCGGCCTGATAGCCCACACGGTGGTGGCGCGCGGCGCGGCGGCGGTGCGCGAGCGCATGGCGCAACTGCAGGCAGAAGGTGTGGGCGTGGCCATCGTGGACGCGGTCTCCAACGAGGACCTGCTGCGCCTGGGCCCGGCACTCCAGGACATGCCCCTGGTCACGGCCGGTTCCGGCGTGGCCATCGGCCTGCCGGCCAACTTCGGCATCACGCCTTCGGATCAGGCCAGCCGCTTGCCGGCCGCCCGCGGCCTGCAGGCAGTGGTGTCGGGCAGCTGCTCGCTGGCAACCAACCGGCAGGTGCTGGACTTCATGAAGCAGGGCCATCCGGCGCTGGCGATCGACCCACTGCGCATCGCCTCGGGTGCGGATGTGGCGGCCGAGGTGCTGGCCTGGGCCCAGCCTTTGCTGGCGCAGGGGCCCGTGCTGGTGTATTCCACCGCCGACAGCGGCGACGTGAAGGCGGTGCAGGGCCGGCTCGGGGTGGCAGAAGCCGGCGCGATGGTCGAAGACACGCTGGCCGCGGTGGCGCGCGGCCTGGTTCAGCTGGGCGTGCGGCAACTGGTGGTGGCCGGCGGCGAAACCTCGGGTGCCTGCGTGCAGGCGCTGGGCATCACGCAGATGCAGATCGGCCCGCAGATCGACCCGGGTGTGCCCTGGTGTCATGCCCTGTGCGACCTTGCTCCTCTGGAAGGCCTGCACCTGACGCTGAAGTCGGGCAACTTCGGCACCGACGATTTCTTTACCAAAGCCTTTACGATGCTCGCATGACCGCACTCACCGAAAACCAGGCCCGGGAAGAGATCTGCCGCGTTGGCAAAAGCCTGTTCGACCGCGGTTATGTGCATGCGACCGCCGGCAACATCAGCGTTCGGCTCGACGCCTCGGTGGGCGGTGGTTTCCTGATCACGCCGACCGATGCCTGCCTGGGTTTTCTGGACCCGGCGCGGCTGGCCCGGCTCGACGCTTATGCGAAGCAGCTCAGCGGCGACACGGCGAGCAAGACCATCGCGCTGCACGCCGGCATTTACGCGGCAGCCTCCGAATTTGACCCGGCGACGCGGTGCGTGATCCACACCCACAGCACCCACTGCGTGGCGCTGAGCCTGCGTGCCACCGGCGAGGAGTTGCTGCCGGCGCTCACGCCTTATTTCGTCATGAAGGTTGGCCATGTGCCGGTCATCAACTACCACCGCCCGGGCGACCCGGCGGCGGCGGCGCTGGTGGCGCAGGCCATCACGCGTTACGGCCGGCAGGGCACGCCGCTACGCGCGGTGATGCTGGCGCGGCTGGGGCCCAATGTCTGGCACCAGAGTCCGGCCGCGGCCATGGCTGTGCTGGAAGAGCTTGAGGAAACCGCCCGGCTGCTGTGCCTGGAAGGCGCCCCGGTCCAGCCTTTGACCACTGCGCAGATCGACGAGCTGCGCCAGACCTTCGGCGCCCGCTGGTAAGCTTTTTTAGAGTCGAATCGGCCTGCAGCCATTTGTTTACAAGCGCTAGCAGCTATCTATTTCATAGTATTTCAAAAACACCACCATGCCTAAATTCGCCGCCAACCTGTCCATGATGTACCCCGAGTTGCCGTTTCTGGACCGCTTCGAGGCGGCCGCGAAAGACGGTTTCAAGGCGGTGGAGTTTCTTTTTCCTTATGCCTTCAGCAAGGATGAACTGGCCGCGCGCCTGAAGGGCAACGGCCTGCAGCAGGTGCTGTTCAACGCGCCGCCGGGCGGAACCGATGCGGCGTCCATTGCCCGGGCCTGGGACCAGGCCGGTGACAAGGGCACGGCCGCCGTGCCGGGCCGCGAGGCGGAGTTCCGCGCCGGTGTGCTGCTGGCCCTGGCCTATGCCGAGGCGCTGGATTGCCCGCGTATTCACCTCATGGCCGGTCTGGTTGACGCGGGGCAGGAGCGCGAGGACGTGCGGCCGGTCTATGTGGCCAACCTGCGCTGGGCGGCGGCCGAGGCGGCGAAACACGGGCGGGATGTCCTGATCGAGCCGATCAACACGCGCGATGTGCCGCGTTTTTTTCTGAACCGGCAGGACCATGCGCACGAGATCGTGACCGAGGTCGGCGCGTCCAACCTCAAGGTGCAGATGGACCTGTACCACTGCCAGATCGTCGAGGGGGATGTGGCGACCAAGATTCGCCACTACCTGCCGACCGGAGCCGTCGGCCATTTTCAGATTGCCGGTGTGCCCGAGCGGCACGAGCCCGACATCGGGGAGCTCAACTACCCGTACCTGTTCAGTGTGATCGACGAGGTGTCCGCGGCCTGCGGCTGGGATGGCTGGATCGGCTGCGAATACAGGCCGAAAAAGGGCGGGCAGCCCGGCGGCACGTCGGCAGGCCTCGGCTGGCTGCCACGCTGACCGTCACCTGCACCCGCTGATTCGTTAAAAACGGATGCCGGCAGGATTGCTCGGCGCGGGTGTCACCGGGGTGGAGGGCGCGGCCGGCGTGCCGGGCCGCGCTGCCGCGGTGGTGGCCGGTGCGGGGGTCGGCGCCACCGTCACCAGGGGGGTGGCCGGGGGCTGGCGGTAGCTGGCCGGCAGCACCGACGATTTCGGGTAACCCGCTGCGTCGAGGAACTGTGTCCATTCCGCATCCGAGAAACCCTTGAGTTGCTGGCTGCCTATGGTCAGAAAAGGCAGGGAGTTGTCGCCGCTCAGGCGCTGCAACGCCTGCGCGTCTTCGTTGGTCGAGACGGTTTTTTCGGTGAAGGGAACACCGCGCGTGGTCAGCAGGGAACGGGCCGAGGCGCAGGGACCGCAGTTCTCGCCCGAATACAGCGTGACCGGGTACTGGCCAGCGACCTTGCGCAGCTCAAAGGGCAGCGAGGCCGTGGCGATGCCGCGGGCACCATCGGCGCCGGCCGCCGTCACTTTGGCATTGCTTGCGGCTGGGGGCGGCTTGTCGGAAAAGGTGACCTTGCCGTCCGGGCCGACGATGCGGTAGACGGGCTGGGCCTGGGTAAGAGAAGAAAATGTGCCCGCAGCCAGCGTCAATACTGCGCTAAATGCTGCAAATTTGATAGCGTTCGAGGTCATGCATCACTCCGTTTGAGGTCACTCACGCCATGCCCTGGTGCCGCAACAACGCGTCGATGGAAGGCTCGCGGCCACGGAAGGCCTTGAACGATTCCATCGCCGGGCGGCTGCCACCGGCCTCCAGAATGGCCTGGCGGTATTTTCTGCCAGTTTCCAGATTAACGGGGCTGGACCCGGCATCGGCGTCAGTGTTTCTACCTGCAGGTGTGGCGCTTTGTGCACTTTCCTCAAAGGCCGCATAGGCGTCTGCCGAGAGGACTTCAGCCCATTTGTAGCTGTAATAGCCAGCCGCATACCCACCGGAAAAAATGTGACTGAATGTATGCGCGGTGCGGCTGTAGGGCGGCGGGGTGATCACCGCGAATTCGTCGCGCACGCCGGCCAGCAGCGCCATCACGTCGCCGCCAGGTTGCCACTCGGTGTGCAGCAACATGTCGAACAGCGAAAACTCGATCTGGCGCAGGGTCTGCATGCCGCTCTGGAAGTTCTTGGCGGCCAGCATCCGGTCGAACAGGGCGCGCGGCAGCGGCTCGCCGGTGTCCACATGGGCGGTCATGTGTTTGAGCACCTCCCACTCCCAGCAGAAGTTTTCCATGAACTGGCTGGGCAGCTCGACCGCGTCCCATTCGACACCGCTGATGCCGGAGACATCGTGCTCGTTGACCTGGGTCAGCATGTGGTGCAGGCCGTGCCCGAACTCGTGGAACAGCGTGGTCACGTCGTCATGCGTCAGCAGGGCCGGCTTGCCGCCCACGCCATCGGCAAAGTTGCAGACCAGGTGCGCCACCGGCGTTTGCAGGGTGCCGGTGTCGGGGCGCAGCCAGCGCGCGCGCACATCGTCCATCCAGGCGCCGCCGCGTTTGCCGGTGCGCGCCGGGCGGTCCAGGTAGAACTGTCCCACCAGTTCGCCGTTGCGCTCGATGCGGTAGAACTCGACGCCGGGCTTCCAGACCGGCGCCGTGTCCGGGCGAATCGCCACTTCAAACAGGGTCTCAACAATCCGGAACAGGCCGGCCAGCACCTTGGGTGCGGTGAAGTACTGCTTGACTTCCTGCTCGCTGAAGGCATAACGCGCCTCCTTGAGCTTTTCGGCGATCCAGGTGAAGTCCCAGGGCTGCGGGTCGTCCAGGCCCAGCTTTTCCGCGGCAAAGGTGCGCAGGTCGGACACGTCCTTGAGGCCATAGGGTTTGGCGCGCTGACCCAGATCGCGCAGGAAGTCGATCACCTGTGCGGGCGAGTCGGCCATCTTGGGAACCACCGACACCTCGCCGAAATTGCGGTAACCGAGCAATTGCGCCTCCTCGAGTCGCAAGGCGAGGATTTCCTGCATCACGGCGCTGTTGTCGAAGCGGCTGAATTCCGCCGGCGACTGGTCGCTGGCGCGGGTGCTGTAGGCCTTGTACAGCGTTTCGCGCAGGGCGGAGCTGTCGGCAAACTGCATGACGGGCAGGTAGCAGGGCATCTTCAGCGTGAGCTTGTAGCCTTCCTTGCCCTCGGCTTCGGCCTGCGCGCGGGCCGTCTGGACCACGTCGGCCGGCACACCGGCGAGTTCGTCTTCGCGTGCGTAGTAGGCATAAGCCTCTGTGGCGTCGAGCGCGTTTTCGCTGAATTTCTGGCTCAGTTCGGCCTGGCGCTCCTGGATGGCGGCAAACCGGTCCTTGGCTGCTCCCAGCAGTTCGGCGCCCGACAGCACGAAGTTGCGCACGGCATTCTTGTGCGCCTGGCGCTGTTCGGGGTTCAGCGACGCCACATCGATGGCCTTGTATTTGGCGTACAGCCGTTCGTCGGCGCCCAGGCGGGTCCAGAACTCGGTGACACGCGGCAGGGCGGCGTTGTAGGCGGCGCGCAGTTCGGGCGTGTCCGCCACGCTGTTGAGGTGGCTGACCGCACCCCAGGCACGGCCCAGGTTTTCGGTGGCCACGTCCAGCACGCTGGCAATGTCACTCCAGCGCGCCGGAAACTCGGGTGCGGTGACGCGTTCGAGCGCGGTTTCGGCCTGTGCCAGCAACACGTCAACCGCCGGGCCCACATGCTCGGGCGCGATGCGGTCAAACAGGGGAAGGCCGGAAAAATCGAGGAGGGGGTTGGAGGCGGTCAATGTGGTCATGTCCATCAGTTGTGGGCGCAGGCACCCGATCTAAAGGGGAAGTGCGGGACAAAAAAGGAAAATGCCGCGCTGGCCAGCCAACTGGCCGACAGCTCACGCCGCCGCCTGCTCAGCCTATTAGCCCTGGGCGCGTTTTTTGGCGCTTTGCTGCTTTTTCGGCTTGGCACGTTTGACGGTGCCGCCCGGCGTCAGGCGCTGGTTGCCCAGCACGCGCAGGGTCTTGACTTCGGGGCGCTGGCCGTAACGCGCGCTGTTCTTCAGCACCTTGACGTCGCGCGGGCCCGGCATGCGGTCCTCGTTGACCTTTTTTTCCTTTTCGGGCATCGGGCGCCACAGCACCAGCAGCTTGCCGATGTGCTGGATGGGGGCCGCGCCGAGTTCGTCGGCCAGGGCCTGGAACATGGCTTCGCGCGCGGGGCGGTCGTCCGACTGCACACGGACCTTGATCAGTCCGTGGGCCTTCAGGGCCAGGTCGATTTCCCTTTTGACAGCGGCTGTCAGGCCGTCCGAGCCGACCATCACGACGGGGTCCAGGTGGTGCGCATCGGCGCGGTGGTCTTTGCGCTGGGCAGGGGTAAGTAGTATTTGAGCCATGCCCCGATTATCCTAGAAGCCGCCGCTGCCGCTGATTTATCGTTGGGGAAACCGCGGCGCCGGAAGGCGGTAAGAGGACAATACGGCCATGAAAGTAAAAACCCAAAGCAAAAAGGTCAACAAAGCGTGGCTGAATGACCACGTCAACGATACCTACGTCAAGCTGGCCAAAAGAGAGGGTTACCGGGCCCGGGCGGCCTACAAGCTCAAGGAAATCGATGACATGCTGGGCCTGATCAAGCCCGGCTACTGTGTGGTGGACCTGGGCAGCGTGCCCGGCGCCTGGAGCCAGTATGCGCGCCGCAAGCTCTCGCCATCGGGCGCGGCGGCCGGGGAACTCAACGGGCGCATCATCGCGCTGGACATCCTGCCGATGGATCCGGTCGAGGGGGTGGTGTTCATCCAGGGGGACTTCCGGGAGCCGGAGGTGCTACAGATTCTGGAGCAGACTTTGGCCGCCGACAAAGGCTTTACCAAGGTGGATGTGGTGATTTCCGACATGGCGCCGAATCTGTCGGGCATTGAATCAGCCGACGCCGCCCGCATCGCCCACTTGGTGGAGCTGGCGGTGGATTTTTCCGTGCAACACCTCAAACCCGAGGGTGCGCTGGTCGTCAAGCTGTTCCATGGCGGGGCCTACAGCCCGCTGGTCAAGCTGTTCAAGGAGACCTTCAAGGTGGTCAAGCCGATCAAGCCCAAGGCCTCGCGCTCGGAGTCGTCGGAAACCTTTCTGGTTGGCATGGGTCTGAAAAACAAGCCGCTTCAGACGGCCTGAGCTTGCTGAAACGCAATAAATACCGCAATCCCGCTTCAAACCAAGGGATGTCCCGGCCTTGTTATGAGGCTTTTGCCCTTGAAACGCCTAAAATCAGGCGCATGTGCCTTGTGTTCCTCTATCGGAGACATCCTTGAACAATCAGTGGTTTTCAAAAATTGCAATCTGGCTGGTGATCGCCATGGTGCTGTTCACCGTTTTCAAGCAATTTGATACACGCGGTGGCGCCGGTACGAATTACCTTGGCTATTCGGAGTTCCTTGACGAGGTCAAGGGCAAACGCATCAAGTCCGCGACCATCGCGGAAGGTCAGGGCGGCACGGAGATCTCGGCCGTCACGACCGATGACCGCCGCATCCGCACCACGGCCACCTACCTGGACCGCGGTCTGGTCGGCGACCTGATCGCCAATGACGTCAAGTTCGACGTCAAGCCGCGTGAGGAAGGTTCGCTCCTGATGACCCTGCTGGTCAGCTGGGGTCCGATGCTGCTGCTGATCGGCGTCTGGATCTATTTCATGCGGCAAATGCAGGGCGGCGGCAAGGGCGGGGCGTTCAGCTTCGGCAAATCCAAGGCCCGCATGCTCGACGAGTCCACCAACACCGTGACCTTTGCCGACGTGGCGGGCTGCGACGAGGCCAAGGAAGAGGTCAAGGAAGTCGTCGACTTTCTGAAAGACCCGCAGAAATTCCAGAAGCTGGGCGGACGCATTCCGCGCGGCCTGTTGCTGGTCGGCCCTCCGGGCACCGGCAAGACCCTGCTCGCCAAAGGCATTGCCGGCGAAGCCAAGGTCCCGTTCTTCTCGATTTCCGGTTCTGACTTCGTCGAGATGTTTGTCGGTGTGGGCGCGGCCCGTGTGCGCGACATGTTCGACAACGCCAAGAAAAACGCACCCTGCATCATCTTCATCGACGAGATCGACGCCGTGGGCCGCCAGCGTGGCGCAGGCCTGGGCGGTGGCAACGACGAGCGTGAACAGACCCTGAACCAGATGCTGGTCGAGATGGACGGCTTTGAGACCAATGTCGGCGTGATTGTGGTGGCTGCGACCAACCGCCCCGACATCCTGGATGCCGCCTTGCTGCGTCCCGGCCGTTTTGACCGCCAGGTCTATGTGACGCTGCCCGACATCCGTGGCCGCGAGCAGATCCTCAATGTGCACATGCGCAAGGTCCCGCTCGGCCAGGACGTCAACGCCAGCGTGATCGCCCGCGGCACTCCCGGCATGTCCGGCGCCGACCTGGCCAACCTCTGCAACGAAGCCGCCCTGATGGCCGCACGCCGCAATGCGCGCACCGTCGAAATGCAGGACTTCGAAAAAGCCAAGGACAAGATCCTGATGGGCCCCGAGCGCAAGAGCATGGTCATGCCCGAGTCGGAGCGCCGCAACACGGCCTACCACGAGTCCGGCCACGCCTTGCTTGGCAAGATGCTGCCCAAGTGCGACCCGGTGCACAAGGTCACCATCATTCCGCGTGGCCGCGCGCTGGGCGTCACCATGAGCCTGCCGGCCCAGGACCGCTACAGCTACGATCGCGAGTACATGCTCAGCCAGATCAGCATGTTGTTCGGCGGGCGTATCGCCGAAGAAGTCTTCATGAACCAGATGACGACCGGCGCCAGCAACGACTTCGAACGCGCCACGGCGCTGGCCAGGGACATGGTCACGCGTTACGGCATGAGCGAGGCGCTGGGCCCCATGGTCTACGCCGAGAACGAGGGCGAAGTGTTCCTCGGACGTTCGGTCACCAAGACCAACAACATGAGCGAATCGACCCTGAAAAAGGTCGACGACGAGGTGCGCCGCATCATCGACCAGCAGTACGCCCAGGCACGCAAGCTGATCGAGGACAACCAGGACAAGATTCACGCGATGGCCAAGGCCCTGCTGGAGTGGGAAACCATCGACGTCGAGCAGCTCGACGACATCATGGCCGGCAAGGAGCCGCGTCCTCCGAAAGACTGGACACCGCGCAACCCGTCGGTGGGCGGCAGCGGCGGTCCCAGCGGTGGCACACCGGCGGTCACGACCGACCCGGCACCCACGGTGGCTTGAGCGCCGCCATCCACATGACAACCGGGGCACGTCCCCGGTTTTTCTTTGGCTCGACAAGACCCCATGATCTGGCAAACCTCGCGCTTTCACATCAACCTTGACCAGCCCCGCGTGATGGGCATCGTCAACGTCACGCCGGATTCGTTCTCGGACGGCGGCAAATACTTCTCGGCGGGCGGTGCACAGCCCGCCGCGTTTGCGCATTGCGAGCAGCTGGTCAAGGACGGCGCCGACATGCTGGACATCGGCGGAGAGTCCACCCGTCCCGGCGCGCCGCCTGTGCCGCTCGACGAAGAGCTGGCTCGTGTGCTGCCAGTCGTGCGCCATGCGGTGACCCTGGGCGTGCCGGTGTCGGTGGACACCTACAAGCCGGAAGTGATGGCCGCCGTGCTGGACCTGGGGGCTGACATCATCAACGACATCTGGGCGCTGCGCCAGCCCGGCGCAGCCGCCGTCGTGGCTGCGCATCCCGCGTGTGGCGTGTGCCTGATGCACATGCACCGTGAGCCGCAGACCATGCAGGCCGCGCCCATGGACGGCGACGTGGTGCCGCAGGTGCTGGCTTTTCTGCAGCAGGCTGCGACTGAGCTGCGCGCGCTGGGCGTCGCTGCCGGGCGCATCGTGCTGGACCCGGGTATCGGTTTCGGCAAGACGGTGGCGCAGAATTTCGCCTTGCTGGCGCGCCAGCGCGAGCTGCTGGCGGCCGGTTATCCGTTGCTGGCCGGCTGGTCGCGCAAGTCCTCGCTGGCCGCTGTGAGTAGCAGCTCGCTGGCCCAGGTGGCCCAGCTCGACATCATCGACCGCATGGTGCCCAGCGTCACCGCCGCCGTGCTGGCCGTGGACCGCGGCGCCCGGGTGGTGCGTGTGCACGATGTACGCGAAACCGTGCAGGCCCTGAAGGTTTGGCTGGCTGCCACGGCGCCGGAGCCTACAAGCGGGCAGGTCGGCGCACCTTAGAATTTCCGCTGGCATTGAAATCGATGCCATCACAACCAGAGACAAACAGCAATGAGCAGAAAATACTTCGGCACCGATGGCATTCGCGGCACCGTGGGCCAGGCGCCCATCACTCCCGATTTTGTGCTGCGCCTGGCGCATGCGGTCGGCCGCGTGCTGAAAAAGACCGAGGCCCGGCCCACCGTGCTGATTGGCAAGGACACCCGCATTTCCGGCTACATGCTCGAGAGTGCGCTGGAGTCGGGCTTCAATTCCGCCGGGGTCGATGTGGTGCTGCTCGGGCCCTTGCCGACGCCGGGCGTGGCCTACCTCACGCGCACGCAGCGTGCCAGCCTGGGCGTGGTCATCAGTGCCAGCCACAACGCCTTTCCCGATAACGGCATCAAGTTTTTCAGCGCCCAGGGCGCCAAGCTGCCGGACGACTGGGAGCAGGAAGTCGAAGCCGTGGTGGAGCAGGCTCCGGTGTGGGCGGACTCGCCCAACCTCGGCAAGACGCGCCGGCTCGACGACGCTGCCGGCCGCTACATCGAGTTCTGCAAAAGCACTTTCGCCCATGACCTGACGCTCAAGGGCATGAAGATCGTCGTGGATGCGGCGCACGGTGCGGCCTACCATATTGCACCGGAAGTTTTTCATGAACTGGGGGCCGAGGTGATTGCCATCGGATGTTCGCCCGACGGAATGAACATCAACCACGAGGTTGGCGCGACCCACCCCGAGGCCCTGATGAAGGCCGTCAAGGCTTATGGGGCGGATTACGGCGTGGCGCTGGACGGCGACGCCGACCGGCTGCAGCTGGTGGACGCCCAGGGCCGCCTTTTCAATGGCGACGAAGTGCTCTACCTGATGGTGGCCGAACGCCTGGCGCGCGGCGAAAAAGTGCCAGGCGCGGTCGGCACCCTGATGACCAACATGGCCGTCGAAGTGGCGCTGAAGGCCCGGGGCGTCGAGTTTGTGCGCGCCAAGGTCGGTGACCGCTACGTGCTGGAAGAACTGGAAAAACACGGCTGGTTGCTCGGCGGCGAAGGCTCCGGCCACCTGCTGGCGCTGGACAAGCACAGCACCGGCGACGGCCTGATCAGCGCGCTGCAGGTCTTGCAGGCCTGTGTGCGCAGCGGCAAAAGCCTGGCGCAACTGCTGACCGACGTCACGCTGTTTCCCCAGACCCTGATCAACGTGCGCTTGCAGCCCGGGCAGGACTGGAAAAGCAGCGCGGCCCTGGCCGACATGAGCCGCAGCGTCGAAGCCGAGCTTGGTGACAGCGGCCGGCTGCTGATCCGTGCCAGCGGCACCGAGCCACTGCTGCGCGTCATGGTGGAGGCGCGCGATGCCGCGCAAGCCCTGGCCTGTGCCGAGCGGGTGGCGGACACGGTCAGGGCCAGCTGAAATAATGGCGGCTGCTGCCGGTATGGCCACGGTGCTTGCAGTTCACCGCAGCCGCAGCCACGATTTCAGCAAGTTTCCAGAAGCCGCCGTCCAACTCCTGGCTGGCTTGGGTGTGGAAGGTGATGCCCATGCGGGTGTGACCGTGCAGCACCGCTCGCGCGTCGCGCGTGACCCGAGCCAGCCCAATTTGCGGCAGGTGCATTTGCTTCACGCCGAACTGTTCGAGGAACTGAGGGCCGTTGGTTTTACCGTGTGCCCCGGCGACCTCGGCGAAAACCTCACCACGCGCGGTGTGGACCTGCTTGCCTTGCCGGCGGGAACGCTGCTTCATCTGGGCCGCGAGGCGTTGGTGGAAATCACCGGGCTGCGCAACCCCTGCAGCCAGATTGACCGCTTTCAGCAGGGCTTGATGGCTGCCGTGCTGGACCGTGACGGCGCCGGCCAACTCATACGCAAGGCCGGGGTGATGGGTGTGGTGCTGGCCGGCGGAGAGGTCCGCGCGGGTGATGCCATCCGCATCGCGCTGCCGCCACCGCCGCATCGGCCACTGGCGCCGGTTTAACCAAAATTCATGATCAAACTGGCCGTCAGCCCAATAACCACGGTTATCGGCAGCTATAAAAAGCGTAGTAAAGCGCCTCGTCTGCAGGCGCAGCAATGGAGGGTGTCCAGCGCATGAATTCATGACCTGGATCAAGTTTTTCCGCAGGGGATTTGCGTAAGCTGGCGCATTACCCTGCCGGAGCCATGAACATGCCGAATCTTGAATGGTCTGACGCGCTTGCACTCGACCTGCCCGCGATGGATGACACCCATCGGGAATTTGTCGATCTGCTGGCGCAGGTGGAAAACGCCGCCGACCACGCGCTGCTGGCCCACTGGCGTGTGCTGGTGGACCACACCGATGAACATTTCAGCCGTGAAGACCGCTGGATGCAGGACACGCGGTTTTCATCGTCCAACTGCCACAGCGTGCAGCACAAGGTTGTTCTGCAGGTCATGCGTGAAGGCCTGACCGGCGGCGAAGCCGGCAACCTCACAATGCTGCGCGACATGGCGCGTGAACTTGCGCTCTGGTTTCCCCAGCACGCCCAGACCATGGATGCTGCGCTGGCCCTGCACCTGCGCGGCATCGGGTACGACCCGGTCACCGGCGCGGTGGCCATGCCCGCGGCCTTGCCCCGGGACGTCATTCACGGTTGCGGCGGCGCCAGCTGCACCGACACCCACGCGCCCGCAGCCACCGCGCAGGCGGCATGAGCACGGCGCCTGCCGCTGCGGCCGGCGCCATGGGCGTGCCGCACCACCGCCTGCATGAGGATGTGCAGGCCCTGACCACCGGCACGCTGTTTGTGGCGCTGGGTGTGGTCATGTTCGGTCATGCCGGCCTGCTCACGGGCGGCACGGCCGGCATCGCTTTCCTGATCCACTACGCGACCGGCCTGAGTTTCAGCCTCGCGTTTTTTGTGGTGAACCTGCCCTTTTATGTTTTTGCCTGGCGGCGCATGGGGCTGGCCTTCACCCTCAAGACCTTTGCGGCCGTGGGCCTGCTGTCGCTGTTCACCTGGGTTCTGCCGCAGGGGCTGGCCTTCGGCTACCTGTCACCCGCACTGGCGGCGGTGCTGGGTGGCCTGCTCTGCGGCGCGGGCATGCTCATCGTGTTCCGCCATGGCGCCAGCCTGGGCGGGCTGAACATCGTGGTGCTTTATCTGCAGGATCGCCTGGGCTGGCGCGCCGGCAAGGTGCAGATGGTCATGGACGGCCTGATCGTGCTGGGTGCGCTGTGGGTGACCGACTGGCAACGGGTGGCGCTGTCGGTACTGGGCGCCGTGGTGCTGAACCTGGCCTTGGCCATCAACCACCGGCCCGGCCGCTACATGGCGATGTAGAGGTTTTTCTTCAGGGCCGAAGCTCGGTTGGGGGGGCCTATTTGCCGGCGCGTTTGGCATCCTCATCCATCTTGCCCATGAACAGCATGAAGAAAAACACGCCCATGCCAATCATGAAGGTGATGCCGATCACGGTCATGATGCCGTAGTCGGTGGAAAACAGGTCAGTCAACAGTTTCATGGTGGTCGCTCCTTGGTAGTGCTGCCACTATGGCCTGTCGGCCTGAAACACATACTGACGCAAGTCAACAATGTGTGCCCGAAGCCGTCCTCCAGGCTGGGGACCCGTGTTGAAATTTACAAGATTCAGGCCTGTAGCCCAATGAATATGTGCGCTGGGTGCTCCTGAAAACGAAGCATGGCCGGATCGCTCAGGGCGACGGCTCCGCCTGCCAGCCACCACCGAGCGACTGGATCAGCGCCACCGCCGTGGTCTGGCGGTCCGCCATGGCCTGCACCAGCGCGCGGCGCGCGCTCAGGGCGGTGGCCTGCGCCGCGATGACTTCGGTGTAGCCGACCTGGCCGCTGCGGTAGCGGTTGAGCACCTGTTGCTCGACCTGGTCGGCCGATGCGGAGGCCTGGCGGCGCAGCTCCTGCTGGGTGAGCAGCACGCGGGTGGCGGCCAGCTGGTCCTCCACATCCTGGAAGGCTGCCAGCACGGTTTGCCGGTAACGCGCCACGGTTTGTGCATGGGCCGCCTCGCTGCCTTCCACGCGGGCGCCGGTGGCCCCGGCATTGAACAGCACCTGCGCGGCCGACAGGCCCAGCGACCAGGCCATGCTGGACGCGCTGAACAGGTCCGCCACGCGGCTGGCGCCCAGGCCATAGGAGGCACTCAGGGACAGCTTGGGGTAATAGGCGCTTTTGGCAATGCCGATCTGCTCGTTGGCGGCCGCCACGCGGCGTTCGGCCGCGGCGATGTCGGGCCGGCGCTGCAGCAGCGTCGATGGCACACCCACCGGAACCTCGGGCACGGAAGGTTTCCACGCCGCACGGGCGAGCGAGAAATTGCCCGGGGCTTCGCCGACCAGCACCGCAATCGCATGCTCGAGCTGCGCGCGCTGGCGCAGCAGGCCGGCATCGTCAGCCTGGGCGTTGGCGAGCTGGGTTTGCGCCTGCAACACATCGGTTTTTCCGACAATGCCAGCGTTGTAGCGGTTCTGCGCAATTTCCAGTGCGCGCCGGTAACCCGCGAGGGTGTCCTCGAGCAGGCCCTTCTGCGCGTCCAGCTGGCGCAGCGAAAAGTAGTTGATGGCCAGTTCGCCTTGCGCCGACAGCTTGGCCGAGGCCAGGTCGGCCGCGCTGGCCTGGGCGCCCGCGCTGGCACCATCGACCGCACGGCCGAGCCGGCCCCAGACGTCGGGCTCCCAGCTGCCGCCTATGCTGAGCTGGTAATTGTTGCCGGTGCGCCCGCCGGAGGTGTTTGTCGTGCCAGTGCTACCGCTACTGTTGCTGCTGTCGCTGCCGGAGCGGGTGGCGCCGCTGCCCAGCGTGACCGCCGGAAAAATGGACGCGCGCTGCTCGCGTACCAGTGCACGGGCCTGCGCGTAGGCGGCGACGGCGGCCGCGACGTTCTGGTTGGACACCTCCACCCGCGCGGCCAACTGGTCGAGCACCGGGTCACCGAACAGCGACCACCAGGGGCCGCGTTCCAGCGCATCGGCCGGTGCGGCGGGCACCCAGCCTTCGGCTTCCCTGTAGCTGCTGACCTCAGGCGTGAGCGGCCGCTGGTAGGTGGGGCCGACGGCACAGCCGCCGAGCAGCACGGCAAGCGCCGCGGCAATGGGGTAAAGAGTGAATCTGGATCGCATGGCGGGCCTCATAACAGTTGCAGCGCAGCACCGGGTGGTGGCGCGCTGGCATCATCGGGATGACGGCTCAGGTGGCGCTCGGACGGGCTGCGGCGGCGCAGCTTGTCGAGCAGGATGTAGACCACCGGCGTGGTCAGCAGCGTGAGCAGCTGGCTGGCGATCAGGCCGCCGATGATGGAGATGCCCAGCGGCCGGCGCAGCTCGGCACCTTCGCCAAAACCGATGGCCAGCGGCAGCGCGCCCAGGATGGCGGCCAGCGTGGTCATCAGGATGGGTCGGAAGCGCAGCAGGCAGGCCTCGCGCACCGCATCGACTGCTGACAGGCCGCGCGAGCGCTCGGCCTCGATCGCGAAATCGATGATCAGGATGGCATTTTTCTTGACGATGCCGATCAGCAGAAAAACCCCGATCAGCGCGATGATGGAAAACTCCATCTTGAACAGCATCAGCGCGAGTACCGCCCCCACGCCGGCCGAGGGCAGGGTGGACAGCACCGTGATCGGGTGCACCAGGCTTTCGTACAGGATGCCCAGCACGATGTAGATCACGATCAGCGCCGCCAGGATCAGCAGGGGCTGCTCGTTCTGCGACTTCTGGGCACTGAGCGCCGTGCCCGAAAAACTGCCGCGCACGTTGATGGGCAGGCGGATTTCGGCCTCGGCCTGTTTGACGGCGTCCTGGGCCTCGCTGAGCGGAATGCCTTCGGCCAGATTGAAGGACACCGTGGTCGACAGCTCGCCGTCTTCGTGGCTGATCGATGCGGCCGTCGGGTTTTCGCTGAAGCTCGCAATGGCTGACAGCGGCACCATGGTGGTCACCGCTGCGCTCAGCGCCTGGCCCGAGGACGGGTCGCGCAGCGCCGGGTTGGCGACGCTGGTGCTGGTGGCCGGGGTGGCCGCGGCCAGGGTTGTGCCGCTGCCGCCGCGTGCGGGAACATAGATGTCCTTCAGTGATTCCGGGCTCTGGATGTAACGCGGCGCCACACCCATGATGACCTTGTACTGGTTCAGGTCGGCATAAATCGTGGCGACTTGGCGCTGGCCGAAGCCGTTGTACAGCGCGTTGTCCACATCGCGCGAACTGACGCCCAGCCGCGCCGCGCTGTCCTTGTCCACGGTGACCATGGTCTCCACGCCGTTTTCCTGCTGGTCGGTGTCCACGTCGGTCAGCGCAGTCTGCAGCTTCATCTGCTCGGCAAGGCGTGTCGCCCAGACCTTCAGGTCGGCGGCGTTGTCGCTCTTGAGGGTGTACTGGTAGGTGGAGTTGCTGGCCCGCCCGCCGCCGCGCAGGTCCTGCACCGGATTCAGGAAGATGCTGATGCCGGTGACCTGCGCCAGTTGCGGACGCAGCCGTGCGATCACCGCCTGGCCCTTGTCCGTGCGCTGGCTCACCGGCTTGAGGTTGATGAACATGAAGCCGCCGCCGGCGCGCGAGCCGCCGGTAAAACCGACCACGGTATCGACCGCCGGGTCGGCCCGGATGATGTCCACGATGGCCTTGAGCTTGGTCTGCATGGCCTGGAAGGAGATGCTGCGATCCGCGCGCAGGCCGCCGCTGATCTGCCCGGTGTCCTGCTGCGGAAAGTAGCCCTTGGGGATGGCCACGAACAGGTAGACGTTGAGCGCAATCACCGCCAGCAGGCTCAGCATCACGATCACGCGGCTGGCCAGCGCCCAGTCGAGGCTGATCTCGTAACCGCGGTGCAGGCGCCTGAACGCGGCCTCGAACCAGCGTGCCATCCGCCCCGGCGGCTTGGTGTGGGCATCGGGCTTGAGCAGCCAGGCGCACATCATCGGGGTGGTGGTCAGCGAGATCACCAGCGAGATCAGCACCGCCGCCGACAGCGTGACCGCAAACTCGCGGAACAGCCGGCCGGTTTGCCCGCCCATGAACAGCAGGGGAATGAACACCGCCACCAGCGACAGGCTGATGGACAGCACGGTGAAGCCGACCTCGCGCGCGCCCAGCAGCGCGGCCTTGAAGCGGTCCATGCCGGCCTCGATGTGGCGGCTGGTGTTTTCCAGCACCACGATGGCGTCGTCCACCACGAAGCCGGTGGCCACGGTGAGCGCCATCAGGCTCAGGTTGTTCAGGCTGAAGCCCAGAAAATACATCACGCCGAAGGTGCCCAGCAGCGAGACCACGGTGGCCACGGCGGGAATGATGGTGGCGCGCGCACTGCGCAAAAAGGCGCTGACCACCAGCACCACCAGCGCGATCGAGATCAGCAGCGTGATCTCGATCTCCTTGAGCGAGGAGCGGATCGAGTTGGTGCTGTCCGAGGCGACCTGCAGCACCACGTCTTGCGGCAATTGCGCCTGCAGCTCGGGCAGCAGGGCGCGCACGCCGTCCACCGTGGCAATCACGTTGGCATCGGGCTGGCGCGTGACCAGCACGATCACCGCCGGTTCGCCATTGAACAGGCCCAGGGTGTTGATGTTCTCCACCCCGTCCACCACCTCGGCGACGTCGCGCAGGCGGATCGCCGCGTTGTTACGCCAGGCCACCACCAGGTCGCGGTAGTCGGCCGCCTTGCGCCCGCCGCTGGCCGTGCTGGCGCCCGAATAGATCTGCAGGCGCTGGCCGTTGCCTTCAATCGCGCCCTTGGGCCGGTTGGCATTGGACGCCTGCAGCGCGGCGCGCACGTCTTCCATGCTGACGCCGTAGCGGTTCAGCGCAAACGGCAGCAGGTCCACCCGCACCGCCGGCAACGAGCCGCCGCCCAGCTCGACGTCGCCGACGCCCGGCACCTGCGCAATTTTCTGCTGCACGAGGTTGGAGACTTCGTCGTAGATCTGGCCGGGTGCGCGGGTTTTGGAGGTCAGCGCCAGGATGATGACGGGCGCCGCGGCCGGGTTCGCCTTGCGGTAGGTCGGGTTGCTGCGCAGCGTGGCGGGCAGGTCCACGCGCGAGGCGTTGATGGCGGCCTGCACCTCGCGCGCCGCGGCGTCGATCTTGCGGTTCAGGTCGAACTGCAGGCTGATGCGCGTCGAGCCCGTGCCGCTGCTGGACGTCATTTCGTTGACTCCGGCTATCGTGCCCAGCCGCCGCTCCAGCGGCGTTGCGACACTGCTGGCCATGGTGGACGGGCTGGCGCCGGGCAGCGAGGCACTGACCGAGATGGTCGGGAAATCAACCTGCGGCAGTGGCGAGACCGGCAGCACGAAAAACGCGCCTATGCCGGCCAGGGCTAGGCCGATGGTCAGGAGGACTGTGGCTACCGGGCGGCGGACGAAGGGCTCGGAGAGGTTCACTTTCTCCTCCTCGCCGAGGGCCTGGAATCATCTTCGACTCGAAGGTCTGCGGACTGCCTGCAAGCCGGGTCTCGCCCCGGCGGGCGAGGCACTTTTCTTTGCGTCGCCAAAGAAAAGTACCCAAAAGAAAGGCGACCCGACAGTCTGGGTCCCTCCGCTTCGCTACGGGCAACCTGCGGTGCTCGGCAAATGCGGGGTCTCGCTCGAACTCGCCTTCGGCTCAGACAATCGCGAGCCCTGATCCGCTTTTGCCTGCGCTCCTCGGCCCAGCCTAACGGGTGGGGGAATAAATTCGGGTGCGGGTGCGGGTGCAGGGAGGCGAGGACGCGCAAAGCGCGTCCTCGCCTCCCTGCACCCGCACCTGAACCCGAATTCATTCCCCCACCCGTTAGGCTGGGCCGAGGAGCGCAGGCAAAAGCGGATCAGGGCTCGCGATTGTCTGAGCCGAAGGCGAGTTCGAGCGAGACCCCGCTTTTGCCAAGCACCGCAGGTTGCCCGCAGCGAAGCGGAGGGACCCAGACTGTCGGGTCGCCTTTCTTTTGGGTACTTTTCTTTGGCGAAGCAAAGAAAAGTGCCTCGCCCGCCGGGGCGAGACCCGGCCTGTGGGCAAACCAGATGATCAGAATCCACCACATAAGCCCGCAAAAAAACACTTCCCTCTAGAATCACAAGGTGACCCCTGCCACCCCCCTCTCCCCCCTGCCAGCCCCACGCCGCCCCATCCGCGAACTGCCCGACGAGCTCGTCAGCCAGATTGCTGCCGGCGAGGTGGTGGAACGCCCGGCGTCGGTGGTGCGTGAACTGGTCGACAACGCGCTGGACGCCGGTGCCACGCAGGTCACGGTGCGGCTGCTGGCCGGCGGCGTGCGGCTGATTTCGGTCGAGGACGACGGCCTGGGCATTCCGCGCGAGGAACTGGCGATTGCGCTGCGTCGCCACGCCACCAGCAAGATCGCTTCGCTGCAGGACCTCGAATCCGTGGGCACCATGGGTTTTCGCGGCGAGGCGCTGGCTGCCATCAATTCGATCGCCGACATGAGCCTGCTGTCGCGCAGTTCCGAAGCCTCGGCCCGCGGCGAAGCGGCACATGCCTGGCAGCTCGACGGCCGTTCCGGCGAACTGACACCGGCCGCGCGCGCGCGCGGCACGACGGTGGAGGTGCGGGAGCTGTTTTATGCCACGCCGGCGCGCCGCAAATTCCTGAAAACCGACGCGACCGAGCTGGCGCACTGCATTGAAGCCGTGCGCCGCCACGCGCTGGTGCGGCCCGATGTGGGTTTTGCAATCTGGCACGAGGGCAAACTCGTCGAACAGTGGCGCGCCTGCAGCGGCGAGGCCGCGCACGACCAGCGCCTGGCCGATGTGCTGGGCAGCGAACTGCTGGACCAGAGCGTGGCGGTGGACTACAGCGTCGGTGTACTGCGCGTGACCGGCCGCGCCGGCATTCCGGACGCCGCGCGTTCGCGGGCCGACCAGCAGTTTGCCTACGTCAACGGCCGTTATGTGCGCGACAAGGTGATGACCCACGCCGCGCGCAGCGCCTACGAAGACGTGTTGCACGGCCACCGCCAGCCGGTCTATGCGCTCTACGTCACCATGGACCCGACACGGGTGGACGTCAATGTGCACCCGACCAAGATCGAGGTACGTTTTCGGGACAGCCGCGAAGTGCACCAGGCGGTGCGGCACGCGGTCGAAAACGCCCTGGCGGCGCCGAGGGCGGCTGCGGCGGCGTTGGCCGCGGCCAGCGGCACGGTATCACCCCATTTTGAATCAAATCATCCTCCAGCCCTTTCCCAATGGGCGCAACCAGCTATCAATTTCGGAGCGCATCAGGCTTACCGCCAGGACCCGCGTGTCTCGGACTTTGAGGCGATGTGGCCTTCGCCCACCGCCGGCCTTTCCACCGTTCGCCCTGAGCCTCTCGAAGGGCCTGATGCAGGCCCGGACAACACCGACCTGCCGCCCGGCGACTGGCCGCTGGGCCGCGCCGTCGCCCAGCTGCAGGGCATCTACATCCTGGCCGAAAACATCCAGGGCCTGGTGATTGTGGACATGCACGCGGCCCACGAACGCATCGTGTACGAGCGGCTGAAAAGCCAGCTCGACAGCGCCAGCATCACCAGCCAGCCGCTGCTGATTCCGGCCACCTTTGCCGCCACGCCGCAGGAAGTCGCCGCCTCCGAGGCGCATGTCGACACCCTGAAAGCACTGGGCCTGGAAATCACGCCCTTTTCGCCGCGCACGTTGGCGGTACGTGCGGTGCCGACCAGCCTGGCCCAGGGCGACGCGGTGGAACTGGCGCGCAGCGTGCTGGCCGAGCTGGCGCAACACGACGCCAGCACGGTGATCCAGCGCGCGCAAAACGAGCTGCTCTCGACCATGGCCTGCCACGGCGCGGTGCGCGCCAACCGCAAACTCACCATCGACGAGATGAACGGCCTGCTGCGCCAGATGGAAGCCACCGAACGCTCCGACCAGTGCAACCACGGCCGCCCAACCTGGCGGCAGATCACGGTCAGGGAACTCGACAACCTGTTCCTGCGCGGGCGCTGAGCAACAACCCATTAAGGTGCGCAAGATCCATAGCGGTGCATCAATGCACCGTTATGTACTATTGTTTATTGCAAAATGCACAATTGGCATTAATAAACGCACCAAAAACAGGATTTTTAATGAAGCATGCAAACGTTCACAGCTTTCTTGACCATGTCGCGCAACGCAATCCCGGCCAGACCGAATACCTTCAGGCCGTCACGGAAGTCATGGAAAGCCTGTGGCCCTACATCGAGCAACACCCCCGATACGCCACCCTGAGCCTGCTGGAACGGCTGGTGGAGCCGGAGCGCATCCTGATCTTTCGCGTGTCCTGGATGGACGACCATGGCACCGTCCAGGTCAATCGCGGCTTTCGCATCCAGCACAGCATGGCTATCGGCCCTTACAAGGGCGGCTTGCGCTTCCATCCCTCGGTCAACCTCTCGGTGCTGAAATTCCTGGCGTTCGAGCAGACGCTGAAAAACGCGCTGACCACGCTGCCCATGGGCGGCGGCAAGGGCGGCTCTGATTTCGACCCCAAGGGCAAAAGTCAGGCTGAAGTCATGCGTTTTTGCCAGGCCTTCATCAGCGAGCTGTACCGCCACCTCGGCGCGGACACCGACGTGCCGGCCGGCGACATTGGCGTGGGCGGGCGCGAAGTCGGCTTCATGGCCGGCATGTACAAAAAGCTCACCAACCGCGCCGACTGCGTGTTCACCGGCAAGGGCCTGGCCTTCGGCGGCTCGCTGATCCGGCCCGAAGCCACCGGCTACGGCACGGTCTACTTCGCGCAGGAAATGCTCAAGACCGCCGGCCGCTCCTTCGATGGCCTGCGCGTCAGCGTGTCGGGCTCGGGCAATGTCGCCCAGTACAGCGTGGAAAAAGCCATGGCGCTGGGCGCCAAAGTGGTCTCCGTGTCCGATTCCAGCGGCACCGTGATCGATGAGGAAGGTTTCACCCCCGAAAAACTCGCCGTGCTGATGGAGGTCAAGAACCACCTGTATGGCCGCGTGGACGAGTACGCCAAACGTGTGGGTGCGACCTTCCAGGCTGGTGTGCGTCCCTGGCATGTGCCGGTGGACGTGGCCCTGCCCTGCGCCACACAGAACGAACTCGACGCCGGCGATGCCGCCACCCTGATCAAAAATGGCGTGGTCTGCGTGGCCGA
This sequence comes from Polaromonas sp. YR568, assembly GCF_943371715.1. Classification (GTDB taxonomy): domain Bacteria; phylum Pseudomonadota; class Gammaproteobacteria; order Burkholderiales; family Burkholderiaceae_C; genus Polaromonas. The sequence goes on along the minus strand of NZ_CALRVW010000033.1, from coordinate 18,883 downwards.
GGGCGCCAACATGCCCACCACCATGGAGGCTGCCAAGGCCTTTGAGGCGGCCGGCGTGCTCTACGCCCCGGGCAAGGCCAGCAATGCCGGTGGGGTCGCCACCTCCGGCCTCGAAATGAGCCAGAACGCGGCCCGCCTGTCCTGGCCGCGCGAAGAGGTCGATGCGCGGCTGCTGCAGATCATGCAGGGCATTCACGAGGCCTGCCTTCAATATGGACGGCGCGCCGACGGCCGCATCAGTTATGTGGACGGCGCCAACGTGGCCGGCTTCGTCAAGGTGGCCGACGCGATGCTGGCGCAGGGCGTGGTCTGAACCTCGCCTCTCACCGGCCCCGCAGGCCGGTGGGCGCGCAGCGCACCCGCGCCTTCACCGCCGTGTCCGGGAAGTCGCTGAACACGCCGTTCACCCGCATGCAGGTGACGGTTTGATGAAGCGATGACGCAGGGACTGACCCCGCAGTTGCTGGCGGCTTTGCCGCAACTTCACACGCCAGACATGGCCGGAAACCTGTTTGCCGGGGAAAATTCCTGGTAACGCGAACTTTTTGCCTTCCGGCCCACTCAGTCATGCTTATGAAACGCTGGACCCTGCTCGCCGCCACCGCCCTCTCCCTTGGTTTTGCCGTTCTCGCCGGCTGCAGCACGCTCGACGAGCGGCAGCGCGCCTGGATCTTCCAGCCCAGCGACCGCAGCTGGAGCGGTGGCCTGGCCGCTGCCGAAGGCATGGACGACGTCTGGATCGGTTTCAAGGCCAAAGCCACGGGTGACGAGCAGGCCACCCTGCACGGGCTGTGGCTGCCTTCCGACCAGCCCGCAGGGCCCATCCTTCTCTACCTGCACGGCGCGCGTTACAACGTGACCGGCTCGGCGCCGCGCATGCGCCGCATGCAGGAGCTCGGTTTTTCAGTGCTGGGCGTGGACTACCGCGGCTTTGGCAAAAGCACCGCGGCCCTGCCCTCGGAAGAGTCCGCCTATGAGGATGCCCGCGCCGCCTGGGACTGGCTCGCCAGGAAATACCCGGACCGACCCCGTTATGTCTTTGGCCACTCGCTGGGCGGCCCGATCGCCATCCACCTCGCCACCGAGGTCAACGACGAAAGCGGCACGATTGTCGAAGGCACCTTTACCTCCATTGCCGACGTGGTCAGCACCTCCAAATGGGGTTGGGTGCCGGTGTCGCTGCTGATCACCCAGCGCTTCGAGGCCGCCCGCAAGGTCGGCAAGATCGGCTCGCCGCTGCTGGTGGTGCACGGCGGTGAAGACCGGCTGATCGCCCCCGACCTCGGGCGCAAGCTGTTCGAGGCCGCCGCGCAACCCAAGCTGTTCATGCTGGTCGAGGGCGGCTCGCACCACAACACCAACTCCGTCGGCCAGGCGCAGTACCGCCAGGCGCTGGCGCAGCTGTTCAGCCTGAAATAGGCCGGCGCCGGCGCGGCGGCCACCCCATGCAGCCAACCGGCGTGCGGCTATCTGCTACGCTCAGATCAATGTCCGCCACGCCCCCTGCTCCCGCCTCCGCTGCCCCCGCGGCAGCCGCCGAATCGCCAGCCATGTCGCCCGCGCTGATTGTGCTGGTGTTGTCCCTGCTGCTGGGCATCCAGCCCATCACCACCGACCTCTACCTGCCGGCGCTGCCGGCGCTCACCGAGGGTTTCGCCGCACCCATGACGCAGGCCCAGCTCACGCTCACCGGGCTGCTGCTGGCCTTCGGCGTGTCGCAGCTTTTCTGGGGTCCGCTGTCGGACCGCTTCGGACGTCGGCCCATCCTGCTGTGCGGCCTGGGCGCCTACGTGCTGGCGGCCATAGGCGCCGCCCTCGCGCCGTCGATGGCACTGCTGATCACCTGGCGCATCGTGCAAGGCGCGGCCATGGGCGCGGCGGTCATGTGCGCGCGCGCCATCGTGCGCGACCTCTACACGCCGCTGGCCGGTGCACGCGCCATGTCCCGGGGCCTGAGCGGACTCGGCGTGATCGCCTGCCTGAGCGCGCCGCTGGGCGGCCTGCTGTCCGACGTGTTCAACTGGCGCGTGGCGCTGCTGGCGCTGGCCGTGTTCGGTGCAGCGGCGCTTGCCATGATTGCCCTGCGTTTCAAGGAAAGCATCGTCCGCAAGAACCCGCGCGCGCTGGAGCCGGCCACGCTGGTGCGTACCTGGTGGACGATTGTGCGCAACCCGACCTTTGTCGCTTTCTCGGCGCTGTCCACTGCTTCTTACGGCGGGCTGTTCACCTTTCTCGCCGCGTCGTCCTTTGTGTTCATCAAGGTGCTGGGCCTGTCCAAGACCCAGTACGGCCTGGTCATGTTTTCGATGTCCTTCGTGTATGTGCTGGGCACCTTCTGGTGCCGGCGCCTGCTGCCGCGCTTCGGCGTGCGCCGTTCGGTGGCCATGGCCGGCGGCCTCACCCTCAGCGGCGGCCTGCTGATCAGCGCACTGGCCTGGGCCGGCGTCCACAACGTCTGGGCCCTGCTGCTGCCTTACTACCTCTTCATCTTTGCGCACGGCGTGCACCAGCCCTGCAGCCAGAGCGGCGCCGTCGGACCGTTTCCGGGCGCGGCGGGTGCGGCCTCGGCGCTCAACGGCTTTCTGATGATGCTGGCGGCCTTTGCCATGGGCGGCTGGCTCGGCAGCCACCTCGACGGCACGGTGTACCCGCTGGCCTACGGCGTGTTGTTCTGGAGTATCTGCATCGCGTTGATCTCCTGGACGCTGGTGCAGCGCCATGGCGAGCCGGTGGCGCTGGCTGCGCCCGCGCGTTCATGACCACGTCGCGCTGGATCGGACTGGCGGGGCCGACGGCGTCGGGGAAAACCGCCGCGGCTTTTGCCATTGCCGAGCGCCATCCGGTGGAGATCATCAGCGTCGATTCCGCACTGGTTTACCGCGGCATGGACATCGGCACGGCCAAGCCGACACCGGCCGAACTCGCCGCTGTGCCGCACCATCTGATCAACATCCGTGACCCGTTGCAGGCTTACAGCGCCGCCGAGTTTGTGACCGACGCCACGCGGCTGATTGGCGAGATCAGCGCGCGCGGCAAGCTGCCGCTGCTGGTGGGCGGCACCATGCTGTATTTCAAGGCCCTGTTCGACGGCCTCGACGACATGCCCAAGGCCGACCCGGCGATTCGCGCCGCCCTGCTGGCCGAAGCCGGCGAGAAAGGCTGGCCCGCGCTGCACGCCGAGCTGGCCACGGTGGATGCGGTGACCGCCGCGCGGCTGGCGCCCAATGACTCGCAGCGCATCTCGCGCGCGCTCGAGGTGTTCCGCCTGACCGGGTTGCCGCTGTCATCTTTCCAGAAAAAAAATGCTATCGAAAAAGTAGCTGGTGACGCACGTCCCATCAGGGCTGGAACCCTGATTTCCCTTGAACCGCAAGACCGCGCCTGGCTGCACGACCGCATCGCCCAGCGCTTTGACGCCATGCTCGCGGCTGGTTTTCTCGACGAGGTGCGGGCGCTGCGCGCGCGCGGCGACCTGCACCCCGACCTGCCCTCCATGCGCTGTGTCGGTTACCGCCAGGCCTGGGAAGCCCTGGACGGCGCCTTTCCCCTGAGCGAACTGCGCGAGCGGGGCATTGCCGCCACGCGTCAGCTCGCCAAACGCCAGATCACCTGGCTGCGCTCCATGCCCGAGCGGCAGGTGGTCGCCTGTGACGCAGCAGACGCGGTGCAGCGGGTGCAGGCTCTGGTGAACCAAGCCTTATGAGCCTCATCGTCCAGAACCTCGGCAAACACTACGGAGACGTTGCCGTGTTCAGCCACGTCTCGCTGCAGGTCGCACCCGGCGAGTTTGTCGCCATCGTCGGCGAGTCGGGCGTCGGCAAATCGACGCTGCTCAACTGCATGGCCGGACTGGACAGCTGGGACGCGGGTTCGGTGTCGCTCGATGGCGTGGACCTAGGCGCACTCAGTGACGACCAGCGCGCCCTGCTGCGCCGCGAGAAGGTCGGCTTTGTGTTCCAGGCCTTTCACGTGTTGCCGCACCTGGACGTGGCGCAAAACGTCGCCCTGCCCCTGTTGCTGCTCGGCCAGCACGACGATGCACGGGTGCAGGCCATGCTCGCCGCCGTCGGCCTGGAGGGCCTGGGCGAGCGCCTGCCGCAGCAGCTGTCGGGCGGGCAGTTGCAGCGGGTGGCGATCGCACGCGCGCTGATCCACCGCCCCCGCCTGTTGCTGGCCGACGAGCCGACCGGCAACCTCGATCCCACCACCGCCGCCCGGGTCATGGACGCGCTGGTGGCGCAAACCCGTGGCCACGGCGCCGCGCTGGTGCTGGTCACCCACTCGGAAACCGCCGCCGCGCGCGCCGACCGCGTGCTGCACCTGAGCAGCGAAGGCATCACCGGCTGACAGGGCGCGGCCCTGCCGACGGCAGCTTGTCAATCCCGCACCCGGCCCCACCTGCGCATGAACAACCACACGCCCGCTCCATGAACGCCGCCCCGCTCGAAACCCTGGAACTCCTGCCCGCCACCCCGCCGCGCCAGCTGTTTGTGCTGCTGCATGGCGCCGGCGGTTCGGCGGTGGACATGCTGGACCTCGCCACCCTGCTCGGCGAGTCTTTTGCCGAGGCCGCCATCGTGATGCCGGAAGGCGTCGAAACCATCCACCTCGGCAAGACCGAGCGCCACTGGTTTCCGGCCTTCGAGCTGACCGACGCCAACCGGGCCGAACGGGTGGCCCAGGCCGTGCCCGCGCTGGCCCGCTTCATCCGCGAGCAGCAGGAGCGCTTCGGCATCCTGCAGTCCGATACGGCGCTGGCCGGCTTTTCGCAGGGCGCCACCATGGCGCTGGCGCTTTGCGACCAGCACGACGGGCTGGTCGGCCGGGTGCTGGCCTTTTCGGGTCCTTACGCGGCCTGGCCCGACAAGGCCCCTGCGCTCACGACCATTCATTTGCTGCATGGCCAGCTCGACGCCGTGGTGCCGGCCCGCCTGGCCCAGCAGGGCTATGCCGAACTGATGGCGCTGGGCGCCGATGCCACCTGCGACATCGCTTCGAGCATCGGCCACGAGCTGCACCCGGCACTGATGGAGCAAGCCGTGCACCGGTTGCAGACCTGCGTGCCGCTGCGTTTCTGGCGCTCGGCCTGACCGGGGCCTGCTGACCCCGTTTTTTTCGGCTGATTTGAGATTTCTCAAAGACAGGTGGCGCGCCGAACCCTATATTGAAAACGTATCTTGCGGGTTTCGTTCAGCGGAGCCGGCGGGGTACGGAGCTGGGGGGGTCGATTGATCGATCCGAGTTCCGGTGTGCTACACCGGGACGGATGAGGACGTCCCCAGACGAGTCAGCCCGACACACTGACCCGGGGTCCTCACCACAGCCGCCAGCCCCTGAAAAGGCTGGCGGGTCAGTTTCAGGGGTTGTATTGATGCCGGACCTCGCGGACAAGCTGACCTTCCTGCAACGGTCCGAGGCCTACGGCAATGCCGCGCAGCGTCCGCAATGCATCGAAACCCACATGTCCTGGGTGTTCCTGGTCGGCGACCGGGTCTACAAGCTCAAGAAACCGGTGCGTTTTCCCTTTCTCGACTTCACCACCCTGGTGGCGCGCGAGTTTTATTGCCGCGAGGAAGTCCGGCTGAACCGGCGCCTGGCCCCCGGCGTTTACCTGGGACTGATGGCGCTGCAGTGGCATGACGGCGTCTTCGAACTGCGGCCGGAGGCGCTGGCCCACAGTCCTGAAAACACCGTGGACTGGCTGGTCTGCATGCGGCGCCTGCCCAGCGAACGCATGCTGGACCAGCTGATCGCGCAAGGGCGTGTGGCGCCTGAGGAAATCGATGCGCTGGTCGCCGTGCTGGGCGCGTTTTACCGCAGCGCACCGGCCGTGGCATTGAGCCCGGACGACTACCTGGCCCGCTTCCAGTACGAACAGGCTGCCAACCGGGAGGTGCTGCTGCGCCCGCAGTTCCACCTGCCCCATGCCGCGCTGGCGTTGGACCGGCTCGACCTGGCCCTGGCGCGGCATGCCGGCCTGCTGCGCGAGCGCGCGTGCAGCCAGCGCGTGCTCGACGGGCACGGCGACCTGCGCCCCGAACACGTGTGCCTGCTCCAGCCCCCGGTGGTCATCGACTGCCTGGAGTTCAACCCGCAGTTGCGCCAGGCCGATCCTTTTGATGAACTGGCCTACCTCGGCATGGAATGCGACCTGGCGGGTGCGCCGTGGATCGGGCCGCACCTCGTGTCAGGCTGCGCCGCTGCGCTGGGAGACAGCCCACCCGCAGCGCTGGTGCAGCTGTACACCGCCTACCGCGCCCTGGTGCGCGCCCGCCTGGCGATGGCGCATCTGCTCGACCCGGTGCCACGCCTGCCCGAGCAGTGGCCGCCGCGCGCCAGCCGGTACATCACCTGCGCCATGGCCGCGCTGGACACGCTCGCCGGGCTGGCCGGCCGCGCGCCCGTCATCGCTGCCATGCCGCATGGGCCGCGCTGATCGCCCGCGCAAACAGCGGCGCGGCAGACACCACCAGCAGCTTGCTGCGTGCCCCGGCCGTGGCCGGCAGGCGAAAGGCCGGGACGCTGTCGGTCACGACGATGCTGGCGAGGCTGTCATCGCCCAGCACCTCGCCTGCCGCGCCGGTGAACAGGCCGTGCGCTGCAAACGCCAGCACCTCACGCGCGCCCGCAAGGCGCAAGGCCACGGCCGCACGCCGCATGGTTTCGCCGCTAGCCACCAGGTCATCGAGCAGCAGCACCGTGTGGCCGTTCACATCACCGGCCACCAGGTTGTCACTGCTGACCACGCCGGCGCTGCGGCGCTTGTCGACCATCGCAAAACCGACATGCCGCTGCAGCGCATGCTCCAGTGACTCACGCCACAGCTGCGCCCGCTTCACGCCGCCGGGATCCGGCGAGGCCACGGCCAGCGGCCCTTCACCGACCAGTTTGGGACCAGGGCATCAAACACCCGGTGCGCTTCCAGATGCTGGGTGGTGCAGCGAAAGGCGTTCTGGAAGGCCGCGACGTTGTGCGCCTCGAGCACGATCAGCTGCGCCGTGCCGACCGCCTCGAACAGCTGCGCGACATAACGCAGCGTGACCGGGTCAAAGGGTTTGGTCTGCCGGTCCTTGCGGGCATAGGCGAGGTAGGGCACCACCGCCGTCACCCGCGCCGCGCCATGCTCGCGCAGGGTGGCCATGAACAGCAGCAGATGGCAGAGCTTGTCATGCGGGCTGTCCTCCGGTCCGCCATGCAGGCTGTGGACCACATAGGCATCCCGGCCGCGCGGGTCCACCAGGGGCCGGAGCTTGTGTTCGCCGTCCTCGAAGCTCCGGTCTTCATGAGGCGCCAGCGGCACGGCCAGGGCGGCCGCCAGGGCATGCGCAAAGGTGGCGTCGGAATCCAGCGAAAAAAGCAGCATGGCCCAGTTCCCTCCCCGGGTGCCGGCGCGCCAGAGGCGGCCACAGGTTGTACGGATCAAACCAGCCATTGTTTGAAGACGCTGCCCGGCCTGCGTTGACAAAGGTCAAGCCGGCAGTTTTTTGCCTAGCGCCATGGACAGGACGGGCAACATCGCGCTGCGGATCGCACCCCGTTTGCGCATGGTCAAACCCGCCCTCGACGCCCAGGCGCATAAATGAAGGCCAGAGCACACCCCGCCTCCCTTCGACACCGCCACCATGGACAACCATTGGGAACACTTCGAACACGGCGCCGACATCGGCGTACGCGGCCTGGGCGCGACCAAGGCCGCGGCTTTCGAACAGGCGGCGCTGGCGCTGACGGCCGTCATCACCGACCCGCAGCATGTTGCCCCCGTGGCAAGCGTGCACATCCGCTGCCAGGCACCCGACGACGAGCTGCTGCTGGCCGAGTGGCTCAATGCCCTCATTTACGAAATGGCCGTGCGCCGCATGCTGTTTGGCCGCTTCCATGTGACGCTGGACGGCACCCGCCTGGAAGCACAAGCCACCGGCGAGCCGACGTCGGTGCAGCGCCACCAGCCGGCGGTCGAGATCAAGGGTGCGACCTACACCGCCTTGCGTGTAGCCCCTGCTGACGGTGGCTGGCTGGCGCAAACCGTGGTCGATGTCTGAGCATTTTCAAAGCCATGGACCTGAAACTTTTGAAACAACACGCGCCCTGTGCCTGGGAAATCCCGGCGCAGGGAAAGATGCGTGTGCCGGCCATGAGCTACGCGAGCGAAGAACTGGTGCGTGCGATGGATCACAAGGTATGGGAGCAGGCGGTCAACGTGGCCATGCTGCCGGGCATCGTGGGCGCCTCGTACGTGATGCCCGACGCCCACTGGGGCTACGGCTTCCCGATAGGCGGCGTCGCGGCGTTTGACGCCGATGCCGGCGGCGTGGTGTCGGCCGGCGGCGTGGGATTTGACGTCTCCTGCGGCGTGCGCTGCCTGCACACCGGGCTGCATCGCGAACACATCCTGGCCGTGCAGAACAAGCTCGCCGACACGCTGTTCGAGCGCATCCCGGCCGGTGTCGGCAGCACCGGGGCAATCCGGCTGGGCAGTGCGCAGATGGATGCCATGCTCAGCGGCGGCGCGAAATGGGCGGTCGGGCGCGGCTGGGGCACCAGCGCCGACCTGGAACGCATCGAGGAGCACGGCCAGATGCTTCACGCCAAACCCAAATTTGTCTCGGAACAGGCCAAGAAGCGCCAGCGTGAGGAAATGGGTACGCTGGGGAGCGGCAACCACTACCTCGAAGTGCAGGAGGTGACCGCGGTGTACGACGAGTCCATTGCAACGGCCTACGGCCTGGCGACCGGCGACGTGGTGCTGATGATCCACTGCGGCTCGCGCGGGCTCGGTCACCAGATCGGCACCGAGTTCCTGCGCCGCATGGTCATTGCGGCCCCCAGCCACGGCCTGCTGCTGCCCGACCGCGAACTGGCCTGCGCGCCCCTGCATTCCGACCTGGGCCAGGAATACCTGGGCGCGATGCGCGCCGCCATCAACTGCGCGCTGGCCAACCGGCAGATCCTGACCCAGCTGGTGCGCGACGTGTTCGCCGACCTGTTGCCTTCGGCCCGCCTGCCGGTGTTGTACGACGTGTCGCACAACACCTGCAAGCTGGAGACGCACCAGGTCGATGGCCGCCAGCGCGAACTGTATGTGCACCGCAAGGGCGCGACGCGGGCCTGGGGACCCGGCCACCCCGAACTGCCGCAGGCCTTGCGTGCCTCGGGCCAGCCGGTGCTGATTGGCGGCTCGATGGGCACGGGCTCCTACGTGCTGGCGGGCACCACGGCCTCGGAGTCCCTGGCGTTTTCGTCCGCCTGCCATGGCGCCGGGCGGGCCATGAGCCGGAACCAGGCGCTCAGGAACTGGGACGGCCGCAGCGTGGTCGACGACCTCGCCCGCCGCGGCATCCTGGTGCGCAGCCCCTCCATGCGCGGCGTGGCCGAAGAGGCACCCGACGCCTACAAGGACGTGCGCGCGGTCGTCGATGCAGCCGACGCGGCCGGCCTGGCGCGCAAGGTGGCGCGGCTGGAGCCGCTGGTGTGTGTCAAGGGTTGAGGCATGGCTGCCAGCCAGGACCTGCTCACCCTCTGGCTCGCCGGCGACGTGATGACCGGGCGCGGCATCGACCAGATCCAGGCGCACGCCGTTGCGCCGGTGCTGTACGAGAGCTGGGTGCACGATGCACGCGACTACGTGCGGCTGGCCGAACGTGCCAACGGGGCGGTGCCGGCCCCGGTCGCGCCGGACTACATCTGGGGCGACGCCCTGGCCGAGATCGAACGGCGCCCGCCCGCGCTGCGCATCATCAATCTGGAGACGGCGATCACCACGGCCAGCGAGCCCTGGCCCGGCAAGGGCATTCACTACCGCATGCATCCGGCCAACATCGGCTGCCTCACCACCGCACACATCGACGGCTGCGTGCTGGCCAACAACCATGTGCTGGACTGGGGGCGGGCCGGACTGGCCCAGACCCTGCAGACCCTGCAGCAGGCCGGCATCCAGACGGCGGGCGCCGGCAGCCACCTGGACGCGGCCTGCACACCCGCCGCCTGGTCCATTGGTGATAACGCGCGCCTGCTGGTGTTTGCCTGGGCGGCACCCGACAGCGGCGTGCCGTCGGACTGGGCCGCCAAACCCGGCTGCGCCGCAGGCATGGCTACGGAAAACGCCGGCGTGGCCCTGCTGCCCACATGGGACGAGGCCAGCGCGCAACGGGTCGCTGCACAGGTGGCGCAGCAGCGCCGGGCCGGGGACCGGGTGGTGGTCTCGCTGCACTGGGGCGGCAACTGGGGCGCCGAGGTGCCCCGGCTGCACCGCCGCTTTGCGCGGCGCCTGATCGAGCTGGGCGCGGCCGATGTGGTGCACGGCCACTCGTCGCACCATCCACGGCCAGCCGAGGTTTACCGCGGGCGGCTCATCCTGTATGGCTGCGGCGACCTCATCAACGACTATGAAGGCATCTCGTTCGAAGAGGGTTGTGACGCCAGTGCGGTGTGCCTGTATTTTGTGCAGCTGTCACGCGCGAGTGGTGCGCTGCAGCGGTTGGACATCGTGCCCATGCAATTGCGCCGGCTGCAGCTCAGGCATGCCGACGCCGCGGCGCGGCATCACCTGCAATCGCTGCTGGAGTCCGGCGGCCGGGAAGCCGGCACCGGGCTGGAACTACAGGCTGACGGTAGCTGGCAACTCAGGTGGTGACGGGTCTGGGCCTGTTGCCTATTGCCGCATCTTGCGTTCGCGTTTGCCTTCGCTGTCGACGGTGCCCACCAGCAGGCTCAGTTCCTCGGACAGCACGCCGAGCACATCGTCGAGTGTCACCACGCCTATCAGTTCGTCCTGGCCGCCCACCACCGGAACGCGGCGCACTCCCTTGCGGCGCATGCTGCGCATCAGGTCGATCAGTGAGTCGTCCTCGCGCGCGGTGACCAGATCGGTGGTCATCACATCGTCAACGGTCAAGGTCGTGGCATCGAGTCCCGGCGCGACCACGGCAGTCACGATGTCACGGTCGGTGAGCACACCCACCACGATGCGCCGGCCGTCCACCTCATCGACCACCACGAGGCAGCCGACATGGTTGTCCCGCATCAGGCGTGCCGCACCGTCCACGGACGTCGTCCGGAAAGCGATGGTCACACTGCGTGTGCAGATTTCTCCTGTCGTCAGACGTTCACCCATGTTGTTCTCCCGTTGTCCCAGACGTGTCGCATCCTGTCAATTTCCGGCAATCCGTGTCCATGCACCTTGGCCGCTCAACCCATGCCATGTTTGCCCAGGCTCACGCGCCTGGCCTGCAAACCCTGGCTGCCGGCCTCGGGAAGAAACTGCACGGCGCTGCCGGCCTGCATGTGTTCAAAAGGCATGCCGGCCACGTTGTTGCGGCTGAAGTAATACTCGTTGCCATCGGGGGTGCGGATGAAGCCGAAGCCGCCTTCATCATCGAGGCGCACCACCTCGCCGTGCAAGGGCACGGCATGCTGCTTTTCATCACCCCGGCGCTGGCGCACCACGTCTTCGACCTGGCGCTTCATGTTGTCGAAGGCATCCCGCAAGGCGACATACACATCCCCATCCTGGACCCGGTTCGCCACGAGTTCATGGCCGGGCAGTGTGAGGTCGATGTGCACGCTGTAAGGCCGCCCCTGGTGCTGGTGTTTTTGCGACAGCTCGATGGCCACCCGGCAGCTCATGATGTCTGGCGCAAACGTCTCCAGCTTGTGCGCATGTTCGCGGGCACTGGCCTCCAGCGCATCGGAAGGCGCCATGCCGCGAAACTGGATATGAACCGGAACCTGCATCGTCGTCCCCCATGAATGGCAGATGTTTCCATTGTGGGCAGGCGGCGAAAAAGAAACTTGCGATTTGTCAATGCAGACCCACAAACCCGCCCTGTCCCTGGGGCCGGGCGGGGGGTCGATGCCTCAGCGCACGGCCAGCAGATCGGCGTAACGCGCCAGATCCACATTGCCGCCGCTGACAATCACGCCGACCCGCGCGCCCTTGATCGCCGCCGCATCCGCGCAGGCGCCGGCAAACGCCAGGCAGCCGGTCGGCTCCACCACCATCTTCATGCGCTCTGCAAAAAAGCGCATCGCCTCGACCAGCTGCGCATCACTGACGGTGAGGATGTCGTCCACATCGCGGCGAATGATGCCGAAGGTGTACTCGCCCAGGTGCTGGGTCTGCGCACCGTCGGCAATGGTCTGGGGCACGGGAATGTGCACGATGCGGCCGGCACGCAGCGACTGCTGCCCGTCGTTGCCGGCTTCGGGCTCGACGCCGTAGACCTTGCACTGCGGCGCCAGCGCGCGGGCGGCCAGCGCCGAGCCGCTGGTCAACCCGCCGCCGCCGGTGCACACGTACAGGCGGTCCAGCGGTCCGGTTTCCTCGAACAGTTCCTTCGCGGCCGTGCCCTGGCCGGCGATTACATCAGGGTGGTCGTAGGGCGGGATCAAGGTCATGCCGCGCTCCGCCGCCAGCCGCAGGGTCAGCGCCTCACGGTCTTCGGTGAAGCGGTCGTACAGCACCACCTCGGCGCCGTAGCCGCGCGTGGCCGCCAGCTTGGCGGCGGGGGCGTCCTGCGGCATCACGATCAGTGCCGGCATGCCCAGCAGCCGTGCCGACAGGGCCACCGCCTGCGCATGGTTGCCCGAGGAAAACGCGATGGCGCCGGCTTGCCGCTGCGTCGCATCAAACTTCGACAGCGCATTGAAGGCGCCGCGGAACTTGAAGGCGCCCATGCGCTGGAAGTTCTCGCACTTGAAGAAAAACTGCGCACCCCAGCGCGCATCGGCAGTGGCGGACCGCAGCACCGGTGTGTGGTGCGCATGGCCTGCTATCCGCGCGTCGGCGGCAACAACATCGTCGTAGGTGGGGAGTTGCATGGCGAGGGGCTTTCATTCAATGGCTGGGAAAGACCATAGCTTAATCACCGCCGACCCCTGAAAGGCACAATCCACCGCATGCTCGCCCTTCTTTCCACCTTTTCCTGGCAGGAGCTGCTGCACCACAAGTGGCGCAACGCGGCGGCCGTGGTGGCCGTCATGCTCGGTGTGGCGCTGGCGTTTTCGGTGCAGCTGATCAATGCGTCGGCGCTCAGCGAATTTTCGCAGGCCGTGCGTTCGGTCAACGGCCAGCCCGACCTGGAGCTGCGCGCGGTGCGCGGCGGGTTTGACGAAGCGGTTTACGCGCGAGTGGCCAACCACCCGCAGGTGGCGCTGGCCAGCCCGGTGCTGGAGTTCAGCACCTACGCCGTCGCCCCCGCCGGCCAACGGGTGGCCCTGCGCGTGGTCGGTGTCGATGCGCTGGTGGTCGCCACACTGGCACCGGCCCTGATGCCGGTTCCCTCGGCCGGGGCCGAACGGCTGGCCCTGCTCGCTCCCGGCGCGGTTTTTCTCAATGCGGCAGCGCGGCAAAACCTGCCCGGCGAACGGCTGCAGCTGCAAAGCGGCCTGCAACTGCTGGACGTGCGGGTGGCCGGCAGCGTCAGCGCCGAGGGTGCCGCGCTGGCAGTGATGGACATCGGCGCCGCGCAGGAACTGTTCGGCCGGCTCGGCCAGCTCTCGCGCATCGACATCCGCCTGCAGGCCGGCGCCGACCGTGCCGCCTTCATCAGCTCGCTGCAACTGCCGGCCGCCATCACTGCCACCGAGCCGGGTGACGACGCGCAGCGCGTCAGCAACCTCTCGCGCGCCTACCGGGTCAACCTGACGGTGCTGGCGCTGGTGGCGCTGTTCACCGGCGCCTTCCTGGTGTTTTCGGTGCTGTCGCTGAGCGTGGCCAAACGCGCGCAGCAATTTGCCCTGCTCGGCGTGCTGGGCCTGACCGGCCGCGAGCGCCTGCGCCTGGTGCTCTGGGAGTCGGCGCTGCTGGGCACGGTCGGCAGCGTCGCCGGCATCGCGCTGGGCACGGCGCTGGCCGCGCTGGCGCTGCGGGTGCTGGGCGGCGACCTGGGTGGCGGCTACTTTTCCGGCGTGGCCCCGGCCCTGCAGTGGAATGCCGGCGCGGCCGCGGTGTACGGCCTGCTCGGTGTGGCCGCGGCGCTGGTGGGCGGCTGGTGGCCGGCGCGCGCCGCGCAAAAGCTGCCGCCGGCGCAAACCCTCAAGGGCCTGGGCGCACCACCGGCGGGCGGCACGCCCTACCGGCTCAGCCTGCTGCTGATGGCCGCCGCCGGCTTGCTGGCCTTGACGCCCCCGGTCTTTGGCATCGCCCTCGGCGCCTACCTGTCGGTCGGGCTGCTGCTGGTCGGCGGCATCAGCGCGCTGCCCTGGCTGATCGCCCTGCTGTATGACCGCATCGCCCCGCATGTGTCGCGTCGCCTGCTGCCGCTGCTGGCGGTGGAACGGGCGCGCCGTGTGCGCGGCAGCGCAGCGGTGGCCGTCAGCGGCGTGGTTGCCTCGCTGAGCCTGGCCGTGGCGCTGACGGTGATGGTGGCGAGTTTTCGCGACTCGGTCACCCACTGGCTGGACGTGGTGCTGCCGGCCGACCTGTACGTGCGCACCGCCAGCACCAGCGCCGCCAGCGACACGGTGTTTTTTTCGCCGGCGTTTGTGCAGGCGCTCGCGCAACTGCCCGTCGTGGCGCGCCTGGGCACGCTGCGCGTGACCTCCGTGCTGCTGGACCCCGACCAGCCCGCGGTGGCGCTGATAGCGCGCGACCTGCAGGACCCGGCCGGAAGCCTGCCGCTGGTGGGCAGCGCGCTGCCGGTGCCGGCCGGGCATGTGGCGATTTATGTGAGCGAACCCATGGTGGATCTGTACGGCGCCCGCCCGGGCACCATGTTCACCCGACTTTCAGGGTCTTTTGAGGCACTGGCCCTTGATGGACGTGCGCAAGCAGCTATGAATTCAGGAGCAAATCAGGCAAGCCCCAAGTTCTACGTGGCCGGTGTCTGGCGTGACTACGCGCGTCAGTTCGGCGCCATCGCCATGGACAGGCGCGACTTTGAAGCCCTCACCGGCGACCGGCGCGTGAACGACCTGGCCCTGTGGCGCGCGCCCGGCGCAGGTGACGCGCAGCTGCAGCAGGCCGTGCGCGCGCTGGCACAGGCGCAGACGGGTTCGGGCGAGCTGATCGAGTTTGCGTCCAGCGGCCAGATCCGCGCCACCTCGCTGCGCATTTTTGATCGCAGCTTTGCCGTGACCTACTGGCTGCAGGCCGTGGCCATTGCGATCGGCCTGTTCGGCGTGGCGGCCAGCTTCAGCGCGCAGGTGCTGGCGCGGCGCAAGGAGTTTGGCCTGCTGGCACACCTGGGGCTGACGCGCCGGCAAATCCTCACGCTGGTCGCCGGCGAAGGCGCCGCCTGGACGCTGGCCGGCGCGCTGGCCGGGCTGGGCCTGGGGCTGGCCGTGTCGCTGGTGCTGGTGCATGTGGTCAATCCGCAAAGTTTTCACTGGACCATGGACCTGGCCCTGCCCTGGGCGCGGCTCTTGGGCCTGTGTGCGGCGGTCATCCTGGCCGGCACCGTCACCGCCTGGCTGGCCGGGCGCGCAGCGGCCGGCAGGGACGCGGTGCTGGCCGTCAAGGAAGACTGGTAGCGCCTGAACCTCTCACCTGCCATCACAGGCCAACACAAGCGGCATGGACTTTGCAGGGCTGGCCGCAAGAATGGTGGCAAGGCTATCTGCCGAAATGGCGCGATACCCCCTTTCATTTGCTTACCAACTGCCCCTGACCGTGACGTGGAATTTTGCGCATTGTCATGACTTCGTCGCACGACCTGCCTACGATGAACACAGCACTTCAACAAGGCATTCATCATGGCGCCCGCTCAATACCGCATTGAAAGCAGGAACACGCTAAGAGGCGGCCTGCTCCCGCCCAACGCCCTCAGGCAACTCTACGCCGACCGCTCGCTGGCTGTGGCCGTGGCGGTGAAAAGCCTGGCCGACCCGACCTGCCAGGAGATCCGCGTGGTGCACATTCCCAGCGGCGAAATTGTTTTCCAGACGGCGCCGACGCACTAATCCCTCTCAAACCTGGCGGAACTGCGCCAGCGTCAGCAGCAGGTTGCGAGTGGCGCCGTCCACCGCTTCCAGCGGCCTGTGCGCCACCGCCGTGGGGCGCGTCAAGGCGGGCTTGAGCGGTACTACCTGCACCCCTTGGTGCAACTGCTCGCCGGCATGCTCCAGCGGCAACACCGCCGCGCCATAACCCGCGGCCACCAGGCTTTTCATGGCCTCGTTGTAGTTGAGCTCGATGCGGGTGCGCGGGCTCAGGCCCGCGTCAGCAAACCACTCCATGGTCAGGCGGTACATCTGTGTGGTCGAGTCGTTGAAGATCAGCGGCCGCGCGGCCAGCCATTGCGGTGTGATGCGTTTGGGCACGGTCCATGCCCGGGGCACAAAGGCCATCATCGGGTCGGTGCGCCAGTGCGTCATGACAATGCCGGGGCGGTCCGGCTGCGGCAGCGCCACCAGCCCCACATCCAGCGTGCCCTGGCCCAGCCGCTCCATGGCCTCCGCCGAGCCCAGGATGCTGACCTCGACATCGATGTCCGGGTGGGCGCGCTCCATGGCCTTGAGCACCTCGGGCAGCAGGTAGACCAGCACGCCGGTCGAGCTGCCCAGCCGCACGCGGCCGATGCGGCCCTCGACATGACGCTGCACGGCGTCCACCGCATCGTCGGCGTCGCGCAGCAGGCGCCTGGCGCGCTCGACCAGCACCACGCCCGCCGCGGTGGGCTCCACCTTTCTGCCGCCACGCAGCACCAGCGTGGCTCCGAGACGGCTTTCCAGCTCGCTGATGTGCAGGCTCACCGTCGGCTGGGCCAGGTGCAGCGCACGCGCCGCCGCCGAAAAGGTGCCGAGGTCGGTGATCGCCACCAGGGTACGGAGTTGGTCAAGGTTCAGTTCACGCATCAGAAATCCTGATAGTTTTGATCAGAAAACTCAACTTCCACAATACCACGATCCACCGCACCATCGGTGACTTCCACCTCAGGAGTACCGCCATGTTGCACAAGACCCTCGTCCTCCCCTTCGCCGCGCTGGCGCGCGGACTTGCACAGCGGCTGCAGCCGAAGCCACGCGGACCGGTGCAGGAAAAGGGGTTGCGGCAAAGCCGCGCCGAGCTGGCGCAGATGAGTACGCGGGAGCTGAACGACCTGGGCATAGGCCGCGGCGACATTCCCGCCCTGCTCGACGACCCGGCGGGCTGGCGCAGGGACAGGCATTGTTGATGGCCGGCGTCGGCCCGGCGGCCGGTCAGTGCGTGATGGCCACCAGCACGCTGCAGGGCGCGTGTTCGATCAGCGACTTGGACACCGAACCGCGCCACCAGCGCGCCGCCCAGCCATCCAGATGTTTGTGACCCACGACGATCAGGTCGGCGTTGATCTTTTTCGCGTACTTGGTGATTTCGTCGACGGTCTCACCCACCACCACCTCCCCCTTGGCCTGGTGGCCCGCACCGGCCAGCTGGCGCAAGCCCTCGTCCAGAATGGCGGTGTATTTTTCCTTCTCGTGTTCGGCCAGGCTTCGGTCGTACACGCCGCCTTCCACACCGATCAGGTCCATGTAGAGCGGCGTCACGGCAATCAGGGTCAGCGAGGCCTGGCTCCACTGCGCAATCTCCTGGCAGTCCAGCAGCGCCTTCTGCCCCGCCTTGGAGCCGTCATACGCCAACAAAATTTGCTTGTACATGGGTGCATCTCCTGCAGAGTGTCAAAGGAAAAGGTGTCATCAACGATTCAAGGATAGACCTTACACCCGGCCCTCGCAACCCGGTGTTGTCCCGCACACCGGCCGTGCTTGCTGCGAGAATGTTTTGATGCGCCCCCCCGCCCCGCCCGCCCCTCTTGCGCCCAGCCCGGTGCGCCGCCGCCTGTTGCAAGCCCTGGCCGCGGGCATGGCTGCCGGCGCCGGCCCGGCCTTCGCGCTGCCCGCCAGGGTGCTGCAGTTTCCGCGCGACTTTGGTGCACACCCTGACTTTCGCACCGAGTGGTGGTACATCACCGGCCATGCCAGCTCGGGTACACGCGAGTTTGGCTTCCAGCTCACGTTTTTCCGCTCGCGCGTGGACGGCACGCAGGGCATGGTGTCAAAGTTTGCCGCCAAACAGCTGATCTTCGCGCATGCCGCCGTCACCGACGTGGCAGGCAACAAGCTCTGGCACGACCAGCGCATAGCGCGCGAAGGGTTTGACATTGCCAGCGCCAGCACGCAGGGCATGGCCCTGAAGCTGCGCGACTGGTCGCTGCAAAGCCAGGGCCGCACCCACGGCGCCCGCCTGCCTGCTGCCGACTTTGCGCTAAACCTGCAGTTCACCGAAACCCAGCCCGTGCTGCTGCAAGGCAAACAGGGCCTGTCGCGCAAGGGGCCGGAAGAAAAACAGGCCAGCTACTACTACAGCCTGCCGCAACTGGCCACCAGCGGCAGCCTGCAGATCAAGGGCCAAAGCTTCAACGTGAGCGGCAAGGCCTGGCTGGACCACGAGTGGAGCGAGGAGATCCTGCACCCCGACGCCACCGGCTGGGACTGGATAGGCATGAACCTCGACGACGGCAGCGCCCTCACCGCCTTTCGGCTGCGCGACAAGGCCGGCAACACCTTGTGGGACGGCGGCTCCTTCCGCTCCGCCAAAGGCGATGTTTACCCCTTCAGCCGCGGCGAAGTGATCTTCAAACCCGTGCGCCGCTGGAAAAGCCCGCTGAGCCAGGCCAGCTACCCGGTCGAGTGGCTGGTGCGCACCCCGGCCGACATCTACACCGTGCGCGCCGTTATCGACAACCAGGAGCTCGATAGCCGCCAGTCCACCGGCGCGATTTACTGGGAAGGCCTGAGCGAGTTGATTGACAGCAATGTGTTGATTTCCACTAAATCCTGACCCCGGTTTTCCATTTAATTTTGACCCCACCTTTGGTGGAGTAGCCGGGCTACTCGATTGTGGATAAGTCTAACGTCGACGGTATTGTTTCTCCTTTCGTCTGTGCCTTCTTGCCCCGTGGCTTGG
>NZ_CALRVW010000032.1:0-42489 GCF_943371715.1 Polaromonas sp. YR568 | reverse complement strand
CCGGCCAGCAACTGACGACGCTGTGTGCCTGGTCCGAAGAAGAATTCCTGCGCCATACCGAAGGCAGCGCCATCCGCCGCATCGGCCACGAGCGCTGGCTGCGCAATATCGCCGTGGCGCTCGGCAATGCCCTGCGCGCCGGTGCGGACGACAGCCTGCGCAGCGCCTTGCTGGCGCGGCGCGAACATGGCAGCGAGGTGGTCAGGGAACATGTGGCATGGGCGCTGGATCAGGCGTCCCTTCATGAGTTGTCCATAAAACAGGCATCCAGCCCTTGACGGGCGGGCGCCTTCAGCTATTTATTTTGTAGCAGTATAGGCGCGGCCAAGTCCGGCCGTCCAGCCCCGCCGGCAAAACCCCGCCAGCGGCGGTCCTTATAATCCCGCTGTGTCCAACACCCCGTCCTGTCGCCCGCTGTGGGCCCGCTTCGCCGCGTGGCTGGGGTTTCTGGCCGTCTTCTCGGCGCTGCTGGCGCCCGTGTCCATGCTGGCGGAGGACATGCGGACCGGCAAGCTGGGCGGTCTGTGCACGATGGCCTCCGGCGCATCGTCCGCTGCGGCCGGGGACCTTCCGGGCGGTGACGGGTCTTCACCGGCTGCGGCGCATTGCGACCTCTGCGGCTCGACCGGGCCTGGTTTGCCGCCGTCCTGCCAGGCCGGCGTTTTTCCCGCACCCATCCCCGCGATGGTTGCCGTCTTCGATGATGCCGTCCGCTCGGCGTCGTCGCCGGGGCTGCCCTTCAGCCGCGGCCCGCCTGCACTTTGAACTGAAACGCCTCTGAGGAGGTTTCCCGCGTGTGGGCCGGACCGCCCGCGCGCTTGTTTTCATTTCAATGTGTGGTTTCCATGAAATTTTTATCGACTATCAAAATAATAGCGCTGTGCGCAGGAGTGGCGGGCGCTACACCTGTTTTTTCCCATATTTCCCTGGCCCAGGGGCAGGCCCCGGCCGGCAGCAGCTACAAGGCGGTGTTCGGTGTCAGCCACGGTTGCGCAGGCTCGGCCACCACCGGGCTGGACGTGCATTTGCCCGCGGGCTTTCAGGGTGCCCGGCCCATGCCCAAGGCCGGCTGGACCGTGACGACCCGGGTCGACAAGCTGGCAGCGCCCTACACCAGCCATGGCAAAACCGTGACCGATGACGTGATGCTGGTCAGCTGGCGTGCGGCCAACCGTGAAGCGGCGCTGGCCGATGCCCATTACGACGAGTTTGTGCTGCGCGGCAAGTTGCCCACCCAGGCGGGCCCGCTCTGGTTCAAGGTGCTGCAGACCTGCGAGTCAGGCCGCAACGACTGGTCAGAGCTGCCGGCCACCGGCACCTCCACCCAGGGCCTGAAATCACCAGCCGTCCTGCTGGATGTGCGGCCCGATGGGGCCGGACAGCACCACCACTGAGTAGTATTTTTTTCGACGCATCCTCATTTTTTTAACGAAAGCGATTCATGAAAACAAAAGTTATTGCCGCCCTGTGGGCACTTTCCGCCGGACTGGTGTACGCCCAGACTGTGGACGTCAAGGACGCCTGGGTGCGCGCCGCCGTGCCCGGCCAGTCGGGCACCGGCGCCTTCATGAGCATCACGGCCAAAGACGGTGCCAGGCTGGTGGGCGTGTCGTCCCCGGTCGCCGGTGTGGCGGAAGTCCATGAAATGAAGATGGACAACGACGTCATGCGCATGCGTGCCATCCCCGCGCTGGACCTGCCCGCCGGAAAAACTGTGGCGCTCAAGCCCGGTGGTTACCACGTGATGCTGATGGAGCTGAAACAGGCCCTGCCCCAGGGCAGCACGGTGCCGCTCACGCTGACACTGCGGGACGCCAAAGGGCAGGAAAGCAAGGTGGAGCTGAAGCTGCCGGTGGCCGCCGCGGCGCCGGGTGCGGCCATGCCGGCATCGGGCAGGCCCGCTGCCATGGACCACAAGCACTGACTATTTGGATTTGCCGCCCAGACGGCGGTAGACGGTGGCGCGGCTGATGCCGAGTGCCCGTGCCGCTTTCATGACGTTGCCGCGGGCTTCGTTGACCGCCTTGCGGATCAGCGCGGTTTCGACGTCCTTGAGCGGCAGCGCCGGCGCCGGCGCAGGTGACGCCCGGCCAGTGAACCACCCCGGTGCCGCTGCGCGGCCACGCAGCAGCGGCAGCGCGTGCAGGCGCAGTCCCGACCACAGGGGCACCTCCATGGCCTGGGGGCTTCCCGCGGTGTCGCTTCTGGCGGCATCAAACAGCATTTCGTAGGGCAGGGCAAACAGTTCGCTGCAATGGACAGCGGCCGGGCCGCCGGCCTGCAGCGCCGGCACCATCTGCCGCGCCGCCGGGTTGGCCCCCAGCACCCAGCCGTCCGGATCCAGGCTGACCAGTCCGTCGCTGTCTTCTCCGAGGCTGTGGCTGGACCAGTTCAGCCGGATCAGCAGATCGTGCGGCCGGCTGTGGATCAGCGCGTTTTCGATGCTGCGCGCCGACTGCACTACCAGGTGTTTGAGCTCGGGTCGCTCGACCGCGTCCACACCGGTCAGGTCCAGCATGCCGGCGCAGCGGCCGTCCGGTCCGAACAGCGGAGCGCCGGCGCAGCTGTAGGCCGAGTTGGCATTGAAAAAATGCTCGCCGCGGTGCAGCCAGACCGGTTGCAGCTCGGTCAGCGCCGCGCCAATGGCGGTGGTGCCCACACTTTGTTCGGACAGGTCCACGCCGATGCGCGTGATCAGGTCGGCACGCCGGTCGCGCCGGTCGATGGCGCCGTTGACGTCCACCACCACGCCCTGCGCGTTGGTCAGGATGGCGAAGTAACGCGTGCTGGCAATGGCCGCGCCCAGTTTTTCGAGCACCGGGCGTGCTGCCTGCACCAGCACGTGGTTGGCCTCCTCGGTGCGGCGCAGCGCCTGGGCCGACAGCACGTCGAAACTGACCTCCTGTTCGGGCCTTTTGCCGCTGGCCAGGCAGCGCTGCCAGGAGCGTTCTATCCACGATTCGGCCAGCAGGCCGGGCAGGCTCTGGCCGTCCCGCAGCACGGCCTGACGCGCCTGCGCGATCTGCTGCAGGCGCTGTTCGGAGGAGGTCGGAAGGACGGTCAGCATGGGTGGTCAATGCCCGTGAAAGGCGGCTGTCTGCGGGAGGATGCCCGCGGTGGCTGCAGCGTATCAGACCTCGTGGCGACGCGCTGGCGGCCGGTCACCAACTGTTCCATTTTGAGAATTTCACCGGGCTTTGGCAAGCTCCTAGGGTTTAACCTAGGCCCCCGCAGGGTCGCCAATTCAACAATGATCGGTGTTTCGTCCGTAGCCAAACCCGTCAACAAAAACAGCCCACTGGAGACAAGCCCATGCAAGTTCAATTCAAAGTCAACGGAAAAGCCAAAAGCGTTGAAACCCCGCCCAACACCCTGCTGGTGCAGGTGCTGCGCGAGCAGCTCAAGATGACCGGCACCCATGTCGGCTGCGACACCGCCCAGTGCGGCGCCTGCACGGTCATCATGAACGGCCGCGCCGTGAAGTCCTGCAACATCCTGGCCGCCCAGGCCGAGGGCAGCGAGATCACCACCATCGAAGGCCTGGCAGCCGCCGACGGCACCATGCACCCGATGCAGGCGGCGTTCAAGGAATGCCACGGCCTGCAATGCGGCTTCTGCACCACCGGCATGGTCATGAGCGCGGTGGACCTGTGCAAGCACCATCCCAAGGCCAGCGAGGGTGAAATCCGCGAGCTGCTCGAAGGCAACATCTGCCGCTGCACCGGTTACCAGAACATTGTCAAGGCGGTGCAGCAGGGCGCTGCCGCCATGGCGACCTGAACCGCTGCACCGACCTCTTATTCCGGCGCCGCCATCGGGCGAACCGCTGGCAACTTTGCCAAACAGTTTCTTTCCAAATTTTCAGGAGTACACACATGGGTGCATCCGATTTCGTCAACCTGCCAAACATTGGCACCTCCGTCCGCCGCAAGGAAGACTACCGCTTTCTGACCGGCGGCGGGCAATACACCGATGACATCACGCTGGCCAACCAGAGCTACGCGGTGTTCGTCCGTTCCCCGCATGCCCACGCCAAGATCAACAGCATCAACACCGCTGCAGCCAAGGCCGCGCCCGGTGTGCTGGACGTGTTTGTCGGTGAGGACGTGGCGGCCGACAAGATCAACGGCCTGCCTTGCGGCTGGCTGATCACCAGCACCGACGGCAACCCGATGAAGGAGCCGCCGCACCCCATCCTGGCCCAGGGCAAAGTGCGTTATGTCGGTGACCACGTCGCCATGGTGGTGGCCGAAACGCTGGAGCAGGCGAAAAACGCCGCCGAGCTGGTCGAGGTCGATTACGACGTGCTGAGTGCCGTCGTGCGTGTCACCGACGCGGCCAAGGCAACGGCCCTGCACGAAGCTGCCCCCGACAACCATTGCTACAAATGGGCGATTGGCGACAAGGGCCAGGTGGATGCAGTCTTCGCCACGGCCGCCCATGTGACCAAGCTGGACCTGACCAACAACCGGCTGATTCCCAACGCCATGGAGCCGCGCGCGGTGATCGGCTCCTACAGCCGCGCGACCGACGAATACGTGCTGTATGTCTCGAACCAGAACCCGCACGTCGAGCGTCTGCTGCTGACGGCGTTCGTGATGGGCCTGCCCGAGCACAAGGTGCGTGTCATCGCGCCCGACGTCGGTGGCGGCTTCGGCTCCAAGATCTATCTGTATGCCGAAGACGTGTGCCTGACCTGGGCGTCCAAAAAACTCAACCGCAACATCAAGTGGACGGCTGACCGCAGCGAGGCTTTTGTCAGCGACGCCCATGGCCGCGACCATTCCAGCCACGCCGAAATGGCGATGGACAAGGACGGCAAGTTCCTGGCCATGCGTGTGCACACCGACGCCAACATGGGCGCCTACCTGTCCACCTTCGCGCCGGCGGTGCCGACCATCCTCTACGCGACGCTGCTGGCCGGCCAGTACACCTGCCCGCAGATCTACGTCGAGGTTGATGCCTGGTTCACCAACACCGCCCCGGTCGATGCCTACCGCGGCGCCGGTCGCCCCGAGGCGACCTACCTGCTGGAACGCCTGGTGTCGCGCTGCGGCTGGGAGCTGGGGCTGGCGCAGGACGAGATCCGCCGCCGCAACTTCGTCAAGGATTTTCCTTACCAGACGCCGGTGGCGCTGCAGTACGACGTGGGCGACTTCCACGCCCTGCTCAAGCGCGGCAACGAACTCGCCGAGGTGGCCGGCTTTGCCCAGCGCAAATCCGCGTCGGCTGCCAAGGGTCTGCTGCGCGGCATGGGTTACTCCTGCTACATCGAGGCCTGCGGCCTGGCGCCCAGCAACATTGCCGGTGCGCTCGGGGCGCGCGCCGGTCTGTTCGAGTGCGGCGAGGTGCGGGTGCACCCAACCGGCAGCGTGACGGTATTCACCGGCTCGCACAGCCATGGCCAGGGCCACGAGACCACCTTTGCGCAGGTCGTGGCCGCGCGCCTCGGCATTTCGGTGGATCAGGTCGATGTGGTGCACGGCGACACCGGGCGCGTTCCCTTCGGTATGGGCACCTATGGGTCGCGTTCACTGTCCGTGGGCGGCACGGCCATCATGAAGGCGCTCGACAAGATCGAGACCAAGGCCAAGAAAATTGCCGCGCACCTGATGGAGGCCAGCGACGCCGACGTGGAGTTTGCCAACGGCGAGTTCACCATCAAGGGCACCGACAAGAAGGTGACCTTCGGCCAGGTGGCGCTGACTGCTTACGTGCCGCACAACTACCCGCTCGACAAACTCGAACCCGGCCTGAACGAGACGGCGTTTTACGACCCGACCAACTTCACCTTCCCGGCCGGCACCTACATCTGTGAGGTCGAGATCGACCCCGCCACCGGTGTGGTGCGGGTCGACCGCTTCACCGCGGTCGATGATTTTGGCAACATCATCAACCCGATGATTGTCGAAGGCCAGGTGCATGGCGGGCTGGTGCAGGGCATCGGCCAGGCGCTGCTGGAGAACTGCGTCTACGACCCCGAGTCCGGCCAGTTGCTGACCGGCTCGATGATGGACTACGCGATGCCGCGCGCCGACGACATGCCCAACTTCACGCTGGACACGCTGTGTACGCCCTGCAGCCACAACCCGCTGGGCGCCAAGGGCTGCGGCGAGGCCGGGGCCATCGGTTCGCCGCCGGCGGTCATCAATGCCGTGCTCGACGCCCTCAAGCCGCTCGGCGTGACGGACTTCGACATGCCGGCGTCCCCCAGCCGCGTCTGGGAAGCCATCCAGTCGGCCAAGAAATAAACAGCTATCCAAGGAGAAAACCACCATGTACCCATTCACCCTGGAACGACCCACCTCCCTGGCTGCCGCCGCGCAGCTCACGGCCGATGGCGCCAAAGCCCTGGCCGGCGGCCAGACCCTGCTGGCATCGATGAAACTGCGCCTGTCCAGCCCTGACCAGCTGGTGGATCTCAGCGGCATCAAGGAGCTGAGCAGCATCAAGCGGGAAGGCAATGCCTTTGTGATCGGCGCCATGACGCGCCACGCCGACGTGGCGACCAACGCCGAGCTGAAGGCGGCGCTGCCGGCGCTGGCCGACCTGGCCGCCAACATTGGGGACCGCCAGGTGCGCGCCATGGGCACGCTGGGCGGCTCGGTCGCCAACAACGATCCTTCGGCCTGCTACCCGAGTGCGGTGCTGGCGCTGGGCGCCACCATCCACACCACCAAGCGCAAGATCGCCGCCGACGACTTTTTCCTCGGCATGTTTGCCACCGCGCTGGAAGAGGGCGAGCTGATCACCGCGATCAGCTTTCCAATCCCGAAGCGCGCGGCCTACATGAAGTTCAAGCAGTCGGCCTCTCGTTTTGCGCTGGTCGGCGTGTTTGTGGCGCAGTTCGATGCCGGCGTGCGCGTGGCGGTCACCGGCGCCTCCAGCGGCGTGTTCCGCCACGCGGGGCTGGAAGCGGCGCTCAGCAAGAGCTTCACGCCCGAAGCGGCCGCAACAGTGAAAATCGACGCGACCGACCTCAACAGCGACATCCACGCGACGGCGGCCTACCGCGCCAACCTGATCAGCGTGCAGACCCAGCGCGGCGTGGCGAAGGCGCTGGCTGCCTGAGCCATGGCTTGTCATTGCGGGCTTGACCCGCAATCCATGCCTGCGCTCTGCCTCCTGCTGACGATGGAAGATGCGACATGGATCCCGGATCAGGTCCGGGATGACATCCGCTGCGACATGTTGATTAAATTGGCCTCCCACCCTTGATGGGTGGGCGCAAGTAGCTATTGAATAGATAGCAACAGGTACACTGACCCGATGACACCCTTTCCCACGATTGATGCACTGGTCCAGGCGCTGCAGGGCGCCGGCTACTTTGCGGACCGGCGGCTGGCCACGGCAGTGTTTCTCGCGCTCAAGCTGCAGCGCCCGCTGCTGCTCGAAGGCGAGCCCGGCGTCGGCAAGACCGAACTGGCCAAGGCGCTGGCGCTCGCGCTGCAGCGCCAGCTGATCCGCCTGCAGTGTTACGACGGGCTGGAGCAGCGCGAAGCCCTCTACGAGTGGAACTACGCCGCCCAGCTGCTGCACATGCGGGCCGTCGAAGGCCACGGCGACGCGGCCGATGTCGAACGCGAGGTCTACCAGGACCGCTACCTGATCCGCCGGCCGCTGCTGCAGGCGCTGCAGACCCCGGCGCCGGGCGCCGTACTGCTGATCGACGAGGTGGACCGCGCCGACGAGCCTTTTGAAGCCTTTCTGCTCGAGTACCTCGGCGAGTACCAGGTCAGCATTCCGGAAATCGGCACGGTGCGCGCGCAGGTGACGCCGGTCACCATTCTGACCAGCAACCGCACCCGTGAACTCAACGACGCGGTCAAGCGGCGTTGCCTGTACCACTGGCTCGATTACCCCGACCGCGACCGCGAGCTTGCCATCATCCGCGCCCAAGTGCCGGAGGCGGGTGAGCAGCTGTCAGCCCAGGTGGCTGGTTTTGTGGACCGGCTGCGCCGCTCGCCGTTTGGCAATGCCTTCCAGCGCGCGCCCGGCATCGCCGAAAGTGTCGAGTGGGCCAAGGCGCTGGTGGCACTGGACACCCTAGTGGTGGACCCGGAGGTGGTGGCCGATACCGCTGGCATTTTGTTCAAGCAGCGGGAAGACGTGGCCGCGCTCACGCATGAGCTGGCGGTGGAACTGCTCAAGCCTGAAGAGGCGGGTGCATGAGATGGACGGCGTTTATGCCGGGTCATTTTCCGCAGAGCTTCGACCAGTACGCGAAGTGACAAGCGTGGAGGTTCCCTCTTCACCAGCCGGGGCCGCGGATCTGGCTTCGCCAGGCCGCAGGCGCAGTGCCCCCTCGGGGGGCAGAGAGCTACGCGCAGCGAGCGAACGTGGGGGCCTATGCTTTTAGGTGACGCACGCAGCGGCAAACTCGCCGACAACATAGCCGGTTTCGGCCGCGCCTTGCGCCGCGCCGGCGTCAAGGTGGACAGCCAGCGCATTGCCTTGGCCAAGGAAGCCGCACTCGCCGTCGGCGTCAGCGAAAGGGAAGACCTGAGCGCCGCCTTCGAAGCCGTCATGGTCAGCCGCGAGCAGGATCGGCTGGTGTTTCGCGAGTTGTTCGACGTGTATTTCCAGGACCCGAAAGTCGCCAACAAGCTGCTCGCGCAGCTGCTGCCCAGTGCCGAGGGCAAGGCCGAGCCGAGCAAGCGCCGCCCGCGTGTGCGCGAGGCGCTGGCGCCGCAAAAGGCCTTCGGCCAGCAGGCCAAACCGACGACTGAAGACCAGAAGGTCGAGTTCGACGCCGTCATGACCGCCAGCGACATCGAGCGTCTGCAGCATGCCGACTTCAACGCGCTGTCGGCCACCGAATACCGGCTGGTTGAGCGGCTGGCGCGTGACATCAAGCTGCCCTTGCCGATGTTCGCCTCGCGGCGCAGCCGGCCGGCCGCCAGCGGCGCGCGCATGCACTGGCCAGGCGTGATGCACCAGGCCGCACGCACCGGCGGCGAGCTGATGCACCTGCCGCGGCTGCAGCGGCGCGAGCAGGCCCTGCCGCTGCTGGTGCTGGTCGATGTGTCGGGGTCGATGGAGCGTTATGCGCGCCTGCTGCTGGCCTTTTTGCATGCCGCTACCCGGCGCCACCCGCACCGCGACGTGTTCGCCTTCGGCATGCACCTGACCGATCTGACGCCGGCTTTCCGCCAGGCCGACACCGACGAGATGCTGGCCCACGCCAGCCTGGCGATTGAAGACTTTGCCGGGGGCACCCAGCTCGGGGCGTCGCTGGCCACCCTGCGCGAGCGCCATGCGCGCCGCCTGGTCGGCCGGCGCACCATCGTGCTGATCATCACCGACGGGCTGGACACCGGCGAGCCGGCCGACCTGGCCCGCGAACTGGCCTGGCTGCGCCGGCGCAGCCGCCGCCTGCTGTGGCTCAACCCCTTGCTGCGGTTTGAGGGCTACGCGCCGCTGGCGCGTGGTGCGGCGGTGCTGCATGCCCAGGCGCACGGCATGCTGGCGGTTCACAATCTGGCCAAGCTTGAGGAACTGGCCGCCAGCCTGGCGGCTCTGATGAAGAAATAACATGACAAAACACTGTTTGTCATTGCGGGCTTGACCCGCAATCCATGCCGCATCAACCCGGCAATTTTGAAAAGTGCCGACATGGATCCCGGATCGAGTCCGGGATGACAAGTCCCCAAAAGTTAGAAAAAAGGAAAAAAACATGGACATGCAAGGAAGCCGCCAACTGGCCGTGACACAACAACAGGCCTGGGACGCGCTCAACGACCCGGCCGTGCTCAAGGCCTGCATCCCGGGCTGCGACAAGGTGGAGCCTACCGGCGAGAACCAGTACGCCATTGCCATGGCGCTGAAGATCGGCCCGGTCTCGGCCAAGTTCACCGGCAAGATCACGCTCACCGACATCAACCCGCCGGCCAGCTACAAGCTGTCGTTCGACGGGCAGGGCGGTGTGGCCGGTTTCGGCAAGGGCAGCGCGGCGGTCACGCTGACGCCCAATGCCGACGGCTGCGAACTCTCCTACACCGTGCATGCCTCGGTCGGCGGCAAGGTGGCCCAGCTCGGCCAGCGCCTGATCGACGGCGCGGCCAAGTCCATGGCCGAAGATTTTTTCAAGCGTTTCGATGAGGAAATGCAGCGCCAGCATCCGGAAAGTTATGCCGCCAAAATGGTCATGGGTGATGTCACCACGGAGCCGGCCGGCCCGGCTATCCCGATGTGGGTATGGGTCGTGGGTGCCGCGGTGCTGATCGCCGGCGCGGTCTGGCTCGCACGTTAGGCCGCCAAGTCAGAAGGTCAGAAAGGAGAAAGGCCATGGAAAACCTCGATGTGATGGTTCTGCGCACCCTGCGCGACTGGCGCACGGCGGGCAAGCGTGCCCTGCTCGCCACCGTGGTGCGCACCTGGGGCTCGTCGCCGCGACCGGTAGGCTCCATCATGGCGCTGTGTGAAGACGGCGCCGTGGTCGGCTCGGTGTCCGGCGGCTGCATTGAAGATGATTTGATCTACCGCCACACCCAAGCCTACGCGACGGCGCCTGCGCCGGACGGCGGCCACACCATGCCCTCGGGGCAGCCGACCTTTGTTAAATACGGCATCACCGCCGACGAAGCCCACCGCTTCGGCCTGCCCTGCGGCGGCACGCTGGAACTGCTGCTCGAATACGACCCCGACGCCGCAGCACTGGCTCAGCTGGTGCAGGCGCTCGAGGCCGGGCAGCTGATGCAGCGCACGGTGCGTCTGACCGACGGCGCGGTCACCCTCGCCGCCGCCCGCGCCCCGGCCGAGCTCAGCGTTTCGTCGGTCGAGCTGGTCAACACCTTCGGGCCCGAGTACCGCATGCTGCTCATCGGCGCGGGCCAGCTCACCGAATACCTGGCAACCATGGCCCTGTTCAGCGGTTTTGCCGTCACCGTGTGCGACCCGCGCGAGGAGTACCGCAGCGCTTGGTCGGTCGCGGGCGCCAAGGTGCTCAGCGAGATGCCGGACGACGTGGTGGTCGCCTTCAAGCCGGACCGGCGCAGTTGCGTGATTGCGCTCACCCACGACCCCAAGCTCGACGACCTGGCGCTGCTCGAAGCGCTGGCCACCGACGCCTTTTATGTCGGCGCCATAGGCTCGCGCCGCAACAACGAGGCGCGCCACCAGCGCATGGCAGAGCACTTCGGCCTCAACGAAGCCGCGCTGGCCCGCCTGCGCGGCCCCATCGGCATCTACATCGGCAGCAAGACGCCACCCGAAATCGCCGTCAGCGTGATGGCCGAGGTGCTGGCGGTGAAAAACGGCGTGGTCCTGCCGCGCGACATGGAAGTGGCGCAGGCCAAGAACGAACGTGCGGTGCTGGCTAATGACCCGGGTGACCTGGTCTGCGGGGTGGCGCGCAGTTCCTGAGGCGCCGCCACGGCCTGCCGCGCGCAGGCTGCGCCGGACCACAGCCTGGCGGACCGGGCGCCATCATTGCGCAGAATTCCGAAAAGACCGGGCTGCGGCCGGGAACTGGACGTAAGATCGCAGGCACTCTTGCGAGTGACCTGCATTCGAGGCATTGGAGTCTGACTCCTCGCATGCGCCGACAGGTTGTCCCCCTATTACCGGAGTCCCTTTATGACCACCGCGCGTCGCACCCTTCTCAAGGGCGCGGCAGCTTGGGGTGCACTTTCTGCTGCACCCCTGCCTGCCCTTGCCCAGCCTTTTCTTTTTTCCCCCTCGACCGAGCTGATGCCCAAAGGCAAGAAGCGCCGCGTGCTGGTGCTGGGCGGTGGATGGGGCGGCCTGTCTGCCGCCCGGCACCTGCGCGAAACCGCACCCGACCTGGAAGTGGTGCTGCTCGAGAAGAACCCGATTTTCTGGTCCTGCCCGCTCAGCAACAAATGGCTGGTGGACGTGGTGGACACCTCCTTCCTGGTGCATTCGTACACCGCCGCCGCCAGGCGCTTTGGCTACACCTACGTCCAGACCGAAATCGCCGACATCGACCGCGACAGGAAGCGCGTGCACACGGCGCAGGGTTTTGTGGACTACGACTGGCTGGTGGTGTCGGCCGGCGTCCGCGTGTCGTATGAGCCCTGGTTCGGCAACGACCGCCAGGCCAGTGCGTACACCCACGTGAATTACTCCAGCGCCTATGTGCCCAGCGCCGAACACCTGGCGCTGAAGCAGAAAATCAAGGCCTTCAAGGGTGGCACCTTCGTGATGACCTTGCCCCCGCCGCCGCACCGCTGCCCGCCGTCGCCGTACGAACGCGCGTGCCTGATGGCCTCTTACTTCCAGCGCAACAAGATCCCGGCCAAGATCGTGATTCTGGACCCCAAACCTTCCATCTCACCCATTGGCGGCGGCTACCGCCGGGCGTTTGACGAGCTGTACGACGACGTCATCACCTATGTGCCCAACGCCGGCGTGAAAGAGCTGGACCCCTTCAACCGGGTGGTGAAAACGGCAGCCGGTGACTTCCGCTTTGACGATGCGATTTTCATGGGCCACCACCAGGCGGCCGATCTGGTGTGGAAGCTCGGTGCCGTCGGCAAGACGGCTGAAGGCAAGGCCACCAACTGGGCGGCGGTGCACCCCGAGTTCTACAACATGAAGGACGATCCGAATGTGTTCGTCATTGGCGACAGCGTGGGCGCCGTGTCGCCACAGTTCGGCCACTACCCGAAGAGCGGCCACATCGCCAACCGCATGGGCCGCAGTGTGGCGCAGTACATCAGCCAGCAGGCCAAGGGCCAGCCGATGAAGCCCGTCATCATCGACAACCTCTGCTACATGCTGGTGAACACCGAGCCGCTGGAAGCCATCAGCGTGAAGTTTGAATACAAGATGGGCCCTGAAGGCCATCTGCTGCAAACCCTCACAGATGACATCTTTCGCCGGCCCCAGCTGTGGCAGGAAGACCTGCGCTGGTATGGCAGCATGGTGCAGGATTTTGTGGGCAGTTGATCTGCGCGCTGCTGGTTGACCACAAGCGGCCAGGGGGCCGCTTCTGCGTTTTTGGGATGTAAATACGTTCAGGGCAAGCCAGACTGAAAATCGGCCTTTGAGACATGGACAGAGCGGATGGCAAGACCGAACGCGCGGTGCCGGCCAATGGTCAGGGCGACCTGGTATGAGTGATGGCGCGGGGATCTTGAGGGGCGGGCGGTTTGAGGGGCTGCAATGCAGCGAATGCAGTCGGTCGTCGAACTCAAATGAACAGCCTCTTTCGGCCAAGACCGGACGGTCGCCGATGCCGCTCAGTTCGGGCGAAAGCAGACATCCGCGGCATGCGCATAACGGATTCAGTGCGAGTCAAGAGCGCATTGCAAGAAACAGGTACGCACAAATCGATGAACCTAGATGCCTAGGCAATATGTAACAGATGCCAAAGTAGCACCAATCTCCGACAGACCTTATTCCGCGCCCGACAGATATTCCGGGCAATTAAAGTCGTAAACACGGACCCTGGATCCATGCGGGTTCGCAGCGTCAAGAATGTGCAACAAGCAGAGCCGAAGGCGTAAACACGTTCGCAGCAATCAGAGGGCGCTGTCACGGCGCATCGGTCGCCGCTGTTGCCTGTTCCCGGCGAACAAAACGGCGCTTCGCCCATTGCAGCAGGTCGTCAACGTAGGTGAATACCACCGGAACCACGAGGAGGCTCAGCACAGTGGACGTGAGCAGGCCACCAATCACGACGATGGCCATGGGCTGGCGGAAGCTGGGCTCCGCGCCCAGGCCCAGCGCGTTTGGAAGCATGCCAGCGCCCATGGCCACCGTGGTCATCACGATGGGGCGGGCCCGCTTGTGGCAAGCGTCGATCAGTGCATCCAGCCGGCTCAAGCCGTGCTCACGCCGCGCCATGATGGCGTACTCCACCAGCAGGATGGAGTTCTTGGTCACAACGCCCATGAGCATCAGGACGCCGATTACCGCCGGCATCGAAAATGCCTGCTGCGACACCCACAAGGCGATCAGCGCGCCGCCCATCGCCAGCGGCAGGGCCGACAGGATGGTGGCAGGCTGCATGAAGTCATGGAACAGCAGCACCAGCACAGCGTAGATGCAGAAAATTCCGATGGCCATGGCCACACCAAAACTCTGGAAAAGCTCGGACATGCGCTGCAATTCGCCCTGCTCCACGCGTTTCACCCCTGAGGGCAGGTTTTTCAGCGCCGGCAGTTCCACGGCCTCAGCTTGGACTTCGCCGAGTGCGCGCCCGCCGAGCTCGACGCTCAGCGTCAGATTGCGTGAGCGGTCCAGGCGGGCAATCTGCGAGGGGCCGCTGCCCATGGCGATCTCGGCGACGGATGCCAGGCTCACCGTGCCACTGCTGCCCTGGACGCGCAGTTGACCCACCGCATCAAGGTTGGTCTGTACTGCCGGATCCATGCGCACACGGATGGGAATCTGGCGTTCCGGCAAATTGAGCTTGGGCAGCACCGTCGAATAATCACCATAAGTGGCAAACCGAACCGCTTCGGCGAGCGCCTCCGTGGTCACCCCCAGCGCCGCCGCACGCTCGGCGTTCGGCCGGATCTGAATTTCCGGCCGCTGCAGGGCGGCGCTCGAGGTCACGTTACCGATACCCTTGAGCGTGCGCAGCTGGCCCTCGACCTGCGCAGCGGCGGAGGCCAGCGCCTGCGGGTCATCGCCGGCCAGCGTAATGGCCAATGACTCCCCGCTGCCGCCACCTCCTACCGAAACCCGCACACCGGGCAGCGCCCGCAAGGTCAGGCGCATTTTTGCCTCGACGCCCGACTGCTTGAGCGTGCGCTCGCCGCGCGGCACCAGGTCCACCGTCAGCGTCGCGCTGCTGACATCGGCCGACGCGCTGGCGCCCATGCCCCCCCCACTGGTCGCGGTGCCTGCGGAAACAAAGACGCTGCTCACTTCAGGCAGGCTGCCCAGCAATTGAGCCGCGCGGCGGCCGGTCTCCGCCGTGTCATCCAGCGTACCGCCCGGCGGCAGCTTCAAGCTCACACTGGACTGGGCCTTGTCCTGCGCCGGCATGAAACCCGTGGGCAGAAAGGGGATCAGCGTGAGTGACAACACGAAAAACACCACAGTGGCCAGTACAGTTCCCTTGCGTCGGGCCAGGGTGGTGCGAACCCAGCGCAGGTAACGTGTCATCAGCGGCCCGTCCGTGTCGCCGTGTGCGCCGGGCTGGATCGGCTTGAGCAGGTAGGCCGCCATCATGGGCGTGAGCAGGCGCGCGACCAGCAGCGAGGCCAGCACCGCGACCGAGGCGGTGATTCCGAACTGGCGAAAAATAAGCCCCGGGATACCGCCCATGAAGGCCGTCGGAAGGAAAACCGCGACCAGCGTAAAAGTCGTGGCGATCACCGCCAGGCCGATTTCGTCGGCGGCCTCCATGGCCGCCTGGTAGGGGGTCTTTCCCATGCGCAGATGCCGCTCGATGTTTTCCACCTCCACGATCGCGTCGTCGACCAAGATGCCCACCACCAGCGAAAGCGACAGCAGCGTCACGGTGTTGAGCGAGTAGCCGGCAAGCGCCATCACGCCAAACGTCGGGATGATCGACAGCGGCAGGGCCGTTGCGGAAATCAGGGTGGCCCGCCAGTCGCGCAAAAACCACCAGACCACCAGGATGGCCAGCAGTGCACCTTCGACCAGCAGCAACATGGAGCCTTCGTAGTTCTCCTGAATCGGCGTCACTGTGTTGCTTGCCTCTGCGATCTTCACTTCGGGGTGGGCCTTGGCGAAAGCGTCCACGGCAGCGCGTACCTCCCCGGCAACGCCCACATCGGAGTATCCCTTCGAGCGCGTTACCTGGAAACCGACGACGGGCTTGCCGCCGCGAAAGGCGCGTGTGCTGCGCTCGGCATGGGTATCGGTGATGCGGCCGATCTGATCCAGCCGGACGTAACGCCCGTCGGTCAACGGGATGCTGATGGCCGCAACCTCTGCCGCCGACCCGACCGTCGCGATGGTGCGGGTCGACTGCCGCTGGGACCCGATCTGCCCCTGGCCGCCCGAGCTTTCCCTCTGCACGGCCTTGAGTTGCGAGGATACAGCCGAGGGCGTGACGCCGAGGCCGGCCATCAGCGTGGGATCGAGATCCACATGGACTTCGCGGTCGACACCACCGAGGCGTGCCACCGACGAGACCCCCTTGACGGCCAGCAGCGCTTTCGATATGTCGTTGTCGACGAACCAGGTGAGATCCTGCTCGTCCATCTTGCCTGACGCGATGGTGAAAGTCAGGATGGCCGATCCCGCTGTCGTCAGCTTGGAGACGGTGGGTGAGTTCATGCCTGCCGGAAGTTCCGCGCGGGCACTGTCGACCGCGTTACGCACCTCGCTCAAGGCCTCCTCGCTGTCCTTGTCGAGCTGGAAACTGACGCTGATGCTGACCGCGCCTTCGGTGATCGTGGTGGTGATGTGATCCAGACGCGTGAGCGAAGCCAGCTTGTCCTCGATTTTTCGCGCCACCTCGGTTTCGAGCTGCGCCGGTGCCGCGCCTTCGAGCGATGCACTGATCTGTATCGTCGGCAGATCCATGTCCGGGAAATCCTGGATCTCCAGGCGCTGAAATCCCAGCACGCCAAGCACCGTGAGCAGGAAGAAAAGAAGGACCGCGGGGACCGGATTGCGGATCGACCAGGAGGAGACGTTCACTTGGAACCCT
The DNA here is from genome assembly GCF_943371715.1 of Polaromonas sp. YR568. Classification (GTDB taxonomy): domain Bacteria; phylum Pseudomonadota; class Gammaproteobacteria; order Burkholderiales; family Burkholderiaceae_C; genus Polaromonas. The sequence continues at coordinate 25,889 of NZ_CALRVW010000032.1, read as the reverse complement.
CTTTCTGCACGGCCGTCGTGGGCACTGAAGCCACGGTGACTGGCGCTCCCTCCGAGAGGAAGGCACCGCCACTGGCCACCACGCGGACAGTGCCGTCGATCCCGGACACGATCTCGATCCGGTCGCCCTGCCGCCGCGCGGTGGTGACCAGCCGGCTGGCCACCTTGTTGGCCGAATTCACCACGTAGACATAGCTCCGGCCGTCACGCAACACGACTGCGGATTGCGGCAGGGTGACTGCCGGCTTTGCTTCGAGTTCGATCGTGCCGCTGGCGAAGAGTCCCGGCTGCACGCCTTCGCCGGACGGCAGGCTGACATACGCGATTCCGCGGCCGGTGCTGGTGCTCAGCGTTGGCGAAACCAGGCGCACTTTACCCTCCACCTTGTTGCCACCAGGCAGAACGAGGCGGGCGATCTGCCCTGCGCGTACGCCAGCAAGCTGGCGGGAATCCAGTTCGGCACGCCATTCCACACGCCCCTGGCGCACCAGGCGGAACAACTCTGCGCCGGTGTTGACCACATTGCCCAGAATCGCCGACTTGGAGGAAACGACGCCATCGTCCGCCGCCACGATCCGCGTGTGCGCGAGTTTCAGGCGCGCGCTTTCAACGTCCGCCTTGGCCGAGGCGACGGATGCCAGTGCTGTCGCCTCATTCGTGCGGTATTCGTCCATCTTTTGCGGCGCCAGGGCGCCGGCCACATCCACGGACTGCGCCCGTTGCAGGTTGGTGCTGGCCTGGGTCAGGCTGGCGCTGGCCTGCGCTGCCAGGGCCTCCTGCTTGCGCAACTCCGCACGCACCGTATCGTCGGCCAGCTCCGCCATCAGCTGGCCGCGCCCGACTGAATCGCCCACATCGACCAGCAGCCGCGCGATGCGCAGCCCGCCCGTCTCGGGACTGACGATGATCTCCTGCCAGGCCGTCAAGGCGCCGCTGGCTTGCAGCTGCTGTGGCCAGCTCTGTGCTTCGGCGGTGACGACGTTGACGGTCAGGGCACTCACGCTGGACTCCGTCGCCGTGCCCGGATCCTCTGCCGTCAAGGCTCGCCATGTGAACAGTGCGATCAGCAGGACGGTGACAGTGACGGCGGCCGCGATCACCAGCTTTCGATGGGTGTGGAGTTTATTCTTCATGGGTGGGTCTTTTCTTCGTCAATGGTGCCGGCGGGAGGGCTTGCCGGGGTCGCGCGCTGCCAGTCCCCTCCCAGCGCCTTGTACAGGGCGATCCAGTACGCGACGCGATCACGTTGCAAGCCAATCAATTCGATCTGGGCCGACAGCGCCTGGCGCCTCGACTCCTCCAGCGTGAGCAGGCTGATGGTGCCCGCGCGCCATTGCGCTTCGGCGCCCACGAGGTATCGCCGGTACTCCTGGGCCGCGCTTTCCGACTGCGCCGTGCGCTGCGCAGCACTGTCCAGGCGGACCAGGGACTGCTCCACTTCCTTCACGACCGTTCGCACGGTTTGACGCCAGTCGGCATAGGCCGCTTCGTAGCTGGCTCGCGCGCTGTCGACGGCGGCTCGCGTACGCCCGCCGTCGAAGAGGGGAATGGACAATGCGGGGCCGAAAGACCAGCTGGTCAGCGCCGAAGCAAGGCCAGTCGCGGAAACCTTGATGGTCCCCGACAGCGACAGGCTCGGGTAGAGGTCGGCTTGCGCCACGCCGATATCTGCACTTGCCGCCGCCAACTCACGCTCGCGCGATGCAAGGTCAGGCCGCTGACGGAGCGCCTGTGCCGGCACGCTTTGTACGGCCAGGCCCGCCGGCTGCGGGACGCCGGTGCTGCCTTGCGCCAGTTGCTGACGCAACCCGGGCTCGTCAATCCCTGTGAGGTTCACCAATGATTTCACCAGCAGCTCGCATTGGGCGCGTTGCGCGAGCCCCGCAGAGATGGTGCTGGCCAGGCTGGCGCGAGCCAGTGAACCTTCCGTGCTGGCGGTCAAGCCAGCACGCACCAACGATTCCGTGGCCTTGGCGGTTTCGTTCATGGACGTCAGTTCCTGCGCATAGGCGTCGGCGAGCAGGCCGCAGGCGCGGTATTGCACATAGGTGTCCGCCACTTCCGCCGCCAGGGAAACCCGCGCATCGTGCCAATCGTTCTCGCGCGCCTGCACACGGGCGCGGGCGGATTCGGTGCTGCGCCGTACCTTGCCAAACAGATCCAGTTCCCACGAGGCATCCAGCCCGGCGCTGCGAGCGGTCGCCACGCCGCCAGTTTGCTGTGTGCCGCGTGTCACCGATGCCTGTCCACTCGCGCCCGGCAGACCTGATGCACCGGCGCTGGACAGCGTGGCACGCGCCTTCTCGATGTTGGCCCAAGCCTTGGCTAGCGTGGGGCTGCCGGATTCGGCGGAACGCAGGAGCCGGCTCAGCGCCGGATCATTGAACTGGCTCCACCAGTCGCCGAGCGCGGTCCCGCTGCCTCCATGGGGCAGGGGCGCCTGCCAAAGCGCCGCCGCTGCGGGTGCGGGCTCTGCATAGTCCGGTCCGACCGCCGCACAGCCGCCAAGCGCAATGGCGAGGCCGATCGCGAGAATGGAAAACGGTTGCCGGCGGGTGGGTCGATGGGTTTGCATGCTGCTCCTGAAGGTCAGCAGTCATGGTAGGGATCGCGAATGCTCGCCAGCGTTGGCGAAAGTTAAGCTGGGTAAAAAAACCGGTCCTCACCGGTCTGCACCGGGGCTTTCAAGCGATACTGATGTCGCAATGATTCCGGTCCTGCTCGTTGATGATGACCTCGAACTCACGGCGATGCTGTCGCAGTATCTGGTCCGTGAGGGCTTCGATGTGCGCGCCGTACACGATGGCCAGGCCGGCGTCTCCGAGGCAGCTTCCGGTCGCTACGCCATCGTCGTACTCGACGTCATGATGCCTCGGTTATCAGGCATGGAGGCATTGCGCCGCATTCGCACCATGAGCAAGGTCCCGGTGCTGATGCTCACGGCGCGCGGTGACAATGTTGACCGCATCGTTGGCCTGGACATGGGAGCCGACGACTACGTCCCGAAACCCTGTACGCCCGGCGAACTGGTCGCGCGCATCCGCGCCATCCTGCGGCGCACGGAAGCGCGTGAGGCTGCCGCCCCCCCTTCCGGGCAGCGTGTGCTGCAGGCGGGCGCGCTGGTTTTGTCGCCCGGTAACCGGCAGGCGACATGGCGAGGGACGCCCCTGGAGTTGACAGGCACGGAGTTCAGCCTGCTCGAAGTCCTGGCGCGCCACGTCGGCCAGCTCGTGAGCAAGCAGGATATTTCGCTGCAGGCGTTCGACCGCCCGCTGGCACGATTCGACCGGCGCATTGACGTGCACATCAGCAGCATCCGCCAGAAGCTGGGGACACGGGCTGACGGCGAATCCTGGATCCAGAGTGTTCGCGGTCTTGGCTATCAGCTTCTGGAGGACTGACGGGTATGGGTACGCGACGCTTCGGCCGGCTCTTCTGGAAGCTGCTGCTGGCGCTGTGGCTCAGCATGGTGCTCTCGTTCGCCGGCACCATCGCCTATATCACGCTCACCGGGCGTCCTCCGCCTTCGGAAGACGTCGCCACTTTCGGCTTTGTGCCGTTCGTACCACTGATATCGGCCATAGTCGCTGTCCTCATCATCGGCCCGGCGCTGGCATGGTATCTGTCCCGCCCGTTGCGCCATCTGCGCTGGGCCTTGCGCCGTGCCGCCGAGGGCCGTTTCGACACGCGCGTGCAGCCGCTGATGGGTGGGCGACGTGACGAGATCGCGGACCTGGCCGGGGAGTTCGATCACATGGCTGCGCAGTTGCAGCAGGTGACCGAGTCGCGCAAGGTGCTGCTGCACGATATTTCCCACGAACTGCGCTCCCCGCTGTCCCGCCTGCAGGCTGCCATCGGCCTGCTGCGGCAGGACACCTCCCAAACAGACGCGATGGTCGAGCGTATCCAGCGCGAGAGCGAGCGACTCGATGTCCTCATTGAGGAGCTCCTCACGCTCCACCGCCTCGAGGCGCCCGCCGGCATGGTATGTGAGCGGGTCGACGTGATCGAGCTTTTGCATGCCATCGCCGAAGATGCCGACTTCGAGGCGCGGCCTCTGTCGCGCCAGGTCAGCATCGACGCACCCGGCCAGTTCGTCGCCCAGGTCAACGGCGAACTGCTGTATCGGGCTTTTGAAAACGTCATTCGCAACGCCGTGAAGTACACCGCGCCCGGCACAGTCGTCGAAATTCACGCGGCGGTCAGCGCCGACAGCGCGCAACTGGTGGTGACGGTCCTCGATCGCGGCCAGGGCGTGCCAGCGCCCATGCTGCAGAAGATCTTCGAACCGTTTACCCGCGTCGAAGGGGGCGAGTCAGTACGCGGCGTAGGCCTGGGTCTCGCCATCGCGCGGCGCGCCATGAGCTTGCACGGTGGTCGCATCGAAGCAAAGCTGCGCGACGGCGGGGGCATGATCATGACGCTCTGCTTGCCCGCCGCGGCAGAGGCCACGAATGCGGCCGAAGAATGGTCCAGGTGATGCTTGAAGAAATTTGAGACCCACATCCATTAGTCCGCCACATCGCCCCCGCGGTTTTTGTGGCAATCAACACTATTCCGAGCAATTAAAGTCATAAACAGGGGGCTAGTATCCATGCCGGCTTGCAGACGGTTGGATCTTTTCGCGGTGAAGTTAAAGTCGTAAACAATACTACAAGCCGTAGCCCATATGAGACCGCTGTCGGCCACAACCGGCCATTCACGAATTCCCCACAGAGCTGCCGCTCACCCCAGTTTTCGGGTTGACGCCCCGTGGCGCGAAAGCTACGATGCTGCGGGGTTTCTCGCTATTTTCAATAGAGCAAACTATTCAATTGGGATAGGCGTCAATGCCAGTTTTTGTGACTAAAGTTGCCACGTTATACCGCAGTACTTTGCGGTCTACATTACGTTAGGTGTCACCCCCATGAACGAAGCCGAACGTGCCGCCGGGCTGCCGGCTACCGCCCAGTATCAGTATGCCGAGCGCGTAGGCAACCAGCTCTTTGTAGCTGGTCAGGTGCCCCATGACTCCCAAGGGCGTGTTGTGGGCTTGGACGACCCCCATGCTCAAGCTCTCCAGTGCTTGAGCAACCTGAACGCACTGTTGGCGATTCATGGTTTCTCAACTTCTGATGTCCGGCAACTTGTCGTCTACGTTGTCGGGGGACAAGCCAATCTCTCAGCGGCATGGAAAACTGTCGCGGACTCCTTCGGTGGACAGGTTCCTCCAGCCACTTTGTTGGGCGTCGCAGGCCTAGGCTATGCGGGGCAGTTGGTCGAAGTGCATGCCACAGTGCTCAAGGCATAGAGCCTCCGTTGGCGAGACACAGCGTGACGCCTAACCCTTCGCTCCAGCCGACCAGCTACGGCTGGCTTCGCCAGCCTACGCAGGCGCCTGAGCTCAAACGTTAGGCGTCTAGGGACCCTCTGTGATCGTCCGAGCAGAAGAATCGCAGGATCAGCAAGCCGTCAGGTCTGTGAATCTGGCAGCCTTCGAGACTGCAGCGGAATCCAATCTCGTTGACGCGCTGCGTCAGCAAGCACGCCCACTTGTCTCCTTGGTCGCCCAGGACGGCGAAGAGGTCGTCGGCCACATCATGTTCAGCCCCGTTTCCCTCGAGGGGCACGCAGAGCTGAGCCTCATGGGGTTGGCCCCGATGGCCGTCTTGCCGGCGCATCAGCGCAAGGGCGTGGGCTCTGCCTTGGTCCGTGCCGGTCTGAAGCGCTGCCGCGCGCTCGGCGTTGGCGCAGTTGTCGTGCTCGGACACCCGAGCTACTACCCCCGCTTCGGCTTCCAGCCATCGGTTCGCTTCGGCATCGTCTCGGAATACGACGCACCGCCTGAGGCCTTCATGGTCCTGGAGCTTCAACCAGGCTACTTGGGTGGCGCATCGGGAACCGTCAAGTTCCACGCGGCATTCCAAGACGCCTAACCCTTCGCTGGAGCCGACTCGCGCCGGCATGGCGCTCGCGGCTCAGCTCAGACGTTGAATGTCTGCTTTTCACGCAACCGTGAGACTGCTATGGGCCCATAGCGGTCAATCGGGCTACTCCTCCGAATGGCCGCTTCCAGCAAGAGGCCGACACCACGCTTCCATGTCGCTCTACGCTCAGCATTGGAAGCTCTTCTGCATGAGAAACCAGTCTCCAGCCCTTATGCAGTAAGCACAAACAGCTATCAAAACAAGAGCAGTTCAGCAGATTCAACCTGGCCGCTCAAGCAGGGATGAGGTACGGCCCACACCCGGCGATCACCCCCAAAAGTTACCCCCACACCCTGTTGCCTAGGCTGTGGATAAGGCCCTGAACAACCCGCGAATGCCGCGCCAGCGCTGGCGATGCCGGGCATGCTCAAGAAACAGGCAGCTGCAGTGGTGAGCCGTCCGCGGCGAGCGTCTCGCCCTTGCGCTCGACGATCAGGCCGTAGGCGTGAGGCTGGCGGTGCAGATCGAAGTTGAAGGTGGTGCGTTTGTAGACGGCGCAAAAATCCAGGTCGCAGCGGGCGATGGCCATTTCGTCGTCCTTGGTCAGGCAGCGCGCCACCACCTCGCCGGACGGGGCGACGATGCAACTGCCGCCTATGCTGTCCACGCCTTCTTCCAGCCCGGCCTTGGCCACGCCCACCACCCAGGTGCCGTTCTGGTAGGCGCCGGCCTGCATGGACAGCTGGTTCTGGAACAGCGACAGGTCGTCATGCGCCGGCGCGGGCGCGTTGTGCACCGGGGTGTTGTAGCCGATCAGCACCATCTCCACGCCTTGCAGGCCCATCACGCGGTAGGTCTCGGCCCAGCGCCTGTCGTTGCACAGGGCCATGCCCAAAACGCCGCCGAAGGCCTGCGTCACGCCCCAGCCGGGGCCGGGGGTGAAGTAGCGCTTTTCCAGGTGCTGGAAGCGCCGCCACGGCTCGTGTTCCTTGTGGCCGGGCAGGTGCACCTTGCGGTACGTGGCCACGATGTTGCCGGTGCGGTCCACCAGGATGGAGGTGTTGTAGCGCACCGCGCCGGTCGCCTCTTGCGCCAGCTCGGCATAACCCAGGTAAAAGCCGACGCCGAGTTCGCGCGACAGGTCGAACAGCGGCTGCGTGGCGGCGTTGGGCATGGACTGCTCGAAGAAGCTGTTGATCTCGGCTTCATCTTCGATGTACCAGCGCGGAAAGAAGGTGGTCAGCGCCAGTTCGGGAAAAACGATGAGCTGAGCGCCCACGGCGTGGGCCTGGCGCATGAGCTCACACAGGCGGGCCACCACCTGGGTGCGGGAGTCGGCGCGTTGAATGGGGCCGAGCTGGCCGAGGGCGACGTTGAGATAGCGGGGCATAAAAGTAAAGGTAGAGGGGCAGAAGTTAGGAAGGGCGATTGGCCAGCGCCAGAACCACCTGCAGCAGCAGCTGTGCGCCGCGCTGCAGGTCAGCGGGTTCGGTGTGTTCGCGCACGTTGTGGCTCAGGCCGCCTACGCTGGGCACAAAAATCATGGCGCTGGGGCAGACACGGGCCAGCATTTGCGCGTCGTGTCCGGCACCGCTGGGCATGCGCTGGTGGCTGCAGCCCAGGGCTTGCGCGTGTTGCTCCACCAGGGCCACCACCCCGGGGTCAAAGTCCACCGGCTCAAAACGGGCCAGTGCGCGCGAGCTGGTGCGCACGCCTTCTGCCTGGGCTGCTTGCTGTACATAGGCGTGCAGGTCCGCCTCGGCCTGCGCCAGCGCGGCGCTGTCGGTGTTTCGCAGGTCCACAGTGAACACGGCTTTCTGCGCGATGACGTTGACCAGGTTCGGGCTGAGCCGCAGGGCGCCGACGGTGGCCAGCTGGCGGCCGCCCATGCGTGCGCTGAGCTCGCGCACAAATACTGCCACTTGTGCGGCCACCAGCGCCGCGTCGTGGCGCAGCGCCATGGGCGTGGTGCCGGCGTGGTTGGACTGGCCTTCCACCGTGAACTCGGTCCACGAGATGCCTTGCACGCCTTCGACCACGCCGATCTGCACGCCCATCTGCTCCAGCACCGGCCCTTGCTCAATGTGCAGCTCCACAAAGCTGTCCACCACGGGCGCGCCCACCGGGGCCGTGCCCTGGTAACCGATGCGCTGCAGCTCGGCCTGCACCGACATACCGTCGGCATCGCAAGTGGCCAGCGCCTCCTGCAGCGGCTGGCCGCCGACGTAGACAAGGCTGCCCATCATGTCGGGCTGGAAGCGCGCGCCTTCCTCGTTGGTGAACACGGCCACGGCCAGCGGGCGGCGGGTTGGCAGTCCCGCCTCGCGCAGCGTGGCCACCACTTCCAGACCGGCCAGCACGCCGTAGTTGCCGTCGTACAAACCACCGGTGCGCACCGTGTCGATGTGCGAACCCATCATCACCGGGGGGCCATCCTCGGTGCCGGGGAAGGTGCCGACGATGTTACCAATGGCATCCATCTCCACGCGCATGCCCAGCGCGCGCATGCGCGCCGCCGTCCAGTCGCGGCCCGCGCGGTCGGCATCGCTCAAGGCCAGGCGGTTGACGCCGCCACCGGGCAGCGCGCCGATCTGCCCCAGCGCCTGCAGGCTTTCCAGCAGGCGCGGGCCGTTGATCTGTGGGGCGCTCATGCGGTCGCTCCGTCCTGCAGCACCTGGGCGGCGCTACGGCCTACCAGTTGCTGGTACAGGGCCGGGTCGGTATCGCTCTCGCTGCCGAACAGCAGCACGCGGCTGTCCGGCCCCAGGCCCAGCGACGCGCGGGTAGCGGGGTCTTGCGCGGCGAGCAGGGCCGCAGCCAGGCCCGCCACGGCGGACTCGCCAGCGACGATGACCGGGTCACCCGTCTGCGGGCTGGCCAGCAGGCGCATGACATCAACTGCGGCAGCATCGGGGATGGTGCAAAACGCATTGGCGCCGGTGGCCAGAAAGTCCCAGGCCAGCAGGGAGACTTCGCCACAGGCCAGGCCAGCCATCAAGGTGTCCAGATCACCCTTGACCGCGACCACGGCGCCGGCACGCGCGCTTTGCAGCAGGCAGTCGGCACGTTCGGGTTCCACCACCACAAACACCGGGCGATGCGCGCTGTCGCGCTCCCAGAAATACGCACACACGGCCGCCGCAAAACCCCCCACGCCCGCCTGCACGAAGACGTGTGTGGGCCATTGCGGCAGGGCGCTGACGGCCTCGTGCACCATGAGCTGGTAGCCCTGCATCACGTCACGCGGAATGTCCATGTAGCCGGGGTAAGAGGTGTCCGAGATCACAAACCAGCCATTGGCTCTGGCATCGCGGTCGGCCTGCTGCACCGCGTCGTCGTAATTGCCGCTGGTGCGCACCACCTGCGCGCCGTAGCGGGCAATCGCTGCTTTGCGCCCCTCGCTGACGGTGGCGTGAATGTAGATGACACAGCGGCAGCCCAGCATCTGCGCGCCCCAGGCGACCGAGCGGCCGTGGTTGCCGTCGGTGGCGCAGGTGACGGTGATGTCGGCACAGGCCTGGCGCAACGCGGGCTCGCTCTGCAACTGCGCGTGGCTGACACTGCGGCCCAGGCGCTGGCCCAGTTCGCGGCACAGCAGGCGCGCCACGGCATAGGCCCCGCCCAGCGCCTTGAAGCTGCCCAGACCGAAACGCGAACCTTCGTCCTTGTAGTGGATGCTGGCCACACCTGCGGCGTGGGCGAGCCCGGAAAGCGAACGCAGCGGTGTTTGCGCATAACCGTCCCATGCGGTGATGACGGCACTGGCTTGCTCCAGTGCCGGTGCGCTGAGCAGCGTGCTGCGGTGCGCGCCATAGGGCTCGCCGGTGGCAAAGCGGGGATTGGGCAGCAGCGTGAAAGGGTGTTGGGTGAAGGCGTTCATGAGATGGGAGGGTTCAGAGAGGATCAGAGAGGAGGTTCGAGGTCGGCCAGTTGCGCATGGACTTGCTCGATGGCGGCCATGCGGATGCGGGCTTTTTTGGGCAACTGGGCCAGCGTGGCGGTGGCCAGGTAATTGATGAGGCTGATGGCGCTGACATAGGAGTCAAAAATCGGCTCGTCCTGCGGCGGGCAGATGAACAGGGCCTGCGCCCGCGCCGCCAGCGCCGACACGCGGGCATCGCTGACCAGCACCAGCGCGGCGCCGGCATCACAGGCAATGCCCACCACCTGCGACAGGCGGCGGGTGCGGCGGCGAAAGTCCATGGCCAGCAGCACGTCGTGGGGCTGGATTTCCGCCAGCAGTTCAGCCTCTTCACCGGCGCCCTCGTTGAGCAAGTGGACCTCGGCGCGCATCTGCGACAGCAGCGCCCGCGCATACGACGCTGCCATGTAGCCGTTGCGGTAACCCACCACCCAGACGCGGCGCGCGCCGGCCAGCAGCCTGGCTGCCTGCTGCACGCCCTGGTCGGTCACGCTGTCGGCCAGGGCCTGCAACTGCTGCACGTCTTGCGCCAGGTGGTGTTGCAGCGGGCTGGCGCTGGTGCCCTGCTGCGCCATGCGGTACAGCGGCGAGGGCTGGGGTGTGCCGTTGCGCTGGTGCTGCCGGAAGGTCTGGAAGTCGGCAAAGCCCAGGCGTTTGAAAAAACGCGCCGTGCTGGCTTTGGAGACGCCGGCCAGCGCCGCCAGCTCGGTGGCGCTGTAGGCCAGCAGGTCTTTTTCACGGGCCAGCACCACGTCGGCCAGCTTGCGGTCCACCAGGGACAAAGCAGCGTACTGAACCTGAATCCGTTCGCGCAGGGTGATGATTTTGGACTTGGTCATGGCAGGGCGGCTGAGAGGTTTTGGTGCGGGTGCGCCCAAAAGAGAGCATGCGCACCACTATGAAACATATTTTTCATGGATTTGTAGTCAAGAAACACATATTTCATATTGTCCGTCATCTGTTTGCAAGGGCAATGCCATGCGAAACAGGTGGCACACATTTTGCGGAAGAGGAGATGTCTCCCCATCACCTTTACAGGAACCCTTCCATGAAATTCAAAGCCCTCTCTACCCTGGCTGGCCTGGTTGCCAGCGTCGTCCTGACCGTGGCCAGCCCGGCCCACGCGGCCGATGAATCACTTTCGTCCGTGTTGGCCAAGAAGTCGATTGCCCTGGGCGTCGCCTCCGACTTTCCGCCTTATGGTTACATGGGCCCGGACTTCAAACTCACCGGCGTGGACGTGGCCACCGCGCAACTGATCGCCGACAAGCTGGGCGTGAAAGCCGAGTTTGTGCCGGTCAGCACCCCCAACCGCATTCCCTATCTGCAGACCAAGAAGATTGACCTGATCGTCTCCGCCCTGGGCAAGAACCCCGAGCGCGAGAAAGTGATCGACTTCACCGTGGCCTACGCCCCGTTCTTCCAGGCCGTGTTTGGCCCCAAGGCGCTGAGCATCAAGAGTTTTGACGACCTGGCCGGCAAGAGCATTGCCGTGACCCGCGGCACCATCCAGGACGATATGCTGCAAAAGGTGGCTCCGCCCACCTTGAAGATCCAGCGCTTCGAGGACGATTCCACCACCGTGGCCGCCTTCATCTCGCAGCAAACCCAGTTGCTGGCCACTGGCGCCGCCGTGGCCGCGGCTGCCGTGCAGAAGAACCCCCAGGTGCAGGCCGAATACAAGCTGCTGCTGAAAGACTCGCCCAACTTCATCGGCGTGCGCAAGGGTGAAACCGCGCTGCTGAACAAGGTCAACGAGATCCTGCGCGCCGCCAAGGCCGACGGCACGCTGGAGCAGTACTCGCAAAAATGGCTGGGCCGCGGCACCGGCGTGTTGCCTGATTAAGGCTGTTGAGCGCTTCAAAACCCTCATCCAACATCCGTTCGCCCTGAGCTTGTCGAAGGGCCCTTCGTCAAGCTCAGGACAGGCTTCGACAAGCTCAGCCCGAACGGAGCGGGGGCATCACTTCGGCAGCATTCCTGACTCATCATGATTGAATTCAACTTTCTCACCGTGCTGGCCCAGTGGCCCATGCTGCTGCGTGGGCTGGGCCTGACGGTGGTACTCACCGCTATTTCGGCAGTGCTCGGTGTCGTGGTGGGCACGGCGTGTGCCTGGGCGCGGCTGCATGGCGGCGCGTTGCTGAAACGGGGGGTGGGGGCTTATGTGGAGCTGATGCGCAACACGCCCTTCATCATCCAGCTGTTCTTCATTTTTTTCGGCCTGCCTTCGCTGGGCTTGCGGCTGTCGGTCGAGGTGGCGTGTGTGCTGGCCATGGTGCTCAACCTGGGCGCCTATTCGTGCGAGATCGTGCGTGCCGGCCTGCAGACCACGCCCAAAGGGCAGCTCGAAGCCGCCATGAGCCTGGCGCTGACGCCCTGGCAGATTTTTTCACGCGTGGTGCTGCCGCCGGCCCTGGCGCGCATCTGGCCGGCGCTGGTGAGCCAGATCATCATCGTGATGCTGGGGTCGGCGGTCTGCGGGCAGATCTCGGCGGAAGAACTCTCGCAGGCGGCCAACCTCATTTCCAGCCGCACCTTCCGCAGTTTCGAGGCTTACATCATCGTCACCGTGGTTTATCTGCTGCTGGCGATTGGCGTGCGGCAGTTGCTGTACTGGGTGGGGCCGCGCTTCATCTTCTCCAGCCGTTAACGGGCTCGCACCATGGTTCAGTTTTCTCTCTGGGACATCTTCAGCTTTCTGCTCGGCGCCGTGCGCTGGACGGTGGCGCTCTCGCTGATCGCCTTCGTTGGTGGCGGGCTGGTGGGTTTGGGCCTGCTCCTGCTGCGGTTTGCCAGGGTGCGCGGCGCGGCCACGGCGGTGGCCTGGTATGTGCAGATTTTCCAGGGCACGCCGCTGCTGATGCAGCTGTTCCTGGTGTACTTTGGCCTGGCCCTGCTGGGCATGGACACCTCGCCGCTGGTGTCCGCGGCGATTTGCCTGACCCTGTATGCAAGCGCCTACCTGACCGAAATCTGGCGCGGTTGTGTCAACGCCATCCCGAAAGGCCAGTGGGAAGCCTCCACCACCCTGGCGCTGAGCTTCACGCAGCAGATGCGCCACGTGATCCTGCCGCAGGCGCTGCGCGTGGCGATTGCGCCCACGGTGGGTTTTCTGGTGCAGATCATCAAGGGCACGGCGCTGGCCTCGGTCATCGGTTTTGTCGAGCTGACCAAGGCCGGCCAGATGATCTCCAACGCCACCTACCAGCCCTTCCTGGCCTACACCTTTGTGGGCCTTTTGTACTTTGCCCTGTGCTACCCGCTGTCGTGGTGGAGCCAGCGGCTGGAAAACCGCCGTCTGGCCTGATTTATGACCCAACCATCACCCATCCCCCCGTTCGCGCTGGTCGACATCCGTGGCCTGCACAAAAGTTTTGGCCCCACCGAAGTGCTCAAGGGCATTGACCTGCAGGTCGCACGCAAGGAAGTGGTCTGCATCATCGGCAAGAGCGGCTCGGGCAAGAGCACGTTGCTGCGCTGTATCAACGGGCTGGAAACCTTCGAGCGCGGCAGCCTGGCCGTGGATGGCCAGGCCCTGCAGCACGGCGATACCAACGCCATGCGCGAGCTGCGCCAGCAGGTCGGCATGATTTTCCAGAGCTTCAACCTGTTCCCCCACCTGAGCGCCGGGCGCAACGTGATGCTGGCGCCGACGCTGGTCAAGGGCCTGCCGAAGGAAGAAGCGCGCACGCGTGCCCAGGCGCTACTGGAGCGCGTGGGACTGGGCAGCCTGTTTGACCGCATGCCCGATCAACTCTCGGGCGGACAGCAGCAGCGCGTGGCCATTGCCCGTGCGCTGGCCATGGACCCCACGGTGCTGCTGTGCGACGAGATCACCTCCGCCCTCGACCCGGAACTGGTCGGCGAAGTGCTGCAGGTGGTGGAGATGCTGGCCAACGAGGGCATGACGCTGATCCTGGTCACCCACGAAATGGCCTTTGCCCGTAAGGTGAGCGACCGCGTGGTGTTCATGCACCAGGGGCTGATTCACGAGGCGGGTACGCCGGACGAAATTTTCAACCGCCCCCAGACGCCCGAGCTGCGGCAGTTTCTGGCGGTCTAGCACGACTGATTGCGGAAAGTCCCGGTTGGAGGGGCTGGTGTTGTTCGAAACACAGCATCGGGCGCTGGTTTTTATAACAAAAGGGCCTCTAGACGTTATACCGTAAGCGCAAGCCGCTACTAAAAAAGGAGCGTTCTGGCTGGGTCGATCTGGCCAGTAGCGCAGGCTGGAGGTGCAAGCCCGCACCCGGCGATCCCCCTCAAGTTACCCCCACGCCCTGTTGCCTAGGCTGTGGATAAGAGCCTGAACAACTCGCGAATGCCGCGCCAGTGCTGGTGATGCCGGGCTTGCTCAAGAAAGAGGCAACGGGCCTAGCCCTTCAGGTCCGGCACCAGGGCGGCCAGTTTTTCATAATCAAGTTCGAGGCTGCCGGGCTGCAGCAGCGACTGCATTTGCTGCCGGATCGGTTCGGCCAGGGCATCGGCTGCGGCGGAGGGCGTGCGCCCTTGTGCCCGCAGCAGAAATACCTCGCGCACGATGCCGGGCGCGGCCAGCGGCTTGATGGCGAGCTGGCTGCTGCTGAAGTGCGACAGCGTCAGGCTGGGCACCAGGCTGATGCCGACCCCGCTTTCCACCAGGCCGCGCACCGCCTCCAGCCGTTCGACCTCCATCACCGTGTTGGGTTTGTGCGGCCGCAGGGCCGCGTCGATCTGGTGGCGCAGGCGTGTGGTCGTCGTGAAGTGGATGAACGGGAACTGAACCAGCTTTTCAATCTTAATGGCCGCCTTGCCGGCGAGCACGTGGTCTTTTCTGCAGACGACATAGAAGCGGTCCAGGCACAGCAGTTCCTTGTGGATGTCGGCGTCTTTCGCGTCGATGGTGGACAGGGCCAGGTCCACCTTGCCTTCCCGCACCAGGTCCACACAGGGCTGGGGCAGGGCATCGACCACCTCGATATCGATGGCCGGGTGTTTGCGCCGGTAGTCGGCCACCACCACCGGCAGGAAACGCGCGCACAGCGAGGGGATGCCGGCCACCGCCACGCGGTCCACGATGCTGAGGTCGCGGCAGACGCTCCCCATGACATCGTCGAAGTGCGACACCACCTCGCGTGCGGCGCGTTCAAAGCGCCGGCCGGCTGCGGTCAGGTCGACCTTGCGGGTGTCGCGGTCAAACAGCCTGGCGGCCAGCGTGTCTTCCAGCGAGCGGATCAGGGAACTGAAGGCAGGCTGGGACAGATGCATCTGCTCTGCGGCGCGTGTGAAGCTGCGCAGGTCAGCCAGTGCCAGGAAAGCACGCAGTTGACGTGTGGACAGGTTCATCTGTGCGGATGATACCCAAGGACGCTGCGGGCCCGCAGACCCGACGGGCCGCGATGGATTCCGATTGATCCGGTTTTCCTTTGAGTCTCATCGGGAATTTCGAATTCACAGGCGGCCCGGCTTGCCCCATAGTCCGTCTGGCGTGACCCGTCACACCCTGCTTCAACATCGCGTTCCCTGTGAAAGCCTCTTCATGAAAACCATCCGCATCGGTGCCGGCGCCGGCTACTCGGGCGACCGCATCCCCCCCGCCGTGGAGCTGGCGGAAAAGGGCGACCTCGACTACCTGGTGTTCGAGTGCCTCGCCGAGCGCACCATTGCCCTGGCCCAGCTCGAGCGCAGCAAGGACGCGCGCCTGGGCTTCGACCCCTTGCTGCGCGACCGCATGGAGGCGGTGCTGCTGGCCTGCGCCGGCCGCGGCGTGAAGATCATCACCAACATGGGCGCTGCCAACCCGCAGGCGGCGGGCGAGGAAGTGATCCGCATCGCGCGCGAGCTCGGGTTGGACCGCCTGAAGGTGGCGGTGGTGCAGGGCGACGACGTGTGGCCCGGCATCCAGGACCAGGAGCTGACCCTGCTCGAAAGCGGTGCCCCGCTGCAGTCCCTGGGCAATGCCGTGTTGTCGGCGAATGCCTACCTGGGCGCCGAGGCGCTGGTGCGGGCGCTGCGGCTGGGCGCGGACGTGGTCATCACCGGGCGGGTCGCCGACCCGGCCCTGTTTGTGGCGCCGCTCATCCACGAGTTCGACTGGTCCATGTCGGACTGGCAGAAGATGGGCCAGGGCACGGTGGTGGGCCATCTGCTGGAATGTGCCGGCCAGGTCACCGGCGGGTATTTTGCCGACCCCGGCTACCGCGACGTGCCCGACCTGGCCAGGCTGGGTTTTCCGCTGGCGGAAGTGTCGGCCGACGGAAGCGCCGTCCTCACCAAGGTGGCCGGTTCGGGCGGCTGCGTCACCGCCGCCACCTGCACGGCGCAGCTGCTGTACGAAATTGAAAACCCCGCCCGCTACCTGCAGCCCGATGTGGTGGCGGACTTTTCGAAGGTGACGCTGACCCAGGTAGGCCCTGACCGCGTGCGCATCGAAGGGGCCAACGGCCACCAGCGCCCGCCAACGCTGAAGGTGACCGTGGGTTACCGCGACGGCTTCATCGGGGAAGGGCAGATTTCCTACGCCGGCCTGGGCGCCGAGGCGCGCGGCCGGCTGGCGCTGGACGTGCTGAAGCAGCGGCTGGAGGCCTCGGACATCGAGGCGCTCGACAGCCGTTATGAACTCATCGGGGTCAACGCCATGCATGGCGAGGCCCTGTCCGCCGGCTACGCGCCGTATGAAGTCCGGGCCCGTGTGGCCTGGCGTGTGGCCACCCTGAAAGAGGCGGAGCGGGTGGCCAACGAGGTCGAGGCCATGTACCTCAATGGGCCGGCCGGTGGCGGCGGTGTCACCAAGTCGGTCCGCGAGGTGATCGCCGCGGCGTCCACCCTGGTGCCGCGTGACCTGGTTCAGACCTCAATCACCATGATGGAGCTTTGAAAATGTTATTGCGCGACATTGCCCACACCCGTACCGGCGACAAGGGTAACCGGTCCATCATTTCCGTCATCGCCTACGACCTCAAGGACTTCCCGGCGATCGAGCGCGCCCTCACCGCGGAACGGGTGCGCGCGTATTACGCTGATACCGTCAAGGGCGAGGTCGAGCGTTACGTGGTGCCGCATCTGGGCGCCCTGAACTTCGTGCTGCACGACGCGCTGGGCGGGGGGGTGACCCGGTCCCTGGCGCTGGACGCCCATGGCAAATGCCTGAGCTCCGCCATTCTGGGCATGGTCATCGAATAAGCTAGCGTATTCCACAATTTTTAAACAGGAGACATCAACATGAAGTGCAAGTCGATTCTTTTCGCGGCTGCGGCCACCTTTTCGCTGGCCGCGTTCGGCCAGGCCTATCCGAACAAGCCGATCAAGGCCATCGTGCCCTTTGCCGCGGGCAGCGCCACCGACCAGATCGGGCGCGCTTTCGCTGCCAAGATGTCGGAAACGCTGGGGCAGACCATCGTGGTCGAGAACAAGGCCGGGGTCAACGGCATGCTGGGCGCCGATGCGGTCGCCAAGGCGGCGCCGGACGGCTACACCATCCTGATCGGAACCAACAGCACCAACGCTGCGCTCAAGAGCCTGATGAAAAAGCTCCCCTACGACCAGGACACGGCCTTTGCGCCGCTGGGCTACATGGGTTCGGTGCCGCTGATCGTGGCCGTCAACAACGACGTGCCGGCCAAAAACCTGCGCGAATTTGTGGACCTTGCCAAGGCCAAGCCGGGTCATGTCACTTTTGCCAGCGCCAGCACCTCGCAGCTGGTGTCGTCTGAAATGATGGCCGGCATGGCCGGCATCCAGATGACCAACGTGCCCTACAAAAGCGGCCCGGCAGCCATGACCGACCTCATCGGCGGCCAGGTGATGATGTTCACCGCCGACTTTGCCGTCATGCTGCCGCAGGTCAAGGGCGGCAAGGTTCGCGGCCTCGCGGTCACGTCGACCAAGCGCTCGCCCGCGGTGCCGGAACTGCCGACGGTCAACGAAGCGCTGGGCCTCAAGGACTATGAGCTGATTGCCTACTTCGCCATGTTTGCGCCGGCCGGCACGCCGCCCGAGATCGTTGCCAAGCTGAACCAGGCCATCAATGCCGCGGCGCAAAGCAAGGACTTGCAGGAAAAATTTGCACCCATCGGCTTCCTGGTCGAGCCCGGCACGCCGGAAGCCCTGGCCCAGCGCAGCAAGCTTGAAACGGCCAAGTGGGCCAAGGCGATCCGCGACGCGAAGATCGAGCCGCAATAACCACCTGTCAGCGCCGCCTGCGGGACGACCGGTTTTTTTCGGCCGTTCCGCGTCTGTGTGGCGCTACCTGTCCGCGTTTTCGCTGCGCGCATAAAACGACTTCTTGGCCACTTCGACGACGAAGACGTAGGCCAGCGTCAGCCCGATCAGGGCCAGCACCAGCGGGGCCGGCAGCGGCACGAAGCCGAAGACGGCGCTCAAGGGCAGGTAGGGCAGCACCAGTGCAAGGGCGATCACGGCCAAGGTGCTGCCCAGCAGCAGATTGCCGGGCCGGCTGCGGTAGAACGGGCGGCGGGTGCGCACCACCAGCGCGATCACCAGCTCGGTCAGCAGCGACTCCAGAAACCAGCCGGTCCGGAACTCTTCGGGCGCCGACTTGAACACCCAGAGCAGGATGGCAAAGGTCAGCAGGTCGAAGGCCGAGCTGATCAGCCCGAAACGCACCATGTAATTGCGGATGAACAGCGTGTCCCAGCGGCGTGGCCTGGCCACCCATTCGGGATCGACCCGGTCGCTGGCAATCGCCGCGCCGGGAATGTCGGACAGGAAGTTGTTGAGCAGGATCTGCGAGGCCAGCAGCGGCAGGAAGGGCAGGAACAGCGACGCCACGGCCATGCTGGCCATGTTGCCGAAATTGGCGCTGATGGTGGTCAGGATGTACTTGAGCGTGTTGGCGAAGGTCCGGCGGCCCTCGTCGATGCCCAGGCGCAGGATGCCGAGGTCCTTGCGCAACAATATGAAATCCGCGGCGTCCTTGGCCACATCCACCGCCGTGTCCACCGAGATGCCGACGTCGGCCGCGTGCAGCGCCAGAGCGTCGTTGATGCCGTCGCCCATGTAACCGACCACATGGCCGGTTTTCTGCAGGGCCAGGATGATGCGCTCCTTCTGGTTCGGGTCCACCTCGGCGAACACCGTGGTGGCGCGGACCGCATGCATCAGGGCTTCGTCGCCCATGTCCTGGAGTTCGTGGCCGCTCAGGGTGCTCACCGCAGGCAGCCCGACCGCTTCGGCGATGTGCCGCGCCACCTTGCGGTTGTCGCCGGTGATGATCTTGAGCTGCACGCCACGCTGTGCCAGGTCCAGCAGGGTCTGCCGCGCGTCGGCCTTGGGCGGGTCCATGAACAGCAGGAAGCCGGCAAAGCACAGTCCCTGTTCCTCTTCACGGCCATAGGGCCCGCTGCGCGCCGGCACCTGGCGCGAGGCAACGCCGAGCACGCGGTAGCCCTGCGTACTCCAGGCCTCGTAAAGCGCATCAATGCGCGCGCGCATGGCGGCGTCGAGCGGTGCGCCTTCAACACCCGCACTCGTGCACATGGCGAGGACCTTGTCGAGCGCGCCCTTGGTGATCAGCGTGCGCGCACCGCTGGCGGCGGCCGCCACCACCGACAGGCACTTGCGCACGAAGTCATAGGGGATTTCGTCCACCTTCTGCAGCGCCCGGAAGTCAACGCCAGCCTGGTGTGCGGCGGCCAGCACGGCGTCGTCGAGGGGGTTGACCAGCCCGGACTGGAACTGCGCATTGATGCCGGCCAGCCGCAGCACCGCCGTGCTCGGCTGGCCGGCGCTATCGACCGCGCCGTCGAGCGCCACCACGCCCGCCGTCAGGGTGCCGGTCTTGTCGGTGCACAGCACATCCATGCTGCCCAGGTTCTCGATCGAATTGAGCCGGCGCACGATCACGCCCAGCCTGGCCATGCGCTTGGCGCCGTGCGACAGCGTGATGCTGACAATGGCCGGCAGCAGCTCGGGCGTCAGGCCCACCGCCAGCGCCAGGGCGAACAGCAGGGAGGAGACAGCCGGCCTGTCCATGAAAATATTGATGGCCAGTACCGCCACCACCATCACCAGCATGATGCGCGTGAGCAGGTAGCCGAAACGCTGGATGCCGCGCTCGAACTCGGTCATGGGCGGGCGCAGGGCGAGCTTGCCCGCGATCTGGCCGAACACCGTGGCCTGGCCGGTCTGCGCGATCAGCACGCGCGCCGTGCCGCTGCTGACACTGGTGCCCATGAACACGCAATTGCTGCGTTCGGCCAGGCTGGTGTTGCCGGCGACAAGGCCGGGCTTTTTCTCGACCGGAAAGGTTTCGCCGGTGAGCACCGCCTGGTTGATGAAGAAGTCCTTCGCCTCCAGCACCACGCCATCGGCCGGGATCAGGCTGCCGGCGTTCAGCAGCACGATGTCACCGCGCACCACGCGGGACGACGGCAGGTTTTTGGCTTGCCCGTCGCGCAGGACCAGCGAATGGATGGTGATGCGGGAACGCAGCTTCTCGATCGCATTGCCGGCAATGTATTCCTGGGCGAAGCCAAGCAGGGTGCTGCCGAGGACCACCACCAGCACCATGCCCGCATCCATCCACTCCGCGGCAAGCAGGGAGATGACGGAGGCCACGATCAGGATCAGCACCAGCGGGCTTTTGAACTGGTTCGCCAGCAGCCCGAGCGCGCTGGCCTTTTTCAGCGCCTTGAGCGCGTGCGGCCGCTCGCCTTTCAGCCGAGCGCCGGCTTCGCGGCGTGACAACCCGTTGGCGCTGGCGCCGAGTTGGCCCATGAGTTGTTCCGTCGGCAGACTCCAGTAGGCCTCGGCAAGTGCCGGTGCACCGGCACCGGTCGCCGGTTTTTTCTGGAACAGGCGGGAAAGGAAATACACGGGCGTCACCCTGAATGCGTTGTCGCGCAACCTGCCAGCATGACGGAAAAGCCCGGGCTTGCCCATGCGCTGGCGCAAGGTTCCGCCAGACAGTGTGCCGTGCCGGATCCTGGTCTGCCGTCTTGCGCAAGTTTGCTTTGGACCGCCGGGCCGTGCATTCGCTACCTGGAGGTGGCTGTAAATTTCAAAGCGAAATAGCCTTCCCACCCTTGTTCCACGGGCGCCGGCAGCTATCGAAGAGATAGCTTGTACGGGGCTGGGCGGTGCGTGAGCTTGCGCACATCGGGCCGTGGATGTGCCCCGAAGCGTCGAGACGACATCACCGGCGTTGTTGTTTCGTCACGCCTGTTCACTTGCGCCGGTCGCTGGGGTAAGCTCCTGAAAAACAGGGAGGATTCGACATGCTCCAGCTACTTTGCAGTGCCGGTCGTCGTGAGATTCCGCGGTGTTGCGGAACATTGCAAGGCTAGACATCGTGGAAGATTTTCTTGCATTCGCTGCCTGGATCGTCTTTGAGGTCGTGCTCATTCAAACGGGTCGGGCGGCGGTCTGGTCCGCTTCCTTGGGGCGTTGGCGAGGAGAAAAGCTCGCCGAGAATGAGGGTCGCATCTACGGCCCTGCAGGCGCCCTCTCGTTTTTGCGGGAAGGCCGTCGAGTGGTGACGGCTAACGGCATGCTCTTCGCAGGTGTCTTTTTCTATGTCGCACTTGCGTTCGCATTGCTCGTTTATTTTGGCTGAGCCCATTGGCGGCCCAGCGCCGACGCCTGCTGCTTCGTCCGGAGTTAAACGTTAAGCTTTGTTAATGAGTTCTCCTGATTTTCCCTCTCAAGTGAGTTGATGAAGCGTTTGACCTTTCCCTTGTGGCGCTTTGTTGCCGTCGAGCGCAGCCCTGACGGGCGCGGCTCGCTTGGTACGCGAAAGTCCGTTTGACTTGTTAACCCTCAGGAGCCCCCATGCAGCTGCCCTTCACCAATGAGCAGTTCTTTGGCGTCTTCCGTCTCTACAACAGCACCGTCTGGCCGGCGCAGTTTTTTCTTGTCCTGCTTGCGATGCTGGCCATCGTCTTCATTGCGCTTCGGCGTCCCTGGTCCGGCGCGGCCGTGTCAGCCATTCTGGCTTTGCTCTGGGTTTGGCTTGGCGCCGCCTACCACCTGGCGTTCTTTGCGCGCATCAATCCTGTGGCCTACGGGTTCGGCGCGCTGTCCATCGTCGGAGCTCTTCTGCTCGCCTGGCACGGCGTGATCTGCCGCCGCTTCGAGTTTGCTTTTGACAGGAGCTTTCGTACGGGTCTCGGGATAGCCCTGCTCGCCTTCGCACTCGTCGTTTATCCCGTCTGGCCCACGCTGGCAGGGCATGGGTATCCGGAGCTTCCCACCTTTGGCCTGCCGTGCCCCACCACCATCTTCACGATCGGTGTGCTCGCGCTCGCGTCGGGCGCGCGCCTGCGCGCAGTCCTCGCTGTGCCCATTCTTTGGTCCCTGGTGGGCAGTCAGGCCGCCTTCCTCCTGGATGTCAAACCCGACCTCGGCCTGCTCGTGGCCGGTGTCGTGGCGGTGGGGCTGTTTATCTGGCCTGCTCGCGTCGGTAAGGCCTCGTCCACCAGCGCGTGAATCTGAGGGCTATCCCCTCGCGCCAGCAGACGCGTACCGGCGCAGGCCGCCAACCGCGCTCGCCCCACCGTCCGGTGTGACGCCCAGTGCAGTCATGCATCTTTTGAGATAAAAAAGTCATCCAGCCCTTGCGCCACGGGCGCCAGCAGCTATCAAAAGCAGAGCGAATTTACTTGTTCAATTTTGCCAGCAACGCCTGAATTTCCTGCCGGCGGCCGCTGTCGGCCAGTTCACGGCCCGGACGCGGCGGGGCCTTCAGTGCGGCTTCCAGGTGGGTGCGGGCTTCGGCATGGCGGTCGCGGCCGAGCAGGTACTCGCCGTAGAAGAAGTTCGCGTCGATGCCGGTCGGGTTGATGGCCAGCGACTTCTTGAACAACTCTTCAGCCTTGTCCTTGTTGCCGAAACCGACCGGCCAGCCCGGCACCTGGGCGTACAGCGTGGCCAGGCTGGTGTAGGCGGAGCCGGCGAGCGCCTTGTCGTTGATCTTCAGCGCTTCCTCGAAACGCAGCTTGGCCTCCTTGGCCAGCGACAGCGCGCCCAGGCCGCCCTTGGCACCGGCTTCGCTGGAGACCACGATGCCTTCCCAGGTCAGCGCCTCGGCGCTGGCGGGGTTGGCTTCCACGATCTTGTGCACCTGCTGCGCGAGCGCGTGGTACAGCTCGGCCTGCTGTTTTTCAGGCTGGCGGTACTTGATCTCGGCCCACTGGTCCTGGATCGGGCGTATCAGTTCTTCCGGGGTGGCCGCGGCGGTTAAGCCGGCAAAGGAAAGCAGGAGAGGAAGGGCGAGGAGGGAACGTAAAACGGGGTGCATGAAAAATCCTTTCAGTGCTGTTCAGAAGCGGGGGCGTGTTGCTTGATGATGGCCAGCTGGCCGGCCAGGCCGCGGTCTATCAGTGCGGGAGCGAAACCGTTGAGCCAGGCAAACAGGCGTTCCGGAAAACCGAAATGGTGTTCACCCTTGCCGTGGCGCAGGGCCGCGACAATCTGCCGCGCGACGGCCTGGCTGCTGTCGCTGTTGTTCTTGAGTGCGCGGTTGAGCTGGTTGACGGCTTCGGTATTGAGCGGCGTATCGATCACGCGCGGTGCGATATGGATGACCGCCACCGGGGTGTCGGCCAGTTCGCGGCGCAGCGCCTGCGAAAAGCCGCGCAGGCCCGCCTTGGCGGCGGAATACGCTGCAAAGCCGGGATAGGGCAGGCTGCCGAACATGGACCCGACGTTGACGACAGCGGCGGTTGGCCGCGTCTTCAGCCACGGCAGCAGGGCCTGGGTCAGGCGCAGCGGTGCTTCGAGGTTGGTAGCCAGCACCTGTTCGACGGTGGGCCAAGCCTGCTGGTCGAACAAACCAAAAGCGCCGACGCCGGCATTGTTGATCAGCACATTGACACCGAAGGCGCGCGCGGCGGCGTTTGCTGCCGCGATACCTTGCGCCGTGGTGAGGTCGGCGACCACACTGTCGGCACTGGCGCCCAGCTCGGCCTGGAGGGCGGCCAGCCGCACCGCATCGCGGCCGGCCAGCAGCACGGCGGCGCCGGCACCAGCCAGCGCGCGCGCGAGGTCCTGGCCCAGGCCGCCACTGGCGCCGGTCAGCAGAATGCGCGCCAGGTTCAGTTGCATGGCACGGCCTCGGGGTGTGACAGCGCGCGGAAGATGTCGCCGTACAGGCGGTAAAACACGCGGGCGTAACGCACGACGTCCTGCTGGTCTGCTGGTTCCATCTGTTCCAGCAGTTCAGCCAGGTGTTGGGTGTGTTCCTGGTCCAGCGTGCCGTGCGAACGAAGATAGGAAAAGGCCGCGTCCGGCAGCTTCAGCCCCTGCTGGATGCGGTCGGCGGCCATCAGGGCCAGCGCGACGCTGGTGCCTTCGAGCACAAACACCATGCCGAAAAAGCCCGCGGGGTTGCCCCGGTTCACCAGGTCGTAGGCATAGGCCACCATCAGTTCGGCGGGCAGCTGGGGGCGGCTGTCACGGACGGCATCGGCGTCGCCGCCGGCCGCGCGGATGTCGTCCAGGATCCACTGTTCATGGCCGATTTCTTCGGCGATGTACTCGGCCACCGCCGGGCGCAGCCAGGCCAGCCGCTCGGGCAGGCGTCCGCCCAGGGACATCAGCAGCGGGGTGGTGTGGCGCACATGGTGGTAGGCCTGGCCGAGAAAGGCGTGGTAGTCCGGCAGCTTGACGCGGCCCTGCAGGCAGTCGGCAATGATGGGAACGGTCAGCAGCTGGTCGCGCTCTTGTTGGGTCGAGGCGGTGAGTTGCTCATAAAACGACATGGGAAGCATCCTTTTTTTCGTAAAGCGCCGCCAGGGCGGCGTCATGGTGGGAGGCGATGGCGCTGCGCAGCGGCCGGCCGTTGCCGGTGGCTTGTCCGTTGTGCAGCGTGAAGGGAGCGCCGGCGATCCAGCCGCCCACGCGGGCGTAGTCGGGCAAGGTGCTGTTGGCCTGCGCGACGGCAGCATCCAGCTGGGCCGGCGTGGCGCCGGGGCTGGCGACCAGCACGGCGCTGAGCCAGGGGCGGGCATCACCCATCACCGCCGCCTGGGCTATGGCCGGCTGGGCCAGCAACACCGACTCCACCCATTCCGGCGAGATGTTGCGGCCGAAGGAGGTGATGAGCAGGTTCTTGCGCCGGCCCGACAGCAGCAGGTGGCCATGGGCATCAAGCTCGCCGAGGTCGCCGGTCGCGAAGTCTTCCGCAGCGGTTGACTGACTGAATGCGGTGTCACCGACATAGCCGAGAAAAGCCGGGCTCGCAATGCGCACTTCCTGGTCCACTATGCGCAGGCGCACATGCGGCAGCGGGCGACCGACGCCGGGGCCGTCATCGCCGGGGCGGTTGATGCAGACGACCGAGCCGCATTCTGTCAGGCCGTAACCCTGGTAGGCCGGAATGCCCAAGGCGCGGGCGCGCTCCATCAGGGCCGGGTCCACGCGGGCGCCGCCGACGGCGACAAACGCCAGATCGGCCGGGGCGCGCTGGCCGCTGATCATCAGAAACAGGGTCCAGGCCTTGAGCAGTTCGGGCACCAGGATCAGGCTGTGCGGACGGTGGGCCACAACGGCCTGCTGCAGCGCCGCCGCGTCGAAGCCGGCCATGCCGCGCCAGCCCAGGGTTTGCAGGGCGGGCAGGTGAACCTCGGCACCGCGCAGCAGGGGCGCGTAAATGCCGGCGGTGTTTTCCAGCAGCAGCGCCAGCGGCAACACCGCCATGTGCTGCGTTATCGGCAGGTCGCCCAGCCGTGCAGCCACGCCCTCGGCGGTGGCCATCAACCCGGCGGCGCTGAGGCAGGCGCCTTTGGGCGTGCCGGTGCTGCCGGAGGTGAAGGAGATCTTGGCGGTTCCGGCGGGCAGCGCGACGGCCGGGCACGGCCGCTGCATCCAGACCAGGCCGTTCCATGGCGCGCCGGCGGCAAAGCCGAGGTTCAGCGCCAGGATTCTATCGGGCTGGTCGGTCAGCAACACGTCGGTGCCGGTCTGTTCCAGCTGCGTATTCCGCTGAACGTGAACGGTGATTCCGGCATCGTGAACACAGATTCCGGTGCTGTGAACGGCAATTCCGGGCAAGGTGAACGCGGCGGCACAGGTGGTGCGATGTTGCGCGCTGTTATTTTAGGCCGAGGTGGTTTTTCGGCG
>NZ_CALRVW010000031.1:0-45550 GCF_943371715.1 Polaromonas sp. YR568 | reverse complement strand
GCCGGCCCGCCGATCTGCACGGCCGAGCCGCCCAGCAGGGCAATCAGCCCGCCGGCAATGATGGCCGTCCAGATGCCGGCCTGCGGCGACAGCCCGGAGGCAATGGCAAAGGCCATGGCCAGCGGCAGGGCCACAATGCCGACGGTCATGCCCGCGCCCAGGTCCTTGCTGAAACGTTCGCGCGTGTAGCCGCGCAGCGCTGAAAAGATGCGGGGGCGAAAAGGCGCGAGGTAGGCGGGCAAGTTCATCAGAAGACTCCAGAGTGACACGCCGGCCGGGTGCATCCTCCAACTGTGGGATGGTCAGACCGGGAGTCCCTTGTTAAAGTGGGACACGTCTTTTCTTGTTTCAAATACCTGCGGTTGTCCATCTTAAGCCGCGCACGCACGCTCCATGCCACTTTCCCCCAGCCATTGGTGTTTGTCATGTCGGGTCACGGGCCGTTCCGGCCGGGCACTGCGCGCCTTCGTCGCCTGGGTCCTGGCGGCCTGCTGGCTGGCAGCCGGTCCGCCGGTGCTGGCGCAGACCGGGTCGGCCCCGGCCTCCGGATGGCTGGGTCGGCAAGGCGAAGCGCTGGTCCTGGTGGATACCTCGGGTCAGCAGACGCTGGCGCAGGTTCAGCAGCGTTTTGCAAATGGCGAGGCCACACCGGCCAGCGCCGAGCGCATCATGCCGGCGGGCGGCGCCACCGCCCTGTGGTATCAGCTGGCCCTGCCCGCTGTCCGTGAGCCGACCCCGCTGGTGCTGGCCTTGCCGCACCCCGGCATGAACCACGTGGATTTGTACCGGCCCCAGGCCGATGGCAGCTGGCAGGTCCTGCGCTCGGGTGATTCGATCCCGGTCTCGCAATGGCCCGTGCCTTACCTGCATCCGGCGTTCGAGCTGGTGCAGCAGCCGGGCGAGGCCCGGGCCAGCTATCTGCGGGTGCAGCACAGCCATCCCATCAGCGTGCGCTGGAGCGTCTGGCCGGCGCGCGATTTCCAGGCGTCGAGCAAGCGCTGGCATTTCCTGCTGGGCGCCTATGCCGGGCTGGTGGCGCTGGTGCTGGTGATCTGTACCGTCAATGCCTATTTCTGGCGCGACGCCATCCATTTTTATTACGCGGCCTATGTGCTGGTGATCGCCTCGGGCCAGCTCTCGCTCACGGGGCTGGCCGGCGAGTATTTCTGGCCCGACAACCCCTGGTGGAATGACGTGGCGTCCAATGTGCTTCCCGTGACGGGGGCGGCGCTGGGCCACCTCTTCCTGCGCGGGCTGGTGGTCGGGCGCGGCGGCCGCTGGGCCACCCGCCTGATGCTGGTCATGGCCGGCGTGGGCGCCCTGCTGGCGCTGGGTTTCCTGTTTGTCGGGCGCAACCCGTTTTTTGCGATCTCCGGTCCCTACTACCTGGCCAGTTTCGTCGTGTATCTCGCGGTGGCGCTGTGGTACGCCTGGCGCATTCCGCGCGTCGGCCTGTGGGTGCTGGCCGGCGTGCTGGCGATGCTGGCTGGCGCCGTGTTCCCGGTCCTGCGCAACATGCAGCTGGTGCCGGTGTCCTTCATGACGCAATACGGCGCGCAGCTGGGCGTGGCCCTGGAGATCCCGCTGCTGCTGATTGCCCTGTACCTGCGCAACCGTGAACGGCGTGACAACCGGGCCCGTATCGACACCATGGACCGGATTGACCCGTTGACCGGTGCGGTCAACCACCGGGTGATGCTTGAGCGGCTGCATCAACTGCTCATTCACCAGCTGCGCGAGCCGTCTTCGGGGGCGGTGCTGCGCGTGCGCATCGGCAACATCCAGGCGCTTCGCGACGAATACGGGCTGCAGGTGGCGCAGATGGCGCTGGTGCATGCAGGTGCCTGCATCACCCAGGTGGCCCGCGAGGGCGACACCGTGGCGCGTCACCGCGAAGGCGATTTTGTGCTGATCCTCAAAGGCCGAGTCACGCGCGACCAGCTCTCGGAAATGGGGCAGCGCCTGATCGCTCGGGGCCTCGCGCCCAGCGAGCTGCTGCCACCGGGTGCGGTGCTGCAGCTCAAGGTGGCCATCGCGGCGGCGCCGTTTCAGACGGCGGGGGTGGCGCTGCTGCTGCAGGCGCTGGAGGCCGTGGTGACCGAGATGGCGGCTCGTCCGGGCAAGGCCCTGCGATTTGTCGCCTGAGCTTTAGGAAGCGCCGAACAAGTCCCCTGCGGCGCGCGATCAGCCGGGCTCGGGCGGTCTGCTACGTTGAATTTCTTGCCAATAGCCAACTATTGGCTGCGAAATCCGCCTCGCATCCCATCCCGATCCGGCTGCCGCTCATCCGCAAGGACTCCTTCAGCGCTTCCTTACCTGACGCGCATGCCGGGCTGCGCGCCGGGCAAAGGCTCGAGCACAAAGATGCCCGGCTCGGCTTTTTCATTGGCATGGCTGGCGGCCAGCACCATGCCCTCGCTGATGCCGAACTTCATCTTGCGCGGCGCCAGGTTGGCGACCATCACCGTGTGTTTGCCGATCAGGTCTGCCGGCTGGTAGCAGGAGGCGATGCCGCTGAAGACGTTGCGCAGGGTGCCTTCGCCCACGTCCAGCGTCAGCCGCAGCAGCTTGGTCGAGCCTTCGACAGCCTCGCAGTTGACGATTTTGGCAATGCGCAGGTCGATCTTGCTGAAGTCGTCGATGGTGATGGCGGGGGCAATGTCCTCGCCGCCGGGTGCTATGGATTCGATAGCTGCTGGCGCAGGCGTGTCCTGGGCTGGAGCCTCAAACAAGGCATCGAGCTGCTTGATGTCCACGCGTTGCAGCAGGTGTTTGTAGTCGCCGATCAGGTGGCCGTTGCCCAGGCCGGCAGCGGCATCGGCAAAGCCCAGTGGCCCGGTTTTCAGGAAGTTTTCCACCTCCGCACCCAGCGCCGGCAGCACCGGCTTGAGGTAAATGGTCAACAGGCGGAAAGCCTCGATACACACCGTGCAGACATCCTGCAGGCGCGTGTCCATGCCGTCCTGCTTGGCCAGTTCCCAGGGCTTGTTCTGGTCCACATAGGCGTTGACGCGGTCGGCCAGCAGCATGACTTCACGCAGGGCCTTGGCGAATTCACGGAATTCATACAGCTGCGTGATGGTGTCGCTCTGGGCGCGCAGCACCGACAGCAGCGCATCGCCGTCTGCAGATACCTCGCCGAGTTTTCCACCAAAACGCTTGGCAATGAATCCGGCGGCGCGGCTGGCGATATTGATGTATTTGCCGACCAGGTCGCTGTTGACGCGGGCCATGAAGTCGTCGGCGTTGAAGTCGATGTCCTCGTTGCGTGCATTGAGCTTGGCGGCCAGGTAGTAACGCAGCCATTCCGGGTTCATGCCCAGGCTCAGGTACTTGAGCGGATCCAGCCCGGTGCCGCGGCTCTTGCTCATCTTCTCGCCGTTGTTGACGGTCAGGAAACCGTGCACAAACACGTTGTCCGGTGTCTTGCGGCCGCTGAAATGCAGCATCGCCGGCCAGAACAGGGTGTGGAAGGTGACGATGTCCTTGCCGATGAAGTGGTACTGCTCGAGCCGCGGGTCGGCCATGTAGGCCGCGTAGTCCTCGCCGCGCTTGTCGAGCAGGTTTTTCAGCGACGCGAGGTAGCCGACCGGCGCATCGAGCCAGACATAGAAATACTTGCCCGGCGCGTCGGGGATCTCGATGCCGAAATAGGGCGCGTCGCGCGAGATGTCCCAGTCGCCCAGGCCTTCGCTCTGGCTGCCGTCGGCGTTGTCACGCACCGAGAACCATTCCCTGACCTTGTTGGCCACTTCGGGTTGCAGCTTGCCGTCCTGCGTCCACTGCTCGAGGAACTCAACGCAGCGCGGGTCGGACAGCCGGAAGAAAAAGTGCTCGGAGCTTTTGAGTACCGGCGTGGCGCCCGACAGGGCCGAGTAGGGGTTGATCAGGTCGGTCGGTGCATACACCGCGCCGCAGACCTCGCAGTTGTCACCGTACTGGTCTTTCGCACCGCATTTGGGGCACTGGCCCTTGATGAAGCGGTCCGGCAGGAACATGTTCTTTTCGACATCGAAGAACTGCTCGATGGTTTTGGTTGAAATCAGACCGGCCTTCTGGAGGTCCCGGTAGATCTGCTGGGCCAACTGGTGGTTCTCCGGTGCATCGGTCGAATGCCAATTGTCAAAGCTGATGTGAAAGCCGTCGAGGTAAGGTTTGCGTCCCGCAGCGATGTCAGCCACGAACTGCTGCGGTGTCTTGCCGGCCTTCTCGGCCGCAATCATGATGGGCGCGCCATGGGCGTCGTCAGCGCCGACAAAATTCACCGCATGGCCCTGCATCCTCTGGAAGCGCACCCAGATGTCGGCCTGGATGTACTCCATGATGTGGCCGATGTGGAAGTTGCCATTGGCGTAGGGCAGGGCGGTGGTGACAAAAAGGCGGCGCTGGGGCATGGTGGTGCTTTGGTGAGCTGTTGGAGCTTGCGGAGGCTAACCCGTGATTTTAAGTCGGACCGCCCTGCTGCGTCCGCAGCGCCCGCGTGGGACACCCCCGCCGGTGCTCGATGGGCGGGAAGCGCTTCCTTTGCTTGATGCAAGTCAACATGAAGGCCCGGTGGCCCGTTTTCTGCGCCGCAGGCCGTGGCTATACTGAAATCGGCCCTGTCTCCACCGTGGAGGCAGGTCGCCTTCCCGGGCAATGCGCTGCTGTCCGGGACACACCGGCGGAACGTTCCAACCTCCTGCCGGTGGCCAGCCGCCTGGCCTGTTGCGGCGCCAGCGTACTTGAGTGACATCCCAGCAAGACGAGGTGACCGATGGACTTGCCAGACGCCAATCCGCTGACGCTGCCCGAGGGGGTGGTTGCCCTGGTGCCGATGCGCAACGTGGTGCTGTTCCCGCACGCGCTGGTGCCTATCACCGTCGGCCGCGAAAAATCCATTGCGGCCATCGCGCATGCGCGCAGGAGCGGCACCCCGGTGGGCATCGTGCTACAGCGGGACGCCCGGGTGGATGATCCCGGCCGCGACGCCCTCTGCGATGTCGGCACCTTCGCCAAGGTCCTGCAGCACGTGGATACCGATGAAAAACTGCAGCATGCCGTCTGCCAGGGCGTGGCGCGTTTCCGGATCGAGGCCCTGGTCGAGGGTTACCCTTTTCTGGCCGCGCGCGTGCAGGCCCTTGAAGAGCCGTCCACCGTTTCCACCCAGGCGGAAGCCCTGGGGCTGCAGTTGCGCGAACGGGCCGTGGAAATCCTCTCGCTGTTGCCGGGCGCCCCGGCCGAACTGGCCCACACCCTGCAGACCGTGCGGGCGCCGTCGCACCTGGCTGACATCGTGGCCAGCCTGCTGGATACCGAAATCGCGGAAAAACAGATGCTGCTGGAAACCGTGGACTCCGAGGAGCGGCTGCAGAAAGTGCTGCAGATCCTGTCGCGGCGCATCGAGGTGTTGCGGCTGTCGCAGGAAATCGGCGAGCGCACCAAGGAGCAGATGGATGACCGCCAGCGCAAATACCTGCTGCGCGAGCAGCTCAAGACCATCCAGAAGGAGCTCGGCGAGGACGGCGACGGTGAGGATGTCGCGCGAATCGGCGAGCTGATCACCATGTCCGGCATGCCCGCCGAGGTGGAGGCGCAGGCGCGCAAGGAACTGGGGCGCCTGCAGCGCATGCCGGAAGCCTCCGGTGAACATTCGATGCTGCGCACCTATCTCGAATGGATGACCGAGCTGCCCTGGGCGGCGCCGGAACCCGCCCCGATCGACCTGGCCGAAGCACGCCGCATCCTCGAGGCGGACCATTACGGGCTGGAGCGCATCAAGCAGCGCATTGTCGAGTTTCTGGCGGTGCAAAAACTCAACCCGCAGGGGCGCGCCCCCATCCTGTGTTTTGTCGGTCCTCCCGGCGTGGGCAAGACCTCGCTCGGGCAAAGCATTGCACGCGCGCTGGACCGCCCTTTGGTGCGGGTGTCGCTGGGCGGCGTGCATGACGAAGCCGAGATCCGCGGCCATCGCCGTACCTACATAGGCGCCATGCCGGGCATGATTGTGCAGAGCCTGCGCAAGGCCGGCGCGCGCCACTGCGTGATGATGCTCGATGAAATCGACAAGGTTTCGCCGAGCGCCCAAGGCGATCCGTCCGCGGCACTGCTAGAGGTGCTGGATCCGGAACAGAACTCGACCTTCCGTGACAACTATCTGGGCGTGCCCTTCGACCTGAGCCGCGTGGTGTTCATCGCCACGGCCAATGTGATGGACCACGTGCCCGCGCCGGTGCGGGACCGCATGGAGGTGATCGACCTGCCGGGCTACACGCAGGAGGAAAAACTGCAGATCGCGCAGCGTTACCTGGTGCGGCGCCAGCGCGAAGCCACCGGCTTGCATGAAGGCCAGTGCGAGCTGACCACTGGGGCCCTGCAGGCACTCGTGGCCGACTACACCCACGAGGCCGGCGTACGCCAGCTCGAGCGCGAGATCGGGCGCGTCATGCGCCACGCCGCAGTGCAGATTGCCGATGGTTCGAAAGCGCAGGTGCGCGTCGATGCTGCCGACCTCGACGCGTTGCTGGGTCCGGCGAAATTCGAACACGAAATCGCCCTGCGCAGCAGTTTGCCGGGCGTGGCGACCGGGCTGGCCTGGACACCGGCGGGCGGCGACATCCTGTTCATCGAGGCCACCCGTGTTGCCGGCAGCGGCCGGCTGATCCTGACCGGCCAGCTTGGCGACGTGATGAAGGAAAGTGCCCAGGCCGCCCTGACGCTGGTGAAATCGCGCGCGCCGCTGCTGCGCATTGCGGCGGCCAGTTTCGATGGGGTTGACGTGCATGTGCATGTGCCGGCCGGTGCCATTCCCAAGGACGGGCCGAGTGCCGGGGTGGCCATGTTCATTGCGCTGGCGTCGATGTTCACCGACCGGGCGGTGCGCCACGAGGTGGCCATGACCGGCGAAATCAGCCTGCGCGGCCTGGTGCTGCCGGTGGGCGGCATCAAGGAAAAGGTGCTGGCGGCGCAGCGTGCCGGTGTACGAACCGTGCTGCTGCCAAGGCGCAATGAAAAGGACTTGCGCGACGTGCCCGAAACCACGCGGCAGGCCCTGTCCTTCGTCTGGCTCGATCACGTGGATGACGCCATTGCAGCGGCACTGGGCGGTGATGCGGCGCCGGGTGCAAGCGGCTTCATGCTGGTGTGAGGCCAATCCCATGCCCTGGACGGCTCAGCGTTACCCGGTGTCCATGCGCGGCTTGCCGGAGCCGGTGCGCCTCAAGGCGATAGAGGTGGCCAATGCGCTGCTCGCCGAGGGCATGGACGAAGGAAGCGCCATCCGCATTGCCATCGCCAGGGCCCGGCAGTGGGCCGCGCGCCGGATGTGATGCCAGCGCATAACGCCGACATCGCCGCGGCCCTCAACGACATCGCGGATCTGCTCGACATCGAGGGGGCGAATCCCTTTCGCATTCGTGCCTACCGCAATGCCGCCCGCACCGTCGGCGAACTGGGCCAGCCGGTGCCGGTCCTGCTGGCCCGGGGTGCCGATCTCGACGATCTCCCCGGCATCGGCCCGGACCTGGCGGGCAAGATCCGGGAGATCGCGGAAACCGGCTCCTGCGCCTTGCTCGGGCGCCTGCGCCGGGAGCTTCCGCCTGGCATCACCGAACTGCTGAGAGTGCCGGGCCTGGGGCCAAAGAAGGTGCGGGTGTTGCACCATGAACTTGGGGTTCAGACGATCGAACAGCTGCACCGGGCGGCCCGGGAGGGACGGGTGCAGGCGATTCACGGCTTCGGTCCCAAAAGCCAGCAGGCCATCCTGGAGGCGACGGCCGCGCAGCTGCAGGACGAGCGGCGCATACCGCTGTGGCGGGCGGACCAGACCGCTGCAGGGCTGCTGGCCGACCTGGCGGGCGTGCCCGGCGTGGCGCGCGCCGTGGCTGCCGGCAGCCTGCGGCGGCGGCGCGAGACGGTGGGGGATCTGGACCTGCTGGTCAGCCTGAGCGGCAGCAGTCCGGTGATTGATCGGTTTGTCAGCGGCGGGGAGGTGAGCCGGGTGCTGGCCCACGGAACGACCCGGGCCAGTGTGGTCCTCAGGAGCGGGTTGCAGGTGGATCTGCGGGCTGTGCCGGCGGAAAGTTTCGGCGCGGCGTGGGTCTACTTCACTGGCTCGAAGGCGCACAACATCGCCTTGCGTCGGCTGGCGCAGGAGCGCGGGCTGAAGATCAACGAATACGGCGTCTTCCGCGGCCGGGAGCGCCTGCCCGGCGCCACCGAGGAAGCGCTTTACCAGGCCATCGGCCTGCGGTACATCGAACCCGAGCTGCGCGAGGACCGCGGCGAAATCGAGGCAGCGCGCCAGGGCCGGCTGCCGGTGCTGGTGACCCTGGGGGACCTGGGTGGCGACCTGCACGTGCACACCCGCGAGAGTGACGGCCTGGACAGCCTGGAAGCCATGACTGCCGCGGCCCGTGCCCACGGGCTGCAGTACCTGGCCATCACCGAGCACTCGCGCCGCCTCGGTGTCGCCCGGGGCGTCGATCCGGTCCGGCTGGCGCGGCAGATCGATCGTATCGACCGGTTCAACGAACAGTCGCCGGGCTTCACGGTTCTCAAGGGTGTCGAAGTTGACATCCTCGAGGACGGTACGCTGGATCTGCCCGACACCATTCTGCAGCGGCTGGACCTGGTGGTGGGCGCGGTGCACCACCGTCTCGACCTGCCGCGCGCGAAACAGACCGCGCGGTTGCTGCGGGCGATGGACAGCCGGTATTTCACGCTGCTGGCGCACCCGGGCGGGCGCCTGATCGGCGAGCGGCCCGCCTGCGACTTCGATCTGTTGCGGGTGCTGCGCAAGGCGCGGGAGCGGGGCTGCTTCGTCGAGCTCAATGCCCAGCCGTCGCGTCTCGATCTGACCGATACGGCCTGCCAGATGGCCAGGGACGAAGGCGTGCTGGTCTGCATCAATTCGGACGCCCACAGCACGCTGGAATTCAACCACCTGGCCTGCGGCATCGACCAGGCTCGGCGCGGCTGGCTTGAAAAAGCCGATGTGCTGAACACCCGCGCGCTGCAAGACCTGCGGCCGCTGCTCGCCCGCACCATGCAATGACACCCGGGCGGCGTCGCCGGCCTGTCACCGCAGCCGGGCAACCTGCCACTTGCAGCGGTGTTGATCAACATCACGGCTGGCTTGCCAGCTGGGGCCACACTGCACAAAATGGGGCTTGCCGTCAGCGGGGCTCCGTTGCGGGCAAGTGACCCGCTGTCGCCATGGAAGGAGAATGAATGACACGCAAGACCACCACCCCGGCGGGCGCCCCGCCCCCACAGAATGAGGACGAGGACCAACCCGACGGGTTAGCCGAAGCCGCCGAACCGCCTGAGCCAGCGGGGCGGATCGTGGCCAGGCCGGACGGCTACCACTGGCTGGCGCAGGACGGCAAACAGGAGTTCGGCCCGTTCGAGACGCTGGAACTCGCGCAGCAGGACATGGATGCCGCCGACGGCGGCGAACTGGAGCCCGCCCTCAGCCTGCAGGAGGCTGAACGCGAGATCGGCATCGGCGAATGGCTGGATCCCGAGACCGGCGAGCCCGCCGAAGGCCCGTCGCCGCCCCACCCGGAAGGGCAATGACCGTGGGGCCGGCCGTGGGTCGGCAGATTGACGTCTGCAACGGCGATGCCGACGGCCTGTGCGCCTTGCTGCAATGGCGGCTGCAGCAGCCGGCGTCCGCGGTGCTGGTCACCGGGCTCAAGCGCGATATCGCGCTGCTGGAGCGGGTGCAGGCCGGGCCGGGTGACGAGGTGCTGGTGTGCGACGTGTCGCTGCAGCGCAACCGGGCGGCCCTGCTGCGCCTGCTTGCCGCGGGCGCACGGGTGCGCTACTTCGATCACCACGCGCCGTCCGATGTGCCGGACCATCCGAACCTGGAAACCCATATTGACCTCGACAGCCAGACCTGCACCAGCCTGCTGATGGACCGTTACCTCGGCGGCGCCCACCGGTCCTGGGCGCTGGTGGGAGCGTATGGCGACAACCTGACCGGCGTGGCCGACGCGCTGGCAGCGCAGACGGGCATGACCATCCAGGACCGTGAGCGCTTGCGCATGCTCGGCGAGGCCATCAATTACAACGCTTACGGTGAAGAGGAAAGCGATGTTTTCATCACGCCGACGCGCCTGTACGAGACGCTGCTGCGTTACCGCGATCCGCTCGAGCTGCTGCAACACGAGCCGATCGCGCAGCAACTCGATGGCCGGCGCCGCGAGGACCTGCGCCGGGCGGCAGACCTGCCGCCGCACTGTCAGAACGACCGAGCCCGCGCGATCCTGCTGCCGGATGCCGGCTGGAGCCGGCGCGTGATCGGCTGCCTGGCCAATGAACTCGCCCGTGCCGAGCCGGGCAGGGCGCATGCCGTGCTCAAGGCGGTGCATGGCGATGGCTACGTCGTGAGTGTGCGTGCGCCGCTGGTCGCCGCCGGTGGCGCGCGGGAACTGTGCCGCCGTTTCGGTGGCGCCGGCCGGGCCGGGGCGGCGGGTATCGACCACCTGCCGGCGCAGGAGCTGGACCGTTTCCTGGAGGCCTTTGGTGCGACCCGCTGGGGCGCAGCCTGCCGGGAGGCTGGGGCGGATCAGGCCATCGACATACCGTGAGTCGCGCTCAGGCGTGGGTCTTCTGGTAGGTGCCCACCAGTTCTGCGCTGGCCAGCACATGGCCTTGCATGGCGCGCTCGACGGCCGCCTTGGTCGGTTGCTGCAGCGCCGGCAGTGCCGTATCCAAAGCGTAGAGCTTGAAGAAGTAGCGGTGCCGGCCTATCGGCGGGCAGGGTCCGCCGTAGTCCGCCCGGTGCCAGTCGTTGAGGCCTGGGCGCGCACCGGCCGGCAAGGGCTGGCCACCTGCCGGCAAGCCGGTGCTGTCCGGCGGCAGGTCGACCAGCACCCAGTGCACCCAGGTCTGCCGCGGTGCGGCGGGGTCGGGCGCATCGGGATCGTCCACGATCAACACCAGGCTGCGCGCGGCTGGCGGGACACCCTCCCAGTGCAGCGGCGGGGCGCTGTCGTCGCCTTCGCAGGTGTGGCGCCGCGGTATCTCGCCATTCGGCGCAAAGGCGCTTGAACGCAGTTCCATGGATGTTTCCCGGTCAGGCAGGTTTCATGGCGCCGCCGGGGAACCGACGGTTTGTGCCAGGGCGATGCGCTGGGTCGGAGACAAGCCCAGGGCCGCCGCCAGCCGGCCCCGGTCGATCAGGCCGCGAACCACCGTCGCCAGACCGGTGGCCGCGCAAAACAGGTAGACATTCTGGGCAATGCAGCCAGCATCTGCGCCGGCAAGAAAATGGCGATCCTCGGCACTGGCATCGTGCATGCGGCTGAAGTCCGCCACGTAAACCAGATTCAGCGGTGCGGTGGCCACGAAGTCCTGCGTGCCGGTGGCACTGCGCAGGTCCTCGGCCTTGACCAGCAGCAACTGGTGGGACAGGGCATCGTATCGGTACGCGCCTTCGGGCAGCACGGCGTAAACGTCGATCTCCTGCCAGTTGCGGGCCGACGGTGCGGTGCGGTGGGCGCTGCCCTGCCGGTTGATGCCAAAACCGGCCCACAGCAGCGCTGACAGCGTTTCCAGGGGCAGGGCATCCGGCAGGAAGGCGCGCGAACTGCAGCGCTTCTCCAGGGCTTGCGCCAGCGTGGCGGCAGGCGGCAGGACCGGCGGCGGCAGGACCACCGTGTCGGTTTCCAGATTGAGCGGTATCGTGGACATGAAATCCTCCAGCAGGAAGCAGAACCTGTCAAAACGCGGGCCGCGCAGGGGGCCACGGAGCGGATGCCGTGAGGGCCCATGCCTTCCTTGCATCCCCAAGGCAAATCATTTTCCGCCTGTGTCCATGGCGCGCATTGAGGCAGATCAAGGCTGCACCCCGGCGAAAGCCCGCACGCATGGCCGGGTTGTCAGGTCATCGCCGGCCGGCCGGCACCTGCCCCGGCATTGGCTTAGACTTCAGCCCAACCCGCTGCCGCGCGGCGCGCCCCGGTGCGGCCGGCTTGCCACCCCAGATTCAATCGGAGACTCCCCAGATGGCTGTAGAACAACAGGCAATTTTGAACGCCCTGCAAGGCGTGCTTGACCCCAACACCGGCAAGGACTTTGTCAGCACCAAGGCGCTTAAAAACCTGCAGATCGCCGGCGGCGATGTGTCCTTTGATGTGGAACTCGGTTACCCGGCCAAAAGCCAGCTGGCCGGCATCCGCAAGCTGCTGATCGCCGCCGCCAAGGGCGTGGCGGGCGTCACCAACGTGTCGGTCAACGTCGGTTTCAAGATCGCCAGCCACAGCGTGCAGCGCGGCGTGCAACTGCTGCCCAATGTCAAGAACATCGTGGCCGTGGCCTCCGGCAAGGGCGGCGTGGGCAAAAGCACCACCGCCGTCAACCTCGCGCTGGCCCTGGCCGCTGAAGGCGCCAGCGTCGGCCTGCTCGACGCCGACATCTACGGTCCCAGCCAGCCCATGATGATGGGCATCGAGGGCCGGCCCGAAAGCGTGGACGGCAAGAACATGGAACCGATGGAAAACTACGGCATCCAGGTCATGTCCATCGGTTTCCTGGTCGCGCAGGACGAGGCCATGATCTGGCGCGGCCCGATGGCAACCCAGGCGCTCGAGCAACTGCTGCGCCAGACCAACTGGAAAGACCTGGACTACCTGATTGTCGACATGCCGCCCGGCACCGGCGACATCCAGCTCACCTTGTCCCAGCGCGTGCCCATGACCGGCGCGGTGATCGTCACCACGCCTCAGGACATCGCTCTGCTCGACGCCAAAAAAGGCATCAAGATGTTCGAGAAGGTTGGCGTGCCGATTCTGGGCATCGTCGAAAACATGGCAGTCCACGTGTGCAGCAAATGCGGCCACACCGAACACATCTTTGGCGAAGACGGCGGCAAGAAGATGGCGGCCGACTACGGCATGAGTTACCTCGGCGCGCTGCCGCTGGACATGCAGATCCGCCTGCAGGCCGACAACGGCCGGCCCACCGTGGTGGCCGACCCGGACGGCGAAGTTGCCGGCATCTACAAGGCCGTGGCGCGCCAGGTCGCCATCACGATTGCCGCCAAGGCGAAAGACTTTTCCGCCAAATTCCCGACCATCACGGTCTCGAAAAACACCTGATCTTCCCGCGGGCGGGGGGCTCACCATGAACATGCTCGCTTCGCTGCGTTATCTGGTGGCCCTCAGCGAGCACCGTCACTACGCGCGCGCCGCCCAGTCCTGTGGCATCACCCAGCCGGCGCTTTCCAACGCCCTGCGTGCGCTGGAAAAAGAGTTTGGCATCGGCATCGTCAAGCGCGGCCGCACCTACGCAGGCCTCACGCCGGAAGGCGAGCGCGTGCTGGCGACGGCGCAGCGTATGCTGCACGAACACGAACTGCTGCAGCAGGAGCTGCGCAGCAGTGCCAGCCAGCCGCAGGGCGCCCTGCAGCTGGGCGTGGTGCCGACGGCGGTGCCGGTGGCCACGCTTTTTGCGGCCGGGCTTCGCCAGCGTTACCCCGGTATCTCACCCGTGGTGCGGTCGCTGAGCTCGCAGGACATTGAACTCGGACTGGAGAACCTGTCGCTGGACCTGGGCCTGGGGTTTGTCGAACGCCTGAACCAGCGCGCCAGCCGTTTCGAGCTGCTGCCACAGTACACCGAACACTACTTCCTGGTGCGCCGCGCGGCGGCGCCTGGCCTGTCGGGCGGCGGGCTGCGCGTGGGGCCGGCCATAGGCTGGCGCGAAGCGGCGCAGCTGCCGCTGTGCCTGCTGACGCCCGACATGCACAACCGCAGTATTGTGGACAGCGCCTTTGCCGGCCTGGGGCTCGCGGTCAAGCCGGTCATGGAGACCAACTCCATCCTGGCGCTGGCGCTCAGCGTGGTCGCCGGCGAGGTCTGCAGCGTCTTGCCGGGTGCGCTGGTGGGCGCGGTCCGCAGTTATGCGGAACTCGAAGCCCTGCCGCTGGTCCAGCCGGAGGTGACCACGCCTGTCGGTTTTTTCACGCTGGCCAAGGCCAGCCCCTCGCGCGCCCTGCAAGCCGCGCTGGAATTGGCCCGGGACGCACAGTGGTTGCGCCATGCGGCGCAGCACAGCGGGGCCTTGCATTCAGATCCTGAATCAGCGCATACATGAATTCAATTTGACGCGGGCGGGCCCAGGAGCGACAGTGCGTCATGAACGCTTCACCGGTCCTTCCTGTTCCCGCCGTGGCCCTGGCCACGCTGGACGACATGCGCGAGCGCATCCGCCGCAAGAGCAAGCTCAAGGGTCGCCAGGCCGACGAGGTTTCGCTGGCCGAGGTGCGTGCGCTGATCGGCGGGCGGCCCGACGGTGGTCACCGGCGTGACCTGCTGATCGAACACCTGCACCAACTTAACGACGCCTGGCGCTGCCTGCATGAGCGCCACCTGGTGGCGCTGGCCCGGGAGATGAACATTCCCCTGGCCGAGGTGTACGAGGTCGCGAGCTTTTATCACCACTTCGAGATCGTCAAGGGCGACGGCCAGGCGCCCGGACTCACGGTTCGCGTGTGCGACGGGCTGACCTGCGAGCTGGCCGGTGCACAGGACCTGCTGGCGCGCCTGCCCGCGCTGCTGGGGCAGGAGGTGCGTGTGATTGCCGCGCCCTGCCTGGGCCGCTGCGAGCAGGCGCCGGCCGTGCTGGTGCACCAGCAGGCGTTGCCGCTGGCCACGGTCGAGGCTGTGGTTGTGATGGCAAATCAGCCTCCAGCCCAAGAGGGGAAAGCGCCAGAAGCTATTAATTTCGCAGCATCCGGGTACGCGGAAAAAAGTGTCCCGGGCTCGGCCGACGAAGTACTGCCGGCCTTCACCGACTACGCCACCTACCGCTCCCACGGGGGCTACGCAC
Source organism: Polaromonas sp. YR568 (assembly GCF_943371715.1). GTDB lineage: Bacteria > Pseudomonadota > Gammaproteobacteria > Burkholderiales > Burkholderiaceae_C > Polaromonas. The sequence continues at coordinate 30,730 of NZ_CALRVW010000031.1, read as the reverse complement.
TCGCGGCGGCGCTGGTCAACGGGGAAGAAGATGCCGGGGCGGTGCTGGCCGCCATGGAAAATTCAGGCCTGCGCGGCCTGGGCGGCGCGGGGTTCCCGGCGGGGCGCAAGTGGCGCATCGTACAGGGCCAGCCCGGCCCGCGCCTGATGGCGGTCAACATCGACGAGGGCGAGCCCGGCACGTTCAAGGACCGCACCTGGCTGGAGCGTGATCCGCACCGTTTTCTGGAAGGCGTGCTGATCGCGGCGCAGGTGGTGGGAATCGAGGCCTGCTACATCTATTTGCGCGACGAGTACCACGATTGCCGCAGCATGCTGCAGGCCGAACTGGCCAAATTGCTGGCGGATCCACCGTGTCCGCTGCCCCTGATCGAGCTGCGGCGCGGTGCGGGCGCCTACATCTGCGGCGAGGAGTCGGCCATGATCGAAAGCATTGAAGGCAAACGCGGCGAGCCGCGCCTGCGCCCGCCCTACATCGCGGAAGTCGGGTTGTTCGGCCGGCCCACGCTGGAGCACAACTTCGAGACCCTGTACTGGGTGCGCGACATTGTGGAAAAAGGCCCGCAGTGGTTCAGCGGCTTCGGCCGCCGTGGCCGCAAGGGCCTGCGCTCTTTCAGTGTCAGCGGGCGCGTGAAGAACCCGGGCGTCAAGCTGGCACCGGCCGGCATCACGGTGCAGGAGCTCATCGACGAATACTGTGGCGGCATGGCCGACGGCCACCAGCTGTATGCCTACCTGCCCGGCGGCGCCTCCGGCGGCATTTTCCCGGCCAGCCATGCCAACCTGCCACTCGACTTCGACACCCTGCAGCCGCACGGCGGCTTCATCGGCTCGGCGGCCGTCATCGTGCTGGGGCAGCGCGACAAGGCCCGTGATGCAGCCCTCAACATGATGCGTTTTTTCGCCCAGGAAAGCTGTGGCCAGTGCACGCCTTGCCGCGTCGGCACGGTCAAGGCGGCGAAGTTGATGCAGGCGTCCGTGTGGGACAACGCCACGCTGGAAGATTTGAATACGGTGATGACCGATGCGTCCATTTGCGGACTCGGTCAGGCGGCGCCCAACCCGGTGCGCTGTGTCCAGAAATACTTTGCTCACGAAATCGCCTGACATGAATGCGCCAGCCAAGCCCGTTGAGGTCACGCCCCAGGTCATCCCCTTTCTGCTGGACGGCAAGTCCGTTGAGGCGTACGAGGGCGAATCCATACTGAAAGCGGCCGCGCGCAGCGGTGTCGACATTCCGCACCTTTGCTACAAGGACGGCTACCGCGCCGACGGCAACTGCCGTGCCTGTGTGGTCGAGATCAAGGGCGAACGCACCCTGGCCCCCAGCTGCTGCCGCAGCGTCACGGCCGGGATGGAGGTGCAGGCCGGCAGCGAACGCGCTGTCAGGAGCCAGAAGATGGTGCTGGAGATGCTGCTCTCCGACATGCCCGACACTGGCTACAAATGGGATGAGATCGATGAATCGCTGCAACACGGCGAACTCAGCGCGTGGGCCGCGCGCATGGATGTTGTCGTGCGACCCGAGCTGAAAGCGTTGCGCCGCGAGCAGCCGGCCGCCGATGTGTCGCACCCGGCCATGGCCGTGAACCTGGACGCCTGCATCCAGTGCAAGCGTTGCGTGACCGCCTGCCGCGAAGAGCAGGTCAACGACGTGATCGGCTACGCCCTGCGCGGATCGCACAGCGAGATCGTTTTTGACCTGGGCGACGCGATGGGCGACAGCAGCTGCGTGGCCTGCGGCGAGTGTGTGCAGGCCTGTCCGACCGGTGCCCTGATGCCCAAGACCCTGGTGGGGTCCCAGGCCGTCGATAAAAAAGTTGATTCGGTCTGCCCCTTCTGCGGCGTCGGCTGCCTGGTGACCTACAAGGTGAAAGGCAACCAAATTGTCAGTGTCGATGGCCGTGACGGACCGGCCAACCATTCGCGGCTGTGTGTCAAGGGGCGTTTTGGTTTCGACTACGCGCACAGTCCCCAGCGCCTGACCCAACCCCTGATCCGCAAGGCCGGTGTCCCCAAGGACCCGGCCGCCTTGCAACATCTGAACCGCAACACGGCGGACTGGTCGGAAGTGTTCCGCGAAGCGAGCTGGGAAGAGGCTCTGGCGCTGGCCGCCGGCCCGCTCAAACACCTGCGTGACACCCATGGCAAGAAGTCGCTGGCGGGCTTTGGCTCCGCCAAGGGCAGCAACGAAGAGGCCTACCTGTTCCAGAAACTGGTGCGCACCGGCTTCGGCTCCAACAACGTGGACCATTGCACGCGCCTGTGCCACGCGTCCAGCGTGGCGGCGCTGCTGGAGGGTGTGGGTTCGGGCGCGGTGAGCAACCAGGTCAACGACGTTGCACATTCGGATCTGATATTTGTGATCGGCTCCAACCCTTCGGCCAACCATCCCGTGGCCGCCACCTGGATGAAGAATGCCGCGCAGAAGGGCGCCAGGATCGTGCTCGCTGATCCGCGCGTCACCGATATCGGCCGGAACGCCTGGCGCACGCTGCAGTTCAAGGCCGACACCGACGTGGCCATGCTCAATGCACTGATCCACACGGTGATCGAGGAGGGCCTGGTGGACCAGGACTTCATCGACAGGCGTGCCAGCAATTACGAAGCGCTCCGGGAAAACGTCAAGGGCTACAGCCCCGAGGCGATGGCGCCGGTGTGCGGGATCCCCGCCGCCACCCTGCGCGAGGTTGCCCGCGCGTTTGCCAAGGCCAAAGCCGCCATGATTCTGTGGGGCATGGGCATCAGCCAGCATGTCCACGGTACCGACAACGCGCGTTGCCTGATCGCCCTGGCCACCGTGACCGGGCAGATCGGCAAGCCCGGCTCCGGCCTGCACCCGCTGCGCGGCCAGAACAACGTGCAGGGTGCCAGCGACGCGGGCCTGATTCCCATGATGTTTCCCAACTACCAGCGGGTGGACAACGCAGCCGCGCACCAATGGTTCGAGAACTTCTGGAATGCGAAACTCGACGAAAAACCCGGTTACACCGTGGTTGAAATCATGCACAAGGCGCTGGCGCCCGACAGCGACCCGCACAAGGTGCGCGGCATGTACATCATGGGCGAAAACCCGGCCATGAGCGACCCCGACCTGAACCACGCGCGCCATGCGCTGGCCAGCCTGCAGCATCTGGTGGTGCAGGACATCTTCATGACCGAGACTGCGTGGCTGGCCGATGTGGTGCTGCCCGCCACCGCCTGGCCTGAAAAGACCGGCACCGTCACCAACACCGACCGCATGGTGCAGATGGGCAGGCAGGCGGTCGAGGCGCCCGGTGAGGCAAGACCCGACCTGTGGATCATCCAGCAACTCGCCAGCCGCATGGGGCTGAACTGGCATTACGCAGGTGCGCAGGATGGCGTGGCCGCTGTCTACGAGGAGATGCGTCAGGCCATGCACACCGCGATTGCGGGCATCAGCTGGGAGCGGCTGCAGCGCGAATCCAGCGTGACCTACCCCTGCCTGAGCGAAGACGATCCGGGGGCGCCCACCGTGTTCATCGACCACTTTGCCACCGACGACGGGCGCGTACATCTGGTCCCGGCCGACATCATTCCTGCCAACGAACGGCCCGACGCCGACTACCCGTTTGTGCTGATCACCGGCCGCCAGCTCGAGCACTGGCACACCGGCAGCATGACGCGGCGCACCTCCGTGCTCGATGCCATCGAACCCCTGGCCACAGCCTCGCTGTGTGGTGCCGACTTGCTGGCGCTGGGGCTGGCACCGGGCGATGTGATCACCGTGCAATCGCGGCGCGGGGCGGTCGCCCTTCATGTGCGGCGCGACGACGGCATGCCGCAGGGGGCGGTGTTCATTCCGTTCGCCTATTACGAAGCCGCGGCCAACCTGATGACCAACGCTGCGCTGGACCCATTCGGAAAAATTCCGGAATTCAAGTACTGCGCCGTGGCAATTCATCGCGGCGGGCAGCTGGCAGGGGCGGCAGGCTACGGCCCCGCTGCTGCCGGAGGTCTTTGACCTTCCAGGCTGTGGGTGACAAAAGAGTTGTGCCGAAAATGGGCATGAAGACAGCCGTACACTGCGGGCATGTCTGAATTTGTCCTGCAGCTTCCCGGTGCCGATACGGCCATTCGCCGTCCCTGTGTGGCGGTGGCCGTGGTCATGCGCCGCGAGCGCATCGACAACCGCTGGCAGCCCTGGCGCTGGTCGCTGGCCGACATCGTGCCGCACGAGGAAGGTTTTGGCGCGCAGCCGCGCCTGCTGCTCAAGGACGATCAGGAAGAGCGCTGGTTGCATCCCGGTTTCAAGGTCGAGCTGTTCACCGATGACGCTGAAGGTTATTACCTCAACGTCACCACGCCCCAGCCCTGCTTCTGGGTGGTCTGGCGGATGGAGGAAGAGGCGGCGCTGGCCGACGAGCCGGTGGCCGTGCCGCAGACCGTGACCCTGAGTTACCACGACGCCGGTCGCTGGCTGGACGCGCAGGAAACCGTGGAACAGGTGGCGGCGCCGCGTGATGTGGTCGAGTGGGTGCAGACTTTTGTCGATGCCCATTACGTGCTGGAGGCCAAGCGCCGCCAGCGCCCGCAAAGCTTCAAGCCGCTGCAGGACCGGTTTGGCAACCCCGCGCGCGTGAGCACCGACAAGAAGTTCGGCGGGGGCGGCCATGGCTGAAGAAACTCCCGGCTTCCTGGGCCGGTGGGCGCGGCGCAAGACGGACGCCCTGCAGGGCAAACCGCTGGACGAACCGGCGCCTGCCGCAGCCCCGCCCGTGAAGGCAGACGCTGCCCGGGCCGGAACGTCAGTCCCCGTTGCCGCCGTGCCGGCTCCGGCCGATGCTGCCGCGCCAGCCGAAAGAAAGCTGCCGACGCTGGAAGACGCGCAGCTGCTGACCAGGGACTCCGATTTCAAGCCCTTCATGGCCGGCGATGTCGGGCCCGAGGTGCGCAACGCCGCGATGAAAAAGCTGTTTGCCGATCCGCATTTCAATGTGATGGACGGCCTGGATATCTACATCGACGACTATTCCAAAGCCGATCCCATTCCCGAGTCCATGCTCCGGCAGATGACGAGCGCCAAGTTTCTCAATCTGTTTGAGGACCAGGAACAGGAAGAGAAAGAGGGCGGGACGGCTGCGCAGGCACCTTCTCCACGGGAAACTGCGAATACCCCCACGGACGAAACCGTGGCACAGTCCCACGAAGGCCCGGGCCTGCCCGATCCGGCCATTTCCCCAGAACATTCCAGCCAACCCGAGCCGCAGCCTGGCTCCGGCGCCAGCCAAGAAAACCATGCCTACACTGATCTGCGACTGCAACCAGACCATGCCGCTCCAGCCCCAGACGCTGGGCACGGCACTTGACGAAAAACTGACCCTGCATTCGGCGTTGTGCCGCCGGGAGGCCGGCGCCTTCCAGAAAGCGGTCCAGTCCGGCGACGACGTGGTGGTGGCCTGCACCCAGGAGACCCGGCTTTTTGCGGAACTGGCGCAGCAGACCGAAGGCGCGACCTCGGTCATCAAGTTCGTCAACATCCGCGAGACCGGCGGCTGGAGCCGGGACGCCGCCAAGGCCAGCCCGAAAATTGCGGCCCTGCTCGCGGTGGCCCACCTGCCGGATGCCGAACCCGTGGCGACCGTGACCTACAAAAGCGCGGGTCGTGTGCTCATCATCGGTGAGCTCGATGCGGCGGAGCGCGCCGCCGGCTTGCTGTCGGACGCGCTGGACGTCACGTTGTTCAGTCTGGGGACGGGCCGCGATGGTGGTTTGCAGGAGCGGCGTTACCCGGTGCTGGCCGGGAAGATCCAGCGCCTGACGGGCTGGCTGGGCGCTTTCGAACTCCATTGGCAGCGCAACAACGCGATTGACCTCGACCTGTGCACGCGCTGCAACGCCTGTCTGGCGGTCTGCCCCGAAGGCGCCATCGGTTTCGACTACCAGATCGACAACGCCCTGTGCAAGTCGCACCGGGCCTGCGTCAAGGCTTGCGGTGTGGCCGGAGCGATTGATTTCGGCCGCGCGCCCGAGGCCTTGAGCGAAAAATTCGATCTGGTGCTGGACCTGCGTGCGACACCGGCCTTCACGCAACATGCCTTGCCCCAAGGGTATTTCTGCTGGGATGGCCAGGACAGCCGCACCCTGCTGCAGCTGCGTTCGCTGGTGGGCGAGTTCGAAAAGCCCAAGTTCTTCAACTACAAGCAAAAACTCTGCGCCCACAGCCGCAACGAAAAAACCGGCTGCACGGCCTGTATCGATGTCTGCTCGGCCTCGGCGATCAGCAGCGAGCGCGACCGGCAGCAGATCGTGGTGAATCCGAACCTGTGTGTGGGCTGCGGTGCCTGCACCACGGTCTGTCCGAGCGGGGCCCTGACGTTCGCCTACCCGCGTCCCGGGGAGCAGGGCGCGAAGATCAAGACCCTGCTGGGCACCTATGCGCGTACCGGCGGCAAGCAGGCGGCCCTGCTGCTGCACAGCCAGGAAGCGGGTACGCGGCTGTTGGGTGACCTGGGTCGCATGGCGCGGCTCGATCCGGCCACGCATGGCGTGCCGGCGCGCGTTTTGCCGCTGGCCTTGTGGCACACGGTGTCGGTGGGACTGGAATTGTGGCTCTCGGCCATCGCCCATGGCGCATCCCAGGTGTGGGTCCTGATGACGGACGAGGAGGCGCCGCAGTACCGCGAGGCCGTGCGCGAGCAGATGGACGTGGCGCAGGCCATCCTCAGCGGTCTCGGTTACCAAGGGGAACACTTCCGTATCCTCGAAGCCCGGGATGCACGTGATCTGGCCGCGCTCGACGCCGAGCTGCAGGCGGCGCCAGCGCAGGGGGTGGCCCAAACGGCCGGCTTTGCCGTGCAGGCCGACAAGCGAGCCACCCTGGAGCTGGCACTGGACCACCTGATAACGCAGGCCACGGCCAGGCCCGAGGCGATTGCGCTGCCGTCTGCCGGCTCGCCACTGGGCACGCTGGTCATCAACAAGGACGCCTGCACCTTGTGCCTGAGCTGCGTCAGCGCCTGCCCGGCCAGCGCGCTGCAGGACAACCCGGAGCGGCCCCAGCTCAAATTCATCGAGAAAAACTGCGTGCAATGCGGCCTCTGCGCGACGACCTGTCCGGAAAACGCCATCACCCTGCAGCCGCGCCTGCTGCTCACGCCGCAGCGCAAGGAGGCACGTGTGCTCAACGAGAGCCAGCCCTACCAGTGCATACGCTGCGCCAAGCCGTTCGGCACCCTCAAGGCGATCGAGTCCATGCTGGGCAAGCTGGCCGGCCATGCGATGTTCCAGGGCGCGGCTGCCGAACGCCTGAAAATGTGCAGCGACTGCCGCGTGATTGACATCTACTCGGCAGACAACGAAATCAAGATCACGGACATTCGCTAAATCCATCCCATGACCCAGCCCGCCCAACTCGTACCGTCCACGCTGGACGAAGAAACCGCCCGCGCCGAAGTGTATGGGCTGCTGGCCGCGCTGTACTACGCGCCACCGCCGGCGGACCTGCTGGGCAATCTGCGGGTGGCCGTGACCGAAGCACCTGCGGCCGGTGCCTTGCTGGAAGCCTCGTGGGCTGAACTGGTCGGCGCCGCCCGCAGGTTGTCGGACGGGGAGATCGCCCGGGAATACGAGGCGCTGTTTGGCGGCGTCGGCAAGCCCGAGGTCTACCTGTTCGGCTCCCATTACCTCAGCGGGTTCCTCAACGAGAAGCCGTTGGCGGCGCTGCGCACCGACCTGGAAGCGCTGGGCCTGGCGCGCGACGAAGCCATGCCCGAAACCGAAGACCATATCGCCTACCTGTGCGAGGTCATGCGTTACCTGATTGCGGGCGACGATGTGGCGGTCGCCAATCTGACGCGTCAGCGCGAGTTTTTTGCACGCCACCTGCAGCCCTGGGCAACAACCCTGTGCGATGCGGTCAGTGCCCATCCGAAGGCGGATTTCTACCGCGGCCTGGCCGGATTCACGCACACGTTTCTCAGTGTCGAAACCCAGGGCTTTGACATGCTGACCTGAGCATGCCGGGCCAATCCCTAGGCACGACGCACCCTCCCCGCGCAGCGGTTTTCTCAAATTGCGACACTTTTTCCTGATTAGTGCAGTCACGGTAAAAACTAAGATGCCCTATCGTTTTCCCCTAGGTGTTGCATTTGGCCTGATCGGCCCGTTGTCGCATACGCAGGTCTGACGTAAAGTAGGCAAGTCAGTAAGTATGCAAACCAGTTCATAACAGCAAGCTTCCTTGGAGACCACTATGCAGGACAGCCAGCCAAAACCCTCGCGCCGGGGTTTCTTCTTCGGCGCTGCCGCTACCGGCGCTGTTGCCGCCGTGGCGGTCGCCCTGCCCGGGGTACAAGCACCCGAGGCGGCCCTCCAGGAGCCCAAGCCTGCGCCTGAAAAAGGCGGCGGCTACAGCCTGTCTGATCACGTCAAGCGTTACTACCAGACCGCGCGTCTCTGATTCTTCCCGTCCCCCTCTTACGGAGAGCTCCATGCTGCTCACGAAAAAAAATCACGGTGTCCATGGCGATACGGCGCAGCGCGCCGGATCGGCTCGTTTTGTACAAAGCCTGTCGCGCGGACTGTCGAATGCGCTGCCCACCATGGACCGCCGCGCCTTCCTGCGCCGCTCGGGCCTGGGAGTCGGCGTCGGTCTGGCGGCGACCCAGCTGACGCTGGTCAAGAAAGCCAAGGCTGCGGCGCCTGGCGCGGGAGACGGCAGCGGAAAAATCGAGGTCAAGCGCACGGTCTGCACCCATTGTTCGGTCGGCTGTGCGGTCGATGCGGTCGTCGAAAACGGCGTCTGGGTCCGGCAGGAACCGGTGTTCGACTCGCCGATCAACCTCGGCGCGCATTGCGCCAAGGGGGCCGCGCTGCGCGAACATGGCCATGGCGAATACCGCCTGCGCTATCCGATGAAGCTGGTGGGCGGCAAGTACGAGCGCATCAGCTGGGACACCGCCCTCAATGAGATCACCGCCCGCATGCTGGAGTTGCGCAAGGCCAGCGGCCCTGATTCGGTGTATTGGGTCGGATCGTCTAAGCACAACAACGAGCAGGCCTACCTGATGCGCAAGTTCGTGAGCTTCTGGGGCAGCAACAACTGCGACCACCAGGCGCGCATTTGCCATTCCACCACGGTAGCTGGCGTTGCCAACACATGGGGCTACGGCGCCATGACCAATTCGTACAACGACATGCAAAACAGCAAGTGCGCGTTGTACATCGGCTCCAACGCCGCCGAAGCCCACCCAGTCAGCCTGCTGCACATGCTGCATTCCAAGGAAACCGGCTGCAAGATGATCGTCGTGGACCCGCGTTTCACGCGCACCGCAGCCAAGGCCGACGAGTACATCCGCATCCGTTCCGGCTCGGACATTCCGTTCCTGTTCGGCATGCTGTATCACATCTTCAAGAACGGCTGGGAGGACACCAAGTACATCAACGACCGTGTCTACGGCATGGACAAGGTCAAGGAAGACGTGCTCGCGAAGTGGACGCCGGACAAGGTCGAGGAAGCCTGCGGCGTGCCCGAGGCGCGCGTGTACATGGCCGCCGAGATGATGGCCAAAAACCGGCCGTCCACCATTGTCTGGTGCATGGGGCAGACGCAGCACACCATCGGCAACGCCATGGTTCGCGCCTCCTGCATCCTGCAGCTGGCACTTGGCAATGTCGGTGTCTCCGGTGGCGGCACCAATATTTTCCGCGGCCATGACAACGTGCAGGGCGCGACCGACGTCGGCCCCAACCCGGATTCGCTGCCAGGTTATTACGGCCTGGCCGAAGGTTCCTGGAAACATTTCGCCAAGACCTGGGGCGTGGACTTCGAATGGATCAAGGGGCGTTATGCCTCGCCCGCCATGATGGGCAAACCCGGCATCACGGTGTCGCGCTGGATCGACGGCGTGATGGAGAAAAACGAATTCATCGACCAGGACTCCAACCTTCGTGGCGTGGTGTTCTGGGGCCATGCGCCCAACTCCCAGACCCGCGGTCTGGAAATGAAACGCGCCATGGACAAGCTCGACCTGCTCGTGGTGATTGATCCCTATCCCTCGGCCACAGCCGCCATGGCGGCCATGCCGGGCAATGCTGAAGACCTCAATCCCAACCGTGCCGTCTATTTGCTGCCAGCGGCGACCCAGTTCGAGACCAGCGGCTCCGTGACGGCTTCGAACCGCTCGCTGCAATGGCGCGAAAAGGTCATCGAACCTCTGTGGGAGAGCCGCAGCGACCACATGATCATGCACCAGCTGGCCGAGAAGCTGGGCTTCGCCAAGGAACTGTCGAAGAACTACAAGATGCAGAAGGTCAAGGGCATGGACGAACCCGTGCCGGAAGACATCCTGCGCGAGATCAACAAGTGTGTCTGGACCATTGGCTACACCGGGCAAAGCCCGGAGCGCCTGAAGGCCCACATGCGCAACATGCACATGTTCGACGTCAAGACACTCAAGTCCAAAGGCGGCAAGGACAAGGAAACGGGCTACGACACGACCGGTGACTATTTCGGTCTGCCATGGCCCTGTTTCGGAACCCCGGAAATGAAACACCCCGGTTCCCCCAACCTCTACGACACCTCCAAACACGTGATGGACGGCGGCGGCAACTTCCGCGCCAACTTCGGTGTCGAGAAGGACGGCAAGAACCTGCTCGCGGAAGACGGCTCGTACTCCAAAGGCGCCGACATCCAGACCGGCTACCCGGAACTTGACCACCTGCTGCTCAAGAAGCTCGGCTGGTGGGACGAGCTGACCGAGCCGGAGAAGGCCGCGGCGGAAGGCAAGAACTGGAAGACCGATTCTTCAGGCGGAATGATCCGGGTGTTCATGCAGGGCCACGGCTGCCATCCCTTCGGCAATGCCAAGGCGCGTGCGGTGGTCTGGAACTTCCCGGACGCGATTCCGCAGCACCGCGAGCCACTCTACGGCAACCGGCCCGACCTCATGGCCAAGTACCCGACGCATGACGACAAGAAGGCCTTCTGGCGCCTGCCGACGCTTTACAAAACCATCCAGCAGAAAAACATCGCCGACAAGGTGCACGAAAAATTCCCGCTGATCATGACCTCGGGCCGTCTTGTGGAGTACGAGGGCGGTGGCGAGGAAACCCGCTCCAACCCCTGGCTGGCCGAGCTGCAACAGGAAATGTTCATCGAGATCAATCCCAAGGTGGCTGCCGAAAAGGGCATCCGCAACGGTGAACGGGCCTGGGTCAGCACCCCGACAGGTGCACGCCTGAATGTCCAGGCGCTGGTGACGGAGCGTGTCGGACCTGACACCGTGTTCCTGCCTTTCCACTTTTCCGGACGCTGGCAGGGCGCCGACATGCTGGCCTATTACCCCAAGGGCGCTGCCCCTGTGGTGCGCGGCGAAGCGGTCAATACCGCGACCACCTACGGTTATGACAGCGTGACGATGATGCAGGAAACCAAGACGACGGTCTGCAACGTCGAGAAGGCATAAGGAGACACCATGGCACGCATGAAATTTGTTTGTGACGCGGAGCGCTGCATCGAGTGCAACGGTTGCGTTACTGCCTGCAAGAACGAAAACGAAGTCCCATGGGGCGTCAACCGCCGCCGTGTCGTGACGCTCAACGACGGTGTTCCCGGTGAAAAGTCCATTTCGGTGGCCTGCATGCATTGCAGCGACGCTCCCTGCATGGCCGTTTGCCCGGTCAACTGCTTTTACCGCACCGACGAGGGTGTGGTCTTGCACGACAAGGATGTCTGCATCGGCTGCGGCTACTGCTCCTATGCCTGCCCGTTTGGCGCGCCCCAGTTCCCTTCCCAGGGCACCTTTGGCGTGCGCGGCAAGATGGACAAGTGCACCTTCTGTGCGGGCGGTCCCGAGGCCAATGGCAGCCAGGCCGAATTTGAAAAATACGGCCGCAACCGGCTCGCCGAAGGCAAGCTGCCCGCCTGCGCCGAACAGTGCTCGACCAAGGCGCTGCTCGCCGGTGATGGCGATGTGGTTGCCGACATCTTCCGCACCCGTGTCGTGCAGCGCGGCAAGGGCGCCGAAGTGTGGGGCTGGGGCACGGCCTACGGTTCCAGGCAGGCGGGCCAGCCTCCCGTGCAAGGAGCCAAATCATGATGCGCCTCACATTGCTCACAGCTGCCGTCATGGCGCTTGCCGCTTGCGGCGACAAGCCGCAGTCCGCGGGCGGCGTCAAAAGCGACACGGCTGCGTTCCAGGGCACCAGCAATGCCTTCAATGCCCCGGGCTGGAAAGCCGGCGACAAGACTGCCTGGGAGCAGCAGCTCAAGACCCGCGCGCAGGCCGGCCAGAACGAATACAACCGCGTGAAATAACAGGGAGTTCACATGCAACGCCCATCGCGATTCCTGGCAGCACTCTTTCTTGCAGCGTCTGGCTGGTCGGCCACGGTATTGGCGCAACCCGCGGCCACGCCGGCTTCGGCGCCGGCTGCAGCAGCGGCTCCGGCCGCAGCGGCACCCGCAGGCGGCATCCAGAGCGCCAACATCTTCGAGGTCAAACCCGAGGCAAGCGCTGATCCCAAATACGCCGAGCAGACCAATGGCGAGCGCGCCAGGGTGCAGCCAGGCAACAACGCGCCCATGTGGCGCCAGGTTGGTTCAGGCCTGACGGGTTACAGCAGCCTCCCCAAAAGCGAGGCGCCCGAGGCCGGCAACCTGATCCAGCCCTTTGTGCAATACCCCGGCTCGCTGCTGACCAATGCCGGAGAGGCCTGGCGCCAGGTGCGCAACAACTGGCTGATTCCCTACGGTGGCGCGCTGCTGCTGATCGTGGTGGGTGCGATCGCGCTGTTTTACTTTGGCAAGGGCCGGATCAACCTGCACGGTGCTGAAACCGGCCGCAAGATCGAGCGTTTCACGCCGTTTGAGCGATCTGCCCATTGGGCCAACGCGATTGCTTTCTGCATTCTTGCGATCTCCGGGATCGTCATGGCTTTCGGCAAGTTCTTCCTGTTGCCGGTCATGGGGTTGACCCTGTTCGGCTGGTTGACCTATCTGCTCAAGAACATGCACAACTTTGCCGGCCCGCTGTTTGCCGTGTCCCTGGTGATCGTGTTTTTCACGTTTGTCCGCGACAACATGCCCAGCCGCGGCGATATCGGCTGGCTGCTCAAGGGCGGAGGCTTGCTGTCCGGCAAGGAAGTGCCATCGCACCGCTTCAACGCAGGCGAAAAACTGGTGTTCTGGGGCGGCGTGTTTTTCCTCGGCATCATCGTGGTGGCCTCGGGGCTGGTGCTCGACAAGCTGATTCCCGGCCTGATCTATGTTCGCGACACCATGCAGGTGGCGCACATGGTGCATGCCGTGGCGACGGTGCTGATGATGGCAATGTTCATCGGCCACATCTACATTGGCACCATCGGCATGCAGGGTGCCTACGACGGCATGAAAACCGGCTATGTGGACGAGACCTGGGCCAGGGAGCACCACGAGTACTGGTATGACGACGTCAAGGCCGGCAAGATTCCGGCGCAGCGCAGCGAACCTGCGTCACCGAGCCAGACCGCCCAGGCCCAGGGTCTGTGAACCGGCCCTAGATCAGATCTGAATAGCGAGGATTCCATGAAAAAAATTCTTATTGCCGCCTTGTTTGCCAGCATGTCCACCGTGGTGCTGGCCAAGCTGCCCCCGGTCAGTGATGAGGCCAAGGCCAAGGCCGCCGAGGCCGCCGCCAGGGCCGCTTGGGCCGGCAAGGTCGATGGCTACCTGTTGTGCAAATCCATGGACAAGGTGGCTGCCAGTTATTTCAAGACGGCCAAGGCGGCTGGCAAGGAAACCAAGCCACCTGTGGCCACGCCAGCCTGCGCAGACCCGGGGGCCTTCAGCTACACCCCTGCAGAGGTGGCCAAGCCCCTGGAGGCATCGGGCGCGCATTCTCCGGCAGCGACCGCCACCAGCCCGCCAAGCAGCAAGACCCCTGCGGCAGCCATTGCCCCCGAAAAGAAATCCTGAGTACCGACACATCGCAAAAAGGCCGGCCCCGCAAGGTGTCGGCCTTTTTGTTGTAGTCTCCAATCATGCCTCTGCCCTACCTGACCCAGGCCCGAGCGCCGCTCACCTGCGACATCGACGCTGTCAACGAATACGGTGATCCGCTCCAGATCGCCATTCCCGCCGAACGCGCCCTGACGGTGTATGTCGACAAGCGCGAGTTGGTGACCTTGATGACGCTGGGTGCCCACCCCGAGCTGCTGGTGCTGGGTTACCTGCGCAACCAGCGGCTGGTCAGGGACGCCGCGGACATTGAGTCCATCACGGTGGACTGGGATGTTGGGGCTGCCGCGGTCAGGACGCGCCATGGCATCGCGGATATCGAGGAAAAAACCGCACGCAAGGTGGTGACCACCGGCTGCGGGCAGGGCAGTGTGTTCGGCGGCCTGATGGACGAGGTGGACCAGATCGAACTGCCGGCCCATGCCTGCATCACCCAGGCCCAGCTGTACAGCCTGGTCAACACCATCCGTCTCAAGGAAACCACCTACAAGTCAGCCGGATCCGTGCACGCGTGCGCGCTGTTTTCGCTGGCGACCGCGGAGCCGGACATGCTGCTGTTTGTCGAGGATGTGGGGCGGCACAACGCCATTGACACCATTGCGGGCTGGATGGCCATGAACATGGCCCCCACGCTTGTCGCTTCGCGTACTGCGCTGCCCCCCGAGGGGGCCGCTGCGCCTGCGGACTGGCAAAGCCAGATCCGCGGCCCTGGCTGGTCTGGATCCGAAGTCCCCACACTCTCACCCGAGCCTTCTGGACTGGTGTTTTACACCACCGGGCGGCTCACCAGCGAAATGGTCATCAAGTCGGCGCAAATGGGGGTGCCGATTGTGGTTTCGCGCAGCGGCATCACACAGATGGGCCACCAGGTGGCGCAGGCTGTCGGGCTGTGCGCCATCGGCCGCGCGACCAACCGGCGTTTTGTCTGTTATGCCCAGCCCGGGCGGCTCAAGTTGCAGCCAGACCTCGCCGGCCCCAGGCTCCGGGCGCCAGAGACGGCGTGATGGCCTGATGGCGGTGCGGCGTTCCCGCAAGCCCAGCGACCCGCTGGAGCGCCCCGGCTGTCTGCCGGCAGAATCCGACGGACGCCGGGGCTGTGGACTTTGCGTTATGGTCAGGTCATGAATTTCCTTTTCCTCAAACTCGGCTGGCGCACGCTGTTGCGCGACTTGCGCGCCGGAGAACTGCGGCTGCTGATTGTTGCGGTGACGCTGGCCGTCGCAGCCCTGACGGCCGTCGGTTTTTTTGCAGACCGCCTCAAGGGGGGCCTGCAGCGCGATGCCCGCCAGTTGCTCGGCGGCGATGCGGTGTTGCGCAGCGACGGCATGACCCCCGAGGTGTTCATCGCCAAGGCGCGCAGCCTGGGCCTGCAGGCAACCTCGACCGTGACTTTCCCGACCATGGGCCGGGCGCGCGAGGAAGACGGCGGTGCCAGCAAACTCGTGGCTTTCAAGGCCGTGCCCGAGGGCTATCCCTTGCGCGGCACCCTGCAGGTTGCCCCCAGCCCCGAGGCGGCCGGCGCGGCCACGCGCGAGATTCCCGCCCCCGGCACGGCCTGGGCCGACGCCTCGCTGCTTGATGCGCTGGGCCTGCGCATCGGCCAGACCCTGCTGATGGGCGACGCACGCTTCACCTTGGCGCGGGTGATCGTCCAGGAGCCGGACCGCGGCGGCGGTTTTGCCAATTTTTCGCCGCGCGTGATGATCAACAGCGCCGACCTCGCGGCCACCGGCCTGATCCAGCCGGCCAGCCGGACCAACTACCGCTTTGCCATTGCCGGCAGCGACGCCGCGGTGAAAACCTATGTCGAGTGGGCCACGCAGGAGATCAAGAAGGCCGAATGGCGCGGTGTGCGCATCGAGTCGCTGGAAAGCGGCAGCCCCGAGATGCGCCAGACGCTGGACCGTGCCGAAAAATTCCTCAACCTGGTGGCCTTGCTGGCGGCCCTGCTGAGCGCCGTGGCCGTGGCCATCGTGGCACGCGGCTTCGCCGCCAAACACCTGGACGACTGCGCCATGCTGCGCGTGCTGGGCCAGCCGCAACGCACCATCGCGCTGGCCTACACCTTTGAATTCGTGCTGGCCGGCATGGCTGCCAGCGCCCTCGGCGTGCTGATCGGTTTTGCCGTGCACTATGGCTTTGTGCTGCTGCTGGCCGGCCTGGTCGAAACAGCGCTGCCCGCGCCTACCCTGTGGCCCGTGGCTTTCGGCATGGGCATGGGGCTGACCCTGCTGCTCGCTTTTGGCCTGCCGCCGGTGCTGCAGCTGGCCCAGGTGCCGCCGCTGCGCGTGATCCGCCGTGATGTCGGCAACCTGCGGCCGGCCTCGCTGGCGGTGCTGCTGGTCGGGGTGCTCGGTTTTGCGGCCCTGCTGGTGGCGGCCAGCAGCGACCTCAAGCTCGGCATGATTGCCGTCGGCGGATTCGTCGGGGCGGTGGCGGTGTTTGCCGTGGCCAGTTTCGCCGCGGTCAAGCTGCTGCGCGCCAGCGTCAATGAGGCCACCGCGCCGCGCTGGCTGGTGCTGGCCACGCGCCAGCTGTCGGCGCGACCGGTGTATGCCGTGGTGCAGGTCAGCGCGCTGGCGGTCGGCCTGCTGGCGCTGATGCTGCTGGTGCTGCTGCGCACCGACTTGATCAGCAGCTGGCGCCGCGCCACACCGCCTGACGCGCCGAACCGCTTTGTCATCAATGTGCAGCCCGAGCAGGGCGCTGCCTTCCAGCAGGCCTTGCGCGATGGCGGCGTCACCAGGTTTGACTGGTACCCCATGATTCGTGGCCGCCTCGTGGCGATCAACGGCAAGGCGGTGGCGCCGGAAGACTTCGAGGACGACCGCGCCAAGCGCCTGGTGGACCGCGAGTTCAACCTGTCCCATGCCGCGCAGCAACCCTCGCACAACCAGGTGGTGGCCGGCCGCTGGACGGCCGATGAGGCCGGCGCCATCAGCGTCGAGGACGGGCTGGCGAAAACGCTGGGCCTGAAACTGGGCGACAGTCTGCGTTTCGACATCGGCGGCCAGCTCAGCGAGGCCAAAATCACCAGCCTGCGCAAGGTCGACTGGGGCTCCATGCGGGTCAACTTTTTCGTGATGTACCCGGTGGCGACGATGCCGGACGTGCCGGTGTCCTACATCAGCGCCTTCCGCGCGCCCGAACGTGTGGCCACGCCGGACGGGGTGAAGCCGCGCAGCTTTGACAACGAACTGGTCAAGGCCTTTCCCAACATCACCAACGTCGACATGAGCAGCACCATCGCCCAGGTGCAGCGCGTGCTGGACCAGGTGATACGCGCCGTGGAGTACCTGTTTGGTTTCACGCTGGCGGCCGGCCTGGTGGTGCTGTTCGCAGCCATCACCGCGACGCGCGAGGAGCGTGCGCTCGAGTTCGCCATCATGCGTGCCGTCGGTGCGCGCGCCTCGCTGCTGCGCCAGGTGCAGCGCGCCGAGCTCGCCGGCGTCGGCCTGCTGGCCGGCTTCCTCGCGTCCATCGTCGCACTGGCGGTGGGCTGGGGCCTGGCGCGTTTTGTGTTCGATTTCAGCTGGACCGGCTCCTGGACCGTGCCGCTGCTGGGCAGCCTCGCCGGCGCCGTGCTGGCGATGGCCGCGGGTTGGTGGGGCCTGCGCTCCGTGCTCAACACGCCGGTTGTGGAAACGTTACGCAAGGCCCAATGAGCATGAACATCGAAGAAAAACGACCGGGTACACCGCCGTTCGACACCCCCTTTGACTGGATAGGCGGCGAAGAGCGGGTGAAGGCGCTGGTGGACCGTTTTTACGACCTGATGGACCTGGAGCCCGGCTACGCAGCGCTACGCGCGGCACACGGCAGCCATCTGGTCAAGGCGCGCCAGCACCTGTTCTGGTTCCTGTGCGGCTGGCTGGGCGGGCCGCAGCACTACACCGAGCGTTTTGGCCACCCCAAGCTGCGCCTGCGCCACATGCCTTTTGTCATCGGCATCCTCGAGCGCGACCAGTGGCTGGCCTGCATGGACCAGGCCATGGGCGAGACCGGTATCGATGAAGAACTGCGCGCCAGGCTACGCACCTCGTTTTTTCAGACCGCCGACTGGATGCGGAACACGCCGGCCTGAGCCTGCCCCGAGGGCAGGCTGTGGGGTAGTTGCTATAAATTCAGTAGCTGCTTGCGCAGGCCCTGTTAGGGCTGCAGGCCTGTTTTCCTTGAAAATCTGGCGAGTGACCAGTCTTCGAGATGGTCTGGCGGCCCATACTTTGAATGAAATACGCCTTCAGCCCTTTCTGGACGGGTGCAGTCAGCTACCAAATAAATAGCAAATCAGCGCCAGTCGTTACGCCGTCTGGGCTTGCTTCGGCTTGAGCGGCGGCGTGCCCTGCTTGAACATGGACGTCAGCTGCTTGCGCAGATCCGGCGAGTCGGTGTGGCCATGCACGGCCACCGCATGCTGCACGGCGGCTTCAAGCAATTCCTTGTCGTTGTCGGCCGACAGCGCGACGCTGCAGTTCATGGTGCTGGGGAATTCGCGGCAATCAATGTATTGGCGGGACATGATGGCTCCTTTCAGGGTCGGGCTTCAAAGATCAGGTTGAACGGTGTCTGGCTGGCGCGCCTGAAACGGCGGGAGCCGCCTTGCGTGACGACATCGCGCAAGCGGGCCTCGCCGGCCTGGGCAGCCAGACACAGTCCCACCTCCTGCGAACGTGAAGCGGGCGTGCAGATAAAAGTGAAAGTGGAAACGGAAAAAAGGCCGGGCCCACCGGGGTCAGGTTGTCTTCGAGCTCGTAACGGACGTAAGCACTTGCAGCCTGGGCTGACCACCATTCGCGCAGATAACGCGGGGCGGTGTGGGTCCGGCTGGCCAGTTCCACCGCCGTCGCAGGGCCTTTGGCTAAAACCTCGTACAAGCCGAACTGGTCGCCAGCCACAGTGGTGGCGGCATGCGTCAGCGCGCCGAAATCGCTCACAAACTGCTCCACGAATATGTTGAGTTTCCCTTCGTCGATGGCCATCATTTTCTCTTTGTTGCGTTTTTCCGGCGGCCGGGTATCCTCCGGCGAAAGCGGCTTCTATACTGAATTTGAACCACCCGGGAACTGCCCGCCATGCCATCGTGAAGCTGTCCCAGCCCCGTGCCAATACGCAGCAATGCGTATGGACGAACTCCATGGAGCCGCGCCATGAACCACCTCACCCGCAACGATTTCGCCAGCGCCTTGCAGGTGCTGGCGCAGATCGAGGCGCAGGCGGTGGACGTCGAGAGCTTCGCGCGCGCGACGGTGCTGGCGCTCAATGCCTACGTGGCCTCCGAACTGACCACGCTGCTGGACTGCGACCTGTTCACCGGCCATCGCCAGGTCATGGGCCTGACCGGTGTGAGGGTGGGTGCCGACGAGATCGCGTGTTTCGACCGGCATTTTTTCGAGCACCCGCTGGTGCTGCACCATGGCATGGACGGCGGGCTACAGGCGCGGCGCATCTCCGACCTGGTGAGCCGGCACGACTTTCAGCGCAGCGCGCTGTATGGCGACTATTACCAGCGCATCGGGTTGGAATACACCATCGCGGTACCGCTGTTCCATGATCACCGGCGCCTGGTCAGCGTGGTGCTGAACCGGCGCGGCCTCGACTTCAATGAACGGGACCGCGAGCGGCTGGAGTTGTTGCGTCCGCACCTGGCCTTTTTGTACCGGCACGCGCGCCAGGCGCCGGCCCTGCAGACGGGCGCAACGCCGCCGCCCGTGGCCAGGCCGGCCGCCGACGTCAGCGCGCCGGGCCTGACCCTGCGCGAGGAAGATGTGATGCACTGGCTGGCCTGCGGAAAGACCGATGCAGAGATCGCGGCATTGCTGTCGATCAGCCCGCGCACGGTACAAAAACACCTGGAGCACATCTATGTGAAGCTGGGCGTCGAAACCCGGACCGCTGCGGTGATGCGGGCGCTGGCCGCCGCCGACCACGATAGCCACGTGCTCCCAACAGTGGGAGGGCCGGCGCGGTCCCCGTTACCGCGACAGGCCGGGTAGGCCGGCAAATGGTTTTCCGGCGCAAACACCCGCTGAAAATTTATGGAAAAAATGGCTCTGGACCTTGCTGGATGATCGAAGACTGCTATTAAATAAATAGCAAATTGCCCAGCGACTCAACTCTGCGCCAGCAGCACCACCAGCGCGCCGGCGCCGCCCTCGGCCGGCCGCGCCTGCACAAAGGCGATCACTTCCTGCTTCTGGATCAACCAGCTTTGCACCCGGCCCTTGAGCACCGGCGTCTTGCCGGGCGAACCCAGGCCCTTGCCGTGCACCACCCGCACGCAGCGCATGCCGGCCTTGTGCGCTTCGCGAATGAAGGCCGCCAGGGTGTCGCGCGCATCCTCGCGGCGCAGGCCGTGCAGGTCGAGCTGGCGCTGGATGCTCCAGCCGCCGCGGCGCAGCTTGCGCACCACGTCCGGCCCCATGCCCGGACGGCGAAAACTCAGTGCATCGTCGGTGTCGAGCAGGGTTTCCACATCAAATTCGTCGGAGATCGCCTCGCGCATGACGGCCAGCTCGTCGCGTTGCTGCTGCACCGGAATCGGCGCGGGCTGGGCCGGCGGCAGATGCGCCCGGTGGCCCGGATGGCCGGGCCGGTGCCTGGCCGGCAGCGCCTTGACCGGGCCGATGGCGTGCGAGAAAAGCTCTTTTTCGGCCTTCGCTGTCGCGGCGGCAGCCGCGCGCGCCGCCTTGAGGTCGGCTGCCTGCCGGGCCCGGGTTTCTATCTCGAGCTTGACGGCTTTCAGGCCCTTCAGGTCCTTGATGGCCGGTGGTCGGGCCGCCATCAGAGCAGCCCCCGTTCCGCCATCGAGATCGCCTGCGTGCTGGTCACGACAAAATGGTCCAGCACCCGCACGTCCACCAGGGCCAGCGCGGCTTTCAGCGTCTGGGTCAGCGCTTCGTCGGCCCGCGAGGGTTTGGCTTCACCGCTCGGGTGGTTGTGCGCCAGCACCACGCTGCCGGCGTGCAGCGCCAGCGCCCGCACCACCACCTCGCGCGGGTAGACGCTGGTTTGTGTCAGCGTGCCGCGAAACAGCTCTTCCAGCGCAATCAGCCGGTGCTGGCTGTCGAGAAACAGCACCGCAAAAATTTCGTGGGGCCGGCTGCCCAGCTGCAGCTGCAGGTAGTCGCGCACCGCCTGCGGCGTGGTGAACAGCGGCTTGTCCTGCAGCTCCTGCGCCAGCGCGCGGCGCGCGAGTTCCAGCACGGCCACCAGTTCGGCGCGTTTGGCCGGTCCCAGGCCCTTGATGCTGTTGAGGGCTTGGTGGCCGGTGTGCAGCAGGCCGGCCACGCCGCCGAAAGTGTCCACCAACTCCTGGCCCATTTGCAGCGCGTTTTTGCCGGGAATGCCGCTGCGCAGCAGCAGCGCCAGCAACTCGGCGTCGCTGAGCGCGCCGGGGCCGCGGGCCAGCAGCTTTTCGCGGGGGCGAGCGTCCTCGGGCAGGTCTTTCAGGAGCATGGTGGCCCTATCGGTCAAGCAGGCAAAACGTCATCACAGGGGCAGTATCAGGGGTAAAACGGTCGGCTTGGTCGGGGTGGGCCGCACTTTCTACAATAGGGGCAGTTTACAAACAGTTGGCGGCCCGCCGGGCCGGCACCCGAAAGTCCTATGTCCACCGTGGAAACACCCGCTCCCGCCCTCGTCCAGCCCGGTTCCTTCCTGACCCTGCACTACCGCATGGCCGGGCCGTCCACGGACGGACAACCGGGCGCCGACATCATCAACACCTTCGCCGGCAAGCCCGCCACGCTGAGCCTGGGCGCCGGCGAGCTGTCGCCCGCGATCGAGCAGCGCCTGCTGGGCCTGCGCGAAGGCACACGCACCAGCTTCGAACTGGCGGCCGGCGAGGCTTTTGGCGAGCGCAACCCCGAGCTGGTGCAGTGGGTGGCACGCAAGCTGCTCAATGAACTGGGCGACCCGCACGAGCAGTACAAGGTCGGCGACGTGGTGCAGTTCCCCACGCCCGACGGCATGGGCCAGTACGCCGGCAGCGTGCAGCAGGTCAAGGCCGATGGCGACGCCGTGCAGTTTGACTTCAACCACCCGCTGGCCGGCCAGCCGGTGGTGTTTGAAGTCCAGGTGATTGGTGTCCTGTGATCGATAAAACAAAACCTCAGGAAATCATCCTCGCCGAGCCGCGCGGTTTCTGTGCCGGCGTGGACCGCGCGATTGAAATCGTCGAGCGTGCGCTCGGCAAGTTCGGTGCCCCGATTTATGTGCGCCACGAAATCGTGCACAACACCTACGTTGTCAACGAGCTCAAGCAAAAAGGCGCGATTTTCATCGAGGACCTCGACGATGTGCCAGTTGGCGCCACACTGGTGTTCAGCGCCCACGGCGTCAGCAAGGCCACCGAGCGCGAGGCCGAAGCGCGCGGCTTCCGGATCTTCGACGCCACTTGCCCGCTGGTGACCAAGGTGCATGTGGAAGTGGCCAAGCTCAATAAGGAAGGCTACGAGTTCATCATGATCGGCCACAAGGGCCACCCCGAGGTCGAGGGCACCATGGGCCAGCTCGACAGTGGCATCCACCTGGTCGAAGACGTGGCCGACGTGGCGCGCATCCAGCCGGGGCAGACCGAAAAACTCGCGGTGGTCACGCAGACCACGCTCAGTGTGGACGACGCGGCCGACATCAGCGCCGCCGTGAAGGCGCGTTTTCCGAACGTGCGCGCGCCCAAGCAGCAGGACATCTGTTACGCCACGCAGAACCGGCAGGATGCCGTCAAGATCATGAGCCCGCAGGTGGACATCCTGATCGTGGTCGGCAGCCCGACCAGTTCCAACAGCAACCGCCTGCGCGAGCTGGCCGCCAAGCTGGGCACCGAGGCCTACATGGTGGACGACGCCACCGAACTCAGGCCGGAATGGTTTGAAGGCAAAAGCCGCGTCGGTCTGACCGCCGGGGCGTCGGCGCCCGAAATCCTGGTCAAGCAGGTGATCGACCGCATCAAGGCGCTGGGCGCGGTGTCGGTGCGCAAGATGGCCGGCATCGAGGAAACCATCAAGTTTCCGCTACCCAAGGGGCTCAAGCTGGACGGCCCCGCGCTGGACGCCATCGGCAGCGACCTGCATGCCGAGTCCTAGGTCCAGTATGCCAGATCGCTATCAAATTGAGAGCTGCCAGCGCAGGTTTCAAGAGGGCTACAGCCACTTTATTCGTCAAACCCCGGTGTGGAAGCTGCCCGGCAAGGCCCTCGGCGTGGATTGCGCTGAAGTCTGGCTCAAGCTCGAGCAGTTGCAGACCAGCGGCAGCTTCAAGGCGCGCGGCATGCTCAACCGCCTGCTGTCCAACCCCATCCCGTCCAGCGGCGTGATTGTGGCGTCAGGCGGCAACGCCGGCATTGCCACCGCCGCCGCCGCGCGGGAACTCGGTGTGCGCTGCGAGGTGTTTGTGCCCGAAGTGTCCAGCCCGGCCAAACGCGCCAAGCTGGCCGCATTGGGCGCCGAGGTGGTGGTCACCGGTGCGGCGTATTCGGAAGCGCTGCAGGCCTGCCTGGCGCGCCAGCAGCAAACCGGTGCATTGCTGACCCATGCCTACGACCAGCCCGAGGTGGTGGTGGGCGCCGGCACCCTGGCGCTGGAGATCGAGCAGCAGGCCGGTCTGCCCGACGCCGTGCTGGTCAGTGTGGGTGGCGGCGGCCTGATCGCCGGCATCGCCAGCTGGTTCGAGCAGCGCTCCCGTGTTGTGGCGCTGGAGCCCGAACTCGCGCCCACCCTGTTCCGGGCGCGCGAAGCCGGGCAGCCGGTCGATGTGAGCGTCGGCGGCATTGCCGCCGATTCCCTGGGCGCCAAACGCATTGGTGATCTCGGTTGGGCGGCCACCCAGGCGCATGTGTGTGATGCGCTGCTGCTCAGCGACGACGCCATCCGGGCCGCCCAGCTGTGGCTGTGGCGGGAGCTCAGGCTGGCGGTGGAGCCGGCGGCGGCCTTGCCGCTGGCGGCGCTGCACAGCGGCGCCTATCTGCCGCGGCCGGACGAAAAAGTCTGCCTGATCATCTGCGGCGCCAACCTCGACCCGGCCAGCCTGAACTGAACCCCGCCCCGGTGGCCGGCCTGCCGCGGCACAAAATACAATGAGCCCATGCTAGACATCAACCTGCTCCGTAAAGACCTGCCCTCGGCCATCGCCCGGCTGGAAACCCGCAAAAGCCCGCAAGCCTTCCTCAACGTGGAAGCCTTCCAGTCGCTGGAGGCCGAGCGCAAGGCGCTGCAGATCAGGACAGAAGAGCTGCAGAACCAGCGCAACACCCTGTCCAAGCAGATCGGCCAGCTCAAGTCCAAGGGTGAAGACGCCAGCGCCGTGATGGCGCAGGTTAGCAACTCCAAGGCCGAGCTGGAGACCTCCAGCGTCCGGCTCGAACAGATCCAGGGCGAGATGCAGGCCCTGTTGCTGTCCGTGCCCAACCTGCCGCATGAAAGCGTCCCGCACGGTGCCGGCGAGGCCGGCAACGTCGAGGTGCGCAGATGGACGCCGGTTGAAGGCCTGGGTGGTGAGCCACCCGCGTATGCCTTCGAAGTGAAAGACCATGTGGACCTGGGCCAGCCGCTGGGGCTGGACTTTGAATTGGGCACCAAGCTCACCGGCTCGCGTTTTACCGTCATGAAAGGCCAGCTGGCCCGCATGCACCGTGCGCTGTCGCAGTTCATGCTCGACGTGCAGACGGCCGAACACGGCTACACCGAGTGCTACACGCCCTACATCGTCAACGCCGACTCGCTGCGCGGCACCGGCCAATTGCCCAAGTTTGAAGAAGACCTGTTTGCCGCAAAGAAGGGCGGGCAGGAAGGTGCGGCCGAAGCCGAAAGCACGGCGCTGTACCTGATTCCCACCAGCGAAGTGCCGCTGACCAACTTTGTGCGCGACGAGGTGCTGCCCGAGGCGCAACTGCCGCTCATGTTCACTGCACATACACCCTGTTTCCGGTCAGAGGCCGGCAGCTACGGCCGCGACACCCGCGGCATGATCCGCCAGCACCAGTTCGACAAGGTCGAGATGGTGCAGATCGTGCACCCCGACCACAGCTACGACGCCCTCGAGGCCATGACCGGCCACGCCGAAGCCATCCTGCAAAAGCTCGGCCTGCCTTACCGCGTGATGCTGCTGTGCACCGGCGACATGGGTTTCGGCGCCAGCAAAACCTACGACCTCGAGGTCTGGCTGCCGGGCCAGAACGCCTACCGCGAAATCAGCTCCGTCTCCAACTGCGAAGCCTTCCAGGCCCGCCGCCTGCAGGCCCGCTTCAAGAACGCGCAGGGCAAAAACGAATTTGTGCACACCCTCAATGGCTCCGGCCTGGCCGTGGGCCGCACGCTGGTCGCGGTGCTGGAAAATTATCAGCGCGAAGACGGCAGCGTTGCGGTGCCGGCTGCCTTGCAGCCCTACATGGGCGGCATCACGGTGTTGGCACCGGCCGCCCACTGAGAGGTTCGCCGGCCTGATAGAATTGCGGCTCGATTTAGGAGAGGTGGCAGAGTGGCCGAATGTACCTGACTCGAAATCAGGCGTACCGCAAGGTACCGTGGGTTCGAATCCCACCCTCTCCGCCAGTTATGCTTGTAAGTTGTTGATTAATAAAAGGTTTTTACTTTATCATTCTTTAACCATCAAAGCAACTATCAAAGCCGCTGTAAATTTACAGCGGCTTTTTTATTGCCCATAATCATTCGCGGGGGGAGGGGGCTGCAATGAGCGATGACAGCGAAACTGCTAAGACTGCAGCTAAAGATGCCGTCCAACGCAAGATTGGTCGAAACCTACTTCTCTATCAGCAGATCGAGGGACATCTGAAATTTGTACTGGCGAACGCGCGGGCTTCGGGTACCTTGAACGAGCTGGCTCAGTTCAGGGAGGATCGAAGTCGCAAGATCACAAAGCAAATGCTGGGGCTGCTGGTTGAACAGTTTCTAGATGACATCCTGTCGGATGAGGCTGAGAGCTCGGCGGAACCCACGCAACTGGACAAGCCTTGGATGTCTTTTTCATTTCGGCTCCAGGTGGACCAAGAGGAACGTGAGCTTCATCGAAAGAACTGGGAGCTGATGGTCGAGCAGCGCAACCACCTCGTCCATCATTTTCTTGATCGAATGGCGCCCAACACGCTCGAAGCTTTTCTCGAAGCGGACACGTTTCTTGAGGAGCAATATCAGAAAGCGTTGCCTACTTTCCATGTGTTCTCGGGATTTTCGCGAGCTCTGCAAGAAACAATGCGCGATCTATCCGCTTTCTTGAGCTCGGACGAAGGCAAGGAGCAGTTTCGCTCCCTACTGAGTGACCATCGCACGATTGAAGCGCTTTTGATGGACGTTGCCGCTCAGCGGGCGCGATCTGACGGTTGGACCTATCTTGCGCAGCTAGGGGAGGAGTTAAGAAAAAACAATGTCGATCTGCTGCTTGATCTCAAGAAAAGGCACGGTTCTTTAACACTAAAGGCGCTACTCGCTGCAGAGGGCCTGGTCGATATCAAGGATGAGCCACTCTCCGACGGAAGGTTTCGTTCGCTCTACAAGGTTAGAGAAAACAGCGGCGAATTTCTCGCTGCCTGCAAAGTCATTTAGCCGAAAAATCGTTGATATAGGCGGTATGATGAATCGTCAAATCGCGGTTTTCGCACGCCGAATAGCCAGATTTGACACAGCGCGCACCGCAGCGCCAGCAAGAACGCGAACCGAGCTCCAACGCTCACGTCTCGCACTCTGAATTCCCTCTTCGCTTTCCAGCCCAGATCGTTCAAACGATTCCAGGCCGGCCGCTGCATTGCGTTTTCTTCTTAACAAACGCACAGGAACTACAGATATGGCATCGACAAACTCCAAGGGCGCCTTGCCCGCCGGATTCACCTCACCCTTCACGCTAATACTCCAGCAGGACAGATTTGACGATCTACTCGCCTGCGTCGCCATCCTGACCGGCAAGCCAATGGCCGATGTACGCAAACTGGCCGAGCAGTTCGGACTGCCCAAAACCGGACCCTACTGGGCGGACATCGACATGACCGCCAAGCTGCTTATGAACCTTGGCAACCTGGTCGCCACCAAGTACAAGGAATTCACCTCCTTTGCAGCCCTGCCCGATGTCGCAATACTCTTAGTTGATTACTCCGAGGCAACTGAAATAGGACGCCATCTAATATGGCATCACATCCGGGGCACAAAGGATCAGCAGGCCTTTTCCTACGTGATTGACCCGGCCTTACACATTTCCGCGCCACAGCAAATGACCACCGAATTCGGACACCTCAAGCCCGCATGGTACGTCGAGGTCACTGCCGCCAAGGCTGGCGGCAAGGCTAAGTAAACCCGAAGAGACGGCCCATCGCTGGCGCGTGCATCAGGAATGCTTGACCTTGCGGGGTGGCAGTTCGTCCAACAGGGCGGCTGCCGGCAACCCTAGCGCGTTGGCGATGCGCCAGATGTTGAACAGCGACACATTGCGCTCGCCGCGCTCCACCGAGCCCAGGTAATTCGGATGCAGGCCGGCGGCTTCGGCCACCGCCTCGATGGTCAAGAGCCGGTCATGCCGCAGTTCCCGCAATGCCGTGCCGAATGCCGCCAAGAGGCGAGCTTGCTCGCGTTTGGTTGCAGCGTCTAGCGGCTGGGGAGTGGAAACAGGGGCACGCGGCATGCCCTGCAGTGTTCAAAAAATCACACTAAGAGTACACAACCTATGAGTTTTGTCTATGGCAAACTCAGCTTGTAACCAAACGCAAAGTGTTCTAACTGGAGTATGTTCACCATGAACAAAAAGTTGTTGGCATTGATTTGCCTCGTTGCCGGAAGCGCCTGCGCGCAGATTCTGCCGAGCCAGGGCACCACCCCATCGGCGCCGGACGATTGGCTCTTGAGCCCCGGGCCAGCTTGGTACTACCGGGCATCCCCGTCGCCGACGCCCCGGGAGCTTGTCTACCGCAAGCCCACCCCGGCCGAAGACGAGGTGGTACGTAAGGCGCAGTCCTTGCTGCCCAACAGCGCAGGTAAAGCCATGGCATTGGTGTCAGGCAACGAGGTGGTTTGGTATGGCTTTAAGCCGCCCGCCTCACGCTCGCGCTTCTTCCATGGCTTCAGCATGGGTAAGACCGTGACCGCCATGGCGGTCGGTAAAGCCATCTGCCAAGGCAAACTCAAGCTCGATACCGTGACCGCGGATGTGCTGCCCGAGCTGAAAAACACCGACCTGGGCGCGGCCACGGTGCGTGACTTGCTGCGGATGAGTTCGGGGACTTGGGAAGGCAACAAGGACAGCACGGTGTGGTCGAAGGAGGAACGCGAAGCGATTGACACCAAGCGATCCAATTGGTTGACGTTTCTGGCGACATCGCGCGCAGGCACCGCTGAGAAAAGTGTCTTCGGCAAACGCAAGCCGGGCTCCGATTATGCGTACCACAGCACCGACCCGCTGGCCCTGGGCCTGCTGCTGGGGCGCGCTACGGGCACCACCTATGCCAAATGGGTCGAGCAAGAAGTCCTGCATGCCGCCGGCACGGCCTCGCCCGCGGTCGTGGGGCAAGACCATACCGAACTGGGGCAGGGCGATGGCACGGTGCGCATGACCTTTGAAGACTGGCTCAGGTTCGCCATGTGGGTGAAGGAAAGCCAGACCGCTAGCGGCTGTTTCGGCGATTTCGTGCGCGAGGCGACCAAGACCCAGATTACTGACCGGGCCAAGATGGGCCGTATCGGCTTTCTAGGCTATGGCTACCTCACCTGGATCGGCACCTTGCCCACCAATAACAGCTACTGGGCCGTGGGCTACGGCGGTCAGCGGATAGGCTGGAACCCTGACAACAACCGAATGCTGATTGCGTTCAGCAATGTCGAGAACTACATGGATGAGATCTACAAGCTCTATGGAGATTGGGCTCGGTTGCCCTGATATACGAAGCAATGCGGCCCAGGCTGAGCCGCAATGCCGCAATGCCGCAATGCCGCAATGCCGCAATGCCGCAGTTCGCGAGGCCGCGGTGACTGACGCTCTGACAGTCATCGAGGCCAGCCGCAACCCCTGACCTGACCGGACCGGGCCCAACACCCGGTTGCCCACCCGTCAGTCCCCTCCGGCTTAGTTCGATTAGAGCCGGCTCCTCCAAGCACGCAACTCGCGCCCACCCAGGCGCGGGTGGCGTGCTTTCGCATTTCCACATCCCGGGCTTGCCCACAAGCCGCCGGTTTGTCATTTCAGATTCTTAACCGCACGTCAGACCGAAAGGCTGGCGTGCGTTGCCATGGAAGAAGCAAAGTATGACTCCCCCGAAACGATACCCCGCCACCCAGGCCGTTGATGCGGCGCAGGTGGCGCATTTGAAGAAAGCGGGCAAGCCGCTGTTTGAACTGGGCATGGTCTACGGCACGCCCTCCGTGCTCAAGCACCTCGAAGCGCACGGCCTGTATCCCAACGCCCTGCTCGGCGCACATTGCCACGGCGACTATGGGCTGGTGGACGAAGACGACTGGAAAGCCAATGACCGGGCGGTCGTCGATGGCAGCCGCATTCTCTCGTCGTACACAGTCGAAGGCGAGCGCGTATGGATCATCACCGAATCTGTCAACGAGCAGGGCGTGCGACCAAGCACGACATTGCTCAAGCCCAGTGAATACTAGTATGGACCGCCTCTTCAATCTCTTGACGCCCTCCCGCCGCGCGGTGCTGCTGGGCGGCGGCGCCATGGTTCTGGCTCCAACGGTCGATGCGTTTCGGCAACCCGCTCCGTCAGGCGTGGTCGAGGAGCAGGCAGCCTGGCAGCGGATTCACCGCGTCACGGACCGGCGAAATGTCGATGGCTATGTGGGCTTTGACTATGAAGACCTTGAACTGATCCTGGGCACCGGCCCCGTTCGCGCGGTCGAAGCCGTGGGGGTGGGCGAGGCGCGCGCCTTTGATGCGGTGGAACAGGTCATTGATCGATGCAGCCTGAATGTTACGGAGCCCATCGCCTCCGGCCTGCTCATCATCGCGGCGCCCCGGGACGGCTGGTACAGCATGGAGTCGCACCGGGCCTTTGCGATGTTTGTACGCACTTGCGCGCAATCGCCGCCCTTGCGAAGCGGACTTTACGCGCTGGGCGTCTACCGCGATGCGGCGCTGAACGACGCCTTCAGGGTGACGCTCATATTCGCCGCCGCAGACCGGGAGCGCTGAGATGGCAAGCCGGCTGGAAGCGATTCGACCCATGCGCGATCTGCTGCATCGCCTTCCCAAACTCCCGTTGAACTTCAACCATGAGATCGACTTTGCCGCTGCCGATCCGGAGTTGCTCGTGGCCCTCGCTGAGGATGCGGAAATGCTGATGCGCTCGATGCACAACGGGGTAGGCGCCATCGGCCAGCTCTTGGCGAACTCCGCCGTCATGGTGGAAGACGGCACCATTAGCGCCGATTGCCTGGAGGCGCTTGGCTTCACCATGTCGCAGTTGGCTGATATGGCCTCCGGTTGCATGGTCCTCGCGGGCCACTGTCGCCGCGAAACCGCCGACTACAACCCACTGTAAGCCGCCCAACGTCGCAGGCTACCACCCCAACGCGACCAGGCGATGCGTAGCGCGACGTCCGCACGCAAACCGCCGCTACGACCTCCCAAACACCCAAAACGCGGCAGCACGCGCTGCGAAGTCACCTCTGGAAGAAGCATGAATGTTGATTTTCGAGTAATTTTGACCCCTTTGATCTGAGTTTTTTCATCGAATTTTGACCCCTTGAATACAGTTCCCTGCTTAACTTTTAGGCAGGGGGATCAAGGAGTGATCAAAGTGGGAACATTGGCAAAAATCCGGCGGCTACAC
>NZ_CALRVW010000030.1:0-45565 GCF_943371715.1 Polaromonas sp. YR568 | reverse complement strand
TGCCGGCCTGGACACGCAGGGTTCTGCGCGCTTCGCGCTCGGCATGGAAGTCGCGGGCAATGTCGTTCAGCGGCGCATTGATGCGTGCCAGCTCGGCCGGCAGCCGGGGCGGCCGCTGGGTGGCCGCGTAGGCGGCGTCAATCTGCTGCAGGGCCCAGGCGCGCGGCCCGGCCTGGGCCGCCTGTGCCGAAGCCGGGGTGGGCGCATAACCAAGGCGCGAGGTGGCACGCCAGGCGGCCGCCGTGTTGGCGGAAGGCGCGCCGGTATCGGTCTGGGCTTGCAGCGCCGGGCTGCCGAAGCTGGCCAATCCTGCCAGCAGGCCTGCGAGCAGTCGGTTGAGCGTGGGGGCTGTGGGCATGGACACTCCTGATGCCCCATTTAACGCCGGGACCGGGCCCGGCGTTGAACCGCAGGCGCAGCTTTACACAGCTTTGCCCTTGCCTACAGCGTCAGGATGGTGCAACCGGTGGTCTTGCGTGCTTCCAGCGAGATGTGCGCCTGCTGCACCTGGGCCAGCGGGAAACGCTGGTCGATCTGGATGTTGACCTTGCCGCTGCTGACCATGGCAAACAGCTGGTCAGCCATGTCCTGCGTGCTTTCGCGCGTGGCAATGTGGGTGAACAGCGTGGGGCGCGACACGTAGAGCGAGCCCTTGGCGGCCAGCAGGCCGATGTCCAGCGGCTCGACCTTGCCCGAGGCGTTGCCGAAGTTGGCCAGCAGGCCGAACGGGCGCAGGCAGTCGAGCGACTTGAGGAAGGTGTCCTTGCCGACCGAGTCGTACACCACCTTCACGCCCTGCCCGCCGGTGATTTCCTTGACGCGGGCGACAAAATCTTCCTTCGCGTAGTTGATGACAAAGGCCGCGCCCTGCGCCTTGGCCAGCGCACACTTGTCGTCCGAGCCGGCCGTGCCGATGAGCTGCAGGCCCATGGCCCGGGCCCACTGGCAGGCGATCAGGCCGACACCGCCGGCCGCGGCGTGAAACAGCACAAAATCGCCGGCCTGCAAGCCACCCTGCGGCAGGGTGCGGTTCAGCAGGTACTCCACCGTCAGGCCCTTGAGCATCATGGCCGCGCCGGTTTCGAAGGAAATGTCGTCGGGCAGCTTGCACACACACTTGGCCGGCATCACGCGCAGCTCGCAATAGCTGCCGGGAGGCTGGCTCGCATAGGCCGCGCGGTCGCCGGCCTTCAGGTGCGTGACGCCCTCGCCGACGGCCTCGACCACACCGGAGGCTTCCATGCCAAGCTGCAGCGGCATGGGTAGCTTGTACAGGCCGGCGCGCTGGTAAACATCGATGTAGTTCAGGCCCACCGCCTTGTGCCGGATGCGGATTTCGCCGGGACCCGGTTCGCCGACAGTCACCTCCACCAGCTTGAGTTCTTCAGGTCCGCCGTTCCTGTCAATCTGGACGGCGAGTGAGGTGGTCTGGGCCATGGTGGTTTTCCTTGAATGCGATGGAGGGGATGCGAAAAGTTGACTGCGGCCTGCATCCTGCCACGAATCATCAGGATCCGCTGACCGCGGACGCGGCCGGCCCGGGCGCCGGACGGGTGTTCAGGCTTTCTTCAGCAATCCCGCGGCGTGCTCGGTACAGTCGCCGCATGACACCCGGCCTGACCCCTCGCACCGCCCTGCTCCTGATCATCCCGCCGCTGCTCTGGGCCGGCAATGCCGTGGTCGGTCGGCTGGTCAACCAGCTCGTGCCGCCGATCACGCTGAACTTCCTGCGCTGGGCGCTGGCGTTTGTGATCCTGCTGCCGCTGGCCGGCTGGGTGCTGCGCCGCCACAGTGGCCTGTGGCCTCACTGGCGGCGTTTTGCGCTGCTCGGCCTGCTGGGTGTGGGCGCCTACAACGCGCTGCAGTACCTGGCGCTGCAGACATCGACCCCGCTCAATGTGACACTGGTCGCGGCCAGCACGCCGGTGTGGATGCTGGGCATAGGCTGGCTGTTTTTTTCCCAGAAGGTGTCGCGGCGGCAGATTCTGGGCGCGCTGCTGTCCATCACCGGCGTGCTGGTGGTCCTGTCGCGCGGCCAGTGGTCGCTGCTGGCCCAGGTGCGGCTGGTGCCCGGCGACCTGTATGTGCTGCTGGCCACCATGGCCTGGGCGTTTTACAGCTGGCTGCTGGCCAAACCCGCAGAGCCGCCGGAGATCCGCAACGACTGGGCGGCCTTTCTGATGGCGCAGATGATTTTCGGGCTGGGCTGGTCCGGCCTGTTCGCGGCCAGCGAGTGGGCCCTGACCGATGCCCACATCCAGTGGGGCTGGCCGCTGGCCGCCGCGCTGATGTACGTCGCCCTCGGCCCGGCCATCCTGGCCTACCGTTGCTGGGGTGTGGGCGTGCAGCGCGCCGGCCCCGCGGTGGCGGGATTTTTCGCCAACCTCACGCCGCTGTTTGCGGCCCTGATGTCGGCCGCCTTCCTGGGCGAGCTGCCACACCTGTATCACGGGCTGGCGTTCGCGCTGATCGTGGGCGGGATTGTGGTATCGGCGCGGCGCTAAACCCGTCCGCCGCCGCCCGGCCTACTTCGCCCGCCAGCCCAGGCTTTTGGCATGCAGGCTCTGGATGTACAGCCTGTCGGTTGTTTCGGTGACGCCGGTGGTTTCCGGGTAAGCCCCGCTGGGGTCCTGCAGGTCGGCGACGATTTTTCCTTCTTCCGTGAAGGCCATGACATGCCCGTACGAAGGTGGAATGGGCCACAGGGCACGCGGAAGCCGCAGGGTGAGCTTGCGCAAAAAGGGCTGGTCCGCGAGTTTGTCAATCGTCGGATTTCTGGGCTTGGCCAGGCCCAACCAGATCCTGCCGTCCAGGCCGCGCATGAGGTTGTCGGGATAACCGGGCAGATTGTCCAGCAACACACTGGCCTGCGGGCCCGGCTGCGCGACATCCAGGTCGCGGGCATCGACGGATACCTTCCACACCCGGTACTTGCCGGTCTCCGCCACGAACAGCGCCTTGCCATCCTGACTCAGGGCCACACCATTGGCAAAACTCAGGCCTTTGGCAACGACACGGGCGCTGCGGGTGGCCGGGTCGTATTCCAGAATGCGTCCGGTGGAAGATTGCTCGAGGATGTCCAGCACGCTGGCTTCGAACGTGCCGCCCCAACGGGCCGGCGCAAACCGTGTGGAGGCATCGCTGAGATAGATTTTCCCGTTGCCGGCCACGATCACCGCATCCGCATAACGAATCGGGTCGCTCCCGACCTTGTCGGTCAGCAGCGTGATCTTTTTGTCCGGGCTGATGGACAGCAGGCCCTTGACCGCATCGGCCGCAATCAGATGCCCGGCCGCGTCAAAGTCGAAACCCAGCACCCTGCCGCCGGTGTTGGCGAACACCTCCTGCGCGCTGCCGTCGGG
The DNA here is from genome assembly GCF_943371715.1 of Polaromonas sp. YR568. Taxonomy (GTDB): domain Bacteria; phylum Pseudomonadota; class Gammaproteobacteria; order Burkholderiales; family Burkholderiaceae_C; genus Polaromonas. The sequence goes on along the minus strand of NZ_CALRVW010000030.1, from coordinate 42,203 downwards.
GTTCATGCGCAGGATGTTGCCGCTGGCCACGGCCACATACAGCTTGCCGTCCCTGGCCATCACCACATGTTCGGGGCCTTCTTCGGCACCCAGCGAAATCGTCTGCAAACCCGCCAGTTTGTTGTTGACCGCATGTGGTCCGGTATAGCCAGGGGCCGTGCTGGCGGTCCAGCGGACAGGCTCTATCGGTACCGGCCAAAAGCTCAGGTAAAGACCGGCCACCGCGATTATCAGGACCAGGATCAAGGCTGCCTTTTTCATAGGCTGGACTATAGCGCTGAGCGCAGCCTGCGCCCGGCCGCACTTCCCCGCCAACAGGTCCGCAAATGGCCAGCGGCGGCCAGGAGTCCGGGGCATGATGCGGGTTTCCGGAGAACAGGCACCCCATGACACCCCCGCTTCCGCGCGCCCTGCTGGCCCTCAGCGGGTCCAACCTCGCGGCGCAGTCGGCCGAGCAACTGAGCCTGGCGGCGGTGCCCATCGTCGCCGTCCTGGTCCTGGGCGCCGGGCCCGGCGACATCGGCTTGCTGGCAACCGCCCAGACCCTGCCCTTTCTGCTGCTGTCGATTCCGCTGGGCCTGCTGGCCGACCGCACCTCGCGGCGCCGCCTGATGGTGTGGGCCGAGACCCTGCGCGCCCTGGCCCTATTCGGCCTGCTGGCTGCCGTGGTGTCCGGCCAGCTCTCCATCGGCTTGCTAGCCGTGCTGGGCTTTCTGGGTGCCGTCGGCACCGTGGGTTTCAGCGTTGCTGCGCCTGCCCTGGTGCCCGCGCTGGTGCCGCGTGAGGCCCTAGCGCGGGCCAACGGCCGGCTGGAACTCGCCCGCAGTGCCGCGTTTGCCGCCGGGCCCGCGCTGGGCGGCGCCCTGGTCACCTGGGCCGGCGCTCCTGCTGCGTTTGCGCTGGCCGCCGTGTTGTCCGTCTCCGCGGTGCTTCTGCTGCTACGGCTGGTGGAACCGCCGCGCCCGCCCATGGCCAGGCGTCACCCGCTGCTCGACATCCGGGACGGTGCGCACTGGGTCTGGCGCCATGCGCTGCTGCGGCCGATTTTTCTGACGGCCGTGGCCTGGAACATATCCTGGTTCGTGCTGCAGGCCGCCTACGTGCCCTACGCCATCCGGCTGCTCGGCCTGGGCGCCGCCGCTGTGGGCATGACACTCGCCGCGTACGGCGCCGGCATGGTGGTGGGCGCGCTGCTGGCTCCGCAGGTGGTTGCCAGGCTGCCCTTTGGCCGCGCGATTCAACTGGGGCCGGCCGTCTCGGTGCTGGCAGCGCTGACCATGGTCGCCACACTGGCCCTTCCGTCCGGCGTGCTGGCGGGCCTGGCGTTTTTCCTTTTCGGCGTCGGCCCGATTGTCTGGACCATCACGTCCACGACCCTGCGGCAAACCGTCACCCCCGGCGCCATGCTGGGGCGTGTGTCGGCGATTTTTCTGGCGGCCAATACCGGGGCCCGACCCATAGGCGCCGCACTCGGCGGTTTCGTGGGTGCGACCTGGGGCGAACCCGCCTGCCTGGTGCTGGCCCTCGCGGGCTTCGCCGTGCAGGCCTGGATTATTTTCGGCTCACAGGTCAGAGGGCTGCAGCGCCTTCCGATGCCGCAGGCTTGAGGCTTGGGCTTCTGCGCTGCACATCCTGTTCCGGTCGTTGCCCAGCGCAAAGTCAGGCTGAACGCCGTAACGTTTCCGCACAATTTCAGGTGGGCGCGCCTCAAGCTTTCTCGTGGTTCTGCCGATAAGCAGGTAACGAGGAAAGCGGTGCATGGCGCTTCGCTCCGCCGTGGGTCCTGGCCAGGAAGCGCGTTTTTCAAATGAAGCGCCGGGTCGCCCCAGGGTGGAGGAAGACACACCGCGTTTTTACTCCCCCTCACCTTCTGGAGTCCCGATCATGTTTCTAGGCAATATCTCTATTGGCAAGCGTCTGGCCCTTGTGGTTGGCATCATCCTTGCGCTGTTTCTGACAAGCAGCGTGCTTGCCGTCCTGAAGCTGCGGCAACTGGGCACTGAAATCAACGCCATGGTCGAGAAAAACGTCAAGACCGAGCGGGCTGGTGCCGACTGGCTGCGCCACACCACCTCGGGCGTGCAGCGGGCCGCGGCCATTGCCAAAAGCAGCGATGCCAGCCTGATTGCCTACTTTGCGCCGGCCACGGCCTCGTCCATCACGCAAACCAACGAACTCCAGAAATTCATCGAAACGCAGATGGACACGCCGGAAAAACGCCAGCTGTTCAGCAAAGTGGGCGAGTTGCGCAAGAACTACCTCGCGGCCCGCGAGGAGGTCAGCAAAGCCAAGCTGGCCGGCGACGTGGAAGGCGCCAATCGCATTTTCAACGAGCGCTTCGAACCCACCTCGCGCAGCTATCTTGCGGGCGTGCAGCAAATGGTGGACACCGAGCGGGCTCAACTGGATGTTGCGGCGCAACGCAGTGAAGACTTGCGTGCCCGGACGAGCACGCTGCTGATCGTCTGCTCCGCGCTGTCACTGGGCCTCGGCATTCTGCTGGCCTGGTTGCTGGCACGCAGCATCACGCAGCCCCTGCAGCGCGCGGTGCAGGTCGCCCAGGCTGTTGCTGCCGGCAACCTGACCAGCCGGATTGAAGTGACAAGCCAGGACGAAACCGGCCAGCTGATGCAGGCCTTGAAGGACATGAACGACAGCCTGGCCAAGGTGGTCGGCGAAGTCCGCAGCGGCACCGACACGATAGCCACAGCGTCCAGCCAGATTGCCGCCGGCAACCACGACCTGTCCTCCCGGACCGAACAGCAGGCCAGCTCCCTGGAAGAGACAGCCGCGTCGATGGAAGAGCTGACGTCCACCGTCAAACAGAATGCCGACAACGCCCGCCAGGCCAACCAGCTGGCAGTCACCGCCTCCAGCGTGGCCGTCAAGGGCGGCAGCGTGGTTGCCGAAGTGGTCGGCACCATGGGCGCCATCAATGCTTCTTCCAGAAAAATCGTCGACATCATCGGCGTGATCGACGGCATCGCCTTCCAGACCAACATCCTGGCCCTGAACGCTGCGGTGGAAGCGGCCCGAGCCGGGGAACAGGGAAGAGGCTTTGCCGTGGTGGCCGCCGAGGTGCGCAACCTGGCCCAGCGCAGTGCGACAGCGGCCAAGGAGATCAAGGGTTTGATCGACGACTCCGTCGGCAAGGTCGAACAAGGCAGCAAACAGGTGGCCGAGGCCGGCAAGACCATGGACGAGATTGTCGACAGCGTCAAACGCGTGACCGACATCATGGCCGAGATCACGGCGGCCAGCCAGGAGCAGACCGCTGGCATCGAGCAGATCAACCAGGCGATCACGCAGATGGATCAGGTGACGCAGCAAAACGCCGCGCTGGTGGAAGAAGCCGCAGCCGCAGCGTCCTCGCTGCAGGAACAGGCCAGCGGGTTGAGCCAAGTGGTCAGTGTGTTCAGGCTGGGCAGCGAGCAGCTGCATCACCAGAATCACCAGGCGCCCGCCCGTCCTGCGAGCCCCAAGGCCAGGCCCATGCAGCCTCCACCGGCCAAGCGTGCCATTGCGGCGCCGCGCAGGCCTGCCGCACCGGCCGGCGAGCTGGCCGCGGCCGGGGGCAGCTGGGAAACGTTTTGAGCTCACCCTGGGCCGCCAGTTTGGTACGCGCCACGCCGGCGACAAAACCCGTCAGCCCGCTACCTCGGCCGATCACGCCAACACCATGGCGTCAAACCGTCACCCCGTTGTTCGCAGCGCAGAGCCACGAGTCTGGTGTCGAACACCCCGAAAGCCGGCTTGCCCACCAACAAAAAAGACCATTCAGACAACATTGATATAAATCAACGGACGGGTCCTGTGCCGGGCCTAGCATGGGCTGAAATTTCACAATGCGGAGACAGCACATGAATGACGGTTTACGCCTCAAAGGGCTGGTTGCGGCCTTGGCTTTGTTTGGCGGTGGCCTGTTGCTGTCATGGCTCACCCACGGCACCGGGGTGGTTCACAACGATCCCAAACGCAATATCAGCATCCCCAAGCAACTGACGGTGCCGTTGCAAGTGCAGGCCGCTTACAACGGCTCGCACATGTTCTTTCGGTACCGCTGGCCGGCCGAAAAACCTGGCATCTTTCATGATGTCGTGAAGTTCGAAGACGGCAAGTGGGTTCGCAAGGGTGCGGGTAATCCAGGCCCGGAGAAAGACGGCATCCATGAAGACCGGGTGGCGATGATGCTGGACGATGGCAGCGTGCCGGAGTTCGCCCGTTACGGCGGTTATATGGCGATTGGCTCAGGCATCGACACTTTCACCAGGCATGCAAGCAAGGAAGAGGTGGAGGCGCACCCCCATCTGGGCAAGAAACTCAAAGGGGATGTGGTCACCAAGTCTCTGCCCGGAACCCGCACGGACATTAACGACTGGACCAGCGTGCAGCCCGAAGCGACGCTCAAGGCGCAACGCGAAGCCGGCTATTTCCTCGACCTGTGGCACTGGCGCGGCCACCGCTCAAACCCGATCAACATGTCGGACGACCAGTTGATTGCAGAAGCACGTTTGGGCGACGCGGGCAAAAGTTCAGCCGGCAGCAACTGGGATGGCGAGAAAAAGCAACCCAGGCTGATGTTCAACGCGGCCACCACTGGCTACAAGGCCCTGAAATGGGATGACATCAAGCAGGGCAAGATTGCCCAGGATTCCACCTATTTCCTGCGTGAAGGCGAAGCGGTGCCTTTTGATCCGGCTGCTGGCTGGGTCAACGGCGACACCTTGCCACGACGCACCTTGCGCACACCCGAGGGCTCCATGGCCGACATCGCGGTGCAGGGCAAGGGCCGCTGGGCCGATGGCTATTGGGATGTCACACTCACGCGCAAACTCGACACCGGCAATCCGCTGGACGACAAGGTTCTCAAGGATCAGGGCGCTTACGCGGTTGCATTCGCCATTCATCGCAATGCCACAGGCGGTCGCTGGCACTATGTTTCCCTGCCTGCTTCACTCGGCCTGGGACGTGCCGGGGATATCGTGGCGACGAGCTTTGCAGGTGATGCGCCGCCATGGGGCGCCCAATGGACCACCGTCGAGCTGTTCTACCCCGGCCAGGTCAGCTGGCCTCACCTCAACAGCACAAAACATGCGGGTGCCGAGTTCATCCGCAAGGGTCAGCCGGTGACAACACACCATAGCGTCGATCAACTCAAACATTACGGCATCGAAGCCGAATTTGCCGACGCCATTTATCGCCAGTGGCTGTGGACTCTGCTTGCCGGTGTTGTCCTGATCGCCGCTTTCGGCATCGCCCTCAACCAGTTGCTCAAACGCAACCCAGGAGTTTGACCATGGCCCCGTATCACGTTTTGATGGTTCACTTTCCCATCGCCCTGTGGATGACCGCCACACTGGCCATCCTGTTGCGCGCTTTTTCCAGTGGGCCGCTGGCCAGGTCGGTGGACCATGCGCTCGTGCCCCTGCTCAGCATCAGCCTGATCTTCGGCGTCATCGCCTTCTCGATTGGCCTCATGGTCTGGCCTTGGGAAACCATTTCCGCTTCAGCCCTCGCGCGCAACCATGTGCTGACGGCGAGCTGGACGGTGGCGTACTGGGCCCTTGTCCTGTTTGTGCGTTGGCGCCGCGGTGAAGCAGTGTGGGATGGCATGACACGCTGGATCATGGCCGATCTGGCACTGCTGGGAAGCGCGCTGCTGGGCATCACCGGCACGCTCGGCGGTCATCTGGTGGGCATCTATACCGAGGTATCGACCGCACTGCGCCTGCTGGGCTGGGAGGTCTACACCACCTACTATGTACCCGACATGGCGCTGGCAGGCATCGGCATCATTGCCGTCCTGCTGCTGGTCCTGGCATGGTGGAGCCGCGCAAGGATCCGGTAAGCGCCAGCGCCCCGTTCAGAAACTTCCCGGATAGGCACCACCATCGGCCAGCACGTTCTGGCCGGTCATGTAAGCGGCATGCGTGCTGCACAGGAAGGCGCAGATCGCACCGAATTCGTCGGGTGTGCCAAAACGACCGGCAGGAATTTGCGCCTGTTGCGTGCGGCGGATCTCCTCGACACTCTTGCCGGACTTCTCGGCGGCGGCACGCACGGTGGTGGCGATGCGGTCGGTGTCGAACTTGCCTGGAAGCAGGTTGTTGATCGTCACACCCTGGGCCGCCAGTTTGGTGCGCGCCACGCCGGCGACAAAACCCGTCAGCCCGCTGCGCGCACCGTTGCTCAATCCCAGAATGTCGATCGGCGCCTTCACCGAGCTGGAGGTGATGTTGACGATGCGGCCAAAACCGCGCGCCGCCATGCCGTCCACCGTGGCCTTGATCAGCTCGATCGGGGTCAGCATGTTGGCGTCCAATGCCTTGATCCAGGCGTCGCGATCCCACTCGCGGAAGTCGCCCGGTGGCGGACCGCCGGCGTTGGTCACCACGATGTCGAAGTCCTTGCGCACCGCGAAGACCGCCGCGCGGCCTTCCACGGTCGTGATGTCTGCCGCAACAAACTGCACGCTGGCGCTTGCCGGCCGGGCGCTGTCAGCTATCAATTTTGCAGCAGTTGCTTCCAGCACCTCGGCGCCGCGCGCGACGATCAGCACGTTCACGCCTTCGCGCACCAGCGCCTGCGCACAGCCCAGACCGAGACCCTTGCTTGCGCCGCACACCAAAGCCCATTTGCCTGCAATACCTAAATCCATAATAATTTCCGCTTCTTCGTTGAAAGTTGATGGGCCATGATACTGAGTAAATCCAGGCGCGTTCGGTGGCTGGGCTCTTGCGTCCTTCTGCTGGGCAGCGCCCTGGCCCAGGCACAAACCGAGGCGGTGCTGGTCAAGCGAACCACTGAATTGCGCGAGGCGCCGGGGGAAACATCGCGCAGCGTGGCCCCGCTGGCGGCGCGCACGCCGGTGACGCGCTCCGGCGCACGCCAGGGCGCGTGGATCCAGGTGCGTACCGCCGAAGGCGCCAGCGGCTGGGTCCACATGTTTGACGTGGGCACGGCCAGCAGCGCCGCGGCGCCCAGCGCCGGCGCCAATGCGCTGCGCGGCCTGACCAGCTTCTTCAACAAGGGCAGCGCCCAGGGCGGAGCCACCACCGCCACCTCCACCGTGGGCATACGCGGGCTGGGCGCGGAAGACCTGGCACGTGCGCAACCCAACATGGCCGCGGTGGCGCAAGCCGACGCGCTGCGCATGGATGCCGACCAGGCCCGCCAGTTCGCCAGCGCGGCGGCCCTCAGCAGCCGGCCGGTGGACGCCCTGCCCGAGCCAGCACCAGCGCCGCTGCAAAACGCCGGCCCCATGGGCAATAGCAACTAGGGAGCCACCCATGAACCTGCCACATCGCCTCCTGCAACCGGCCCGGCTGCTGCCGCTGGCCTTGGCCGCCGGTCTGGCCTGCATGCCGGCGCAGGCCCAGGACGCCGGCAAGGCGCTGAACCTGCTGGGCTCCTTTCTGCGCCAGGCCGCCCCTGCCGAAGCGCCGGCGACCGCCCAGCCGGCCTCGCCCGGGGGAATGTTGGGAAACATGCTGGGCGCCAGCTTCGCCCCGGCTGGCGCTGGCCAGGCATCCCGCGCCGGTGACCTCGGCCTGCTGTCGCAGTCGCTCGAGCAGATCGACGAACCGAAGGAAATTGAAATCGGCCGCCAGCTGGCCGCCGTGCTGCTGGGCAGCAAGCCGCTGCATCCCGACATGGTGCTGCAGCGTTATGTCAACCAGTTGGGACGCTGGATCAGCCTGCAGTCCGCGCGGCCGCAGCTGCCCTGGACCTTCGCAGTGCTGGACGATGCCGGCTTCAACGCTTTCGCCGCGCCCGGCGGTTATGTGTTCGTGACCAAGGGGCTGGTCGAACGGGTTGCCGACGAGGCCGAGCTGGCCGGCATCCTGGCGCATGAAATCACCCACGTGACCGCTAAACACCACCTGCAGGCGATTGCCAAAACCGCGCGGGCCGGCCTGCTCACGCAGGTTATCGGCTCGCAGGTCAAGGGCGACCTGGCGGGCGCGGTGTCGGCCCAGTTTCTCAATCTGGGGCGCGACCTGTATTCACGCGGGCTGGACCAGACCGATGAATTCGATGCCGACCGCAGCGGTGTGGCGCTGGCCGCACGCGCCGGTTTCGACCCCTATGGCTTGGTATCCGTGTTGCAGCAGCTGCGTACCGCCACGCCGGACAACCCGCTGTTTGCCTTGTCGCTGAACACCCACCCACCGGCGCAGCAGCGGCTGGACCTGCTGGAGCAGGCCATGGGCAACCGCATGGACGGCCTGAGCGGACAGCAGCCCGTCACCGTGGCCCAACGCATGGAAGGCCTGGCGGCCGCACGCACGGCCAGCCGTGCCGATGCGCCAGCGGTCACCGTGCCGACCGGGCGGCGAGTCCCTGCGAAAAAGTAAGGACCGCTTTTTCAGCGTTCGGACTGGGCCTATGCGAGCTCGAACTTTGCTTGATTTTTCGTACTAGCCGGGTCTCGCCCCGGCGGGCGACTTACTTTTCTTTGCTTCGCCAAAGAAACCTAAGGAAAAGAAAGGCGACCCGATGGTCTGGGTCCCCTGCGCTGCGCTTCGGGGCAACCTGCGGTGCTCGCCGAAAGTGGGGTCGAGCTCGAACTCGCCTTCGGTTCAGACAATCGCTCGCCCTGTTCCACTTTCAGCTGCGCTCCTCGGCCCAGCCCGACGGGTGGGGGGGAAAGACAAAACACAAATTCCCGCATACCGAATTCATCCGGAGTCCTTGAAGCGTGCAGCGCTTCAAGGACGGGAATCCCAACAGACCGTCATGTTTGCACGCGAGCGCAGCGCACGCGGCCAAATGAAGTCCCCCTCCATCGCCCAGCGGGGCGAGGGAGGGGTTAGGGGTGGGAGTGGGGAGTCAGTCCTACTGTTCAGAACCAACCGGGAACGGAGCGTGACGCCAGAAGCCCCCAAAAACCATCATTTGCCAGAACGGCTAAACACAAAAATCCCCGCAATCACCAGCACCGTCCCAGCCGCCACCCAGGCGGTGAAAGGCTCCCCGAGAATCAGCACGCCCATCAAAATAGTGGACATCGGGCCGACCATGCCGGTCTGCGCGGCCATGCTGGCGCCTATGCGTTCGATGGCCATCATCACCATCAGCACCGGGGCCGCCGTGCACAGCGTGGCATTGAGCACGGAGAGCCAGATCACCTCGGGCGCCACAGCCGCAGCACTGAGCGGCCTGAGCAGCAGGAACTGCAGGATGCAGCACAGGCAGGCCACCGTGGTGGCCAGGCCCACCAGCCGCAAGGCGCCCAGGCGTTTGACCATCTCGCCGCTGTAGACCAGGTAGAGCGCATAACTGACGGCGCTGAGAAACACCAGCAGCGCGCCCCAGGCGGCATCCGGCCCCAGCAGGGTGATCTCGTGGCCGAAGACCAGCACCACGCCGCTGTAGCTGATCGCCATGCCCATGATTTGCGGCGTCGTGATGCGCCTGCGGTACAACACCAGACCCAGCAGCAGGACCAAGGTGGGATTGAGGTAGAGAATCAGCCGCTCGAGCGAGGCGCTGATGTAGGCCAGCCCGGCGAAGTCCAGGAAACTCGCCAGGTAATAACCGGTGAAACCGAGCCAGAGCACGCCCAGCCAGTCCTTGCGGGTCAGGGCCGCCTTGCCGCGGCTGGCCCACCAGGCCATCACGGCAAAGATCGGCAGCGCAAACAGCATGCGGTACATGATGAGCGTGACCGCATCGACGCCGTAGCGGTAGGCGAGCTTGACGATGATCGCCTTGCCGCTAAAGGCGATGGCGCCGAACGTCGCTAGCAGCAAGCCGGATGCTATGCTTTTGGTAGCTGCCTGCGCCCGTTCATCGTGGGCTGGAAGTGCTTTTTGCTCTGAACTTCTGGACAAGGGGAAATTTTAGAAACCGACGGCCTGGCCGTCGCGCCGGCTGTCGCTGGCCGCCACATACCCCTCGACCTTGGGATCGCCGGCGCGGCAGATGAACTGGCCCGCGCCGAAGTCCTGGTAGGAGTCATTGATGACTTCCATGCGGTGGCCCCGGTCCGCCAGGGCCTGCACGGTTTGCGGGTTCATCGCCGCTTCGACATTGATTTCGAAACCGGCGTTGTAGCGCCAGCGCGGCGCATCGCAGGCGGCCTGCGGGCTCTGTTGGTAGTCGAGCATGCGCACCAGCGTCTGCATGTGGCCCTGGGGCTGCATGTTGGCGCCCATCACGCCGTAACTCATCACCGGCTGCCCGTCTTTCGTGAGGAAGGCCGGGATGATGGTGTGGAAAGGCCGCTTGCCCGGCGCCACCTGGTTGACACCAGCCTGCACACTGAAGGCGTGGCCGCGGTTTTGCAAACTGATGCCGAAGTCGGGCTCGACACAACCCGAGCCAAAGCCCATGTAGTTGCTCTGGATGAAGCTGACCATCATGCCGTCCTCGTCGGCCGCGGTGAGGTAAATGGTGCCGCCCTTGACCGGGTTGCCGGCGCCGAAGTCCTGCGCTTTTTTCATGTCGATGAGTTTGGCACGGGAGGCGAGATAGCTGTCATCGAGCATTTGATCGACGCTCACCTCCATCGACGATGGCTCCGCCACGTATTTGTAGACGTCGGCAAACGCCAGCTTCATCGCCTCGATCTGCAAATGCTGCGAGTCCACGCCGTCCACCGCCAGGCCGGCCACATCGAACTTGTCGAGGATGCCCAGTGCAATCAGGGCCGAAATGCCCTGCCCGTTCGGCGGAATTTCGTGCAGCGTGTAGCCGCGGTAGTCCTTGCCGATGGGCTGGACCCACTCCGGCTGGTAGGACGCAAAATCTTTGGCCGTCAGGCTGCCGCCGTTTTGGGCCGAGAATTTCTCAATCGCCTGCGCGATCTCACCGCCGTAATAGGCCGCGCCCTTGCTTTGCGCGATCGCCCGCAACGCCCTGGCCGCCGCCTTGAACTGGAACAGCTCACCGACATTCGGCGCGCGGCCCCAGGGCAGAAAGGACTGTGCAAAACCGGGCATCGCCTTCAGTTCGCTGGTCGCGGCCGCCCACTTCTGCTGAACCACTGGCGGCAGCAGGTAGCCCCGCTCGGCAATTTCGATCGCGGGCTCCATCAGGTCGGCAAACGGCAGCTTGCCAAAACGTTCGCTCATGGCCACCCAGCCGGCCACGGCACCGGGCACGGTCACCGAATCCAGGCCGCGCTTGGGCGGGGTGGCGGCGCCGTCGCCGTATTTGCGCTTGAAGTAATCCGGCGTCCAGGCCTGCGGTGCACGGCCCGAGGCATTGAGGCCATGCAATTCCTTGCCGTCCCACAGAATGCAGAAGGCGTCACTGCCCAGACCGTTGCTGACCGGCTCGACGATGGTCATGGCAGCGGCCGCGGCAATGGCGGCATCCACCGCGTTGCCGCCCTTGAGCAGCATGCGCAGGCCAGCCTGCGCGCCCAGCGGGTGCGAGGTGGACACCACATTGCGGGCAAACAGGGGGATGCGGGTGGAGGTGTAGGGATTGCTGTAGTCGAAGTTCATGAATGGCTCTGGAAATGAGAGGGTTGGCGCCAGGCCCTGGCGCCGGACAGGCGCTGTCAGTCGGTGGTGATCCTGCGCTCGGAAATGATTTTTTTCCACTTGGCGTTGTCGGTCCTGACCATTGCCGCAAAAGCCTGCGGCGTGCCGCCGGTGGGCTCGGCGCCCAGACGGGCAAAACGCTCTTTGACATCGGCGTCGGCCAGCGCCGCATTGAGCGCCTGGTTCACCCGGGCCGTCAGCTCGGCATTCAGGCCTTTGGGGCCGTACACGCCGAACCAGGTCACCGACTCGAAGCCCGGCAGGACCTCGGACACCGTCGGCAGATCAGGCGCGAGCGCGGTGCGCTTGAGGGTGGTCACGGCCAGGGCGCGCAGCTTGCCATCCTTGACATGCGGCATGCCGGTGACAAAGGAATCGAACAGCACATCGAGCTTGCCGCTGATCAGGTCCGGCATGGCCAGCGCGGTGCCGCGGTAGGGGATATGAAGAATGAAGGTCCCGGACTGCGCCTTGAAGTACTCGGTGGTCAGGTGCACGATGGTGCCGTTGCCGCTGGACGCGTAGTTCAGCCGCCCCGGATTTTTCCGCGCATGGTCGATGAACTCACGCATGGTCCGGGCCGGCGAGGAGTTGGGCACCAGCACGACATTGGGCGAACTGGCGACATAGGCGATCGGGGTGAAATCCGTCTCGGCGTTGTAGGGGATTTTCGGGTTGATGGCCGGGCCTATGCTGTGGGTGCTCGAGGTCGCCAGCAGCAGCGTGTAGCCATCGGGCGCAGCCTTGGACGCGGCATCGGCGCCTATGGTCCCGCCGGCGCCAGGCCGGTTGTCAACCACCACGGTCTGGCCGATTTTTTCACCGAGCTTCTGCGACAGTGCACGCGCCAGGATGTCGGTGGCGCCGCCCGCCGGGAAAGGCACGATCATGCGGATGGGCCGCGCGGGGAAAGCCGCGCTGGTAGCCGCTGCAGAAGTCTGCGCCGCGGCGGGCAAGGCGGCAGCCACCGCAACGCCAGCCACCGTCATAAAAATGATATGTCTACGTTTCATTTCGCCATTGTGCAACGGTTTTCCGGACGACAGGGTTCAGACAGTTTTACTCAAAAAAAACGGCACCCGAAGGTGCCGTTGGGGCCTGTTGCCGAGGGATCAGTCCTCGACAAAAGCCTCTTCGCGCTTGTTCTTGACCGCCGGCAAGAGCACGATCACCAGCAGCAAGGCCCCGGCGGCAAGCAGGCCGGCAGACAGCGGACGGGTCACAAACACGCTCCAGTCGCCGCGCGAGAGCAGCAGCGCACGGCGCAGGTTTTCTTCCATCATGGGGCCCAGGATGAAACCCAGCAGCAGCGGCGCAGGTTCAGCACCGAGCTTGATGAAAACATAACCAATCACACCGAAAATCGCCACCATCCAGATGTCCCAGGTGTTGTTGTTGGTCGAATAAACACCAATCGCACAGAACAGCACAATCGCCGGGAACAGCAGGCGGTAAGGGATGGTCAGCAGCTTGATCCAGATGCCGATCAGCGGCAGGTTCAGGATCACAAGCATGGCATTGCCGATCCACATCGAGGCAATCAGGCCCCAGAACAGCTCGGGGTTGCTGGTCATGACCTGAGGGCCGGGCTGGATGTTGTGGATCGTCATCGCGCCCACCATCAGCGCCATCACGGCGTTGGGCGGAATGCCCAGCGTGAGCAGCGGAATGAACGACGTCTGCGAGCCTGCATTGTTGGCAGATTCAGGGGCGGCCACACCGCGGATGTTGCCCTGGCCGAAGGGCACTTCACCAGGACGACCCTTGATCTTCTTCTCCAGGGTGTAGGCGGCAAAGGCCGACAGCAAGGCACCACCGCCGGGCAGGATGCCGAGGGCCGAACCCAGGGCCGTGCCGCGCAACACGGCCGGGGCCATGTCCTTGAAATCCTGCTTGGTGGGGAACAGCCCCGTCACACTGGCCGTGAAGACTTCACGTTCATGCTCGGGCTGGGACAGGTTGCTGATGATCTCGCCGTAACCGAACACACCCATGGCGATCACGACAAAACCGATGCCGTCGGTCAGTTCGGGCACATCAAAGCTGAAACGCGCCACGCCGGAGTTCACGTCGGTGCCGATCAGGCCCAGCAGCAGACCCAGCACGATCATGCCCACCGCCTTGAGCAGCGAGCCCGAAGCCAGCACCACGGCGCCAATCAGGCCCAGCACCATCAGGGCGAAATACTCGGCCGGGCCGAACTTGAAGGCCAGTTCGGTCAACGGCGGCGCGAAGGCCGCGATGATCAGCGTGCCCACGCTGCCGGCAAAAAACGAACCGAGTCCGGCGGCGGCCAGCGCCGGCCCCGCTCGGCCCTTCCTGGCCATCTGGTAACCGTCGATACAGGTCACCACGGACGACGACTCGCCGGGCAAGTTCACCAGGATGGCGGTGGTGGAACCGCCGTACTGCGAGCCGTAATAAATGCCGGCCAGCATGATCAGCGCGGACACCGGTGGCAGCGCATAGGTGGCGGGCAGCAGCATCGCGATGGTGGCGACGGGGCCGATGCCCGGCAGCACGCCGATCAGCGTACCCAGAACGCAGCCAAAAAACGCATACATCAGGTTGATCGGCGTGAAGGCCACGCTGAAACCCAAGGACAAATTTGTAATCAGATCCATTTTGTTTTCCTTAGCCGGTGATGAAGGACGGCCACACCGGGAACTGCAGCTTCAGCGCCAGAACAAAGGCGATGTAGCTGCCGACGGCCAGCACCGTAGCGAGGATCAAGGTGGTCTTGAATTTCCAGCCGGCTTCCGCCATGCTGGCAATGAAGGTCAGGGCGTAAATCGCCACAATCATGCCGAAGGCCGGGAACTTGATGGCGGGCAGACCCGCCAGCAGGATGCCAAACACGACGTTGGCGGAGATCACGAAGATCAGAGGCTTCCAGGCAATCTTGCCGATCTTGCCGCCGCCCTCGGTTTCAACCACCAGCGCCGTGAAGGTAATCGCTGCGCCGATGACGGCCAGCAACACACCCAGCATCAGCGGGAAGTAGCCGGGGCCCATGCGCGCGCCCGTACCCACGTTGTAAGTACTGGCGCCCCATGCGAATGCGCCTCCGACGGCCATGAACATCAGGCCGCAAAAAAAGTCTTTTTGACTCTTGATATTCACGGTTTGTCTCCTCTAACTAAAGAATGAATCGCTGGATTGTGCATGGAATTGCCCCTGAAAGGGATGTGGCTTTCACTTACGCAGAAAAGGGGCAGAAACAGCCCATCTGTCCCGGCCGGGACAGGGCTCAGGACATCGGCGGTGTCGTGGACAGGATTTCCTCGATGGTGGTCAGGCCCTCCGCCACCTTGAGCGCGCCCGCCAGCCGCAGCGGCCGCATGCCGTCGGCCACGGCCTGGCGCCGCAACGCGTCAATGCTGGGCTCTTTGGTGACCTTGTCCTTGAAGGCCTCGGTCACCGTCAGCAGTTCATACAGTCCCATGCGGCCCAGGAAGCCGGTCATGCGGCAATCGACACAGCCGGCCGGCTTGTAGGGCTGGTAGGCACCGTTGATCTGCCAGGGCTTGACGATTTCGGTGAGTGTTTCGCGCGAACTGCCTTCGTCCTTCTCGCGGCACTGCGGACACAGCGTGCGCACCAGCCGCTGCGCCAGCACACCCAGCAAGGTGGCGTTGATCAGATAGGAAGGCACGCCGAGCTCCATCAGGCGCGACACCGCCGACGGCGCATCGTTGGTGTGCAGCGTGCTGAAGACCAGGTGGCCGGTCAGCGCGGCCTGCACCGCCATTTCCGCAGTCTGCAGGTCGCGGATTTCGCCGACCATGATGATGTCCGGGTCCTGCCGCATCAGCGCGCGCAGGCCTTCGGGGAAATCGAAATCGAGGTGCGCCTGCACCTGGGTCTGGTTGAAGGCCGGCTCGATCATCTCGATCGGGTCTTCGATGGTGCTGACGTTGACTTCTTCGGTCGCGATGCGTTTGAGCGTTGAATACAGCGTGGTGGTCTTGCCCGAGCCGGTCGGCCCGGTCACCAGCACGATGCCATAGGGCCGCTTGACGAGCTGCTCCCAGCGCGTCGCGTCGTGCTGGGAAAAGCCCAGCGCGTCGAGGTCCTTCACGGTGGTGTCGGGGTCGAAGATCCGCATCACCATTTTTTCGCCGAAGGCCGTCGGCAAGGTGGACAGCCGCATCTCGATTTCGTCGCCGCGCGGGTTGCGGGTCTTGATGCGGCCGTCCTGCGGCCGGCGCTTCTCGACCACGTCCATGCGGCCCAACAGCTTGATGCGTGCCGTCATCGCGTTGTGCACGCCCATGGGCAGCTGGTAAACCGGATGCAACACGCCGTCGATGCGGAAACGGATCACGCCCTGGTCGCGCCGCGGCTCCAGGTGAATGTCGCTGGCGCGCTGGTCAAAGGCGTATTGCCAGAGCCAGTCCACCACCTGCACCACACCCTGGTCGTTGGCGTCGAGCTGCTTGTTGGTTTTGCCCAGCTCCACCAGCTGTTCGAAACTGGCGGCACCGGCATTGCCACCGGCCTTCATGGCCGCCTTCACCGATTTGGCCAGCGCAAAAAACTCGGCGGTGTAGCGGGCAATCTCCAGCGGGTTGGCCACCACCAGGCGCACGCTGCGTTTGGCCTGGCGCTCCACCTCGGAGACCCAGTCGGTGACGAAGGGCTCGGCGGTGGCCACCACCACCTCGGACGGCGTGACCTGCACCGGCAGCACCTTGTGGCGTTCGGCATACACGGCCGACATGGTGTCGGCCACCTTGCCCACGTCCACCTTCAGCGGGTCGATGCGCAGGTAGCCCAGGCCGGCGCGGCCGGCCAGCCACTGGGAAATGGTTTCAATGTCGAGCGGCTTGCCGTCGGACACGCGGGTCATGCTGACGCTGGCGAGCCGGATCAGCGGGTGCTGCGCACTCTGGACCTGCGAGCAACGCGCAATCGTGCGTTGCGCCTCGGCCGCCGAGATCAGCCCGTCGTCCCCGAGCCATTCCACCAGCCGGCGCCAGTCCAGTGGCCCGACCGGGACGGCAGACCGGGTGGTGGATTCAGGGGGGTGTTTGGGAGGCACGGCAGCACGCATGCAGGCACTTTACCTGATCACCCCCTCGCGACGTAGAACTTCTCCCGGGACGCTCAAAAAACGGGTTTGAACAGCCGCAACCACTTTTTGGCCGGCAGGCCATAGCGGGACTCGATCATCTCGGCCCGTTGCGACAACTCCCCCCGCTCCGGCCGGGTCGGCTCACGTTGCGCCGCCACGACGGTGTTGCCCTCGCGCGTCGGCTTGAAGGCCCAGACGGATTCGGGGCCAAAAACCTCGGCTATTTTTTCCAACGAGCTGATGTAGCTGGAGTCGCGCCCGAACAGGTTGACTGTCATGACGCCGTCCTCGGTGAGCAGCTCGCGGCAATCCTCGTAGAAGTCCACGCTGTCGAGCACCGGCGCCGCCGCTTCGTGGTCGTACAGGTCCACCTGCAGCGCGTCCACCGTGCCGTGGTGCACCGGCTTGCGGATTTCCTGCGCGGCGTCGGCCAGGATGACCTTCAGGCGCAGGTCGTCGGCGGGCAGCTTGAACCACAGCCGGCAGGCAGCCAGCACCTGCGGATTCAGCTCGATGGCCGTGGTTTTCATCTTCAGTTTCTTGTAGCAGAACTTGGTCAGCGCCGCCGAGCCAAGCCCCAGTTGCATCGCGTGTCGCGCAGCCACCGGGCCGGACTCGGCCAGCAGCAGCCAGACCATCATGCGCTGGACATACTCCAGCTCGATGTCGAAGGGTTTGTCCAGCAGCATGGACCCCTGCACCCACTGCGTGCCCAGGTGCAAGTAGCGGACATCGCCGTAGTCGGAGAAATTCACCTCGGGCAGTTCTGCCTCGGGAAACGGGTTGCTGGTTTCTTTGCGGGCCATCGGGTCAATCGGTCAATCTGTGTTTTTCAAATACGTCGCGCCAGGCAGCGAGTTTGCGCTCAAACGACCAGGAGGCGTTGGCCGGGCTGGTGGACGGCAATTTATAAACGGGCAAACCCAGCAGCGCAGTGTGGCGCGCGTGTTTGAAACTTTCGCCGCCATTGTGGGCGATGGCTTCCAGCGCCGGACACTGTTGCAGCATCTGCGCGAAATCGTTGACCACCGGCTGGCGGATGCGGCTGTCCAGGCTGCCCTCGCGTTCGCAGGCGGCGTACACGTCCCAGACGCCGAGCTGCCTGTCGAGCAGCCATTCGCTACGACTTTGATAGCTGTCTGCGCCCGTCGGCATTGGGCTGGCTGGCCAAATGGCTTGAAGAATTCGCCAGAACTGGTTTTGCGGGTGGCCGTAGTACTGCTGCGCTGCCAGCGAGGCCACCCCGGGAAAACTGCCGAGGATGAGCACGCGGGTCCGGCGGCTGACCAGCGGCGCCAGGCCGGTCAGCATGCCTGCAGGGCCCGCAACCCGGGCAGCGCCGCGCCGGCGTTGGCCGTGGTCGCCAGCGCCAGGGCGTCAACCGTCATGCCACGCAGTTCCGCCACCACGGCGGCAATACGCGGCAACTCGGCCGGCTCGTTGCGGCCCTGGGCTTGGCCCTCGCCGCGCTGCTGCGCCGTGGCGTACAGCCAGTGCGGCGGAATGTCCGGTGAATCGGTTTCCAGCACCAGTGCCTCCAGCGGCAATTCGGCCGCCAGGCGCCTGAGCTGCCGCGCCGGCTCAAAAGTGACGGCCCCGCCAAAACCGAGCTTGAAGCCCAGCTTGAGAAATTCATCGGCCTGTTGCCGGCTGCCGTTGAAAGCGTGGGCAATGCCGAGCCAGCCATCCTGCGGCGCGAGCTCACGCAGGTGCTTGAGCAGCTTGTCGGCGGAGCGGCGCACATGCAGGATCACCGGCAGGCCGTGTTTGCGCGCCAGCAGGAGCTGCGCGCGGTAGAAAAACTCCTGGCGCTCGCGCAAGGGGCTTTGGGTCAGGGCCGGCACAAAATAATCAAGCCCGATTTCGCCCACCGCAACCAGCCGGCTGTCGGCCTTTCGCAGGGCCAGTTCGGCATCGAGCAGGGCCAGGTCGCCCTCCTGCGCCTGGCCGACCAACAGCGGGTGAATGCCCAGCGCATAACTGTCCCCAAAATCGTGCGCCAGGGTGCGTACGGCCGCAAAGTCAGCCACCCCGACCGCCGGCAAAACGCAATGCGTCACGCCGGCGGCCGTCGCGCGCGCCCGCACGGCGACACGGTCGCTGTCGAATTCGGCGGCATCAAGGTGGCAATGGGTATCTGTCCAGCGAAGCATTTCTCCATGATGCCTGATCAGCGGCCAGCGGCCATGACCCCACGGATGCCTGAAGAATATGCAGGGTTGTGCCAGACGTGATACCGTGCATTTGTCAGTCCGGAAATCCCCGGAAAACCCTTTTCACAGGTGACACGGATGCGCAGGCCCGCCCTCTACAGCAGCTCCAGCAGCCCCCCTACGGTGGAGGCGCTCGGGCAGCAGGCGCCAGCCGGGCCAGCCGCCGCGCCCGCCCTTCCGGCAACCCGCTTTTTCTCGCTGTCCAGCCCGCGCCTGCTGTGGACCGCGCTGGCCGTGATGGCGCTGCTGCTGGTCCTCAGCCTGTCGCTGGCGCTGCGTCCGCAGCCCCGCAAGCTGACGCAGGCCGACATCAATGCCGCTGTTCTGAAAACGCTGGAAACCGCCCAGCTGCCTTCGGCCGTCGCCAAGGCCTACGACACCATTCGCCCCTCAGTGGTGCGCGTCACCGGCTACGGTAAAAGCAAGAACGGCAAGGAAGACGAGGAGTACGGCGTCGGCACCGGCGTGGTGATTGTGGACAAAGGCATCATCCTGACCAACCTGCATGTGGTGCAGGGGGCGCAGACCATCAAGGTGGTGTTTTCCGACGGACTGGAATCCACCGCGCACATCACCGGCGCCCAGCCCGAAAACGATCTGGCGGTACTGCAGGCGCACAAGATTCCTGACGACATGATTGCGGCGACCATGCGTTCCACCGGCGACCTGGCCTCCGGCGACCATGTGCTGGCCGTGGGTTACCCCTTCGGCATCGGGCCGTCGGCATCGGCGGGCGTGATCTCCGGCCTCAAGCGCACCTTCCGCTCACCGGAAGGCAAGCAGGAAATGACCAACCTGATCCAGTTCGACGCGGCCGCCAACCCCGGCAACTCCGGCGGACCGCTGGTCACCATGGACGGCGAGGTGGTCGGCATCGTCACCGCCATCCTCAACCCCAACCAGCAGCGCAGCTTTGTCGGCATCGCCTTTGCCGTGCCGATTGAAAATGCCGCTTCCGCCGTCGGCCTGCCGCCTTTCTGAAGGACCTCCCCATGCAAACACCCGCCACCTCGCAGGACCCCCACACCGCGCAACTGATGGAACAGATCCTCTACGAGGTCAAACGCGTGGTCGTCGGCCAGGACCGTTTTCTCGAACGTGTGATGGTGGCCATCCTGGCGCAGGGCCACCTGCTGGTCGAGGGTGTGCCCGGCCTGGCCAAGACCCTGACCGTCAAGACCCTGGCCAACACCATCCAGGGCAACTTCAAGCGCATCCAGTTCACCCCCGACCTGGTGCCAGCTGACCTGGTCGGCACACGCATCTACAACCAGAAAACCGGCGACTTCAGCACCTCGCTGGGCCCGGTGTTCACCAATTTACTGCTGGCCGACGAGATCAACCGGGCGCCCGCCAAGGTGCAGAGCGCGCTGCTGGAGGTCATGCAGGAGCGCCAGGTCACGATCGCCGGTGAAACCCACCGCGTGCCCGAGCCCTTTCTGGTGATGGCCACGCAAAACCCGATCGAAACCGAAGGCACCTACCCGCTGCCTGAAGCGCAGGTGGACCGTTTCATGATGAAGGTGCTGGTGGACTACCCGAGCGACGAAGAGGAGTTCGTGATTGTCGAGCGCGTGATCGGGCCGGCCGTGGCCGTCTCCAGCGTGGCCACCACCGCGCAGCTGGCCGAACTGCAGCGCGAATGCCGGCGCGTCTATGTGGACCCTTCGCTGATCCAGTACGCCGTGCGCCTGGTCTCCGCCACCCGCACCCCGGAAAAAAGCGGCCTGAAAGACCTGGCCCGATTCATCACCTTCGGGGCCAGCCCGCGTGCCACCATCAACCTGACCGAAGGCGCGCGCGCCCTGGCCATGCTGCGCGGGCGCAGCTACGTCCTGCCCGAAGACATGACGGACCTTGTGCCGGATGTGTTGCGGCACCGGCTGGTGCTCTCCTACGAAGCGCTGTCCGAGGGCCTGAGCGCGGACACCGTGATCGCCAGAATCATGGCCAAAGTTCCGGCGCCTGCGCGTCCGCTTGAACATGAAAAACTGGTGGCGTAAAAATGTTGCCCCCACGGTCGCTCACTGCGTGTAGCTCCCTGCCCCCCGGGGGGGCCACTGCGCCTGCGGCCCGGCAAAGCCGGTTCCGCGGCCCCTGCTTGAAGCAGAGGGCCCCTCGCCGGCGGCCCTACACGAGGTGGTGACTGGTCATGAAAAACTGGTTCCGCAAATCCGTCCAACCCGAACCCGCCGAAGCCCCCGTCCAAGCGTCGGTAGCCCGGGTGCAGGCTGGCAGCCAAGGCAGCGCCGAGCATGTGCTGCGCCGTCTGGAATGGACCGTGCTGCGCCGGCTCGACGGCCTGCTGCAGGGCGACTACCGCACCTTGATGCGCGGCACCGGCATGGACTTGGCCGACCTGCGCGAGTACCAGCATCACGACGACGTGCGCCACATCGACTGGAACGTGACCGCGCGCCTGCAGTCGCCGCATGTGCGCGTGTTTACCGAGGATCGGGAAATGGCCAGCTGGTTTCTGCTGGACCTGAGCCCTTCGGTCGATTTTGGTTCGGGCGACCAGCGCAAAAGCCAGGTCTCCAGCGAATTCGTCGCGGTGCTGGCCCGCGTGCTGACCCGCCACGGCAACCGGGTGGGCGCCATGCTCTACGGCGCCGGTGTGGACACCGTGCTGCCGCCACGCGGCGGGCGCGCGCATGTGCTGCAGCTGCTGCATACGCTGCAGACCCGTCCCGCAACCACCGGCGAGGTCACCACCCGCCTCGACGAACTCCTGAGCTCGGCCGCCCAGTTGCTGCGCCGGCGTTCCACGGTGTTTGTGGTGTCCGACTTCATCAGTGAGCCCGGCTGGGAAAAAACACTGGGCCGGCTGGCGCAGCGCCACGAGGTGGTGGCGGTGCGCCTGCTGGACCCGCTGGAACTCGAACTGCCCGACCTCGGACTGATCCCGATACGCGACGCGGAAACCGGCGAGCAGTTGCTGGTGGACACCCACGACGCAGGTTTTCGCCAGCGCTTTGCACGCATTGCCGCCCAGCGTGAAGCCGACTTGCGCCAGGCGCTGGCGCAGGCCGGCGTGGACACGCTGGAGTTGTCCACCGACGGCGACCTGGTCGACGCCATCATGCGTTTCACCGAATTGCGCAAGCGCCGCGGCCAGGTCTCGGGTGCTGCCGGCCGGCACGGCCGCGGCAAGCTGCCCGGCCACCTGAAGGCGGCTGCCTGAGCCGCAAGGAGATGACCCCATGACACCTCCCATGACTTTTCTCTGGCCCCATTTCTTGTGGTTGATGCTGGCCCTTCCCCTGCTGGTTGGGGTTTACGTGTGGCTGCTGCGACGCAAAAAGAAAATGGCGCTGCGTTATGCCAGCCTGTCCATCGTGCGGGAAGCCATGGGCACGGGCCAGAGCTTGCGGCGTCACATCCCGCCGCTGCTGTTCCTGCTGGCCATCGCCGCCATGCTGCTGGCTGCCGCGCGGCCCTTCGCCGTGGTCACCCTGCCCTCGCAGCAGGAAACCATCATCCTGGCGATGGACGTGTCGGGCAGCATGCGCGCCACCGACGTTCAGCCGAACCGCCTGGTCGCCTCGCAAAACGCTGCCAAGGCCTTCCTGGCCGACCTGCCGCGCAGCGTGCGGGTCGGCATCGTCGCGTTTGCGGGCACCGCTTCGGTGGTGCAGCAACCCACGCTCAGCCGGGAAGATCTGGTCGCAGCCATCGACAAGTTTCAGCTGCAACGCGCTACGGCCATCGGCAACGCCATCGTCGTTTCGCTGGCCGAGCTGTTTCCGGACGCGGGCATCGACCTGGCGTCGCTGACCTATGGCCGCAACCGCAACAGCGGCATCGCGATTGACCAGGCGCCGAAAGAGCCGAAGAAGGAATTCACGCCGGTGGCCCCCGGCTCCTACACCTCGGCGGCCATCATCCTGCTGACCGACGGCCAGCGCACCACCGGGGTGGACTCCCTGGAAGCCGCCAAGATGGCGGCCGACCGCGGCGTGCGCATCTACACCGTGGGTGTGGGTACGGTCGACGGTGAAACCATCGGTTTTGAAGGCTGGTCCATGCGCGTCCGCCTCGATGAGGAAACCCTCAAGGCGATTGCCAACAAGACCCAGGCCGAATACTTTTATGCCGGCACGGCGGCGGATCTGAAGAAGGTCTACGAGACCTTGAGCTCGCGCCTGACCGTGGAGAAAAAGGAAACTGAAATCTCCGGCTTGCTGGCGCTGGTGGCGTCGGTGCTGGCGCTGCTGTCGGCGGGCTTGTCGCTGCTTTGGTTCAACCGGATTCTTTGAAGTCACCGGTTCGCCTTCAAGGCGAATCCGGCATCACGCTGCGTCTGCGGCTTGCCTCTGGCAGTAGGTTGAACTCCCCACTCCCTCCCCCCACCCCTCCCTCGCCCCGCTGGGCGATGGCGGGGAGCTTCATTTGGCCGCGTGTGCTGCATCCGCGTGCAAACATGACGGCCAGGAGTCTGACCTGACGCGCGCAGCGCGTCAGGTCTCCCCGCACCCGAATTTCCCCCCCCTCCCGTCGGGCTGGGCCGAGGAGCGCAGGTAAAAGCGGATCAGGGCTGGCGTTGTTTGAGCGAAGCGAGTTTAGCCAGACCCCGCTTTTACAGAGCACCGCAGGCTGCCCGTAGCGAAGCGGAGGGACCCAGACCATCGGGTCGCCTTTCTTTTCCTTAGGTTTCTTTGGCGAAGCAAAGAAAAGTAAGTCGCCCGCCGGGGCGAGTCCCGGCTTGTTGGCAAGCCGTAGCACTTCAAAAAAGTGAAGTAGCCAACAAACATGGATCCCGGATCAAGTCCGGGATGACAAACCACAGAAAACATTCGCTATTAATTCAATAGCTGTCTGCGTCCGTTCAATAAGGGCTGCAACCCTAAATCGCTTTAGAAAATACGTTTTCCGACACCACAGGCGGCAAGCGTCTACTGCACATGGCATTCCCGCCGCAGCAGCGCCACCGCGTCATTGAGCGCGTGGACCGCATCGCTTTGCAGCGTGGGCTGCGCCTCTTCCACAAAGTCGTCCCACAAGCTGGCGTAGGCGTCCTGATGCTGCGCCGGAGCGTGGTCCAGCAGGTACTGCCGGGCCAGCGCGGGGTGGAAACCTGATTTCCAGATCTTGCGCACCAGGGTCGCGGCGCCTTTTTCGGTCAGCATGGTTTTGGGCGTGGTTCCGGCGGCCACGCACAGCAGCAGGGTCAGCAGCGAACCGTCGTCGCTGTTCCCGCCGGTGACCTTGTTCCACGCTGCCGACGCCTGGCGGTCGTGGTGATCGACTTCGGCCATAGCGTCTTCGACCCAGAAATACCGGCCCATGAAGGCGGGGCTGCGGTCAAACAGCTGGCGCACCGGCAGGGCGGCATCGAGGATTTTCGCCGCGTCGGCCATCACCGACAGCCGCACGGCCTCCACCACGCCCTGCAGATGCGCAGGCAGTTTTTTTGGGACCACGACAGGCAGCGCCCTGGGCGCGGCACCATGCTTCTTGCGCAGGGCAACAATCATTTTCTCGAATGCAACCCAGTCAGGCATCTCGACGCGGCCCATCGCCAGCACCAGCAAGGCGGTGCGGATCACTGCTTCGGCATCCTTGCCCGCCTCGTCCAGCTCGTCGGCGTCCATGCCCAGCTCGCCAGCCAGCCAGAGGGCCGCATCCACCACCTGCGCGACCTGGCTGCGCCTGGCGAGTTCGGCCTGGTAGTCGGTCAGACTGCGCAGCGACCATTTGGCCAGCAGCGGAATATGCTCGTCGCGAAAACCGCCGCGTTCGTTCATGCCAAAGTGGCTGTTCTGCGGCATGGCGATCAGGGCCTTGAGCATGTCCGAACCGCCCTTGGAACGCGACAGCAGGGAAAAATCGCGCAGCGACTCGGCCGCCCGCTGCAAGTCGCCGCCGCAGCTGCTTTCCAGGTAAATGCTGATCAGGTTGACCATGCGGTCGCGGGCTTTTTCAAGCTCCGGGCGCAAGAACTCGTTGCCGAAATAACGCGCGATCTGCACCAAACCCTTGGGACCCTCGATGCGCATGGCTTCGATTTTTTCCGGGCCGATGATGCCGTGTTGCACACCATGCTGCAGCGCCTTTTCGAAAAAAGGGCGGGCATCGTACAGCGAGACGGCGGAAGGCGAAGGCGTGGACACGGTGTTTGCTTCGGTCAGGAAATGATGAGGTTCAGATCGCCGATTCCTCGTCGGACTCGCGCGCCGTCGGCGTGGCCTTGCCACGGTCGGTGTCGCCGGTCTCGACCTTGCCGTCGTCCTCGAGGTCTTCCTCGTCCTCCTCCTCGGAAGCGGCCGCCTGGTGGGCACTGCCCTTGGCGCGCAACACCATCAGCATCTCGATGAACAGGTCCGGCAATTCGTAACGCAGAATCCACGCGAGTTCCATCCAGTCCTGGTCGGCAATTTCATCCTGCTGCACACGCGGCTTCTCGTAGGCCGAGGCCAGCAGGGCGGATTGGGACAGCATCTTGCCGTACTCGTCAGCCGGCTCGAAACTGCCGCTGCGCGCAAAGCCCTCGACCCGGCTCCACTGGTCGGAAAAATAGTCGGCCAGCGCCTCACTGCCGCCGTCCAGGTCGCCGATCGCATTGAGAAAGTCCAGCGGGTCCGCGTCATCGCGGAAGATGACCGCGTTGACCATGCCGCGCAGATGTGTGCGGGTCAGGTCCTTGTAGAGTTTTTCGATCACCACGGCGCGGGCGAACTGCGCGGGCGACACCAGCAGGCTGACCACCGACTCCTTGGAATGGTCGTATTCGCGGATGACGGCCAGGATGTCCTTGGGCGGCAGCTGCTCCAGCACCACCATGAGCGCGGCGTCCCCTTCTGCGTCAGCCAGTCCGACCAGGGCCGACTCGGCGCCCACGATGTCGCCGGCCGCAATCAGGCTTTGGGTTTTTTCAATCAGGGCGAGGTGGTTCGTCATCTTCAAGGCTTCATATTCCATGTCATGGTTGATTCCATCAGTCTTTCTGGTCGAAGCCCTGCTGGACCAGCCAGTCGGCCCCTGCTTCCTGGCGTGCGCGGGCATCACTGCCTTGGCCGCCCTCGCCATCGTCGCCATCCTGGTCGGCGTCTTCTTCGTTTTCTTCGCTTTCCTCGTCTTCATCGTCGCCGCCCAGGGCGAGCCCCGACGCCGCGACTGGCAAGCCCGCCATGTATTCCAGGCCGGCCGTCAGCGTCAGAAACCGGTCGCCGCCCGGTGACTCGAGGACGATCTGCGCCAGGTCCTGAGCCCAGGGCGCCAGCTCACAGCTGCCGGCCAGGCTGCTCCAGGCCGGAAACACATCGGCGTCATGGGTCAGCAGGTGATCCATGGCGACCCGTCCGGTGAAGTCAAAACCCTGGTGAAACACCACCGCCACCATCTCGGGACTGAGCTCCATCATCTGGAGCAGAAAACCGATTTCCTGGCGTTTGCCGGCCAGGCGCTGCTGCAGCACGTCGCGTCCCTCGGAGTCGAAGCGCAGGTCCTCCATCTCGGACTGGTAGGCCGAACGCAGGTCGAGGAAATAGGGGGAAATGCTCATGCCGCCGGGTTTTTCATTGTTCAGTTCCATGGGTCAGCGGGGCTCAGATGTGAGCAGCGGGTTGAAATAGTTTTGCCAGATATCGGTTGCGGTGGCCAACGGGCTGTCGAGCAGGTTGCGGCGCCGGTTGTCGTCGTAGGCCTGGCGTTTTTCCGCGTCCGACAGCACTTCGTAGGCTTCCTGCACCGCCCGAAAACGCGCCGGCGCCTGTGGATCGGCATTTTTGTCGGGGTGCCAGAACGACGCCTTCTGGCGAAAGGCTTTCTTGACGTCAGCCAGCGTGGCAGCGCTGTCCAGCCCGAGGGCAGTGTAGTGATCGGTCATGCGCGGGTGGCGTTGTCCTGGGCCGCGGGCAAGGCACTGCCACGGCATGTTGAAGGGCTCACCGGCAGGGAAAAGCGCAGGCGCGGGCTACGAGGGGACCCAAGATTATGCACGCCCGGCCCTTTTCAGGGCGGGAGGCCTATTAATGCCCTTGCGCGGGACTGGCCACCCGCAGGGGCGCGCTCAGGCCCATTCCGACAAGCGCCCTGACACCAGCCTGAAACGCCGGCCACAACGCGCGGCCAGAGTCTCGTCGTGCGTCACCATCACAAAGGCGGTGCCGTGCTCGCGGGCCAGTTGCAGCATCAGCTCGAACACGCCGTCGGCGGTGGTCCGATCCAGGTTGCCGGTCGGTTCGTCGGCCAGCACACAGGCCGGCCGGGTGACCAGCGCACGCGCAATCGCGACGCGCTGGCGCTCGCCGCCCGAGAGTTCGGCCGGGCGGTGGTGGATGCGGTCTTTGAGGCCCACGCTGGCCAGCATGGCGGTGGCGGTTTGCGCCGCTTTCTCGCGGTCTTCGCCGCGAATCCACAAGGGCATGGCGACGTTGTCGAGCGCGCTGAACTCAGGCAGCAGGTGGTGGAACTGGTACACAAAGCCCAGGTGCCGGTTGCGCAGATCGCCCTGTTCGGCCGCCGACAGCGAGGACATCAGTTGCCCCTTGAGCTCGACGCTCCCGCTGGTGGGTGCGTCCAGCCCGCCCATCAGGTGCAGCAGGGTGCTTTTACCGGAACCAGAGGCGCCGACAATCGCCAGCGTTTCGCCGGCCATCACCTGCAGGTCCACGCCGTGCAGCACGGTCAAGTCGATAGGCCCTTCGTGGAAGCGTTTGGTCAGGCCTTGGGCTTTCAAAACTATCTCGCTCATGCGTATCCCCAAAAGGCTTCTGAAAATTTGATTGTCGGGATGCAGAGTGAGGCGCACGGAGCGCAGGACACCGGAACGTACCCAGGTACGTGAGGATTCCGAGCACCGCGCAACGAAGCTATGCGCCCGAGAATCGGATTTGCAGAAGTCTTTTCACTCATAGCGGAGGGCCTCTGCAGGGTTCACACGGCTGGCGCGCCAGCTCGGATAAATGGTGGCCAGAAAGGCCAGCACCAGCGCAATCACGGCGATCGGCATGATGTCGGCGTATTGCGGGTCGCTGGGCATCCGGCTGATCAGGTAGATGTCTTTCGGCAGAAAGCTGGCGTTGAGCAGCCGCTCCAGCGCGGGCACGATCACATCGATGTTGAGCGCGATGCCAAGCCCCAGCAGCAGCCCCGAGAACGTGCCGATCACGCCGACCATGGCGCCCTGCACCATGAAGATGCCCATGATGCTTTTCGGGCTGGCGCCCAGGGTGCGCAGGATGGCGATGTCGGCGCGTTTGTCGGTCACCGTCATCACCAGCGTGCTGACCAGGTTGAAAGCGGCCACAGCCACGATCAAGGTCAGGATGATGAACATCATGCGTTTTTCCAGCTGCACGGCGGCAAACCAGGTCTTGTTCTGGCGCGTCCAGTCGCGGATCAGCAAATCGCCGCTGAGGCTGCGCGACAACTCGGCCGCCACTTCGCGCGCCTGGTGCAGGTCCTTGAGCTTGATGCGTATGCCGGTCGGGCCTTCGAGGCGGAAAATTTTTGCGGCGTCGTCCTGGTGCAGCATGACCAACGCCGAGTCGTACTCAAAGTGGCCGGAGTCAAACGCCCCCACCACCGTCATCTGTTTCAGGCGCGGCACCACACCGGCCGGGGTCACCTGGCCGCTGGGCGCAATCAGCGTCACCTGGTCGCCCTCACGCA
This sequence comes from Polaromonas sp. YR568, assembly GCF_943371715.1. Taxonomy (GTDB): domain Bacteria; phylum Pseudomonadota; class Gammaproteobacteria; order Burkholderiales; family Burkholderiaceae_C; genus Polaromonas. The sequence continues at coordinate 13,803 of NZ_CALRVW010000030.1, read as the reverse complement.
CACCCAGCGAACGGGCCAGCTCGCTGCCCAGCACGACGCCGAACTCGCCAGCCACCAGCTTGGGCAGGGCCGTGTCCTTGAGGTCGACCGCCAGATCGGTGACTTGACCCTCCAGCGCCGGGTCGATGCCACGCACGATCGCGCCCTTCATGTCCTCGCCGCGGGCCAGCAGCGCCTGCGCGGCAATAAAGCTGGCAGCGCCGACCACATTCGGGTTCTGCCGGATCTCGGCCAGGGTTTTCTGCACATCGGGCAGGGCGGCGCCATTGGGCGCAAACACCTCGATGTGCGAGATCACGCCCAGCATGCGGTCGCGCACTTCCTTCTGGAAACCGTTCATCACGCTGAGCACGATGATCAGCGCCGCCACGCCCAGCGCAATGCCCAGCATGGAAACGCCCGAAATGAAGGAAATAAACCCGTTGCGCCGCGTGGCGCGGCCTGCGCGCGTGTAACGCCAGCCCAGAATCAGTTCGTAGGGGATTTGCATGAGGGCAATTGTGGCATCCCGTTGCGCCTTCCCGGACAATAAGGGGATGCCCGCCTCCCTCCCCCCGCCCCAACACCACTGGGTGCTGCCCTTTGCCGCCTGCGCCTCCGATGCGTGGCTGCCCGCCGTCCAGGCTCTGCCCGCCACCGCCACGCGTCACCTGGGCAAGTTGCTGCAGGGCATGAAGCTGGCCCACACCGACAGCGGCGATGTGCGCTCACTGTCGCCGCCGCACGAGCGGGTGCTGGCCCGGGGGCTGGGCCTGCCCGCGCCCGACGGCCTGATCCCCTGGGCCGCCTGGGAGCAACTGCAGGGCGGTGGCGCGCCGGGGGCCAGGGCCTGGGCGTTCATCACACCCTGCCACTGGGCCATGGGCCGCGAACACGCCACCATGACCGACCCGGCCGCGCTGGACCTGTCCGAAGCCGAATCGCGCACGCTGCTGGTGGCCATGCAGCCCTATTTCGAAACCTATGGCATCACGCTGCACCATGCGGCGCCGACACGCTGGCTGGCCGAAGGCGAGCTGTTTCGCGACCTGCCGAGTGCCTCGCTGGACCGCGTGCTGGGCCGCAATGTGGACCCCTGGCTGCCCGGCGGCGTTCCCGGGCGCGCAATGAGGTTGCTGCAGAACGAGATGCAGATGCTGCTCTACACCCATGCGGTCAACGATGCGCGTGCAGCAAGAAGGCAGCTGGCCGTCAACTCCTTCTGGATCAGCGGCAGCGGCGCCCTGCCTGACTCCTTTCATGCCCGGGTGCCCCCCGACACCACGGTCTCACGCAGCCTGGCGCAAGCCGCTTTCAGCGACGACTGGACTGCCTATACACAAGCCTGGACGGCGCTTGATGCCAGCGAAGGCGCGCGGCTGCTCGCCTTGCAGCAAGGCGGTGCGAGCGTCCGGCTGAGCCTGTGCGGCGAACGCAACGCCTTGACCTTTGAAACCACCTCCACCGGAATCTTCTCCCGCATGAAAAGTCTTTTTGGCCAGCAGTCCTTGTCAGTCCTGCTCGAGCAGCTATGAAAATAATAGTACGCGAAGCACCGCCGCGCAGCGTGTGGGCGTTGCAGCAGGCCGGCGTCCACCCCTTGCTGGCGCAGTTGTATGCCGCGCGCGGGGTGCGCACCGCCGACGAACTCGACGACGGCCTGGCGCGGCTGCTGCCGCCCGCGTCCATGAAGGGCACACCGGAAGCCGCCGTGCTGCTGGCCGACGCCATCGCCGCGAACAAAACAATCTGCGTGGTGGCCGACTACGACTGCGACGGTGCCACTGCCTGCGCCGTGGCCCTGCGCGGCCTGCGCCTGCTGGGCGCGACCCAGGTCGGCTACATCGTGCCGGACCGCGTGGTTGACGGCTACGGGCTGACCGCGTCGATTGCCGAGCGCGTCAAAGCCACCGGCGCCGACCTGCTGGTCACGGTGGACAACGGCATCGCCAGCATCGACGGCGTGGCGCGCGCGCGCGACCTGGGCATGCAGGTACTGGTGACCGACCACCACTTGCCGGCGCTCAGGGACGGTGCCATCGTGCTGCCCGACGCCGACGTGATCGTGAACCCGAACCAGCCCGGCTGTACGTTCGAGAGCAAGGCCATGGCCGGGGTCGGCGTGATGTTTTATGTGCTGCTGGCCCTGCGCGCGGAGCTGCGCCAACGCGGCGTGTTTGACGCGAGCAATCAGCCGAAGCTGGACACCCTGCTGCCGCTGGTCGCCCTCGGCACCGTCGCCGACGTCGTCAGGCTCGACGCCAACAACCGGCGCCTGGTGGCGCAGGGCCTCAAGCGCATACGCAGCGGCGCCCTGCCGGCCGGCCTGGCGGCGTTGTTCACCGCCGCCGGGCGAGTTACGGCGGTGGCCACCGGTTTCGACTTTGGTTTTGCCGTCGGCCCGCGCATCAACGCCGCCGGCCGGCTCAGCGACATGACGCTGGGCATCGAGTGCCTGCTGACCGACGATGCGGGCCGCGCCGACGAGCTGGCCAAAACCCTGGACGGCATCAACCGCGAGCGGCGCGACATCGAGGCCGGCATGCGCGAGCAGGCGCAGTACGCGGCCGACGCGATGATCGACGAGGACGAGGAGCCGCCGCCGGCGATCGCCATTTTCGACCCTGACTTCCACGAAGGCGTGGTCGGCATCGTGGCCTCGCGCATCAAGGACAAACTGCACCGCCCGACCTTTGTGTTTGCCGCCAGCCAGGCGCCGGGCAAGGAACACGAGCTCAAGGGCTCGGGCCGGTCGATTGCCGGTTTTCACCTGCGCGATGCGCTGGACCTGGTGGCCAAACGCCACCCCGACGTCCTGCTGCGTTTCGGCGGCCACGCGATGGCGGCCGGCTGCACGATTGCAGAGGAACACTTCGAGGTGTTCGAGCAGGCGCTGCAGCAGGTGGCGCACGAGTGGCTGGACGCCGCCACCTTGCTGCGCCGCCTCGACACCGACGGCCCACTGGCGCCCGAATACCGGCGCGCCGACCTGGTCGACACCTTGCACAAAGAGGTCTGGGGCCAGGGTTTTGCGGCGCCCACCTTCAGCGAGGAGGTCGAGGTCGTCTCGCAGCGGCTGGTCGGCGAAAAACACCTGTCGCTCAAGCTCAAACACCAGGGCCAGCCGGTGGATGGCATCTGGTTCGGCCATACCGAGTCGCTGCCGGCGCGCGTCAAACTCGCCTTCCGGCTCGACGCCGATGAATGGCAGGGCATCAAACGGGTGCGATTTCTGGTGGAGGCGGCGGAAATTTAGGCACTTTTGGCCGCCAGCCCCCAACCACAAGCGTAGCCCTTGTCTGACGGCCGCAGGCAGGGGCAGCCTACAGCCGGAAACCGCCGACCCGGTCATGATCTGGGACAGAAGGTGTGCCCCCCGGTGCATCCAGCAACCGCCCAGAGGAAAACATGAACACCATCATTTACATCGTCGGCCTGATCGTCATCATCGGCTTCATCCTGTCCTACTTCGGCTTTCGCTGAAATCGGCGCGGGCGCCGGACACGCTATCGAATCGATAGCTGTTTACGCCCGTCTTTCAAGGGCTGAAGGCACAAAAGACTTGAATATTCAGTGCAGCAGGGTGTATTCCCCGCCGCGCGCGATGGCCCGCTGGTAGGCTGGCCGGGCATGAATGCGCTCCAGAAAAGCCATCAGCTTCGGACGGCTGGCGTCCAGCCCGCCGCGCGCCGCCGCTGCCTCCAGCACAAAACTCAGCTGGATATCCGCACCGCTGAACGCCTCACCGGCAAACCAGGTGCTTTTCCCCAACTCCCCTTCCAGATAATCCAGGTGTTGCCTGATCTGCGGCTCGATGAAGGCTGCCTTGGTCTTGGCGCTGATCGCTTTGGCAATTGGCTTGGCAAAAAACGGCATGGGTGTTTTTTCTATCTTGTCGAACACCAGCTTGAGCAGCAACGGCGACATGGCCGAACCCTCGGCGTAATGCAGCCAGTAGGTGTAGCGCAGCCGCGCCGGTGTTCCCGCCGCCGGCGCAAGCTGCCCGGCGCCATACCGCTCGACCAGGTAATCGATGATGGCGCCCGACTCGGCCAGGGTCAGCTCGCCGTCGGTGATGACCGGCGACTTGCCCAGGGGATGCACAGCGCGCAGCGCTGGCGGCGCCAGCATGGTCTTGGGGTCACGCTCGTAGCGCTGGATCTCGTAGTCCAGGCCCAGTTCTTCCAGCAGCCAGAGGATGCGTTGCGAGCGGGAGTGGTTCAGGTGATGGACAGTGATCATGGGCAAATCCGTTGCGGTTCAGGAGGAGTTGCCATGGTAGGCCATGGCGCGGTACACAACGCCAACAGGGCATAAAGCCTAAAATGGCCGGGTGACCCCTCAAAACATTCTGAACGCCGACCTGCACTGCCACTCCGTGGTGTCGGACGGCACCATGAGCCCCGAGGCACTGGCCGAACGGGCCAAGGCCAACGGCGTCGAACTCTGGGCGCTGACCGATCACGACGAGATCGGCGGCCAGCACCGCGCCGCGGCGGCGGCCCGGGCGCACGGCATGCACTACCTGACCGGCACGGAAATTTCGGTGACGTTTGCCGGCGAAACCGTGCACATCGTCGGCTTGGGCTTCGATCCCGACGACGCGGCCATGCAGCAGGGCCTGCGCAACACGCGCGGCGGCCGCGAACAGCGCGCCATGGAAATGTCCGACTCGCTGGCGAAGGCCGGCATTCGCGGTGCCTATGAAGGCGCGCTGAAGTTTGTCGGCAACCCGGACCTGATTTCGCGCACCCACTTCGCGCGTTTTCTGGTGGAGACCGGTGTCTGCAGGGAAACCTCCGAGGTGTTTCGCAAGTACCTGACCGAAGGCAAACCCGGCTACGTGCCGCACCGCTGGGCCAGCCTGCAGGACGCGGTGGCCTGGATCACCAGCGCCAAAGGCGTGGCGGTGATCGCGCACCCCGGGCGTTACAAATTCACCCCCAACGAAGAATACGCGCTGTTCACCGAATTCAAGTCCCATGGCGGGCAGGCGGTGGAAGTGGTGACCGGCAGCCACAGCACGCAGGAATACGTGAAATACGCCGAAACTGCCATCGAATTCGGCCTGGCCGCCTCGCGCGGCAGCGACTTCCACAGTCCCGACGAAAGCCACACCGACCTGGGCACCCTGCCCTTTCTGCCCGGTCACCTGACCCCCGTCTGGGAGCTTCTGGAAGACCGGATCCGGTGAACCGCGCGCCTTCGGCCCTGGCGGGCATTGTGCTGGTCATTGCAGCCACCAGCTTTTTTGCCACGCTGGACACCACCACCAAGTTTGTCAGTGCCAGCGTGCCGCTGCTGATGGCCCTGTGGTTTCGCTACTTTTTCCAGGCAGTCGCCACCACAGCCGTGGTCTTGCCGCTGCGCGGTCTCAGCGTGCTGCGCACCGCCCACCCGAAATTCCAGTGCCTGCGCGGCCTGCTTCTGCTGCTCAGCAGCCTGTTCGCCTTCCTGAGCCTGAAATACATGCCGGTGGCCGAGTTCACCGCCATCGGCGCCATCGTGCCGCTGCTGATCACGCTGCTGGCCGCCACCGCGCTCGGTGAAAAAGTCTCGGTCCTGCGCTGGTCACTGGTGCTCGGCGGTTTTGCCGGCACGCTGATCATCATTCGACCCGGCGGCGAAGACTTCACCTGGGCCCTGCTGCTGCCGCTGGGCATGGTCGCGACCAACACCGGCTTCCAGGTGCTCACCAGCCGGCTGGCCAAAACCGAAGACCCGATCACCATGCACCTGTACACCGGCTGGGTCGGCACGCTGCTGGCCTCGCTGGCCCTGCCGTTTGTGTGGATCGCGCTGCCCTCCTGGTCGCTGTGGGGCTGGCTGCTGTTGATGGGCGTGGCGGCCACCGTCGGGCATTTCATGCTGATTCTGGGCTACATGCGGGCGCCAGCCGCCACCCTCACGCCCTACCTGTACGCCCAGATCGCTTTTGCGATGGTGGGCGGCTGGATCGCCTTTTCCCATGTGCCGGACGGCTGGTCCATGATTGGCATGCTGATGATTGCCATCTGCGGCGCGCTAGGAGCCTGGCTGACCGCGCGCGAAAGCCGTGTGCTGAAAGAGTTCAGTGTGCGGCCGGCAGAGTCCTGACACCCTTGCGAAACACACACCATGGCCCAGTATTTCGAGATTCACCCCGACAACCCACAAGTGCGCCTGCTCAAACAGGCGGTGGCGCTGCTGACACGCGGCGCCATCATTGCCGTGCCCACGGATTCGAGCTATGCGCTGGTCTGCCACCTCGACGACAAAACCGCCGCCGACAGCCTGCGCCGCATCCGCGGCGTGGACGACAAACACCACCTGACGCTGCTGTGCCGCGACCTCAGCGAGCTGGCCAACTACGCACGGGTCGATAACAAGCAGTTCCGCCTGATCAAGGCCGCCACGCCCGGGCCCTACACCTTCATCCTTGAGGCCAGCAAGGAAGTGCCGCGGCGCCTGAGCCACCCCTCGCGCAAGACCATCGGCCTGCGGGTGCCCGGGCACAAGACCCTGCAGGCGCTGCTGGAGCTGCACGGCGCGCCGCTGCTGGCCACCACACTGATCCCGCCGGGCCAGACCGAGCCACTGAACGACGCTGGCGAGATTCGCGACCAGATGGAACACGACCTGGCGGCGGTCATCGACGCCGGCGCCTGTCCCCAGGAGGCCACCACGGTGATCGACCTGACGCCCATGGGCCAGGGGGAGGACCCGGTCGTCATACGGCTCGGCAGCGGCAGCCTGGCGGCGTTGGGCTTGTAGCACACAGAACGCAATTCACCAACGCGCCATCCCCTTCAAGCAGGGGCCGCGGAACCGGCTCTGCCGGGCCGCAGGCGCAGCGCCCCCCGGGGGGGCAGAGAGCTACGCGCAGCGAGCGAACATGGGGGCATACCGCCAATGAGACAATTGCCCCATGGACTTTGCCAACCTGATTCAAACCGTCGCCATCTACGCCCTGCCGGTGCTGTTCGCCATCACCGTGCACGAGGCGGCGCATGGTTATGTGGCCCGGCACTTTGGCGACAACACGGCCTGGATGCTGGGCCGCGTGACCCTCAACCCGGTCAAACACATCGACCCGGTGGGCACCATCCTGATGCCGCTGCTGCTTTACTTTGCGACCTCGGGCGCCTTTCTGTTCGGTTACGCCAAACCGGTGCCGGTGCAGTTCGGCAATCTGCGCAACCCCAAACGCGACATGGTCTGGGTGGCGCTGGCCGGCCCGGGCGCCAACCTGGTCCAGGCCCTGCTGTGGGGCATCGCGCTCTACCTGCTGCAGGGCGCAGGCATCAGCGAGCCGTTTTTCATCAAGATGTGCCAGGCCGGTATTCTGGTCAACGTCGTGATGCTGGTGTTCAACCTGTTCCCGCTGCCACCACTGGACGGCGGGCGCGTGCTGGTGGGCTTGTTGCCCTGGAAACAGGCCATGCTGGTCTCGCGCGTGGAGCCCTGGGGCTTCTTCATCGTGATGGCGCTGGTGATTGCCGGCGTGATCACCAACCTGTGGATGCGACCGCTGATGACGCTGACCTACGCCCTTCTTGAAATCGTGCTGACGCCTCTGGCGATGCTGGTGCAATGACCCTGGACAAATAATGACAAACAAGCCTTCCGACGCCATCGCGCGCCCCGCCACTTCGCCTTCGCCCCAGCGCTTTCTCACCGGCATCACCACCACCGGTACACCGCACCTGGGCAACTATGTCGGCTCGATCCGTCCCTCGGTCGCCGCCAGCACCGGCGCCGGCGCGGAGAGTTTTTATTTCCTGGCCGACTACCATGCGCTGATCAAGTGCGACGAGCCGGCGCGCATCCAGCAGTCCACGCTGGAGATCGCCGCCAGCTGGCTGGCCGCCGGGCTGGACCCGGAACGCGTGACCTTTTACCGCCAGTCCGACATTCCCGAGATTCCCGAACTCACCTGGCTGCTGACCTGCGTCACGGCCAAGGGCGTGCTCAACCGTGCCCATGCCTACAAGGCCTCGGTGGACAAGAACACGGCGGCGGGCAACGACCCCGACGCCGACGTCAGCGCGGGCCTGTTCATGTACCCGGTGCTCATGGGCGCCGACATCCTGATGTTCAAGGCCCACCAGGTGCCGGTCGGGCGCGACCAGATCCAGCACATCGAGATGGCGCGCGACATGGCGCAGCGTTTCAACCACCTCTACGGCGAACACTTTGTGCTGCCGCAGGCGCTGATCGAGGAGTCGGTGGCGCTGCTGCCGGGCCTGGACGGCCGCAAGATGAGCAAGAGTTACGACAACACCATTCCGCTGTTCACGCCGCGTGAGCAGCTGAAAAAACTCATCGCCGGCATCGTCACCGACTCGCGCGCCCCGGGCGAGCCCAAGGAGACCGAGGGCTCGGCCCTGTTCCAGATCTACCAGGCGTTTGCCAGCGAGACCGAAACCGCTGCGCTGCGCCAGGCTTACAGCGAAGGTATTGCCTGGGGCGACGCCAAGCAGCGCCTGTTTGAACGGATTGACCAGGAAGTGGCACCCATGCGTGCCCAGTACCAGGCGCTGATGAAAGATCCCGCCAGGATAGAAGCCATCCTGCAGGCCGGTGCCGACAAGGCACGCCAGCTCGCGGCCCCCTTCATGCGCGAACTGCGCCACGCGGTGGGCCTGCGCAACCTCGGCGCTCGGACGAGCGCCGCCCCCACGGCGAAGGCCGCCAAGACCTCCCTGCCAGTCTTCAAGCAATACCGGGAGGCCGATGGCAAGTTCCACTTCAAACTGCTCGACCCTCAGGGCCAGCTGTTGCTGCAAAGCCACGGCTTCGATGCGCCCAAGGAAGCTGCGCAGGCGATTGGCCTGCTGCAAACCCAGGGCGCCAGCGCACTCGACGGTTTGCGGGAAAAACTGCAGCCCCTGCCCGGCATCACCGCGGCAGCACTGGATTCGGCCCTGCAGCAACTGGTCGATGCACGGTCCTGAAAATCGGGAAGAGGTCGTCAAAAGACACGCGGGAGAGCGGCGCAGCAGAAAGAAAGTAAGAAGAAAGGATCAGTTCTCGGCTCCAGACCGTGAATTAATTCCGGACTTAAAATCTATCGCTTACTCGCCAACTTGACAGTCCGCAGGTATGCTTACTTTTTGTTCCAGTCACTGACAGACTTTCACTCTTTTACCGCCAGACTCCATGCGTATTTTTGTCATCGATGACCACCCTCTCATGCGGGAAGCCGTGGTGATGCTTATTCGCCGTCTGCATACCAAAGCGATCGTTACTGAGCTCGACAGGCTGGCGGCCATTGGCCCGGCCGTGGAACAGCATGGCATCCCGGACATCATCTGCCTGGACCTCAAGCTGCCGGACACCCACGGCGTATCGGGCGTGCGGGAGCTGCGCCAGCAGTTTCCCGAGGTGCCTATCGTGGTGTTGTCAGCGGCCCCGGCACAGGACTACCAGGACCTCTCGCTGGAAGCCGGCGCCGATGTGTACATTGAAAAATCCGTCGGCGCGACCGAGATCGCCAAGGTCCTGAAAACCTTTCTGGACGACAGCGCCGACCCCGAGGCCAACACGGAACCCGAGAAGCTGTCCAAACGCCAGAAGCAGCTGCTGGTGATGCTGGACAAAGGCATGAGCAACCGCGACATTGCCGCCGAACTGCAGATCAGCGAACACACCGTGAAGGTTCATCTGTGGCGCCTGTTTCGCAGGCTCAATGTCAAAAGCCGCTCACAGGCCAGCCACCTGGCCCGTACCCAAGGCCTGCTCTAGCCTCTGCGCCAGGGCGCCCTTCAATTTCAATGGTGGCTGTCAGGCCGCCCGCGGGCGAGCTCCCCGTCGTCAAAAGCCTCCATGTCCAGCCGGAACACCGTCCCCTGTCCGGGCGTTGACTTCATGCTCAGGCGATGGTTCAGTGCCTCACACAACCGCGAGACGATGGCCAGCCCCAGCCCGAAGCCTTCCTCGGTGCCGTGGTGTTTGGCCACGCGGTAAAACTCCTGAAAAATCGCCTGCTGGTGCTCCGGTGCAACGCCGACGCCGGTGTCCCACACCTCCACACGCCAGCCGTCCTCGCCCGGACGGACCGCCAGCAACACGCCGCCCAGTTCGGTATGGCGGATCGCATTGGACAGCAGGTTGCCGAGCAACCGCTTGAGCAGCACCGGGTCGGAGCGCACCGCCCCTGCAAGCACATGGGTGCGCAGGTCCAGCCCCTTCTCCTTCGCCAGCGGGGCGTACTGCAACTCCAGCTCCCCGACCAGTGACGGCAGGTCCACCCGCTGCCAGTTCACCTCGACCACGCTGGCATCGAGTTTGGCCAGATCAAACAGCGAATTAAACAGCTCGTTGACGGCCTGCGTGGACTGCACAATTTTCGGCGTGATCTGCAGCACCAGTTCCGGCTCGGCGCGCAACCAGTCGGCATACAGGCTGAGGGCATGCACCGGCTGGCGCAAATCGTGGGCGGCACTGGCAATAAACCGGCTTTTGGCTTCGACCGCCTCCAGCGCCACGCGTGTTTTTTCGGTCAGCGAGGCGATCAGTTGCGCGTTGGCAAACTGCAACTCCAAGTTGGACCGCTGCACGCGGTTCAGGCGTTGCCCAGCCATGCGGACGGCCGACCAGTAGATCAGCACCAGCACCACCAGCGCATAGGTCGTGAGGGTGCCCGGGAAGGGCCGTTCTACCGCCATGCTCCAGGCCAACGCGGCCAGGATGGTGTAAGCCAGCCCGTTGATGTACCCGATAAAGCAGCGCAGGCACGCAGCCAACGCACCCACTGAAAAACCCGCCATGCCCACCAGCACGATCAGGCAGATGAACTGGTCAAAGACCGGCGCCTTGAGAAAGTACAGAAACATCGACGCGCCCCAGACCATGCCACCCAAAGGCCAGGTCCAGCCATAACGCGCGATGAAGGCCCGCTGCTGGGCAATGCCGGAGTCGGCATAGTCGCGCTGGTAGATCTGGACCACCCGGTAGCGAATGACCAGGATAAGTACCGCCGCCAGCGTCCAGAGCAGCAAACCCCAATGGTTGACGTTGTTGTAAAGGACAACCACGATGACGGGGATCACCAGCCCGGTCGAATTGAGCGCCGGCCGCGCGTTGCGCATGAAGTTGCGCGTCAGCTTGGCCTCTACCCAGTCATCACGCGCGGCGATGTCTGCCACGACGTGAGGGCTGTCAGCGGGCAAAGGCAGGGCGGCTGAATTCATGGCTGCAGTTTAGCGGCGGGCATGCCGATGTAGCCGCCCCACCAACCCGATCAGCGCAATTCATCTGCCCCGAAGGGGCTGTCTGCGGCACACGCGCACAAAAAAGCCCCGTAAACACTGGGCTTGCGGGGCTTTTGGGGGTCTATGTTGGACTACATCAAACCGGTTCTTGGCGGAGAGGGTGTCGGCGCAATGCGTTTCCATGGTTGTCCATGAATGTCGAACATTGCCGTCATGGCCGCAATGAAGATGGCCAAGACTTGTCCACTATTGTCCCGACCTGCTCTGACGTGCTGTCCATTTAGATCTCACGCATTTTGATAGTCGGATTTTGATAGTTGATTCGCCCAAAGATGCTGGTATCGTGGAGGAACAATGCGAGTTAGGCTCCAGAAACTTTCCGATCTGAAAATCGAATCCGTCCTGAAAGGGGCGAGGCAAGCAGCCGCCGACGACTCAGGCAAGGTCATCCTGCTTGGCGACGGCGGTGGCCTGACGCTCCAAATATCAAAGACCGGATCAGCGTCTTGGCTGCATCGCTACATGCGGGACGGCCGTCCAACCGCGGTTGGCCTGGGCGCATATCCGCAGATCAGTCTCCACGAAGCGCGAAAACTAGCTCAGGAGTACCGGAGACTGCTGATCGAAGGGGAGGACCCCCTTGCCACTAAGAGGTCGTTGGAGGCGGTTTCGAGACTGCGCAAATTGAAAGGCACGACCTTCAATGCATGCGCGGCCAAATACATTGCCGACCACAGAGCCGAGTGGAAGTCATCGAAGCACGCCCAGCAATGGGAGAACACGCTGACAGCTTATGCATTCCCCGTCATAGGGATGCGAGAGATTTCGGCGATCACCACACAAGACCTGGTGCGAATCCTGCAGCCGATCTGGCTAGCCAAAAAGGAGACGGCCTCCCGTGTCCGCGGAAGAGTCGAGGCGGTCATCGATTGGGCGACCGCTTTGGGATATCGAACCGGCGAGAATCCGGCGCGATACAAAGGGCACCTAGAACACTTGCTCGCGCGTTCAACCCCAGAACAAAGGGCGGACAAGCATCACGCGGCGCTACCCCACTCCAAGATCCCGGGGTTCATGAAGTCCCTGTCTGCGCAGGATGGTATGGCTCGGTGGGCGCTCGAATTCCTGATTCTTACGGCGTGCCGGACCTCTGAAGTGCTTAACGCGAAATGGTCTGAAATCTCCGAAGAAGAGTGCCTCTGGGTCATTCCGAAGGAAAGAATGAAGGCTGCGAAAACGCACCGCGTACCACTCGTTGAGAGGGCGCTGGAAATCTTAATGACCGTGAAGACGTTTCAGAAAGGGGACTACATTTTTCCTAGCGGAGCCGAAGATTCCCCATTGAGCAATATGGCGCTTGCGATGTTGCTGCGGCGCATGGGCGCCGAAAACGCGACCGTGCATGGTTTTCGCAGTACATTTCGCGACTGGATTGGCGAAAAGACAAACCACGACTTTAGGACTGCCGAGGCCGCGCTTGCGCACAAAATTCCAGATCGCGTGGCAGCAGCCTACGCGCGCTCGGACTTGTACGACAAGCGATTTTCGATGATGGAAGACTGGGGGGCGTACTGCACGTCCTGGAAATCATGATCGCTGTCAGCACTCCGCGTAAGCGAGGTAAGCAACGGGAACTGCCGTGGTTCAGCGGCAACCCTCACTGGAAGAATTGTTCCTCCTATGACCACTTGCGCGACACGGGGCCCAGCCAGTGGGCGTGGGAATTCCTGCGGCGCACGAAAAAGTATCAGGCCGAAGTTGATGCCGGGCATTCGGCGTCAGCAGTCGAATGGGGCTTGTCCTCTCTCGTACCATATTTGCAAGCTCAAGGGCCCTCGGCGTCAACGGTCGGTCGAGAGGCGCCTCGATGGCTGCCCCTGCAGGCATTCACCATCGTCGGACAGTCGGACGGCACGACTGTCATACGGGCTGGGGTCAACCAAGTTGCAGTGGTCTTTGACCTCTATATTGGGCTGCGACGCGATATCTTGGTGCGCCAGTTGGGGCAGTTGGCCGCTATTTTGGAAGCTGCTGCCTTCGATAACGGCAACCCGTTGGAGCACAAACCGAATCAGGGCGGAAAGGACATTGCAGTAGACACGCTTCTACTTTGCTTGCGGTACGCCGACGCCGTCGCCTCTAACCCGGAGATGTCCGGCATTGAGTTGGCCGAGGAGTTGGGAACCACCCCCAGAAGACTGAGTGAACTGTGGGCGATGGCGGCAGAGTTCATGGGGGAGGACCGCGGCTACTTGAAGCTAGTAGAAAAGGAACTCCCTCCACTTCGACAGAGCAAGACCGACACACGTGCGCGGTGGAAGCGCAGCGCTGGCAATGCGGATTGGGGTACGACACAGAAAGTCGACCTGGATAACCCGCCACCGGCACTATCGCCACAGCCTCAAAAGCTGCCTGACGACAACGCGAAGTGGTAACTCCGGATAACTACCAACGGTAAGCCAGAGAATTGCCGGGACTTTGCCCAAGCGGCACAGTTCAGTCATGGCTGTTGATTTCCACTAAATCCTGACCCCGGTTTTCCATTTAATTTTGACCCCACCTTTGGTGGAGTAGCCGGGCTACTCGATTGTGGATAAGTCTAACGTCGACGGTATTGTTTCTCCTTTCG
>NZ_CALRVW010000029.1:0-46566 GCF_943371715.1 Polaromonas sp. YR568 | reverse complement strand
TACACGGGCCTGCCCGTGGGCCCAATCTTTACAACTCTCGACCCCTCAACCAGCTCTGACATGGTGCCCACCTTCTACTACTTGGTGGGCACCATCTTGGACAATACTTAGCCCACTCTCAAGAGGGTGCAGAGCAGACGCTTACGTAGAAGTAACGGTTCTTGTTGGCAACGCCGGGGCTTATGCCCAGGGAGCCGAGCACCGCATCGTAAAACTTCTTTGAAACTTCCAGGTCGCTGACGCCGACCATGACGTGGCTGAACATTGGGCTTTGTCTCCGTGGGGTGCGTGGGGGCAGGCGGGCGAGCGGGTTGCGTCAGGGTCTAGTGCGGATAGTCCAAGAACTTCAGGCTTACTTAGGGTAGCTTTTAAGCCAGCCAGGGGCCGAGCTCGCAATTTGCTCATCGACAAGAAAAGTTAGAAGCTGGTTGAAGATTGCGGCTCCCTTGGAGCCAAAGTTTTGGAATGCTTGGGTAATTGTTTCATCGGCGTATGGCGCGGTTTGTACTGCGAGTCTCACCCGATCAATTCCATACCGAGTGCAAAAGCGACCTATTATTTGCTCAAAGCAAATTACCCGACCCTTTAGCTTGAGTAGCGCGGATTCTGTTTGCGAGGCCACCGGAAGTGCTCTCACTGCCTTCTTGTCCCCAGTCGCGATGTCGGGGGATTGTCGGTGCAGCGCCACCGCTATGAGTCCAACTTCGCCTTCATGAAGATCTAGTTCGTTCATCAGGGCGCATTTCATAATGAGCGCAGCCGTGGACTCTTCTTCCTTGGTGGGTTCGATCTCGATCATGCCCGAAAGAATGGCGGCCAATCTATCGACACCTGCTTCGTCCCTCATGAAAAGCTTCCTCTTTTCACTGGATCCCTTACCCATATACCGAAGCATGTATCCAAGTGAACCTACCTCATTCGCCGGTGTTTCGAGAGCCCCTAAAGCGTCTCCGTACGCGTCCATCTGTGCGAGTTTTATTACGACGTCGTTGTCGATTAAAAGCGTTACTTGAGTCATGGCGGGGCTACGGCTCGCAGGAACGCCCAGGACTGCTCGTCCACCGTAGATTCAATTTGGCTCCACAAAACCTCATTCACCAGGTGTGAAGGCTTCTTCTCTTGGTCGGGAATAAGCTGGATCGCAGCCATCGCCAATGCCCATTCCCCGGTCGTATTGGCGAAGCTAAGAACGATATGTCCAGGATCTATACCCAGCTTCCTAGCAGAAATCATGGCCAGTTTTGCTAACTC
This sequence comes from Polaromonas sp. YR568, assembly GCF_943371715.1. Taxonomy (GTDB): domain Bacteria; phylum Pseudomonadota; class Gammaproteobacteria; order Burkholderiales; family Burkholderiaceae_C; genus Polaromonas. The sequence continues at coordinate 45,315 of NZ_CALRVW010000029.1, read as the reverse complement.
GTTAGCATTGCCGCGAGCAGCCTTGATGTCGCGGTCTACGCGAAAATTTGAAGTTCCAGTGAGCAACTCTTGAGCAAACCTATCTGCAGCATGCTCTTCTTCGTCGTCAACAAGCTCGTTGGGGTCGTTTGCGGGATCATTCGGGTCCGCATCAATGATGGCAGCGCTATCAGCAAGGTGCCCTAAGGCGATATGGCCCAACTCGTGCGCTACATGAAACATGTATTGGGCGGGAGGGCCAGATTCCCTTGCAACCAATATCGCATGACGATGACCTATTCTGATGGCCATCGCGGTTATTCCCTTTGTTTGGGCGGGAAAGAGCTGCAGGTGCAGCACCGGAATCTCCAACGACCAACAGAGGCTAAGAACATCACCGAAGCCAATGTGATCTCGACCGGAAGCCAAAACCGACCTGCGCATTTCAGTTGCGGAGAAAGCGTGGCCAGTTTGGGAAGAAAAACTGCAGGCGGAAAACAGAATTCGAGCAACACCGATGGCGAAACCTGTGAGTGCTTCGCGCCGCGGGCCAGGCCCCAGTCGCAAATGTTTAAACTTGACTGGCCCTGAATGAAGAAACCCCAGTGGAACTCCGTCGTCCATCAACGTAATTGGATCGAGATTTAAACGGCGCGCCAAGAGTAATCGAGCCAGCATCTGACTTGAAGAAGACTCGTCTTGTTCTTCAATCCAACCAACGGGCAATGACGCTTTGACGAAAGTTTCGGAAAACCCGGCGTTCCCCAATCGCTGCAATAAAGCGTCAGTTTTGGACATGTTCGTTTCTCGCTACTCGCGCCCGCTCAGAGTGGCTCAAGCCGACCGCCGGCTCTTAGTTTCGTGCAGTTCGTCGAATGAAAAGTTGGCTTTTCCCTAGGACCGATTGCGCCCACTAGCAAGTCAAGGATCATAATTCAGTATTTAATTGACGGGAGGTTATATGGCAACTTCTACGCGACAAACACTTCTCCCGAGGAAATTTTGCTGGACAAAATTTGGCGCAGAGGCTGGCGAGTCGTTCGATGAAATTTTTGCTAGAAAAGAAAAAGAGCGGCAGGCCAATCACGGGATATTTCTTTGGGGCGTGGGGAATAGCGTCGCACCTGGTCTTCGAATTCTTGTTAAAACTGAGGTGCGTCCTAGTGTGATCTTTTCCCCAATGCGCTCTCCGGCAAAAGCGATTGATATATCGCCCCCAGCAGTTGTTGAGTGGATGCGGGCTGTTGGACTTGGGGGGCAGGAGTGGGATATTCCAAATGGCTCAATAGTAACTAGCCGCGCAGGCTCTCTGGCTAGCGGTACAAAGAAGAAACACTATGCATTAGTTTGTCACTCTGACAAGCCGCTAGGACATGTCGTTTCTCCAATGGAAGTGGACCTAGACAACTTACGAAACCTTAGTAGCGGAGGGGAGCTAGGCTTCTCGCAGGTGACTTCTGTGGTTCAAACTTTGGATACAAAGAGCAGCTCTAGTCGACTCAAATATCCCGTTGGCTTCGTTGCCGAGTTGGTTTACCCATATTTTTTGGAGCTCACCGAACCAGTGTTAGTCACACCAGGAGCCGGGCGGGCAAAACAGCGCGCGAAAACTCTTCAGCCCGAGCTTGATCTGTTGAAAAAGTAGTAATTTGTTTATGTTAGTTTGAGGCAAGTGATGACTTTGTTGAGCAGTTCATCCTCATCTACTCCGCTATCTATTAAATAGCACGGCTTTCCAAGGATGACGGAATACTGTGCGGCAACGGCATTCTGTAGCTGGCAATGCATGCTAGCCTCATCTAAAGATATTGACGGCCGGCCGGCTGCATTCAAAGCAATTCTCCCCGTAACGACTTCAGGTGCGGCGTATAGGCACACGATTGCATCGGGCGCGATTTCTTCCAGCGTCCGGCTTGAGAACGGTGTAATTCGAAATCCGTAGTCCTCCTTGGTCACAGCATGGGAGTCAATAACTATGGAGCTCACCTTGCGCTCCCGCGCCACCAGATGCGCCAGCTTCGTGTCCACGGCCGCAACGTGTTCGGGGGTGACTATCCGAGACGATTCTCGCCTCAAGTCGCTCTCGGTAATGGGACCCACAGAGGTAACATGACTGCGCAGCTCTTGGCTGTAAGAAAATACCTTCAGATTGCTGATCCGACGGGAGAGAGCCTGTCCTAATGTGGATTTGCCTGTAGCTGGCGCGCCTGTTAAATAGACGACTTTTCGCATGGTACCTATTTGAGCAAAACGGCGTACGGCGGCGCAAGGCGCGCTGACAACACTAGCTTAACTTCAGGACTTTCTGCTGATGGGAGCTCCGGTGCGTAGATTAAGCAGGCCTTGTCGACGCGTCCGCGCAGATATGACTCACCAGTATTTCCCGCGAGCCTGCCGATACCTACTTTAGTCTGATTTAAATGAACACCAATCTCGGTCGCGTCCAAGCTGTCGATAACAAGTGCATATCGCGAGCCCAGTACATGTATATCTGGATGAATTTTCTTGTATGTCACACCATCTGCACTGCATTGCTCCGCCCTCAGCGGTTCGGCAAAATGGTTTGACTTGATTTCCTGCATAAGAAGATGAACGGAAATTCCATCCTTTACCGCCTCTTCCACAAACGGTTGGACCGCCGTTAGGGGGTGACAAGTATTACCGCCGTAACCCCAGAATGCCACGCCCGCCTTAGAAATCTCGGCTCTTTTTCTTATGATGATGCTAGTCAAATCTTCGCTCGCGTGCACTCCCACTTTCATATAGATGAAGGGATTACCTGGAGTGAGAGTTTGCATGTTACTTCTCCAACTTTTCTAAAAAATATGTACTATCAGGTGCTTTGCCGTAGTCCACGCGAGCAACTTCTTTCACATATTTCACTCGAAGATTTTTCTCGCGACCATAAAAACTTTCAAGCCTACTTCCATGCAATACATAGCTCTTCGTGGGAGCCTTTCGATGTGGCCGCGCTCGAAAGAATAGATTGCACGAGCGCAAATCTGGCGCGTCGTCCAGGTGATATTCGTGCAGATTGGTTTGCATTTCTTGAACGTAGAATCCCTTGCCGAGTGCAAAGCTTTGAGTTTCCCAAAGGACCTCACGGGACCACTCCACTTTAGAGTCATCCGCGATGACGACAACGCCGACGGCGTCGCTTCCGCAAGCTTCCATTCCGCGCTCAGCAAAAACCTTTACGCTCTCCCCAGAGTTGCTCGCGCCCCATGGTGGGTTGGTGTAGAACGCTGAATAAGCTCCAATATATTTTTCCGGTAGCTTGTCAATGCAGTTGTAGAGTTCAGCGCTAATTAAGTGCGAAATACGTTCTCTATCTGCAAAGCGTGTAACCGCGTTCACCATTCTTTGGTCGAAATCGAGAACCAGTATTTCGGAGGGACCCTCGTCAATGACCTTGGAGTGCATCAAGTACGCAATGCATAGACTGATGCTGTCACCATCGCCGATGAATACCAGCTTTTTACCTGCAAATCTTTGGGCAATTAGGCTGGTTTGGAGAACCATGTCCCCAGCTTTCATATAGATCTGGTCGAACTCCCTCAGAGGCTGGGGCCGGTTTTGAATTACGTCAGATACTGCATTTATTGCGCGTTTCAGGTCGACCTTGTTTTCAATCATTAGATTCCCTTAAATTCTCTTGGCCTCTGTAGTCCAATGAAGCTCAACCAGCGCCTCGGTCCTAGAAGGATTAAGGACGTGTGAGTTGGGGTGCAGATCGTCTTAACACTTTGTGACAACCATCATGACGGACACCGCTGCAAATTGATAGCCGGGCTATCCATTGGAGCGACCTCGATGTAAATAAATCACAGGATCGCGGATGGCACCCGCCATCGTGGAAAGCGTTCTGCGCCGCCATCCCTAACATTGTTTACGAACTTATGCCCTTGATCGTGCGCAGGAGTGCCGGGTCTTTTATTGACTTTTTCCCCTGTCGCCGCACAGGCGTGGGGCTTTTGCCTTGCGGGGGCCGCAAGGCCCGCAGGCCCGGAAGGCGCGCTGCATCAGGTATCGTTGCTCCATCTTTTCATTCCTTCAGGGTTTCCCCTTGCCAGACGCCATCCACTTCTACGAACCCCGCCACGGCCACGGCTTGCCGCATGACCCGTTCAATGCCATCGTCGGGCCGCGTCCGATTGGCTGGATCTCGTCGCACAACGCGGACGGGGCGCTGAATCTGGCGCCTTACAGCTTTTTCAACGCCTTCAACTACGTGCCGCCCATCGTGGGCTTTGCCAGCATTGGCTACAAGGACACGGTGCGCAACATCGAGGCCACCGGCGAGTTTGTGTGGAACCTCACCACGCGGGCGCTGGCCGAGCAGATGAACCAGACCTGCGCCGCGGTGCCGCCTGAGGTCAATGAATTCGAGCTCGCAGGCCTCACGCCCGCGCCTTCGCGCGTGGTGGCGGTGCCGCGTGTGCTGGAGAGCCCGGTGTCGTTTGAATGCCGGCGCACGCAGGTGCTGCAACTGCAAGGTGTGGACGGCAGCAAGATCGACACCTGGCTGGTGCTGGGCGAGGTGGTGGCGGTGCACATTGCCAAGGCGCTGCTGAAAGACGGCGTGTACGACACGGCAAACGCCGGCCATGTGCTGCGCGGCGGCGGGCCGGGCGACTACTTCACCGTCGGGCCGGAGCAGCTGTTTCGCATGTACCGGCCGCGATAGCGCCGTGGCCCCGCCCGATTAAAGTCAGTTCACCTCTCATCTATTGAAAATCGCATCATCATGAACATCGCCTCGCTCAAGGAAGTTGTCAGCGCCGAAGAATGGCAGCTGCGTGTGGACCTGGCCGCCTGTTACCGCCTGGTGGCGCTGTATGGCTGGAGCGACCTGGTGTTCACGCACATCAGCGCGCGCGTGCCGGGGCCGGAGCATCTCTTTCTGATCAACCCCTACGGCCTGATGTTTGACGAGATCACGGCCTCGTCACTGGTCAAGGTGGACGGGCAATGCAACAAGGTGATTGACTCGCCGTATCCGGTCAACCCGGCCGGCTTTGTGATTCACAGCGCGGTGCACGAGGCGCGGCACGACATGCAGTGTGTGCTGCATACGCACACCCGCGCGGGCGTGGCGGTCAGCGCGCAGAAGTGCGGCATCCTGCCGATCTCGCAGCAGTCGGCCTTTGTGCTGGCCTCGCTCGGTTACCACGACTACGAAGGCGTGGCCTTCCGCGACGACGAGAAGCCGCGCCTGCAGAAAGACTTGGGGCAAGCCCGGCACCTGGTGCTGCGCAACCACGGCCTGCTGACGGTGGGCGAGACGATTGCCGACGCCTTCATGAACATGTACCGCTTTGAAAGCACCTGCCAGATCCAGCTCAGCGCGCAGGCCGGCGGTGAACTGATTCACTTTGAGGAAGAGATCTACACCGGTGACGACCGCGCGGCGGTGTATGTGCGCGGCGGCGGCATGGGCGGCCCCTTTGTCTGGCCGGCGCTGCTGCGCAAGCTGGACCGCATCGACACCAGCTACAAGGACTGAAGCCATTCCTCCGCGATTTATGCATCAAATCGGCCTCCAGCCCTTGTGTGGCGGGCGCAAGCAGCTATCAAAAGCAGAGCGCTTGAAGTGCCCGCAGGCCGCCCTCAGGCAGCGGCGGTTGCGGCCACCTCGCTGACCTGCACCTTCATGTCACTGACTTCCAGCTGCTGCGGACAGGCCAGCGCAATGCGCGCTTTCACCCGCCCGCAGCCGGCTCCGCAGGGATCTTCAGCACACGCCGAATGGTCTGAAGCAAGTCGGTGTTGGAGGTCGAGGCTTTGAGCAGCACCGCGTCGGGTCGCCCGCCTGCGCGGGCGGGCAGCACTTCGCTGGCAGAAAACACCACGAGCGCAGGCCGGGGCTGCAGGCTGTCGATCAGCTCCACCAGGTCCCAGCCGGACTCCTGGCCGAGCGACAGGTCCAGCATCACCAGGTCAAAAGCTGTGTCGCGCAGGCGGGCGCGCGCTTCGGCCAGGGAGCTGGCGAATTCAAAGCTGGCGAAGCCGTCCGCGATGGCGGCGGCGATGTGCTGGATGTCCGGATCGTCTTCCACGTGCAGGATGCGCGGCTTGCGACCGTGCAGGTCGGCCACCGCGCGTTGCATGGCCGAGACGAGCTTCCCCTCGTCAATCGGCTTGGACAGCCAGTCCGACACTGCTGACGGTTTGTGGTCGAGCTGAAGTTGCCCGTCACCGGCCAGCGTGGAAATCACGATGACGGGCAGGTTGCGGGTGGTTTCGTTCTGGCGCAGGCCGTTGAGAAATGCGCCGCCGGTCTGGCCGGGCAGGCGCAGGTCCAGCGTCACCGCGTCGTAGCTGCCCGACTGGATCATCGAGAGGGCCTGCTCGGCGCTGTGCGCCAGGTCCGAGTCAAAACCGGCCTTGTCCAGCATGATGCCGATCAGCCGGGCCACGTCCACGTCGGATTCACACACCAGGATACGTGAGCGGGGCGCCGGCGGCACCGCCTCGCTGGGCCCCTGCAACAGGGGCAGCTCGAAGAAAAACGTCGTGCCCTCGCCGAGCCGGGTGTCGAATCCGATGGTGCCGCCCATGCGTTCGACCAGGGCGCGCGAGATGTTCAGACCCAGGCCGGTGCCGCTCTTTTGCCGGGTGTCGGACGAGTCGGCCTGCGAGAACTTCTGGAAGATGCGCTTTCGGAATTCCTCCGGGATGCCCGGGCCGTGGTCGCGCACCTCCACCCGCACACCCAGCCCGGCACGGCTCACATGCACGTCCACACTGCCGCCGGCGGGCGAGAACTTCAGCGCATTGGACAGCAGGTTGGTCACCACCTGCGTGAGCCGGTCGGCCTCGACATGGACCTGCAGGCCGGTATCGGCACAGTGCAGCGTCAGGCTGACCTGGTTGGCCAGGCCGTAACCTTCATTGGCGGCGATGGCCTGTTCCAGCAGCGGCCGCAGTTGCAGGGCTTGCAGGTCCAGGCGCATCTTGCCGGACTCGATTTTTTCAATGTCCAGGATGTCGTTGATCAGCCGGATCAGGCGCTCACAGTTGCTCTTGGCAATGCCGATCAGGTTCATCGCCATGTCGGGCAGCGGGCCGGCCATGCCGCCGGCGACCAGGCCGAGCGAGCCGCGGATCGAGGTCAGCGGGGTGCGCAACTCATGGCTCACAGTGGAAACAAACTCGCTCTTCAGGCGGTCGATGCGCTTGAGCTCGGTGATGTCGGTGGCCAGGGAATAAAAGCCGATGACCTTGCCTTCATCCGCGTCATCGCCGTAGCGCGGGAAGTACTTGACCACGTAGTCGCGCACGTCGCCGTTCGACGAGCGCTGCCTGCGCTCGTAGACCACCGGGTAACCGGACAGCACCTCTTCCACCCAGGGGCGCAGCTTCTCGTAGAACGCCGGCTCCATCAGCTCGCGCATGCTTTTGCCCAGGATCTCCTCGCTGGAGAGGCCGAAGGCATCCTGGTAGGCGCGGTTGTGAAAGCGGCAGCGCTGGTCGGCATCCACATAGGCGATCAGCGCCGGCACGGTGTCGGTGATCTCGCGCAACTGGAGCTCGCTGGCGCGCAGGCGGTCGCTGGAACGACGCATCTCGGTGGTGTCGCGGCCCGTGCCCCGGTAGCCGGTGAAGCGCCCCGAGGCATCGAAGATGGGCACGCCGCTGATCGAGAAGTGGCGCACCTGGCCCTTGCCGTCCAGCCGCGTGACTTCAAAGTCGCGAAAGGGCTCGCGCCGCTCGAGCTGTGCCTCGTGCGCCGCCCATTCGCTTTCGCTCATGTTCACATAAGGCAGCTCGCGGCGCAGTTTGCCAATGCTGCTGTTGCTGGTGAGCGCGCCCATGTCGGCGAGTTGTCCGGCGATCTGGACAAAGCGGAAATGCTCGTCCTGCTCCCAGAACCAGTCGTTGGACAACTCCACCAGCGCGCGAAAGCGCTCCGCGTTGGCACGTGACTGCTGCTCGGCGAACTTGCGCTCGGTGATGTCCTGCAACTGCGAGATGAAGTGCAGGGGCTGACCCTGCGCGTCGCGCACCAGGGAACAGGTCAGCGCGGCCCAGACCACGCTGCCCGACTTGTGCAGGTACCGTTTTTCACGCTGGTAGGTGTCAATCTCTCCGGCCAGTGCGCGGCTGCGCTGCAGCGTGTCCTCGGCCGCGTCATCCGGGTGCGTCACCTCGGGGGCGTTGGGCGCCAGCAGTTCGGCCTGGGAATAACCCAGCATCTCGCAGAAGGCCCGGTTCACGCGCAAGCGCCGGAAATCGGCGCCGAACACGGCCATGCCGATGGCGGCATTCTCGAAGGCGCTGGTGAACTGCGCGCTGGCCGCGTCGCCGTTGGCGCGCTCCAGGGCCTCGAGTCGGGCGGCCTGCTCCCGTACCTGCTGCTGCAGGTCCTCGTTCAATTGCGTCAGTGCCTGCAGGCGGTCCTGCAGGTTTTGCGGGGTTTGATTCATGCTTGTTGCTGCTTGCCTGGCGGGTCAGCGTCCGTTTGTCGCGGGTCGGGCGCGTGCCACTGGAATGTAAGCAGTATGGGTTATTTCAACTGCAGCGAGTAGGGCTGGGCATGGACTTTTGAGGGGGTTATCCCTAGCGGCATGCAAGCCGCGCCGCCGGGGGCCGATATTCATCTGTCGACAGGGCACGGCTGCACATGAAATTGGCCTGCAGCGTTTCCTGCCGTGACGGACAGGGCCGCTGGCACCCTGCCTGAATCGGGCAAAGACCACAACGGCGGCAATAGCCACGCCCCTGGCGTGTAACGGTCAGCTGGACTCCGCCACCGTGCTGACCTGCACCTTCATGTCGCTGACTTCCAGCGGCTGCGGGCCGTAGTCGGAGATGAAGGCCACGTCGGCGGCGTCGCGGCCATAGGCCAGCACGATGCGGCCACCGCGCGGCTCTTTCTGCGTGGCGTCGAAGGTGTACCAGCGCCCGCCCACAAAGGCCTCGAACCAGGCGTGCAGGTCCATCGGGTCCAGCGCGTGCAGGTAACCGACGACCATGCGCGCCGGAATCTGCAGGCTGCGGCACAGCGCAATGCCTACATGCGCAAAGTCGCGGCACACGCCCGCGCCGTGGGCCAGCGAGTCGATGGCGTCGGTGCTGGCGTCGCTCACGCCGTATTGGTAGTCGAGGTGGGTGTTGATCCAGGCGCGTATGGTTTCCGCCTGTGCGTAACCGGGCGTCGCGCTGCCGACGATCTCGTGTGCCTTCTCCGACATCTTGTCCGACGGGCAGTAGCGGCTTTGCAGGAGGTAAAGGAGCACGTCGTCGGGCAGCTCGGCCACGGGCGTGTGCGGCGCGTCGGGCTGCACGGCGATCTGGTCCTCGACCTCCATCACCACCTCAACCTCGATGCGCATCTCGCCGGGCGGCAGCACCAGGCGCTGGCACAGGTTGCCGTAGCTGTCCACGTACTCGGTGGTCGGCACCCAGGGCTGCAGCTCATAACGGTCGCTGACGATCCACTGCGCCTGGCCGCTGCGCGGTCGCAGCATGGCAACAATGGGGCAGTCGGCGGCCGTGTTCACGGTCATGGTGCAGGTGGCTTTGAGTTTCATGGTCGGGCAGGTGCTGTGGGCAGGGGTGGCGGCAAGGGCGGGGTCTAAAAACGATTGCTCACCTTACCTGCCGGCCACCGACGCGTCTGTAGGCCAAGGCGTGTTGTGGGTGCAGGCGGCGGTTTTGTGCGGCCGGCCAGGGTGCTTCGCTCACCAGTGACAGCGCGATGCCGATCGCCCGTCCAGGCACGCCATGCCTGGCTGCGCGGCGCTCACTTCTCGCTTCTACAGCCGGCGACCAGGCGTGGCGTGGAGATGGAGGCGGACCACTGCTGCTGGCTGCTCAATGAAGACGTCGCCCAGTGCGTGATCTGCGCAGGGACACGCTGGCGTCCTACAGCCGCTCCTGCAATTGCCGACATTCCGGCATGCTGCGCACACCTAAGGTGGAGTTTTCAACCAAGGAAAACACATGCCTCAATCGACCAAAGACAGCAACGGCGGAAAAAGCCACCCCAGCAAAACCACCGGCCGCAGTTCCGCCAAGCCGGCGGACACCACCTCCAAAAACCCGCAGTCCCCGACCGGCCCACAGAACAAGGGTGAGAAGAAAACCACGCCCTGATCCCGGGCAGCTGCCGTGCGCCGTTTCTGATCAAATCGGGATGCAGCCCTTGTGCAGTGGGCGCAGACAGCTATGAATACAGGAGCGTCGGCCAGCGTGTCCCGAAACGCCTCGGGCTATGGGCGGAGCCGGCTGTTGCCCGAACAGAGGGCGAAATACCTTTCTCTTGCAGGCAATGCCCGTGGCCGATATGGCGTACGATGAATTGCAGCTCATCCGTCGGGGCTGCCAGTTCGGCATTTCGGCAAACCGGTTCGTGGCGCCCGCCGCCGCCCGCAGATCACCCAGGCAAACGGATGCTTACACCAGACATTCCCCACAACGAAGTGGCGCGGCTCCGCGAGCTGCACGCGTACGACATCCTCGACACGCCGGCCGACAGCCTGTTTGACGGCGTGGCCGAACTTGCCGCCACCTTCTGCGGCACGCCCTTCGCCGCAGTCACCCTGATCGACAAGGACCGGCAGTGGTTCAAGGCCGAGCATGGCATGGGTGTCGGGCAGAGTGACATCTCCCGCGATCACAGCCTGTGCGCCCACGCCATCCTGCAGGAAGACTATTTCGAGGTGCCCGACCTCAGCCTCGATGAGCGCTTCATCGGCAACCCGACGCTCAATGGTGAGGTGAAGATACGCTTTTACGGCGGCAGCCAGCTCACCACCGACAGCGGCGCCAACCTGGGCATGCTGTGCGTGATGGACCTGCAGCCGCGGCTGCTGAGCCCGGCGCAGCAGCGGGCGCTGTCCCAGCTGTCGCAGATGGTGATGGCGTTGCTGGCCACCAGCCAACGCAACCGGCAGCTGCACGATAGCCGTGCGCTGCTGGACAAACGCTCGTCCGAGCTGGTGTCGGCCAACCTGTTTCTGGACTCGATGATCGAGCACATTCCGGCCGCGGTCTACATCAAGGACGCCACCGAGCTGCGCTATGTGCGCGTCAACCGCGCGGCCGAAGACATGATGGGCATGCGACGCGACGAGCTGATCGGCAAAGGCGCGGCCGAGCTGTTCGGGCAGCACCAGGCCGACATTTTGGAAGAGCAGGACCGCCAGGTAGCGGTGAACAACCCGGCCTTCGAGTCGGTGGACCAGCTGATCTCTTCCCGGCGCGGCGTGCGCGTGCTGCACACGCGCAAGGTGCCGGTCAGCGATGCGCAGGGCGTGTTGACGCACATCCTGGGCATTGCCGAAGACGTGACGCAGCAGAAGGCGATGCAGGACGAGATCCTGGAACTCAATGCGGTGCTGCATGCCAAGGCCAGCGACCTCGAGGCCATGAACCGCAGCCTGGAGGTTTTCTCCGCCGCGGCCACGCATGACCTGCGTTCACCGCTGGGCGTGATTGCGGGCTATGCCGGCCTGCTGGAAAAGAAATACGGCCCGCTGCTCGACGACAAGGGCCGCGGCTGGCTGGCCATCATCGGCGGGCGGGCCAAAAGCATGGCCCAGCTGATCGACGACCTGCTGGCTTTCTCGAAGCTGGGCCACCGGGCGGTCAGCACCCGCACGGTGGACATGCAGGCGCTGGTGGCCTCGGTGATCGCGGAGCTGCAGCCGGACGTCGCCATCCGCACCCCCATCACGCTGGGGCCGCTGCCGCCCGCGCAGGCCGATGCCGCGCTGTTGCGGCAGGTCTGGGTCAACCTGCTGTCCAACGCCGTCAAGTACAGCCGCCAGGCGCCGCGTCCGCAGGTGGAGGTGAGTGGCCGCACCGAGGGCGGCGAGGTGATCTACACCGTGCGCGACAACGGCGCCGGGTTTGATATGGCCAGCTACGACAAGCTGTTTGCGGTGTTCCAGCGCCTGCACACCGACCAGGAGTTCGAGGGCACCGGCATTGGCCTGCCCATCGTGCACCGCATCGTCACGCAGCATGGTGGGCGCGTCTGGGCGGAAAGCCAGGTTGGCCACGGCGCCGTTTTCCATTTCGCGCTGCCGGTGGTGGCGCAGGACGCGCCGGGGACGGATGAGGCGGATCTGGCGAACGAGGCGCCGGCCGAAGACTGACGCGGCTGGTGGCTGCGCTCAGGCGTGGCTGGCCTGCGCTGCCGGCTGCGGCAACACGGTGAAGGCCAGCGCGCCCAACGCCAGCAGCGCGGCAATGCTGGCCAGCACGGCGGTGAAAGGCTCCACGCCGTGGGCCGTGGCCACCGAAGCCACCACGCCGGTGAACCACTGCATCGTGGCCACGCCGAGAAACATCGCCATGGTGAACACCGACAGTGCGCGGCCGGTCATGGCCGCCGGGTAGGCGGCGCGCACGTCGGCGTACTGAAGAATCATGTAGCCCGACAGCAGGCCGATGACGATGGGTGCGGCCACGTCGATGATCGCGCTGTGCGTGAAGGCAAAGGCGGCAAACAGGCCGGCCACCACCAGCGTGAAGCCGGTGATCCAGCGGCGCCGCGTGGCCGGCCCGGGGTCGAAGCGGCCGAACAGCGGGGGGCCGGCCAGCGACACCAGCGACATCACCAGCGCCACGTTGCCGCTTTGCACCAGCGAAAAGCCGTGCCGCTCGATCAGCATCGGGCCCAGCCACAGGCCGCGTAGCGAGACGAAGGAGGCATACCCCACGCTGGCCAGCAGCAAGATGCCCCAGGTGTGCGGCAGCGTGAACAGCGCGCCAAAGCCGGCCAGGGCCTGGCCCACCGACTCCTTCTTTTTCAGCGCGTCCATCGGGTGCGGCGGTTCATGCACCAGCGCCCAGATCAGCCCCCAGGCCAGCACGCCCCAGGCGCCCAGCACCCAGAAGCCCATGCGCCAGGAGCTGGCCTCGATCAGCCAGGCCAGCGGCGTGCCGGTCAGCAGCAGGCCAATGCCGCCCAGGCTCATGGCCAGGCCCGAGATGGCGGCAAAGCGGTGCGCCGGCATGTGCCGCGCAATGAACACGGTGCAGACCAGAAAGGCCGGCGCGCAGCCGATGCCGATCAGCACCTGGCCGGCCACCAGCATGCCGAAGCTGGTGGACAGCGCCGATACCGCCGCGCCCGCAATCGCCACCGGAAAGGCGGTGAGCACGGTGCGCCGCACGCCGTGCAGGTCGATGCCTATGCCCATGAACAGCTGCATGGCGCCAAAGGCAAAGTGAAAGGCGCCGGCAAACAGGCCCAGCGCCTGGGCGCTCAGGCCAAAGTCGGCCTGCAGCGGCGTGGCCATGATGGCTGCCACGGTGCGGCAGGCCTGGCTCAGCGCAAAGGCGGTGATGAGCGCAAACAGCATGACCCAGATGGCGCGCGGAGGAAGGGCGCGGGGGTCGGGCAAGGCGGGCGACGCGTGGGCGGCGTGGGGTGGCGGTGCGGCGGCGGACATGCCGGTGAGGTTACACGACCTGTGGCGTCAGGGGCGTGGGGTCGGGTCCGTCGCGACAGCCGGACGCGGGATCAGAACGGATCAAAAGGGAAGGAGCTTCGGGTTCAGTGCATCAGGCCGGTCTGGCTGGGCGGTAGCGCCAGGCTGTCGAGGCTGTCGGCATGGGCCCTGCAATAGGCCACCAGTTCTTCAATGTCGGCGGCTTTGTCGAACACCCGGTCGGCGCCCAGCTGCAGGCAGCGATCGGTGATGTTCTGGTGGCAATAACTGGTGAGCACCACCACCTTCTGGTTCGGCTTGCGGCTCTGGCAGTCGCGCAACACGCCAAAGCCGGACCCCTCGGCGAGAAACAGGTCCACGATGGCCAGCTGCCAGTCGTCGTTGAAGGTGCGCAGCCACTGGCGGGCCGCGGTTTCGCTGGCGGCATGGCCGACAAACTTGAGCGGCGCCACTTCTTCCATGGCTTCGACCACGGTGTCGCGTATTTCGGGCTTGTCTTCGACAAGGAAGGTGCTGAGCAGCATGGCTCCCCTTTTTAATGAAGGGATTACCGTAAACCCGATGCGGGGAAACGACTGTGGGTTGTGGCCGTCTCGGGCTGTAGGCGTTATCCCACGCCGGCTTACCCGGACGAATAAGGAAATAGCGCCCGCGCGCACGGACCACGGACGCAAGACACTATGAAAATCGTAGCAACTCAAGGGTGCGCAGCTGTACCCGAATCAGCCGGGTTTTGGACTGCGCCCTGGCTGTAACCACTCTGGTGCAATCAGGGTGGACGGCGCTATCATGCAAAGCTATCTCTACCACACGGACCGCCCCTGCCCTGTACACATGTCGACAGCCATCAAAATCTTCCAGGGACGTTTTGGTCGTGTGGCCTTGCTGGACATGAATGCCTCGCTGGTGGCGCACGCGCACCACCATTGCCACATTCTGATCAAGGCCGGCGGAGCCGACAGCGCTTTCCTGGTGCGTGGCGAGCGTCAGCCGCTCACCGGTGAAACGGCGGTGCTCGTCAACGCCTGGGAGCCGCATGCCTACACGCACGCGGCGCCTCCGGGCGAGCAAACCCTGATCCTGGCCTTGTACATTGAACCATCGTGGCTGTCCGAAATCCAGCGCTCACTGACCCTGTCATCACACCCCCGCTTCTTTCCGCAATCCTGCGTGCAAATCCGGCCGGAAACGCGCAAGTTCGTCGAGGAATTCGTGATGGAGCTGTGGTGGGCAGATGAAGTGGCTGCAACCCGTCTGGAAAACCTTCTGTTCAACCTGGTGATCTCGGTGATCGACAGTTACTCGGGCTGGCGCGACATGGCCGGCCTGTTACGCACCCGCCCGCCCTCGGCAATTGACCCGCGAACCCGAAAAGTCATTGTTCACATGCGCGAGAACCTGACGCGTGACTTTGACATGGACGATCTCGCCAGCTTCGCCGGGCTGTCGCGGGCGCATTTTTTTTCGCTGTTCCATCGGGATACCCATGTGACCCCGCTGGTGTATGCCAACGTCTTGCGCTTTGAGGCCGCCGTCGATCGGCTGGCGCATTCAAGCGAGCCGGTGGGCGACGTTGGCCACAGTCTGGGGTTCACGGCCTCCAGTCATTTCGCGCGTTTTTTCCGGCAGCACCTGGGCATCACGCCCACCGATTACCGTCGCGCCGTGAACCTCTACGAGCCGCCAGCCGGCTCGCCACCCGACTCCGATTTGCTCTAGCGGCCGCTGGCCGCGCCACTCAGCTGGTTGCTGCATTGCAGCATGAAAGTCGCCGGACTTTCTGAGCCAGGATCAGACGAATTGGTCCTTTGCTGGACTTTCCTGTTCACGCCGTCCTGTGCGTTTGCCTACGCTAAGCGCATAGACAAACAAGCAGGAGATATTCAGTGCACAGCGACCCGGGCGCAACGCAGTTCATGCGTCAGCCCTCCCTCTCATCCCATGTCGGCCAGTCGGTAGCACGCGTCGAAGACGACGCGCTGCTGAGCGGCCGCGGCCGATATGGCGACGATCTGGGGGTGCCCTCGGGCACGCTGCATGCGGCGGTGCTGCGTTCGCCGCACGCGCACGCCGAACTGCTGGCGCTGGACGCGTCTGCCGCGTTGATCATGCCGGGCGTTCGTGCCGTGCTGACGGGGGAAGACGTGCAGCGCTGGTCGCAGCCCTTTGTGGTGGGCGTCAAGCAGCCCATGCAGCATTGGGCACTGGCGGTGGACCGCGTGCGTTATGTCGGGGAGCCCGTGGCGGTGGTTATTGCCGAAAGCCGCTACCTCGCCGAAGACGCGATCGATGCGATTCGCGTGGGCTACCGGGGCCTGCCTGCCGTGGTCGACATCGAGCGGGCGATCGACGCCGGCGCCCCGGTGCTGCACCCGGCCGTTGGCAGCAACGTGGTGTCGGATCGCAGCTTTGCGTATGGCGATGCACCCGCCGCGTTTGCGCAGGCGGCGCACCGGGTGTCGTTGACCGTGCGCTACCCGCGCAACTCGTGCACACCGATCGAATGCGGTGTCGTGGTGGCCGAACACCTGCCGGGCGATGAAGGCTACGACGTGCTGTCGAACTTCATGGGACCGTTTTCGCTGCATGCGGTGATGGCCCTGGCGCTGCAGGTGCCCGGGAACAAGCTGCGCCACCGTATTCCGCGCGATTCGGGAGGGAGTTTTGGCGTCAAGCAGGCCGTCTTTCCATATGTGGTGTTGATGTGCCTGGCTTCCCGCAAGGCCGGTGCGCCAGTCAAATGGGTGGAGGACCGGCTGGAACATCTGACAGCCGCGACGTCGGCAACCGCACGCCTGACCACGATTGAAGCCGCCGTGAGTGCCGACGGCCGGGTGGAGGCGCTGCGCTACGACCAGATGGACGAGGTCGGCGGCTACCTGCGTGCTCCCGAACCAGCGACGTTCTACCGCATGCACGGCGCCATGACCGGTGCTTACGACATAGCCCACCTGCAGGTGCGCAACCGGGTGGTGCTCACGAACAAGATGCCGACCGGCCTCGTGCGAGGCTTTGGCGGACCGCAGGTTTACTTCGCGCTGGAGCGGCTGATGGACCGCATAGCCAGCGAACTGGGTATTGATCCGTTCGAGCTGCGCCGCCGCAATTTTGTGCAGGCGAACCAGTTTCCCTACCAGGCGGCTGCGGGTGCCGTGCTCGACTCGGGCGACTATGCGCGGGCGCTGGCGCTCGCGCAGCAGCAAGCCGATATGCCGGCCCTGTATGCAAGGCGCGATGCGGCCCGCGCGGCGGGCAAACTCTACGGCATCGGTTGTGCTGCCATCGTCGAGCCCTCGGTCTCCAACATGGGTTACATCAGCACGGTGTTGACCGTCGAGCAGCGCGCCAAAGCCGGCCCCAAGAACGGGGCTATCGCCAGCGCCACGGTGGCCATTGATCTGCTGGGTGGTGTCAACGTCAACATCGCGTCGGCACCAGCCGGCCAGGGCCACATGACCGTCTGCGCGCAGGTGGTGGCCGACGTGCTGGGCCTGCAGCCCGGTCAGATTGTTGTCAACGTCGAGTTTGATACCGCCAAGGATGCATGGTCGGTCGCCGCCGGCAACTACTCCAGCCGCTTCGCCGGCGCGGTGGCAGGCACGGTCCATCTTGCGGCCGTCAAAATGCGCGACAAACTCGCGCGCATCGCCGCCGCCTCACTCGGTTGTGCGCCCGAGCAGGTGCGCTTCGAAGCCGGTAAGGTCTTCAATGCGCTGGAGCCCGAGCGCTCGCAGGCCTTCACCCGGCTGGCCGCCAGTCCGCACTGGGCCCCGGGTCTGCTGCCCGAAGGCATCGAGCCCGGCTTGCGCGAAACCGCGTTCTGGACCGCCCCAACGCTGGCCGCGCCCGACGCGCAAGACCGCGTCAACACCTCGGCGGCCTATGGTTTTGTGTTTGATATCTGTGGCCTGGAGGTCGATCCCGAGACCGGCCGCGTCCGGGTGGACCGCTACATCACGGCGCACGACGCAGGCCGCATCCTGCACCCCGGCATGGCCGATGGCCAGATTCGTGGCGCCTTCGCACAGGGTCTGGGCGCCGCGCTGCTGGAAGAATTCCGCTATGCCGCCGATGGTGGCTTCCAGTCGGGGACCCTGGCCGACTACCTGATGCCAACGGCCTGCGAGGTGCCTGATCCACAGATCGTCCACATGGAAACACCATCGCCGTTCACGCCGCTGGGTGCCAAGGGCCTGGGCGAGGGCAACAACATGAGCACGCCGGTGTGCATTGCCAATGCCTTTGCCGATGCGCTCAAACCGCTTCAGGCCCGGATCGGCGATGTCAGCGACATACGCCTGCCGCTGACGCCGTCCAGGGTGCTGGCCTTGATCGCTGCGGTTGAGCCCGCGCCGCCGGCTGCGATGGCCCAGGCGATGGCCGCGCGGCCGGTGTCGGCCGCGCAAGACGGCCTGTCCCTGCATGCCGCCGGGGTGATCGAAATTGCGGCCCCCCCGGAAAAAGTGTTTGCCGTGCTGCTGGACCCCGCTGCGCTGGCGCAAGTCATCCCGGGCTGTCATGAGCTGGTCTTGATTGGCGAAAACCGCTACCGCGCCGACGTCACGGTGGGCGTGGGTCTGGTGAAGGCGCGCTATGCCGCCGAAATCGCCTTGTCGGAAATCGATGCACCTCGCAGTCTGCGCCTCGCAGGGCAGGGCGCTTCGTCCCTCGGGACCGGCGCTGGCAGCGGCACGGTGCGCCTGGAGGCAACTGCGGAAGGCACGCGCCTGCATTACGACTACGCCGCGCAGGTGGGCGGCAAGGTCGCTGCGGTGGGCAGCCGGATGCTCGAAGGCGCGGCTCGCATCGTGCTCGCGCAACTGTTCGAGTCGCTGGGCCGGCAAGCGACAGGCGCCAAGCGATTGACGTGGTGGCAACGTCTGCTCAAGCAACTGGGAGTGTCCGCATGAAGCCCGCAGCATTCGACTACCTGCGCGCCGACCAGGCCGACGTTGCCGTGGCGGCCCTGGCCCAGCATGGCGAAGACGCGCGCATTCTTGCCGGCGGCCAGTCGCTGATGGCGGTGCTCAACATGCGGCTCGCGAATCCTGCGCTGCTGATCGACATTTCGCGCAGCGAGCCCATGGCTCAGATTCGTATCGAGCATGGTCGGCTGTGCATTGGCGCCGCAGCCACCCAGGCGCGGGTCGAATGGCGGCAAGGGCTTGCCAGCGAGCTGCCGCTGCTGGCGCTGGCTTTTCCGCATATCTCACATTTTCAGGTCCGCAACCGCGGCACGGTGGCCGGCTCCCTCGCCCATGCCGATCCCTCGGCCGAGCTGCCGCTGTGCCTGCTGGCACTGGAAGGCGAAGTCGTGTTGCGACGCGTTCGTGGCCGCCGTGTGGTCAAGGCCGCGGATTTCTTCACCGGCATGCTGCTCACGGCGCGCGCGCCCGATGAACTGCTGGAGGAGGTGCGCTTTCCCCTCGCCAAAAGCGGCACCGGCCACGGCTTTGAGGAGTTTTCGATGCGCCACGGCGACTTCGCCGTCTGTGCGGTGGCCGTGGTGGCCGATGCGCAGCGCCTGCGCATCGCGGTTGGCGGCGTGGCCGACCGCCCGACTGCGCGCGATTTCCCACTGCTACAAGGCAGTGCGCTGGACGACGCTCTCAATGAACTGGCCTGGTCGCTCGAGGCCCGCGACGAGCCGCAAGCCAGTGCTCAGCTGCGGCGCCAGCTGGTGCGCACGCTGGGGCGTCGCGCCGTGCAGCAAGCCCTGTCCAACCGCATTCCCGAACGGAGTACCGCATGACCCAAGCTTCTCCCCCACTGTCCCGCCATGTTCTCCATCCGGTGGCACTCACGCTGAACCGGCAGCGGCGTACCGGCCATGCTCCGCCGCGCATGCTGCTGACCGACTTTCTGCGCGAGGAGCTCGGTGCGACCGGCACACATGTCGGCTGCGAGCACGGTGTCTGCGGTGCTTGCACGGTGCGGATAGACGGCGTTGCCTGCCGGGCTTGCCTGACCCTGGCGGTGCAGGTGGATGGCCGGCAGGTCGATACGGTTGAAGGTCTGGCGCAAGCCGATGGGACACTGAACGATCTTCAGCAAGCCTTCAAGCGGCATCACGCGCTGCAGTGCGGCTTTTGCACGGCCGGCATCTTGATGTCGTGTGCGCACTGGCTGGAGCGCCTGGAAGCGGCCGGCGCGGAAGCCTCCGAACCCGGTGAGGTCGAGGTGCGGGAGATGCTGTCAGGGCATATTTGCCGCTGCACTGGCTACACACCGATTGTTGCGGCAGTGCTCGAAGTGGCACGCGCGCGGCATGCAGCCCGAAAGGTCTCCCATGCTTGATCTTGGCCGAACCTTCTTGCAGAGCATGGAGCGCAGTCCGCATGCCGTGGCGCTGGTCGACGGGGAGCTGCGCCTGAGCTATGCGCAGTGGGCCCTACGGGTCGGCGCCGTGCAGCGCGCGCTGGCCGAGCTGGGGCTGCGGCGTGGCGACCACCTGCTGGCGGTGCTGCAAAACCGGTGGGAAATGGCCACCT
This sequence comes from Polaromonas sp. YR568, assembly GCF_943371715.1. Taxonomy (GTDB): domain Bacteria; phylum Pseudomonadota; class Gammaproteobacteria; order Burkholderiales; family Burkholderiaceae_C; genus Polaromonas. The sequence goes on along the minus strand of NZ_CALRVW010000029.1, from coordinate 25,436 downwards.
TGCACTGGGCCTGCCAGTTTGCCGGCATTGTCATCACTCCGCTGAACTGGCGAGCGAAGGCCGACGAGATCGACTACTGCATCAGCGACGCGGGTGCCCGTGCTCTGGTGTTCGAGCCGGTGGTGCAAGAGGCAGTCCAGGGCTCCTCCGAAGCGCAGCGCATCCTGAGAATTGGCGTCGGCGCGGTTCAAGGGGCAACGGTGAATTTTGAGGACTGGATGGCTGCTCCGATCGAACCGACGCCGCAGGCCAGCGCCGAAGACCTGTCGCTGATGCTCTACACCTCGGGCACAACCGGCAAACCCAAGGGCGTGCCGCGTCGCCAGCGTGTCGAGCGCATTGCAGCGCTGGCCCATGTGGCACAAAACCGCTACGCACAGGGCGAACGTACGCTGGGTGTGATGCCGCTGTACCACACCATGGGCGTGCGCTCACTGCTGGCGCTGGCTCTCATCGATGGCCGTTTTGTCTGCATGCCCAAGTTCGATGCGCACCGCGCACTTCTAGCCATCCAGGATGAAAAGCTGACCCACCTGTATTTGGTGCCGACGCTGTACCACGAGTTGCTGTCGCAGCCAGATTTTTCCCGGATCGATATTTCCAGCATTCGCAAACTCGGCTTTGCTGGAGCACCCATGCACGATGCACTGCTACAAAGGCTGAATAAGGCGTTCAACCCTGAGCTTTTTGTCAACCATTACGGCAGCTCGGAGATTTACACCTTCGCAATCAACCAGAGCGCGGTGGCCAAGCCGGGTTCGGCGGGACGGGCTGGCATAAACGCCCGCCTGCGCGTGGTCAAGCTCGACAGCGTCAGCCCAGGGGCACTTGCGGCCCCGGGCGAAGAAGGTCAGATCCTGGCCGAGCTGGCCGGCGACGAGGCCTTCGAGGGTTACCACAACCGGCCGGACGCCAATGCGAAGAGCCTGCGCGAGGGCTGGTACTTCACCGGCGACACCGGTTATTTCGATGCCGACGGCGACCTGTATGTCACCGGCCGGGTGGACGACATGATCATCAGCGGTGGCGAAAACATCTCGCCCGTCGACATCGAATCTGTGCTGTCGCTGCACCCGGCGGTGGATGAAGTTGCGGTCGCCGGCCTGCAGGACGAGCGCTGGGGCCAGCGGGTCGTGGCCTTCGTGAAGACCCGCGAGCCCGTGGCGGCCGATGTGCTGGACACCCATTGCCGCCTATCCGACCTCGTCAACTTCAAGCGGCCGCGCGAATACGTTTTCGTGCGCGAGATCCCCAAATCCCCGGTGGGCAAAGTGCTGCGCCGCAAGCTGGTGGCTGGCGAGTTCGAGGCCGACCTGCCGGCAGCACTGACCAATCCGATCCCCATCCCAATCAGGAGAGAACCATGAAACTGAATGATCTTGCACACCCGGCGGCCATCCTGCCGGCGGAATTCGACGGCTTTTCGCTGCACATCGATCCGCAACGCGAGCGCGCCGACATAGTGCTGTCGCGTCCGCCGTTGAATGTGATCAACATGGGCCAGCGCGATCAGCTGCGCATTGTTTTCGAGGCGCTCGACGTCGATGACCGGGTACGCGTCATCGTGCTGCGTTCCGAAGGCGAGCATTTCTCCAGCGGCGGCGACATTCGGGGCTTTCTCGAAGCCTCGCCCGAACATGTGTCCAAGCTCGCCTGGAATGTGGCGGCGCCGACGCGTTGCGGCAAGCCGGTCATCGCCGCGGCAAGAGGCTACTGTTTTGGCGTGGGATTCGAACTCTCGCTGGCCTGCGATTTCCGCCTGGTGACGCCAACCACGCTGTACGCCTTGCCTGAACAGAAGCTGGGCCAGATCCCCGGTTCCGGCGGCTCGGCCCGGCTGCAGAAGATGGTGGGCATCACACGCACCAAGGACATCGTGATGCGATCGCGCCGCATCAGTGGCACGCAGGCGGCGGACTGGGGCGTGGCGACCGAATGTGTACCCGACGCCGAACTGGAAACGGCCACCGATGCGCTGGTCAATGAACTGCGTTCGTTTTCGCCGCTGGCCCAGCGCACAGCCAAGAAGTTGCTCAACGACACCGAGGACTCGCCGCTTTCCATCGCCATCGAACTCGAAGGCCATTGTTACTCGCGCCTGCGCAGTTCGGATGACTTCCGCGAGGGGGTCGAGGCTTTTCACGCCAAACGCCGTCCGAATTTCACCGGCAAGTGACGGAAATTTGAAACACACCACACTTTTTAACCACGAAGGAGACAAACATGAAAACTTCTATTCGCACCATCCTCGCTGTCATGGGCACAGCACCCTTGCTCGCCCTGGCCCAGACCGGCCCCATCAAGATCGGCGTGGTGACGCCGCTGTCAGGCACCTATGCGGGCATCGGCCAGCAGGTGAAATGGGGCCTGGATCTGGCGGCGGCGCAGATCAACGCCGCCGGCGGCGTGGCGGGGCGCAAGCTGGAACTGCTGTATGAGGACGAGGAAGCCAATCCGGCCGTCGCGACCCAGAAGGCCGAGAAGCTGTTCCAGGTCAACAAGGTCGACTTCCTCACCGGGACGGTGAACTCCGGCTCGACGCTGGCCGTCGGCCAAGTCGCCGAGCGTAATGGCAAGCTGATGGCGACCACGGTGTCATTCTCTGACGCCATCACAGCCGACAAATGCTCGCCCAATGTGTTCCGCGTCAATGCGCGGGCCGGCATGCAGTCGGCCGCACTTGCCGAGTGGTTGTCCAGGGAAAAACCGCAAGCCAACGTGTTCTACCTCGGCCCTGATTACGAGATGGGCCGCAGCACCGTGGCGGCGTTCAAGTCGGCCGCCGAAGCCAAGGGGTCCAAGACCGTCGGCGAGGTGTATGCACCGCTGGACAACAAAGACTACTCGCCGTTTTTTGGCCAGGTGCGATCGGCCAAACCGGCGGTGATTTACACCTCGGTGGCCGGCAACGACACGGTGCGTCTGTTCAACCAGATGGCCGAGTTCGGCCTGGGCCGCAACGTTCAGATTGTGGGAGCCTCGGGCACCGTGACTTCGCAAAACCTCGCTGCGATCGGCAAGGCGGCGGACGGATTTGTCACCGGCGTGGGTTATTCGCCCAACATCGAAGGTCCGGAGAACAAAAAGTTTGTCACCGACTTCGTGGCCGCGAACAAGACCCTCCCCGACTTGTATGGCGCGGACTCGTATGGCGTGCTGTTTTTCTACAAGGCAGCCGTCGAAAAAGCCAAGAGCACCGAAACGGACAAGGTCCGCGACGCCATGCGTGGCCTGCAGTGGAACACGCCACAGGGCGTGAAGACGCTGCGCGCGGGCGACCACCAGGCAATGCAGGACATGTACGCAGTACGCGTCAAGGGCGGCGAATTCCAGATCGTCGGCAAGGTGGCGGCGGCCCAAGCCATTGGCCCCGACACCTGCACGAAATTCTAAAAACAGCAGATGCAGCGCGCGCTCCGGGCCTGGCCTGGCACCGCTGCACTTCAGGAGACAGACATGGGTGAAATGCTGGAGTGGCTGCAGTTTGTGCTGGCGCCGCAGGTGATCAACGGAGCGTCGATCGGCGTGGCTGTGGTGTTGATGGCCCTCGGCCTGACCATCATCTTCGGCCTGCTCGATGTCATCAACATGGCGCATGGCGAGTTCTATGCCATTGGCGCTTACGCCGCGGTGGCGCTGCTGGGAGTAGGCCTGCCCTTCTGGTGGGCGCTGGGTCTGACGCCGCTGTTGATGGCGGTAGTGGGCTATGCAACGGAACGCGCACTTATCCAGCGCGTGTTCCATTCCAAGGAGCGGCACACGTTGACGCTGCTGCTGACTTTTGGCCTGGCGATCATTCTCGAGGATGCGCTCAAGATCGTGTTCGGTGCCAACCCGTTGCGTCTGGAACCACCGATTTCCGGAGCTAGCGAGGTCTTCGGCCTGTTCTTTCCGAACTACCGTCTTTTCGTGATGGCGATGGGTAGCGTGGTGATTGCCACGGTCTGGCTGGTGGTGTTTCGCACACGTCTCGGTGCCATGGTGCGTGCAGCTGCCTATGACCGTCATATGGCCGCGTCGCTTGGCGTACCGGTGGCCGTGGTGTACGCCGGCACGTTTGCGTTTGGTGTGGCGCTGGCAGGCCTGGCCGGCGTATTGCTGGCGCCGATCTATTCGGTGTTCCCGACCATGGGGCGTGACTTTGTGCTGATTGCCTTTTCCGTCGTGATCATCGGCGGCATGGGTTCGATCAAGGGCGCGGTCATCGCTGGCTTGGTGTTGACCCAAATCCAGTCGATCTCCAGCCTCTATATTTCCCCGGTGTGGAGCGACCCGCTGCTGTTCGCGATCATGGTGTTGGTGTTGATGTGGCGTCCGCAAGGGCTGTTCGGGAGGTTGGGCCATGCGTGAAATGACCGCTGATCCGGTGGCACTGTCTACCGCCGTGACGCCTCGCCTTCTGCGTCGCCCGACTCTTGCGCTGGCCTGGCTGTTCTTCGGCCTTGCACTGCTGTTTGCGGTGGTGGCGGGTATAACTGGCGACGTGTTTTTCTTCCGGCTGGCCACTGAATCACTGATTTTTGGTGGGCTGGCGCTGTCGGTCGATCTGCTGCTCGGACGGACCGGTCTGCTGCCCCTGGGGCAGGCCCTTTTCTTCGGGTTTGGCGCCTATGTCTCGGCCCTGGTGCTCAAACAGGGCTTGCCTTCGTTCTGGCTGGCGATGGCGGTGGTGCTGGTGACGACCACGCTGGTCGGGTTGCTGGCCGGGGTGATTGCGATTCGCGCCAAGGGCGTTTACTTTGCGCTGATCAGCTTCGGGCTGGCGCAAGTGGTCTCCAAGGTGGTGTTCAACACGCGCGAGCTGGGTGCGTCGGACGGCATCATCGGTGTGCCGGTACCGCAGATTTCGTTCGGGCTGTTCAGTGTTGATGCGGCCAGCCCGGCGGGATTCTTCTTGCTGGTGCTGGCATTTATAGCCGTCCTGTACGGCCTGTTGGCCTACCTGATGGAAACGCCCTTTGGGCACCAGCTGGCGGCGATCCGTACCAATGAACACCGCGTCTCGTTCCTTGGCGTCGACCCCTGGCGGTACAAGCTTGCTGTTTTTGTGCTGGCGGCCAACGTGGCGGGACTGTCGGGCGCTCTCTATCCGATGCTGCGCGGTTTTGTATCGCCCGAGCTGATGTTCTTCCAAGTCTCAGGCAACGCCATTATCAATGTCATCGTGGGTGGCACGGGCACGCTGATCGGTGCGCTCTACGGTTCGGCGATCCTCACGGTGCTGAGATCGGTCATCGGCACATTCACGGCCCACCACCAGCTCGTGATCGGTGTGATCTTCATGATCTCGGTGATTTTCTTTCCGAAGGGGCTGATCGGTTATGTGCTTGAGGCGCTTGAACGGCGTCATGCCAACAGGGAGAAATCGTCATGAATGCAGTGCCTGTAGCCGTGGTCGCCGCCCCCCCGGACGCCATTCTCTCGGTGAACGACATCTCGGTACGCTTTGGGTCACTGGTGGCCGTCAACAGGGTGAGCTTTGAGGCGCAACGCGGGCAGATCACCTCGGTGATCGGGCCGAACGGCGCCGGCAAAAGCACCTTGTTCAACCTGATCAGCGGGGCGATCCGGCCGAGCGCTGGCCGTGTGATATTTGACGGGCAGGACCTGACCGGTTCTGCGCCCAATCACATGCTGGCGGCAGGCCTGGCGCGCTCGTTCCAGATCACCAACCTGTTTTTCGAACTGACGGTCCGCGAGAATCTGCGCCTGGCGGCGCAATTCCTTGAACACGGCCGCGGCCTGCTGCGGCCCGTCAGTTCCAGCCGGTTGGCGCTGCAGCGGGTCGACGAGCTGGTAGAGCGTTTTCGGCTGGAACGCAAGCTCGATGAGTTGGCCGGTTTCCTGTCGCACGGGGAGCAGCGCCGGCTTGAAATTGCCGTGGCCCTTGCGGCCCGTCCACGCATGCTCCTGCTGGACGAACCCACCCAGGGCATGAGTCATGCCGATACACAGGAAACGGGGGCCATGATCCGTGGTCTGGCAGGCGAGTCGCTGAGCATTCTGCTGGTCGAGCACGATGTCGATCTGGTCATGAGTCTGTCGGACCATGTTGTGGTAATGCATCAGGGCGCCAAGCTGGCCGAAGGCACGCCGCAGATGGTGCGCAGCAATCCGGCCGTGCAATCGGCTTACTTTGGAGATACTTCCCATGCTTGAACTGACAAATGTTCATGCCCATTACGGACTGAGTCATGTGCTGCAGGGTGTGTCGATCCGCGTGCGCGCCGGCGAGGTGGTTGGCCTGTTTGGCCGCAATGGCGTGGGCAAGACCACCGTGATGAAGACGATCGCCGGATGGCTCACGCCATCGGAGGGGCGTGTTGCTTTCGACGGCCAGGAGATTGGCGGCGTGGCCTCGGACGTGATCTGCCGGCGTGGCATTGGCTTTGTGCCTGAGGACCGACGCATCTTTCCCGGTCTCACGGTGGAAGAAAACCTGGTGCTGGGTTTCATGCAATGCCCAAGTCGCTCGGGCGCGGAATCGAAACGACGACTCGATGAAATTTATCAGCGCTTCCCGCGATTGGGTGAACGCCGCCAGCAAATGGGAACCACCCTGTCAGGCGGAGAGCAGCAGATGCTGGCCATGGCACGCGTGCTGGTGGGCAAACCCAAATTGCTACTGATCGACGAACCGACCGAAGGGCTGGCGCCCCGGATCGTGGAGGAGATCTTCCACATTATGGAAGGTCTGCGCCGCGACGGCATCCCGATCGTACTGGTGGAGCAAAACGTACGCCGCGCCATCGATCTGTCGACCCGCTTTTATGCGCTAGAACGCGGCCAGGTTTTGCTCGAAGGCGATGCGTCCAATCCCGCACATCGCCAAGCCCTGTTTGAGCGCATCGCTGTTTGAGACGGCACTACCCGATCAGCTTGGGAAGCCAGGTCGCAATCGCCGGGATCCAGAACACCGCCGCGAGCAGGATCAGGCTCATGACCACATAAGGCACGACCGCGGTGAAGATGTGGCCCATGGTGACCGAAGGCGGCGCCACGCCGCGCATGGTCATCAGCAGCAGGCCGTGCGGCGGCAGCAGCAGGCCCAGTTGCATGCAGATCAGGAACATCACGCCGAACCAGATCGGGTCGATGCCGAGCGCCTGCACGATGGGCATGAAAATCGGCAGCGTGATCATCATCATGCTGACCTGGTCGACGAAGATGCCCAGGAAAATCAGCATCAGCATCATGCCGACCACAATCATGTTGGTTGACAGGCCCTGGCCGGTGATGAACTGCACCAGGCCGCTGCTGGCGCCCGAGAACGACAGGATCTGCGCAAAGGTCGTGGCGCCCAGGATGATGAACAGAATCATGCCCGAGATGCCGGCCGTGCCCTTGAGTGCCTTGATCACCGCGTCCCAGGTCAGCACGCGGTAACACAGGGCCAGCAGCATGGTGGCAAAGGCGCCCAGCGCCGCGCATTCGGTCGGTGTGGCCCAGCCGGCAGCCAGCGCGCCCACCACCACGCCGAAGATCGACAGCGTCGGCAGCACATAAGCAAAAAACAGGCTCCAGCGTGCCCAGCCGCGATGTTGCACCACGTCGTCCCTGTCGGCCGGCGCGAGCTTGGGGCTGATGCTGACGCGGATGATGATCCACAGCACAAAGGCCACCGACAGAATCACACCCGGAATCACGCCGCCTATCAGCAGCTTGGAAATCGAGATGCCCGAGAGCGAGCCGAGCAGCACTGTCAGCGCCGACGGCGGAATCAGCATGTCCACCGCACCGATGGCCATGATGGGGCCGGTGGCAATCGTCGGGTGGTAACCGCGCGCCAGCATGATGGGCAGCATCAGCGAGCCGAGCATGGCGGTGGTGGCAATCGTCGAGCCCGAGATCGCCGAGAACACTGTGCCGGCGACCACGGCCACCACCGCGAGACGGCCGGGCACGCGTTTGATCAGGCGCTCCACGCCCTCGATGACCTTGAGGGCCAGGCCGGTGTGAAACAGGATCTCGCCCATCAGCACAAACAGCGGAATCGGCGTCAGTGAAAAAGCCGTGACCGAGGTCACGCTGCTGCGTGCCAGCTGCATCAGCCCGGGTTCGCCGCCCATGTACAGCCAGGCGCCGATGATGTTGATGGTGATGAAAGTCAGCGCCACCGGCATGCCGATGAACAGCAGCACGGTGGAGCCGCCCAGCATCAGCCAGGCGGCCAGGCCCCAGCCGCTCATGCTGCGCTCACCGCGTCGTGGCGCGGACCGCGCGGGCCGCGTTGCAGCCGGATCATGCGAAAAATCATTTCAATTCCAAGAAGAACAAAAACCAGCGGCAGCGGCGCCAGCGCCCACCACTCGGGGGTGACCAGGGTCTTGATGTTGACGGCGCCCGAGGTGTAGCTTGACCAGGCGGCCTGCGTGCCATACCAGGCGATCACCACGCAGCAGGCAAAACCGATCAGGTCGCCGAGCCATTCGAGGGTCCAGGCCAGCCGGGGCGGCAGCGCCTGCAGCAGGATGTCGACCCGGATGTGCTGGCCCTGGCGCAGCAGCCAGGGCGCGACACACATGGTGATCAGGTAGAGCATGAGTTCGGAGATTTCATTGCTCCAGGCCAGGCCTTGCGGCAGGCCGGGAATGGGCAGGTTGCGCAGCGCCACATCGGCCACGATGATCAGCATCATGGCCATCAGGATGGCGCAGCCGAGCATGGCCAGCGCGCTGAGCGCCCTGCCGTAATGGGACGACAGGCGGTCAATCATGAATCAAGCCACCGCAGCCAGGGCACCGGCGGGTGAGGCGGCCAAGCGCCGCCTGCGGTTGGGCGCTCATTTGGAAAACAGCGCCTTGAAGCGGGCGGCAATGTCCGGGCTCTGCTTGGTCGCACCGGCCCAGCCGATGTCGTAAGCCTTGTCGCGGAAAGCCTTGGCCGTGGCGGCATCAAACGTGATGGTCTGGATGCCGGCGGCCTGCTGGCGTGCGGTTTCCGTGGTGGTGTACTTGGCCCAGAAGGTGTTTTCGGCTTCGAGCGCAAGCAGCTGCTTTTGCAGGTAGTTGCGCTGCGTGTCGGTGAGCTTCTTGTACGCCGGCAGGTTCATGATCAGCGAGACTTCGGCGTCGTAGAAACCGGGGTCGATGCGGAACTTGGTTTTTTCATGCCAGTTCAAATCGAAGATGCCGCCGATCGGCCAGCCGTAACCGTCGACCACGCCGCGCTCGAGCGCGGTGTAGACCTCGCCGGGTGGCGTGGTGATGACGTTGGCGTTGAGTGACTGGAAGAAGTCGCGGTACACCGGGGTGATGCGGATCTTCTGGCCGGTCAGGTCAGGCTTGTCGACTTTCTTGTTGGTATAGATGTGAAAGGGCTGGTTCTCCACCATGCGCGCGAGGTACTGCATGTTGCCCTTCTCGTTCCAGACCTTGTTGATCGCGTCGAAGGCGCCGTTCTTGCGCTGCTCGGCCACGGGGATCTGGGTCAGCTTGAGGAAGTCGGCCTCGGGCATGACGTTGGTGTAGAACGCGCCGGTGTTCAGTGCCATGTCGACCACGCCGGTTTTCACCGCATTGCCGGCCTCGAAGGTCGGGATGGCTTTCGGGCCGCCGAGGAAGTTGATCTGCAGCACGCCTTTGCCTTCGGCGTTGACCTTGTTGATCCAGGGCTGCAGGCGCTGCACGTAGATGCCGTTTTCGGCAAACGCACTGACGAGGCGCAGCGTGACTTCCTGCGCGGCGACGCCACCCGAAAAGCTGGCGGCGACCAGCACGGCTGAAACCGTCCTGAGGGTGGTTGAAAAGCTGACTTTCATGGGGTCTGTCTCCTGTTGGATTTGCTATCGATGATCCGCTCTGCACAAACACCCGTCAATGCGGGCGACTACCACTCTCACGCTGACGGCCTACACCGTGGCCAGCATCTGTTCCAGCGCCTTGCCGCTGTCGTCGGCCAGCGCGGCCCGGCTCAGTGCCTGCAATGTCTGGGCGCCCTGCGGCTGGGCCTGCAGTTGCGGCAGCTTGGCCATCACGCGCTGGTAGCTGCGCCAGCCGCGTTCATGGGTGTCGCCGTAACCCTTGACCAGGCGCTGCGACCGCGCCACCTCCAGCGCCAGCGCCGGATGGGTCGGCGCCAGGCTTGTGATGCTGGCCAGCCAGTCGTTGATGCGCTGCTGCTCGACCTGGAACCGCAGCGAGCGCGGGCGCAGCGGACGCAGCGCGGCAATCGTGTACAGCAGCAGGTAGCCGCGTATCGAGCTGGTCTGCACGATGCGGCCCTTGCGCGTGAAGGGCTCGATACAGGCGCGCGCCCAGGGCGTGGCCAGCAGCCAGCGCCCGAGGCCGGCCGGCAGCGTGTCGGCAATTTCCTCGACGCGCGGGTGCAGAAACTCGTTGATGCCCATGTGCTGCGTGTGGCTCAATTTGACTTCGCCGCCGACGCGCGCAAAACGCGAGCGCCGGGTTTTCAGGTCGGCGACACGCACCGTGTCTTCGTAGGACATCCACAGCGCCAGGTGGCGCGCGGTTTCGTCCAGCAGCTCGGCGGCCAGCGCAGGGTCGGCCGGCAGGCGGGCCAGCAGCGGCTGCAGGCGGTCCAGGTAGGCCGCGGCGTAGGCCACATCCTGGTAGTCGGCGGCGCGCACGATGCCCGCGGCCAGCGTGACATGGCTGGTGGCGGGAAAGTCCTGTTGAATGCGTTGCGCCAGTGCCGCGAGCCGCGCGCCGACTGGCGGCATGGGCGCGGCGGCTGGCAGGGCTGCGGCGGCAGGCGGTGCCAGCGTTTGCTGCGCGACGGCAAAACCGGCGGCAAAGGCCTTGAGGCTGGAGGTCACGCCGACGCCGCCGCGCGTGATCGTCGCTTCGAACTGTTCGCGGGTAAAGGGCAGGCGGCCGGTGGCAGCCAGCGCGCCATACAACGTGGGGCTGATCAGGCTGCCGGTGTCTTCGGCCAGCTGGGCGAAGTCGGCGCTGATGAAATGCCGGGCCGCGGCGCGTCCGCCTTCGAGCAACTTGTCCGAGCTGACGCGGCCGTCGCCCATGGCGGTGCGTTCGGTCATGGAATACACGCGGTGGGTCGAGGCCACAAAGGTGGTGCGGTTCGCCGTGACCAGGCCGCGCTGCAGCGCGCGGCCGGCCTCCATCAGTTCCGAGGCAATCACGATGTCGACCTCGCCGGGCACCGGGCTCAGCGCCATGACCGGCCTGCGGCCCGCGGGCACGGCGGCTTCGGGGAAAATCTCGAGGTAATACACGGTGGCGCCGGTGCGCTGCGCCACGCCGGGCACCGAAGTGGTCTGCGCGAAGTAACCGTTCTGCTCGGCCAGATCCACCAGCCAGTCAGCCAGCACACCGCCGCCTTCGCCGCCCATCGCAAGAATGGCAATCGTGATTGAACGGGCCCCCACGTTTGTCACTCCGTGTACTGCACTGCCCCCCGAGGGGGCGCTCGCGCCTTGGGGCGGCCCGGCGGCGCTCAGTGCGGGATTGCCCGATGTCAGCAGTGTTTCCGTCATGCCGCAATCCCTTCGAGCCGGCGCTCGATGCGGTTTTGCAGCCAGCCGATCACCGCCGTGCGCAGCTTCAACTTGAAGCCGTCCCAGGCGGTCGGGTTGTTGATGATTTCGGCGCGGTAAAACGAGGGGCACAACACGGCGGCGTGCGCCACTTCGCCGCACAGGCCGCAGCCCACGCAGCTGTCGATCACGGTGGCAATCGGGTCGCGCCGCAGCGGGTCGGGGTTGGGCTTGATGGTCAGCGAGGGGCAGCCGGACAGCCGGATGCACGAGTGGTCGCCGGTGCAGGTGTCGGGGTCGATGCCGAAACGTTCGCGCACCACACGCTCACCGCCGGCAATCATCTTGCGGATCTGCGGCTTGACGCGGCGCTGGCGGTTCAGCATGCATTCGCTTTGCGCAATGATGACCTTGGGGCCTTTTTCCTTCGTGGTCAGCGCTTCGCGCAGGGTGTCGCGCATCTGTGTCAGGCTGTAGGTGTTGGTCACCGTTTTCGCCCATTTCACGCCGACGCCGCGCACGGCTTTCTCGATCGGGTTGTTGGTGCTGCGCAGCGGGTTGACGGCCTTGGACGAGAGCACGTCCTGTCCGCCGGTGGCGGCCGAGTAGCCGTTGTCCACCACCAGCAGCACGTTGTCGGTCTGGTTGAACACCGCGTTGCCGACCCCGCTGGTCAGGCCGTTGTGCCAGAAGCCGCCGTCGCCCATCATGGCGATCGTGCGCTTGGAGGTTTCGGTGGTGTTGAAGGCCGAGGCGCCGGCCCAGCCCAGGCCGTAACCCATGGTGGTGGCGCCGATGTTGAAAGGTGGCAGGATGGAAAACAGGTGGCAGCCGATGTCGCAGCTCACATGGTGCTGGCCGAGCTCGCGCTCGATAAGCTTCATCGCGGTGAAGATGGGGCGCTCGGGGCAGCCGGTGCAAAACGAGGGCGGGCGGGCCTGGACTTCGGCGGCCGCCGCCTGGATGGCAAAGGCCTTGGGGTTGCCGTCCAGCAGTGCCAGGCCGGTGGCCGCAGGCCGCGCCGCCAGCGGCAGCTCCCGGCCTTCCAGCAACTCGGGCGCGTAGAGGGCGATGAAGCGGGCCAGGCCCTTGAGCACCACGCCGCCGGTGTATTCGCCGGCCATGGGCAACACGTCCTTGCCGTGCACGCGGGTCTGCAGGTCGGCCCGGCGCAGGATGGTGTTGACGTTCTGCTCGATGAAGTCGGGCTGGCCTTCCTCGACCAGCAGGATGCCGCGCTTGCCGGCGCAAAAACGCTTGAACTCGTCGTCGATCAGGGGGTAGGTCAGGTTCAGCACATACAGCGGCACCTGCGACTGCCCGAACGCATCGGCCAGGCCCAGCAGCTCGAGCGAACGCAGCACGCTGTTGTACAGGCCACCCTGCATGACGATGCCGAAGTCTTTCGCATCTTCGGCAAAAAATTCGTTGAGCTGGTGCTGCTGGATGAACTTCACCGCGGCTGGCCAGCGCTCGGTGATTTTTTCCTGTTCCTGCGCGTAGCTCGCCGGCGGCAGCACGATGCGGCTGGCGTCGCGCTGCGGGTTTTCCATCGCGTCCTTCAGCGTGAAGGCCGATCGCTTGTTGTCCTTGGTCGGGAAACGCCCGTGCACATGGCAGGCGCGTATGCGCAGCTCCAGCATCACCGGTGTGCGGCTGGCTTCGGAGAGTTCAAAGCCCATTTCCACGGCCTGCACAATGCTTTCCAGGTTGGGGCGCGGGTCCATCAGCCAGACCTGCGACTTCATGGCAAAGGCGTGTGAGCGCTCCTGCATGATGCTCGAACCCTCGCCGTAGTCCTCGCCGACGATCAGCAACGCACCGCCGGTCACGCCGCCCGAGGCCAGGTTGGCCAGCGCGTCGGAGGCCACGTTGGTGCCGACGGTGGACTTGAAGGTCACGGCGCCGCGCAGCGGGTAGTTGACCGACGCGGCCAGCGTGGCGGTGGCGGTGGCTTCGGAGGCGCTGTGCTCGAAACGCACGCCGAGCTCCTGCAGGATGTCGTTGGCGTCGGTGAGCACGTCCATCAGGTGCGAAATCGGTGCGCCCTGGTAGCCGGCGACATAGGACACGCCCGACTGCAGCAGGGCCTTGGTGACGGCCAGGATGCCTTCGCCGCGGAACTCTTCCCCCGCGCCCAGGCGCAGTTTTTCCACCTCGGCGGCAAATGAACGTTCAGCCATGCGCCACTCCGCTGGCCTGAGCCGCGCCGTCTGTCTGGGAAATGTGTCCTGGGTGCATCAATCCGCCTGTGTTTCCAGCGCAATTTACGCAGCTTGAAGGCATCATGCAAATGGATTGTATGAATGGAGCACATCCGTTTGATCAATAATTCGGGACAACCCTGAGAACCCTTCACAGGGCCTTTCGCGAAAGGCGCGGCGATGAATTTCCGTCAACTCGACCTCAACCTGCTGCGGGTGCTGGCGGCCATTCATCGCACCGGCTCGGTGACGCTGGCCGGCAAGACCCTGGCGCTGTCGCAGCCGGCCACCAGCAATGCCCTGGCCCGGCTGCGCGACTTTTTTGGAGACGAGCTGTTTGTGCGCGCGCCGTCAGGCCTGAAGCCGACGCGCCTGTGCGAGCAGCTGGCGCCCGCGGTGCTGGCCCAGCTGCTGGCGCTGGAGACGCTGGTCACCGGCCACGAGGAGTTCGACCCGGCCAGCAGCGACATGCACTGGCGGCTGTCGCTGTCCGATCTCGGCGAAATGCTGTTCCTGCCGGAACTGGCCGGCGCGATGCGCAGCCAGGCGCCGGGCGCGCGGCTGTCCAACATCTCGGTGGCTTCGTCCGACGTGGCGGCGGCGCTCGAGGCGCGCGAGATCGACCTGGCCATCGGCATCCTGCAGCCGCGCCACCGCGGCATACGCACCGAGCTGCTGTTTCGCGAGCGTTATGTGGCGATCGCCGCGCCGCAGTGGCGGCCCGCCTCCGGCCGCAGTGGCCGCACCCTGACGGCGCAGCAACTGGCCGAGGCCTCGTTTGTGGTGGCCGCACCGACGGCGACCTTTCACGGCAGCGTCGAGCAGATGCTGGCGCGCATGAAACTGGAAGACCGCATCGTGCTGCGGGCGCGTCATTTCGGCGCGCTGCCCGAGCTGGCGCTGACCTCGGACCTGCTGTCCATCGTGCCCGAAATGTATGCGCGCAACCTGCGCCAGCGTTACGACTGCCGGGTCTGGGGCATTCCCGGCGTGCCGGCCTACGAGGTTCGCCTGGTCTGGCACAGCAGCACCGACAAGGACCCGGCGCACCAGTGGATGCGCGCGCTGGTGCACAAGCTGTTCAAGCGGCCGGTGCGTGCGGAGGTCCGCTGAGTCGACCGGTTTTGAAGCCGAATTGGCCGCCAGCCCAAGTGCAGCGGGCGTGAGCAGCTATGGAATGTGTAGCGAAACGGGCGCGTGGCGCTTCAAAGGCAGGGCCGCAGCGGCTTGCCTTCGAACTGTGGCTTGAGCGCGTCGAGCTGTGCGCGCAGCGCGGCATCCACCGCGGCGAGCTTGAGGGTCTGGCCGCGCGCCTCGGCGCGCTCCTGCACCACGCGGGCGGTGCGCACGCCCTTGCCGGCAATACGCGCGAGCTCCTTGTCGGCGTCGGCCTGCTGCGCAAAGCTGGCCAGTGCCAGCCCGGGCGCCAGCGCTTCGTTGTTGACCGAGCGGAAGGACACGCCGAGCTGGCGCAACTCGTTGCGTTTTTTGGCCAGGGCCTCTTCGCTGGGGTATTTGCCCATATAAACAATCCAGCGTGCCGGTTCGGCGCTGCTTTCGAATTGCCAGCTGCCGGCGGGCAGGGTTTTTTCCAGGCTGGCCCGCAACGCCGTGGTCTGCTGCTCGTTGAACAGGCCGGCCTGCAGGCATTCGGCGGCTTCGGCCGTGGCGCTGGCGCCATTGGCCGGGCGGGCCGTGCCGCTGGTTTCCAGTTGCCGGGCTTCGTCGGCCGTCAGCAGGCGGATGGCTTCGGGCCGGATTTGTGTGGCCAGGCGCTGGGGCTCGGTCTGTACGCTGGGCGCCATGCCCAGCGGTGCCAGCGCACCCCGGGACCAGGCGAAGTAGGCGACGTTGGCCAGCGCCAGCAGCAACACCAGCAGCCTCAGCATGGGCGTGTGCTGCCTGCGGTGGGGGGCGTCACGGGACGGACGCTGACTTCGGAACTGGTGATTTCTTGCATGCCAGCCGCAGTATGCACCAGCAGCGCGCCGTTTTCCCCGACCCCGTGGGCCACGCCCTGGGTGCCGTCGGACAGCTGCACGGCGCGCCCGGCGAGTGCATCACGCGCCGCAAACCGCGCCTGAAACGGCGAAAAACCAAACAGGCCGAAGGCCTGCACCGCCTGCACCAGCGGCGCCGCCACGCGCAGCAGTGTTTGGGCCACGTCGATGCCGGGCAGCAGCGTCTGCAGGGCGCCGGGTGCCAGGGCGGCCGGCTGGCCGGTGCCCGAGGGCGCCAGCGGCTGCGCCATCGGACGCACGTTGATGCCGACACCGATGACCACATAACGCTGCTCGCCCCAGCTGGCGGTTTCGACCAGGATGCCGGCCAGCTTGGATTCGCCCCGGGCATCGCTCAGCCACAGGTCGTTGGGCCACTTGAGGCGGATGGCGGGTGCGGCGGGGTTGCCGGGTTCCAGGCTCTCGGCAATGCTGATGCCCACTGCCAGCGACAGGCCCGACCAGTCGGCCGGTTGCAGCGGCAGGCCCAGTGAAAAGGTCAGGCTGTCGCCGATGCTGCTTTGCCAGCTGCGACCCATGCGGCCACGGCCGGCGGTTTGCTGCTCGGCCACCAGCAGCACGGGCCCGCACGCGTCCGGCCCGGCGGCCCGAAAGCGCCGCATCAGTTCGGTGTTGGTCGAGTCCAGCTGCGGCAACACCTCGACCGTGAAACCGGGCAACACCGGCGCCACAGCTTCCCAGATGGCCTCGGCGGGCCAGCGGATGGGGACGGTGTCTGTCATGCCGGGCCCGCGATGACAGGTCAGGGCTTTTTGCCTTTGGCCGGTTTGATTGGTTTGGGGGCTTTACCGGTCTTGCCGGCCTTCTTCAGGACTTTTTTCAGTTCCTTGTTGAGCTCTTTCTTGAGCTGCTTGCCTTTCACGGGCTTGTCGGCGCTGGCGGTTTTTTCAGGCTTGCTCTTCTTTTTGTCTTTTTTCTTGCCCGGCTTGTCGTCCTTGGGGGCCAGCAGGGTGCCGCGGCAGTTCTTGGCGCCGCACCAGCAGGGGTACTCGGCCAGCAGCTTCTTGGTGTAGGGCGCGTCGATGATCAGGCCGTAGTCGTAAAACAGCTCGTCGCCCGCCGGGATGTTGCGCAGCGCCTTGATGAAGACGCGGCCGTCCTGCTCGTCAGCCTCGCAGTTGGGGTTGCAGCTGTGGTTGATCCAGCGGGAGGAGTTGCCGCCGTACTTGGCGTCGATCACATGCTTTTCATCGATGTGAAAGTAGAAGGTGTGGTTCGGGTCCTTCGGGTCGTGCGGGTGGCGGCGCAGGGCTTCCTTCCAGGTGATCACTTCGCCCACGTATTCAATCAGCGTTTCGCCTTCGGCGAGGTCCTGCACGGCAAACACGCCCTTGCCATGAACGTTGGAGACGCGCGTCTGAATACGGCGGCCGGCGTCAGCGGCGGGCCGGGCGGGCGGGCTGGAAAGGGGGGCAGAGACCTGAGTTTTTGACACGACGTATTTTTTTGGTATGGTTAATTCATGCATGTGCGCGCACATGCGGGTGCGCGCGTGCGTACGCGCGAAGCCGCTATTGTAGTGAAGCACGCAAGGAACAAGCCATGATGAACCGCCGCCAGGCCCTCGAATCCGTCGCCGCGCTGGCCGCCGCGGGCCTGGGGCTGCCCGCGTGGGCCCGGGGCTCGGACAGCCCCCTGCCGCCGGTCGGCAGCACCCTGGCCTTGCCGGCCTTGAGACTGCTGGACGGACGCCCCTGGACGCCCGAGCAGGTGGAGGGAAAGGTGCTTGTGGTGTACTGGTGGGCCAGCTGGTGCCCTTTTTGTGCGGTTCAGTCGCCGCACATCGAGGCTTTGTGGCGGGCGCAGAAGGCGCGGGGCCTGGAGGTTCTGGCGCTGTCGATTGATAAGGAGGCCGCTGCGGCGGTCAACTATATGAAGGCCAGGGGTTACAGCTTTCCCGCCGGGATGCTGACCCCTGACGTGGCCAAAGTTCTGCCCAAGCCGGACGGTCTGCCGGTGGTGGTGGTGGTGAAAGTCAGTGGCAAGCGCGGAAAAGTGCTGTTTGCCGAAGCCGGGGAAATGTTCCCCGAAGATGTAGAAGGTTTGAAGAAGTACTTATGAAAACGCTGGTGATTGCAGAAAAACCCTCGGTCGCACAGGACATCGTGCGGGCGATGACGCCGACCGTGGGCAAGTTTGAAAAGCACGATGAGTACTTTGAGAGCGACGACTGGCTGGTCACCTCGGCCGTGGGCCACCTGGTGGAAATCCAGGCGCCGGAGGAGTTTGACGTCAAGCGCGGCAAATGGAGCTTTGCCAACCTGCCGGTGATTCCGCCCTACTTCGACCTCAAACCCATTGACAAGACCAAGACGCGGCTCAATGCCATCGTCAAGCTGGCCAAACGCAAGGACGTGGGTGCCCTCGTTAACGCCTGCGACGCGGGCCGCGAGGGCGAGCTGATCTTCCGCCTGATCCAGCAGTACGCCAAGAGCGCGCACCCGGTGAAGCGGCTGTGGCTGCAGTCCATGACGCCGGCCGCGATCCGCGAGGGGTTTGACAGCCTGCGCACCGACGCGCAGATGCTGCCGCTGGCGGATGCAGCGCGTTGCCGCTCGGAGGCCGACTGGATGGTCGGCATCAACGGCACGCGCGCCATGACGGCCTTCAACTCGCGCGACGGCGGTTTCTTTCTGACGACCGTGGGCCGCGTGCAGACGCCGACCCTGTCGGTGGTGGTCGAGCGCGAGGAAAAAATCCGCAAGTTCGTCTCCCGCGATTACTGGGAAATCCACGCGAGTTTTCTGGCCGAGGCCGGCGAGTACCCGGCCAAGTGGTTTGACCCGAAGTGGAAGAAGGCCGCCGCGAATGCGGACAACGCCGAGCCCGATGCCGAACTGAAGGCCGACCGCGTCTGGTCTGAGCGCGAGGCGCTGGCGATTGCCGACGCGGTGCGCGGCAAGGCCGCCACGGTGACTGAAGAAAGCAAGCCGACCACGCAGGCCGCGGGCCTGCTGTTTGACCTGACCTCGCTGCAGCGCGAGGCCAACGGCAAGTTCGGCTTTTCGGCCAAGACCACGCTGTCGATTGCGCAAAGCCTGTACGAGCGCCACAAGGCGCTGACCTACCCGCGTACCGATTCGCGCGCGCTGCCGGAAGACTATGTGCCGGTGGTCAAGCAGACCTTCGAGATGCTGGCCGCCAGCTCCATGAAACACCTGGCGCCGCACGCGGCCACGGCGCTCAAGGGCAACTACATCAAGCCGAGCAAGCGCATTTTCGACAACAGCAAGGTGAGCGATCACTTTGCGATCATCCCTACGCTGCAGGCCCCCAGCGGCCTGAGCGATGCCGAGCAGAAGCTGTACGACCTGGTGGTGCGCCGCTTCATGGCGGTGTTTTTCCCGAGCGCCGAATACCTGGTGACCACGCGGATTTCGCAGGCCGTCGGCCACAGCTTCAAGACCGAGGGCAAGGTGCTGGTCAAGCCGGGCTGGCTGGCGATTTACGGCAAGGAAGCCGCCGATGAAGTGGCCGACGCCAAGGAAGGCGACAAGGGCCAGAGCCTGGTGCCGGTCAAACCCGGCGAGATGGTGCGCGCCGAGGTGGTCGAAGCGAAGGGTCTGAAGACACGGCCACCCGCCCGTTACACGGAAGCCACCTTGCTGGGCGCGATGGAAGGCGCCGGCAAGACGATTGACGACGACGAGCTGCGTGAAGCCATGCAGGAAAAAGGCCTGGGCACACCGGCCACGCGCGCAGCCACCATTGAGGGCCTGATCAACGAGAAATACATGCTGCGCGAAGGCCGCGAGCTGATCCCGACGGCCAAGGCCTTCCAGCTCATGACGCTGCTGCGCGGCCTGGGCGTGGAAGAACTCTCGCGCGCCGATCTGACCGGCGAGTGGGAATACAAACTCGCGCAGATGGAACACGGCAAGCTGAGCCGCGAGACCTTCATGGCCGAAATTGCCGCCATGACGAAGAAGCTGGTCGACAAGGCCAAGGGTTACGACAAGGACACCATCCCCGGCGACTACGCCACGCTCACGGCGCCCTGCCCCAACTGCGGCGGTGTGATCAAGGAGAACTACCGGCGCTACACCTGCGTCGGCAAAAAGGGCGACGATGGCTGCGGCTTCTCGTTCGGCAAGACGCCGGCCGGACGCACCTTCGAGGTGGCCGAGGTCGAGCAGTTCCTGCGCGACAAGCGCATCGGGCCGCTGGACGGTTTCCGCTCCAAGGCCGGCTGGCCGTTCACCGCCGAGATGGTGATCAAGTTCGACGAAGAGACGAAGAACTACAAGCTCGAATTCGATTTCGGCGACGACAAGGCCGGCGAGACCGGCGAGATCGTCGATTTTTCAGGCCAGCAGTCGCTGGGCGCCTGCCCCAAGTGCGGCGCGGGCGTGTTCGAACACGGCAAGAACTATGTGTGTGAAAAGTCGGTGCCGACCAACGCGCAGCCGACGCCGAGCTGCGACTTCAAGACCGGCCAGATGATCCTGCAGCAGCCGGTCGAGCGCGAGCAGATGGTCAAGCTGCTCACCACCGGCAAGACCGACCTGCTCGACAAGTTTGTCTCCATGCGCACGCGCCGGCCGTTCAAGGCCATGCTGGCCTGGGACGCGGAAGCCGGCAAGGTGAACTTCGAGTTTGCGCCGTCGAAATTCCCGCCGCGCAAGACCGCCGGCCCGCCGCGCACCGGCACGGTGAAAACCCCGTTCGGCAAAACCGTGGCTGCCAAAAAAGCGGCCGGACCCGCCGTCAAGAAGGTGGCGGCCAAGAAAGTCGCGGCCAAAAAGGCCCCCGCTGCCAAAACCGCCAAACCGAAAGTGCCACGCGTGGCCAAGCCCGGCAGCGGCCTGAAACCCAGCGACGCCCTGGCCGCGGTGATAGGCGCCGAACCGGTGGCCCGCACCCAGGTCATCAAGAAACTCTGGGATTACATCAAGGCCGAAAACCTGCAGGACGCCACCAACAAACGCGCCATCAACGCCGATGCCAAGCTGCTGGCCGTGTTCGGCAAGCCGCAGGTGACGATGTTTGAGCTGGCGGGGATTGTCGGGAAGCATTTGACGGCAGAGTAAATTCCGCGCCATTCGCTGCATCACGCAGCGTTCCCGGTCCTCTTCCGGCAGTAGGACTAACTCCCCACTCCCACTCCCACCCCTAACCCCTCCCTCGCCCCGCTGGGCGATGGAGGGGGACTTCATTTGGCTGCGTGTGCTGCATCCGCGTGCAAACATGACGGCCACGTTCTTCGACATGACGCGCTGTGCGCGTCATGTCTCCCCGAATTGGTATTGGTTTTCAATCTCCCACCCGTCGGGCTGGGCCGAGGAGCGCAGGCAAAAGCGGATCAGGGCTCGCGATTGTCTGAGCCGAAGGCGAGTTCGAGCGAGACCCCGCTTTTGTCGAGCACCGCAGGTTGCCCCGAAGCGCAGCGCAGGGGACCCGGACCATCGGGTCGCCTTTCTTTTGGGTACTTTTCTTTGGCGAGACAAAGAAAAGTGCCTCGCGCGCCGGGGCGAGACCCGGCTTGCTGGCGCACCGCAAAACGTAACCGAAGAACCAGCTTCAACAGGTTCAGTCGGAGCGCGTAAGAATGCTATGAATTCAATAGCTATCGGCGCTCACCCCAATTGGGGGTAAAGGCTTTTTGCTTAAAAGCGGCGGCGCCTCAGGCTGTCACGTGCTTTTTCGCAGCGGCCACCGCAGAAAGAAAATCCTCCAGCACTGCCGCATCGTCAATCGTGTCCGACCCCGGCTGGTGGAACTCGGGGTGCCACTGCAACGCCGCGATGTAGCTTTTTGACTTGTCCTTGCGGCGTATGGCTTCCACCATGCCGTCGGGCACGCTGAAGGCCTCGGCCTCGAACTCGGGCGCCAGGTCCTTGATGCCTTGGTGGTGGATGCTGTTGACACGTGCGCGCTCCACGCCGGGATACAGGCGCGACAGCTGCGTGCCCTGCACGATCTCCACGCTGTGGAAGTTCTGGTCGTAAATTACCGCGTCGCGATGCAGGAAGGATTCGGGCACCTGGGTGGCGATGTCCTGGTACAGCGTGCCGCCGAAGGCCACGTTGAGCAGTTGCAGGCCGCGGCAGATGCCGAACACCGGCTTGCCGGCTTTTTCGAAGGAGGCGACCATGGCCTTGTCATAGTCGTCGCGCACGCGGTCGCCGGACCAGCGTTCCTCGAGCGGCTCTTCGCCGTAGCTGCCGGGCCAGACATCGGCGCCGCCGTGCAGCACCAGGCCGTCGAGCCACTGGGCGTAGTCGTCAAAACCGACATCGCCGCGCTGCGTGGCGCCGGTCGGGCAGGGCACCATCACCACCATCGCGCCCGAGGACATGATCCAGTGGGCAACCGACTGCTCGACGTATTGCAGGGTTTTGCCGGTGAACAGCGAGCGGGTCGGGTCGGCGTGTGAAAAACAGGCCGAGAGGCCGATCTTGAGCCGGGTGCGCATGTGGCGCTGGCTGTTCATGGCTGTTGTTTTACGCATCGGATCCAGTGGCAGGTCGTCGGTTCGGGGGCAGTGCCCCAGTGTAGTGACGTGCCGGCTTTTATTCCTGCGGCAGGTCGGCAAACCCCATGAACCGGACGGTGATGCGAGTCCCCGGCGGCGTGTGTCCGGGCATGGCGTCATCGACCGAAACCGTGGCGCCATGCTGTTTGGCGATTTCCTCCACGATGGCCAGCCCCAGTCCCGAGCCGTCGACATTGGTGCCGAGGGCGCGGTAAAACGGCTGCAGCACCAGCTCGCGCTCGACGGCCGGGATGCCCGGGCCCGAGTCCTCGACCTGCAGCACCACCACGCCGCTGAAGCGGTCGGTCAGCAGGCGCACCGTGACCTGCCCGCCCTCGGGCGTGTAGTTGAGCGCGTTGTCGAGCAGGTTGCGCGCCAGCTCCTTGAGCAGCGTGGGGTTGGCTTCCAGCATGTTGGCGGCCTCACCGGCCGGCGGGCCTTCGTAGCCGAGGTCGATGCGTTTTTCCAGCGCCCGCGGCACCGAGTCCTGGATGGCCTCGGCCAGGATGTGCACCAGGTCCAGCCGCTGCTTGGCCAGGCTGCGGCCGGTGGTTTCAGCGCGGGCCAGGGCCAGCAGCTGGTTCACGGTGTGGGTGGCGCGGATGCTGGCGCGGCCGATCTGCTTGAGGGATTTTTTCAGTTCGTCGGCGTCGGTTTCGCGCTGTGCCAGGTCGGCCTGCATGCGCAGTCCGGCCAGCGGGGTCTTGAGCTGGTGGGCAGCGTCTGCCAGGAAACGCTTTTGCGTGCTCAGCAGCACCCTTAGCCGGCCCAGCAGGTCGTTGATGGACGACACCAGGGGCGCGACCTCTTCGGGCACGATGGTTTCGTCAAGCGGGCTCATGTCGTCGGACTTGCGTGCGCGTATGCGTTTTTCCAGCTGGTCCAGCGGCTTGATGCCGCGCACCAGCGCCAGCCAGACCAGCAGCACGGCCAGCGGCAGCGTGACAAACTGCGGCACCATCACGCCCTTGACGATCTCGGTGGCCAGCGTCTTGCGTTTTTCCAGTGTCTCGGCCACCTGCACCAGGACCGGATGGCCGCCCGGTACGTCGGTCCTGATCCAGGTGTAGGCCACACGCACATCCTGCCCCTGCATGATGTCCTCGCGCAGCCGCACTTCGCCGTCAAAGGTCATCTCCTCGTCCGTCGGCAGGGGCAGGTCGTGTTCGCCGCTGATGTATTCACCGCGCGCGCCCAGCACCTGGTAGAACACCAGGTCGGTGTCGTCGGCACGCAGGATTTCGCGCGCCGGCGCGGTCAGGTTGAACTGCACCTGCTTGTTTTTGACGACGATCAGTTTGGCCAGCGCCTGCACGTTGTACTCGAGCGCGCGGTCAAACGGCTTGCCGGCAATGTTCTGCGCCACCAGCCAGGTCAGCGCCAGGCTGATCGGCCACAGCAGCAACAGCGGCGTGAGCATCCAGTCGAGGATCTCGCCGAACAGGCTGCGCCGTTCGCGCTGGAAAAGCCTCAACGCCACTGATCGGGAAACGCGTATGCGTTGTCTTCACGCCAGCCGGGGCCGCGGAACCGGCTTTGCCGGGCCGCAGGCGCAGCGGCCCCCTCGGGGGGCAGCGCATTACACGCAGTGAAAAGCGTGGGGGCCATATTTAGCCGGGAATCTTCTCAAGGCAATAGCCCAGTCCGCGCACCGTGGCGATTCGCACCGGGCCCTTTTCGATCTTCTTGCGCAGCCGGTGGATGTAGACCTCGATGGCGTTGTTGCTGACTTCCTCACCCCATTCGCACAGGCGTTCGACCAGCTGGTCCTTGCTGACGAGGCGGCCGGCGCGCTGCAGCAGCACCTCCAGCAGGCCGAGTTCGCGTGCCGACAGCTCCAGCATCTGCCCGTCAATCGTCGCCACGCGTCCGGCCTGGTCGTACACCAGCGGGCCGTGCTTGATGGTGCTGCTGGCGCCGCCCATGCCGCGCCGGATCAGCGCGCGCACGCGGGCTTCGAGCTCCTGCAGCGAAAAAGGCTTGGCCATGTAGTCGTCGGCACCGTAGTCCAGGCCCTTGACGCGTTCCTCGACGCTGTCGGCGGCGGTGAGGATCAACACCGGCATGGCCGAGCCGCGCGCGCGCAGGCGCTTGAGCACTTCCAGCCCGTGCATGCGCGGCAGGCCCAGGTCCAGGATCAAGAGGTCGAACTCGGTGTTGGTCATCAGCGCGGCATCGGCTTCGGTGCCGCTGGCCACGTGGTCGGCCGCTGCGCCGGAAGCCCGCAGCGTACGCAGCAAACCGTCGGCCAGCACCTGGTCATCTTCGGCAATCAAAATACGCATGCTTGTCTCCTGATGGGGTCCCTGGCGCGCTCCGGCGGAACGTTCAGGGTGAAACGGCTCTGGGGCCGTTTTCCAAATTCTAGGCTTTTATCGTCCTTTGTTTGCTGACACGCCTCAGGCGCCGGCATAGGCTTCCAGGCCCAGTGCGACGACTGTCGCCACGTCGGTGCCCACGGCCTGGCGGAACTCGGCTTCGGCCTGCGCCACGGCGTCGCGGAAGGCCTGCAGCCAGAGCAGGCCGGCGGCGGTGAACACCACCGTGCGGGCGCGTTTGTCGTGCGGGTCGGGCTGGCGTGTGACCAGGCCCCAGGCTTCACACTGGTCCACCAGGTCGCCCATGGCCTGTTTGCTCATGCCGGCGCTTTGCGCCAGATCCGTCAGGCGCGAACCGCCGACCGCCAGGTGGCGCGTGATGTGGATGTGGGCCGCGCCCACCTGCGCGCGCGCCGCGAGGTTGGACAGCGCCAGCGGCACATCCACGTTGCGCGCCATCAGCACCAGCACCCGCTCGTCGAAGCGGCGCAGGGCGTGACCCAGCAGGCGGCCCAGGTGGGTCAGGCGCCAGTTCTCCTCGTCGGGGTGGCTGAGGGGCGCGGGAACGGGGCTGGAATCCATGCAGAAATGATAAAGCCGATTGATCAGGCAAACTGACTAAAAACAAGGTTTACTTATTTATACGGCAGCCATAAAGTACTGGTCATGCACCCAGTACTGTGATTAAAAGCAGATTCTGGTTCCAGAGCAAAAGTTTCACCCTCACTGATTTTCAAGGAGTTTTCCATGGACCTGCCGAACAAAGCCAACCCCGCCCTGAACACCGAAAAAGCCAAGGCCCTGCAAGCCGCCCTGGCCCAGATCGAAAAGCAGTTCGGCAAAGGCACCATCATGAAGCTGGGCGCCGGCGAGGTGATCGAGGACATCCAGGTGGTCTCCACCGGTTCGCTGGGCCTGGACATCGCGCTCGGCGTCGGCGGCCTGCCACGCGGCCGGGTG
>NZ_CALRVW010000028.1:0-49232 GCF_943371715.1 Polaromonas sp. YR568 | reverse complement strand
TGTAGCCGCCGGATTTTTGCCAATGTTCCCACTTTGATCACTCCTTGATCCCCCTGCCTAAAAGTTAAGCAGGGAACTGTATTCAAGGGGTCAAAATTCGATGAAAAAACTCAGATCAAAGGGGTCAAAATTACTCGAAAATCAACAGTCAATGACTTCTCCTACTGCTAAATACGCACCGATTCCCGCCATCCATGTGCCTGCCAGCAAGCAAAAGGCAGCCAGCCAACCCGGACCGGGCTGACGCAGAAGCTGGAAGAAAACCTCCAGGCTCATGATTGCCCGGGGACTCCGATAGAAGGCCTTCCGATACTCATTGAGTAGCGCCAAGCCCGCTCCTGCAACCGCGAAGCCAGCCAAGAGGAACAAGAGCGCCCGAAACATGCTGGTTAACGTTGAAGGCAACCGGACCACAACAATTGCGGCACCGCCGCCCTGTGCGATTGTGGGTCCGTGTTGGCCGACCAGTTAGAAGGCGATTTCCGCCAATCCCGCTTCATCATGGTTTTGAGTAGGTCATTATTTGCTTGTACATGACGTAGCCATTTTGGTTAAACGGCTCAGGACGGCATTGTGTCGAACCCCCAAGAAGGGTCCGTCGGACGATGCCACCTTTAAAGGAATAAGACGTCCATTCCGCAAGAATTCGTTCAGTCTTTGGAGCAACAAATTGACTATGCATGAAGTCTACTGGGCTAAGCGGATGGATCGGCTCGTATACACCATGGTGGTCCCATCGGACCAGAGAGTCAGCCAAGCGTACCAGTGCAAGGTGCTCTCTCCAACGCTCACCTGGGTAGTTCATTCCCAGTCGCCACGCTCCGTCTTCGGAATAAAGTTCGTTTCCTACGGGAAGTGTCCCGTGAAGTTTGACAGCACTCCTCTGGCAGAGATACGAGTACTGCCCTAGGCCGAACGCCTCATCCAAAAAGGGCAGAAAGAAGATTGCTGCAGCCGTCAGTGCCACTGGAATTGATTTCGGCGAAAGAGCCTTCGCCAGCTTCGCTGACGCAGCGACCCATAACACGATCGCTAGGAGGGCAAGGAGACCAGCCATCGATTGCGTTCTAACGTTGGAGGCAACCGGGCCACAACCATTGCGGCGAAGCCGCAGCCTGCAGTTGTGGGTCCGTGTTGGCCGACCTGTTAAGGCTCACGCCTTGCTCCTACGGCCAGTTCGCTTAAGCGCATAGACCAGCAAGAAGCCAACGCCCACTGCCGCAGCGGGAAACGCAAGCGGAACAACAAAGAAAATAGAGGTCAATCCGCTGCCCTTGCCCGTGATCAGTTCGGCGAGGCCCAGCAAAAGAAATGCTAGGGCGGGAAGGCTGATGAGCGCCAAGCCTGCTCGAAGTAAGCCATTTTCCGGTTTTGTCGGCGGCGGTGCATCCAGCGGCTTCCAACTCCCACTGCCCTCAAAGCTTGCATTGCATTTCGGGCAATCTAGCGCCAGCACATCACATTCCCCTCCGCAACTTGGACAATACGACATTTGAGCCTTAACGCCGGAGCTGAGCCGACTGCAGCGGCCAGCCGTTGCGGGTCGGATCGAGCGACACGTTAGCTCTCATCGCTCCCACTCCACGCGCCTCGCCCAAAGCCGTTCGACTCCCTCACAAGCACCCTTCGGAACATCCTCACGCTTAATCTCCAATTCGCCCTCGCACAAAGAAGAATAGCTGAGATACGCCGCCGTGAGATTGCCGACAACTTCATAACCCGATGCCTCAGCGAATATGACTTTCGAGCGCGCAACACGTTCGCTATAGCGATACTCGCCGACGACAACGATTAGTACCAGTGTCAGAGTGAGAAAGCCCGCCAATAGGTGCGAAGGCCGAACCATGAGAGCTAACGTTGAAAATGTGCGGCGCTCGCGTAGCGAGTGTCCGTACGATTGATTCGTTCTGGCGCGGCTCGCAACACCTCTTGGCGCTTGAACTGTTGCATACCACTACGCCTCTTTTTGGCCATCAGCCCACATAGCTGTGACACTGCGTCCGGACCAAAAGCTCGCTTTTGTCCATGCGCTGTGTTGCAGCTATGCAAGCTACCAGAAAATCGCCGTTTTATACATTCCCATCTCATCTGCTAGCGCCACTATTCCAGCCGTCGATCGGAACGTAATTTAGACCGCAAAACCTGCGGTTTAACTTGGCGTCTGAGGTTTAACTTGGCCATATAAATCTCCCGAAACCCTCTTGTTTATTGGGCTAACGGTAAATATACTGTATTTTCATACAGGTATAAATGCTTCCATAAAACCCGGCAACCCACCGCTGCAATCGACCCGCTTGCTCGACCAGGTCAGGGAGCGAATTCGCTATCTTCACTATAGCTTCAGCACCGAGAAGCTCTATGTGTACTGGGTGCGTTTTTTCATCCGCTGGCATGGTTTGAAGCATCCGCGCGACATGGGGGCGAAGGAGGTTGAGGACTTTCTGACTATGTTGGCCACGGAACGCAAGGTTTCAGCATCCACACACAACCAGGCCTTGAGCGCGTTGCTGTTTTTATATCGGGAGGTGCTTGGCGTCGATCTGCCCTGGCTCGACAACATCAATCGACCGACCCGCGCGCGGCGGATTCCTTCAGTGCTGACCAAGGACGAAGTTGCCGGTTTGCTGGCAGCGATGGATGGAGAGTGCGCCCTGCTGGCGCGCTTGCTCTACGGCACGGGCATGCGGCTGATGGAGAGTATACGTTTGCGCGTCAAGGATGTTGACTTTGAGCGTCATGTGATCATCGTGCGTGAAGCCAAGGGCAACAAGGACCGCGTGGTGATGCTTCCGCGCTCACTGGCCCCTGCGCTGCGGCTACAAATGCTTGCCGCACGCGCCACCTGGGAGGCCGACCGGCAGGCCCAAGGTGCGGGCGTGCAAGTGCCTGACGCATTGAGCGTGAAATACCCCAGACTTGGCCAGAGCTGGGGTTGGTTCTGGATGTTTCCTTCATCCACGCTGTCCACCGACCCGCGCAGCGGGATTGAGCGCCGCCATCATCTGTATGAAGAGCGATTGCAGCACAGCCTGAAGCAGGCGGTCAAGCTTGCCGGCATCGTCAGGCCGGTATCGGTGCACACGCTTCGCCACAGCTTCGCCACCCATCTCCTGCAGTCGGGCACCGACATCCGCACGGTGCAGGAGCTGCTGGGTCACTCTGATGTGAGCACCACCATGATTTACACCCACGTGCTGAAGATTGAGGCCGGGCAGACAATGAGTCCGCTGGATTCGATCACTGGTGAGCAAGGAATGTCTGCTTTGCGGTGAGGTAGACGTTGGTCTGCTTTTGGCCGCACGCTGCCCCATAGTCCAACGTCCGGAGCGGTCATGAGAACTCGCATCAACGCTCATGGCTAGTGTTGGCGCGGTAACTGAGCCAGCCAGCCGTCATTGGCCGGCCGTCGCTCCGGTCCTTGGGATGGCTTCGGCCCTCCGACACAGGCACTTCATCAAAATCAAATGGACTCAGACCAGCAATGCACGCCACGTTCACACCGTATTGGCTCGGGACGGAGCGCCGGGAGTGAAAGGTATAGATGCCGCACACCGAGCAAAAGTAATGCTTCGCCTGTCCGGTATTGAACTGGTAGAGCGTCAGCTTGTCCGCGCCCTGCACGATATGTATATCGTCCAGGTTGGCTGAGACCGCCACGGCGCCACGCATGCTGCAGTACGAGCAGTTGCATCGGCGCA
Source organism: Polaromonas sp. YR568 (assembly GCF_943371715.1). Classification (GTDB taxonomy): domain Bacteria; phylum Pseudomonadota; class Gammaproteobacteria; order Burkholderiales; family Burkholderiaceae_C; genus Polaromonas. Next base: position 45,534 of record NZ_CALRVW010000028.1, on the reverse strand, counting down.
CGCTACGCAGTCCATCGGTCAGAACCAGACGAAAGCGTATGGCACCACAGTGGCAAGCCGCTTCTAGTTCGCGGCGTTCGTCAAAGTCAGAGGGGGTCAAAACTTTACTCCTTCTAAAGGGGGTTCCAGCCCATATCCTTCGCAACTCTGCATGGTGTTGTGGCGCCAATCGATCGGCTTCCACCGGATTTCGTAGAGCTCTGAATGTCCGGTTCTGGCCGATTGTTGTTGCTATTTAGCCGTCGGAAGCTCGTACCGCGCAAATGAGGTGGCCCCTTTCTGAACGACGCTGTGCAGAGCGAAGCCGAAGTCCTCATAGAGGTTCCGCAGCCCTTGTCGGTCCGCGACGCAGTCCAGCCGAAGGTAGGCTCGTTCGAGCTGTTGGGCACGAACTCCGGCATAAGTCAGGAGCTCAGTCGATACCCCTTTCTTTACCCACGCTCGACGAATGGCGAGCTTGTGAATGAACGCCGAGGTGCCTGGCAGGACCTCAGGCCAGAAATAGGCGTCCTCCAACTCCAACTTCATGACGCCAACCATCTGCTCGCCGTCATGAGCGACGTGGAAGAGTCCTGCGGTAGTGTCCTGTAAGACACGTCCCTGGCCAATTTCGGCTCCGGACCAAAGCGCTCTCCCACCGTCGGCGAGCCACCGGGCCGCGTCCTGCAGGACGGAAGCAATCATGGGAGCATCTGAGGGGCGCGCTTCCTGGATGTTCATCTTGGCAAAGAGAGGTATATGTCAACGGTTGAGCGACCGAACTGGAGGTCCGATGTTGGCCGGATTTTGCCTCATTGACGAACGTCCGTAAATGGCCGACAGCAGAAGTCTAGCCTCCGGGCACGTGAGCTGACCTCGGCCAATTCGGCGTGGGCTTGCTTGCGGCTTAATGAACCCGCAGCACCTCAAACTGCTGTCGGCTCGGAGCGACCTGTATCCACACCTCATCACCCTCGCATTTACCCAGCATGGCCCTGCCCAAAGGGGCGTCGCTGCTGATGACCTGAACGAGCTGAGCGCCGCTGACCAACTTCATGCTGCCCCCATCCGGCCCGAGAAAGAGCTGTTGCTGCTTGTCGTCGGAATCGACTAGGCAGACCAGCGCGCCGAGCTGTATGCCTTTGCTGGAGTCGTAGGGGCGCGGGCGGAATTGGCGCCAATTGGCCATCGCCTGGCGGATGCTTTCGGCGCGCCGCGCTTGGCCGGTGGCCAGGTATGCGGCTTCGAGTCCCAATGTGTCGTATTTGTTTTCGGCGATGTTTTCTTCGTGAGTCGCCATTTCATGGGCCGCCCGCATTGCCTGTTCTGCCTGCAGCAGGTCTTCGGCGAGCCGTTCCAGCACCTGCTGCTGCAGCAAGAATTTATCCATGATGAAAGGTAGGTATCTCGAAAAAGCGGGGGGGCAGGTCTTGATTATGAAGGGCTCCAGCAGCCTTAGACGCTTCTGTTGGCTGCAGGTTAACTTCAGCTACGCGTTGAATCATGTAGCGCTCATGGTTGCAAATTGGTTTAGGGTTGGCCGAAACGCTCATTGTTCGATAGCTTATCGTTCATCGATTTGTGCGTACCTGCTTCTTGCGATGCGCTCTTGACTCACACTGAATCCGTTATGCGCGTGCCGCGGATGTCTGCTTTCGCCCGAACTGAGCGGCATCGGCGACCGTCCGGCCTTGGCCGCACGCTGCCCCCATAGTCCAACGTCCGGAGCGGTCATGAGAACAACCACCAAAGGCATTGAACGTTTTAGGCCTCCAGCCCATCATTGGTGAGCGCAAGCAGCTATCAAATAAATAGCGACACCCCACACACCGCGAACCAAAAGCCAGCCAACCCTGCCCAGCCCGTTTCATTTTGGCTCCCAGGGTGTCCTCGCCCCTGGCCAATAAACGCTAAATGCCGTAGGGGAGCTTGGAGGCCATCATCTTCCTGCGGTCCAGCTTGCGCCCGTCAACAATGAAGGTTCCGTCGCCCACAGCATGAACCGTGCGCTTCTCCTTGCGCGTGGTATCGATCCAGGCGGCGACTGCCTCCAGGACAACAATGTTGTGCTTTTTGACGATGTCGATGACCTTGCACTCGATGTTGGCGAGGCACTCCTTGATCAGGGGCGCCTTGACGACCTTGCCCGGCACAGCGGTGAGCTTGAATTTGCCAAACTTGTCGGTGTCTTTCCCGGAGCAGGTCCCGATGCCAACCACCTTGTCCAGCATGTCCACCGTGGGAATGGCAATAACGCACTCCCGGTTTTTTCGCAACGCTGCGTAAGAGTGATTCCACTCCCCCGTGGTGATGGCGAATACCGGCGTGAAGTCCATCACCATGGTCCATGAGATGGTCATGATGTTGTCCTTCTGCCCATCATGGGTCGTCACCAGCACCACAGGCCCTGGTTCGATCAGGGTGAAGGTCTTGCCCAGTTCCAGTTCATGCATGAGGCACCTCCTGATATTCGTTTGACCGGCGGTTGGGTAGCGCGCTTGTCGTCATTGAAGACGCGCCCTACTCCGCCGGCACCTGCACCGGCTGGTTCATCTGGTCTTTCAGCGCCACGCCCGAGCGCTGTTGAACACGCATCTGGTTCAGCAGCCAGGCGATCTTGGCCGCTGCGGCCTGTGGGGCCAGGCCCTGGGGCCGGATGTTGGAGACGCAGTTGCGGTCGGCGTCGCTGGTGGCCGCGCCGGGCGCCCAGGTGATGTAGGCGCCCAGGCTGTCGGGTGACGACAGGCCTGGCCGCTCGCCGATCAGCACCAGCACCGCCTCGGCCTGCAGGGCGCGCGCCACCCCGTCGCCGGCGGCGACGCGGCCGTGGTGCAGCACCACCACCGGCGCCAGCGCCCAGCCCTGCGCCTGCAGCAGCGGCAGTAACGCCTCGAGCACCGGCAGGGCATGGCGCTGCGTGGCCTGCGCGGACAGGCCGTCGGCGAACACCACGGCCAGGCCGCCGCGTGACGGGCTGGCTTGCAGCAGCGCCAGCGAGCCGGCATCGAGCTGGCGCCCAAGGTCGGGCCGCATCAGGTAGGTGCGCCGGTCAGGTGCGGCACTGCGGCAGACCAGCGCGGGCTGGGCCAGCAGCAGCGACAGGCCGGCCTGCAAGGCACCGGCATCCAGCGCGGCGCCCACCGCATCGCGCGCCCGGGCGTGGGCCAGGCGAAAGTCCAGCAGTGCCGGGGTGGCCAGCGAGGCGCCAGTGCGCGGCAGGCCGATGCGCGCGGCCGTCAGCGGGCGCAGCGCCGCCCACAGCTCGGCCACGCCGGCAGGCGCATCAAGTTCGGCCGGAAGCTGGGGCTTGTCGTTCATGGCTTGGTGCTGTTGCCCAGCAGTTGCCGGAAAGGCAGCGGCACGCCGCCCGGCCGCACGCGGCCCTGGCCGTCCACCAGGCCCTGCGCGGCCAGCCACTGCTCGAACTCGGGTGCGGGCCGCTTGCCCAGCAAATCGCGCATGGCCAGCGCGTCATGGAAAGAGGTGCTCTGGTAGCCCAGCATGATGTCGTCGGCGCCGGGCACCCCCATGACAAAGTTGACGCCTGAGGCCACCAGCAGCGCCAGCAGCGCGTCCATGTCGTCCTGGTCGGCCTCCGCGTGGTTGGTGTAGCAAACGTCGCAGCCCATGGGCAGGCCCAGCAGCTTGCCGCAGAACTGGTCTTCCAGCGCGGCGCGGGTGATCTGTTTGCCGTCGTACAGGTATTCGGGGCCGATGAAGCCGACCACGGTGTTCACAAGGAAGGGCTTGAAGTGGCGCGCCACGGCGTAGGCGCGCGCCTCCATGGTCTGCTGGTCCGCGCCGTGGTGCTGCCCGGCCGACAGCGCGCTGCCCTGCCCGGTTTCGAAATACATGAGGTTGCTGCCGACCGTGCCGCGCGCCAGCGACTGCGCGGCGTCGTGCGCCTCCTGCAGCAGGGCCAGGTTGATGCCGAAGCTGCGGTTGGCGCCCTCGCTCCCGGCGATGGACTGGAACACCAGGTCCACCGGCGTGCCGCGGGCGATCAGGTCCAGCGTGGTGGTGACATGCGCGAGCACGCAGCTTTGCGTGGGAATGGCGAGCTTGCTGCGCACGTCGTCAAGCAGGCACAGCAGCGCGTGGGCGCTGTCGGGGCTGTCGGTGGCGGGGTTGATGCCGATCATCGCGTCGCCGGCACCCAGCAGCAGGCCGTCGAGGATGCTGGCCGCGATGCCGCGCACGTCGTCGGTCGGGTGGTTCGGCTGCAGCCGCACCGAAAAGCGCCCGGGCAGACCAACGGTGTTGCGAAAACGCGTGACCACGCTGCATTTGGCGGCGACGATCATCAAGTCCTGCAGGCGCATGAGTTTGCTGACGGCGGCCACCATCTCGGGCGTCAGGCCGGGCGCCAGGGCGCTCAAGACGGCGGTATCGGTGCTGTCGGCCAGCAGCCAGTCGCGCAGGCCACCCACGGTGAGGTGCGCGACCGGCGCAAAGGCTGCCGCATCATGCGTGTCGATGATGAGGCGGGTGACCTCGTCGGTTTCATAGGGCACGAGGGCGTGGCTGAGAAAGTCTTTCAGCGGTACATCGGCCAGCGCAAACTGCGCCGCCACCCGCTGCTCGGCCGAGGTGGCCGCCAGCCCGGCCAGCACGTCGCCGCTGCGCAGCGGCGAGGCACACGCCAGCAGCGTGGCGAGGTCGCTGAAGACATGGGTTTCTTGACCAACCGGCATACGGTACATCGCTGTGGGCCCAGGTTGCGGCGCTCGCACCGGTGCGGCCGGTGCGCTTGTCGCCAACCTCTATCGTAGGGGAAGCGGGCCGTGCCGTGCGGCAGAACGCGCGGCTTTGCAGGCCCGCCTCACCGCCCCAACTACGGCGGCGCGAAGTTCATGCATGTTTTATGCTTGTAGCCCTTGTTGTACCTGCGCCAGTAGCTATCAAATACATAGCTATTCAATGCACCCTGTCGGGTGCGAACCCTCAAATCTGCACCCGCGTCCCCAGCTCGATCACGCAGTTGTTGGGCAGGCGGAAGAAGGTGGCCACGCTGCCTGCGTTGCGCGACATGATGGCAAACAGGGCTTCGCGCCAGTGCGCCATGCCGGCGCCCCGGGTCGGCACCACAATTTCCCGGCTCAGGAAGTAGGACGTTTCGAACAGGTTGATGGGCAGCCCCTGGGCCTGGCAGAGTTCCAGCGCCTTGGGGATATCGGGTGTGTTGATGAAACCGTAGTTCACCTGCACCCGCCAGAAGCCCGGCACCAGCGGCGTGACCTGGACCCGCTCCTCGAAAGGAATCCACGGTACATCGTGGAACACCACGGTCAGGATCAGGTTGCGCTCGTGCAGCACCTGGTTGTGCTTGAGGTTGTGCATCAGGGCCTGCGGCACGGTGTCCGGGTTGGCCACGGCATACACCGCCGTGCGCGGGATGCGGCGCCCCTTGTCAGCGGCCAGGGCCGTGATGAAGGGCAGCAGTTCGGGGTCGTCGCGGCGCATGCTTTCCAGCAGCAACTCCCGGCCACGTCGCCAGGTCGCCATGACAACAAAGATGGCCGCGCCCAGCACCAGCGGGAACCAGCCGCCCTGCCAGAACTTGAGCGAGCAGGAAATGACCAGCAGCAGGTCGAGCGCCAGAAACACGCCGGTGGCCGCAAGCGCCACGGGCAGCGGGTAGCCCCAGGCATGGCGCACCACAAAAAAGGTCAGCACGGTGGTGACCAGCATGGTCACCGTCACCGCGATGCCATAGGCCGAGGCCAGCGCCGACGAACTGCCAAAGCCCACGACGGCCAGCAGCACCGCCACCAGCAGCAGCCAGTTGACCTCGGGCATGTAGATCTGGCCCGCCTCTTTGACCGAGGTGTGCTGCACCTGCATGCGCGGCAACAGCCCCAGCTGCATGGCCTGTTTGGTCATGGAATAGGCGCCCGAGATCACCGCCTGGGAGGCGATCACCGTGGCGAGGGTGGCCAGCACCACGGCCGGGATCAGCCAGCTTTGCGGGAACAGGTGATAAAACGGGTTCTCCAGCGCGGATGGGTCGCGCATCAGCAGCGCGCCCTGCCCCATGTAGTTGATGGTCAGGGCCGGCAACACCAGGCCCATCCATGCGAACTGGATGGGCCGCTTGCCGAAGTGCCCCATGTCGGCGTACAGCGCCTCGGCGCCGGTGAAGGCCAGCACGATGGCGCCAAACGCCACAAACATGTGCCAGCCCTGAGCACGCAGGAAAGCGAACGCCTGCAGGGGGTTGAGCGCGGCCAGAATGGCGGGTTGCTGGATGATCTGCAACAGGCCGGTGAAAGCCAGCACACCAAACCACAGGACGATGATGGGCCCGAACAGCTTGCCCACCGTGCCCGTGCCGTAACGCTGCATGGCAAACAGGCTGATCAGCACTGCGATGGAAACGGGCAGCACATAGGGCTTGAGCACCGGCGTCACCACCTCCAGCCCTTCGACTGCGCTGAGCACCGAAATGGCCGGCGTGATCACGCTGTCGCCGTAAAACAGGGCCGCCCCCAACACACCGGCCAGCAGCAGGATCACGCGCCGCCGCGGGGTTTTGCCGGCCGCCTTGGCCGCCAGTGCCGTCAACGCCATGATGCCGCCCTCGCCGCGGTTGTCGGCGCGCAGGATCAGCAGCACGTATTTGAGCGTGACAACCAGCATCAGGCCCCAGAAGATCACCGACGTGGCGCCGATGAGATGCGCCGCGTCCAGCGTTATGCCGGTGGCGGGGCTGAAAATTTCCTTCATGGTATACAGCGGGCTGGTGCCGATGTCGCCGTACACCACACCCATGGCACCCAGGGTGAGTGCCGCCATGCTTTCGCGACCGGAAGTCTTGGTCATAAACCATCCATCAACAGTGAACAAGGCTTCACTGTCACCGCCTTGGCATCAGGAACGCATAAGTGCGCAGCGGGTCAAGCAGTCGCCAGGCGGTAACCCACGCCGGTTTCGGTCAGCAGATGGCGTGGCTCGGCCGAGTCGCGCTCTATCTTGGCCCGAAGCTGGCCCATGTAGAGCCGCAGATAGTGCGTGTGCTCGGTGAACTCGGGCCCCCAGACATCGGCCAGCAACTGCCGGTGCGTGACCACCCGGCCGGCGCTGCGCACCAGCCGCGCCAGCAACTTGTATTCGGTCGGCGTCAGGTGCACGGGCTGGCCGTCGCGCAACGCCACATGCGACTGCAGGTCGATGTGCAGGTCGTCCAGCACATGCTCGGTCACCGCGGCGGCCAGGGCTGTGCCGCGATGCCGCAGTGCCACCCGGATGCGCGCCAGCAGTTCGCCGACGCTGAAGGGTTTGGTCAGGTAGTCGTCGGCGCCGGCATCGAGCAGCTGGATCTTCTGTGCCTCCTGGTGGCGCGCCGACACCACGATGATGGGGATGGCCTTGTGCCTGCGCACCTCACGCACCAACTCGACCCCGTCGCCGTCGGGCAGACCCAGATCCAGCACGATCACATCGGGCGGATGGTGGCGCAGCATGGCCCCTGCCTCGCTCAGTGACACGGCGGTCTGCACCTCGAAGCCCTCCACCGACAGCGACGATTGCATCAGCGCGCGTATTTCACGGTCGTCCTCGACCACCAGCACACGCAGGCTCATGGCTGCCCTCCCTGCGGCGGCTGCGCCTCGATCGGCAGAGCCAGCGAGAAACAGCTGCCGCCCCCCTGGCGGCGCCTGAGCGTCAGGCGCCCGCCATGCGCCTGGGCAATCGCGCGGCACACTGCCAGGCCGAGCCCGGCGCCACGCGGGCCCGCCTGGTCGCCACGGGCATAGGGTTCAAAAATACTGGCCTGCGCGGCATCGGGGATACCTGCACCGCGGTCCTTGACCGAGACCACGAGCTCTCCCCCCTCGACACTCACGGTCAGGTCAATCGCACCCTCGCTGTACTTGAGCGCGTTGTCGAGCAGGTTGCCAAGCAGTTGCGCAAGCAGCACCGGATCGGCCTTGACCAGCGGCAACCCTTCGGGCACCCGGGACCGGATGCGGCGACCCGGGTCGCGCTGGCGCACCCGCGCCAGCACCGCGCCGACAATTTCTTCCATGGACTCCCAGTCGCGCCGGAGTTCCTGCGCCGAACTGCTCAGGCGCACGAGCTGCAGGGTGTTCTCGGTCACCGCGGACAGGTAGGACGCCTCGCCGGCAATGCTGGCCAGCAGGCGGTCCTGCTCGGCCGGGCTGAGCTTGTCGCGTTGCGTCTGCAATGACGAGGCGGCACCCACAATCGCGGCCAGCGGCGTGCGCAAGTCATGCGAGATCGCCGCCAGAAAGGTGCTCTGCAGTTGCTGCTGCTGCGCCTCGCCTTGCGCAGCCAGCATGGACGCGGTCAGGCGCAGGCGCCACACCGCCTGCGCCAGCAGCGAACACAGCGCCTGCGCATGCTGGCGGCCGTCTTCGTCCCTGGCCAGGGCCGGCTGCACGCAGGCGGCACCAATGACGCGGCCTTTTTCGCCCAGCGGCAGGTACCAGGCATTCAGACCCGGCCAGCGCCCGGTGCCCGGCCCCAGCACCGCCGCGTCGGCCATGCATTGCCGCATGCCATCGCGCACGGAAGCACTCAGTCCGTCGGCGTGTTCCAGCTCGTTGCCGGCAGTTGCGAGTACCAGAAAACAGGGTCCGGCAAAGGCGTTGTCCAGGGTCGCCCGACCCACCGCCAGCACTTCTTCCTCGGAGTGGACACTGGCAAGCGCCGTGGCCAGTGCCTGCAACTGGCGTGCGCGGCTTTCGTTCAGGCGGGCGATCTGCGTCTCGCGGCGCAGCCCGGTGGCCAGCCGGCTGATGACCAGGGCGAGCACCAGCATGGTGGCCAGCGCAATCAGGTTCTCCCGGTTGTCGACCACAAACGTCCAGCGCGGCGGCACAAAAAAGAAATTCAGCGCCGTGACCGCGCCCACCGCGCAGACCGCTGATTCGATCCAGCCCAGCCGGTAGGACGCAATCACCACCGCCAGCACATACACCATGGCCAGGCTGGTCAGCGTCACGTAGCGGTCCAGCACCAGCCCGACCGCGGTGGCCGCCGCCAGAAGCAGGACCACGACCAGCCAGCTGCGGCCCGTAGGGCTGCCGTTTTGCGATGTCCCCGAGGTATTCATGCTGCAGCCAGCGTACCACCTGCCGCATCAGGATTGCATCAGGAACGCGCTGCGCGCTGTGCCGTGCAGGTTTGAGGTAACTGGATTTTCTGCAAAACCGGGCCCTGTGTAGGGTCGGCGTGAAGCTACGCGACTACCGCGTCTGGCCGGAAGAAGCACAGCAGCTGTGCTCCAACGTCCAGATCGTCGCGCCGATACAGAGCAACAACCTGACATCGTCTTCGTAGGACAGGCTCGCCTTGTCCAGGCGGTCGATCATGGTCGCAATATGGGAAACCGCATCTTGCGGCGAGGCTGCCCCACCCATGCGGGCCATCTCGACGATCGCCAGCACCGCGTCGACCCGGTTCATGCCCGGGAGTTTTTTGCGGAAATCTTCAGGATCCAGGGGTGTCATTTTTCCGGCCGTATCAAGCAGACACTGACAGGTGCGCCTTCGGTTCGAGGCTCGGTTCGAGGCGTCGCAACTCACGCTCGGTGCATTTCAGTTCGTAGCGCCGGGCAAGCACAATGGGTGGCTCAACCCGGCAAATGCGGTCGATGGTGGTGGCAGCGGTAGAAGATGGATGGGTCATGAAGAGCCCTTTCAAGGGGTCGATTTCATTGTGGTCAGTCGACGCGCTGCAGACCAGGGCCGTTGGGCCCAACCAGTGTAAGGAATTGTGCCGTTTCGTCCGCCTGTCCCCCCGACATGACGGGCTCCAGGGGCGGCGGAAGACAAGCTACAGGCTTTCTGGGTCCCCACAAGAACGTCGCCCCAGGCCGGGAATGGATTCAGCCCAGATCCGGTCCTGGTGGACTCCGCCTGTCCGGCCGCCGGACAACGGGGCCGAACGCCGGACTTTGTCGTGCGGATGCCGCGTTTCAGCCTGCCAGCTTCCACATTTCCCCACACGCCGGGTCCAAACGGGAAGGACGTGGCTATATTGCTGCCATGACCACTGCAAGCCGACACCAGGGCAACCTCATCAGCCGCATCTTCCGGCGCGGCCGGGAAGAACGCCTCGCACAAGCGGCGGGCGGCCTCACCTTCACGATGGTGGTGTCCATGGTGCCGCTGCTGGCGGTGAGTTTTGCCGTGTTCGCGCGGACCCCGTTCCTGCGCGCGGCCGGGGAAGCGATTCGCGAGCACCTGCTGCGCGGCCTGCTGCCGGCCGACATCGCCAGGACGGTGCTCAAGCACCTGGCGCAGTTCGCGGGCAACGCCAGCGGGCTCACGCAGGTGGGCTTTGCGGTCCTGCTGGTGTCGGCCTTGAGCCTGCTGCTGAGCGTGGAAAACACGCTGAACAGGATCTGGCGGGTGAAGAAGCCGCGCACGGTGCTGCGCCGGCTGGCCCTGTACGCGGGCATGTTGCTCACCGGTCCGGTGATCATCGGCGCGAGCTTGTGGGCCGCGTCCTATCTTCTGGCGGCCTCCAGCGGACTGGTGGGCCCGCGACCCGCCTGGGTGCCGCATGCCCTGAACCTGGGGCCCGTCGTGTTGAGCGTGGCCGGCTTCGCCTGCCTGTTCCGCTTCGTGCCGCACACCGTGGTGCGGTGGCGCGATGCGGTCGCGGGCGGCCTGCTCGCCGGCATCGCATTTGAAGTGGGCAAACACGGCTTCGCGATTTATCTCGCCAACGTGCCCACCTACCGCACGATCTACGGCGCCTTCGCGCCCTTGCTGGCTTTTCTGGTGTGGGTGTATTACTCGTGGCTCGTCACGCTGGCCGCAGCGCTGGTCAGCGCCAACCTGCCGGGTGCCGGCGCTCCACCGGCACGGCGGCTGGCACGCGCGTAGCAGGACGGGTGCCACACGGGGCCCTGCCCTGCGCTGGCCAGCGCTGCGCGATGACGGCCTGAAGGCCGGCAGCTTTACCGCTCGGTCTGCGCCGCTTTGGGCAAGCCGGCATCGGGCTCGAAGAAAGACCAGCGCAGATCCGGAAAGCGGGCCTGCATCCGCTCTTCCACATCGTCGATGGCGGCCACCAGCGCATCGGCACTGGGGACGGCGGTCATTTTCGCCTTGACCGCGACGGCGATCTCGTTCCCGAGCTGAAAGGTGATCAGGTTCACGATGCGCTCCACTTCGGGCTGGCTGGCCACAAACTCGGCGATGGCGGTGCGCATCTCCGGTGACGCGGACTCGCCGGTGATGAGGCTTTTGACCTCGATGGTGACGGCGAACGAGACGCCGATCAGCAGCAGGCCCACCGCAATCGAGCCCAGGGCATCAAAAATCGGGTTGCCGGTGAGCGCGGTCAGCAACAGCGCGACAAAGGCCAGGCTCAGGCCGGCCAGGGCCGCGATGTCCTCGCCGGCAATCACCAGCAGTTCCGATTGCCGCGTTTCGCGGAACCAGCGCCACAGCGTCTTTTTTCCCCGCTCTTCCGCCAGGGCCTGCAAGGCGCCGCGCAGACTCACGGCTTCGAGGACCATGGCCACCAGCAGCACGCCCAGGGAAGGCAGCAGGTACTTCACAGGCTCCGGGTGCAGCAGCGATTGGCTCCCGTGCCAGACCGAAAACAGCCCACCGATGCTGAAGAGCAGCACACCAACCATCATGGACCAGAAGTAGACGACGCGGCCGTAACCCATGGGGTGGTCCAGCGTCGGTGCCTGCTTCGCCTGGCGCATGCCGACGAGCAACAGCACCTGGTTGGCGCAATCCGCAAAGCTGTGCAGGGCCTCGGCCAGCATAGCGCCGCTGCCGGTGAAAAATGCGGCCACCGCCTTGGCCAGCGCGATGCCGCCGTTGGCGCCCAGCGCGTAGAGAACGGCCTTGAGGGACCCGGCGTTTTTGGACATGGAAACTTTCCTGTGAATCTGCGCAGTGGGGCCTGGCCCCCGGCAGCGACCTCCGGGGATAACAAGATGGCTGCCCAGTGAGGGCGGCGTTCGCAGGTCGCGCAAAAGGGGGGCTTGCACCCGGCGTCGCTCCGTGATGTCAAGCATTTCTGGCCTGCAGCCCTTTATCCACAAGCACCAGCAGCTATCGAATAAATAGCAACAAGGAGGCGGCTTCAGCGCGCCAGGTAGCCGCCATCGACCGGGTAATAGGACCCGGTCACAAACGACGCCTTGTCCGAGGACAGCCAGGCGACCAGTTCGGCCACTTCTTCCGCGCGGCCCAGGCGGCCGATCGGATGGGCGCCGACCAGCATGGCGTTGATGGCGGGGTCTTCTTCCAGCCCGCTGATCATGGGGGTGTGGATGAAACCCGGTCCGACGGCGTTGACCCGCACGCCGTGGGCGCTGTATTCCAGCGCGGCCGCTTTTGTCAGACCTACCACGCCATGCTTGGCGGCTGTATAGGCCGGAGCGCCGGCAAAACCGACGTTGCCGAGGATCGAGGCGACGTTGATGATGGAGCCACCGCCGCCCTTGAGCATGGCGGCGATCTGGTACTTCATGCCGTAAAACACGCCCGACAGGTTGATGTTGATGACCTGGGCCCAGCCGTCCAGCGGGTAGTCGGCGGTGGGAGCCTGCGGGCCGCCTATGCCGGCGTTGTTGCAGGCAATGTCGAGCCGGCCGTGCAGCGCCATGGTGCGCGCCACCAGCGCCTCGCCGTCCTGCGGCTTGCCGACGTCGGCTGCCACGAACATCGCGTCGCCGCCCAGCGCCCGCACCAGCGATGCGGTTTCCTCGCCGGCCTGTTCGTTGACGTCCGACACCACCACCCGGGCGCCCTCGCGCGCCCAGACCAGCGCAATGGCGCGGCCAATGCCTGACGACGCGCCGGTGACCAGGGCTACCTTGTTTTTCAGCATGAGTTGATCCTTTATGTGTTGCGCGGCCCCGTGCCGCCACCCTGCAGCCTGACAACCCGGACGCTGCGCCCGGTGAAGCTGCAGTATCCATTGTGGGCGGCCCCCCGGCAACACGCTTGATCTATGACAAGCCGCGCAAAGGCCCTCCGGCTTTCTCGCCCGAGCCCGCGCGGCCGTGCCGACTAAACTCCCCTCATGGCTACTTCCTCTCCCTCCGACGCGCCCAAGGGCTCGCCGCGCTCCCTCTCCGGCCTGGTGCCCTTTCTGCGCCCTTACCGCGGCCGCATCGGCGTGGCGATCTTCTTTCTGGTGATGGCGGCGGTGGCCACGCTGGTGTTTCCGCTGGCGCTGCGCGGCCTGATCGACGGCGGCCTCGGGGCGGGCGACAAGGGGGCGCAGCTGATGGCGCTGCGCACCCATTTTTTCGAGCTGTTTGCGGTGGCGGCGGCGCTGGGCCTGTTTTCAGCCGGGCGCTTTTACATGGTGAGCTGGCTCGGCGAGCGTGTGACGGCCGACCTGCGCAACGCGGTGTATTCGCACGTGGTGCGGCAAAGCCCCGAGTTTTTTGAAACCACGCAGACCGGCGAGGTGCTCTCGCGCCTGACCGGCGACACGACGCTGGTACAGACGGTGGTTGGCTCGTCCCTGAGCATGGGCCTGCGCAATGCCGTGATGGGCATAGGCGCGCTGGGCATGCTGGTCTGGACCAACCCGCGTATCATGATTCAAGTGGCATTGATCATCGTGCTGGTCGTGCTGCCTGCGATGTGGTTCGGCCGGCGCGTGCGCAAGCTCTCGCGCGCCAGCCAGGACCGGGTGGCCGACTCCAGCGCCATCGCCGCGGAGGTGCTCAATGCGATTCCCGTGGTTCAAAGCTACACCGCTGAAGAGCGCGAGGCACGCCGCTTCGACGCGTCGACCCAACAAGCCTTCCACACCGCTGTGCGGCGCAGCCGGGCTCGCGCCCTGCTCATTGCCTTCATCATCATTGGCAATGCAGCGCTGCTCCTGTGGGGTCTGTACCAGGGTACGCAGGCCGTCCTGGCCGGGAAGATCAGCGCCGGGCACCTCGGCCAGACCGTGGTGTACGTGATTATCCTGGCCGGCGCTGTAGCCGTGCTGGGCGAGGTCTATGGCGACCTGTTGCGCGCCGCTGGCGCCACCGAACGGCTGATGGAGCTGCTGGAAACCCGCTCCCCCGTGACATCACCATCCAATCCGGTTCCAGCCCCCGTGGTACGCGCGGGAAGCGCTATCAAATTCGAAGCGGTGACCTTTCACTACCCGTCGCGTCCGACACAGGCGGCGCTGAGCGACTTCTCCCTGAGCGTGGCGCCCGGCGAAACCGTGGCCATCGTGGGTCCCAGCGGCGCCGGCAAAAGCACGGTGTTCCAGCTGCTGCTGCGTTTTTACGACCCGGCCTCAGGCCGCATCGAACTTGATGGCGTGCGTACCGCCGACCTGTCGCTGCACGACCTGCGCCAGCGCATCGGCATCGTGCCGCAGGACGCGGTGATTTTCTCGACCAGCGCACTGGAAAACATCCGCTACGGCAAGCCCGGCGCGAGTGACGACGACGTCCGTGCGGCGGCGCAGGCGGCCTTTGCGCATGAGTTCATCATGGCGCTGCCGCAAGCCTATGACACCTTTCTGGGCGAACGCGGCGTGCGCCTGTCGGGCGGGCAGCGCCAGCGGATTGCGATTGCACGCGCCATGCTCAAGAACCCGCCGCTGCTGCTGCTGGACGAAGCCACCAGTGCCCTCGACGCCGAAAGCGAACGCATGGTGCAGGCGGCGCTGGAGTCGGCCATGCAGGGCCGTACCACGCTGGTGGTGGCGCACCGCCTGGCCACCGTGCAGAAGGCCGACCGCATCCTGGTGCTGGACCACGGCCGCCTGGTGGAGCAAGGCACCCACGCCGAATTGGTGAGCCGCGGCGGCATCTATGCGCGGCTGGCCGCGCTGCAGTTCAACGCCTGAGCCCAGGCGTTTCCGCGGGCACGGCGCCGGCGCACCATGCTGCGGGAGCATGGCTTTTCAGCCCCAAACCATAGTTATGCGTTTCATGCATAACAATTCATAAACCCGGCCTTGGACAGTTGGTCACGGCAAGCCTAAGCTCTGCGCATTCATCGTCCACCAGGAGTTTTTGATGTCGCAAGCTTCCCCCGCCGTCACCCCCGTACTGTCACACCCCCTGCCCTCCTACCTGCAGGCCGACAAACTCGGCCCCTGGGGCAATTACCTGCAACAGGTGGACCGCGTGATTCCACACCTGGGCAGCCTGGCGCGCTGGGCGGAGACACTCAAGCGGCCCAAACGCATCCTGATTGTCGACGTGCCCATCCACATGGACGACGGCACGGTGGCGCACTTTGAAGGTTACCGCGTGCAGCACAACGTCTCGCGCGGTCCGGGCAAGGGCGGCGTGCGTTTTCACCAGGACGTGACGCTGTCGGAAGTGATGGCGCTGTCGGCCTGGATGTCGATCAAGAACGCCGCGGTCAACGTGCCTTACGGCGGCGCCAAGGGCGGCATCCGCGTGGACCCGAAGAAGCTGTCGCGCGGCGAACTCGAGCGCATGACGCGCCGCTACACCAGCGAAATCGGCATCATCATCGGCCCGAACAAGGACATCCCCGCGCCCGACGTCAACACCAATGAGCAGATCATGGCGTGGATGATGGACACCTACTCGATGAACACCGGTTCGACCTCCACCGGGGTGGTCACCGGCAAGCCGGTGGACCTGGGTGGCTCGCTGGGCCGGCGCGAAGCCACCGGCCGCGGTGTGTTCACGGTGGGAGCCGAAGCGGCCAAACACATCGGCCTGGACATCGCGACTGCCCGCGTGGCGGTGCAGGGTTTTGGCAATGTGGGCGGCGTGGCCGGCAAGCTGTTCGCCGAAGCCGGCGCGCGCATCGTCGCGGTGCAGGACCACGGCGGCACGATTTACCGTGAAGCCGGGCTCGATGTGCCTTCGCTGCTCAAACACGTGGCGGAAACCGGCAGTGTGGCCGGCTTTGCGCAGGCCGAGAAAATTGCCGACGACACCTTCTGGGAAGTCGACTGCGAGATTCTGATCCCGGCCGCGCTGGAGCAGCAGATCACCAAGGACAACGCCGGGCGCATCAAGGCGCGCATGATCATCGAAGGCGCGAACGGGCCGACCACCCCGGAAGCCGACGACATCCTGCAGGAACGCAATGTGCTGGTGCTGCCCGACGTGATTGCCAACGCCGGCGGCGTGACCGTCAGTTACTTCGAATGGGTGCAGGATTTCTCCAGTTTCTTCTGGGACGAGGCCGAAATCAATGCCCGCCTGGTGCGCATCATGAAGGAAGCCTTTGCCGGTGTCTGGCAGGTAGCGCAGGACCACAAGGTCAGCCTCCGCACGGCAACCTTCATCGTCGCCTGCAAACGCATTCTGCACACGCGCGAGCTGCGCGGTTTGTACCCCTGAAGCCCGCGGGCCGGACGCCACCACGAACGGCCATGCTGCCGCGTTCGAAATGCAAGTCGGGGCCGCGGAACCGGCTTTGCCGGGCCGCAGGCGCAGCGGCCCCCTCGGGGGGCAGGGAGCTACGCGCAGCGAGCGACCGTGGGGGCCAACAACTTCACTGAAGCGTTTCCTTGGCCAAGGCCGGTAGAGGCAGCGGCATCACCTCGATACCCTCTTCCAGCAGCTCGACCGCTTCGGCACGGCTGGCCTGGCCGCGGATGCTACGCTGCTCCGTGTCGCCGTAATGCATGGCGCGCGCCTCGTCGGCGAACCGCTCACCGACGTCCTCGGTGTTGGCCATCACGTGGCGCAAGGCCTTCAGGAATTCGGCCTGCACGGCCGGGCTGCCGGCGCCAGCCATCACCTCATGCACCGGGTTGCCGGCCGGTGCGGCCGCGGGCACCGACAGTTCACGCGAAGGTGAAGCTGCTGCCGGCTCGGGGCCGGTGGCGCCCAGATTAAGCCGGGGCGCGCTGGGCATTTTCCGCACCGACGGGTCGGCACACAGCGGGCAGCTCACCAGGCCACGTGCCAGCTGACCCTGAAAGTCATCTTCCGACGCAAACCAGCCTTCAAAGGCGTGCTGATGCGAACACTGGAGGTTGAGGACTTTCATGGGCTGATTATCAGGCTCCAGCGCGGGAAGCACCGGTCTGCCAGTCCAGCGACCATGCGCCCGACAGGACGTTTTGCAGCCACAGCGCGCCCGCCAGGGTCTTGCCGTCGGTGACACGACCGTCGCGGCACCACTGCAGCAGTTCGGCCGGTGTGGCGGTGAACACGTCGAGAAACTCGCCTGCGTCGAGCTTGCGCGCGCCCAAGGTCAGGTCCCTGGCGAACCAGATGTCGATGAACTCGGTCGAGTAGGAAATCACCGGGTGCATGACGCCGGCGTGGGCCCAGGACGTCGCGCTGTAACCGGTCTCCTCCAGCAACTCGCGCTGCGCACAGGCCAGCGGTTCCTCGCCGGCATCGAGCTTGCCGGCTGGAAACTCCAGCATCACGGCCTGCACCGGGTAGCGGTATTGACGTTCCAGCACCAGGCGGCCGTCGCCGAGCTGGGCAATGACCATGACCGCGCCCGGATGGCGCACATATTCGCGCGAGGCTTCACTTCCGTCCGGCAGGCGGACCGTGTCGCGAAAAGCGTGGAGGAAATGGCCGTGCAACAGCTCCTGGCTGCCGACCTTGTGCTCGATCAGATGGCTGTCGGCCGGACCAGGGGGCACTGCGGGATGCTCAGGCATGGCGGAGGACCGGGCAGGCGCCGCGCTCAACGGTGTTTGAACAGGTAGCGAAACACGAAGCCCGGAAAGGCGAAGGTGATGAACAGCGTGGCCGTGATCGCGTAGAACTCCCAGCCCTGCGGCGCAATCTGGCCGGCGCGCTGCTCCAGCAGCAAGGCGATACCGCCCACCACGAAGTACCAGAACACCATTTCCGCAAGGCGTATGGCCAGGTTCTTCGGGTTCTTCAGCCGGTACACCAGCAACAGGCGGTTGCTGATGAAAGGCAGGTTGGCCGCCAGCAGGGCCAGCGCCACCACCAGCCAGACCGAGACAGTCTGGTTCATGTCCCGAGGGACTTCACGACGCCGGCAATCGCCTGCTGGCACAGCGTCATCAGGCCGCCCGGCATGACACCCAGCAACAACACCAGCGCGCCGTTGATGGACAGCACCACGCGGGCATCGGCCGGGGCCACGATGGCCGCGGGCATGCCGACGTTGGGGGCATCAAAATACATCACCTTGACGACACGCAGGTAATAGAAGGCGCCGACCAGCGACATCAACACCGCAAAAACCGCCAGCACGATGTAGCTGGTCTGCTGCGAGGCCATCAGGGCCTGCAACACGCCGAGCTTCGCATAAAAACCAACCACAGGTGGCACGCCGGCCAGCGAGAACATGCTGATGGCCATGACGCCGGCAAACAGCGGGCTGCGCTGGTTCAGGCCGGCCAGGTCGGTGATTTCCTCGGACTCGTGGCCGGTACGTGCCAGCAGCAGGATGATGCCGAACACCGCGAGCGTCGTCAGCACATAGGTGATGGCGTAGAACATGGCCGCGCCGTAGGCGTACTCGGCGTTGAGCGGCCTGCCGGGAACCACGGCGGCCAGCAGCGCCAGCAGCAGGAAACCCATTTGCGAGATGGTGGAAAACGCCAGCATGCGCTTCAGGTTGGTCTGCGCCACCGCCGCCAGATTGCCCACCAGCAGCGAACCGATGGCCATCAGCGCCAGCATCTGCTGCCAGTCGATGGCCAGCGGCAACAGGCCCTGCACCAGCAGGCGGATGCAGATGGCAAAGGCGGCAAACTGTGGCGCCGCACCGATCAGCAGCGTGATGGCCGTGGGCGCGCCCTGGTAAACGTCGGGCAGCCACATGTGAAACGGCACGGCGCCCAGCTTGAAGGCCAGGCCGGCCACGATGAAGACCAGGCCGAACACCAGCACCTGGTGGTTCACCTGGCGGCTGGCAATGGCCCGATACACCTCGTTGACGTCCAGCGAGCCGGTGGCGCCGTACATCATGGACAGGCCATAAAGCAGGAAGCCCGAGGCCATGGCGCTGAGCACAAAGTATTTCATCGCGGCTTCGGTGGCCGTCACGTTGTCACGGCGCAGCGCCACCAAGGCGTAGCTGGACAGCGTCATCAGTTCCAGGCCCATGTAGAGCACCAGGAAGTTGTTGCCGGAGATCATCACGAAGATGCCGAGCAGCGCAAACATGCCCAGCGTGAACAGCTCACCGCCGCGCAGCATGTCACGGTCTGCCGCATAACCCCGGCCATACACCAGCGTGACCATCATCGCGATCGAGGCGAAACACTTGAGCCAGTTGCCCATGGGATCGCTCACGACCATGTTGCCGAAGCCGTAGAACGTGTTGCCCTTGACGGCGTACACGGCCTCCAGTGCCGCCACGGCCGCCAGCGTCAGCAGGGTCAGCACATAGGTCAGGGTGCGCTGCGGGCTTTTCACGCCGAGGTCGACCAGAGCGATCACGCAGGCCATGACCAGGAGCATGATTTCCGGGTAGACCGATAGCCAACTGAGTTTGTCAATCATCTGGATTCTTTGAAATGGTTGCTTATTGCAGTTTGGAGGCCGCGACGTGTTTGAGCAGGTCGATGACCGAGCTGTCCATCACATCGGTGAAGGGCTTGGGATAGATACCCATGAACAACACGGCAATGGCCAGCAGGGCCAGCATCAGGAACTCACGGCTGTTGATGTCGGTCAGGCCCTTGACATCATCGTTGGCGACCGGACCGAGGTAGACGCGCTTGAACATCCACAGGGTGTAGGCCGCGCCGAAAATCAGCGCCGACGCGGCGGCCGCGCCAATCCAGAAGTTGAACTTGACCGCACCCAGAATGACCATCCATTCGCCGACAAATCCGGCGGTGGCCGGCAGGCCGCAGTTGGCCATCGCAAACAGCAGCGCAAACGCCGTGAACTTGGGCATGGTGCTGACCACGCCACCGTAACTCGCGATCTCGCGCGAATGCACACGGTCGTACAACACGCCGATACACAGGAACATGGCGGCGGAGACGAAGCCGTGCGCAATCATCTGCACAATGCCGCCGGACACACCGATGTCGTTGAAGATGAAAAAGCCCAGGGTGACAAAACCCATGTGCGCCACCGACGAGTACGCCACCAGTTTCTTCATGTCCCGCTGGACCATGGCCACCAGACCGACGTAGATCACGGCGATCAGCGACAGGGCAATCATGAGCCCGGCCCATTCGCGTGCGGCGTCGGGCGCAATAGGCAGCGAGAACCGCAGGAAACCATAAGCACCGAGCTTGAGCATGATGGCTGCCAGCACCGCCGAGCCGCCGGTGGGCGCCTCGACGTGCACGTCGGGCAGCCAGGTGTGGACCGGCCACATCGGCACCTTCACGGCAAACGCCGCCAGGAAAGCGAAGAACAGCAGCGTCTGCGCGGTCGCGCCCAGCGGCAGCTTGTACCAGACGGCGAGGTCAAAACTGCCGCCCGACTTGACGTACAGGAAGATCAGCGCGATCAGCATCAGCAGCGAGCCGAGCAGCGTGTACAGGAAGAACTTGAAGGCCGCGTAGATCTTCCGCGGCCCGCCCCAGACGCCGATGATCAGGTACATCGGGATCAGCGTGGCTTCGAAGAACACGTAAAACAGCATGCCATCGAGTGCCGCGAACACACCGATCATGAGGCCGCTGAGGATCAGGAAGGCGGCCATGTACTGGTTGACACGGCTGGTAATCGACTCCCAGCTTGCGATGATGACCACCACGTTGATGAAGGCCGTCAGCAGCACGAACCACAGCGAGATGCCGTCCACACCGAGGTGGTAGTTGACATTGAAACGCTCTATCCACGAGGCCTTCTCGACAAACTGCATGGCCGACGTGCCGATTTCAAAGCCGCCGTAAAGAGGAAGGGTCACAAGGAAACTGACGATGGCACCGATCAGCGCGATCCAGCGCACGCTGCGCGCCTGGTCGTCACGTCCGAGGGCCAGCAGGATGACGCCGAAAAAGATCGGCGTCCAGATGGCAAGGCTCAACAATCCCATTTTTATTCTTCTCCTTGTCGCTTATTTGCTGAGCAGTTCTTTGATCATCGGCCAGGTCGAGAAATAGCTGACCAGGATGAAAATACCGACGATCATGGCCAGCGCGTAGTGGTAGATGTAGCCGGTCTGCACCTTGCGTACCACCCCCGAGACCCAGCCGACCAGCTTCCAGGAGCCATTGACCAGCGCGCCGTCGATCAGCTTCTCGTCGCCGCCCTTCCACAGGCCAATGCCCAGGCCGCGTGCACCGCGTGCGAGAACGTTCTCATTGAACCAGTCCATGTAGTACTTGTTCTCGAGCAGCGTATAGAGGGGTTCGACGCGACGCTTGATGGCCGCCGGCAGGGCCGGGTTGATCATGTACATGTAATAAGCCGAAGCCACGCCGGCCAGTGCCAGCCAGAATGGAGCCGTCGTGAGGCCATGCAGGGCCATCTGCGCCGGGCCGTGGAACATTTTCGCCAGTTCGGCCATGGCCGGGTGTTTGGCCGCGTTGACGATGATGGCGTCTTTCAGGAAGTCGCCGAACAGCATGGCGTCAATGCTCATGAAGCCGATCACCACCGAAGGAATGGCCAGCAGGACCAGCGGCGCAGTCACCACCCAGGGCGACTCGTGCGGCACATGGGCGCCATGGTGTGCATCATGGCCGTGGTGCTCGTCGTGGTGCGCATCGGGGTTCTGGTCAAAACGCTCCTTGCCGTGGAACACCAGGAAATACATGCGGAAGGAATAAAAGGCCGTCACGAACACACCGGCGAGCACCGCAAAGTGCGCAAAACCGGCGCCCGGCAGGTTGCTGAAATGCACCGCTTCAATGATGCTGTCTTTTGAATAGAAGCCGGCAAACAGCGGCGTACCGATCAGGGCCAGGGAGCCGAGCAGCGCCGTGATCCAAGTGATGGGCATGTACTTGCGCAAGCCGCCCATCCAGCGAATGTCCTGGTTGTGGTGCACACCCATGATGACGGAACCCGCGGCCAGAAACAGCAGCGCCTTGAAGAAGGCATGGGTCATCAGGTGGAAGACCGCGACCGAGTAGGCTGAGGCGCCCAGCGCCACCGTCATGTAGCCCAGCTGGGACAAGGTGGAATAGGCCACGACGCGTTTGATGTCGTTCTGGATGATGCCCAGAAAACCCATGAACAGTGCCGTGATGGCGCCGATCACCATGATGAAGCTCAGCGCGGTATCGCTCAGTTCAAACAGTGGTGACATGCGGGCCACCATGAAGATGCCGGCCGTGACCATGGTCGCGGCGTGGATCAGCGCGGAAATGGGCGTCGGGCCTTCCATGGAGTCGGGCAGCCAGACATGCAGCGGGAACTGGGCCGACTTGCCCATGGCGCCAATGAACAGGCAGATGCAGATCACAGTGATCAGCATCCAGTCGGTGCCCGGGAAACCGAGCTTGGCGATATCGCCCGATTTAGCGAACACCTCGGTGTAGTTGAGCGAGCCGGCGTAGGCCGCGAGCAGGCCAATCCCGAGAATGAAGCCGAAGTCACCGACCCGGTTGACCAGGAAGGCCTTCATGTTTGCGAAAATCGCCGTCGGCTTGTTGAACCAGAACCCGATCAGCAGGTAGGACACCAGGCCCACGGCCTCCCAGCCGAAGAACAGCTGCAGCAGGTTGTTGCTCATCACCAGCATCAGCATGGAGAAGGTGAACAGCGAGATGTAGGCGAAAAAGCGGTTGTAGCCTTCGTCTTCTTCCATGTAGCCGATGGTGTAGATGTGCACCATCAGCGAGACAAAGGTCACGACACACATCATCATGGCGGTCAGACCATCCACGAGGAAGCCGATTTCCATCTTCAGGCCACCCACGACCATCCAGGTGTAAAGCGTTTCATTGAAACGCGCGCCGTCCATCGCGACACTCTTGAGTGTCATGGCCGAGATGATGAAGGCCACCAGCACGCCGACGATGGTCAGCGTGTGCGACAGGCGCCGGCCTATCCAGTTGCCACCGAACGTGGTGCCGAAAATACCGGCCAGCAGCGAGCCTGCCAGGGGTGCCAGGGGAACGGCCAGCAGGGTGGCGGCGGAGAGGGTCTGACTCATGTTGTTGTTAACCCTTGAGCGTGTTGAGTTCGTCCACGTTGATGCTGGCCTTGTTGCGGAACAGCAGAACGAGGATGGCCAGGCCGATGGCCGATTCGGCGGCCGCGACGGTCAGGATGAAAAACACGAACACCTGGCCGGCCAGGTCGTTGAGGTAATACGAGAAGGCCACGAAGTTCATGTTGACGGCCAGCAGCATGAGCTCGATCGCCATCAGGATGATGATCAGGTTTTTCCGGTTCAGGAAAATGCCGATGACCGACAGCGCGAACAGCATCGCGCCCAGTGTCAGGAAGTGTCCCAGCGTGAGCATCATGCCTTTTCCTCCGGTGCGGCAACCACAGGGGCCGCCTGCGTGGCCTTGATCTTGACCAGGCTGATACGATCGCCGCGCTTGACGCGGATCTGGTCGGCCGGGTTGGTGTTTTTGGAGTCCTTGCGCGCACGCAGGGTCAGCGCAATGGCGGCAATGATGGCCACCAGCAGAATCACCGCCGCGATTTCAAGCGGATACAGGTACTCGGAATACAGCAGCTTGCCGATCTCTTTGGTGTTGGAATACTGCGCGGCGGCCTGCCCTGCCACCACAGCCGTCTTGGGCGCCTCGCTCAGGCGGAAACCGCCCATCAGTACGGCCGACATTTCCAGCGCAATCAGCGCACCCACGCTGGCCGCCAGCGGAAAGTGCTTCCAGAAACCCTTGCGCACCCCTTCCATGTTGATGTCCAGCATCATCACGACAAAGAGGAAAAGCACCATCACCGCACCGACATACACCAGCACCAGCGTGATGGCCAGGAATTCGGCCCTGAGCAGAATCCACAGGGCCGACGCCTGGAAGAAGGCCAGCACCAGGTACAGGGCGGCATGCACAGGATTGCGCGCCGTGATTACCCGGAATGCGGCAAACAGCAGCACCAGGGCGAAGAGATAAAAGAGACCTGTTTTAGCGTCCATGTTCTGCTAATCTTTCTTGAGCCAACAGCCGCGAGGCGGTGTCAGCGGTACTTGGCATCCGCGGCGCGGTTGGCAGCGATTTCTTTTTCGTAACGGTCACCGACAGCCAGCAGCATGTCCTTGGTGAAATAGAGGTCGCCGCGTTTTTCGCCGTGGTATTCGAAGATGTGGGTCTCGACGATGGAGTCCACCGGGCAGCTTTCCTCGCAGAAGCCGCAGAAGATGCACTTGGTCAGGTCGATGTCGTAACGCGAGGTACGGCGGCTGCCGTCTTCGCGCACATCCGATTCGATCGTGATGGCCATCGCCGGGCAGACGGCTTCGCACAGCTTGCAGGCAATGCAGCGCTCCTCGCCGTTTTCATAACGGCGCAGCGCGTGCAGGCCGCGAAAACGCGGGCTCAGCGGCGTTTTTTCTTCCGGGAACTGGACCGTAATCTTGCGCTTGAACATGTACTTGCCGGTCAGGGCCATGCCCTTGAACAGCTCGGTCAGCATGAAGCTGGAGACGAAGTCTTTGACGGAGGCAACTGCACTCATGATGATGTCCTGAGAGCTGGGCTAAGTGGGCGAACGTGGGGGCCGGGTTTTTCCGACGGGCCGCCCCTAGGAAAAACGAGCCCCCTCGGGGGGCAGAGAGCTACACGAAGTGAGCGAACGTGGGGGCTCATACTATTTCCAGAGGCTGTACGGGGTCTGCATCCAGGCCCCGATGACCACCAGCCAGACGAGGGTGACAGGGATGAAGATCTTCCAGCCCAGACGCATGATCTGGTCATAACGGAAGCGCGGGAAGGTGGCGCGCACCCAGAGGAACAGGGTGACGACCACAAAGGTCTTCAGGCCCAGCCAGATCCAGCCCGGCACCCAGTTGAAGAGTGCGCTGTCGATCGGCGACAGCCAGCCGCCGAGGAACAGGATCACGGTCAGGATGGATACCAGGATCATGTTGGCGTATTCGGCCAGGAAGAACATGGCGAAAGCCATGCCCGAATACTCGACCATGTGGCCGGCCACAATTTCCGACTCGCCCTCGACCACGTCAAACGGGTGACGGTTGGTCTCGGCCAGGCCGGCAATGAAAAACACCACAAAAATCGGCAGCAGCGGCAACCAGTTCCAGGACAGGAAGTTCAGGCCCTTGCTGGCCGCCATGCCGACGGACTGGCCCATCACGATATCGGTCATGTTCAGGCTGGCCGACACCATCAGCACCACCACCAGGCAGAAGCCCATGGCGATTTCGTAGCTGACCATCTGCGCCGACGCCCGCATGGCGCCCAGGAAAGCGTATTTGGAATTCGACGCCCAGCCGGCGATGATGACGCCGTACACCTCGAGTGAAGTGATGGCCATCAGGAACAGCAGGCCGGCGTTGATGTTGGCCAGTGCCACATCGGGACCGAAAGGCACGACCGCCCACGCCGCCAGCGCCGGCATGATGGTCATGATCGGACCGAGCACAAACAGGCCCTTGCTGGCCGCGGTCGGAATGATGATTTCCTTGGTCAGCAGCTTGAGCGCATCGGCGATGGGCTGCAACAGGCCGAAGGGGCCGACGCGGTTCGGGCCCAGGCGGATCTGGGTAAAACCGATCGCCTTGCGCTCCCACAGCGTCAGGTAGGCCACGCAAAGCATCAGTGGCACCAGCACCACAACAATCTTGATCAGGGCCCAGAGCACCGGCCAGACCGTGCCGGGCCAGATGCCGCCCATCAAACCCTGGCCGAAGCCGAAAATGCTGTCAATCATGCGGTGGCTCCTTCTACGTGCACGTGCGCGGCCTGCCGCGCATCGGCCGTCAGCTGCAGCGAGGTGGCGCGCCGGACCAGGCTGTCGAGCTGGTAAAT
This sequence comes from Polaromonas sp. YR568, assembly GCF_943371715.1. Lineage (GTDB taxonomy): Bacteria > Pseudomonadota > Gammaproteobacteria > Burkholderiales > Burkholderiaceae_C > Polaromonas. The sequence continues at coordinate 19,779 of NZ_CALRVW010000028.1, read as the reverse complement.
GCTGGCCACGACAGGCGCCGCGCCGGCCACCGTCAGCTGGACCGCCGCCTGCGTCGTATTGCCAAGCCGCTGCGCCGGCACCATCGCACCGTCGGCACCGGGAATCTGCCCGAGCACATCCTGCGCGGACTCGAAATCAAAGCCAGGCAAGCCGAGCAGGTTGGCCAGCACGCGCAGCACCTTCCAGGCGGGGCGTGTTTCACCGAAGGGCTTGACCACGGCATGAAAGCTCTGCACGCGGCCTTCAGCGTTGACAAAGGTGCCGGGGGTTTCGGTGAACGGTGCAATCGGCAGCAACACGTCGCTGAAATCCATGTTCGCCTTGAACGGGCTCAGCGTCACCACCATGTGTGCGCCGTTGAGGGCGGCCTTGGAAGAAGCGCCGGCCGCCGAATCGAACTCAGGCTCGTTGTTGAGCAACAAGACGGCCTTGAGCTTGCCCGCCAGCATCTGGCCGGCGTCCAGCCCGCTGCCTGCCGGGAATGCACCAGCGAGCTGGGCGCCGACGGTGTTGGCCGCTTCCGTGAGGTAACCGACGGTCGCGCCGGTCTGCTCGCCAATCCAGTTGGCCAGGGCCAGGAGGCTGGCGGCGTTGGCATGGTGCGCGGCGGCATTGCCCAGCAGGATGGCCTTGCGCTCGCCGCCCTGCAGGGACTTGGCCACTGCCTTGGCGGCGTCCGTGGCCTGGCCGGCGGCCGGCGCCGCCATGCCCTTGTCCGCCGCAATCGCTGCGGCCACATCGGCCAGGGCCTGCGCCCAGGCACCCGGCTCGGCCAGAACGGCGTTGGCCACCGGCATGGCCCAGGCATCGGCAGAGACCAGCTCCGCTACGGAAGTGATAGCACTCAGCGCACAGCCCTTGCGGACGGACTGCCGAATTCGTTGCGCAAACAGCGGATGGTCCTTGCGCAGGTTGGAGCCCACGACCAGCACACGCTGCAGATTCGACAGCGATGCGATCGAGGTGCCCAGCCAGCGGACGGAGGACGACGGAGCAAATTCAGCGTTGCGCAGGCGGTAGTCGATGTTGTCGCTGCCCAGGCCGCGCATCAGCGAGGCTGCCAGGAATAATTCTTCGAGCGTGCTGTGCGGGCTGGCCAGCGTGCCCACGCTTTCGGCGCCATGGTCGGCCTTGATCTGCTTGAGCCCGTTGGCGACATATTCGAGCGCGGTCTGCCAGTCCACAGCCTTCCACTGCCCGCCCTGCTTGAGCATGGGGGTGGTCAGCCGCTCGTCGCTGTTCAGGGCTTCGTACGAGAAACGGTCGCGGTCCGCGATCCAGCATTCGTTGACGTCTTCGTTTTCAAGCGGCACAACGCGCATGACCCGGTTGTTCTTGACCTGGACAATCAGGTTGGCACCGGTCGAGTCGTGCGGGCTGACCGACTTGCGGCGAGACAGCTCCCAGGTGCGGGCGCTGTAGCGGAAAGGTTTGCTGGTCAGCGCGCCCACCGGGCAGATATCGATCATGTTGCCCGACAGCTCGGAGTCCACCGACATGCCGACAAAGGTTTCGATCTCGGCATGTTCACCGCGGTGCGACATGCCCAGCTCCATCACGCCGGCGACTTCCTGGCCGAAACGCACGCAGCGTGTGCAGTGGATGCAACGGCTCATCTCTTCCATCGAGATCAGCGGGCCCACGTCCTTGTGGAAAACCACGCGTTTTTCTTCTTCGTAGCGCGAACCGCTGCTGCCATAGCCGACCGCCAGGTCCTGCAGCTGGCATTCGCCGCCCTGGTCGCAGATCGGGCAATCGAGCGGGTGGTTGATCAGCAGGAACTCCATCACGCCCTTCTGGGCCTTGATGGCTTTGTCGCTCTTGGTGTGCACGATCATGCCCTGCGTCACGGGCGTGGCGCAGGCCGGCATCGGCTTGGGTGCCTTTTCCACATCAACCAGGCACATGCGGCAGTTGGCCGCAATGCTGAGTTTCTTGTGGTAGCAGAAATGGGGAATGTAGGTACCGGCTTTTTCGGCCGCATGCATCACCGTGCTGCCTTCGAGCACTTCCACTTTCTGACCGTCGAGTTGGATTTCAACCATGGTGATTTTGCTTTGAGGGAGGCGCTGTTATGCGTAAACCGGGACCAGGCAGGTCTTGTGAGTGATGTGGTGTTCGAACTCGGCGCGGAAGTGCTTGATCATGGCGCGCACCGGCATGGCCGCGGCGTCGCCGAGCGCGCAGATGGTGCGGCCCTGGATGTTGTCGGAGATCGAATTGAGCATGTCCAGATCGCTCTCGCGGCCGTGGCCGTGCTCGATGCGGTCCACCATGCGCCAGAGCCAGCCTGTGCCCTCGCGGCAGGGCGTGCACTGGCCGCAGCTTTCGTGCATGTAGAAGTAGGACAGGCGCAACAGGCTCTTGACCATGCAGCGGGTTTCGTCCATCACGATCACGGCGCCGGAGCCGAGCATGGAGCCGGCCTTGGCGATCGAGTCGTAGTCCATGTCGGTGGCCATCATGATGTCGGCCGGCAGCACCGGCATCGACGAGCCGCCGGGAATCACCGCCTTGAGCTTGCGCCCGCCGCGCATGCCGCCAGCAAGTTCCAGCAGCTTGGCAAACGGGGTGCCCATCGGGATTTCGTAGTTGCCCGGACGCTCGACGTCGCCGCTGATGGTGAAAATCTTGGTGCCGCCGTTGTTGGGTTTGCCGCAGTCCAGGTAGGCCTGGCCACCGTTGCGGATGATCCAGGGCACCGCTGCGAAGGTTTCCGTGTTGTTGATGGTGGTCGGTTTGCCATACAGGCCGAAGCTGGCGGGAAACGGCGGCTTGAAACGCGGTTGGCCTTTTTTGCCCTCCAGCGATTCGAGCAAGGCGGTTTCCTCGCCGCAGATGTAGGCGCCAAAACCATGGGCCGCATGCAGCTGGAAGCTGTAATTGCTTCCCAGGATGTTGTCGCCCAGCAGGCCGGCGGCACGCGCCTCTTCCAGCGCCTCTTCAAACCGCTTGTAAGTGGTGAAGATTTCGCCGTGGATGTAGTTGTAGCCCACATTGATGCCCATCGCGTAGGCGGCGATCGCCATGCCTTCGATGACAATGTGCGGGTTGTACTGCATGATGTCGCGGTCTTTGGCCGTGCCCGGCTCACCTTCGTCCGAATTGCAGACCAGGTATTTCTGGCCCGGAAACTGGCGCGGCATGAAACTCCATTTCAGGCCGGTCGGAAAACCCGCGCCGCCACGGCCGCGCAGGCCGCTGCCTTTGACCTCGGCGATCACCTGGTCCTGCGTCAGGCCTTCGCCGCCGTCTTTGCCGAGGATCCTGCGCAGGGCCTGGTAGCCGCCGCGTGCTTCGTAGTCTTTCAGGCGCCAGTTGCTGCCATCAAGGCCCGCCATGATTTGCGGATCGATATGGCGTCCGTGGAACGAAGTCTGGACGCCGGTGGCCTCAAACTGGGAAAGGATGCTGGAAGCAGACATTATTTTGCCTCGGCAGATTTAAGGCCATCGATCAGCTGGTCGAGCTTGTCGTTGCTCATGAAGCTGCACATGTGCAGGTCGTTGACCAGCATGACCGGCGAGTCGGCGCAGGCGCCCAGGCATTCGGACTGCTGCAGGGTGAACAGGCCGTCCGCGGTCGTGCCGCCCATGGTCACACCCAGTTTTTGCTCCAGATAAGCCAGCGCCTTGGTGCCTTCGCGCAGCTGGCACGGCAGGTTGGTACAGACGTTGATCTTGTACTTGCCCACCGGTTGCTGGTTGTACATGTTGTAGAAGGTCGTGACCTCGTGCACGGCAATCGGCGCCATGCCGAGGTAGGCGGCAACCAGCTTCTCGCTCTCGGCGCTCACGTAGCCCTGCTCTTCCTGCACGATGGCAAGGCAGGCCATGACGGCCGACTGCTTCTGGTCGGCCGGGTACTTGGCGACCTCGCGGGAAAAACGGTCCAGGGCCTGCGCTGACAGCGCAGACGTGCGCGTTGGGTTGGATTCAGAAGTCATAGATTTTCAGCGGTCAATTTCGCCAAACACAATGTCCATCGTGCCGATGACGGCGACCGCATCGGCAATCATGTGGCCACGGGCCATTTCATCCATCGCCGCCAGGTGCGGAAACCCGGGCGGACGGATCTTCAGGCGATACGGCTTGTTGGCACCGTCGCTGACGATGTAGATGCCGAACTCCCCCTTGGGGTGCTCCACGGCGGCATAGGCCTCGCCTTCGGGCACGTGCATGCCTTCGGTGAAGAGCTTGAAATGGTGGATCAGCTCTTCCATGTTGGACTTCATGGATTCGCGGTCGGGGGCAGCCACCTTGTGGTTGCTGGTGATGACCGGGCCAGGGTTCACGCGCAGCCAGTCCACACACTGCTTGATGATGCGGTTGGACTGGCGCATTTCCTCGATGCGGACCAGGTAGCGGTCGTAGCAGTCCCCGGTTTTGCCTACCGGGACGTCGAAGTCCATCTCGGCATAGACGTCGTAGGGCTGCTGCTTGCGCAGGTCCCAGGCGAAGCCGGAGCCGCGCAGCATGGGACCGGTGAAGCCCAGGTTCAGTGCGCGCTCGGGCGACACCACGCCGATGCCGACAGTGCGCTGTTTCCAGATGCGATTGTCGGTCAGCAGCGTTTCGTACTCGTCCACATAACCCGGAAACTTGTTGGCGAAATCGTCGATGAAGTCCAGCAGCGAACCCTGGCGGTTTTCGTTGAGCGCCTCGATCGCCTTGGCATTCTTGATCTTGCTGACCTTGTACTGGGACATGGTTTCTGGCAGGTCGCGGTACACGCCACCCGGCCGGAAATAGGCCGCATGCATGCGCGCGCCGGAGACGGCCTCGTACATGTCGAACAGCGCCTCGCGTTCGCGGAAGCAGTAAATCAGGATGTTCATCGCGCCGCAGTCGAAGCCGTGCGCACCCAGCCAGAGCAGGTGATTGAGCAGGCGCGTAATCTCGGAGAACATCACGCGGATGTACTGCGCACGCACCGGCACGTCCACACCGATGAGTTTCTCGATGGCCAGGCAGTAGGCGTGCTCGTTGGACATCATCGACACGTAGTCGAGGCGGTCCATATAGGGCAGCGACTGGATGTAGGTCTTGCTCTCGGCGAGTTTTTCGGTGGCGCGGTGCAGCAGGCCGATGTGCGGGTCGGCGCGCTGGATCACCTCGCCGTCGAGTTCGAGCACCAAGCGCAGCACACCGTGGGCGGCAGGATGCTGCGGCCCGAAATTGAGCGTGTAGTTTTTGATTTCAGCCATGGGGATATCTCTTGCCGCGCTGCTTACTGCAGTCCGCCGTAGTTGTCTTCACGGATCACGCGCGGGGTGGTTTCACGCGGTTCGATCGTCACCGGCTGGTAGATCACGCGTTTCTGCTCGGGGTCGTAACGCATCTCGACATGGCCCGTGGTCGGGAAGTCCTTGCGGAACGGATGGCCGATGAAGCCATAGTCGGTCAGGATGCGGCGCAGGTCGTTGTGGCCTTCAAAGATGATGCCGAACAGGTCGAAGGCCTCGCGCTCGAACCAGTTGGCCGAATTCCACACCTCGGTGAGCGAGGCCACGACCGGAAAATCGTCATCGTCGCAGAAGACCTTGAGCCGCACGCGCTGGTTCAGGCTGACCGACAGCAGGTGTGAGGCCACACAAAAACGACGGCCATCGTAACGGCCGTCGGCGTATTCGGAATAGTCGATGCCGCACAGGTCGATCAGTTGTTCGAACTGGCAGCCCGGGGTGTCGCGCAGTATCAGCGCAGCAGCCACATAGTCGGGCGCAGCCACGACAACCGTCAGTTCACCCAACGCAACGCTCACGCGTCTGGCTTTTGCACCGAGGGCGGCAGAAACAGTGCCTGCGAGTTGTTCAGCAGTAGCAGGATGCAGAGGACCCATCAAGCCCTCGCAATGGTGTTGGTGCGGCGGATTTTCTGCTGCAGCTGGATGATGCCGTACAGCAGGGCTTCGGCCGTCGGCGGGCAGCCCGGCACGTACACATCGACCGGCACGATGCGGTCGCAGCCGCGAACGACCGAATAACTGTAGTGGTAATAACCGCCACCGTTGGCGCACGACCCCATGGACAGCACCCAGCGTGGCTCGGACATCTGGTCGTACACCTTGCGCAAGGCTGGACCCATCTTGTTGCACAGCGTGCCGGCGACGATCATCAGGTCGGACTGGCGCGGGCTGGGACGGAACAACATGCCGAAGCGGTCGATGTCGTAACGCGCGGCGCCGGCGTGCATCATCTCGACGGCGCAGCAGGCCAGGCCGAAGGTCATGGGCCAGAGCGACCCGGTCTTGGCCCAGTTGACCACCGAGTCGTAACTCGTGGTCATGAAGCCTTCGTTGAAAACACCTTCTAGTGACATACCCGTCCCTTTGTGGCGGCTGCGCGTGCAACCGCTGAGTCTTGGTGAGCTATTCCCAGTCCAGGGCGCCTTTTTTCCACTCGTAGGCGAAGCCGACGACCAGAATGCCGAGGAAAATCATCATGGACCAGAAACCCACTGGACCGATTTCCTTGAGCGCGACGGCCCACGGAAACAGGAAAGCGATTTCAAGGTCGAAAAGAATGAACAGGATGGCGACGAGGTAATAACGCACATCGAACTTCATGCGGGCATCTTCAAACGCCTCGAAGCCGCATTCATAAGGGGAATTTTTTTCGCTGTCCGGCTTGTTCGGACCGAGCAGACGGCCCAGCACCTGGGGCACCACGCCGACAGCCACGCCCACCAGGATAAACAACAGGACGGGGAGGTATTGGTCGAGGTTCATCGTCGATTCAACTTCTGCAAGCCGCTTGTGCTGGATGCCAGTTTGCTGTTCAAGGCGCTGGGCCCTGCCTGCGCAGTACTGGCCAGTGCCTGTAGGTGGTGCGGACGGCGAGACTCGAACTCGCACAGCTTTCGCCACTACCCCCTCAAGATAGCGTGTCTACCAATTTCACCACGTCCGCGGTTTTTAGCTGTCCGGATTGCATGAGGAACCTTGCGGCTTTTGGCTTTCCGGGCAGTCTCAGAGTTTACCCTGAATTTGCACCGTTCCCTGAGCAGAACGGCACCTTTGTGGCGCTATTTCGTCGGGATTTGACCTGCACCGGAAGCAGCCGGCGCAGGTGGGACGGCAACCGCACCGGCTGTGGGCGCCGGCGTGGCCGTGCCGGGGATCTGGCCGGCCCCGGGAGCGACCGGCGCTGGCGCCGTGATGGCCGCACCTTCGAGCACGCTGGTGCCGGTCTGCGGACGCGCGTTGCCGAAGTAGGCAAGCGCCAGGGTACAAACAAAAAACACCGCCGCCAGGACCGCCGTCGTGCGCGACAGGAAGTTGGCACTGCCGCTCGCGCCAAACAGGCTGCCGGAACCGCCGCTGCCAAAAGCCGCCCCCATGTCGGCACCCTTGCCATGCTGCACAAGGATCAGGCCGATCATGCCCAGCGCGGTGATCATCTGGACCGCCAGAACAATGGTTAACAAAACGTTCATGTTTACTCCTAATTAAATAGCGTGGTCCGCCCGTCAGACGGCGGCTGCAGCAATAATCGTCAAAAAATCGGGGGCCTTGAGCGACGCGCCGCCGATCAGGCCGCCGTCGATGTCGGGCTGGCTCAGCAGCGTTGCGGCATTGGCCGCATTCATGCTTCCGCCATACAGAATTTTCACGCGCGCGGACTGGTCCGTGGCCGCCTTGAGCTGGGCCCTGAGCACCGCATGCACGGCCTGCGCCTGCTCTGGTGTCGCGGTCCTGCCGGTGCCGATCGCCCAGACGGGTTCATAGGCCACGACGATTTCGCTGATGCAGTGGCCATTGGCATGAATCACGGCCGCCAGCTGGCGTTTGACAACGCTTTCCGTCTGCCCTGCTTCGCGCTCTGCCAGCGTCTCGCCGACACAGACAATCGGCGTGATGCCCACGGCCAGCGCCTGTTGTGCCTTCTCGGCCACCAGCACATCGGTTTCGAAGTGGTACTGGCGGCGCTCCGAATGGCCGACGATGGCGTAACGGCAGCCGAAGTCCTTCAGCATGGTCGCGCTGACTTCACCGGTGTAGGCCCCGGAGGCCTTGGCCGAGACGTCCTGCGCACCCAGATCAATGGCAGCCAATGCCGGCAAGGTCTGGGCCAGCGCCTGGAACTGCGCCAGATACGGCGCGGGAACACACACCGCCACCGCACACCCCGGCTGCGCCGGCAAACCGGCCGCCAGTGCCTGCAGCAAGGCTTCATTGGCAGCCAGGCTGCCGTTCATTTTCCAGTTTCCTGCGATGAGTTTTTTCATGGGCTGGGTGCCTGCCAGGTCAAAACAATTTTCCCGATGTGCTGATTCGACTCCATCAGCCCATGGGCTTTGGCCGCGTCGGCCGCGACAAAGGTGCTGTGAATCACCGGCTTGATCGCGCCGCTGGCAATCAGCGGCCAGACCTTGTCCCGCAGTGCCGCGGCAATCGCGGCCTTGAACTCGATCGAACGCGGCCGCAGGGTCGAACCGGTGACGGTCAGGCGTTTGCGCAGCACCAGACCGGCATTGAACTCGGCCTTGAGGCCGCCCTGCACGGCAATGATCACCAGGCGGCCGTCTTCGGCGAGGCACTCGACCTCACGCGCCACGTAGCTGCCGGCAACCATGTCGAGAATGACATTGACGCCCTGACCTGCCGTGAGTTTTTTGACCTCTTCGGCAAAGTCGCTGGTTTTGTAGTTGATCGCGTGGTCGGCCCCGAGGGCCAGGCAGGCGGCGCACTTATCGTCGCTGCCGGCCGTGACCAGCACCGTGGCGCCCAGCGCCTTGGCCATCTGGATGGCTGTCACGCCGATGCCACTGGACCCGCCCTGGATCAAAAGGGTTTCGCCCTTTTGCAGGCGCACCCGGTCAAAGACATTGCTCCAGACGGTAAAAAATGTTTCGGGCAGCGAAGCCGCCTCGATATCGCTGAGGCCCGCCGGTACCGGCAGACACTGGCCCACCGGCGCCACGCACAGTTCGGCGTAACCGCCGCCCGCCACCAGCGCGCAGACCCGGTCGCCCACTTTCAGGCCGGCCTGCGCCATGGCCGCGGCGTCGCCGTCCACCACCACGCCAGCCACTTCCAGCCCCGGAATATCGGACGCCCCGGGCGGCACCGGGTAGTTGCCGGTGCGTTGCAGGACGTCGGGGCGGTTAACCCCGCTGGCACTGACGCGGATCAGCAACTCGCCTGCGCCGGCCACCGGCGCGGGCCGTTCGCCCAGACGCAGGACGTCGGGGGGACCGAAGGAGGTGATTTCGACTGCTTTCATCAGGTACATGCTCATTGCTGGCCGCAGCGCCCGTCAGACGGGCGCATGCAGCTACCAATCAGATAGCAGTTCAGCCCTGGTCCTGGCCTGGGGCCGGACGGTCGAGCAGCGCCTTCATGGACAGCTTGACGCGGCCTTTTTCGTCGGTCTCGAGAACCTTGACCTTGACGATCTGGCCTTCGCTCAGGTAGTCAGTGACGCGTTCGACACGTTCGTGGGCGATCTGGCTGATGTGCAGCAGGCCGTCCTTGCCGGGCAGCAGGTTGACCAGGGCACCGAAGTCCAGGATCTTGGTGATCGCGCCTTCGTAGACCTTGCCGATTTCGACTTCGGCGGTGATCTCGGCGATGCGGCGTTTGGCTTCGTCGGCCTTGGCACTGTCGTTCGACGCGATCGTGATGGTGCCGTCTTCCTCGATGTTGATCTGCGTGCCGGTTTCTTCGGTCAGCGCACGGATGACGGCGCCGCCCTTGCCGATCACGTCACGGATTTTCTCGGGGTTGATCTTCATGACATACAGGCGCGGTGCGAAGTCGGAAACCTCGGCCTTGGCTTCGCCCATGGCTTCCTGCATCTTGCCGAGGATGTGCATGCGGGCTTCCTTGGCCTGCGCCAGCGCGACCTGCATGATTTCTTTCGTGATGCCCTGGATCTTGATGTCCATCTGCAGCGCGGTGATGCCGGCGGTGGTACCGGCCACCTTGAAGTCCATGTCGCCCAGATGATCTTCGTCACCCAGGATGTCGGTCAGCACCGCAAAGCGGTTGTCTTCCTTGATCAGGCCCATGGCGATGCCGGCCACGTGGGCCTTCATCGGCACGCCGGCGTCCATCAGCGACAGGCAGCCGCCGCAGACGGAAGCCATCGACGAGGAGCCGTTGGACTCGGTGATCTCGCTGACGACACGCATGGTGTACGGAAATTCTTCCTTGGTCGGCAGCACGGCGATCAGCGCGCGCTTGGCGAGGCGGCCGTGGCCGATTTCGCGACGTTTCGGGCTGCCCACACGGCCGGTTTCGCCGGTGGCGAACGGAGGCATGTTGTAGTGCAGCATGAAACGGTCTTCATAGTCGCCCGACAAGGCGTCGATGCGCTGTGCATCGCGCTCGGTGCCCAGCGTGGTGATCACCAGCGCCTGGGTCTCGCCACGCGTGAACAGAGCCGAACCGTGGGTACGGGGCAGCACGCTGTTGCGGATTTCGATGGGGCGCACGGTGCGCGTGTCGCGGCCGTCGATGCGCGGGTCGCCGGCCAGGATCTGGCTGCGCACGATCTTGGCTTCGATGTCGAACAGCATGCCGTCCACGGCCACACTGTCGAATTCGACGCCTTCGGCCTTCAGGCCCATCTTGGTCCAGGTGGTCACTTCGCGCGTGGCGTGGGTGCGGGCCTGTTTGTTGCGGATCTGATAGGCCTTGGCGAGCTTTTCTTCGGCCAGTGCCACCACCTTGGCGATCAGCACCTCGTCCTTGGCTGGCGCACGCCAGTCCCAGACCGGCTTGCCGGCATCACGAACGAGTTCGTGGATCGCATTGATCGCGATGTTGCCCTGCTCATGGCCAAACACGATGGCGCCGAGCATGATTTCTTCGGACAGCTGCTGGGCTTCGGACTCGACCATCAGCACGGCGGCTTCGGTGCCCGCCACAACCAGGTCCATCTTCGAGTCTTTCAGCTGGGTCTTGCCGGGGTTCAGCACGTACTGGCCGTCGATGTAGGCAACGCGGGCGGCGCCGATCGGGCCGTTGAACGGAATGCCGGAAATCGACAGGGCGGCGCTCGAGGCGATCAGCGCGGGAATGTCGCCTTCAACTTCGGGGTTCAGTGACAGCACATGGATCACGACCTGCACTTCGTTGAAGAAGCCTTCAGGAAACAGCGGACGGATCGGGCGATCGATCAGACGCGAGGTCAGCGTTTCAAATTCGCTGGGACGGCCTTCACGCTTGAAGAAGCTGCCCGGAATGCGGCCGGCAGCATAGGTTTTTTCGAGATAGTCGACCGTCAGGGGGAAGAAATCCTGGCCGGGCTTGGCATCGGCCTTGGCGACCACGGTGGCCAGCACCACGGTGCCGTCCATGTCCACGATCACGGCGCCGCCGGACTGGCGGGCAATTTCGCCGGTTTCCATCGTGACCTTGTGCTGGCCCCACTGGAAGGATTTGGTGACTTTGTTGAAAATGCTCATGTTTATCTCCACTAGATTCAAGCACTTGAGGCAGTGCGGGAAGCCCGGAGTGGCGGCTGGCAGAACACGATGCCATTCCACAAAATGCCTGGGCTCCCAGGTCTTTTCTTGTGGAATGACACAGCGCGTGATCGTTTTGCCTTGCTCCGAAGTCAATCATTGGCGCCGATGGCGCTTCTGAAATTGTTTTTTTCGTTTTTAAAGTGCAAAACGCCTGAGCTAGTGAACTAACTCAGGCGCCTTGCAGTCATTTTTAGCGCTTATTTGCGCAGGCCAAGCTTGGCGATCAACGCAACATAACGGGCTGCGTCCTTGGACTTCAGGTAGTCCAGCAGCTTGCGGCGGCGGCTCACCATGCGCAGCAGGCCACGGCGACCGTGGTGATCCTTGGCGTGGGTCTTGAAATGGGGCATCAGTTCATTGATGCGGCCGGTCAGCAGGGCCACTTGAACTTCAGGGCTGCCGGTGTCGCCGGCGGCGCGTGCGTTGGCCTGAACGATGTCGGCCTTGATGGATTTCGCGATCATGGGTTTTCCTTGATGTAACTTGCGAGCGGTACAGTGTTCCCGACGTGGGAGTTGACCGTGGCCGCCGTGTTCTGCGAAGTGCTGGTTCACGAATGAAAAAGCACGCTTTTGGGCAGAGCCTTGGATTATAGCCCAGTCTCCGGGCCGGCTCAGGCGCCCGGCAGCCAGCGGGCCAGGCGCTCCACACCCTGCCCCAGCCTGGCGACGTCCCGGCTCGCAAAACACCAGCGCAGCCAGCCCTGGGCCTCGGGCGCCGGGTTGACCATGAAGGCATTGCCGGGGGCCAGTCCGAGGCCGGCCTCCACCACCAGGCGTTTGGCAGTGGCCAGTGAATCGCCGAAGCGCGCCTGATCCGACAGCCTGAAAAACGCATACATGCCACCGCGGGCCGGGGCCACTTCCACGCCCGGCAGGGCCTGCAACAGCGGCACCAGCGTGTCGCGGCAGGTTTTCAGGTGTGCCACCAGCTGCGGCGTGACGTCATCGGTCCTTGCCAGTGCCACCAAGGCGGCCCGCTGGACGAACACCGGAGCGCAGGAAGTATTGAACTCCACCAGCTTGCCCATGTGCGGCGTCATGCCAGGCGGCATCACCAGCCAGCCCAGGCGCCAGCCGGTCATCAAAAAGCTCTTGGAGAAGCTGTGCACGATCACCAGCCGGTCGTCCGGCGCCGCGATATCGAGGAAACTCGGCGCGCAGCCATTTTGCGTGGATTCGAAATAAAGCCGCTCGTACACCTCGTCGGCCAGAATCCAGGTGCCGGTGCGGCGGCAGTGCGCGAGCAGGGTTTCCTGCTCGGCGCGGCTCAGGGTCCAGCCGGTCGGGTTGTTCGGTGCGTTGACAATCAACAGCCGGGTCCGAGGCGTAATGGCCGCCAGCAACTCGTCCATATCGAGCTGCCACTGGCCCGCCACCGGCCGCAGGCTCACGCAGCGCAGCTTCGCGCCCATGATCAGCGGCTGCGCGGTGAGGTTGGGCCAGACCGGTGTGACCGCCACCACCTCATCGCCGGCATCCACCAGCGCCTGCATGGCCAGCATCAGGGCGTTCACGCCACCCGAGGTGACGGCAATGCGGTCCGCAACAATCGCTGCCGCGCCGGCGCAGCGCAAGCCGGTGGCGTAACGCGCAATCGCTTCGCGCAGCTCCGGCAGGCCCAGGTTGTGCGCATAAAAAGTTTCGCCCTCTTGCAGCGAGGCGATGGCGGCGTCGCGGATGAAGGCGGGCGTGACCTCGTCACTTTCACCAAACCAGAACTTGAGCACATCGCTGCGCCCCATGCCGGCATTGGCCACCTGGCGGATCATCGACTCTTCGAGGTCTAAAACGGCTTGTCTCATGCGTGTCTTTCAGCGGAAGGGGGCGTTGGCGTGCGGTTCAGGGCCGCTGCATCCTGCAGTTGTGCGCCTGTTCGGAGCGCGCTGCAGCGATGGTCTTGATCACGCGAAAACCATAACCCGAGCCCTCCACATCGAACCGGACACCCGGCGCACCCTGCTTGTCCATCACGGCCACCAGCAGCGGCTGCTGGAACTGGTGGTCGGCGCTGCGCATCACGCCCTTGTGGCCGGCAAACAGCACCGTCGCCTTTTCCAGCTGCGCGGCGACGGCGGTTGACTCCACCGTGCGGGCTTTTTCGATGCTCTGCGCCAGGGCTTCGACCATCAGCTGCATGCGCATGTGCACATAGTCGTCCTGGGGTTTCGGGAAACGCTGGCGGAAGGACTGGTAAAACGCCTCCGACGGGGCGCCCGCCTCGTTGGGAAACCAGTCGGCCACGGCGATGACCTTGCCGACGCCGGCATCACCGAGCGCAGCGGGCACGCCCAGCGCATTACCGTAAAACGTGTAGAAGCTGCCTTCAAAACCCACATCCCTCGCGGCCTTGACCAGCAGGGTCAGGTCGTTCCCCCAGTTACCGGTGAGCACGGCCTGTGCGCCACTGGCCTTGATCTTGGCGGCATACGGAAGAAAGTCCTTGACGCGGCCCATCGGGTGCAACTCGTCGCCGACGATCTGCACATCGGGGCGCTGGGCACCCAGCTGACGGCGGGCTTCGCGCAGCACGGCCTGGCCGAAGCTGTAGTCCTGCCCGATCAGGTAGATGCTTTTGACCGCCTTGTCGTCCTTGAGCACATCCATCAATGCGGCCATGCGCATGTCGGCGTGGGCATCGAAGCGGAAGTGCCAGTAGCTGCATTTTTCATTGGTCAGCACCGGATCTACCGCAGAATAATTCAGGTACAGCACGCGTTGTGCCGGCTGGCGCTCATTGTGCTTGTTGATCGCATCAATCAGCACCGCCGCCGTCGACGACGAGTTGCCCTGGGTCACCAGCGTGATGCCGTCATCGAGAGCGGAGCGCAGGGACGACAGGGCCTCCTCGTTCTGGCCCTTGCTGTCGTAGCGCTCGAACACCAGCGGCCGATTGCCGCCAGGCAGCTTGAGGCCGCCGCGCGCATTGACGCGCTCCGCCGCCCACACCAGGTTGCGGAAGACGGCTTCGCCGGTATTGGCAAACGGCCCGGACAGGCTCTCGATCAGTGCAACGCGCACCGGGGCGGGCGCCGCCACGGGCTGCTGTGCAGAGGCATTGGCCGACCACAGGCAGACGCCCGCGCCTAGGGCCAGTACGGCACGTTTCAAGATCCGATGACTGAAAAAATACATTCTGGAATTTCCTTGAAATACGCCTTGGCACGCTTACCTGCTGTGCATGCGGCGATCACGATTGGGAGCCGCGAAGTGTAAGGGGAAAATTTTCCCGCCCAACCCAAAGGAGTCCTCATGTTTTATTCACTTGCCGGCCGGCCTGCACGCAGCTTTCAGCGTCCCGCCTCGTCACTGGTCAGCAACGGCGCCCTCGATAAATTCCTGAATGACACCCTGGGCTCCCTGTCCGACAGCCGCCCTGCCCAATCGGCGTCGGTGGAAGACGGCGACAAGGCGTATTCACTGCAACTGGACGTTCCGGGCCTGGCCAGGGAACAGCTGGAGATCGGCATCGAAGGCGATGTGGTGCGTATTGCCAGCAAGGCCGATGCCGCACGCAAGGTCAAGGCGGCTTACCGTTTTCCGGTCGAAATCGACGCTGCGGCCAGCACCGCGAAACTGGAAAACGGTGTGTTGACCTTGACGCTGGGCAAAAAGGTCCCGGTCAGCAACGTAGCCCAGTTGACGATTCAGTAGAACAGGCCCCCAAGCTCGCTCGCTGTGCGCAACCCCCTGCCCCGCCGGCAAACCCGGGTCAGGCGGTGATTTCCGCCAGACCCCAGCGCGGCTTCACGTCAAAGGTGTAGCCGCGCTGCAGGTTTTCCAGGCCTGCCTGTAGCCGCATGCCGGCAGCCAGCGCGATCATGGCGCCGTTGTCGGTGCACAAATGCATTTCCGGGTAATGCACCCGGATTCCCTTTTTGCTGCAGGCCGCGTTGAGTTGTTCACGCAGCAAGGCATTGGCCCCCACGCCACCGGCCACCACCAGCCGTTTCAAGCCGGTCTGCTCCAGCGCTTTCAACGATTTTTTGACCAGCACTTCCACTATCGCCGCCTGCGTCGAGGCCGCCAGGTCGGCGCGGGCCTGCTCGCCCATGGGCTCGCCGAGTTTTTTGGCCTGCGTCAGCACCGCGGTTTTCAGGCCGGAAAATGAAAAATCGAGGTCGCCGCTGTGCAGCAGCGGCCGGGGCAACTTGAAGGCCTGGGCGTCGCCGCCCAGCGCCAGCCTGGCCAGGTGCGGCCCGCCGGGGTAAGGCAGGCCCAGCAACTTGGCCGACTTGTCAAAGGCCTCACCGGCCGCGTCATCAATGGTCTCGCCCAGCAGTTCGTAGCTTCCCACCCTGTCCACCCGCATCAGCTGGGTATGGCCGCCCGACACCAGTAGCGCTACAAATGAAAACTGCGGCGGGTCGGCGCTCAGAAAAGGCGAGAGCAGGTGCCCCTCGAGGTGATGCACACCCATCACCGGCTTGCCCAGCGCCGCCGCCAGTGAACAGGCCACGCCGGCGCCCACCAGCAGCGCACCGGCCAGGCCCGGGCCACGTGTGTAGGCCACCACGTCCACGTCGGCCAGCGAACGCTGCGCCTGGCCCAGCACCTCGCTGATCAGCGGCAGCACCCGCCGGATGTGGTCGCGGCTGGCCAGCTCGGGCACCACGCCGCCATAGGCCTGGTGCATGTCGATCTGGCTATGCAGCGCGTGCGCCAGCAAGACCGGCACGCCCTGGCCCGAGGCGTCGACAAGCGCCACGCCGGTTTCGTCACAACTCGATTCAATTCCCAGTACAAGCATGGCATCCAGTGTAAAGCGCGGGGTGCCCATCACCCCGGGGCGGAGCCAGAAACGGTCCGGGGCATGAATGTTGCAGGACAATGTCCCACCGTTCTACCCTTGACTGAAACGATGAAATCCGGATTGAGCTTTCTGATTGCCGCCAGGCGCTGTGAAATCAACGACCTCGAGCAACTCACGCGCACCAGCGCACTGGTCAACGTGATCGGGCGGCTGGTCCACGCCCTGCAGAAGGAACGCGGCATTTCGAATGTTTTTCTGGGCTCGCAGGGCGCCCGGTTCGCCGCCCAGCTGCCCCGCCAGGTACTCGATTGCCTGCAGGTCGAGGACGAGTTGCGCGCCAGTTTCGACCACCTCGACACCGATGCCGGCCACCTGAACAACGGCGCGCGGCTGTTCAGCCGCATTGCCTTTGTCCTGCATGAGCTCGACGCCCTGCCCGCCCTGCGGGCCCGCATCGGTGCGCAGGACGTGGCCGCGGCCGAGGTCACCAGCGCATTTGTCAAGCTGATCGCCGGCCTGCTGGCTGTGGTTTTTGAAGCGGCCGACAGTGCCACCAACCCCGAGATTTCGCGGCTGCTGGTGGCCATGTTCAACTTCATGCAGGGCAAGGAATTTGCCGGTCAGGAACGGGCTTTCGGCGCGGCCACCTTCGCTTCAGGCCAGACCGACGCCCAGCGCCAGCAACAATGGCTGCACCTGATCCAGTCGCAGGAACGCTGCGTACAGGTGTTCAACGATTTTTCGACCCCTGCGCTGCGCGAACTCTGGCAAACCAGCCAGCGTACCGCCACGCTGGCAGACCTTGAACGCCTGCGCCGCATCGCCTGCTCGGTGGCGGCCGGTGCCCTCGACCCCAACCTGAGCCAGACCTGGTTCGACTGCTGCACCCACCGCATCGACGCCATGAAGGCCGTTGAGGACCAGCTGGCGGCCGAGCTGCTGCAACTGTGCGAACAGAAGATCGCGCAGGCCCGCGCCGAACTGCGCGACCACCAGATGATCCTCGCCGCGCTCACGGCGCAAGGCGGCAGCCTGGTGGCAGGAACGGGTCAGGCCGGTCCTGCGGCCACGTCTTATGGGCCCCACCTGGACCGATCCATCCTCGAGCTCGTCCAGGACCAGGCGAACCGGCTGCAGGCCATGAGCGACGAGCTCGAGACCGCGCGCGCCTCCCTCAACGAGCGAAAACTCATCGAACGCGCCAAGGGCCTGCTGATGGCGCACCGCAAGCTCAGCGAAGAAGAGGCCTACAAGATGCTCCGGCAAACCGCCATGAACCAGAACCGCCGCCTGACCGACGTGGCCGAAGCCGTGCTGGCCATGGCGGACTACCTGGCCACCGGAACGCCCTGATTCAGCACAAGGCCTGTGCCGCCTGAGGGCATCCGCACCAGGATGGCGCACCCCGGCTGAGCGGGTTCTGCGCTGCAGGCATCGCTGCGGCAAACCTTTTTTCAGAGGCAAACAGCAGCCCGCCCCCTCCATCTGAATCATCTGGCACGGTTGCTGCTTGGTTCATGGCATGAAGGGGCCAACGGCGGTCCATTTCAAAAGTCATCCACGGCTTCACAGGACAACGGCGTCCATTTCCAGCCTGCTTGTGCAGGCCCGAAATGGGCGCCGTTTTGTTTTTCCGCTTTGACCTTCTGCGCTTTGTTTTTTTCAGTCTTCTGTTTTGTCACTCAAGGAGTTCCACATGACGCAAACTTCCGCCGCTCCAGGCAAGCCGACACGCCGCGACTTCATCCGCCAAGCCGGTGCACTGGGCGGCGCCGCCACCTTCGGCATCGGCAACCCCGGCGCCTGGGCGGCCGGCTCCGATGCGCCCGAGAAGAAGGAAGTCAAGATCGGCTTCATTCCCCTGACCGACTGCGCCAGCGTGGTGATGGCTTCCGTCATGGGTTTTGACAAGAAACACGGCGTCACCATCATTCCCAGCAAGGAAGCCAGCTGGCCCGGCGTGCGCGACAAGCTGGTCAACGGCGAGCTCGACTTTGCCCATGTGCTGTACGGCCTGATCTACGGCGTGCACATGGGAACCGCCGGCCCCAAGAAAGACATGGCCGTGCTGATGAACCTGAACCACAACGGCCAGGCCATCACCCTGTCCAAGAAAATCGCCGACAAGGGCGCCGTGGACGGCGCCGGCCTGGCCAAGCTGATGGCCACCGACAAGCGTGAATACACCTTCGCACAGACCTTTCCCACCGGCACCCACGCGATGTGGCTGTACTACTGGCTGGCCGCCAACGGCATCAACCCGATGAAGGACGCCAAGGTCATCACCGTGCCGCCGCCACAGATGGTGGCCAACATGCGCATCGGCAACATGGACGGTTTCTGCGTGGGCGAACCCTGGAACCACCGCGCCATCATCGACGGCATCGGCGTGACCGCCACAACCACCCAGGACATCTGGAAAGACCATCCTGAAAAGGTGCTGGGAACGACGGCCGACTTCGCCAAAAAATACCCGAATACGGCGCGCGCCGTCACGGCCGCCATCCTCGAGGCCGGCAAATGGATAGACGCCAGCCTGTCCAACAAGAACAAGATGGCTGAAACCATCGCCGAAAAAAGCTATGTCAACACCAGCGTCGACGCGATCAACCAGCGCATCCTGGGCCGTTACCAGAACGGCATGGGCAAGACCTGGGACGACCCGAACTACATGAAGTTCTTCAACGACGGCGCGGTCAACTTCCCCTACCTGTCCGACGGCATGTGGTTTCTGACGCAGCACAAGCGCTGGGGCCTGATCAAGGACCACCCCGACTACCTCGGCATTGCCAAACAGATCAACCAGATCGACATCTACAAGGATGCCGCCGCGGCCGCGAAGGTCAGCGTGCCCAAGGACGTGATGCGCAGCCACAAGCTGGTGGACGGCACGGTCTGGGACGGCAAGGACCCGAAAAAGTACGCGGACAGCTTCAAGATTCGCGCCTAGTCGCGCCGCCTGAAGCACCCATTGAATCCAAAGCCAGGAGGTCACACCATGGTCAGTGCCGTATTCCACAGCCCGCTCGAAGCTGCCACGCCGGCAGCCCGCAGCGGCGACAAACCCAGGGAGCCGTCAGCTACACATTTGATAGCTGACAGCGCCCATACCACGGGCGCTACAGCCCAAAACAACATGAAAACTACCGTGCCAGCCGCCGCCCCAGCGAAACCACCGCGGGACGCCTCCGTGCTCTGGCTGGGCATTCTGCCGCCGCTGCTCGGCATGGGTTTGCTGGTGCTGGTCTGGGAACTGGTGTCCATGGGCACCGGCGCCAGCATTCCCTCACCGAAAGACACCTTCATCCAGGCCATCGAAATCTTCAAGGACCCGTTCTACAGCAAGGGTCCGAACGACCAGGGCGTGGGCTGGAACGTGCTGTCCTCGCTCAAGCGCGTGGCCATGGGCTTCGGCCTGGCGGCCGTGGTGGGCATTCCGGTGGGCTTCATGATTGGCCGCTTCACCTTCCTGAGCCGCATGTTCAACCCCCTGATCAGCCTGCTGCGCCCGGTGTCACCGCTGGCCTGGCTGCCAATCGGCCTGCTGGT
>NZ_CALRVW010000027.1:0-53533 GCF_943371715.1 Polaromonas sp. YR568 | reverse complement strand
AGGATGTGCTCGCGGGTCTGGGGCATGGGGCCGTCAGCGGCGGAGCACACCAGGATCGCGCCGTCCATCTGGGCGGCGCCGGTGATCATGTTTTTCACATAGTCGGCGTGGCCTGGGCAGTCGACGTGGGCGTAGTGGCGGTTGGCCGTCTCGTATTCCACGTGGGCGGTGTTGATGGTGATGCCGCGGGCTTTTTCTTCGGGAGCCGCGTCGATCTGGTCGTAACCCTTGGCTTCGCCGCCGAACTTGGCTGCGAGCACGGTCGTGATCGCTGCCGTCAGGGTGGTCTTGCCATGGTCAACGTGCCCAATCGTGCCTACGTTGACGTGCGGCTTGGTCCGCTCAAATTTGCCTTTTGCCATTTTTAACTCCAGATAAAGAACACGCCCGTGTATGGTTTAACGTTTGCACTGTGTTGCTTGTTCCATCACCACGGGCAGTGAGGGGCACACAATCGCAGACAGGAAAAAAGAAGGTGCCGGCCCCTGCGGGACCGGCACCGGTTTTACTTACTTGGCGCGCGCAGCCATGATGGCTTCGGACACATTGCGCGGCGCTTCGGAGTAGTGCTTGAACTCCATGGTGTAGGTGGCACGGCCCTGCGACATCGAACGCAGCGTGGTCGAGTAACCGAACATCTCGGACAGGGGCACTTCCGCCTTGATGGCCTTGCCGCCACCGACCATGTCTTCCATACCCTGCACCATGCCGCGGCGTGAGGACAGATCGCCCATCACGTTGCCGGCGTAGTCTTCAGGCGTTTCCACCTCGACAGCCATCATCGGCTCCAGAATCACCGGGCCGGCCTTGCGGCAGCCTTCCTTGAAACCGAAGATCGCAGCCATCTTGAAGGCCATTTCGTTCGAGTCCACATCGTGGTACGAACCGAAGTGCAGCGTGACCTTGACGTCGACCACTGGGTAACCGGCCAGCACGCCCGAAGTCACTGCTTCGTGAATGCCTTTTTCAACCGCAGGGATGTATTCGCGAGGAACCACACCGCCCTTGATCGCGTCGATGAACTCGATGCCCTTGCCCATTTCGTTGGGCTCGATCTTGAGCACCACGTGACCGTACTGGCCCTTGCCGCCCGACTGACGCACGAACTTGCCTTCGGCATCTTCGATGGTCTTGCGGATGGTCTCGCGGTAAGCCACCTGGGGCTTGCCAACGTTGGCTTCCACGCCGAACTCGCGCTTCATGCGGTCCACAATGATTTCCAGATGCAGCTCGCCCATGCCGGCGATCAGGGTCTGACCGGACTCTTCGTCGGTCTTGACGCGGAAAGACGGATCTTCCTGGGCCAGACGCTGCAGGGCGATGCCCATTTTTTCCTGGTCAGCCTTGGTCTTGGGTTCGACGGCCTGCGTGATCACAGGCTCGGGGAACACCATGCGCTCGAGCATGACGATGGCATCCGGATCGCACAGGGTTTCGCCCGTAGTCACGTCTTTCAGGCCCACGCAGGCGGCAATGTCGCCGGCGCGGATTTCGCTGACTTCTTCGCGGTTGTTGGCGTGCATCTGCACGATACGGCCGATACGCTCTTTCTTGCCCTTGATCGGGTTGTAGACGCTGTCGCCCTTCTTCAGCACGCCGGAATAGACGCGCACGAAAGTCAGCTGACCCACGAACGGGTCGGTCATCAGCTTGAATGCCAGCGCGGAGAATTTCTCTTCGTCGTCGGCACGGCGGGTCACAGGCGCTTCGTCTTCATCCATGCCCTTGACAGGCGGAATGTCGATCGGCGACGGCATGAACTCGATCACGGCGTCCAGCATGCGCTGCACACCCTTGTTCTTGAACGCGGAGCCGCAGTACATCGGCTGGATTTCGCTGGCGATGGTGCGCGTGCGGATGCCCAGCTTGATTTCTTCTTCGGACAAATCACCTTCTTCGAGGTATTTGTTCATGAACTCTTCCGACGCTTCAGCGGCGGCTTCGACCATCTTCTCGCGCCATTCCTTGGCCAGCTCGAGGAGCTCGGCAGGGATGTCGCTGTAGGTGAATTTCATGCCTTGCGAGGCTTCATCCCAGATGATGGCCTTCATTTTCAGCAGGTCGACCACGCCGGTGAAGTTTTCCTCGGCGCCGATGGGGATCACCATGGGCACAGGGCTGGCCTTCAGACGCAGTTTCATCTGCTCCACGACCTTGAAGAAGTTGGCACCGGTGCGGTCCATCTTGTTGACAAAGGCCAGACGTGGCACCTTGTACTTGTTGGCCTGGCGCCAGACGGTTTCGGACTGGGGCTGAACGCCACCCACGGCGCAATAAACCATGCAGGCGCCATCCAGCACGCGCATGGAACGCTCCACCTCGATGGTGAAGTCCACGTGGCCGGGGGTGTCGATGATGTTGATGCGGTGCTCGGGCAGGGACGTGTCCATGCCTTTCCAGAAGCAGGTGGTTGCAGCGGAAGTAATCGTGATGCCACGCTCCTGCTCCTGCTCCATCCAGTCCATGGTGGCCGCGCCGTCATGAACTTCACCGATTTTGTGGTTCACGCCGGTGTAAAAGAGGATCCGCTCGGTGGTCGTTGTTTTTCCGGCATCGATGTGCGCGGAAATGCCAATGTTGCGGTAGTTTTGAATGGGGGTAGCGCGGGACATAAATTACTTTCAGTTCGGGGTTACGAACAAAGACTGCTGAAAGACGCCCTGCAATGACATCTCTCATGTTTTCTGCGCGTCTGCCAGCTGTGCGTTGTGCGCTCAGCTGGCAGAAATTGGGGTTGAACCGCCAGACGTCCAGGTGGTGGGCACCTGGAGGCCGCTCGGCAACCCGTCAAATCAGCGCAGCAAATACTGCGAACGAAAAATCAGAAGCGGAAGTGGCTGAACGCCTTGTTGGCTTCGGCCATGCGGTGGACTTCATCACGTTTTTTCATGGCACCGCCACGACCTTCGGTGGCTTCCATCAGTTCGTTGGCCAGGCGCAGAGACATGGACTTTTCGCCACGTTTCTTGGCGGCTTCCTTGAGCCAGCGCATGGCCAGGGCCATGCGGCGGACCGGACGCACTTCAACCGGCACCTGGTAGTTGGCACCGCCGACGCGGCGGGACTTCACCTCAACCATGGGCTTGATGTTGCCGATGGCCATGTGGAAAGCCTCCAGCGGATCTTTGCCGGGGTTCTTTTTCTCGATCTGCTCGAGGGCGCCATAGACGATACGCTCGGCGACAGCTTTTTTGCCGCCTTGCATGATGACGTTCATGAACTTGGCAAGGTCAACGTTGCCAAATTTTGGGTCAGGGAGAATTTCACGTTTAGGGACTTCGCGACGACGTGGCATTTTTTCACCTCTTTGCTTCAGCTGGCACTGCCTTGGGCAGCACCGCGAGAGTTATCAAACCCTCACTTACTCGACCGGCACAACAATTTGCACTTGGGTCACTTCGCTTGAAACACCTGCCAGGGTGATTCAAACACCTGTTTTTGAAGACGTCATGACAACCTCTTCTGGCGCGGGCCATAAAACCCGAGCCGGCTTGGCTTATTTGGCCTTTGGCTTCTTCGCACCGTACTTGGAGCGCGACTGCTTGCGGTCTTTCACGCCTTGCAGGTCGAGCGAACCACGAACGATGTGGTAACGCACACCGGGCAAGTCCTTGACACGACCGCCGCGAACCAGCACCACGCTGTGTTCCTGCAGGTTGTGGCCTTCGCCGCCGATGTAGGAAATGATTTCAAACCCGTTGGTCAGGCGCACTTTGGCGACTTTACGCAGAGCGGAGTTTGGCTTCTTGGGCGTCGTGGTGTACACACGGGTGCACACGCCACGGCGCTGGGGAGAGTTCTGCATCGCAGGACTCTTGGACTTGATCTTTTCGACCTCGCGCCCCTGGCGAACTAGCTGATTGATGGTTGGCATTTAAAACGTCCCTAAACGTCTGATTTCTGACTTGACTAAATACGTGACTATTTACGTGAAAACGTGAATCTCCCCGGAAATTCCGGAAAAGCCCTCGAGTGTAGCAGTTCGGGGGGCCATCTGCAAATTTACCCGGCCGGGGAGCCCCCCAGCTGCCGGCAGGGGCTCCCGCAGGGCATGGCGCCCTACTTGATCCAGAGCCGGACCGAGTCCCAGGCGCGGCCCAGGATGCCGGCTTCTTCCACCGTCTCCAGCGCCACCAGCGGCACATCCACCATGGTCTCGCCGCCGCCCACGTTGACCTTGAGCGTCCCGAGGGCCTGACCGCGGGTGAAAGGTGCGACCAGCGGATCCGGCCGGGCAACTTGGGTCTGAACCTTGGCGGAGCTTCCGGCGGGAACGGCAATCACGATGGCCTCGGGCCGGCCCAGCTTGACGGTGCCGGATTTGCCCTTCCAGACCGCCGGCGAAACCACCGCCTGGCCAGCATCGAACAGCTTGACCGCCTCAAACGCGGTGTAACCCCAGTTCAGCAGCTTTTGCGACTCATTGGCACGGGCGCTGTCGCTGGCGGTCCCCAGCACGATGGCCACCAGACGCCGGCCGCCGGGTGCGCCGGCGGCGCCCAGGTTCGGAAAGTCGCGTTTGGCGGTGGCAATCATGCAGTAACCGGCCGCGGCGGTGTGGCCGGTTTTCAGGCCATCAACCGTGGGGTCGCGAAACAGCAGGGTGTTGCGGTTGGTATCGTTGGCCGCTGGCGTGCCGGGGTAGCGGTATTTCTTGATCGCCGAAAAACCCATGTAGTCGGGGAAATCCTGCATCAGGCGGGTCGACAGGATGCTCAGGTCTCGCGCCGTGGTGGTGTGGCCCGGCTCGGTCAGGCCTTCCGGGTTCTTGTAGGCGGTCGATTTCATGCCCAGCGCCTTGGCCTGCTCATTCATGAGTTTCACAAAGTTTTCGGCGCTGCCGCCCACCCCTTCGGCCAGCGTCATGGTGGCGTCGTTGCCGGACTGCACGATCATGCCCTTGATCAGGTCTTCCACAGGGACCTGCATCTTGGGGTCGATGAACATGCGCGAACCCGGCATTTTCCAGGCGCGTTCGCTGACGCTGAAGGTCTGCTTGAGGGTGATTTTTTTGGACTTGAGCGCGTCAAACACCAGGTATTCGGTCATCAGTTTGGTCAACGAAGCCGGCTCGATCGGCGAGTCGATGTCCTTGGCAGCCAGGATCTGGTTGGCCGTGACATCGAGCAGCAGGTAGGAGCGGGCGGCCACTTCGGGCGGCAGCGGCATCTGCGCTTGCGCCACCGGCAAGAGAACCACGGAAGAAAGCAGCACAAGCGATGAAGCCACGCCACGGAAGGCAGTCAGGAAACGGTGCATGGGGAGATAAGACCTGAAGTGGAGGAGAAGAAAGTAAAGGCGGGAGCCAGGGATCGGCCTGAAAAAGTCAGCCCAGGTGGCGGATCACCAGATTTTTCAGAAGCGGCAATTGTCCATGAAAGAAGTGCCCGCCCCCGGGGATAACCGTAACAGGCAGTACTTGCGGACGCGCCCAGTCCAGCACCGCCTGCAGCGGCACCGTGTCGTCCTGCTCGCCGTGGATCACCAGCGTATGCGCGTGGGCGGCTTGCGGGATGGTCGCCACTGCAAAGCGGCTGGCGGCGGTGCCGACCAGCACCAGCTTGTCAATGGGACGCAGGGCCTCGAGGCGCTCAAAAACGTGTGACGTCACGAACGCGCCAAAGGAAAAACCGGCCAGAGCCAGCGCACCGGTGGGCGCCAGCTGCTGCACCACCGCCAGCATGTCGTCGATCTCGCCACGCCCCTCGTCGTACACCCCTTCACTGGCGCCGACGCCGCGGAAATTGAAACGCACCGCGGTCCAGCCGGCCTGGGTGAAGGCGCGCGCCAGGGTCTGCACCACCTTGTTGTCCAGCGTGCCGCCGAACAGTGGATGCGGATGCGCGATCACGGCGACGC
Organism: Polaromonas sp. YR568; assembly: GCF_943371715.1. Lineage (GTDB taxonomy): Bacteria > Pseudomonadota > Gammaproteobacteria > Burkholderiales > Burkholderiaceae_C > Polaromonas. Next base: position 47,674 of record NZ_CALRVW010000027.1, on the reverse strand, counting down.
CACGCGACGCGCCGGCGGGGGCGTCCAGCGCGGTTTCGATGACGCCGGCCGGGCCGGCCACCATGCTTTTCTGAGTTTGAGCGTTCATGGGCAAAATTCCGATGGACTCCATCCGCTACGAAAACAATAGCTGCCAGCGCCCGACCCATAAGGGCCAAAGCCATAAAACACGCATAACTTACGCTGGCGGGCAGTCTGCCGGCCCATCAGCGTCCCAGATGGGCTGGTATGCGCAGGCGCTCGACCACCTGGCCGTTTTTCAGGTGCGACTCGACAATTTCGTCGATGTCCTGCGCATCCACATAGCTGTACCAGACCGCCTCGGGATAAACCACGGCCACCGGCCCGGCCGCGCAGCGGTCCAGACAGCCAGCCTTGTTGACACGCACCTTGCCTGGTCCGGCCAGGCCAGCCGCCTTGACCTGCGCCTTGCAGCGGTCAAACCCTTCCTGGGCCTGGTGGTTGGCGCAGCTGTCTTCACCGCCGGCGCGCTGGTTCAGGCAGAAAAAGATGTGCCGCTCGTAATAGGAGCCGGGGGGTGCGCTGGGGGTGGTCATGTCTCGATTTTACTTTCGCCAGCGTCGGCGACCCGGCGGCTGGACAAACGCACCAGCACATAGAGCACGGTCGCAAAGGGCCAGAGCCAGCCCAGCCACTGCGCCAGGCCGTTGAAACGGACGAAGCGCCCCTGCTCCCAGATCTGCAGGGTCTCGGCAAAATAGGGCCCAACCGGCGCCTGGTTGAGCAAGGACAAATGAATGCTCAGCGCCAGCAGCAGCAGCGCAGCCGTGGCCCGGCGCGGCACCGGCAGCAGCAGCACGGCCAGCACGCCGCCCATCGTCAGGCCAACACGCACCGGCAGGTCCAGCCAGGCCCAGGCGTGGTCCGGGCCGTAGCTGAGCGCGGCAGACAGCGCGGTCAGCACGATGCCGGCCGCCAGCGTGAGCATCAGGAAGACAACGCGTTGCAGCAAGGTGCGGATCACGCAGTAGCCGAGCAGGCAGGGAATCAGCGCGCCCAGCGCCACACAGATCACCTCGACGCCAGGCACCAGCGGCTGCAGCTCGATGTCGCGCACCGGCAGCCACTCGAGAAACGGCGTGTCGGCCAGCATGTCGGCGAGCGCGTATTCCAGCCGCTCCAGCACCTGCCCCAGACCCAGCGGCACCGAAGCGGGGAACAGCAGCGCGACCGGCCACAGGGCCAGCAACACCAGCGCACCGCGGGCGTCGCGGACAAACCAGCGCGCGCGAAAGCGGCTCCAGCGGGCGATGGCGCCGGCTTTTTCCAGCAGCCAGGCGCTGCAGGCGCCCAGCCAGGCACCGGCGGTGTTGAGCGCGAAATCTACATTCGACGGCACGCGCGAAGGCAGGTAGCTCTGCAGCGTTTCCATGGCCAGCGACAGCAGGCCCGCGCTGACCACCGCCACGGTGACCGCCCAGCGCACACGGCCGCTGCGCAGGGCCGACAGGGCCAGCAGGAAACCGAGCGGCGCGTAACCGACCAGGTTGACGCCGACATCGAAACCGGTCCAGTAACGAGGAAGCGGTGAGGTCAGAAAATTAAGCGGCGAGATGCCCTGGTTGCGCCACTCGGCAAAGGGATAAAGGCTGGCGTAAACAATCAGGCAGACCGTGGCCAGGGCCAGCGGCCAGCTGGCGGTTCGCACACCCCCATCGTTAAGAGTTGGCTCACCCCTATCGTTCTCACTGCGCTTCGAAACGGGCTCACCCCTGACATCCTCACGATGCGGCACATCGTGTCGTTCTGCCTCCCCTTGCAGGGGACGAAGCATGGCGCCCGGCAAAGCCGGATCGCTCGCGTCTGCTGGTGAAGGCGGGGGGGACACGCTGACAGCCTTGTGATGCTAGAACGGCTTGACCACAACCAGGATCACGGCTGCGAGCAGCAAAAGTACCGGCACTTCGTTGAACCAGCGCCACCACACGTGGCTGCGGGTGTTGCGCCGGGCCACAAAGGTCGACAACATGCGGCTGCAGGCATGGTGGTAACCCAGGGCCAGGACCACGATGACGAGCTTGGCATGCATCCAGCCGTTGCCGGGGCCGCGCCCTATGCCGTAACCCAGCCACAGCCACAGGCCGAAGACCAGCGCGGGCACGGCGAGAATCGTGGTGAAGCGCAGCAGCTTGCGTGCCATCAGGATGAGGCGCTCATGCTCGGCCAGACTTTCCGGCGGCACCATCGCCAGGTTGACAAAAATGCGCGGCAGGTAAAACAGGCCCGCAAACCAGCTGGCAACAAAAACGATGTGGAGTGATTTGATCCAGAGCATCGAGGTAGTTTAGTTCGCGCTCAAAAACGTCTCACGACATTTCCAGAAATTCGATATGGGTTACGACATAACCCGGGTACAGGTTGGTCTTCCCTGCAACTTCGTTGTCCGGATGAAGTGCAAGGCGCCCGAACAGCGAATTGATGGAGATGCCGTGCAAAAAAAATGCCCGGTTGACGCTGAGTCAACCGGGCCTGGAAGCCTTGTCTGCTGTGACACTTGAAGGCGCCCGCTCAGGGAGGAAAAGCGGGATGTTGCCACCAGAAAGATGACAACACGCCGCATTCTAACCACGCCTGTAACACGAAGACAAGCACCGTTTGACCAAATTGAAAGATAGTTTTACTGACTATGTTCGATAGCGAACATACACCTGCCTCGGGCGATGAATTTCTGCCCCTGACAAAGCTTTGGCACAATTTGCCCATGACCCTCCACGCCTCCAACTTCGCCCCCTACCCGCTCGGCCGGCCGCGCCGCCTGCGCCGCGACAGCTTCACGCGCAACCTGGTGCGCGAAAACGCGCTGAGCGTCCACGACCTGATTTACCCGGTGTTTGTCACCGATGGCAGCCAGCGCCGCGAACCGGTGGCCTCCATGCCCGGCGTGGAACGGCTCAGCCTGGATTTGCTGTTGCCGGTGGCCGAAGAGTGTGTACAACTCGGTATCCCGGTGATGGCGCTGTTTCCGGTGATTGACGGCTCGCTCAAGACGTACGACGGCAAGGAAGCGCTGAACCCGGACGGCTTGGTGCCGCGTGTGGTGCGTGAACTGAAAAAGCGTTTCCCCGAGCTCGGCGTGATGACCGACGTGGCGCTCGACCCGTTCACCAGCCACGGCCAGGACGGCCTGCCCGACAAGGAGACCGGCTACATCCTGAACGACGAGACGATTGAGCTGCTGGTCGGGCAGGCGCTGGCCCAGGCCGAGGCAGGCGTCGACATCGTCGCGCCCAGCGACATGATGGACGGCCGCATTGGCGCGATCCGCCAGGCGCTCGAATCGCGCAAGCTGATCCACACCCGCATCATGGCCTACAGCGCCAAATACGCGAGCGCGTTTTACGGCCCGTTCCGCGATGCGGTCGGCTCCTCGGGCAACCTCGGCAAGGCCGACAAAAAGGTTTACCAGATGGACCCGGGCAACAGCGACGAAGCGCTGCGGGAGGTGGCGATGGACATTGCCGAGGGCGCCGACATGGTGATGGTCAAGCCCGGCATGCCTTACCTGGACGTGGTGCGCCGCGTGAAGGATGAGTTCGGCGTGCCGACCTTTGCCTACCAGGTCAGCGGCGAATACGCGATGCTCAAGGCGGCCGCGCAAAACGGCTGGCTGGACCACGACGCGGTGATGATGGAAAGCCTGCTCGCCTTCAAGCGCGCCGGGGCTGACGGCGTCCTCACCTACTTCGCCATCGCGGCAGCGCGTTTGCTACAAAAAACATAGCTATTTGCGCACGATTGGCAAGGGCTGCACACCAATTCGACCATCAACCGGACAGACACCGTGCAAATTGTTGAATTCACCGCCGACAGCCTGCGCTTTTCGGACACCCTGCCGGCGCAGGCACCGGCCGACGGTTTTGTCTGGGTCTTCCTGGACCGCGACGAATTCGAGACCCACGAGGCCCTGCTGCAGCAGGCGGCGCAGCAGTTGGGTGGCTCGGCCCTGCTGGACCTGCACAGCCAGGACCTGCGCAACCCGGCCCACCCTTCGCACTACGACTACACCTCGATCTACGACCTCGTCATCTTCCGGCGGCTGGCCACGCAGGTCGAAACCCGGGCCGAGGCCGAACACGAAGCAGCGGCCGAGGCCTACCACGGCCAAGGCGGCGAGCCGCGCATCAAGCCGCGCGGCGGCCTGCCCGCCTTCAACCGCATCAGCTCCCGGGCGGTGGGTTTTGTGGTGTTCGACCGGCTGCTGATCAGCGTGCACCCGCGCGGCTGCTACACCGCCAAAAGTTTCATCCAGCGCGCACTGAGCGACGCCAAGTTCAGCGTGGACAGTGTCTCCGCGCGCAGCCGCATCCCGTCCAGCCCGGCCGACCTGGTGCTGCGCATGGTCAACACCATGGTGGACAGCTATCTCGAGGTACGCAAGGAACTCACCAAGCAGCTCGAACACTGGCAGGCCGAATTGCTCAAGCCCAATTCGCGTTTCATCAACTGGGGCTCGCTGATGGGCGCACGCAGTCAGCTGCACGTGCTCGAAGACCTGTGCGACGAGCAGCACGACGCGATGCAGGAGTGGCTCGACTCCTTGCGCGAGCAGCCAATGTCGTCCTTTGCCGCCGACGCCCAGCTCGCGCTGACCCGGCGCGACCAGATGGTGGCACGGGCGCGCGATGTCATTGAACACATCCAGCGCGTGGTGCACCATGCACGGCGGCTGGAACAATCGGCTGAAACCGTGGTGCAGATCCACTTCAGCGCGCAGAGCAACCGCACCAACGACATCATGCGCACGCTGACCGCTCTGACCGCCGTGTTCCTGCCGCTGAACCTGATCACCGGTTTTTTCGGCATGAACTTCGAGTTCATGCCCCTGATTCACCAGACCAGCGGCTTCTGGTGGACCTTCGGCTTCATGGTGCTGCTGGTGGTGGTGGTGGTGTCGGTCTTCTGGCGCAAGCGCTACCTGGCCCGAAGCAGGCGTTAGGCACCCGGGCATGGCGGCCGAAGTGCATGTCGGTTGTGCGGGCTGGAGCCTTCCCCGGGACAGCTGGCCGCAGTTCCCCGACACCGGCACCCATTTGCAGCGTTACGCCCAGCGCTTCAACGCGGTGGAAATCAACTCGTCGTTTTACCGGCCGCACCAGCCGGCCACCTACAAACGCTGGGCCGCGGCGGTACCTGCCGGCTTCCGTTTTTCGGTCAAGCTGCCCAAAACCATCACCCACGAAAAGCGCCTGCAAGGCTGCGCCCCGCTGCTGCACGACTTCCTGGCCCAGGCGCACGGCCTGTGCGACCGGCTGGGCTGCCTGCTGGTGCAGCTGCCGCCCAGCCTGGCATTTGAGGACAGCACGGCCAGGCCGTTTTTCAGGGACTTGCGCGCGCAGCACCCGGGCGCAGTCGCGCTGGAGCCGCGCCACGCAAGTTGGTTCACCCCGGAGGTGGATGCCGTCCTGACGGAACAGAAGATTGGCCGCGTGCTGGCCGACCCGGTGCTGCATGCCGCTGGCGCCTCACCGGGCGGCTGGCCCGGCCTGGTGTATGTGCGGCTGCACGGTTCGCCGCGCATGTATTACTCGTCGTATGGCAAGGCAACGCTGCAGGCCCTGGCGCTGAAACTGCGGGAAAGCGCCGGCGGCGGCGCAGAGGTCTGGTGCATCTTCGACAACACCGCGGCAGGCGCGGCCGTGGACAACGCGCTGGAACTCAGCGGGTTGCTGGCCTAGACAAAAGGTTCGGCCAGCTCTTCGACAGCGAACACCCGCTGCACCGCGGGCCGGGCGAGCATGCGCTGCAGGTAGGGTCCGAGATGTGGACGCGTGCGGGCGGCGGGTGACTGGAAGTTGCGTGTCCAGCGGCACAGCGTGAACACATAGGCGTCCAGCGCACTGTAGGGCTCACCGGCAAACCAGGGGCCGCCGTGGCGTGCCAGTTCGGTGTCCAGCTGGTCCAGCATGCCGCCGATTTTTGCTTCGGCCTGCGCCTTGACCTCGGCCGCGCCAGCGACATTGCCGGGCGCTACCGAACGTTCCGGATAGAAGTAGGTGATCAGCGTGGCCTGCAGGGTGTTGGTCAGCCACATCAACCATTTGTAGAAGTGGGCGCGCGCTGCCGTGCCCAGCGGCGGCACCAGCCCCGCTTCGGGAAACATGTCGCTCAGGTACAGGCAGATCGCCGCGGTTTCGTACAGCACCACATCGCCATCGACCAGCACCGGAATCAGGCCGTTCGGATTGAGCCGGAGGTAGTCCGGCGCCTTGTGCGCGTTTTGCATCCGGTCCACCAGCACGCGCTGGTAAGGCACGCCGATTTCTTCAAGCACGATGTGCGGCACCATGGCCGCGGTGCTGGGGTAATAGTGCAGACTGGTCATGGCACTTTGACGCCAAACAGGGTCGCGCCGTTGTCCCAGCCGATTTTCCGCGCCACATCGGGCGGCAGATCACCCAGCCAGGTTCGGTAGCCCTTCATGAGTTCGTCGTAGTACTGCCAGCGCTGGTTGACCCAGGTGTCCGAGCCGATCATGAAACGCGTGGGGTACTTGAGCAGCAAGGCGCGCCACTCGGGGCACAGCTTGCCGGCGTCGCAGGTCAGGCCGGGCCGGTAGGACAGCTCGCCCATCAGCGTCGGGTAGCGGGCCAGCAGCGCCTCCACCCGCGCCACCGGGGCGCCGCTGATACCGGTGTGCGCCCAGATCAGCCGGGCGTTGGGCGCATGTGCCATCAGCAGGTCGATCGCCACGTCGTCCACATGGGAGAGCACCGCGAGTTTGTTCTTCTCGGCGAACTGCATCAGCTTTTTTGCGACCGGCCCGTTGGCATTGGCGCTGTCGTACAGATGGAATTCGCCGATGCCCTTGTACGGTCCGGCCTGGGCGCCGCTGACGCCGCGCGCAAACTCGGCCTGCACCATCTCGTAAATCGTCTCGTCGCGAAACCAGTTGTCGTAGTCGGCGCGGTTGCGGTACAGGCGGATGAAGGGCACCACGGTGACACCGGCGCGCGCCGTCTGCTCCGAGGCCGCCAGCGCCTTGGTGCCGTCGTTGGGCCGCGAGTTGGCGACGATGGCCTTGACGCCGCTGCGCTGCATGCGCGCCAGCACATCGGCGGGACCATGGGGACCGACGCTGCCGTTCCAGGCCTCCTCGTTGTAGTGCAGGTGCGCATCGAACAGCGGGCCGCTGTAGTCGGCCGCCTGGACGGTCGCCGAAAACGCTATGAAAAACAGAGCTGCTGGCGCCCGCCAGTCAGGGGCCAAAGGCCAAAAACCCTTGAAACGCTGGCGACCCATGGTTCAGCCCAGGTGGCTCGCGAAAAACGCCAGCGTGCGCTGCTTCGCCAGGGTGGCCGCGGCCTCGTTATAGGAGCCGCGCTGGTCGCAGTTGAAACCGTGGTTGGCCGCGTACACATGCACCTCGACGCCAGGCTGGGCTTTCTTGAAGGCCTCCACGGTGTCCAGCGGAATCCAGTGGTCCTGGTCGCCGAAGTGAACCATCACCGGGCAGGCCGGCCGGCGCGCTGGTTCGTCTCCCGCCGTCATGCCGCCGCCGTAATAAGGCACGGCCGCCGCCAGGCCGGACAGCGTGGCGGCCGCGCGCCAGGTCAGCAGGCCGCCCCAGCAGTAACCGACGATGCCGACCTTCTTGCCGCCCGTGCTTTTCGCCGCGTGGTCGATGGCCGCCTGCACATCCTGCAGCACACCCGGCGCCGGCAGGGCTTCCACCGCGGCCTTGAGCTCCATGCCGGTTTTCATGTCGGCCTCGGTGTAGCCGATATCCACACCCGGCCGCACACGGTGGAAGGTGGCGGGCGCCACCGCCAAGTACCCGGCCGCCGCGTAGCCGTCGGCCACCGAGCGGATGTGCGAGTTGACGCCGAAAATTTCCTGCAGCACCACCACGGCGGCTTTCGGCGTGCCGGCCGGCTCGGCCACATAGGCCGGAAAAACAAAACCGTCGGCGGATGTGAGGTCGATGAATTTACCCATGGCGGAAGTCTCCTGTTCAGTTGCTGGTTAAGGCTTCAATTTTTCGATTTCAATTTACCTGGCGGCAAGTTTTTTCTCAAGCAGATCGAGCCGGTCCTGGCCCCAGAAAATCTCGCCGTCAACCACGTAACTGGGCGCGCCAAACACCCCGGCGTCAATGGCCTGCTGGGTGCGGGTGTCATACAGTTGCTGGATGGCCGGGCTGTGGGACTGGGTCAGGCGTGCGGCATCCAGGCCGCGTTCCTGCAGGATCTCCGCGAGTACCTGGTCGTCGGCAATGTTGCGCTCCTCCACCCAGACCGCCTTGAAAATCGCGCCGGCCAGGGTCATGGCCGTGGCGCTGCCGTCGGACTGGTCCACCGCTGTGATCAGCCGCGCGGCGGGGTCGCCGCCCACGGGGAAAAATTTGGGCTGGCGGTTGATCGGCAGCCGCAGGTGCTCGCTGAAACGCTGCAGCTCCACCAGCCGGTAGGCCTGGCGCTGCGGCGCACGCTGGCCCAGCGGCAGGCCGCCGGACACCGGAAAGATCTTGCCGAAATCCACCGGCAGCACCCGTACCGTGGCGCCGGCCGCACTGGCGATCTGCGCAAAACGCTGGTGGCCCAGGTAGGTCCACGGGCTTTGCGGCGTGAAGTAATAGTCGATGGTGGTGCTCAAGGTTGTCTCCGGTGGGGATGCTGTATTTGCGGCTGCTGCGGCCGATTGAGGTAGATTCGGGTCAACCCGGTTTGTAACCGGGATTGCATTTTTTTGCTGGAGACCGGCTTTGTCCAACATCGTTCTGATCACCGGGGGTTCGCGCGGCATTGGCGCGGCCACCGCATTGCTGGCCGCGCGCGCCGGCTACGCCGTGGCCGTCAACTACACCAGCAACTCGCTCGCCGCCGACGAGGTGGTGCGGAGAATACGCCAGGGCGGCGGCACGGCGATCACGGTGCAGGCCGACGTGGCCGAGGAAAGCCAGGTGCTGGCCATGTTTGAGAAAGTCGACGCCAAGCTCGGCCGCCTGACGGCGCTGGTCAACAACGCCGGCGTGGTGGACCAGACCGCGCGGGTGGACGGCATGAGTGTGGCGCGCCTCAAACGCATGTTCGACATCAACGTGATCGGCACCATGATCTGCGCGCGTGAAGCGGTCAAACGCATGAGCACGCGTTATGGTGGCGCGGGCGGTGCCATCGTCAATGTCTCCAGCGTGGCCGCGCGCCTGGGCGCACCCGGCCAATATGTGGATTACGCCGCGGCCAAGGGCGCGGTGGACGTTTTCACCCTCGGGCTGGCCAAGGAGGTCGCCGCCGAAGGCATACGCGTCAACGCGGTGCGGCCCGGCATCATTGACACCGACATCCACGCCTCGGGCGGCCTGCCCGACCGCGCGCGCGACCTGGCGCCGCAGGTGCCCATGCAGCGGGCGGGCAGCGCCGACGAAGTGGCGCAAAGCATTGTCTGGCTGCTCGGCGAGGCGTCGAGCTACACCACCGGCGCACTGCTGGACATCGCAGGAGGCCGTTGATGGATTTCAAACCCCTGGTGACCCTGCTGGCCATCGTCAACCCGCTGGCCATCGTGCCGTTTTTCATTCACTACACGCGGGGATTTTCGACCGAGCAGCGGCGGCGCACCATCGTCATCGCCTCGTTCAGCGCCTTCATGGTGATTGCCACCAGCGCGCTGCTGGGCCTGCAGATCCTCGAGTTCTTCAGCATCTCGCTGGCCAGCTTCCAGGTCGGCGGCGGCATGCTGCTGCTGATCAGTTCCATGAACATGCTCAACGCGCAGCCGGCCGAAGCCAAGCCGAACACGCACGAGCTGGAAGACGGCGCAGAAAAAGCCGCCATGGGTGCGAGCATCGCCGTGGTGCCGCTGACCATTCCCCTGCTCACCGGCCCGGCCACCATGTCCACGGTGGTGATTTACGCCGAGAAAGCGCAGAACTTCCTGCAGCTCGGCATGCTGGTCGGTTACGGCGTGGTGATCGGCCTGGCCACGGCCGTGTGTTTCGCGCTGGCCCACCCGATTGCGCGCGTGCTCGGCAAGACCGGTATCAACGTGATGACCCGGCTGATGGGCCTGATCCTGGCCGCACTGGCGATCGAGGTGATGACCGGCGGGCTGCTCAAGCTGTTTCCCATCCTCGGCCGCGGCCTGTAGGAAATCCGCCGTCAGCCCTTACCGGGCGGGCGCAGCAGGCTACTTTTTCAATAGCAGTACAGCACTGCCGCCAGGCTCATCCGGCTCAGTGACGATGCAGGTGGTGCGCATCGGGCACATGCGGATGGGCGTGCTCCAGCGGCTCGTGGTGGTGCGGATGGCTGTGCGTCCCCACGGGCATCGGTTCGTGGCGGTGGGTGTGGTGGCCATCGGCATGGTCGTGTGCATGTTCGTGGTCCATGGCCGTGTGCCGGTGCACATGGCCGTGGGATTCCATCAGGTGCAGCAACACACCGCCCAGCATCAGCAACCCGCCGGCGCCCATCCAGGCGCTGACAGAGCGGTCGCCCAGGGCCAGCGCGAACACCGCACCGATGAAAGGCGCAAAGGCGAAAACGGAGCCGGTGCGCGCCGCGCCGAATGCCCGCTGCGCCAGCAGGTAAAAGCGCAGGCTCAGGCCGTAGCCGGTGGCGCCAACCGCCAGCAGGCCGGCGGCAGCCGCCAGCGCGGGCGCCGGTTCGGCGAACGCCAGCGCGAGCAGCGCCGTGACCGTCGCGCCCAGCGCCGCCTTGACCAGCACCACCTGCCCCGGGTCGCGCTCGGCCAGCGCGCGTGACAAGGTGTTGTCCATGCCCCAGGCGGCGGTGGCCACCAGCACGGCCAGCAGGCCGGCCAGCTGGGCCCCGCCGAGCCGGGCCTGGTCCAGCACCAGCACGGCCCCGCCGGCGAGCAACAGCGCCATGGCGACCCAGACGCGGGGACCCAGGGTTTCACGGTAAAGCCGCCAGGCCAGCAGCGCGGTGAACAGCGCCTCCAGGGTCAGCATCAGGGAGGCACTGGCACCGCTGGTGCGCTGCAGGCCCCAGGCCAGCGCCACCGGCCCGATCACGGCCCCGAAGAGCACCACCGCCAGCAAACGCCACCCATCGCTGCGCTGCAGACTGGACTCCTGCTGGCGGCCTTTCCGTAGCAGCGCACCGGCCAGCGCGGCGCCGGCGTACAGCAGGGCCGCCGTGGTCAGCGGCCCCAAGCCCCGGCCCAGGGACTGCACCAGCGGTGTACTGACACCAAAAAGCGTCGCCGCCAGCAGCGCCAGCAGGCCACCGCGCAAAGCGGGGCTGTTCATGTTCGTCGCCTCATGGAATCAGTCAAATCAGCCTCCAGCCCAGCATCGACGAGCGCCAACAGCTATTTTTTTTGTAGCAACCGGACCAGCCGGTTGCTGGTGTTGCGCAGGCGCTGGGCCAGCAGCTGGGTGATCTTGACCATCAGCTTGGCACCGACACCGGGGTGCTGGCGGATCAGCTGTCCGATCGCGGCGCGGCTCAGCACCGCGGCCTCCACCGCGTCGATGGCGGTGCAGGTGGCGTAACGCACGTCGCGGTCGAACATCGACATTTCGCCGAGGACCGCGCCTTCGGTGGTCACGCCGAGGCGCGACTTGCTGTCCGCGGCATCCGGGCCGTCGTCGTCGGCCGGCGTGGTTTTGGTCACGTCGACCGTGCCGCTGAGCAGCAACAGCATCCAGTCGCCGGCATCTCCCTCGGCGATCAGCACCTGCCCGGGCTGCGCGCGGATCAGCAGCATCGCTTCACCGAGCGTGTCGAGCTCCTTGAGCGTGAAGTCTTCCAGCAGGGCCGAGTGCTGCAGCAACGCCGGTCCGCGGCCGGACATCTTCTGGCAGCTGCCCAGCACCTCCAGCCCGGCCTGCCGCAGCTGGTCTTCCAGGGGACGGGCCGCCGGCGTGCCCGCCGCGCCCTCAGGAGCAGGCGTGGTCGCGCCCGGAGGCGGCGTGGCGGGAGTCAGGGGGTCTGTTGCAGCCATTGCGAAATCTCCTCGATGGCGGCGTCGGTCGCCGCGGTCAGCGCGCGCACGCCGCCGGCCGCGTCGGCGCTGGTGGCCGGGCGCTGGACCGTGAAGTAGCGCTGGGCCAGCAGTTTTTCGCCACTCGGCGTGTTCTCCACCAGGGTGGCGTGCAGCCGCACCAGGCCGGTGCTGCTGGCCGGCGACTGGAACAGGTGGCTGAACTCCTCGAGCTGCAGCTGCAACGTGCGCGGCGTCGCCCCCAGCGCCGCGCTGCGGTTCAGGGCCGGACCTTCCCCGGCGTTGAAGATGGCCCGGTCGCGGCCCAGCGTTTCGCGCAGGCGCTGGCGCACCAGCTGCGCGGGCGGCATGCTCCAGCGCGCCTGCGAGTAGGGCCGCAATTGCTGCGCATCGGCGTAGGCCAGCCGGTACAACACCGCCTGGTTGTCCAGCGCGCCGCCGGGTGTCGAAATGTCGCTGAGCGCCAGCGGCGGCAGCGGCGCCTGCCGCGTCGCGGGCTGCGTACTCGACAGGCCGGGCCCGAAGTCGTAAAGCGCGGCGCGCAACGGCTTGTCCGGCAGGGCCGAACAGGCGCCGAGTGCCAACACCACCAGAACCATCAAGCCAAATCGGCCTCCGACCCTTGACTGGCGGGTGCCAGCAGCTGCAATTTTGATAGCATTCATGGAATTCATGGTTTTCCTCCGGGAGCGGTAAAGCCGGTCTCACCCGGACCGGGCGTGGGCGGGCCATTGCCGAAAATCAGCGATTGCGGGTTGTCGTCCACCGCGTTGACGGTGCGCCGGAGCTGGCGCATGGCGCGGGCGGTTTCCTCGGCCACCTCACCCAGCCGCGGCAGGGTGGCGGCACTGAAGGTCTCCACCGTCGCCGTCAAGGCGGCGCCGCCTTCGGCCAGCTTGTCGAGGGGCCCGCCCTTGGCGTTGAGGCGCCCGGCCGTGGTGCCCACCTCGGTCGCGGTTTTGGACACATCGTCGGCCGCGGTTTTGAGGGACTTCATGGTGACGCTGGCCTCCTGGCTCAGCTTGGGCAGCGACGCCACCACCGGGTCCAGCTTCAGCACCACCTTGTTGATGTTGTCGGCTGCCTGGCCGAACTGCTGGACAGCACTCATCAGCGCCTGCTGGTTGCCGTCACCGAGCAGCTTGTTGAGCTTGATGCTGGCCGCCTCGACCTGGTCCATGATCACCTCGCTTTTGCCCAGCAGCTTGTCGAGCAGCCCCGGCTTGAGCGGGATGCGCGGCGGGTCGTCGTCGTTGGGCACCAGCAGCACCGTCGACGGGCCGTCGTCCTCGAGCTGGATGAAGCCCAGACCGGTGACGCCCTGCGAGCTCACGGTGGCAAAGGTCGACTGGGTCAGCGGCGTGCCGACATCGACCGAAATGCGCACCAGCACATTGCCCTTGGTCTTGTGGTCAAAACCGATGAACTCGACCTTGCCGACCGGCACGCCGCGAAAACGCACCTGCGCCTGCGGCTGCAGGCCCGAGAGCGTCTCGCGCGTGGACAGCTCGTACAGGTGGCGCTCGCCGTTGTCGCGTGTCAGCCAGACGGCCAGCAGTGCCAGCAGCGCGGCCACCACCAGCACAAAAGCGCCGGCGGCCATGGCATGGGCTTTGTTTTCCATTTTGAAAACCTCTCTTAATAGCTGTAGCGATGCATCAGACGGTGAAGGGATATTCGCGCAGCAACTCCATCGCGCGCTGGCCCCGTTCGCCAAGAAAAAAGTTGCGGATGAAGGGATGCGGAAAGGCAATCACGTCCCGCGGCGGGCCGCTGACAATGACCTGCTTGTCGGCCAGCACGGATATGCGCGTGCTGAGCTCGAACAGCGTGTCGAGGTCGTGCGTGACCATCACCACCGTGAGCTCCATGTCGCGGTGCAGCGAACGCAGCAGCGCGCAGAAGCTGTCGGAGCTTTCCGGATCCAGGCCGGCGGTCGGCTCGTCGAGCAGCAGCAGCGGCGGGTCCATGATCAGGGCACGCGCCAGCGACACCCGCTTGACCATGCCGCCGGACAGGTCGGCCGGCATCTTGTCCGCATGTTCGGGCGCCAGGCCGACCATCTGCAGCTTGACCATGGCCGCTTCACGGATCAGCGCATCCGGCAGGGTCTTGAGCTCGCGCAGCGGGAAGGCAATGTTTTCCAGCACGGTGAAGGCCGAAAACAGCGCGCCCTGCTGGAACAGCATGCCGACACGGCGCGCGGCGCCGCGTTTGCCCAGCTCGGCGGCCGGCTTGCCCAGCACGGTGATCTCGCCGCGGGTCGGCGCCTCCAGCCCCAGCATCTCGCGCAGCAGCACGGTTTTGCCCGACCCCGAACCGCCGACCAGCGACATGAACTCGCCGCGCTCGATGCGCAGGTTCAGGTCCTGGTGAATGACGGCCTCTTTCTTGCCGTTTTTGAACACGGTCCACAGGTCGCGGATGTCAACAATGGCGTCGCTCATATGCCGATACTCTTGAACAGCACTGCAAACAGTGCATCCACCAGGATCACGACCGTGATCGAGGTGACCACCGACGCCGTGGTGCCCTGACCCAGGCTTTCGGTGTTGGGTTTGACACGCAGGCCGAAATGACAGCCGATCAGCGCAATCAGCACACCGAACACCACCGACTTGGCGGTAGCCAGCGTCAGGTTGGCGGCGTCCACCGCCTCCGGCAGGGCATCGATGAAGAAGGACGGCGTCACGCCCATAACGAGGTCGGCGGCGAGCATGCCGCCCAGCAGGGCTGCGATGGTGGTCCAGACGCTGATCAGCGGCATCACGATGGCCAGCGCCATGGCGCGCGGCATGACCAGCCGGTAGCTGTGCGCAATGCCCATCACGCGCATGGCATCGAGTTCTTCGGTCACGCGCATCACGCCGATCTGTGCGGTGATGGCCGAGCCGGAACGCCCGGCGATCAGGATGGCGGCAAGCACCGGCCCGAGCTCGCGGATCAATGAGATGCCCAGGATGTTGACGATGAAGGCGTCGGCGCCGAACTGGCGCAACTGCTGCGAGATCAGGTAGGCCAGCACCACCCCGATCAGGAAGCCGACCAGCGCAGTGATCGGCAGGGCCGTCGCACCGATGTGGTACAGGTGGCCGGACAGGTCGCGCCAGGGACCTTCGCGCGGATTTTTGACGAGTTTGATCAGGTTCAGCAGCAGCCGCCCCACCAGGGCGAGCAGGTCGGCGCCGTGGTCCACCACGGTGAGCACGCCTTTTCCGAGCGACAGAAAATTTTCCTGGAAACCTGGCGCCGGTGCTTCGGGCCGGTCGGTGCTGAACTGGGCCACACGGTCCAGCACCGCGCGTTGGGGCGGCATGACCTCCAGCTTCTCAGGCCACTTGCGGCCCCAGTGGTCCCACAACACCTGCGCACCCAGATGGTCGAGCGACCCGATCTGGCGCAAGTCCCACAGGGCCGTACCGGCTGCCGCAGCATCCAGCGCGTTCAGCTGGAGCGTCAGGGCCTGCCAGGCCGGCTGGGCCGTCAGCTCGGCGGCCGTCCACATGCCCAGCACCAGATAACACGCACCTTCGGGCGTGTCTTGCGGGTCAATGTGCGGAGCAGATTCGCGCGAGGCGTCGTCCTCCGGAGATGGCATGTTGTCGATAGGTGCAAGCGGCTTGGGATCGATGGGCGGAACAGGGCGACGCTCCGGTCCACACGCGTGACAGCCGCCCATTTACTGCATATTAAGGCAGCGGCCGGCGCAGGCGCTACAGCATTTGTCCCCAATCCATACCCCGCCCTGTCCTACAGCGAGGGCGCGGTGAATGCGGCCAGAGCGGGAATCATTGCGTGCCCCAGACCGCGTCGATCGCCTGCCAGGCGCTGGCCACCACCGGCGCCTGGCGCTGCGCGCTCAGGCTGACAAAACTCAGCACGCTTTGCAGGCTGACCTGGTCGGCAATCACCAGGCCGGCGGCATGTGACTCGCGGATCGCGATCGAGTCGCGCACCAGGCTCAGGCCCACTCCCGACTTGACCAGGTCCAGCATGGACGCCTCCTGATCCACCAGCGCCACCCGGTGCGGCTCGACGCCCAGCGGGCCGAACACACTGGCCAGCAACCGGTGGTGCGCCGAAGCGGGCGGCGTGGCAATCCAGGGCAGGGCCGCGAGCGCTTTCCAGTCCTTGCCGCGCACCTGCGGCCCCCAACCCGCCGGCGCCAGCACCCGGTAGGTGAAGTGCGTCAGCTCCCGGACGGCAAACCGCGCCGGCCGGTCCGGCGCCTGATCCGCTCCTGAATGTATAGCTGCTGACGCTTGTGTGGAAAGGTCTGCAGCCTGATTCTTCATGAAATCGCGGGTCTCGCCGAGCGGCTGGGCCGGCGTGCCGAGGTAAAAGCCCACATCGAGCTCACCCCGGTCGATTTGCGCCAGCACCTCGCCGCTCATGGCCTGGCGCAGTTCGGTTTCCACCTGGGGCGCGGTTTCCACCAGCACCTTCAGGAAAGCCCCGAGCCGGGTGAACTCGGGGTCGAGGATGGTGCCTATGCGCAGGCGGCCGCGCACCTGGCTGTGCAGGCGGGCCGCGGCGTTCCTGAAGTCACTCTGCGCGGCCAGCACTTTTTCGGCCAGCGGCAGCAGGGCCGCGCCGTCGCGCGTCAGGTTCATGCCCTGCGCGCTGCGCTTGAACAGTGTCAGCCCCGTGGCAGCTTGCAGGCCTTTAATCTGCAGACTGACGGCCGGCTGGGTCAGGGCCAGCTTGTCCGCAGCGCGCGACAGGCTGCCCTCGCGGGCCACCGCCACAAAAATCCGGAGCGTCTGGATGTCCATTATTAGAAATATTTATAACACTTCTGAGAAATTCAAAGTGGCAAAAACTTGCCCAGTCCGCTAATCTGTTGGATTAGTCACAGGTTAATTGCAGGAGACCGCCCCATGAATGATATGAGCCAACCAAATATGAACAGCAGTATCCAGGCCATAGGCCACGCCATCAACGGTCGCACCGTGCCCGGCCACTCCGGGCGCGCGCAGGACGTCTTCAACCCCGCCACCGGCGCCGTGACCGGCCGCGTGGCGTTGGCCAATGCAACCGAGGTGGACGCTGCTGTCAGCGCGGCCCAGGCCGCCTTTCCGGCCTGGGCCGACACGCCGCCGATCCGCCGCGCGCGGGTGATGTTCAAGTTCCTCGAACTGCTGAACCAGAACAAGGACACCCTGGCCCACATGATCACCGCCGAACACGGCAAGGTCTTCACCGATGCCCAGGGCGAGGTCTCGCGCGGCATCGACATCGTCGAGTTCGCCTGCGGCATTCCGCAGCTGCTCAAGGGCGACTTCACCGACCAGGTGAGCACCGGCATCGACAACTGGACGCTGCGCCAGCCGCTCGGTGTGGTCGCCGGCATCACCCCTTTCAACTTCCCGGTGATGGTGCCGATGTGGATGTTCCCGGTGGCAATCGCCGCCGGCAACTGCTTCGTCCTCAAGCCCAGCCCGATCGACCCGAGCGCCAGCCTGTACATGGCCGAGTTGCTCAAGCAGGCCGGCCTGCCTGACGGCGTGTTCAACGTGGTGCAGGGCGACAAGGAGGCGGTCGACGCCCTGCTGGTGCACCCGGACGTGAAGGCCGTGTCGTTCGTCGGCTCCACGCCGATTGCCAACTACATCTATGAAACCGGCGCGCACCATGGCAAACGTGTGCAGGCGCTCGGCGGCGCGAAGAACCACATGGTGGTCATGCCCGATGCGGACCTGGAGCAGGCGGTCGATGCGCTGATAGGCGCGGGTTACGGCTCGGCCGGCGAGCGTTGCATGGCGATTTCGGTCGCAGTGCTGGTCGGCAATGTGGCCGACAAACTGGTGCCCATGCTGGCCGCGCGCGCCAAAACCCTGGTCGTCAAGAACGGGGTCGAGCTCGATGCCGAGATGGGCCCCATCGTGACCGCCGCGGCCCACCAGCGCATCACCGGCTACATCGACACCGGGGTGAAAGAGGGTGCGAAGCTGCTGGTCGATGGCCGCGGCTTCACCGGCCAAAGCGCAGGCGCCGGTTGCGACCAGGGCTTCTGGATGGGCGGCACGCTGTTCGACCATGTGACACCCGAGATGCGCATCTACAAGGAAGAAATTTTCGGCCCGGTGCTGGGCTGCGTGCGTGTCAAGGACCTGGCCGAAGCGGTGAACCTGATCAACGCCCACGAGTTCGGCAACGGCGTGAGCTGCTTCACGCGCGACGGCAATGTGGCGCGTGAATTTTCACGCCGCATCCAGGTCGGCATGGTCGGCATCAACGTGCCGATTCCCGTGCCCATGGCCTGGCACGGCTTTGGCGGCTGGAAGAAAAGCCTGTTCGGCGACATGCATGCCTACGGTGAGGAAGGCGTGCGTTTTTACACCAAGCAGAAGTCCATCATGCAGCGCTGGCCCGAGAGCATTGGCAAGGGCGCAGAGTTTGTCATGCCAACGGCCAAGTAAGCATGGTCGAGACCCTGTTCTGGGCGGGGCTTGGTATGGCCCTTGTCTGGATCGGTGTGGAAATGGTGCGCGCGGGTGACTGGTGGAATCGCATGCGTGCTGATCAACAGGACAAATTGATCGGCATGCCGCCAATGAAAAATGAAGAAGTGAGCCAGGCGATCAAAGAGTCGGCTCGGGTTAGATATGGCGGTTGGTTCGCGGCAACACCTCTCCTGGGTCTCGTGGGTATTTTGGTCGGCATCGTCTTCATCGTCCGTGCTTTGAACTTCATCTGACCAATCGTTCTTCGAAAAGCAACGCAACACAATAAAAAATGAACGAAAACATCTTTGACTACATCATCGTCGGGGGCGGCACCGCCGGCTGCCTGCTGGCCAACCGCCTGAGCGCGGACGCGTCCAAACGTGTGTTGCTGATCGAGGCCGGCCGCAAGGACGACTACCACTGGATCCACATCCCGGTCGGTTACCTGTACTGCATCGGCAACCCGCGCACCGACTGGCTCTACAACACCGAACCCGACGCCGGCCTGAACGGCCGCACGCTGCGTTACCCGCGCGGCAAGACCTTGGGCGGCTGCTCCAGCATCAACGGCATGATTTACATGCGCGGCCAGGCGCGCGACTACGACCGCTGGGCCGAACTCACCGGCGACGACGACTGGGCCTGGGACCAGGTCCTGCCGGGTTTTCGCAAACACGAGGACCACTACAAACTCGATGCACCCAAAGGCAAGGCAGAGGTCGTGGTCAATGAAAACTTCCGGCGACTGCATGGCCACAAGAGCCAGCATGCCACCAGCGAAGGCCTGGCACGCAAGATGGGCGGTGAGTGGCGCGTTGAAAAGCAGCGCCTGCGCTGGGACATCCTGGATGCGTTCGCCGCAGCGGCACAGCAGGCGGGCATCCCGGCCACCGACGACTTCAACGGCGGCAACAACGAAGGTGTCGGTTATTTCGAGGTCAACCAGAAAAGCGGCTGGCGCTGGAACACAGCCAAGGCGTTTTTGCGTCCGACCTGTTTTGCACGCCCCAACTTCGAGATGTGGACCGGCGCGCAGGTCTGCAAGCTGGTCATCGAGCGCCAGGACGACGGCAGCAAGCGCTGCACCGGCGTCGAGGTCTGGACCGGCCACGAACGGGTGCAGGCCTTTGCCACGCGTGACTCCGGCAGGGCGCAGGGCAAGCTCGGCGAGGTCATCCTGAGTGCCGGCAGCATAGGCTCGCCGCAAATCCTGCAACTCTCGGGCATCGGCCCGGCGGCGCTGCTGCAACAGCACGGCATCCCGGTGCTGGTGGACCTGCCCGGCGTGGGCGCCAACCTGCAGGACCACCTGCAGATCCGCTCGGTCTACAAGGTCAACCCTCTCGCAGGCAGCAAGGCAAAAAACTTCACGCTCAACACCCAGGGCAGCTCGTTCTGGGGCAAGGCCAAAATCGGCCTCGAATACGCGCTTAAACAGACCGGCCCGATGAGCATGGCGCCATCGCAGCTCGGTGCCTTCACGCGCAGCTCGCCGGACCAGCCTTACCCCAACATCGAGTACCACGTGCAGCCGCTGTCGCTCGACGCATTTGGCGAGCCGTTGCACAATTTCAACGCCTTCACCGCCAGCGTCTGCAATCTCAACCCCACGAGCCGGGGTTCCGTTCAGATCAAGAGCGGCAAGTTTGAAGACGCGCCCGCCATCGCGCCCAACTACCTCAGCACCGCCGAGGACCGGAAGGTGGCGGCCGACTCCCTGCGCGTCACCCGCCGCATTGTGAGCCAGAGCGCCCTGGCCGGCTACCAGCCCGAAGAGTTCCGTCCCGGCGTGCAGTTCCAGAGCGATGAAGACCTGGCGCGGCTGGCCGGCGACATTGCCACCACCATCTTCCACCCGGTGGGCACCACCAAAATGGGCACAGCAAACGACCCCATGGCGGTGGTGGACTCGCATCTGCGGGTGCGCGGGGTGACCGGGCTGCGTGTGGTGGATGCCGGCGTGATGCCGCTGATCACCAGCGGCAACACCAATTCACCGACATTGATGATTGCGGAAAAAGCCGCGCAATGGATACGGGACGGCTTTTAAGGCGCAGCCGCCATCCTGCCGCTATTGCCCGAGCAACGCGGCGATGGTCAAGCCTTCGCCTCTCTGATTACTGGCACGCAACTCGTCAGCACAGGTGATCCAGCTCTTGATCTGCGCGACCCAGCCTTCAGCCTCGTCATCGGCCGGCGGCGCCCTGCCCTTCATGGCCTGCGCCACAGGTTCGGGGCCGCAGCGGGCCTGCGCCGCATCGATGAAACCGAGCCGGTAAGACACCGCGGTCAGCAGCCGTTGCTCGGCCAGCCAGCGCGGGCTGATCACAAACAGGTCTGCCGGCGCGGTGGCGTTCATCTTGTCCAGGATGGCGCGCGGCGTGCCCAGCCCCGACATGTAGTTTTCCACCGTGCGCGCGATCTGGCTGACATAGGCCGACTGCTGGTCGATGCTGCCTTCCTTGAGCTGGACATGGATGCGGTGCACCCCCAGCGTGGCACCGCTGGACACATGGCGGGTCACGCCACTCATCCACAGGATGAAACAGGCGCTGTAGCAGCGCGCGCCACTGGCCACGTGGGTGGCGGCGTAACTCTTGTCCAGCAGATGGGCGATCTTGATGGCCTCCACCACATCACCGCCCGACGAATCCAGGTAAACCATGCGCGCAAAGCGCCCGTAGTTGTCGGGGTGCCGGACGAACTCGATGATCCTGTCGTAGTCGCCTTTCTCGATGGTCCCCCGGATCAACACACCGCGCTGGTAAGCCTGAATATCCGCAGCCGCGGCGGGCAGACATGCACAGGCCAACACGCTGATCAAAAAGGTGACGATGGCTCGCATCATGGGGGATCTCCTGCGGTCAGCCGGTAGAGCTGAACAGAAGTCCTCGTAGGACGATATTGCGCCGCTGTCAGTCATCAATTACCGGGGTGGTGGTAACTTATTTACCGTCCGGTCTTCAGCGTGGCGGCCAGGGAGAAAACCTGAGACTTATCGGTGCTGCGGGTTCAACGCAAAAATGAAAACCATGGGCCCACTATTTGCCGCGCAGCACCATGTTGTCCCCGGACAGCACGATTTCGAACCGGGACAGAAAGCTCTGTCCCAGCAGGGCCATCGCGGGATCGGGCCCCACCAGCCCCACGCCCACGCGTGTGCCTGAGACGCTGGCCGGCCCGACCGACACCGTGACACCCTTGACAATCCGGCCCTGCAGCTCGCCGCTGGCGGTCCGGAAGGTGGTCGCCTCGCCAGGCGCCAAACCGGCGGTCCGCGCAAACTCCTGGCTGACCACCACCAGCGAGGCGCCGGTGTCCACCAGAAAAGTGACAGGCTGGCCATGGACCTGCCCCCGCGCGTAGAAGTGGCCGTCCCGGGCGCGCGGAATCACCAGCTCCCCGCTCACTGAAACGGTCAGCGGCGGCGGCTTCAACACCTGGCGCATCACGGCGTACAGGGCGCCCATGACCGCCAGCCAGAAAAGCAGGATCATCAGTGGCCCCCACCGAAGGCCCGCACCGGCCGAGCCGGCCTGTTTCGTGCTTTTGCTGTCCGGATGTCTCATGGGAAGTTGGCTTGGCTGGTGGTTGCCTGCACGGAGGGGCTCGGGACGCCTTGCGCCCCGGGGCCCATGATACGTCGGGCGCAGGGCCTGTTAATGCTATTTTTGCAAATGCAGAAATAGCATTAACAGGCCCTCGCCAAAACACCGCCCACGCCGCCGCGAGCCCGATAATGGACCAGCCCCCCTTACAACCCCCATGCCTTGATGCCGACCACCAGCCTTGCCCTTTACATGCAGAACCAGCGCGCGCTGTATGCGGCCGGGTTGCCGGAAAAGATCAGTGCGCTGGAAGCAGCGCTGCGACAGCTGGGTGGCGGTACCGACACAATCAACGGCCAGGAGGCTGCGTTGTCTGCGCTGGCACAGGCCCACAAGCTGGCGGGCTCTGGCGGCACCTTTGGTTTTCCTGCCGTCAGCGAAGCGGCAGCAGCGCTCGAGAAACTTCTCTCGGACAACACCGGTGTCCCGGGTTTTCCCGGTGCCGGCGATCGCCTCACGCTGGAAGCCAGCCTGCAGGCCCTGAAAGCCGCGGCAAGCGCGGACCAGCCTGCCGCTGACATTCCGGCGGCGGCCTTCACCGCCAGCAGTGAGGCCGCTGTGCCACAGCCCGCCGGGCCGGCACGGCTGCTTCACCTCATCGATCCCGACCGGGTCGCGGCCGGCCAGCTTGCCGACCAGTTGCGCCTCGGTGGCTACCAGATCCGCGTGTTCGGCCAGCCCGCTGACGCAGAGCTGGCGGCCCTGCAGGAGGCGCCAGCGGCCATTCTTGCCGACATCACTTTTTCCGCAGACGCCCTGTTGGCACGGGCGGTGCTGGCCGCGCCCGGCCCGGCCACCCAAGGCAGGGCGCCGCTGCTGCTCATGGGCGGCGGCTCTGACTTCCAGACCCGCCTGGCCGCCGTGCGGGCCGGAGCGGCGGGCTATTTCCCGCAGCCCCTGGAGGTGCGGGCCATCACGGCCCTGCTGGACCAGCTCACCTCTGCGGAGCCGACGCAGCCCTATCGGGTACTGATTGTGGAGGACGACGAAGCACTGGCAACCTTGTATGCCGGTGTGTTGCAGTCCGCAGGCATGCAGACCTGCATCGTCACCGAACCCTGGCAGGTCATGGCGCCGCTGGTTGATTTCCAGCCCGACCTGATCACCTGCGACATCCACATGCCGCAATGCAACGGGATCGAACTGGCCACCCTGATCCGGCAGCAGCCCGAGTTCGTCCGGGTGCCCATCATTTTCCTGTCCGGCGAAACCAGCCTGGACAGGCAGGCCCAGGCGCTTCGGCAGGGCGGGGATGATTTCATCACCAAGCCGGTCTCCCCGGCAACGCTGGTCTCCGCAGCGCAGAGCCGGGCACGCCGCCACCGCAGCCTGCTCGCCGCCGAGGACACCCTGCGCATCAGCGAGGAGCGTTTCCGGCTGGTGGTCGAAACCAGCCTGGACGGCTTTCTGCAAAGCCTGCCCGATGGCACGGTGCTCGCCGCCAACCAGGCGGCATGCACCATGTTCGGGATGCGCGAACAACACATCAGGGCGGCAGGCATCGCCGGTCTGGTGGACGGCACGGATCCACGCATGGCCGGGCTGATGATGCAGGTCAGCCGCTCCGCCAGGTTCCGCGGCGAACTCGTCTGTGTGCGCGGGGATGGCACGCGTTTTCCGGCCGAGGCCTCCTCGTCGCAGCATGTGAACAGCGAAGGCAACGTGCAGGTCAGCGTGATCCTGCGCGACATCACCGAGCGCAAGCTGGCGGAGCAGCAGATCCTGCAGCTCAACGCGGAACTCGAAACCCGCGTGGAAAAACGCACGGCCGAACTCACGGCCGCTACGGTGGAGCTGCAGGCTTTCTCGCAGGCGCTGGCCCATGACCTGCGCCAGCCCTACATTGCCATCAACGGCATGACCCGGCTGCTGGAAAAGGAAATGGCGGCCGGCATCAGCGAGCGCGGCAGGCACTACCTCCAGCGCATCCGTGCCGGGGTCAGCCAGATGAACGAACGGACCGACAGCCTGTTGGCGCTGGCGCAGCTGTCGCGCATGCAGTCCCGCCGTGAGCAGGTGGACCTGGGCGCCATGGCCGGTGCGGTGTTGAAATCACTCCAGCAGCAGCACCCGGAGCGCCAGGTGGCGATCCGGATCCAGGCCTTGCCGGCCGTGCAGGCCGACGCCGGGCTGGTGCTGCACCTGCTGAACATCCTGCTGGGCAATGCCTGGAAGTTCACGTCGACGCGGGTGGACGCCGAGATCACGGTGGACGCCGAGCCGGGCCCCCATGGCGAGCTGATTTTTTCCGTGAGGGACAACGGCGTCGGGTTCGACATGGCGTATGCCGACAAGCTGTTCACCGCCTTCCAGCGCCTGCACGCCCCCGGCGAATTTGCCGGTGCCGGCATTGGCCTGGCCACTGCCCGCCGCATTGTCACGCGCCATGGCGGACGTATCTGGGCCACCTCGGCACCCGGGCAGGGCGCCTGTTTTTATTTCACCCTGGCCGGCGCCAAACCTTAGTGGTGCGCCGGGCGCGCAGATCCCGGCGGCTCCCCTTCAGGTCACGGCGCCGATGCATTGGAAAATGCGTCAGATATTGAGCCACTTGAGCAACTCGCGCATGCGGGCTTCGGAGCCCGTGTCGAACTGCTGGATGCCGATGCGCTTGAGCACTTCCTGACCCGACTCGCTGTCGGGCAGGGCAAGCAGTTCGGCCTGGATGGCCTTGATCTGCTCCGGCCGTATCCTTTTGTGGGCAACCAGCGGGAAATAGGGTTGCGCCACACTTTTGTGCAGGATGCGGTTGCCGTCTTTTTCCCACTTTTTGGCGATGCCTGAATAAGACGCGACTCCCCCGACATCGGCAAACTTGTTGTCAAGGTAAAACCCGACGGCCGCCTGTTCACGCACAAACTGCACGTTTTCCTTGTCCAGATGAATCCCCTGGTTGCGCAGCTCTGCGCTGCAAAACCGCGACATGTAGGCCACCTGTTCCGGCAGCGCAATGCGTTTGCCCTTGACGTCGGCAATGGACTGGAGCGTCGAGCCCTTCGGAACAATGATGAAACATTGCCCGTCGGGCTTGGTGCTGGCGATGTAGCTGTAGCCGTAGTCGCGCATCCCGCGGGCCGGATAGTCACTGGGCCGGGCCATGACAAAATCAAAACGCCCGGTCTGCATGCCCTCTTCGAGCTGCTTGAATTCGCGCGCGAACACCACGCTGACCCTGGCTTTCATGGCGCGCGCCACCACCTCGGCCAGGCCCTGGTACTTCGTAATTACCTGGGCATGATCAAGCCCCCCGGAGGTGCCCTCACTGATGCCCAGTACCAGTTGCTGGGCCTGGGGCTGAGCCCGGACCACACTGGTCCAGGTCATGCAAGTGCCCAGGATCAAGGTCAGCAAGACAGCCTTCATAAGCAACCTCTTGGATGAATAAAAGGGCTCATCCTAGCGACTGTTTTCTGCCGCCACTCCCGCAAATTCGCGCCCGTTGTCACTCAGCAACGTGCGCTGTAGCCATTTCACTTAGTGCAGATTGCCAAAGCAAACTATAGGCTTGCTTGCAAGACGCAAGGCGTGTGAAACAGGCAACACAAGCAGGAGCCGCTCAGCGCAGTCCCTTCACATAACGGGGCGCATCCGGATCGCGCGGCTCGCGCTCGCGGCGTTTCTCGCTGTCGCCAAAGAAGGTGCCGAACGTGGACTCGATGAAACCCGACTCGGGATAAACCTCTTCCTCGGTGTTGACCGAGCGGGCACCCTGCCGGTCCGGCACAGGCGCGGCAGCCGCTGGTGGCGCCTCGCTGCGCTCCTTGACCGCATCGGCCATCATCCTGACCAGCGGCACACGCGGCTTGACCTCCGGAGAGGCCATGATCTCCTCAAGCCGGTCGGCCCAGACGCCGAGATCGATGTGGCCATCCTCGGCCGCCTTCTCGCGCGAGAAGCGGACGATTTCGGCCGCATAGTCCGCATTGGTCGCCATCCACTCGGTGTCGGTCACCCGTCCGGTCTTTCTGCGCAGCAACACATGCAGGTGTGCAGCAATCGCGATTTTTTCGCTGGAAGGCATGGCAGGGTCCTCCATCAGGTGCCCATCCGCTCGGCATGCTGGGCAATGTCCAGGCCGTCGGACTCCGAACTGTCACTGACCCGCAGGCTGAAGACCAGCGACGTGATCCAGAGCACCACCGCCGTCATGAGCAGGCTGTAACACAGCACGGCGCCCACACCGATGGCCTGGGTCAGCACGCTGCCTTCCACGCCCGAGATGGTTTTGCTGGCAAACACGCCGGTCAGCAGCGAACCGACGATGCCGCCCACGCCGTGCACGCCGAACACATCGAGGGAATCGTCGGCATTGAGCAGACGCTTGAGGCCGGTCGCCCCCCAGTAGCAGGCGACGCCGGCAATCAGCCCGATGGCCAGCGCGGCGCGCGGCGAGACAAAACCAGCGGCCGGGGTGATGGCGACCAGCCCGGCGACCAGCCCCGAACACAGGCCGAGCAAGGTGGGCCGCTTGCGAACCATCCACTCGGCGGCCATCCATGACAGGGCGCCGGCCGCGGCGGCAATGTGTGTCACCGCCATCGCCAGGCCGGCCCGGCCGTCGGAGGCCACGGCGGAGCCGGCATTGAAGCCGAACCAGCCGACCCAGAGCATGCCGGCACCGGCCATGGTGAGCCCGAGGTTGAAGGGCGTGAAGGCCTCGCGGCCGTAGCCGCGGCGCGGGCCGAGCACGTAGGCACAGACCAGCCCCGCCACGCCGGCATTGATGTGGACCACGGAACCACCGGCAAAATCGAGCGCCCCAAGTTGGGCCAGCCAGCCATTGGGTTCCCAGACCCAGTGCGCAATCGGTGCATAGACCACGAGCGTCCACAGGCTGATGAAACACAGCATCGCGGAAAACCGCATGCGCTCCACAAACGCACCCACCACCAGTGCCGCGGTGATGATGGCAAAGGTCAGCTGGAACATCGCGTACACCGACTCGGGGATGTTCGGCGCAATGTGGCTAACCGCCACTTTCTGCGCGTCCTTGACATAGTCCAGACCGGCAAACCAGAGTCGCTCGCCGCCGCCAATGTAATGGCCCAACGCGCCGCTGCCCGGCGTGAAGGCCAGCGAGTAACCGACGGCAAACCACAGCAGGCTGACGACAGCGCAAATGGCCACCACGCAGGCCATGGTGTTGAGCACGTTTTTCTTGCGCACCATGCCGCCGTAAAAGAGGGCGATGCCCGGCAAGGTCATCAGGAGCACCAGCGCCGTCGAGGTCATCATCCAGGCGGTGTCGGCGCCGTTGAGGGTATCGGCAGCCACCAGCCCCGGGCGGGTCAGGGGGGCGGGGACCGGGACCGCAGGAACAGGGGCTGGGGTCGCAGTGGGGGCAGGCTGCGCGGTCAGCGCCGGCGTCACCGGTTCGGCAGGCGCGCTGGCAGCCGGCACGGCGGACGCTGCCTCTGCAGGCGCCGGCGTCTGCGCCCCGGCCAATGGGGCGGCCAGCAGCAGCCCGAGAACCCAACCCAATGTGACGAACCGCTTGTGGTGCATGGTGATTTCCGATAGATGCCGAATGGACCGAACATCTCGTAACAGGCATAAGTCGTGCCATGCCGCCGGTGCCCTGTTCCGACACATGCTGGCGGCTGGCCGGCGGAGTAAGGACTCCTGGGACAGGGAAGGGAAAGTCCCGATGCACTATGTGGGTGCGCACACTACATTCAGTGATCTGCATACGAGCCTAGCTGCTCGCAGAGGGCCGAGGAGACAAACTCGCACAAGCACAACAGAACAGAACAGAATTGGCATCCAGAGAGATGTTTTTTACAAAGCGCCGGTCACCCCGGCGCTTTTTTTTTGCCCGTCCGATCCATATCACCCGCCATGCGGGGCCTCGCCGGCCACCGGCCGCCGGCGAGGCCAATGAGACAATTCACCGATGGAATTACTGATCGTGTCATTGGCCTCGCTGCTGGCGGGTTTTGTAGATTCCATCGTGGGAGGCGGCGGACTGATCCTGGTGCCCGCCCTGTTTGCCGTGTTTCCCACCACCCATCCGGCGACCTTGTTTGGCGTGAACAAGGGCGCGTCGGTCTGGGGCACGGCGGTGGCCACCGTGCAATACGCCCGGCGTGTGGACATGCGTTGGGCCGCCCTGTTGCCGGCCGCACTGGCCGGTTTTGCCGGCTCGTTCGCCGGCGCCTGGCTGGTCACCGTGATTTCCCCGGGCTTTCTGCGCAAGGTACTGCCGTTTGTACTGCTGGCCGTGCTGCTCTACACCCTGGTGCGCAAGGACCTGGGGCGCACCCACGCACCCCGGTTTTCCGGTCGCGCCGAAACCTGGGCGGCCTGCACCATAGGTATCCTGCTGGGTTTCTACGACGGCTTTTTCGGCCCGGGGACCGGCAGCTTTTTTGTCTTCCTGTTCGTGCGCTGGCTGGGCTACGACTTCCTGACCGCTTCGGCTTCAGCCAAGCTGCTCAACACCGCCACCAACCTGGCGGCCCTGCTGCTGTTCGCCTACAAGGGCCATGTCTGGTGGCATTTCGCGCTGACCATGGCGCTGGCCAACGTGGTGGGCAGCCTGCTGGGTACAAGGCTGGCGCTCAAGCATGGCGCCGGTTTTGTGCGTGTGGTGTTTATCGTGGTGGTCAGCGCACTGATCCTGAAAACCGGGTTCGACGCCTTCGTGAAATAGCGCCGTTCCTGCGCTAATCGGCGTCGGGCAAGGGCACCGGCGGCGGCAGCTTGCTGAGGGCTTCGGCAATCGCCGCAGCCTTGGCGGGGTTGGCGGCTGTCGTGGTGCCGGCCAGCACGCCCGTCATTTCAGCCGCCAGGCGCGGCTTGCCGATGGGTGCGGCCGCCAGCCCCTTCTGCACGGCGGCCATGTCGACCTCATTGGGATACTGCCCCAGCAGCACGTAGTCAAACACGCGCCGGGCAATGGGCGCCGCATGGGCCGCACCGAAACCCGCGTTTTCCACCACCACCGCCAGCGCAATTTTCGGATGATCTGCCGGCGCAAAGGCCATGTACAGGGCATGGTCCCGCTTGTGCTCCTCGAGCTTGCGGGCGTCGTACTTGTCTTTCTGGCCGACGCCCACCGCCTGGGCCGTGCCGGTCTTGCCGCCGCTGAGGTAGCCGGCGCCCGCAAACACGCGGGTCGACGTGCCCTCCTGCGTGACACCGACCAGCGCCTTGCGGATCACCGCCACGTTCTCCGGTTTGTAGCCCAGGTTTTGCGCCGGCTGCGGCGCAATCGGTTCGATGGCCCGCGTCATCGGGTTTTGCGTGGCGATCACCAGCTGCGGTTTGTGCCGCACGCCGTTGTTCGCTACCGTGGCGGTGGCCTGCGCGAGCTGCAGCATGGTGAACGCGTTGTAGCCCTGGCCGATGCCCAGGGAAATGGTTTCCCCGGGATACCATTTCTGCTGGTCGGCCCGCTTGTAGGTCTTGCGCTTCCACTCCTGGCTGGGCAGCACGCCGCGCACTTCACCATTGATGTCGATGCCGGTGATCTGCCCGAAGCCGAGCGGCTTCATGAAATCGTGCATGGCATCCACGCCGAGGTCATTGGCCAGCGAGTAATAGTAGACGTTGCTCGACTTGACGATGCTCTGGTGCATGTCCACCGGGCCGAGCCCCGCCCCGTGGCTGCGGAACTGGTGGCCGCCAAACATCCAGGACCCGGTGTCGTTGGTGATGCTGCCGGGTTGCCGCTTGCCGGACTCCAGCGCCGCCAGCGCCATGAAGGGTTTGTAGGTGGAACCGGGGGGGTAGGTTCCGCGCAGTGCGCGGTTGAGCAGCGGTTTGTCGATCGACTCGTTGAGCGCCTGCCAGCTTTCGCTGTCGATGCCATCGACAAACAGGTTGGGATCGAAGGTCGGTTTGCTGACGAAGGCCAGTACTTGCCCGGTGGACGGGTCCAGGGCCACCAGTGCACCGCGCCTGTCGCCAAACATGTCTTCCACCAGCTTCTGCAGCTTGATGTCGATGGACAGCATCACCGTGTCACCAGGCACCGCCGCCGTGCTGGCCAGCTTGCGTACCGCGCGGCCACCGGCCGATGTTTCCACCTGCTCGACGCCGGTGTTGCCGTGCAGCTGGGCTTCAAAGCTCTGCTCGACGCCGAGTTTGCCGATGTAGTCGGTACCGCGGTAGTTGCCTTGCTCGTCGGTCTCCTCGATCCGCTCCTTTTCCGACCGGTTGATGCGCCCGATGTAACCGACCACGTGGCTGGCCAGTTCGCCGTACGGGTAGCTGCGGAACAAGCGCGCCTTGATGTCGACCCCCGGAAAGCGGAAACGCTGGGCAGCAAAACGGGCCACTTCCTCGTCCGTCAGCCGGGTGCGGATCGGCAGCGACTCGAAGTTGCGGGACTCCTCGCGCAGCTTCTTGAAGCGGCGCTTGTCGCGCGGATGGATCTCCACCAGCCGGCCCAGCGCCTCGATGGTTTCCTCCAGATCGGCCACCCTGGAGGGTGTGATCTCCAGCGTGTACGCCGAATAATTGGTAGCCAGCACAACGCCGTTGCGGTCGAGGATCAGGCCGCGGTTGGGCACGATGGGAACCACCGCGGTTCGGTTGCTCTCGGCCTGTTCGTTGAGGTCATCGTGCCGCACCACCTGCAGGAATACCAGGCGGGCCGCCAGCAGCATGAAGGCGAACAGGATGACCAGCCCGGCCACCAGCACCCGGGCGCGGAAACGCGAAAGGTCCGCCTCGACGTTCCTGAGTTCAGTCATGGCAAGTAGGACTCAAGGCCGACGGAAAAAGTGCCCCCATTCGCAACGCGCGGGGGGTCATAGTGGCCGATTCTGGTCGGGATTCGGCGCCCGACGCTGCGGCGCCAGCAGCATCACGCTGATCACCGGCCACAGCAGGGACTCGGCCAGCGGCGCCAGCAGCATCAGCCAGCCGGGGAACACCCCGCCGCTGATCATGCGGATGGTGATTTCCACACCGTGCGCCACAGCGAACAGCGGCAGGATCTGCAGCGCCTGGGAGGGCACCGTGAACCACAGCAGGCGGCGATGGATCATGGTCGCGAAAAAGCTCAGGGCGGTGTAGGCCAGCGCGTGCTGGCCGAGCAGGGCTGACTGGTGCACGTCCATGCCCAGCCCGAACATGAAGGCCAGACCGATCCCCACACGCTGCGGCTGGTGGATGTTCCAGAACACCAGCACCAGTGCCAGGAAATCCGGCATCCAGGGCACCCGCCCGAGGGGAAGCATGTCCAGCAACAGGGCCACGATCAGGCTGGTCCAGATGAACAACGGGTTGGCGGGCAGCAGCAGTTGCTGGCCAGAGGGCATGATCATTTGCCGGCTCCTTTTTTGACAGCCACGGGCGCGGGGTCTGCGGCGGCAGCAGGCAGCTTTTCGCCAGACAAGGGCTTGACCACCATGACATGGACAGCCGCGTTGACCTGGGCCAGCGGTGTGCAGTAAATCCGGGCAAACGCGGATTCGGCACGACGCTCTATCCGGTCGATTTTCGCGACCGGCAGCCCCGGCGGATAAAGGCCGTCGACACCGCTGGTGGTCAGCAGGTCGCCCTGCTGCACATCCGAATTGCTGCCCATGAAACGCAGCTCCAGCCCGCCGCCATGGGTGGTCGGCTCGCCGAAGGCCACACTGCGCGCACCGGTCCGGGTGTTGAGCACGGGAATGGCCAGGTCGCGGTCAATCACCAACGTGACCTCGCTGACCAGGGGATGGACGCGGGTGACCTGGCCCAGCACACCGGACTCGTCCACCACCGGCGAACCGAGCGCCACCCCCTGCAGCATGCCTTTGTCGATGATGACCTTGCGGGTGTAGAGGTCGGGTGCGTCGTAAAGCACCTGCGCGGCCTGCCCTGTGAGGGCCGCCTGTTCGCGCAGGTCGAGCAGCTTTCGCAAGCGCGAGTTTTCGAGGGCGAGCTGCTCGACCTGGCTGGCGCGCAGCGACTGGGTGGCGAGTTTCTGGCGGGCCTCCTCCTCGCTGGTGCGGGCCTGGCTCAGGGCAGTGAAATACCCTCCGCCGTACTGCGCCGCACGAACCGGCTGCAGGGCCAGCCACTGCACGGGGTAAAGCACCGTCGCCACGGCCGCGCGGATGGGCTGGGTGATCTTGAAACGCAGGTCGGCCACCATCAAAAACAGGGCCAGCGCGCTGAAAAACATCAGCTTGGACAAGGCCGACGGCCCCTGTTTGAAAAACGGGGGCGGTGTGCGGTCCAGGGTTCCTAAAGGCATGGTGAGGTATCAAACGGGCCGCAGGGCCGGGACTGGCACGACGCAGGGCAGGCGATCATGCGCACCCGGCGCCCTGACTCATTCAGAGGTGAAGATGGAGCCGAGGCGGTCCATGCGCTCCAGTGCAATGCCGCAACCGCGCACCACGCAGGTCAGCGGGTCTTCGGCCACCAGCACCGGCAGGCCGGTTTCCTCGGCCAGCAGGCGGTCCAGGTCGCGCAGCAGGGCACCGCCACCGGTCAGCATCATTCCGCGGTCGGCGATGTCGGCGCCGAGTTCAGGCGGCGTGTGTTCGAGCGCGGTTTTCACGGCGCTGACGATGTTGTTGAGCGGGTCGGTCAGGGCTTCCAGGATCTCGTTGCTGGAGATGGTGAAGCTGCGTGGCACACCTTCGGACAGGTTGCGGCCCTTGACTTCCATCTCCTTGACTTCGGAGCCGGGGAAGGCCGACCCGATGTTTTTCTTGATGGCTTCGGCCGTCGGCTCGCCGATCAGCATGCCGTAGTTGCGGCGGATGTAACTGATGATCGCCTCGTCGAAACGGTCGCCGCCGACACGCACGCTGCCTTTGTAGACCATGCCGCCCAGCGAGATGACACCGACCTCGGTGGTACCACCGCCGATGTCGACCACCATCGAGCCGCTGGCTTCCGACACCGGCAAGCCGGCGCCGATCGCAGCCGCCATCGGCTCTTCAATCAGGTACACATCGCTGGCGCCGGCACCCAGGGCGCTTTCGCGGATGGCGCGGCGCTCGACCTGGGTCGAGCCGCAGGGCACGCAGATGATGATGCGCGGGCTCGGCTTGAAGAAGCTGCGCGGATGCACCATCTTGATGAACTGCTTGAGCATCTGTTCAGTGACGGTGAAGTCGGCAATCACGCCGTCTTTCATCGGCCGGATGGCTTCGATGTTGCCGGGAACCTTGCCCAGCATGGCCTTGGCTTCGTGGCCGACGGCCTGGATGGTTTTTTTGCCTTGCGGGCCGCCTTCATGGCGGATCGCAACGACGGAAGGCTCGTCCAGCACAATGCCGCGGTCGCGTACAAAAATCAGGGTGTTGGCGGTACCGAGGTCAATCGCCAGGTCGGTGGAAAAATACCGACGGAATGTTTCAAACATGGTGAGGGAGTCCGGTTTTGGGCATGGAGCAATCTTCGTTGCTCTATCGCCGTTTGTGATTATTGTGAGTGGTCAAAAAGAGTAGATCCACAGGAAAATGGGGCAACACCTTGATTCCAGAGCGCAAACCGCGCCTAAAGCGTGCATCCAACCCTGATTTCACATCAAAGGCGGGATAATAACGCATCCCCTGAAAATCACCGGGCGGCCCGCTGCCCATTATTTCATCTTTACACCCGGTTTCGGCCCCTGTTTTATCCATGGCACTGACATCCCAAGACATCGCCCGCGTCGCCAACCTGGCAAGGCTGGAGTTGCGCCCCGACGAGACCGAGCACACGCTCGGGCAGCTGAACGGTTTTTTTGCCCTCGTCGAACAGATGGACGCCGTCAACACCGAGGGCGTGGAACCGCTGGCCCACCCTGCCGCCGTCCTGGGCCAGGTGGCCCTCCGGCTGCGCGACGACGTCGTGACCGAGCCCAACCAGCGCGAGGAAAGCCAGAAAAGCGCACCCGCAGTCGAACGTGGCCTGTTTTTAGTCCCCAAAGTGATTGAGTAAGCGATGAGCACCGACCTGCACGACCTCAGCGTCGCCCAACTCGCAGCCAAGCTCGCAGCGCGCGAAGTGTCCAGCGTCGAATTGACGCAACACTTCCTGGCCCGTATTGAGACCCATGCCGGCCTGGGCGCCTTCTTGGCGACCGACAGCAAGGTGTCGCTGGCCCAGGCCCGGGCCGCCGACGCCCGCCTGGACGCCGGTGAGCGCACACCCCTGCTGGGCGTGCCGCTGGCGCACAAGGATATTTTTGTCACGCGCGACTTCCCGACCACGGCCGGCTCGAAGATGCTGGAAAACTACCGCAGCCCGTTTGACGCCACCGTGGTGGCCCGGCTCGGTGTGAGCTGCGGCGCCGGCATGGTGAGCCTGGGCAAGCTCAACTGTGATGAGTTCGCCATGGGGTCGGGCAACGACAACAGCGCCTACAAACCCGTGCAAAACCCCTGGGACACCACCCGTGTGCCGGGCGGATCCTCGGGCGGCTCGGCCACGGCCGTGGCGGCGCGGCTGGTGCCGGCGGCAACAGGCACCGACACCGGCGGCTCCATCCGCCAGCCGGCCGCGCTGACCGGCATCACCGGCATCAAGCCGACCTATGGCCGCTGCTCGCGTTACGGCATGGTGGCGTTTGCCTCCAGCCTGGACCAGGCCGGCCCGATGGCGCGCAGCGCGCTCGACTGCGCCCTGCTGCTGTCCAGCATGGCCGGGCCGGACCCGGACCGCGACTCGACCTCGCTGGACCTGCCGGCGCTCGACTATGCTACTGATTTGATAGCTTCCGGCGCAGCAGCGACGGGGGCCACCCCCCTGAAAGGCTTGAGAATTGGACTGCCCGCGCAGTTTTTCGGCGCCGGCTGTTCGGCCGACGTGCTGAAAACCGTGCGCGGCGCGCTGGCCGAGTTCGAGAAGCTGGGCGCAACGCTGGTGGACGTGAGTCTGCCGCTGACCGAGCTGTCGATTCCGGTGTACTACGTGATCGCCCCGGCCGAGGCCAGCAGCAACCTGAGCCGTTTTGACGGCGTGCGATACGGACACCGGGCCGCCGCTTATACCGACCTGACCGACATGTACAAGAAGTCGCGTAGCGAAGGTTTTGGTGACGAGGTGACACGACGCATCATGATCGGCACCTATGTGCTGTCGCACGGTTATTACGACGCGTATTACCTGAAGGCGCAAAAAATCCGCCGCCTGATCGCCGAAGACTTCCAGAAGGCCTTTGCGCAGTGCGACATCATTGCCGGCCCGGTGTCGCCCACGGTGGCCTGGAAAATCGGCGAAAAGTCCGACGACCCGGTCGCCAACTACCTGGCCGACATCTACACGCTGTCGTCCAGCCTGGCGGGCCTGCCGGGCATGAGTGTGCCGGCCGGTTTTGGCGAAGGCGGCATGCCGGTCGGCCTGCAGCTGATCGGCAACTATTTCAAGGAAGCGCAGTTGCTGGGCACGGCGCACCAGTTCCAGCTCGCGACCGACTGGCACCTGCGCCAGCCCACAGGCATTTGAGTGATTGCGACCATGAGCCAGACCCCACCCCCCGTGAACTCCTTCGCCCAGATGCAGGCCGGCCGGCCCACCGGGCCGCTGGTGCAGGGTTATGAAGTCATCATCGGCTTCGAGACCCACACGCAGCTGACCACGAAATCGAAAATTTTCAGCCGGGCCTCGACCGCGTTCGGCGCCGAGCCGAACACGCAGGCGTCCGCGGTGGACTTTGCACTGCCCGGCGCGCTGCCGGTGATGAACAAGGGCGCGGTGCAACGCGCCATCGAGTTCGGCCTGGCCGTCAATGCGCACATTGCCGAGAGCAGCGTGTTCGCACGCAAGAATTATTTCTACCCCGACCTGCCCAAGGGTTACCAGATCAGTCAGTTCGAGATCCCGGTGGTGCAGGGCGGCAGCGTGGAATTTTTCCTGGGCGAAGAGAAAAAATCCGTGCGCCTGGTGCGCGCCCACCTGGAGGAAGACGCGGGCAAGTCGCTGCATGAAGATTTCATCGGCATGAGCGGCATCGACCTGAACCGTGCCGGCACGCCGCTGTTGGAGATCGTCACCGAGCCCGACATGCGCTCCTCGGCGGAGGCTGTGGCTTACGCCAAAGAGCTGCACAAGATCGTGACCTGGATCGGCATCTGCGACGGCAACATGCAGGAAGGCAGCTTCCGCTGCGACGCCAACGTGTCGGTGCGCAAACCTGGCGCCGAGCTCGGCACCCGCCGCGAGATCAAGAACCTGAACAGCTTCAAGTTCATGCAGCAGGCCATCGACTATGAAGTGCGCTGGCAGATCGAGCAGCTCGAGGACGGCCATGCGATCCAGCAGGCCACCGTGCTGTTCGACCCGGACACCGGCGAAACGCGTGCCATGCGCACCAAGGAAGACGCGGCGGACTACCGCTATTTCCCTGACCCGGATTTGCCGCCACTTGTGATTGGACGCGACTGGGTCGAGAAGACCCGCGCGGAGATGACGGAGCTGCCACGGGTAATGGCCGCGCGTTTTGTGGCGACCTATGGCCTGCCTGAATACGATGCCGGCCAGTTGACACAGAGCAAGGCTGTAGCGAGCTATTTTGAGGCAGTGGTCGCAGCCAGTCGAGAGTACAAACTCGCCAGCAACTGGATATCGGGTGAGTTGTCGCGCAGGTTTAACCTGATAGGCGAACCTTTTGGCGACTCGCTCGTCACGCCCCTGCAACTGGCGGCCCTGGTTAACCGTATCGGTGATGGAACGATCTCCAACAATGCGGGACGACAGGTATTCGAAGGTTTGGCCTTGGGGGAGCAACTCAGCGGAGACGCCCAAAAACAGGTGGACGCCATCATCGAAGCCAAAGGCCTCAAACAGATGAGCGACACCGGCGAGCTCGAAAAAATCATCGACGACGTTCTGGCCGCCAATGCCAAAAACGTGGAAGAGGTGAAAGCCGGCAACACCAAGGCCATGAATGCCCTGGTCGGCCAAGCCATGAAAGCCACCAAGGGCAAGGCCAATCCCGCCCAGGTCAATGAACTGCTGAAGAAAAAGCTGGGCTGAAGGGCGGCGGGGAAGCGGCAAGTTGCTACCAAAACAGTAGCACTCTCCGCACAGCCAAAAAGGGCTGAAAGCCCTTTTAACGCCTACTTCCGGGCAGTCGACGCTGCCGCCGCGTCAGACACCGCACCGCCCATCGCCCACAGCTGCTTGAGCTTGACCAGTTCTTCGTCGAAACGCATGTTGACGCGCTTCTTCTCAGCATCCTGGTCGGCGATAAAACGTTTCTGCACCGCCACGCTGCTGTCGTTTTCCTCGAGCCGGCGCTTGAGTGAGGCCGGTGCCCGGGACGGATCGGATTTGTAAAACTCGAAATCGGCATCGATGGCCTTGCGCTGGCCGACCAGCTCGGTGGTCCGCTTGCTGGCAGCGTTGATGACCGCGTCGATCTGGTCCAGCGCCTCGGCGCGCTCCTTGTCGTGCACGGCCCGGCTCGGGTAACGCAGCAGCAGGGCCCGGTCGCGGCGCTTTTCCTCCGCCTCGCGTGCCCGCACTTCGGCGGCCACCTTGTCTTTCTGTTCCTGTGCGGTCCGTTCCTGCGCGGTCAGCGAGGGCCCGACGACACGTTTGACCGTGCCCGAAGGATTGATCTGCCGTTGCGGGCGGTCGATACATTCGGCAATCGGCCGGTCGGCGGTGATTTTCCGGCCCGCAGCATCGACGCAGCTATAAATGCCCTGGGTCTGGGTCTGGGTCTGGGTTTGGGCCTGGGCGATGCTGCACAGGCAGGCCGCCAGCGCCACCCACGCCACAGTGGCCATCGTCTGAACATGCAGTTGCATCACCAGGAAGGTCCTTAATCCACGCCGTAGCGCTGTCGGTAGGCCAGCACATGCTGGTAGTGGGTCTGAAGCGAATCGCCGGTGGTCCGTTCCGCAGCGTCTTGCGGCGCACGACTCGCCTCAGACAGATACTGCAGCAAGTCGGTCAAACGGGCAATCGCGAAAACGTGCAGCCCCAACTGATTCGTAACATATTGCACGGCGCTGTAGTTGACGTCCTCGCCGTTTTCGGTGGCTTT
The DNA here is from genome assembly GCF_943371715.1 of Polaromonas sp. YR568. Lineage (GTDB taxonomy): Bacteria > Pseudomonadota > Gammaproteobacteria > Burkholderiales > Burkholderiaceae_C > Polaromonas. The sequence goes on along the minus strand of NZ_CALRVW010000027.1, from coordinate 9,758 downwards.
TTCCTGGCGGTCCAGCGCGATCGCCACCGCGTGGGGGGTCGCTCCGGCCGCGCGGATGATGGCGATCGACTCGCGCGTGGCGGTGCCGGCCGAAATCACGTCGTCGATGATCAGCACCCGCCCCCGGACCGGTGCGCCGACCAGGGTCCCGCCCTCGCCGTGGTCCTTGGCTTCCTTGCGGTTGTAGGCAAAAGGCACGTTGCGGCCCAGCCGCGCGAGCTCCACGGCGACCGCCGCCGCGAGCGGGATGCCCTTGTAGGCCGGGCCGAAAATCATGTCGAACTCGAGGCCGCGCGTTTTCTCTTCGAGCAGCAGGCCGCGCGCATAAAATTGCGCAAGCCGGCCCAGTTTGGCGCCGTCATCGAACAGCCCCGCATTGAAAAAGTAGGGGCTCAGGCGCCCGGCCTTGGTCTTGAACTCGCCAAAACGCAGCACGCCAGACTCGATGGCAAACTGCACGAATTCCTGCGCCAGCCGGCCTTCTTCGGCGGTTTGGCTGCTGTCCTGTTTTTGCCCTGGCGTGACCGTTGTGATGCTCATTGGAAGTCCCATGTTTAAATTAACCAGCCTGAATCTCAACGGCATCCGTTCCGCCGCCACCAAAGGCATGACCGAATGGGTGGCCCAGACCCAACCGGATTGTATTTGCGTGCAGGAGATCAAGGCCCAGGCGGCCGACGTGGCCGGCCGTTTCGAGGAAATTGCCGGGCTCACTGGCCACTTTCACTTCGCCGAGAAAAAGGGCTACTCCGGCGTCGCCATCTACACCCGCCATGAGCCCAGCGACGTGATCACCGGTTACGGCTCCACCGAATTCGATGCCGAAGGCCGTTATGTGGAGCTGCGCTTCGACCGTCCCGGCCGCAAGCAAGCGCCCAAGCTGTCCATCATCAGCTGCTACTTCCCGAGCGGCTCCTCGGGCGAGGAACGGCAGGCGGCCAAGTTCCGCTTTCTGGCCGAGTTCTATCCCTACCTGGCCAAGCTCAAGGAAACCCGCGACTTCGTGCTGTGCGGCGACATCAACATCGCCCACCAGGAGATCGACCTGAAAAACTTCAAGGGCAACAAAAAGAACAGCGGCTTTCTGCCCGAGGAGCGCGCCTGGATGAGCGAATTGCTGCGCGATGCGGAGGTGGCCGAAGAAGCACTTGAAGAAATGACCGGCGGCACCGGCCAGCCCTCAGTGAAAGCCACACGCGGCGGCGGCATGGTCGATGTCTACCGCAAGCTGCAGCCCACCGCGACCGACGCGGCCTACACCTGGTGGAGCAACCGCGGCCAGGCCTATGCGAAGAACGTGGGCTGGCGGCTCGACTACCACCTGGCCACGCCGGCCGTGGCAGCCCTGGCCCAAAGCGAAACGATTTACAAAACCCAGCGCTTTTCCGACCACGCGCCTATCACGGTGGACTACGCCCTCACGCTCTGACCCGTTGTTCCTGCGTCAGCCGCCAAGGCCGCCGGCAGGCGCAAGGTCCCACGCAGTCCGCCGCCGGCGGCGGGCTGCAAGCTGAGGTCCCCACCGTACAGGCCGACCAAGTCCTGCACGATGGCCAGGCCCAGGCCGGTGCCGGGCACCGACTCGTCCAGGCGCACGCCGCGGGCACCCACCGACGCGAGGTGTGCGGCCTCAATCCCGGGGCCATCGTCCTCGATGTGGATCTGCACTTGGGGCGGCGCACTGCCCCTGACGGGTTCGGCATGGACCGTCACGCTTGAGCCGGCCCATTTACAGGCGTTGTCCAGCAGATTGCCCAGCATTTCCTGCAAGTCCTGCTCCTCGCCGGCGAAAAACAGCGGCGCATCGGCCGCCAGCACGGTGATGGACACCCCTCTTGCGGCATGGACCCGCTCCATCACCCGCACCAGGCCGGCCAGCACCGGCCCGACCGCGGTGCGCTGCCCCGGCAGGCGCTGGGTGGCGGCCACCCGGGCGCGGGCCAGGTGCCAGTCGATGTGGCGGCGCGACAGCCCGACCTGCTCCTTCACCAGCCGGGCCAATTCGCTGTCGTGCGCCGCCGCCAGCGTCCCGGCCGCAGCCTGGTCCAGCACTGACAGCGGTGTCTTGAGCGCATGGGCCAGGTTGCCCGCCTGGGTGCGGGCGCGCGCCACCACCTCGGTGTTGCGGTCGAGCACGTCATTGAAGTCGTCGATCAGGGGCTGCACTTCGGTGGGAAAACGCCCCTGCAGGCGCTGCGTCCGCCCTTCATGCACATCGGCCAGCGCGCGCTGCATGGCGCGCAGCGGTGACAGCCCCACCGCCACCTGCGCCAGCGCCGCCAGCGCCAGCAGCACCAGCAGCACCGCCAGCGAGGCCGCCATCACGCCGTTGAAGCTGGCCACGGCCCCGGCGACGTCCTGCATGTCGGCCGCGACGACGATGCGCCAGCGGGCATCGGGCTGTTCGGCGATGCTTACCTTGCGCTCCAGGATCAGCAGCGGGGCGTCCAGCGGGCCCTTGCCCTGGTGCACATGCACCGCGCCATCAGCCAGTTCGTCGGCGAGCAGCGGCAGGCTGGTGTCCCACAGCGAGCGCGAGCGCAGCACGCCCGCGCGGGCCAGGCCGTCGGCAGCGGTGCGGTCCAGCTGCCAGTACAACCCCGAATAAGGCTTTTGCCAGCGCGGGTCGGACAGGGCCTGGGGGTCGATCAGCGGTTGGCCGGCGGCATCGAATTCGAGCCGGGCGGTGAGCTGGTCGAGCTGCTGCGTCAGGGCCGCCTCGAACTGCCGCATCACGTGGTCGCGAAACAGGCCGCTGAGCAACACGCCCGCCAGCAGCAGCGCCAACGCCAGCGCCACCAGCGTTGCGGCCAGCAGCCGAAAACGCAGTGACGTGGCCCGGCGCCAGAGGCTCATGGCGGGGGCACCAGCCGGTAACCCAGCCCGCGCACCGTCTCAATCAGTTCGGGCGGCAGTTTGCGGCGCAGGCGGCCCACGAAGACCTCGATGGTGTTGGAGTCACGCTCGAAATCCTGGGCGTAAATGTGCTCGGTGAGTTCGGTGCGCGACACCACGGCGCCCGGGCGGTGCATCAGGTAATCGAGCACCTTGTACTCATGGCTGGTCAGGCTCACGGGCTGGCCGGCCAGCGTGACGCGGCCGCTGCGTGTGTCCAGCGCCAGCGCGCCGCATTGCAGCACCGCCGAGGCCAGGCCGCTGGCGCGGCGGATCAGCGCGCGCACACGTGCCAGCAGTTCTTCCATGTGAAAGGGTTTGGTGAGGTAGTCATCAGCCCCGGCGTCGATGCCGGCGACCTTTTCGTGCCAGTTGTCGCGCGCCGTCAGGATCAGCACCGGCATGGTTCGGCCGCCGTCACGCCAGCGCTTGAGCACGGTCAGGCCGTCGAGCACCGGCAGGCCCAGGTCTAGCACCACGGCATCAAAGATTTCGGTATCACCCAGGAAGTGGGCGTCGCGGCCGTTGTCGGCTTCATCCACCGCGTAGCCGGCGTCCTGCAGCCCGGCACGCAGCTGGGCGCGTAGCGTGGGTTCGTCTTCAACCAGGAGGATGCGCATGGGCTGGCAGCGGGGTGTCAGGGACGCGCGTCACGGCTACTGCGACGCTCGTCGCTTTTGTTGTTGCCCTTGGCGGACAACAGGGCGGCGGTCCGGGCATCCAGCTTGAGCTTGACCAGCTGGCCCTGCGGCTGCAGCAGCTTGACTTCGTAGATCCAGTGGCCCTCTTCCTGCTCCAGTTCGACTTCCATGACCTGGCCCGGGTGCTCGCGCTCCAGCCGTTCCAGCACGCTGCGCAGCGGCAGCACCTGGCCGGCCTGCACCGCCTGGCGCGCACGATTGTGGTCGTCCTTGCTGCCGGACCAGGCCGGCTGCAGCCCCAGGCTGCCCACCAGCAGCGCCAACATCCACAGCCCGCCCACCCACGAACGGCGGCGCTGGCCGGTCAGGAGAAAGGGCTGGACGGAGGTCATGGCGTGATTGTCCTGCACACATTGTGAACCGCAGATGAACAGCGTCTTCAGGAAAGGTTCAAGCGCCTTCGCCAAAACTACCTCCCATCTCCTGCAAAAGCCCATCCCACCCGAAAAGCAGAAAGCCCAGCATGACCTTGATCCGCAACTTCTTTCCCCCTGCCGCCCTGTTTGCCGCACTGGCCAGTGCGCTGCTGCCCGCCACCAGCCAGGCAGGCGACACCACGCCGGCGCAGCAGCTCAGCCACTGGAGCGCCCAGGCCGGAACCCCGGGCAATGCCGACAAAGGCCGCGTATTTTTTGCCACCAAACACGGCGGCGAATGGTCCTGCGCGTCCTGCCACGGCACGCCACCCACGGCGCAGGGCAAACATGCCAGCACCGGCAAGTCGATAACCCCGCTGGCCCCGGCGTTCAACCCCAAGGCGTTCACCGACACCGCCAAGGTGGACAAGTGGTTCCGCCGCAACTGCAAGGATGTGCTGAGCCGCGAATGCAGCGCTGGCGAAAAGGCCGACCTGCTGGCCTACCTCAACAGCCTCAAGCCCTAGTGCCGTTCCCCCACCGGAGTTTCTTCATGAACACCCTCCCCACCGTCCGCTCCCTGCTGATCGCAGCCACCTTCGCCCTCGCTGCGCTGCCCGCCCTGGTCCGGGCCGACAGCAGCCGTTTGCTGCCGGGCAACGTGCCTGCGGCCTACACCCAGGAGTGCGCCGCCTGCCACACCGCCTATCCGCCGGGCATGTTGCCTGTCCGCTCCTGGGAACGCATCATGACCGGCCTGGACAAGCACTACGGCACCGACGCCTCGCTGGACGCGGCCACGGTGCAACAGCTGAGCAGCTGGCTGAAGGTCAACGCGGGCACCTACAAACGCGTGGCGGAAGAGCCGCCGCAAGACCGCATTACCCGCTCGGCCTGGTTTGAACGCAAACACCGCAAGGTCGATCCCGCCGTCTGGAAACACGCCAGCGTCAAGAGCGCTGCCAACTGCGCGGCTTGCCACACCGCGGCCGACAAGGGCGACTTCAACGACGACAACATCCGCTTCCCGGCCGGGCTCGACGCCCGTTATCGCCGGGCCTGGAACGACTGACCCCAAGGAACTCCAAGGAGAAGAACCATGCATGCCACCCCCTCCATCCACACCACTGCCCAGGCCGCGCCCGCAGCGGCCACCCCGAGCCGCCGGGTGACCGACGCGCCCACGCGCATGTTCCACTGGCTGTTTGCGCTGAGTTTTCTGGGCGCCTATGTGACGGCTGACGGCGAAAGCTGGCGGCTGCTACATGTCACGCTCGGCTACACCATGGCCGGCCTGCTGGTGTTTCGCGTGCTGTATGGATTGTTCGGCCCGCGCCAGGCGGGCCTGGGCCTGATGTGGCGCAAGCTGGCCGGCGCGCCGGCGTGGCTGCGCTCGCTCACGCAAAGCCGGTCGCTGGCCAGCATCAACTGGCGGCAAGGCCAGAACCTGCTGATGGCGCTGGCCGTGGTGGCCCTGCTGCTGATGGTGGTGCCGCTGACGCTCAGCGGTTATGCCACCTACAACGACTGGGGCGACTTTCTCGGCGGCGACTGGCTGGAAGACGTCCACGAATTTTTCGGCGAGGCGTTTCTGTTTGTCGTTCTGGCCCACCTGGCGCTCATCGCGGGCCTGAGCCTGCTGCGGCGAAAAAACCAGGCCCTGCCCATGCTGACCGGCCGGATCGACGGCAAGGGGCCGGATCTGGTGCAGAAAAACCGCGCCTGGCTGGCCGCCTTGCTGCTGCTCGCCGTGCTGGCCTTCGGGGCCTGGGAGTGGCAGCAATCACCGAACGGCCTGATTTCCAACAAGGCCTCGAACAGCCCGACGGCCGGTCAGGCCCACGATGACGACTGAACGCGCCCGCACCCCATCCCCGTCAATCCCAGTGAGGAATTCATGAACGTCTACATGTGTGTCGTCTGCGGTTTCATCTATGACGAGGCGGCCGGCCGCCCCGAAGACGGCATCGCCCCGGGAACACCCTGGGCCGCGGTGCCCGCCGGCTGGGTCTGTCCGGAATGCAGTGTCGGCAAGGCCGACTTCACCATGGTGCCGATCTGAATATCCATCAGCCATCAGCCGGGTCGCGCCACCCCTGTGCAAAAAAGAGGTGAGAAGAAGCGGGAAGTAGCAAGAAGAGGGTGCGTTCGATCTTCTTTAAACTCAAGTCATGCACATCCTCTGGACCTACCTGCGTCCGCACCGCGCGCTGGCGGCGCTGGCGCTGCTGCTGGCGGCCATCAGCCAGGTGCTGGCCCTGGTCGATCCGATCATTTTCGGCAAGATCATCGACGGTTATGCGGTCGGGCACCCTGGCATGTCCGACGAGAAGCGGGTGTCGGGCGTGCTCTGGCTGCTGGGGCTTGCGGTGGTGGTCGCCGTGTTGTCGCGGCTGGCCAAGGCGCTGCAGGAGTATGTGACGCGGCTGGTGGTGCAGCGCTTCGGCACGCAGATCTTCAACGACGGGCTGCGTCAGGTGCTGCGCCTGAAGTTCCAGGAGTTCGAGGACCTGCGCAGCGGCGAGACGCTGTCGCTGCTGCAGAAAGTGCGCGCCGACTGCGAACGTTTCATCAACACCTTCATCAACACCGTGTTTGCCGCGCTGGTCGGCATGGGCTTTCTCTGCTGGTACGCCGTCACCACCCACTGGCTGCTGGTGCCGGTGTTTCTGGTCGGCGTGCTGGTGATGGGCGGGCTGACCGGGCTGCTGAGCCGCGAGATCAAGACGCAGCAACGCTCCATCGTGCGCGAGACCAACCGCAACTCGGGTTTCATCGCTGAATCGCTGCGCAACATCGAGCTGATCAAGAGCCTGGGCCTGACCTTCACCGAGATCCGGCGCCTGCAGGCGCAGACCCTGCAGGTGTTTGCGCTCGAGATGCGCAAGGTCAAACGCATCCGCCTGCTGTCCTTTCTGCAGGGCACGACGCTGAGCCTGCTCAAGCTCGGCATCCTGTTTGCGTTGTTGTGGCTGATCTTTCGCGACGTGCTGAGCACCGGCGAGCTGATTGCCATGCAGTTCATCTCGGTGGCGATTTTTGCGCCGCTGCAGGATCTTGGCAATGTGATCGTCGCCTGGCGCGAGGTCGAGGCCTCGCTGCTGAACTTCGACGTGCTGATGAAAAAACCGGTCGAGCGGCGGCCGGAGTCGCCGCAGGACATCGGGCCGGTCACCCACCTGCGTTTTGCCAATGTCAGCTTCCGGCACAAGGGCGCGCCCGACAACGCGCTGGAGGACATCTCGTTTTCCGCCGGCCTGGGCGACACCATTGCGTTTGTGGGCCCGTCCGGCTCGGGCAAGTCGACGCTGGTCAAGCTGCTGGTGGGCCTGTACACGCCAGCCAGTGGCGAGGTCTTCTACAACGACATCTCGACGCGGGACCTGCGCTACAACGAGGCGCGCCGGCAGATCGGCTTTGTGACGCAGGAGACACACCTGTTTGCCGGCACCATCCGCGACAACATGCAGTTCGTGAAGGCCGACGCCACCGATGCGGAGATTGTGGCGGCGATGGAGCAGGCCTCCTGCGCCTACCTGCTGGACAAGTCGCCCGAGGGCCTGGACACGCAGATCGGCGAGATGGGCACCAAGCTGTCCGGCGGCGAAAAGCAGCGCCTGTCGATTGCGCGCGCACTGATCCGGCAACCACGGCTGCTGATTTTCGACGAGGCCACCTCGGCGCTCGACTCCATCACCGAAGAGCAGATCACCGACACCGTGCGGCGCGTGTCGGCGCGCAGCAGCCAGATCACGCTGCTGATCGCCCACCGGCTCTCGACCATCATGCATGCCAACACCATCTTCGTGCTGGAGAAGGGACGCATCGTCGAAAGCGGTGACCATGGCGCGCTGCTGGAGCGCAAGGGCCTGTATTACGCGATGTGGCGCCAGCAGATCGGCGAACGGCCGGATCTGCGCCGCGCCACGGAGCCGTTTCCGGATGAGGAGGAAGAAGTGCTGCCGCCTCCGGATGCTATGGATATGTGAGCTGATGGCACCCGAACCATAGGGGCTGGAGCCGGTTTTTATCTGAATTTTCGGGCGAGCGCGCCTACCGCATCGCCTGGCCCAGCTGGCGTGCCAGATGCACCTGGTGCAAGGTGATCTTGCGCACCTCGGCCTGGCTGGCCTGGATGTGGGCGCGCAGCAGCAGGGCCGCCTGGTCGCCTCGCCTGCGCTGGATCGCCTTGAGGATCTTCGCGTGTTCCTCATAGGTCGCATCGATGCGCGGCTGCTTGGTGAAGTCGAGCCGGCGGATGACGCGGATGCGTTCGGTCACGTCACGGTGCACACGGGCCATCTCGGCATTGCCGGCCGCCGCCACCAGCGCGCAGTGAAAGGCCTCATCCCACTGCGCGACCTGCACCGTATCGCTGCTGCGCTGCTCGGGGCTGACCAGCCAGATCGCGGCCAGGTCGTCCAGCAGCGCCGGGTTGACCTTCAGCACGTCTTCACACAGGCGGTGCGCCGCGGTGGTTTCCAGCACCATGCGCAGGTCATAGAGCTCCTCGAACTGGTTGAAGTCAAAGGGCAACACACGCCAGCCGCTGCGAAACAACACCTCGACAAAACCTTCATGCTGCAGCCGGAACAGCGCCTGCCGCACTGGCGTGCGTGACACACCCAGGCGTTCGCTGATTTCGGTTTCGGTGAAGCGGTCGCCCGGCACCAGCTTGAACTCGGAAACATCGCGCTTGAGCTGTTCGTACACCTCGTCGGCGCGCGAGCGGTGGGCAGGCGCCTCGGCAAGGGCAGGCAAAGAGCGGGTAGCGGTGTGCATGGCGGAACTCTAGCAGTCTTGCAGCAAGGGCAGCAGCTGGCCGCTCGCAGCGGTCCAGCCGACGATGGCGCCCTGCGCCCGCATCATCTCCACCGCCGCCGCCTTGAACGCCGGGAAGTAACTCTCGGTGCAGTCTTCCAGCAGCAGGCAGTCGTAGCCGCGGTCGTTGGCTTCGCGCATGGAGGTCTGCACGCAGACCTCGGTGGTGACCCCCATGAACAGCAGGTGCGTGATGCCTTCCTGCTGCAGCAGCTCGTGCAGCGGCGTGGCGTAGAACGCGCCCTTGCCCGGCTTGTCGATGACGATCTCGCCCGGCAGCGGCGCCAGCGCGGCAATGATCTGGTTGCCGGGCTCGCCGGCGATCAGGATGCGGCCCATCGTCCCCATGTCGCCGATGCGCAGCGAAGGATTGCCGCGGTTGCGCTTGGCAGGCGGGCAATCGGCCAGGTCGGCCCGGTGCGCTTCCCGGGTGTGCACCACGAGGCCGCCGGCGCCGCGCCAGGCTTCGAGCACCGCCTGACAGGCCGGCACGATGGCCTGTAGCAGAGCGACATCGTTGCCCAGCGTCTCGCCAAAACCACCGGGCTCGATGAAATCGCGCTGCATGTCGATGATGACGAGGGCGGTGGACTTCAGCTCGAAGTTGTAGGGGAAGGGTTGGGCTTGGTCTAGTTGCATGACGGTGCTGTTATTGGTTTCATGCGAAAGCCTGCGCCAGTGCAGGCGCCTGAGGTGCTTCGGGCAAGCCGGGGGTAGCCCGGCGGCTACTCACTTTCTTTTGTCTCGCCAAAAGAAAGTAAGCAAAGAAAAGGCGACCCTGCTGTCTGCGTCCCCTGCGCTGCGCTCCGGGGCAACCTGCGGTGCTCGGTCCAGCCGGGGCCGGGCTCGAACTCGCCTTCGGCTCAGACAATCGCCCGTCCTGATCCGTCTGGCCCTGCGCTCCTCGGCGCAGCCAGAAGGGGGGTGAGGTCAGGAGCGGGTTCGGAATCGGATTCGGGTACGCGGTCGGGCTCCGGCGAGGACG
>NZ_CALRVW010000026.1:0-53622 GCF_943371715.1 Polaromonas sp. YR568 | reverse complement strand
CAGCGATTGCGCCATGCCGCTGCCCATGGCACCGAGACCGATCACACCTGCTACAAGACTCATCACATTGCTCCTTCAACCCGGGTCATTTTTGAATGTTGATTTTCTGGAATCCGCTCGACGCCAGGCAGCCGAAAAGCGCTTGAATGGACGGCTTATTCATATGGTCATCATACAACTTGCATCCCATGATCCTCTTGCAGGTTTTCCCGAATCGGGCGCGGCCAACGGCTCAGTGCTGCAACGCATCGGGTAGCAGAGCGCTGGCCAGCTGCACGCCCTCCTGCTGCCAGAAAGCCGGATCGGCCTGCTCGATGCGGCGGATCGCGTTGTCCATGTGACGGGCCGCGGCCTGGCGCGCCTGCAAGGGGTCGCCGGCCTCGATCGCCTGCGCAATGGCTTCGTGTTCCTCGCGCACCTGGTCGGCAAAGTCGGCCCGGCGCGCCTCGTTGGCCCGGGTGACCCGCGTGACGCCGCGCAGGAACTGGCGCAGGTAGTCCAGCGTGCTGATCAGAAACGGGTTTTGCGCCGCGTCGGCAATCGCGCGGTGGTAGTTCACGTCTTCCTCGGCCCCGTCACCGCCTGCCTTGACCGCCTTGTCAAGCGCCGCCATGGCCTGGCGGATGCACTTGATATCGGCCGCCGTGCGGCGCTGGGCCGCCAGCGCGGCGACCTCGGCCTCCAGCGCACGGCGCACCTCGACCATCTGGATGACCGCCTGCATGGACGCAGCCGAACGGGTGTCGAAGTTCAGCGGCGCAAAGGCCGCGCGCTTCACAAACACCCCGCTGCCCTGGCGCGACTCCACCAGGCCCAGCGATTTCAGGCGCGACACAGCCTCGCGCACCACCGTGCGGCTCACCGCGAACTGCTCGACCAACGCGGCCTCGGTTGGCAGCTTGTCGCCTGCCGCCGGCCGGCCGGCGCGGATTTCGGCCGACAGGGCTTCGGCGACCTGTTCGGACAAATGAACGCCCGGGGTGATGGACTGGAAACGCTGGGTCATGGGAATCCGGGAAATTTGTCGTACAACTTTACAACATCCGGCACGCCGCTTGTGGGGCGCTTGTGGGGTTAAAACACCAGGGTCTTGACGCCGACCTCTGTGCCCAGCAGGCAGACATGCGCCTTCTGGAAGGCGAAGACCCCGACCGTCACCACCCCGGGCCACTGGTTGACCTCGGACTCGAAGGCCAGCGGCTCGGTGATCTTCAGGCCGCTCACGTCCAGGATGTGCTGCCCGTTGTCGGTGACCAGCGGCGCGCCGTTTTTCAGCCGCAGCGTGGCGCTGCCGCCCAGCGCCGCAAACTGGCGCCGGATGCGCTGCGCCGCCATCGGAATGACTTCCACCGGCACCGGATAGCCGCCCAGCGTCTGCACCAGCTTGGACTCGTCGGCAATGCAGACAAACTTGCGCGACTGGGCAGCCACGATTTTTTCGCGCGTCAGCGCCGCGCCGCCACCCTTGATCATGTAACCGGCGCGATCGATCTCGTCGGCGCCGTCGATGTAGACCGCCAGTTCCTCGACATCGGCCGCCTCGAAGACTTGGATGCCGAGGGCCTGCAGGCGTTCGGTGGAAGCCACCGAGCTGGACACCGCGCCGGCAATCGTGTCCTTGATGCCGGCCAGCGCATCAATGAACTTGTTGACGGTGGAGCCGGTGCCGACACCCACAATGCTGCCGGGTTCGACATAGGCCAGGGCGGCCTGGCCAACCAGTGTTTTGAGTTCGTCTTGGGTCATGGCGGTCCGGGAATAAAAGGGATGGGAAAGGGATGGATGGATGGGGTTTGCGACAATGCAGCCTGCCGCACAGAACAACTAGGGCCTGTTTACACTATTTATACAAGATGCGTTGCGAGTCAAAAAGGTCATGCGTGAGGCGCAAAATGCAGCCGGGCTGGAGCCCGGCAAGGCTTTGCAACGCTACGCATCGCCTTTTTGGCCGCAACCCGGAGGGAAGGTGGTGAAAACAACGCCACTCGTTGTTGCACTCCTAGCCCAGCCCGCCAGGCTGAGCGTCGTCGCGCGCCTAGATTGGCGCTGTTTTCACCACCTTCGCACTTGCATAAATAGCGTAAACAGGCCCTGAATTATCCAATGCCCCTGCTCCCCTACGCCCTCGCCCGTCCCTTTTTATTTGGTCTGGACCCGGAAACCGCCCATGAACTGACCATGGCCTCGCTGGCCGGCACGCAGCGCACGCCGCTGGCGCTGGCCTACTGCTCGGGCCGGGTGGACGATCCCCTCATCCTGGCCGGCCTGACCTTTCCCAACCGCGTCGGGCTGGCCGCCGGGCTCGACAAGAATGCGCGCTGCATCGACGGGCTGGCCGCCATGGGTTTCGGGTTTGTCGAAGTCGGCACCGTCACGCCGAAAGCGCAGCCGGGCAACCCCAAGCCGCGCATGTTCCGCCTGCCGCAGGCCAACGCGCTGATCAACCGGCTCGGCTTCAACAACGACGGGCTGGACGCTTTCATTGCCAATGTGCAGAAGTCCGGTTTTCGCAAACAGAAGGTCAAACACCCTCTGCTGTTGGGCTTGAACATCGGCAAGAATGCCGCCACGCCGATCGAGAACGCGGTGGACGACTACCTGATCTGCCTCGATGGTGTCTACCCGCATGCCGACTACGTGACCGTCAACATCTCCAGCCCCAACACGAAAAACCTGCGCGCGCTGCAAAGCGACGAGGCGCTGGACACGCTGCTGGGCCGCATTGCCGAGCGCCGCGAAACCCTCGCCGCGCAACATGGCAAACACGTGCCGATTTTTGTGAAGATCGCGCCCGATCTCGACGAGGCGCAGGTCGAGGTGATTGCCGCCACCCTGAAACGCCACGGCATGGACGGCGTGGTCGCCACCAACACCACGCTGAGCCGCGAGGCCGTCCAGGGCATGCCGCACGCCGAAGAGGCCGGTGGCCTCAGCGGTGCGCCGGTGCTGGCCGCCAGCAACCGCGTCATCAGTCAGCTGCGTGCGGCGCTCGGCAAAAGTTTTCCCATCATCGGCGTGGGCGGCATCATGAGCGGCCGGGACGCGGTCTCCAAGATCGAAGCCGGCGCCGACGTGGTGCAGATCTACACCGGGCTGATCTACAAGGGGCCCGACCTGGTGACCGAAGCGGCCCTGGCCATCAAAAAGAGCCGATAGCCCAATAGGGATGGGCGCAAGCAGATCCATTTTTTATAGCAGATCGGCACCATCACCGGCGCTTTCTGGCAGAAGGCCGTGCGGCTCTTCAGCCCGGTAACTCAGCCAGCCGCTTGGCCGCTTCGAGCTTGCCCATTTTCCGCAGGCTCGCAATCGCCGGCAGCTGGCTGGCGCGGGGACGGGTCTTGCCCTCTTCCCACTTGTAGACAGACTGCACCGACACATTAAGGAGCTTGGCGGTCGCGGCCGCGGTCAGCCCGAGCCGGCGTCGCTGCGCGGCGAGTCCCTTGGCGCTGAAGCGCAAGCCGTTGCCGGCGCCCTCTTCCGCTTCCTCGGGCGCAGACGCCTTTCTGCCGGACCTGAGGACACGGCTGAGCTGCTTTTCCAGGGCCAGCACACGCCGCTTCAGGGCGGCAATATCGCTGCGGTGTTGCGACGACGCTTTTTTCAGCGGCTGGGTTTCCGCGCGAGCGTCCTTGCGGGCAACCCGGGAAATTTCAGCTTTGAGGACAGTAGCGATATTGGGCACGTCGGGAATCTCCTTGCTGCATGGACGATGGTTTCTCCTCCGATTGTAGGAGGCCCGGATGACAAACCGCATTGTGGACCATCCCTCGGGCGTGGCAGGGACCGGCGACCGGGGATCACCGGCGGGCACACCCGTGCTACTTATTTAATAGCTGACTGTTCCCGCCCACTATGGACTGGCAACCGATATCGACCTCAATGTCGGCACCGCAGCGCCGCCTCCTGGCGGGCCTGCGCGCCCGCCTCAATCGGGCACAAACTGTTGCTTGAAGCGCAACTCGTCCTCGGGCAACTCCAGCGTGACCAGTTGTCCCATCTTGCTGTCGGTGTTGCGACAGGCCGCAAACAGGCTGGCCTTGCCCTTGAAGTTGTAGCTGTCCAGGTCGATCAGCATGTAGGGGTAAGGCACAAACACCTGGTGCAGAAAGATGCTCCGATGCCGGTTGCGCGGCGACGGGAACAGCTTGTAGTCGTCGGTGGTGATGCTTTTTGCGGTGGCCATGTGCTGTGTTTCAGTAGTGTGGCGGCAGGTCGTCGCCAGCGCGGGTCAGGGTGGCGGCGCCGGCCTCGGGCAGTTGCTGGCGCAGCTGGCTCACCTCGCGCATCAGCAGGTCGATCTGCTGCTGCTGGCGGACGATGACCTGGTTGAGCTCGTCGAGCAGGTCTTCGGCGTAACTGGCCTTGATCTCCAGGTCGGTCAGGCGTTTTTCAATCTCGGTGGCGGTTTCCATACCCTCTATTGGACACGAGTTCGCTGCACCCGCCACTTTCCTACACGCAGAGTCGCCGGCGTCCTCTGTGGCGTGCCGGCCGTCCGCGCCATCATGAATGCTTTACTTCATCGACTGGAACCACCATGAGCATTCTCAGCAAGATCTTCAGCAAAATTTTCCCGTCGGCCCACGCCGCGCCAGCCCCCACGGCTCCCTCCAGCGATGACGTCGCTGCCGCCGCAGCTGCCGCCGGAGCGGCCAGAGCAGGCGCTGCCACCGCCGCACCAGCCCCGATGGCGCAGGTCGACGTGGAAGCGCTGCTCAACGACATGGCGCAGAAAAACCCGGAAAAGCTCAACTGGAAAACCTCCATTGTTGACCTGATGAAGCTGCTGAACCTCGACAGCAGCCTGGGCGAGCGCAAGGAACTGGCGAAAGAACTGGGTTACACCGGCGACACCAGCGACAGCGCGACCATGAACATCTGGCTGCACCGCCAGGTCATGAACAAGCTGGCCGCCAACGGCGGCACCGTGCCGGCCGACCTGCGGGACTGAGCGGACCTTCCGCGCCAGCCCTTCCCTTCTTCCACCTCTAATTTCTGAAATACACACTCATGGGCATTCTCTGGACCATTCTTATCGGCTTTATCGTTGGCCTGGTCGCCAAATTCCTGATGCCCGGGCGTGACCCGTCCGGTTTCATCATCACGGTGCTGATCGGTATCGTCGGTTCGGTCCTGGCCAGCTACCTGGGCGGTGCCTTGGGCCTGTACCAGGTCGGCGAGTCCGCCGGTTTCATCGCGGCCGTGCTGGGCGCCATGCTGCTGCTGTTCATCTACCGCATGGTGACCGGCAAACGCGGCTAACCCCTCGCAATCAAAATAAGCTGCAGCGCCCGTGTACCGGGCGTGTGCAGCTATTTTTTTGGGAGCAATCCGCTGACATGGCGGCCGATCGCCAGCGAACTGGTCAGGCCCGGCGACTCGATGCCGAACAGGTTGACCAGGCCAGCCACCCCGTGTTCGGCCGGCCCCTGGATCAGGAAGTCCCTGGCGGGTTGGTCGGGCGCCTGGATCTTGGGCCTTATGCCGGCATAACCGGCCAGCAGCGCACCATCGGGCAGGCCCGGCCAGTACTTGCGCACCTCGGCGTAAAACGCGTCGCCGCGGCGCGGGTCCACCACCAGATCGTCGGGCGAGTCAACCCACTGCACGTCGGGGCCGAACTTGGCCTGGCCGCCGAGGTCCAGCGTCAGGTGCACGCCCAGCCCTGCGGCCTCGGGCACCGGGTAAATCAGGCGGCTGAACGGCGAACGGCCCGACAGCGTGAAGTAGTTGCCCTTGGCGTAGTGGCTGGGCGGCACATGCCGCGCGTCCAGCCCGTCAAAGCGACGGGCCAGCGTCTGTGCGTGCAGGCCGGCGGCATTGACCACGCTTTGCGCCGCCAGTTCGGTGCCGTCTTCTGCGACCAGAACCATCGCTGATGGCGCACAGTGCGCGCGGGCCAGCGGCGCATTGAGCACCACCATGCCGCCGGCGTTCTCGAGGTCGCCCTGCAGCGCCAGCATCAGCGCGTGGCTGTCCACAATGCCGGTGCTCGGCGACAACACGGCCGCCACGCAATCCAGCTCGGGCTCCAGCGCCTGCGCCTGCTCGCGTGTCAGCAGCACCAGGTCGTGTACCCCGTTGGCGGCGGCCTTGGCGATGATGGCCTGCAGCTGGGGAATCTGCGAGGCATGGGTGGCGACGATCAGCTTGCCGCAGCGGCTGTGGGCTATGCCGCGCTGCGCGCAATAGTCATACAGCAGCGCCTTGCCCTCCACACACAGCCGCGCCTTGAGCGAGCCCTGCGGATAATAAATGCCGGCGTGGATCACCTCGCTGTTGCGCGAGCTGGTGCCGGTGCCGATGGCGTCCGCCGCTTCCAGCACCATCACCTCGCGCCCCTGCAGCGCCAGCGCACGGGCCACGGCCAGGCCGACCACACCCGCGCCTATCACCACCACATCCACGCTGTCCATGAACCTAGAAACCGCAGTTGAACGCGCCCGAGTGGGCCGTCATGGGGTGGGCTGGCAAGGCGCGACAACGCTGCGGGCAGATGCCCGCGAGGAGGAGCAACGCCGCCAGCGCGCCCCAGGGCGGCTCAATCGGGTGCGTAGCGCTGTCACCCCAATGGCGACGGTTTTTGTGTCTGAAAAAGTAAGTGTTCATGCGGTTTAGCCAGCGAGAAGCAAGCGATCAACTGTGGATTCTAGGTTCAATGCTCCTGTTCAAAACCGTCGATGACCTGGACCGCGTTGGTGCCCAGCGCTTCGGCCGCGTAACCGCCTTCGAGCACAAACACCGTCGGCACACCGAGCGCGGCAATGCGCCGGCCGAGACGGCCGAAGTCGGCCGCCTGCAGCGCAAAGGTCGAGATCGGGTCATCGGCGAAGGTATCCAGCCCCAGCGACACCACCAGCGCCTGCGCGCCGTGCTGCGTGATGCGAAGGCACGCCTGCTCCAGCGCCGCGAACCAGGCGTCGACCGACGCGCCCGCGGGCAGCGGCAGATTCAGGTTGAAGCCCAGGCCGGCGCCCTCGCCCGTCTCATCGGCATGGCCGAGGTAAAACGGGTACTCGGTCAGCGGGTCGCCGTGCAGACTGACAAACAACACGTCGGCGCGATCGTAAAAAATGCTTTGCGTGCCGTTGCCATGGTGGTAGTCCACATCAAGCACGGCCACGCGCTCGGCACCGCCCTGGCGCAAAGACTGCGCCGCCACCGCGGCGTTGTTCAGGAAGCAGTAGCCGCCCATGAAATCGGCGCCGGCATGGTGGCCGGGCGGGCGGCTGCAGCAAAACACCGCGCGCGCGCCTTCAGCAATCAGCGCTGCCGCGCTGGCCGCGGCGTCCGCCCCGGCCTTGGCGGCCGCCCAGGTGCCGGCCGAGAGCGGCGAGCCGTTGTCCATCGAATACAGGCCCAGCCGTGCGGTGAAGTTGGCCGGTTCCACATCGCTGCGCAGGGTGCGCACCGGCCAGACCGACGGAAAAGGCTGGCGCGCCGGGTTGCCGAGCTCCAGGCTCAGCCAGTGGTCCCACGCGTGCTCGAGAAACGCGAGGTAACGCGCGCTGTGCACCTGCCCCAGCAGCGCGCGGCTGTCGAGATGCGGCTCGCGCAAGACGTGGCCGTGCTGCAGCAGGCGCTGCTGGACAAACGCTGCACGCGCCGGGGTTTCAAAACAGGGCACACGCTCGCCCCGGAAAAATTCGAAAGCGGGCGCATGCAGGGCGTGTTGGTCGCTGAACAGGGTGATCATGGCTCGCGATTATCCGCGAGCCCGGCCACGCTGCGCGGCACTACAGGGTGCGCGGGTCGGTGGCCAGCAGCAGGTGCACCAGCGACCGCAGGCTGGCCTTCAGGGGCACCGCCCCTTCGTGCATGTCCAGCGTCTGCTCGTCCATGTAGAGCTTGCGGTTGACTTCGAGCTGGATGCTGTGGCGCTGCTGCAGCGGCTCGCCATAACGGCGCACCAGTTCCACGCCTTTGTAGGGATGGTTGTAGGAAACGCTGTAACCCAGGCCTTCAAGGTGCGCGCACACCAGGCGGGCCAGCGGCTCGCTGGAGGTGGAACCATCGCGGTTGCCGACCACGAAGTCGGCATGCGCCTCGCCCGGGAACTCGGTCGCGTGGCTGGACGCAACGGCCGGCATCGAGTGGCAGTTCAGGTGGATGCTGTAGCCGTGGCGCTGGTGCGCGCTGTCGATGGCTTGGGCCACCGCCGCGTGGTAGGGCTCCCAGCAGCGCGCAATACGCGCCTGCACCTCGGCCACGCTGAGCTTGCGCTGGTAAATCGGCACGCCGTCGTCGGTGGTGCGCCAGACCAGGCCCTTGCCCAGACGCACCTTGCTCATCACCTTCACATCGGTGGACACGGCATCGGGCCAGGGCTCGTCAAACAGGCTGACATCGATCTCGGTCGTGTCGCGGTTGGCGTCGAGGTAGCTGCGCGGGAAAAAGGCCTCGACCCAGCCCGCGCCCAGAGCGTGGGCGAAGTCGTAGAGCTTTTCGACATGGGTGTCTTCGGCGCGGCGCAGGGTGGGCAGCGCGCAGGCGTAGGCAAAGTCGTCAGGGTAGTCGGTCCCGCTGTGGGGTGAATCGAGCACCAGGGCCGTGGTGCCGGGCAGAGAGCGGAGAAATGGGGTCATGGTTTTGATTGTGGTCCTGTCGGCACCCCTGCGGTGGCCACGCTGGCCAAGGCCACGTTGCGGCCGGGGGTGCATGGGGGCCGGCCACGGCGCGCAGGCGCTGCGGGCCGGCGCCTTCCGCTTTATTCGATGCTGATCTTTGCGAACTTCGCAATGCGCTGCATCTTGTCGATTTCCTTTTTGATCTGCGCCGCAAATTCGGCCGGCGTGGTGCCGGAGGCAAACAGCCCCTGCGCAGCCAGCTTGGTGCGCACGGCGGGCTCCTGCAGGGACTTGACCACGGCCTGCTGGACGCGATTGACCATGGCCGCCGGCGTTCCGGCGGGCGCCACCAGCCCGAACCACGACGGGTCGTTGCTGGAAAACAGCGAGAGTTCCGCGTAGGTCGGCGTGCTCGGCAGCACCTCCAGGCGTTTGTCCCAGGACACCGCGATCGCGCGCAGCTTGCCGGACTGGATGAAAGGCAGCGAGGCGGCCACCTGGTCGAAATACACCATGACCTGTCCGCCAACGACGTCGTTCAGGGCCGGGCCCGCACCGCGGTAGGGAATGTGCACCATGTAGGTGTTGGTCGTGCTCTTGAACAGTTCGCCCCACATGTGGCCGATGGTGCCGTTGCCGGGCGAGGCGTAGCTGAGCTTGCCCGGGTTGGCCTTGAGGTAGGCGACCAGTTCGGCAAAGTTCTTCACCGGCAGGGCCGCGTTGACCACCACCACACCCGGCGCCTTGACCAGTTCGGTCACGGCCACAAAGTCCTTGATCGGGTCGTAAGGCAGCTTTTTGTAGACAGCCGGGTTGACGCCGTGGGTGGACAGGGTCGCCACGCCGAGTGTCAGCCCGTCAGGCGCGGCCTTGGCCACTTCGCTCATGCCGATGGAGCCGCCGGCGCCGGCGCGGTTCTCAACAATCACGGCCATGCCCAGCGCGCGGGCCAGCGGTTCGGACAACACACGGGCGGTGATATCGGTCGCACCACCGGGAGGAAAGGGCACCACCAGGCGCAGGGGTTTGTTCGACTGCGCCCAACCCATTCCAGGGAGTACTGAAGTAGCGGCAAGTGCGATGAGGTGGCGTCTTTGCATGATGATCCTTTTCAAAATGAATTTGTGAATCCATTGTGTAGCAGGAGTGGTGCCAGACGCGCGGGGCCACCCGTGAAGTCTTCGACTGGGTTCAGTCCATTTTGGAATGAACTTGATTTAAAATCGGGCCATGAAACGCCTCCAGCCGCCGATTCACCTGCTGCGCGCCTTCACCACCACCGCGCGTTTCGGCAGCGTCTCGCGCGCCTGCGAGGCCTTGCACCTGTCGCAAAGCGCGGTCAGCAAACAGATCAGCGAGCTCGAGCAGCTCACCGGCGTGTTGCTGTTCGAGCGCATCCGCCAGCGCCTGACCCTGACGCCCGCCGGTGTGCGTTACGAGGCCGCCGTGCGTCCGGTGCTGGCGCAACTCGAAGCGGCCACACTGGAGCTGATCACCAGCGGCGACGGCGGCGGCGCCCTGCACCTGTCCACCCTGCCCACCTTCGGCGCCAAGTGGCTGATTCCGCGGCTGCCGGCCTTCCAGCGCCTGCATCCGCAGATCGAACTGCACTATGTGCCTTATGCCCAGGGCTACGACTTCCAGCGCGAAGACCTGGACTGCGCGATCCTGTTCGGCAACGGCAGCTGGCCGGGCGCCCGGGCCGACTACCTGACCGGCCGTGAAGTCGTGCTGATCGCCCCGCCGGGGCTGCCGGCGCAACCGCCGCTGCGCCAGGCGCAGGACATCACCGGCTTCACCCTGCTCCAGCATGTGAGCGTGCCGCATGCCTGGACCCACTGGTGTGCGGCGCACGGCGTCAGCGGCGTCAACACGCTGATGGGCCCGCAGCTGGACCAGTACCACAGCCTGATACGTGCGGTGCGGGCCGGCATGGGCCTGGCGCTGGTGCCGCATTGCCTGGTGCAGGACGACATCGCCGCCGGCCTGGTCGTCACGCCGCTGGACGACGGCTACAGGGACGAGATGGGTTACTACCTGTGTTACCCCGAGTCGCGCAGCCACCTAAAGCCGCTGGGCGCCTTCCGGCAGTGGCTGCTGGGTGAGGTCGGCAAGGCAGCGCCCAAGACGCTATCAAATAAAGAGCTTCCGGCGCCCGCCCGCTAAGGGCTGGGGCCTCATTTTCCTTATAGAACTGGCGATGCCGGCGCTGCCAGCATTTCCTGCAACAACCAGGTGCCGGCGCGGCCCAGCGGCCGCTGGCGCGACCAGACCGCGTCCACCGGCACCCGTTGCGGCCAGCCGCGCGCGTCCAGCTCGGTGAGCTTGCCGACGGCAAACCGCGTGACCATCCAGCGCGGAATCGCGGCCCAGCCAAAACCCAGCACCGCCATCTCCAGCAGCATCAGGTAGCTGGGCGCAGACCAGGACCGGCGCGCCGCCGGCATGACCTGGTCGGCCCGGCCCAGGTAGGTGTCCAGCCGCAGCTCGCGATGCTGCGCCAGCACCTGCGGCGTGATGTCCGCCAGGCCGGCCAGCGCATGGCCGGTGGCGACAAACAGCGCGATCTCCGACTGCTCGGCAATCGTGGCCGAACCGATGTCGGGCGGGTACGCCCCTTGGGCGCCGACCACGCCGATGTGGGCGCGCCCGGTCTGCACGAGCGACACCAGGTCGCCGTGTTCGGCGATCAGGCATTCGAACTCCAGGTCCGGAAAACGCTGCTCGAAAGCCGTCAGCATGTCCTCGAAGCGGTCCGACTGGTAGGTGTCGGACCAGACCACGCTGAGCCTGGCTTCAAGGCCGCCGCCGAGCTGGCTGGCCGACAGGTCGAGCCGGTCGCTGGCGGCCAGGATTTCCTGCACCTTGCCGAGCATCACCCGGCCATGGTCCGTCAGCGCCGGTTTGCGGCTGCTGCGGTCGAACAGGGAGAGGCCGAGGTCGATCTCGAGGTTGGCAATCGCCGTGCTCACGGTGGACTGGCTTTTGCCGAGCTTGCGCGCGGCCGCCGAAAACGAGCCCAGCGCGGCGGCTTCGGCAAAGGCGGTGAGGGCTTCAGGGGAGTGGCGCATGGTGCTTATCTATCTGTTTTGTAGATGATAGAAAACTTTAATGTATTGCAATTACCGATAAAACTACAGCCATCGACATTTCCAGCCCACCACAGTCAGCCATGAGTCTCCCGCAGAAGTCCATCAAGGAACGTTTTTTCCATGCCCTCGGTTTCGAGGTGCTGGCCATTGCCCTGTGCGCGCCGCTGGGCGCCTGGCTGCTCGGTTATTCACTGGTCCACATGGGGCTGCTGACCCTGATGATTTCGCTGATCGCTATGGCCTGGAACATGGTGTTCAATGCCGTGTTCGACCGTGCCCAGCGGCGCCTGGGGTTCAGGCGCACGCTCGGTGCGCGCGCCGTGCATTCGGTGCTGTTCGAGCTCGGCCTGATCCTGGCCGTGGTCCCGCTGGCGGCCTGGTGGCTGGACATCGGGCTGTGGCAAGCCTTTGTGCTGGACATCGGCATCGTGCTGTTTTTCCTGCCCTACACCTTTGCCTTCAACTGGACTTACGACCACCTGCGGGAAGTCGTCGTGGCCCGGCAGCTGCGCAAGAAAGCGTTGACGGCCGCCTGACGCGTCCGCAGATTCAGCGAAGCACCGCGCGGTCCGGCACCAGCTCGCTGGTGTGCGCCACTTCAAAACGCCCTGCGCCACCGGCGCTGCGGTAGTCCCAGCGTTCAAGCCGGCCTTGCAGGGCGGGGGCGGCCGGGTCGCAGAGCAGCAGGTTCACGGAGTTCGGGGCCTCGCGCCGGATGCGTGAGGACAGCGCGGTGCCGGCCTGTACGCACCAGAGGCGCCGCGGCAAGCCATCCACGCAGGAGGACAGGTCGCAGACATAAGGCAGGTGGATGTGGCCGCCCATCACGACGTCCGCGCCGGCAGCGGCCCAGGCCCGCACCGCCGGCTCCCAGCCGCGCAGGCGGTCGTGTTCATCCTCGGCGCGCAGCACATACACCGGCTGGTGCACCACCACCACGCGCAGTTGCCCGGGCGCGGCCTGGCGCAGGCGCGCGGTCACGCGCTCGATCTGCCGGGCCGATACCTCGCCGTTTTTGTGCCGCCAGCGCCGCGTGGTCTTCACCGCCGTCAGCTGCAGCCAGGCGGTGTCCAGCACCGGCTCCAGGCCGGGCCCGAAGGCCTGCAGGTAACGCGCATAGGGGGTGACCAGGCGCTGCCAGGGGTTGAACAGCGGGATGTCGTGGTTGCCGGGCAAGGACAGCATCTGCGGAATCTGCAGGCGCTCACAAAACGCCCGCGCCGCGCCAAACTGCGCCGCCGTCGCACGTTGCGTGATGTCGCCCGACAGCACCAGCACATCGGGGCGCTGCTGTCGCGCCAGCTCCACCAGCGCCTCCATCACCGGCGGCTGCGCCGTGCCGAAATGGGGGTCGGAGATCTGCAGCAGCTTGTGCATCAGGCCACTTCCACCCGGTCGGCCAGTGCGGGAACCATCAGCAGCAGGGGCTGGTCGGCCACCTCGAACACCAGCGGCGCCTGCATCCAGCAGACCTCCCCGTCGGTGGCCACCTTGACGCGCCGGCGCCCGCGCGGCGTGACGGTCAGGCGGCGAAACGAAAAGCTGTGGATGTTGTCGGCATCGCCGAGCCGCCCCAGCAGGCCGCGCAGCAGCAGGCCGAACAGCGCCAGCGTGCCGATGGGACGCACCACCACCCCGGCCAGTTGGCCGTGCACCACCGCATTGGCGTCTTTTTCGGCAATGCCCACTCGCGTGAGCTGCAGATGGTTGTTGCCGACAAACAGCGTCGGTGTGCGCAGGGCGGCCACCTGGCCGGCCGATTCGATCTGCAGGTGCAGCTGGCTGCGTGTCTGCAACATCGAGGCCATGCCCGAGACAAAAGCCACCAGGCGGCTGCGGCCGAACTGCTGCTTCCAGGCTTCCCTGTCCTCCAGCAATTGCGGGTACAGGCCCAGACTGGCATTGACCAGAAACAGCCGGCCATTGACCTGGCCGACCTGGACCGGCGACACGCTGGCGCCGACCAGGGCCCTGGCCGCCGCCTCGGTCTCCTGCGGGATCGCATGGACACGTCCGAAATAATTGAAGGTGCCCTGCGGCAACACGCCGAAGGGGCAGCCGCTGCCCAGCACGGCGCGGGCCACGGCATTGATGGTGCCGTCGCCGCCGGCAGCCACCACCACGCCACCCTGGGCCTTGGCCTGCCGGACAGCGCGGCGCGCCACCTCGTCGATCTGGTCGGGTTTGTCAACCGACAGGAACTCGAACTCACGGCCGGCCTGGGTGAACACGCGGGCCATCACGGCCTGTTCATCGTCGCTGTTGTGGTGGCCGGAGCCGGCGTTGATGACAATCAACAGGGGGCCCCGGCGCGCGGCGTCCTGCGCCAGAAAATGAACATTCATGGCCACCAGCTTAGGGGCTGGCCTGGCTTGGGTCTGTCAGGCAAACACCCTTCCCGCGGTGTCCGGTACGCCCGGATCAACTGTCAGGGCATCACTTCATCTGCACGGAGCCCGACACGTTGACCAGCACCGTGCTTTTGCCGGCTTCGACCGGAATCGCCGAATCCGACATCGCGGCCTTGGCTTCCATGGCCATCATGCGCGGACGGATCGGGCCCTGGTCATTGGCGTTGATGGCGACTTCCCGCAGCGTGTAGCTGGAAAAACCGAACCCGCGCGAGATTTCGCCGGCCTTGGCCTTGAAACGCTCGATCGCCTGCGCCTGAGCATCCCCCTCGACGCGGGCCCGGGCCTCACGGCTCAGCGCAAAACCGACGTTGCCCAGGCTCAGCGTCTGGACCTTGCCGGCCGCCGCCGTGATGCGCGCAAAGTCGCGGCCTTCCAGCACCATCTCGGTGCTGCCCTGCCAGCCGTTGATCTTGCCGTCCTTGCCATAACGCGGGTACAGGCTGAAGTTGCCGGTACGCACATCCATCAGGCCGGGCTGGGCGGTTTTCCTGGCCTCGGCCAGTGCCGATTCGAGGGCCAGCTTGAGCTGGTTTTGCACCGTGGCGGCATCGCTGCCGTCCCGGGTGGTCGTCATTGCGATGGACAGCAGGTCCTGCTGCACTTCAACGGCCGCGCTGGCTGACAGCTGTGCGACGTTTTGCAGCGGGGCATACGGTCCGGGCTGGTTCTGGGCAAACAGGCCGGTGCTTGCGGCCAGAAGCGCGCAGGCGGCAAAGAGATGGGTGGCTTTTTTCAAGGCGTCACTTTCAGTTGAATTAAAAAACGGCTGGCGCGCATACAAGCCGCGCCACGCCGAGACGATAAGCGGTTTTTTAATGGCCGGAACGTCAGCATCGGCCGCCAATGGCTGCCATCCAAAGGCGCAAGCCTGCCATCGGCACGTATCTATCCCCTATCGCGCTTGCCCCTAGCTGCAACTTCTGTAACAGTCTGTCAAAGTGCACGAAAAATCTCGAATCCGCGTTTTTAGCCCGCAGAATCGGCTCTGTTACAAATTACGATCGCCTTATGACACACGCTAGCAACTCAACCCGCGCTGACAAGATCCTGATTCTTGACGACGATGCCCGCATCCGCGACCTGCTGCGCCGCTACCTGACGCAGGAAGGCTTTGAAGTCATCCTGGCGGAGGACAGCAAGGCCCTGAACCGCATCATGATGCGCGACGCCGTGGACCTGATCGTGCTCGACCTGATGATGCCCGGCGAAGACGGCCTGTCCATCTGCCGGCGCCTGCGCGCCGCCAACGACCGCACCCCCATCATCATGCTGACCGCCAAGGGCGAGGACGTGGACCGCATCGTCGGCCTCGAGGTCGGCGCCGACGACTACCTAGCCAAGCCGTTCAACCCGCGCGAACTGCTCGCCCGCATCCATGCGGTGCTGCGCCGCCGCCCCGCGGTCGAAGTGCCGGGCGCGCCCTCCAGCGAGCAGGAAGTGGTCAATTTCGGGCCCTTCAGTTTCGACATGGGCTTGCGCACCCTGCAGAAAAACGGCGAGGAACTGCCCCTGACCACCGGCGAGTTCGCCATGCTCAAGACGCTGGTGCGGCACCCGCGCCAGCCGCTGTCCCGCGAAAAACTGGCGCAACTGGCGCGCGGCCGGGAGTTCGAGCCCTTTGACCGCAGCCTGGACGTGCAGGTCTCGCGCCTGCGCAAGCTGATCGAGGTGGACGCTGCTGCGCCCCGCTACATCCAGACCGTGTGGGGCATCGGCTACGTCTTCGTGCCGGACGGCACGAACTGAAGCGCCACTTGCCACCGGACGCCAGACTCCCCTCAGGCTGACCGGGCCGACCCACCTCTCCCGTTCCCCGAGTCCCCGAATGCAAGGCACACGCGCCGTCCACCTGGAAACCGCCCCCGCCGCACTGGAAACTGCTCCCGCGCCGCTGGAAATGCGTCCGCGCGTCGGCCTGAGCCTGTTCTGGCGCACCTTCCTGTTCCTGTCGCTGCTGCTGATTGGCTGCATCATTGCCTGGCTGCAGACCTTCCGGGCGCTGGAGTTCGAGCCGCGCGCCGTGCAAAGTGCCAGGCAGCTCGCCTCGCTGGTCAACCTGAGCCGCGCCGCGCTGAAATACTCCGACTCCATCACCCGGGTCTGGCTGATCAAGACCCTGGCCGAGGAAGAAGGCGTGCGCATCTCGCCGCGCGAACCGCGCGACAAGTTCGAGCACTTTGTCAACGATCCCTTCAGCGAGCGCATCGGCGACGAACTGACGGCACGCATGGGCGAAGGCACGGTGGTGGCCCGATCCGTCAACGGTGTCCCCGGCCTGTGGGTCGGCTTCAACATCGACGGCGATTCCTACTGGCTGCTGACCGACCCTTCCCGGTTGGGGCCGCTGCAGGGCGGCACCTGGCTGATCTGGTTGATCACGGCGGCCATCCTGTCGCTGGTCGGCGCCGCGCTGATTGCGCGCCTGATCAACCGGCCGCTCAAGCAGCTCTCGTTTGCGGCCAGCCGCATGCGCGACGGCGACTTCGACGCCAGCCTGCTCGACGAACAGGTGGCGACCAGCGAGATCCGCGAGGTCAACATCGGCTTCAACCGCATGGCCGAGCAGCTCTCCAAGATCGAGGAAGACCGCGTCATCATGCTGGCCGGCATCTCGCACGACCTGCGCACGCCGCTGGCGCGGCTGCGGCTGGAAACCGAAATGAGCGTGGCCGACCCGGAGGCCAGGGCCCACATGGCCGCCGACATCACCCAGCTCGACGCCATCATCGACAAGTTCCTGGACTATGCCCGGCCCGACCCGCCGCAGCTGGCGTCGGTCTCGCTCAATGCCATCATCGAGGCGGCCGTCTATTCCGTGGGCGAATACGCCGACATGCGCGTCAATGTGACGCTTCCGGGCCAGATTGTGGTGCTGGCCGACGAGGTCGAGCTGTCCCGCGTGATTGCCAACCTGCTGGAAAACGCGCGGCGTTATGGCAAGACGCCGGAAACCGGCATCGCCATGGTCGACATCGCAGCCAAGGAACGCGACCAGTGGGTGCTGATCAAGGTGCGCGACCACGGCACCGGCGTCGCGCCGCAGGCCCTGAACAACCTGACCAAGCCCTTTTTCCGGGGCGACGCAGCCCGCACCGCCGCCACAGGGGCCGGCCTGGGCTTGGCGATTGTCGAGCGAACATTGCACCGCATGGGCGGCGTGTTCGCGCTGGCCAACACCAGTTCGGGCGGACTGGCTGCGCATATCAAGCTGAGGCGTGGTTGACCGTCTTCTGTCATCCCGGACCTGATCCGGGATCCATCCAGCATCCTCCAGCGCCGTGAGTTCAAGCGGCTTGGATTGCGGATCGAGTCCGCAATGACAAGCATATGAGCCTGCAACCATACCCTACATGGGCAGTAATCTCTTAAAACAATAACACCGTGGCGCGTGCCTCGATGCTCAGCCCCTGCCCCACCGGACCCAGCTTCTCGGCAGTCTTGGCTTTCACGTTGACGCGGCCGGCCTCCAGCCCCAGGGTGTGCGCAATACGCTCGCGCATCGCCGGAATGTGGCTGGCCAGCTTCGGCGCCTGCGCGATCACGGTGCTGTCGATGTTGCCGATGCGAAGTCCGCGTTCGGCCAGCAGGCGGCCGGTTTCACGCAGCAGCGCCACCGAGTCCGCCCCCTTGAAGCGGACATCGGTGTCGGGAAAATGGCTGCCGATGTCGCCGAGACCGGCGGCGCCCAGCAGGGCGTCGATGATCGCGTGAATCAGCACGTCGGCGTCCGAGTGGCCGAGCAGGCCGGCGCTGTGCGGCACCGTCACACCGCCAATGATCAGGGGTCGACCCGGCACCAGCGCATGGGTGTCCCAGCCTTCACCAATCCGGAATGGTGCCCCCACGCTCCCCACTTCGTGTGGTTCGCTGCCCCCCGAGGGGGCGCTGCGCCTGCGGACCGGCAAAGCCGGATCCGCGGCCCCGGTTGGTAAAGAGTCAGATGGATTCGCGGCCGGGGTCATCAGATAAAACTTTCTGTGCAGCTTTCGGTGCGGCGGATTTGCGCACCCGCGGCTTGGCCGGCGTCCGGCTTTTGATCAGGGCCTCGGCCAGCAAGAAATCTTCCGGCCAGGTGACCTTGAAGTTGTGGGCACTGCCGCGCACCAGCTGCGGCGCCACACCGGCCGCTTCCATGGCACTGGCTTCGTCGGTCACCGGCTCACCCAGGGTTTGCGCCATCTTCAGGGCCTGCGTCAGGGCGCCCAGGCGGAACATCTGCGGCGTTTGCGCCAGCCATTTGTCCGAGCGATCCACGGTGGCGACCACGCGTTCGTCCCGCCCCTGCTTGAGCGTGTCGGGTACCGGCTGGGCCAGCAGGCCGCCCACCGGGTCGCAGTGGCAGGCATCGATCAGGCGGTCGATCAGCGCGGGCGTGACCAGGCAACGCGCGGCATCGTGGACCAGCACCCAGTCATCGGGTTCGGCGCCGCTGGCGGCCAGCTGCTCCAGCCCATTGAGCACGCTGGCGGCGCGTGTGGTGCCACCACAGGGCGCCACCTCATAGCCGGCCTGGGTGGGCCCGCTGAAAAAATCATCACCAGGGGCTACCACCACGAGGCAGGAATCAATCCGCGCCACCGCGGCAAAAGCCTGCAGCGTGTGCCGCACCATGGGCACACCGGCAATCGGCTGGTACTGCTTGGGCAAGGCCGCGTCAGCACTTTGCGCCGCGTTGTCACCAATGGCACGCATGCCCTGACCCGCACACGGAATCAGCGCAAAAAAGCGGGGAACCAGGGATTTCGGCGGGAGCGGCGTCATGGCTTGATCATAGATTCTAAAATCGGGGCGTCAAAGGCCAGCCAGGGCCGTTCACACCCCACTCTGCACCGTTTGGGGTGTTTTCCTTTTTTCCGACGCTTTCCTGTTACCTAATTCCGACTGTTTCATGGATTTACCCAAACTGCTCCCTGGCAAACGCTACACCCTGCCGCAACCCGCCGGCTCTGCCGATGCCCTGTTGCTGGCGCAGCTGGGCCTGAGGGAAAAAGCCGCCGGCCGGCTCACCGCCATCGTCACGGCGGACGCGGCCACGGCACAGCGCCTGCTCGACGAGCTGGCCTTTTTCGCGCCGGCCCTGCGCTGCGCGCTATTTCCCGACTGGGAAACCCTGCCCTACGACACCTTCTCCCCGCACCAGGACCTGATCAGCGAACGCCTGGCCACCCTGTGGCGCATCAGCCAGCACGACAAGGAAACCGGCGCCGACGTGGTCATCGTGCCGGCCACCACCGCGCTGTACCGCCTGGCGCCGCCGTCGTTCCTGGCCGGCTACACCTTTCACTTCAAGGTCAAGCAAAAGCTAGATGAGGCCAAACTCAAGAGCCAGCTGACCCTGGCCGGCTACACCCATGTCTCGCAGGTGGTCAGCCCCGGCGAATACGCGGTGCGCGGCGGCCTGATCGACCTGTTTCCCATGGGTTCGCCCGTGCCTTACCGGGTAGACCTGTTCGACGACGAGATCGACTCCATCCGCACCTTCGACCCCGACAGCCAGCGCAGCCTGTACCCGGTGCCTGAAGTGCGGCTGCTGCCGGGCCGCGAGTTCCCGATGGACGACGAGGCGCGTGCCAAGTTCCGGAACCGCTGGCGCGAACTGCTGGACGGCGACCCGACCAAGAGCCGCATCTACAAGGACATTGGCAACGGCGTGGCGACGGCCGGCATTGAGTACTACCTGCCGCTTTTTTTCGACAACACAGCGACCGTGTTCGACTACCTCGGCAGCGACGCCATGGTGGTGCTGCATGGCGACCTGGAGCCGGCTTTCCAGCGCTTCTGGCAGGACACCAAGGACCGCTACCGCCTGGTACGCGATGCACCGGACCGCCCGGCCCTGCCGCCGGAAGCGCTGTTCCTCGGCACCGAGCAGTTTTACGCGCGCGCCAACGACTACGCGCAGCTGGCCATCCGCCCGGCGATCGAGGACGTGGCCGACAACGCGAACTTCCAGAAGCTCGGCGAGATGTCGGTGGTGCGCGGCGCGGAAGACCCGCTCGCACGCCTGAAGGCCCACATCCGCAACACGCCGCACCGGGTGCTGTTGCTGGCGGAAAGTGACGGCCGGCGCGAAAGCCTGCTCGACTTCCTGCGCGCCAGCAGCGTCAGCCCGCCGGCTTTTGATTCACTGGAAGACTTCCAGACCAGCAGCGAAAAACTCGGCATTGCCACCGCGGCCCTGAACACCGGCTTCAGCTGGCTGGCAGGCGACATTGACTTCGTCACCGAAACCGAGCTGTTTGCGGCCGGTGCGGTGACCCGCCGCCGCAACAAAAAGCAGGAACAGGTCAGCGACGTCGAGGCGCTGATCAAGGACCTGTCCGAGCTCAATGTCGGCGACCCGGTGGTGCACAGCGCCCACGGCATCGGCCGCTACAAAGGCCTGGTCAACATGGACCTGGGCCAGGGCAACACCGAGTTCCTGCACCTGCAATACGCCGACGACGCAACACTGTATGTGCCGGTCAGCCAGCTGCAGCAGATCAGCCGCTACACCGGCGTCAGCGCCGACGAGGCGCCGCTGCACCGCCTGGGCAGCGGCCAGTGGGAAAAGGCCAAGCGCAAGGCCGCGGAACAGGTGCGCGACTCGGCCGCCGAGCTGCTCAACATCTACGCCCGCCGCGCCGCTCGCGAAGGCCACGCCTTCCGCTACTCGCCCGACGACTACGAGAGTTTCGCCAACGACTTCGGCTTTGAGGAAACCGCCGACCAGCGCGCCGCCATCCACGCGGTGATCCAGGACATGATCAGCCCGCGCCCCATGGACCGCCTGGTCTGCGGCGACGTCGGCTTCGGCAAGACCGAGGTCGCCCTGCGCGCCGCCTTCATCGCCATCACCGGCGGCAAGCAGGTTGCGCTGCTGGCGCCCACCACCCTGCTGGCCGAGCAGCACTACCAGACGCTGGTGGACCGTTTTGCCAAATGGCCGGTCAAGGTCGCCGAGATGAGCCGCTTCCGCTCGGGCAAGGAGATCACCGCCGCCATCAAGGGCATCGCCGACGGCAGCATCGACATCGTGGTCGGCACCCACAAGCTGCTGAGCCAGGACGTGAAGTTCCAGCGCCTGGGCCTGCTCATCATCGACGAGGAGCACCGCTTCGGCGTGCGCCACAAGGAAGCCATGAAAGCCATGCGCGCCGAAGTCGATGTGCTCACGCTGACCGCCACACCGATTCCGCGCACGCTGGGCATGGCCCTCGAAGGCCTGCGCGACCTCAGCGTGATCGCCACCGCGCCGCAGCGGCGCCTGGCGATCAAGACCTTTGTGCGCAGCGAAAGCAACGGCGTGATCCGCGAGGCGGTGCTGCGCGAGTTGAAGCGCGGCGGCCAGGTCTACTTCCTGCACAACGAGGTCGAGACCATCCAGAACCGCCGCGAAAAACTCGAGGCCCTGCTGCCCGAAGCGCGCATCGCCGTCGCGCACGGCCAGATGCCGGAGCGTGAACTCGAAAAAGTCATGAAGGACTTCGTGGCGCAGCGCTACAACCTGCTGCTGTGCTCGACCATCATCGAGACCGGCATCGACGTGCCCAGCGCCAACACCATCGTGATGAGCCGCGCCGACAAGTTCGGCCTGGCGCAACTGCACCAGCTGCGCGGGCGGGTCGGCCGCAGCCACCACCAGGCCTATGCCTACCTGATGGTGCCCGACATCGAAGGCCTGACCAAACAGGCGAGCCAGCGGCTCGAAGCGATCCAGCAGATGGAAGAACTCGGCTCGGGTTTTTACCTGGCCATGCACGACCTGGAAATACGCGGAACCGGCGAGGTACTCGGCGAAAACCAGAGCGGCAACATGATGGAGATTGGTTTCCAGCTCTACAACGAGATGCTCAACGAAGCCGTGTCATCCCTGAAGGCCGGGCGCGAGCCCGACCTGCTGGCGCCGCTCAACGTCAGCACCGAGATCAACCTGCATGCGCCGGCCCTGTTGCCGAGTGACTACTGCGGCGACGTGCACCTGCGCCTGAGCTTCTACAAAAAACTCGCGACCGCCAAAAACACCGACCAGATCGACAGCCTGCTCGAGGAAATCGTGGACCGCTTCGGCAAGCTGCCGGCGCAGGCGCAGACCCTGATTGACGTGCACCGCCTGCGCGTGATCGCCAAGCCCTACGGCGTGGTCAAGGTCGATGCCGCGCCCACCGTGATCAACATCACCTTCAAAAAGGACCCGCCCATCGATCCGATGGCGATCATGCACCTGATCCAGAAGAACAGACACATCAAGCTGGCCGGCAACGACAAGCTGCGCATCGAACGCGAACTCAAGGAACCCAAGGACCGGGCGCAGATGGTTCGCGATGTATTGAAATCCCTCGGACAACCCAAAACCACCACGGAAGCCACGCCCGCATGACCCCCGCTGAAACCCTCCCCGGCCTCGTCATCAACATCACCACGCCCGAGCTCCGGCTCAGCGACTTCAAGCTGATTGCCTTCGACATGGACTCGACGCTGATCAACATCGAGTGTGTCGACGAAATTGCGGACGCCGCCGGCCGCAAGGCCGAAGTATCCGCCATCACCGAAGCGGCCATGCGCGGCGAAATCGCCGACTACAAGGAAAGCCTGCGCCGGCGCGTGGCCCTGCTCAAGGGCGTCAGCGTCGACAGCATGGACGAGGTCTACCACCAGCGGCTCAAGCTCAACCCCGGCGCCGCCGAACTCGTGCATGCCTGCAAGGCGGCCGGCCTGAAGGTGCTGCTGGTCAGCGGCGGCTTCACCTTTTTCACCGACCGTGTGCGGGATGAACTCGGCATCGACTACACACGCTCGAACGTGCTGGAAGTCGAGAACGGCCTGCTGACCGGCCGCATGGTGGACCAGCCCTGGGGCGACATCTGCGATGGCGAGGAAAAGAAAAAGATGCTGCTGCAAACCTGCGCCATGCTCGACATCCGGCCCGCCCAGGCCATCGCCATGGGCGACGGCGCCAACGACCTGCCGATGATGGGGGAAGCCGGCCTCTCGGTGGCCTACCACGCCAAACCCAAGGTGCGTGAACAGGCCATGGTCGCCATCAACGAGGGCGGACTCGACCGCCTGCTGGAAGTGTTCAGCCCGGCATCCGCCACGGCGACCCCGCAGCAGGCCTGAAGCGGCGGTTCCCAAGCTGGTTTCGGGTTTGTTTCGGGCTTGTTCCGGATTACAGCAGGGCGGGCTGCACCAGCGCGTCCTGCGCCTGGGTTCTCAACGGCAGGCGCACCGTGAAGCAGGTGCCTGAACCGGCCGGACCCACCAGGCTGCTGACTTCAATCGTGCCGCCGTACAGGTCCACCGCGTTCTTGACAATGGCCAGGCCCAGGCCGGTGCCCGGGATGGCGCCGACATTGCTGGCACGGTGAAAGGACTCGAACAGGTGGGTGATTTCATCGGCGGGAATGCCGATGCCGTTGTCAGACACCTCCAGCACCAGCTGCCGGTCTGCCAGAAAAACACGGCACAACACGACGCCACCTAGAGGTGAATACTTGACGGCGTTGGACAGCAGGTTGCCCAGGATGTGTCTGAGCAGTTTTTCATCGTGCAGCCCCGCGCCGCCTGCGGCCGCAAACAGCAGGCGCAGCTCGCACGGGCTGCCGGGTTGCAGCGCGCGCGCCTCCTGCACCAGCTGATGGCAGAGTTTTTCGAGATCCAGCGGCTGCGGCTCAAAGTCCAGCATCTGCGCCTCGGCCTTGCCGATCAGCAGCACACGGTCGAGCATGCGCGTCATGCGTTGCACACTGGTCGCGATGGTGTCCAGCACTTCCGCCTTCTCGGGCAGGGACAGCCGGTCGCCATAGTGTTTGAGGATTTCCCCCGACGACAGGATGCTCGCCAGCGGCGTGCGGAACTCGTGGCTGGTCATGGCCACAAAACGGCTGCGCAGCTCATTGAGCTCCCGCTGCCGCTCCAGCGCCTCGCGCGTGTCCTGCTCCGATTGCTTGCGCTCGGTGATGTCCAGGAAAGTCCAGATCACCCCCGCCTCCGGAGCCAGCGGCTGCAGGCAGCTGCCACCCGCCTGCACCCAGAACAACTCCCCGTTGCGCCGCCGAAACTGCTGCTCGCAGGTGTAGGTGCCGGCGGTTTTCAGGGCCTCGTGCGCGCGCTGCCCGAAGTTCTCCCAGGCGGCCGCGTCCGTATGCAGCTGCAGGGCCGACTGGCCGATCAGCTCCTCGCGCGGGAAGTCCATCATCTCGGCGAATTTGGCGTTGACCCACTCCAGCCTGCGCGCCACGGACAGCACAATGCCCACCAGCGCGCTGTTCAGCATGGCTTCCCGCTCCGACGAGGTACGCACCAGCTCGGCTTCCAGTTCCTTGCGCCGGGTGATGTCCGTCATCACCCACACCGTGCCCTGCGTCAGGTCGCGCGGGCTGACGGCCTTGCCGGACAGGGAAATCCAGATGTGTGAACCGGTGTACTGGCGGACCTCAATCTCGGTCGCGTAAGCTTGCCCCGCCCGGATGCAGGCCGCCACCTCGCCGCCGACGCGCAGGTAGTCCTCGCGCGACAGGTAAAACGGCTCCATCGAGGTCAGCGGCTGGTCGCCAGCGGCAAAAATGTCGAGCATGGCCTGGTTGGCCCAGCGAAAACGCCCTTCCGGCGTGAGGAAGGCGATGCCGACGATGGAGTTGGCAAGTATGGTTTCGCGCTCCTGCAGCACCGCGCGGTAACGCTCCTGCGAGTGGCGCAGGGCTTCCACCATGGCATGGTCGGCCTGGCTGGCGGCCTGGGCCTGTTCCTTTTCCGCCAGCGCCACGTTGATGCGGTCGGCCAGCGCAAACGACAGCAGCACCATCTCCAGCGCCGAACCGATCAGCAGCGCATTGGTCGTCAGCAGGTTCGACGGCAGCACGCCGATGTTGTGCAGCGCGATGATCATCACCCCGGTCAGCAGCACGGCCCAGGCCGTCAGAAAATACGGTGCGCCGGGGTAGCGGGCCCGCAGACTGAGGATACCCGCCAGCACCACCACCGTGACACTGACGACAGCCAGCCCGGTCACCATCCATGAAGAGACCGCGTAAGACAGCAGCACCGCCACCAGCAGCGTCAGGATCCAGCCACCCACCAGCACCTGCATCACGCGGTCCAGGCGCGGCATGCGCGTGGCGCTGGCGAGAAAGTTGCGCGCAAACAGGAGGCCGAACGCGGCGGACACGGACAGGCCCACCGGCGACGCGATATGGCCCCACCAGGTCTGTCCGGGCCAGAGGTACTGGACGCCCAGTCCCGTCAGCGCCGCCTGCGAGACGGCCATGCCGGCGACAAAACCGACATAGATCAGGTAGGCCCGGTCGCGCACCGAAAAAAACAGCAGCAGGTTGTACAGCAGCAGACCGATCAGCAGGCCGAAGTACAGGCTGAGCACGGCGTACTCTCGCTGGTCGTGCTGCCACAGCGCCGCGGTCTGCCACAGGCGGGCAGGCACCGACAGCGTTCCCTGCGACTGCACGCGCAGATACAAGGTGGTATCGGCGCCGGGCTGCAGCGTCACCGGGAATACATGGTTGCGGTGGGGCACGGCCCGGCTGGCAAAGGGCAACAGATCCCCGCCGCGCTGGTGCGCCAACCCGCCGCGGGGGTTGGCCGTGTGGACGTCCAGTTGGTCGAGCGTCGGGAAAGCGACCTCCAGCAGCCACGGCGCTGGCGCGTCCACCTGCGCCTTCAGGCCGATGCGCAGCCAGAAGGCCGACGAGGTCAGGCCGAAGTTGGTGGCCGACCTGCCCTCGGCAACGGGTCTGAAACGCGCCTGCTGTGCCGGCTGCAACACCTCGTCCAGCGTCAGCTTTCCACCGGGGTCTTCCAGCACCATGAAGGCGCGCGACAGCGTGTAACTGCCCTGCTGGCCAATCACCAGCGTGCCGCCCTGCGCATGCAGCAGCGGGGAGATCAGCAGCGCCAGCATCAGCGGGAACGCGCGCAGCCACACACGCGGTCGAACAAGGAATCGGAAGCACGGGAGGTCAGGCATGTGCGTGGCGGAAAGCCCCTTTTTGGCGCCCATTATCCACGGCAGGTACACCGGCAAGCGCTGGCGAATGTTTCCTCTGGACAAATCCGCTGCGGCTGGGTAGTGTGACAACAGACACCCGGAGGAAATACACCATGGCCTTGGACCACGCGCAACCGCTCGACATCATCAATGTGCAGCCCCTCGCCGGCAAGCTGCAGGGTGTCAAAACCCACAGCCTGCTCAAGACCGGAAAACTGCAGCTGATGCGCCTGGTGCTGGCGGCCGGCCAGAGCGTGCCCGAACACCAGGTGCCTGGCGAAATCACCATCCAGTGCCTGGAGGGTGAAACCGTGGTCAGCACCCCCGGACTTTCGCGCACGCTGCGCGCCGGCGAGCTGATGGCCCTGCCCGGAGGCGAACCACATGCGCTGAAAGCCAGCACGGCGGCCTCGCTGCTGGTCACCATCCTGCTGCACCCCTGAATCAGGCGTCCCTCGCCACCCGGGCCGGAATGCTATTTATTTGATAGCTTGTAGCGCTTGCAGGGAAAGGGCTGCATGCCCTTTTCGGCACAAAGAGTTGGCACAACGAGTTGAGTGAGCCCGGGAAGTCCGGGCATCCGACATCAGGCCTCCGGCAACGGCACGTCGCGCGCGGTTTCGGCAATGCAGTAGGCGAAGAACTCGTCGAGTTCGTTGGACTTGTCGAACACCGCATCCGCGCCCAGCGCGATGCTGCGCTGGCGAATATCGGTGGTGGCGAAATTGGTCAGCACCACCACCTTCTGGTGAGGTTCACGCTGGCGGCAGCCTTCCAGCACCCCCAGGCCGCTGCCCTCGCGCAGGAACATGTCGACGACGGCCAGTTGCCACTGTCCCTCATGCAACGAAAGCCAGCGCCTGGCTTCCGATTCGGTGGCGGCATGGCCGACCACGACCACCGACGCGATCTCTTCCAGCGTTTCGATCAGGTTATCGAGGATGGTCTGGTTGTCCTCGACGAGATAGGTAATGAGCGCCAAGTGTTGTCCTGCTTTGGGGTGTCAGAGAGGGGCGTGTCGTCCAGAAACCGGAGAAGCTTGCTGCCGAACGTGCGGACGCCGCCCTTGCAGCAAAATCCCGGTTCGAAAAATCCTAGTTCAGCAGGCCGAACGACTGCTGCAGGTGCGCCGCCTTCAGGCGCGCGTGGGCCGCGTCCAGCGCCGCGAACGCCGC
Source organism: Polaromonas sp. YR568 (assembly GCF_943371715.1). Classification (GTDB taxonomy): domain Bacteria; phylum Pseudomonadota; class Gammaproteobacteria; order Burkholderiales; family Burkholderiaceae_C; genus Polaromonas. Next base: position 26,391 of record NZ_CALRVW010000026.1, on the reverse strand, counting down.
GTCGATGGCACGCCGGTCGGGCACCGGTGCGCGCAGCAGCATGTCGTAAGTGGCGCGCAGAAAATCGTAGTCGGCCAGGGCAACGGTGGGTCGCATGGGGGAAGTGTTGAGGTGGGCCTGCATGTCATCGTCTCCGGCTGGTGGATCCACAGTGCGGGGCAGGCTGAGCCGGCCCCTGGATGTCAACCATTGTGCGCAAGCCGGCGCGCTGGCGGCATAGGCCAACTCAATCTCCAGTTGTCGGAGATCACCTACCCGCCCGCCGCGGGTGAGGCATCCCCGTCAGTCCAGGTGTTCGAGCAGCAGCGGCGCAACCATTTCCAGAAAGCGGTATTCACCTTCCGGCAGGTGCTGGGTTTGGGGGTCCATCTGGCACAGCGTACCGTACAGATGCTGGGGTCCGCGCGACAGGGGCAGCCCGACATAGGCATTGATCAACCCGCGCTGGTAATGGGTGGCCAGGCGCGCGTCGGTCAGGATGTCTTCGCTGACGAAGGCTTGCGCAGGCTGCACATAACTGCACAACGAATGCTCACGGGGCGTGGGCGGCAAGGGGGACGCCACCTCTCCGAGCCGGTCATGAATGCCCACGTTCAGCATCACGTCGCCGGCAAGCTTGTAGATGGCCGTGTAGCGGTGCGGCGAGCGACGGTTCAGGAAGGCCAGCGCACCGGGAACCCCATGGTCCGCCAGCACTGCCTTGAATTTGGCAATGTCGTCAAAGCTGTCTTGCACGGGGATCCTTCAGTGGGTGGCCGGTCGGCCTTGGCATGATGCCGCGATTGTAGGCACTTGTTTGAAGAACCGTGGACTGGCCCGTTGGTGGGTGCAGACCGCGCCAAGGCAGCCGCTAGCGCTACAGCGGGCGCAGATGGGTAGGCGGGTCGAAGTCGCCCATCGCCAGCTTGAAGCGGATATGGGCTTCGTCCATGGCCACCATCGCGTCGTTGACCGCCTTGTAGTCAGGCGGGTCCATGCTCAGAAAGCGCATGTAGTCCGCCCTCGCCTCGTCGTAATCGGCCAGCGCCTGCTGGGCTTTGGAAAGGGGGACAGACATGACCAGGGCTTAAATGGCGGGCTGGACGGTTCCGGGCTCTTCCGGATGGGCCGGCGGGGGCACGGGGCCGAGATCCGGTTCAACCGGAAATTCGGCTGGTGCCGGCACGGTTTTTCCGCCCGGCGACAGAGGCTCGCCATTTTCGGAGGGATGGGGGCGATGGGTGGAAGACATGATGGTCAGAACGGGGCGATCCAGGCTTCCACGGGAACCTCCGCCGTGGCCAGCACGGCAACCGCGGCGACGCCAACAGACACCGCCGAGACATAGGCCATCAGCGACCCCAGCACACGCCGGGGCGGTGAACTGGACAGCCAGGCGGGCTGGACAGTGTTGACATCTGGTTGACGGGACATGAGCTCATTCTTGATGGACGGGAAGGCGTGCGCTATAGGCGGAATCTGAAAGGACCTGTCAGCGCAGGCTGACAACGGGAGATGCAGTGACCACCACACGCCCTTCGCCACTCTCATTTTGATAGCTGCCAGCGCAATCCCTGCAATGGCTGGGAGCCGATTCGGCCTTAAACCCACAAGCGCTGCCCTACCGGGGCTCAGAACTTGGGAATACGCAGCGTCTTGCTCAGCATCAGGGTGCCAGACAGCACAAACAGCAGGGACAGGGGATGCAGCGCCCAGGGGCCCACCATCCAGACACCACCATACAGCTGATCGCCGAGGCGGTCCTGCCAGGCCGCCACCGCCAGCAAGGCGGTCAGCAGCACGCTGGTGGGAATCGGTGTGCCCTCGAAATAGGCCACCTTGTCGGCGCCCGCCGACAGTGTTTCAGCCGTGACGTTGTAACGCGCCAGCCGGCTCACGCCGCAGCAGACGAAATAGATCAGCGCAATCCAGTCCCAGCCGCCGCGCAGGCCCGCGGCAAATGCCAGGGCCGCTGGTGCCACCCCGAAAGAGATGATGTCTGCGAGCGAATCAAGCTCGCGCCCCAGTGCCGAATGCTGGCTGCGCCAGCGCGCCACGCGCCCGTCGAGCACGTCAAAAATGAAAGCCGCCGGCGCCATCGCCGCGGCCGCATAAAACCAGGCCTTGGCGCCCTCTACCGCATACAGCATGGCCAGGAAAACACCCGCGACGCCGCAGGCCGCATTACACAGCGTGAGGAAGTCCGCGAGGTGAAACTCCCGCAGCATGGAGAAATGTCTGGGCTTGTCAGTCAAGGGCGCCTGCTTTCATCAGTGGTCATGTCGGCGGGGCCGGCCAAGCGGTCAGCCATGCCGTACTTTACTTATTTTTGCGGGACGGGAACCGGTACCAGCAACACCGGCGCATTCGTCTGCGGCTCGATGCGAACCGATGTGGCGCCGGCCGGCACCACCACGGTTTCGACCTCGCGAATCACCCCGCCGCCGGCGACACTGCCGCTGGCATTGCCGTACCCGATCACACGGGCCATACAGGCCGAGCGGTCCTCGCCCGTGAGCGCTTCGCAGCGCAGGCGGGCGTTGGCCTCGAACTGGGCGCTGCTGTTGTCAAGCTTGCCGCTGCGTTTTTCGGCGGCGGCATTGTTCACTTCCCGCAGGCAGGTGGCCTGGTCCTGCTGGGACCGGCCGTCCATGCAGGCGGCGCGCTCCTTCTGCGTGCTGCCCGAGGCGTCAATGCCCGTGGTGCCAACCGCCGTGATGGGCGCCTGCGCCAGCGCAGCCCCCATGAGCAGGCTCAGCCCCAGGCCGGCCCAAGCGTGGCGCGCGCGAAATGTGAGGTTGGTTTTGATCATGTTGTGCTCCTGAGCGGTGAAAGATGCCCCAGTCTAGGGAGACAGGCGCGGAAGGCCTGAGGGAGATCACGCCCGCCGCGCGGGCGCCACGCACGCGACTGCGTGTAGGACGGGTCTTTCAGCAGTCACAAAAAAGGCGGCCAAGGCCGCCTGCACAGGCTCCGGGACCGCCCCCGCGGTCGGGAGGGCAGGACTACCTGGCGCGCGAGCCGTCGGCCGGCAGGGTGAAGGAGTCTTCCCAGGGCGTCGCGAAGCGGCCCGGCTTGTCCCGGCTCATGAAGGCACCGGTGCCATCCGGGTTGAAGCCGATGTTGCGGTTTTTCCCCTTGGGGTCGGTTTCTGCAGCCTGCTTGTCCTTGATCTCCTTGAGGGCGGCAGCCTTGGCAGCACGCACTTTCTCGCTGGTGAACTCATCGAGCGCCGCATGAAAGCTGCTGTCGCCGCCGCGGGTCTCGTCGGCTTCGGCCTCCGACATCGGCACTTCGCCCAGGAACGCCGCCCGCATGGCGCCGCCCGAGGGCAAGCTGCCACTGCGCACCGTGGTGTAGCCGATCCCGCATTCCAGCAAGAGGCTTTCCTTCATGTCCTTTTGCGCCTTGGTCAGGCCCCGTTTGCCCGGCACATCGACGCAGCCGACCACTTTGCCGTCCAGCGTGCAGACGGTGAAGCTGCAGTAAACCCCCTCCAGCAGTTCGTGCCACTGCTGGTCCTTGTCGTCGGGCCGGGCTTTCGTGCTCGGAATCGTGAAGCGCATGACCGGCACCTTGATCATCACCGCATGGTCCGCAAAAGCCGTGCGCAGCCACTTCCACACCTCCTGCTCCTCGCTGGTCATCAGGCCGCGGGCGTTGAGCAGCCAGCGTGCCGGCAAACGCAGCTTCTGCTCGACGCGGCGGCGCGACCAGCCCCAATGCGCCAGAACCCCCAAGCCGACGCCCAGCAAAAGGCCCAGCGCCGTCATCAGCCATGTGGATAGGTTCACGTCATCTCCTTCTTGTGTGGGCACGCCGCCCGATGCAACCCCGCGTCTGGCAGCCAGCATAAATCACAAACACCCCGCCGGTCAAAACATGGCCTCCGCAACGGTTACCAAATGAAGCCTCGGCGCCGGCGCTCAGGAATTGACGGTTCCGCCCAGCGGAAAGGCACCGGCCAGGCACTGTTGCTCCAGGCTGGACTTCGGCTGGGGGCGCGCCTGGCGGCTTGACGGCGGATCCAGCGGATCGGTCGTGTCCGTGCCGCTCAAGTCAATCTGGCCGATGAAAGCCGACCGCAGGCTCTCCCCCGCCGGCAGCTTGTCGCAGCTGACCATGACATAGGGGATGCCGCATTTGCCGAGAACGGTCTCCTTGACGTACCAGTGCGCCCTGTCGCCGTCACCCGCCCCCACGACGTCCACGCAGCCGATCACGGTACCGTCCGCGCCGCATACCGTGAAGGTGCAGTAGACGCCGCTCAGGCGCTTGTGCCAGACCTTGCCTTCTGCGGGGGTGGTGGGCGCGGTGTAGCGCACCAGCGGGATCTTGAGCATGACGTGGTAGTCCGCAAAGACCTCGCACAACCACTGCCAGACTTCATGTTCAGCCGGGCCGACCAGTTCGCGCGCCGTGATCGGCCACTGGCTGGGCGCACTCATGCTGCGCAGGGCTGCGCGCCGCAGATGACTTCTGTAGAGCAGGATGCAGACCCCCACCACAGACACCATCAGCAACGCCCCCAAGACCATCGGCTCGGTTACATCGTTCAGCACGCGCACTCCCTTTTTAGGGGGAGTCTACCCAAATCCCGAAAAAAAGATGGCTTTTCTATCCAAAACGAAACTATTTTTGCCCCAACCGGGCAAATGCCGGCCAAACGGCCCCTGCTGGGACCTTGGGCCGCTGTTCGGCGGTTTGCGCCAGCTACCGGGCTAGCGGAATTTTTTGGTGAATTCGCGCACGACGCCGATGATCTCGGCATTGCCCAGGGGACGGATGGGGTAGCGCACATTAAGGGGCTTGAGGAACAGCTCGCCACCATCCTTGATGAGCTGCTTGAAGGTCGTCTGGTTCTCGCTGTTGAGTGCGATGACATAGTCGCCCGGCAAGGCCTGCATTTCGGGCTCCACAATCAGCAGCGAACCTTCGGGGAAAGAATCGATGCTGTCGCCCACCATGCTGTCACCCTGGACACGCAGCGCAAACGTGTGACGCTTGATGGGTATGGTCACCGGCACCCGTTCGAACCCGTCGTTGGCATTGAAGTTGTCAATGACCGTGTAGTTTCCGGCCTGCACTTCCGAAATCAGTGGCACTTCAGCCCTCACGTCAAAGCCCGGGCTCACGTTGGACCCCCCGGACATCAACTCGGCCACGGAAATGCCGAGCAGCTCGGCGACCCTGCGCTGGTTGGAACGTTTTGGCGCGGTTCCGCCTGGTCTTTCCCATTGTTGTACGGCCCCGCGGCTGACCCCTGCAGCGTCAGCAAATTGCTGCTCGCTCATGGCCAGCCGTTTGCGGCCTTCCCGTATTAATGTGTGAACGCTCATAGTCTATAGGTTAGGCCTCCGCCTCGATAGAAAATTTGTCTCGGGATAGAGAATTAAGCGTTCCAGCGGAACGCGGCTTCGGTTGGAAAATGACCGTGAAAGGGCCTGAGACCGGCGCCGGGGCGGCGCCTTTTGAACAAGCTCTGTGCGTAGCTTGTTGTTCTTCTTCTTGATTCTTCTTGGTATTGCTGAAGGATCTGGGTACTAAATTACATAATAAAAGGTCTGTAAAACCCTGTCAATCTTTTGTATTAAGTACTAAAAAGTATGAAATACACCCTCCCTCAAAGAAGCTTCCCACACCACGGCGCTAACGGTCCTGGAGCAAAAACTGCATGCTGGTTCCCGCCAGTTCCAGCACGTCGTTGTGGGCCAGCGGCACCGCATCGGCGCCTATCGGCTGGCCGTTGAGCGTCGGCTGAACCTCGCCGGCCAGGTGGGCCACGTAGTAGCCGTAGCGCCGGTGGGAGACAGCCACGACGCTGACATCGGGCTTGCCGAAAGTAGTCACCGCCTTGACCACCGGCACCTCCAGTCCGGCGGAAGAACCCGAGAGCACCTTGAAGCTGGCGTGCAGTGTGGCGCCCGCAGCCGTTGCGGCGTGGCCATCGAGCTTCATCGCCGCGGTCTCGTGGTAGCCGGAATCTTCCGAGGCCGAGAGGTACTGGATCCTGAAGTTCCCGATGGCGATGATGTCGTTGTCGTGCAGCAATTGCCGTGACTTGATCATCTTGCCGTTGATATAGGTGCCGTTGGTGCTGGCCAGATCTTCGACATACACGTCGGCCAGGCCTTCGAGTTCAAACACGCAGTGCTCGCCGCTGACCACCAGGTTGTTGAACACAATGTCGTTGTGTGGTCGCCGGCCCAGCGTGGTCCGGTCCTTGCGCAGGTGGACATGCTTGATTTCGACTCCCTCGACCGAAGCGATCAATTGCGGCATAAGGCCTCCCGGCTGCATCCAGGCCGACTGCGCGCCCGTCGCGCAACGGCCCGTCCATCGTATGCCTGGCGCTGCCCGGAAACAAGCCCCCCGGTCAGCGCTTGCGCAGGGGCTGCAGCAGCGCGGACAGCCCGTTGTGATCGATTTCCAGCATCAGCGCCAGCAGACGACCGATCTCGTTCCTAGGAAAACCTTCGCGGGCAAACCATGCCAGGTAGTTGCCGGGCAGGTCGGCGATCAGCCGCCCCTTGTACTTGCCATACGGCATCTCGCGCGTCACCAGCAGTTGCAGGTCTTCAGGCTTCATGCGCCCGCACGCTTGACGGTCCAGCCCTGTTTGGTGAGCAGGTCCACCACCAGCGCGGCATGGTCGCCCTGCACCTCGATCACGCCGTCCTTGACCGTGCCGCCGGAGCCGCAGGCCGCCTTGAGCTGTTTGCCGACCAGCACCAGCGCCGCGTCCTGCAGCGCCAGCCCCTTGACCAGGGTCACGCTTTTGCCGCCGCGGCCCTTGGTTTCGCGCGACACCCGGACAATGCCGTCGGACGGGGCCAGTGGCCGCGTCTGGCGGCACACGCACTGCGCCAGCGGCTTGCGGCAAGCCGGGCACATGCGTCCCGCGTCGGTCGAATAGACGAGCCCGCCGGGGCCTGAATGACTTTTCATGGAATGCACCGATGTGAGGAAGACGGCCTCCGAGCCCATCGCTCCGAGCGCCATTGGCTATCGTACAGCGAGGCGGACAGGAACCCCGGGCGCACCGGCGCGGCGCAGGCTCAGATGTGGCCGATGGGCTGCGGGGTGTGCCGCAGGTGAAGCGACAGGCCCAGCGCCTCCATGTGGTTGCCGTCGCGCCCGAGAATGATTTCCGCCAGGGGCAGGAAATACTCCTCCTCGAAACGCGCATGTGAGGAATAGGCGTGAACCAGTTCCTCCACGGCATCGAGGTCCAGATCGACAGACTGCGACTTGGCCACGGCCTTGACGGCGGGCTCCAGCTTTTTCCACATGGCCTCGATCTGGCGGTGCTCCGCAGTCAGGCGCTGCACCATGGCCTGAACCTCGTCGGCTTCCCGCCCCCGGCCGGCGCTTCGCAACACGGCCGGAAACAGCTCGCGCTCCTCGTCCGCATGGTGCTCGTACACCGCGTGGTGGAACAGGGCCAGCGTGTCGGTGGCGATGGTTCGCGCCTGGGCCGCAGCCGCCTGGAGCGCGGGCAATTCCTCGAAGGCCTGAAGCTTCGACAGAATGCCCAGGTGACACTGGGAAAAACCGGTCAGCGGCTCGCTGGAATGGCCCGGGTCATGCGCGGCGGGATGGGTTGTCATGCGGCCAATATAGGGTGGCGCCTGTGCGCCTGGCTTGATGCACATCAATAAATCGGCCGCCCGTCACCGCAAGATAAGCGCCTGTTCATCATCACCAGACAAGGCTCCCATGTTCAAGAACATTCTTCTGGCGACCGACGGCTCCGAAGCATCTGCCCACGCGGCCGAACTGGCGGTCAACCTGGCGCGCACCCATGGCGCCAGACTCATCGCCCTGTATGTCGTGGACCCCTACCCCTACCTGAGCATCGGCGAGACCAACCCGCTGGGCGTTCAGGCCTACATGGCCGCCGCGCAGAAACACGCCGCCCAGGCCCATGCCAAGGTCGCGGCGCTGTGCGGCGCACCGGACGTGGGCGTCAAGCTCGAGGCGCGCATGGCCGAGAACGTGTCGGCCGTCAGCGGCATTGTCCAGACGGTCAAGGACGAAGGGGCCGACCTCGTCGTCATGGGCTCCCACGGCCGCACCGGCATCGCCCGGCTCGTGCTGGGCAGCGTGGCCGCCAAGGTGGCGGCCGAGTCGCCGGTGCCGGTGCTGATCGCGCGGTAAACGCCTGCATCGCTACCAGCCGATGGCCTTGGGCAACCAGAGCGCGATCTGCGGATAGAAGAACAGCAGCAGCAGCGCCAGGAACTGCATGGTGATGAAGGGAATCACGCCCTTGTAGATGTCCTTGATCGTCACCTCGGGCGGCGCCACCCCCTTGAGGTAGAACAGGGCCCAGCCGAAAGGCGGCGTCAGGAAGGACGACTGCAGGTTCACCGTGATCAGCATCGCCAGCCAGACCGGGTCCACCCCTTGGGCCAGCAGCACCGGCAGGAACAGGGGCACGGCGATGTAGCTGATCTCGATCCACTCGATGAAGAAGCCGAGCACGAAGATCAGGACCATCATGAACCAGATGTCGCTGTTCACGCCGCCGGGCAGCAGGTCGAACATCCTGGTGATCAGGTCCTCGCCGTGCAGGCCGCGGAAGGCCAGCGCAAACACCTGCGCCGTCATCAGGATCAGCATCATGATGGCGGTGATCTTGCTGGTTTCCAGCGCCGCTTCCTTCAGCACCTTCATGCTGAAGCGCCCCGAGAAGGCGGTGATCAGCACGGCGCCCACTGCGCCCATGGAGGCGGCCTCGGTCGGCGCGGCGATGCCACCAACGATGGAGCCCAGCACCGCCACCACCAGCATGATGGGCGGCACCACCACTTTCCAGAAGCGGATCCAGAGCTGGCGGCGCGAGACGCCGTCGCGCTCGGCCTGCGGGATCGGCGGCATCAGGTCCGGCTTGAGCCAGCCCAGCACCAGCAGGAAAATGATGTACACCGCCGCCAGCAGCATGCCGGGGCCGACCGCCGCCGCGAACAGCGTGCCCACCGAGAGCTGCATGATGTCCGACAGCAGGATCAGGATCAGGCTGGGCGGAATGATCTGCCCCAGCGTGCCCGAGGCGCAGATCGCGCCGCAGGCGATGCTCTTGTTGTAACCCCGCTTGATCAGGGTGGGCAGGGTCAGCAGCCCCAGGGTGATGACGGTGGCGCCGACGATGCCGGTGGTCGCGCCCATCAGCACGCCGAACAGGATGATGCCCACGCCCATGCCGCCGCGCACGCCGCCGGCGATGTGGCCCATCACGTCGAGCAGGTCATCGGCCAGGCGCGACTTCTCCAGCATCACACCCATGAAGACGAACAGCGGAATGGCCATCCACTGGTAACCGGCGACGATGCCGTAGAAACGCGCCGGCAGCAGGCTGAACAGGCTGTCGCCGAAGCCCAGGTAGCCGAAGATGAAACCGACTGTCGCCAGTGTCGTGGCCACCGGCACGCCGATCATCAGCAGCGCAAAAAAGGCCACCAGCATCAGGATGGCATAGGTCTGCGGTTCAAACATGGCCGCCCTCCTGCGCCTGGGCGCGCGTGTGGAACAGGCGCAGCAAGGCAGCCACCGTCTGCAGGGCCACCAGGCCGTAACCGATCGGGATCAGCGACTTGACGATCCAGCGCAGCGGAATGCCGCCCGGATCGGGCGAGCTCTCCTGGATGGCGTAGGCCTGCATCACGTAGGCGATCGACACCTTGATGAAGATCAGCGCCACCGCCAGCAAAAGCAGCAGCGAGACCACGTCAACAATGAACTTCTTGCGCGCCGTGTAGTGCGCGTAGAACAGGTCCACCCGCACGTTGTCGCCCCGCTGCAGGGCGTAACACATGCCCAGCAGGATAAGCGCAGCCAGCAGGTGCCACTCCAGTTCCTGGGCCCAGACCGAGCCGAAGCTGAAGGCGTAGCGCAGCAGGACATTGACCGCGACCAATGCAATCATGGCCAGGGCCACCCAGAGGGTGGCCCGACCAACCACATCGACCAGCGATTCAATCTTCTCCATCATGGAGGCGATCGCCTTGTTTGTCATGAATGGTCTTTCGCGTCAGCCGCGCACCTTGGTGTGGTATTGCTCTTCGCTGACCTCGACCCAGCGGTCGTACTTGGCCTTGAAGCCCATGTAGGAGTCGTGCACCTTCCTGACCAGCGGGTCCTTGGCCACCGCCTCAGCCAGCACCTTGTCAGTCTCCACGCGCAGCGCCTTGATCACCGCGTCGGGCAGGGGCTTGGCGATGACCTTCTGGTTCTTGACCAGGTCGTCCATGGCCTCGGCATTGGCCTTCTGGCACCAGCCTTCGCTGATGACGTTGCAGGCCGCAGACGCGTTGCTCACGATGGCCTGCAGGTCCTTGGGCAGCTTGTCCCAGGCGGCCTTGTTGATCAGCAGCTCGGACACGGTGGCCGACTCGTGCCAGCCGGTGGTGTAGTAGTACTTGGCCGCCTTCTGCAGCCCGAGGCGGCGGTCCTGGTAGGGGCCGACGAACTCGGCCGCATCGATCACGCCGCGCTCGAGCGCGGGGAAAATCTCGCCGCCGGGCAACACCTTCACGTCCACGCCCAGGTTGGCGTAAACCTTGCCGGCCAGGCCGGGAATGCGCATCTTCAGCCCCTTGAGGTCGGCCACGGAATTGATTTCCTTCTTGAACCAGCCCGTCATCTGCACGCCGGTGTTGCCGCAGGGCATGGCCACCATGCCGAAGGGTGCGTACACCTCGTTCCACAGCTCGATGCCGCCGCCGTCGTAGAGCCAGCCGTTCATGCCCTGGAAGTTCAGGCCAAAAGGCACGGCGGTGAAGTACTGGGCGGCAAAAGTCTTGCCGGTCCAGAAGTAGCTGTTGGCGTGGTTCATCTCCACCGTGCCGGCACGCACGGCGTCGAACCCCTCGAAGGCCGGGATCAGTTCACCGGCGCCGAAAACCTGGATCTTCAGGCGGCCGCCGGACATGTCGGCGATACGTTTGGCCAGGTCGGTCGCGCTGCCCGGGCCGTCCATGTAAAAGGGCGAGCCCTTGGGGTAGGCACTGGTCATCTTCCAGTTGAAGCTTTGCTGGGCGCGGGCGATCATGGGAAAGCCGAGCGCAGTGCCGGCAGCAGCAGCGATGGAGGCTTGACTGAGCAGTGAACGTCTTGTCGAGGTCATGCGATATTCCTTGGAGTAGAGAAGCTGATGAGCCAGCACCTGCTGCGCAACCGGGTGGTTGCGCCAAGGGTTAGCATGCAAACAGCGTGCCACGGAAAAGGACAAGAAGCAGCGACTTTTCAGGGTGTAGGGGACTCCCTACGGCCTGTAGAGAAGGCCCGACCGGAAGTGGAAAAACCGATGCGGAAAAACCCCGATGCGATGCGCCCTAGCGGCGCCCACGCAGCAGCGGCCGGAACATCAGCAGCCCCACGGCCGGCCCCAAGGCGAGCCAGGGCAGCACCACCGGCAAGGGCCAGGCCTGCGCGGCCCGCACGAACAGTTCGATGCTGAGCACCGAGATCGCAAAGCCGATGCAATTGGCGAAAGTCAGCACGCTGCCGGCCACGGCAGGCGGCGCGTTCTGCGCGGTCAGGGTGGAGAACTGCGGCGAGTCGCCCGACACCGTCACGCCCCACAGCAGCATCCAGGCCATGAACCACGGCAGCGGCGCGGCCAGCATCACCGGCGCCGCCACGCAGCAGGCGCCGCTGATGGCCAGCTGCAGCTGCGCCACGGGTGCGCTGCCGAAACGCCGCACCAGCAGGCCGCCGCCGACGCAGCCTGCGCTGCCCACCGCAATGATCCAGAAGGCCGCAGCACTCACCGAGGTACCCGCCAGCCGGGTCGCCACGATCAGCGGCACCAGCACGAAAAAAGCGTAGAGCTCCCACATGTGGCCGAAGTAGCCAAACACCGACGCGCGCAGGCGCCGGTCGGTCCAGATCAGGCCCAGCGCCCGCGGCGTGATGCGTGCACCGCGCACCAGGTGCGGGCTCTCGGGCACCAGCCAGGCCGTCGCCAGGCCGCCCAGCGCGGCCAGCAGCGACACGCCCAGCACCACCGCCTGCCAGGGCGAGCCGCCCCCGGCAAACGCCGGCAGGCCCGCATCACCGGCCAGCGCACGCAGGCCGTGGGGCAAGGCGGTGCCCAGCACCAGCGCGCCTATCAGCACACCCATCACCGCGCCCAGGCGTTCGCGGTACCAGCTCGCCGCGATTTTCATGCCCACCGGGTAAATGCCGGCCAGCAGAAAACCCACGCCAAAACGCAGCGCCAGCAACAAGGTGAAGTCGCCCTGCACCCACACGGTGGCGGCATTGAGCGCCGCACCGAGCAGCGAGCAGATCAGGAAGACGCGCGAAGGCGCAAAGCGGTCGGCCAGCATCAGCAGGGCAAACACCAGCGTGCCCGCCACAAAACCGAGTTGTACCGCTGAGGTCAGCATGCCCACCGCACCCGGCGGCAAGCCCCAGGCGCGTTGCAGGTCGGGCATCACGCGTTGACCGCGAACCACAGCGAGGTGCCGGCGAACTGCGACAGCACGATCACCGGCAGGATGCGCCGGGGCACGGCGCCCGCCATCAGCGGAACCTGACGCTCAGGCCGGACAGCGGCGCGTCAAACGCCGCCGTCCAGGTCTCGCCCGGCCCCACCGGCCAGGCGTCGGTCCAGGTGCCGGTGGTCACCACGTCGCCCGGCTGCAAATCGGGCGCACCAGGGCAGCTGCGCAGCTCCGTCAGGAAATGCTGCAGCGCGTGCAGCGGGCCGTCGAGCACATTCGCGCCCACGCCCTGGTCCACCGGCCGGCCGTCGCAGGACAGCGTGATCTGCGCCCCGGCCAAGCGTGCCTCCAGAGCCCGCGCATCGCTGGCCAGCGCGGCCACCGGCACACGCGCACCGACCAGCAGGCGCGCATGCAGCGCCCCGTCGGCCACGGTGTCGGCCGCCACGAACTTCCAGCCAGGCTGGTGCGACTGCACGATCTCGAAACCGGGCGCGACCCAGGCGATGCAGGCGAACAGTTCGTCGAGCGAGGCATTGACCGGCGGCGTGGCGGCGATGCCGAAGACCGCCTCCGGCTCCAGCCGCGGCTGGCAGGTTCCGGCCAGGGACACCTCGCCCTGCCCTTCGCAATACGACAGGGTGGTGTCCCAGACCGTGCCCCAGATCGGCCCGTACACCTGGTAGCGCGGCCAGATGCTGCGGTTGGTAAAACCCACCTTGTAGCCGCGCGGCTGCTCGCCGCGGGCCATGCGCAACCGCCGCACCGCCAGCGCGCGCTGGTAAGCCTCGGGCACGTCCAGGCCCGAAGCGGCGGGCCAGAAACCGGCATGGTCGTAGTGATGGAGAAGTTGCTCGGGCGTCATGGGGACGAGCTTACCGCCGATGGCGGGATACCGCATTTCGGGAGGACTTCATGTCAAAACAGCCAACAGCCCAATGGGTACGGGCGCCAGCAGCTATCATTTTGAGAGTCAACAGAAGAGGATGGCCAGCAGCGCCGGGTCTTCCACCAGATTCAGCATCGCGTAGCCGCCCAGGCGGTAGGCGGTATAGACGGCCTGCGCCATCAGCTGTTCAAGGGCCAGCATCGGTCAGCGCCACGAATCACGCCTTGGTCTGCGCTGCCTTGCGGTCAGCCACAACTTTCTGGGCCGAGGGCCGCTCGCCGATGAACTTGGCGTAAGCCTTGTGGTCCACCCCGCCGGCCAGCAGCAGGTCTTCGCCAAACGCTGCCTTGCTGGCCATGCCCACCAGCGGCAGGCTGGCAAAGGCGGCGCAGTCGGCCTGGGTGAAGGTGTCGCCGGCCACATAGGGCGAAAACTTCGCCAGCTTTTTGAAAGCGGCGATGTTGGTTTCGAGCTGCGTGCGGATGCGCGCCAGGTTGCTTTCGCTCAGCGGCGCGGCGCCGAAAAAGGTGGCGCCATACAGCTGGCGCGCGACCATCTCCAGGTGCCAGTCGATGAAGGTGGTGAGCTCGCGCACCTTGGCGGCGGCAAAGGCATCGGCCGGCAGCAGCGGCGGCTGCGGGTAGGCGGCCTCGATGTAGTCCAGGATGGCCTGACTTTCGCAGAGGCCGCCCTGCGCCGTGCGGATGAAGGGAATCTTGCCCAGCGGCGAGGCGCCCAGAATCGCCTCGTCCTTGCTCTGCGTAGCGGCGTATTCCTCGGTAAAAGGCACGCCTTTTTCAAGCAGGGCGAGTTTGACCTTGTTGTAGTAGTTGGAAACGGGAAAGCCGCAAAGGGTAAGCATCGAAGAGTCTCCTGGGTTGATGGCGCCAAGTTTAGGCCAGCCCGGCCGGGCCGGCGTGCAACGGCGGTGACAGTCGCGGCGCCCGGGTTTCCGGCGGACAGGTGCGGATTGTGTGACATCTGCCACCTTCTCCTCCATTTGAAGGACGACAAGCCGCAGCGCCAGCGCGACGATTTTCCCCCTCATCCACTTCACTGACTGGAGCCATCATGAGCAACTACTACTGGGACGAAACACAGATGAAGGCCGACGGCGCCAACCCGACCATCCTGGCGATCGGCGACTCCTGGTTCTGGTACCCCTTTTTCGGGGGCAGCCTGACCAACTACCTGGGCCAGATCGTGGCGCCCAAAAGCCACGTCATCCTGGCCAAGGGCATGAACGGCGCCGAAGCCTTCGACTACGTGGACGGCAAATACGCCGACAGCGTGCGCAACACGCTCAAGCTGTACGGCGCCGGCCTGTCGGCGGTGTTCATCAGCGGGGGCGGCAACGACTTCGCCGGCTTCAACGACATGCGGCCACTGCTCAAGGAAAGCTGCTCGGGCGAAACCACGGCCAACGGCTGCTTTCGCAGCGGGGCGCAGGGCCTGCCGGGGTTTCTGGAGCGCATGGACACCTACTACCGCAAACTGATCGGTGTGGTGTACACCCGCACGACGCTGGACTGCCTGATCGTCATGCACACCTACGACTATGCGATCCCCGACGGCAAGGGCGTGTTCGGCAAGGACGGCTGGCTGCAGCCCGCGCTGACGGCCGCCGGCGTCAAGCCCGAGCTGCACCAGGCCTGCGTGGTGCACCTGCTCGACGCCTTCCACAAGGTGCTGGACAACATCACCAAGATGGACCCCGCCCACCTTTACGTGGTGGACAGCCGCGGCACGCTGGGCCCCGGTGACTGGGCCAACGAGTTGCACCCCAAGGGCTCGGGTTTCAAGAAGATCGCCATGCAGTGCTGGAAACCCGCGCTGAAAAACATCGGGCTGGCCTGAGCGGCCCAGGGCGCCGGCTTGGTTACGCCGTGTCGGGAAACAGCGGCGTCAGCAGGCGCACGGCAATGTTGAAGCCGTCGCCCGCAGGCGTCACGCGCACCACCTGCGCCTCGCAGGTCAGCGGGTGGGTCCGGCCCGCACCGGGAAACTCCAGCACCAGTTCCAGGCTGGCGCCCAGCTCGTAGCTGCGCTCCGACTGGAAGTACAGCCCGGTCGCACTCAGGTCATGGGTGGCGCCCTCGTCGCCGTCGATGGTCAGGCGCACGGCC
Organism: Polaromonas sp. YR568; assembly: GCF_943371715.1. Classification (GTDB taxonomy): domain Bacteria; phylum Pseudomonadota; class Gammaproteobacteria; order Burkholderiales; family Burkholderiaceae_C; genus Polaromonas. The sequence goes on along the minus strand of NZ_CALRVW010000026.1, from coordinate 10,945 downwards.
ACGCCAAAACGCTGCGCCGCCCGTTGCTCAAGCACCCTGGCCCTCTTTTCGCCCCCGGCGGTTGTTTGCATGGTCCTGTCTGTCCTGAAGATGCCCGAAAACCGGCGTAACCCCCAATCTAGGGCATGGGCGCGCCCCGTGTGTAGGCGCCGCCGCAGGCTGCGTGTGGGACAGCAGGCTGCCCGGGTGACGGGTCTTCCCGAAACGGCGAGGCCGATCCGGAAGTGCGCAGGTAATATGTATGCCTATCTTCTTCACATTCCCTTTAGCCCCACGGCTCGAGGCTCCCCACCATGAATGCTCCCCTGCCCAGCGCCACCCTGCAATCAGTCACCGCCGCCGACCTGGCCGCCCTGCCCCTGATCGAAAAATGGGTCTCGTTTGCCTCGGTCTCGCGCGACAGCAACCTGCCCATCATCGAATGGACGCAGGCCCTGCTGGAGGGCTACGGCGTCGAATGCCGCCTGATCCATGACGAAAGCGGCAAAAAGGCCAACCTCTGGGCCACGCTGCCTGCGGCGGACGGCGAAACCAAAACCGGCGGCCTGGTGCTGTCGGGCCACACCGACGTGGTGCCGGTGGACGGCCAGCCCTGGGACACCGACCCCTTTGTGGCGCAGGTCATCGGCGACAAACTCTATGGCCGCGGCGTGACCGACATGAAAGGTTTCGGCGCCACCGTGCTGATGATGGTGCCCGAGCTGCTCAAGCGCCGGCTCAAACACCCGGTGCACCTGGCCTTCAGCTACGACGAGGAAGTCGGCTGCATCGGCGTGCGCCGCCTGATTGCCGACATGGTGGACCAGGGTTACCGGCCCGCCGGCTGCATCGTGGGCGAACCCACCGGCATGCAGGTGGTGATTGCGCACAAGGGCAAACACGCCTACAAAACCTCGGTGCGCGGCTTCGAGGCGCATTCGTCACTGACGCCGCAGGGCGTCAACGCGGTGGAGATCGCCTGCGAGTTTGTCACCAAGCTCAAGTCCATGCACCGCAAGCTGGTGGCCGAAGGGCCGTTCGATGCGGTGTACGACGTGCCGCACACCACCATCCACACCGGTGTGATAGCCGGCGGCACCGCGCTCAACATCATTCCGCGCGACTGCGACGTGACCTGGGAGATCCGCCACCACCACATGAATTCACCGGTGCTGCTCTTCAACGAAGCGAAAGAGTTCGCCGACAGCCTGCTGCCCGCCATGCAGGCGGTGGCGCCCGACACCGGCATCACGCACAAGCTCAACTCGGTGCTGCCCGGCTTTGCCACCGACGCCGACAGCGAGATTGCGCAGCTGTGTTTCCGTTGCGCGGACGTGGACCCGGCCAGCGGCGCGGGCAAGGTCTCGTTTGGCACGGAAGCTGCTCTGTTTCACCAGGTCGGCGTGCCCACCATCGTCTGCGGCCCCGGGCACATTGCCCAGGCGCATCAGCCCAATGAGTGGGTCGCGCTGGACCAGCTGGCCTGGTGCGAGCGTTTCATGCGGCGCCTGGCCGACGAAATCTGCATCGCCTGAACCCCGTCACTCCCTGTCAACACCACCAAAGAAGAGCTCCACAACATGATCAAGCGCAGAACCCTCCTGGGCGCCGCCATTGCGGCTGGCCTGAGCACCGGCCTCACCCTGGGCGCCGGCCCGGCCGCGGCCCAGGCCACGGGCAAAACCGTGCGCATCGTCGCTCCCTATGCCGCCAGCGGCGTGCAGGACCTGCTGGCGCGCGCCATCAGCACCGAACTCGGCACCGCGCTGGGCCAGACCGTGATTGTGGAAAACCGCGCCGGTGCGGGCGGCACGATCGGCACGGCCTATGTCGCCAAGTCCGAGCCGGACGGCAGCACCATGGTGATGGCCGCGGCCAGCCACAACATCGCCGGCTCGCTCTACACCAAGCTCAGCTACGACCCGCAGAAAGACTTCACGCCGCTGGCCCACATCGGCACCGCCGGTTATGTGCTGATGATCCACCCCGACGTGCCCGCCAAAACCGTCGCCGAGTTCATCCGTTATGCCAAGGCCAACCCCGGCAAGATGAACTACGCCACCGCCGGCATGGGCAGCGCCACGCACCTGTCCATGGCCTACTTCAACGGCCTGGCCGGCATCGACCTGGTGCATGTGCCGCTCAAGGCCACCGGCGAAGCCATCAACGAAGTGATCTCGGGCCGCGCCCACGCGGTGATTGCCGCCAGCATTGGCGCCCTCGCCTTTGCCAAGGACAGCCGCATCCGCCTGCTGGGCGTGACCTCGCCGCAGCGCAGCAAGTACCTGCCCACGCTGCCGACCATTGCCGAAAGCGGCCTGTCCGGCTACGCCTTCGACTCCTGGTTCGGCCTGCTCGGCCCCGCCGCCACGCCGGTGGCCGAGGCCACCCGCATCAACAGCGCCATGGCCAAGCTGCTGAAAGACCCGGTCGTCCTGGAGCGCCTGGACAAACAGGGCATCGAGCCCAAGGCCATGAGCAACGCCGACTTCGGCAAGCTGCTGGCGCTGGACTACAAACGCATGGCCGATGTCGTGAAAGCGTCGGGCGCGAAGATCGAATAAATGCGCTGAGGCGTGGCACCCGTGCCCGCCCGCCGCTCCCGTCAACAGGGCCGCTCATGCGGCCCTTTTTCATGGTTCATCATGAATAAAATAGGCCTCCAGCCCAATCTGGACGGGCGCAGACAGCTATTGTTTTGATAGCATTTCAAACCAGAGGGACGGCCGGTCTGCATACCGGCTCCTCACAGGCTGGCTCGCTGGATGAACGGGTTGGGCGTCATCAAGACGACGCGGCAATGGGTGGCCGGTTCTTGCGGTAGGAGTTCTTCAGCAAAATCTTGCCACCGCGAAAAGTGAACAGATCACAGCCATGGACTTCGACGCGAGATCCGTCCGCCCGTGTTCCGGTGAACGTCCACTCCGACACGCCCCGGTCTCCCTGGACAAAGTGGCGCGCATTCCCCCAATGGGCATCGGGAAAGGTGACCCAGACCTCCGCGAAGCCAGCCCGCACGGCTTGGCTGCCTGTGTATCGGGTTCCGCAAATGTCGGCACCGGCAGACGCTTCGAAAACACAGTCCTCGGTCATGAACGACATCAACGCATCAACATCGTGGCGATTCCACGCGTCGGCGAAGGCCTGCAATACGTCCGTGGTCACTTCAGGAATTACCGTCTGCATGATCGGGCACCTCCACAAATAGCCTGTGTACTTTGGGGCAGTTTACTGCCGCCCAACGCCCAGGCAAAGCGACGCCGGAACGCCTTTTGCTGATGCCACCCGCATCAACAGAGCCCTGCTCAAACAGCTGAAAGACCCGCCATTCCGGATCGGTGCTTTTTCATGATTTATTGTGAACCAAATACACCTCCAGCCAATAAGGACGTGCGCTACCAGCTACAGGTTTGATAGCACATCCCGACCGGTCGCTAGCGTGAAACGAACGAGGCTGAGCGCCATGCTAGACCCCGCCCTTGGGTTTGGCCACGAATCCGCTTTCAACATTGCCCACAAAGCCAAGCCATTCCTCATAGCGCCTTCCGCATGATCGCGAGGAAGAAATCGCCGATGTACTTGTCCATCCGTGCTACTTCTTCGTACCCGTGGCGGGCATAAAAACCAGGCGCCTGCCACTCAAAGGTCTCCAGGGCCGCATTTTTCGCCCCGAGCCCTCGCGCCGTCCGCTCTGCCTCGACCAGCAATCGCGAACCGATTCCCTTGCCTCGCCACTCGTCGCTGACCCACAGCACCTCAAGTCGGAGCCAATACATCGCGACAACGGCGCGCAGCCCCCCAACGACCCGGTTCTCCGAATCGCGCGCATTCAAGCGGATGTACTGCGGCTCAGGATATTCATCCACATGGCGATAGTTGAACTCGCGGAGCTGGCGGCCAACGTAGCCAGAACGGACCTCCTCGTCGGTGGCAGGCGAAACGGTGATGTTCATGAGGGAACGCGTGCAAAGTAAATGGCGCGAAGCATGGTGCAAGCACCCCTAGGGCGCGGTTTGACTGGGAGCTTATGCGGCTTAGCTTTGCCAGTGATAAACATTCGAAACTTTCTCACTTTTATCGAAGCAGATGCGCAAATAGTCAGTGTCGATTTTCATGCCGGAACAATAGCCGAGCTCGTAATCGATGCAGTTGTCCTCGGCTGCCCGGGTGGGCTCTCCGATCAGGGGTCTGACGCTTGTTGTGGGTGTTCCAACCACCAAGTGATTTTTCTCCAGATCCCGGTACATTGGGCCGCGCACACAAGCCATCTCTTTTTCCAGGCAGTCTTGAGCATTCTTGCAACTCAATGCGGAAGCCCAGACCTTGCTGTCGTAGGTTGTTCCCATGAATGGCAGATCGTGAAAGACAAAGCGGAGAACGGGTTTCCAAAACAGGAAAAGCAGCAATATCAACACCACTGTGGAAACAGCGGCCCGCTTCATGATTTTCAGTAAGTGCGACATCGAATTCTCAAGACTAACAATGTTGATATATCCGGCAAAACTGCGGGATGAGCTGGCGCCCTGTCAGATTACGTGGCGCAAAAAAGCAGATGTGTTTGCTCATGAAGTCAGCTTGATTGATCGCGTGTTGATACAGGTATATCGAAGTTGGCAGAGACAATGTGCACAGCGGCCACCACAAAGGGTGCGAAACGCGACCAAATACTCAGCCTAAAGTCGGCGTTGACCGGCGCGCACTGGTAATGCGCCGCAGGGCGTAGGCCCGTCCACACGCTTTGCGGCGCAGTGCCATTGCGTGTCCGTGTCGAAAAACCTGTTAGCCCCAAGCGCAGGGGCTCTGCAACGAGAGGGACTCATCGGGGAGGACCTGAAGGCCGAACAACAACGAGTCGCAATGAGTCATTGTGTAACTCGCCCATAATATTGCCGAGGCGTTCTGCAACTTCAACGAAACGAACACCACGCTTTCGGAGCTCATCTTCTGAAGGCTTAGGTCCGTACAGGTTTACGAAGGCCTTGTGGGCCAGATCATCGCGTGTTTTAACAAGGCCGCGCAGCTCCATGATCAGCTTGTCATTGGGACTGACTTTCGCGAAGACATTGACCAGCTTTCCGAGCGCTGCGTCCTGCACATCCTGGCGCGCATAACGATAGGTAAAGCCCTTCGGCAAGAAATTCCGCACTACGTCGTGGTACTGCCCGATATAGGACTTCAGTGCCTCTTCGACTAGTTGGAAGCCCCCCAACGCGTGTGTTGCGGATTCCCGGTAGTACTGTTCTATATCCACGCTTCCTCCTGGGGGCTAACTTTGATATATCCCGTAAAGCTGCGGAATAACATGGTGCCTTGCCAGATAACATCGCGCAGAAAAATCCAAAAATAGATTTATTGTCATGTACTTAGCTTGATTGGCTGCATGTTTATACAGGTATATTCAATTCGACAAAGTCGTCGATGTGGTTCCAGTCCAAGTCGAGCGATTTTCAGGCAACGGCGGGACTTTGCCCATCCTGCAATTGGATGATGAACGCCATCGGGCAGCGCTGCTAAGCCTGCCAAACCCCATACCCCAACTCCCTTAGCGCAATCCCCAGCTCCACTTCCATGTCCCGCGCCCCTTCATAAGGCATGGGGTTGTACATGGCGTACAGCCCGGGCAGCAGGCGTACACCCCACTTCTGCACATACACGTTGGACTGGATGCCGGCCTTGTGTTTGTCGAAGCGCACATCGGGGTCCAGCCCCGTCATGCCCACGTACACAAACGGTTTGCCGAGCTGGTAGTCAGGGTTGGCCTTGCGGAAGCGCCCCACGTTCCAGACCTCGTCGGACAGCTCGATCACGTACACGTGGTAGTGGTGGCTGCGCGGTGTGCGCGGCGGCTTTTTGGCGCGCGGTTTGGCCGGGGCGGCGTCGGCGGCTGCGGCCGGCGGGCTGTTCTTTCGGGGGGTCTTGCGGGGCGCGGTAGCCATGGTGGAGTGGAGTATGCGTCACGCAGCCGGGCGAGCCCATTTGCTACCAAATACATAGCTGCTGGCGCCCAGCCGGCAAGGGCTGGATGCCGATTTCATGCAGGACGGCCGCCCCCTCCGACCGGAAGCCAGCGGCGCCTGGCGCCTCCATCCAGAAACCATCCCAGAAACATCCTCAAACCATCCACTCAGATGGTGATAAGATGGTTTCATGCCCAAACCCAGCAAAACCTCGCAGACCTCCCCGCCCCGGCCGGTGGACGAAAAAATCACCATCAACCTCGGTTGCGTGGACCTGGGCCAGATCGACCTGCTGGTGCAGGAAGGCTTTTACGCCAACCGCACCGACCTGATCCGCACCGCCATCCGCAACCAGCTCACCACCCACGGCGAGGTGGTGCGCCAGGTGGTCTCGCGCAAGACGCTGGTGCTGGGCATCCAGCATTACAGCCAGGCCGACCTGCTGGCCGTGCAGGCGGCCGGCGAGAAGCTGCAGATCCGCGTGCTGGGGCTGGCCTCGATTGCGCCCGAGGTCACACCCGAGCTGGCGCTGGCCACCATCGAATCCATCACCGTGCTCGGTGCCCTGCATGCCAGCCCCGCCGTCAAGGCCGCGCTGGTGCAGCGCATCGCCTGACCCCCTGAACAGAACCCAACCGAAAGAACCTGATGACCCCCGACTTTCAGCAACTGATGCGCAACGCCGCCCGCCTGACCCGCAGCGGCGACCTGCAAGCCGCCACCGCAGCAATTCAAGCCGCGCTGGCCGGCACGGCCCCGGCCCCGGCAGCTCCCATGCCGACGCGCGACATGGGCGACGTGATCGACGTCGTTGCGCGCGAGGTGCCCGACACCGATGCGCCCGCGCCCCGCACAGCCGACGCGCCTGGCCCCGGACGTTTTGTTGCCGGCAGCCACAGCGGCGCCGCGGGCCACCGCGACTTCAAGCTCTACATTCCGCCGGGTGCGGGTGGGCGCGCGCTGCCGCTGGTGGTGATGCTGCATGGCTGCACCCAGAACCCGGACGACTTCGCCGCCGGTACCGCCATGAACGAGCTGGCCGAGGCGCAGGGCTTTTATGTGCTGTATCCGGCGCAGTCGCAGCAAGCCAATCCGCAGCGCTGCTGGAGCTGGTTCAAGCACAACCACCAGGCGCGCGGACGCGGCGAGCCGGCGCTGCTGGCCGGCATGACGCGCGAAGTGATGGCGGACCACACGGTGGATGCGGAGCGCGTGTATGTCGCCGGCCTGTCGGCCGGTGGCGCCATGGCCGCCATTCTGGGCGACGCCTACCCCGACCTGTATGCGGCGGTGGGCGTGCACTCGGGCCTGGCCACCGGGATCGCCACCGACCTGCCTTCGGCGCTCGGTGCCATGAAGGGCGGTGGCCAGCCGCTGCGCGCCGGCGCCAGCGGTGTGGCGACGATAGTTTTCCACGGCGACGCCGACACCACGGTGCACCCGGCCAACGGGCAGCATGTGGTGATGGCCAGCGCCGGCACGGCAGGCAGTGTGGAGGTGGAACGCCTGACAGCACCGGGTGGCCGCGCAGCCACGCGCAGCGTGCACCGCGCGCCCGATGGCGCGGTGCTGGCCGAACACTGGCTGGTACACGGCACGGCGCACGCCTGGTCAGGCGGCAGCGGCCGAGGCAGCTACACCGACGCGCGCGGACCCGATGCCAGCGCCGAGATGCTGCGGTTTTTTCTGGACCATCCGCGCCGGCCGGGCCACTGAGTCTGGGGTCGCACCTGAATTGCTACTGAATAGATAGCTGGTGGCGCCCGCACGACAAGGGCTGAAGCCCGATTAGACTGTGAATGCGCGGTCTGTCATTGCGGACCTGATCCGCAATCCATGGCGGCATTCCCGAAACCGTGGTCAATCAGGCATGGATCCCGGATCGAGTCCGGGATGACAAGCCCGGGGGCCGGGAAAAAACTCTGCGCCGCCTCGCCCTGCCTGTCATTGCGGACCCCGGATCAGGTCCGGGGCAGGCTCTGATCCGCAATCCATGGCGGAATTCTCGAAACCGTGGTCAATCAGGCATGGATCCCGGATCGAGTCCGGGATGACAAGCCAGGGGGGCAGGAACGACAGCGCCTCAGGCGACCCGCTGTGCGTCGCGCCGGCGCAGCGCCCAGGCGAAAAAAACGCCTTCGGCCGCCATGACGGCGCCGCCCAGCGCCACCACCGCACCGGTGCCGATTTGCGCGATCAGGCTGGCGGCCACCACCACACCGACCGACTGCCCCAGGAACAGCGACGAAGCGAACAGCGAGACCGCCGTGCCGCGTGCGCCGGGCGCCATCTGCGTGGCGTTGGCCTGCATGGTGTTGTGGAACATGAAAAAACCAAAGCCGGCCAGCAGGCTGGCGGGCACGGCGGGCAGCCAGTGCGGCGTGAAGGCCAGCACCAGCGCACACACCCCCACCAGCAGGCCACCCAGCAGCACCAGCTTTTGCTGGCCAAAGCGGCGGATCATGTGGCGCCCCACCGCCATGTACATCACGCCGCCCAGGCCGAACAGCGCCACGATGGCGCCCGCCAGCGACAGCGACAGCCCCAGCGAGCGATGCAGGTGCGAGGCCCAGATGGCCAGCACGCCAAAACCCACCGCCCCTTCGACCAGCGCCATCAGCAGCACCACGCGCGACCACGGGCCGGTGATGATGAGCAGCGCCTGCTTCACAAAGCCGGGCCGCGCGCTCTGTGGCTCTTCAGCCGTCGCGATCGGCACGGCCGGGGCCGCCTGTTGCCGGCGCCAGTCGCCCCACAGCAGCAAGCCCACCACGCCGAACAGCAGCGTCAGAAAGGCAAAGGCCCAGCGCCAGCCGAGCGCATCGGTCAGCAGGCCGCCGGCGAGCTGGCCGCCCACAATGCCCAGCGTGCTGCCCAGGCCGGTGCGCGTGAGCATTTCCTGCAGCTGGTCGGACGGCACGGTGTCGCCGACCCAGGCCATGGTCAGCGGAATCAGCGCGGCCGCGCCCAGCGCCATCAGCAGGCGTGCCCAGACCAGCATGTCCAGGCTGGTGGCCAGTGTGGCCGCGACGCTGCCCACGCAGCAACCCAGCGTGGCGAAGGTGACGATGCGGAACTTGCCGAAGCGGTCGCCCAGCGGGCCGTAAAACAGCTGCGCCACGCCGTAGGTCACGGCGAACACCGACACCACCAGCGCCGCCTGCCCCAGGCTGACGGCAAACACGCGCGACAGCTCGGGCAGCATGGCGTCGCAGATGCGCTGCGCCGCCATGCTGGCAAAGGTGGCCAGCGAGAGCAGCACGATGGAGCGGCGCGTGGCCGCGGACAAAGGGGCGGAGGCAGGGGCGGAAGCGGGGGTGGTGGTCACGGCAAGAAGGGGTTCGTTGACGCGCTCACAGCGGTCATGGAACCAGGCGCCGGCCCATTGTAGGCAGGAGCCGGCCGGCGCGCTTGGCGCACCGGCGCAGCGGGCGCGCCGGCGGGATCGTCCGCTCGTTGCCCGCCTTGGTCCGCTTACCGAACCTGGCCGGGCGGCAGGGGCGCGTACTGCGGTGCGCGTTCGCCTTGCGGCAGGCCGATCACCACACCGGGCTGCGCCACACCACCACCACTGCCGCCGCCCGACATGGGGCGGGCGCCGGGCACCGACTCCCAGCGCGGGTCGCTGCCCGACGGGGGTGGCGCGTTCACCGGCGGCGGGCCGTACACGGGTGGGTTAAAGACCGGCGGGCTGTAGGTCGGTGGCGGGGGTGGCGGCGGCGGGGTGTAAGTCGGCATGGCCTGCTCCTCGGCCGGCGGCTGCCGCGGTGTGACCGGTTGCGACGGCGACGGGAACAGCCCGCGCAGCCAGTCGTTGACCTGGTCGAGCACCGGCTCGAGCGCCGGACCCGTGCGGCCGCTGCCGCGCGGCGCGTCGAAACGCGCATTCGTGTCCACCATCCGGGTGCGCAGCGCCTGCTGGAAAAAATCACCCACGATAGGCAGCGCGCTGTGGGCGCCCTGGCCCCAGTAGTCGCTGAGCGTCACGCGGTTGTCGTTGAAGCCGACCCAGGCGCCCGCCACCAGCTGCGAATGCATCATCACAAACCAGCCGTCGGTGTTGTCCTGCGTGGTGCCGGTTTTGCCGGCCAAGTCGGCCTGGATGCCGTAACGCGAGCGGATGCCGGCACCGGTGCCGCTGTCGATCACGCCGCGCATCACGTCCAGCAGCACCTGCGCCGAAGGAATGGACAAAGCCTGCTCGGGCACCGCGGCCCGGAAGGTTTCCAGCACCTTGCCGTTGCGGTCTTCCACGCTGGTGATCAGGAGCGGCTCGATGTAGCTGCCGCTGTTGGCGATGGTGCTGTAGGCCGAGACCATTTCCTTCAGGGTCACCGGGCTGGTGCCCAGCGCCAGCGAAGGCACCACGTCGAGCTTGCTTTGCCGCACGCCCATGGCCTGCGCCAGGCTGGCCACCTTGGCCGGGCCCACACTCTGCATGACCTGGGCGGTGATGGTGTTCTTGGAATACACCAGGCCGTTGCGCAGGCTCATGGGCGCGTAGCTGGGCGGGGTGCCGTCGCGGGGCCGCCAGACCGCGCCGTTGCCCAGCGGGATCTCCACGTCACCGTCCATGAAGCTGTCGGTCGGCCGCGCGCCGTTTTCAAACGCGGCGCCGTACACGAAAGGCTTGAAGGTCGAGCCCGGCTGGCGGCGCGCCTGCTGCACGTGGTCGAACGGGTCCTGCGCAAAGTTGCGGCTGCCCACCCACGCCCGCACATGGCCGTTGCGCGGGTCCATCGCCACAAAGCCGGCCTGCAGCCGCGTCTTGTCCTGCCGCAGCGTCTGCATGAAGTCCTTGTCGGCCTGCAGCTGCTTGAGGGCCTCGTCGTCGGTCTGCCCGGACTCGCGGGCGGCCTTGTACTCGGCGCTCTCGCGCACAAAGGCCTTCACGATGTCTTTTTTGGCGGCCCAGGTGCGCGGCCCCCATTCGCCGTTGGCCACGCCCTGCAGCTTGTCGGCCTGGCGCGCCAGCGCCTGGTTGGCCTGCGCCTGCAGCCGCGAGTCGA
>NZ_CALRVW010000025.1:0-59250 GCF_943371715.1 Polaromonas sp. YR568 | reverse complement strand
TTGCGCGGGGTTCAGCGCGGCGCGGCCAACACGGCGCGCACCAGCGCGCTGCAGGGAGCGGTCAGTGTTTGCAGTTCGGCCGTGCGGTTGTTTTCGATGGCCTGCAGGACCAGCTCGTTGATACCGCCGATGACCGCCATGGCCAGGGTCGCGGTCAGCGCATCGTCCTGAGGCGTGTGCGGATGGCCGGCGCTGACCACCTGGGCCACAAAGTCGGCCATTTCCTGGTTCATCTGGCGCCGCACCTGCAGACCCTCGGGGCCCAGGCTGAGAATGTCGATGAACAGGGTGCGCAGCAGCGCCGGGTTGCTGGCCAGGCAGCCCAGGTAGGCGTCCATCGCGTGTTCGACCTGGGTCTTCCAGTCACGGCCGGGGTCGATGGCGCCCTTGAGCACCTTGAGCCCGCCGTGGCTGGCCGCCACGTAAAGCGCGATCAGGCAGTCTTTCTTGGTGGCAAAACACTCGTAAAACGTGCGTTTGGACACGCCGGCCTCGCGCACGATATCGGCTACCGTGGTGTCGGCATAACCTTTGAGCGCCACACTGTGCGCCATGCCCTCGAGCAGGCGCGAACGGTAGGCCCTGGCCGCTTCCATGCTGGTAGCGGAGATGTCCTCGGAATACATGGATCAGGCATCCTCAATACAAAGTTGAAACCATGGTGGTACTTGACAGTACCACAGCCTCAACCTATAGTCATTGTCATTGGTACTCTCAAGTACCAGTTTATACCCACGGGAGAAAATATGAGTGAACTGGTTGTACGCCGCCTGCTGATTGACCTTGAAACACCCCTGCCGCGGCACTGGTGTGGTGGCGACGCGTTTCGCACCGCATTTTTCAATGCGTTGTCCATGAGTTTTCCGGTCGGCGAGCAGTTTTTCATTGATTCGGTGCGCAACGGCCTCAAAGCCCTGCCGCCTGAATTGCAGGACCAGTACAAGGCCGAGGTCCAGGGGTTTATCGGGCAGGAGGCAACGCATCGCCGGGTTCACAGCCTCTTCAACAACCACCTGGAAAAACAGGGCCTGGTCAACGACTGGGCGCCGCGTGCCGAAAAAAACATGCAGCTGCTGGCCGGCACCAACCCGCGCCACGCGCTGGCCATCACCGCCGCCAACGAACACTTCACCGCGATTTTTGCCGAGTGGATGTTGCGCAACCATGACCTGCTCGACGGCTGCGAGCCGCGCCTGAAAACCATGTGGCTGTGGCACAGTGCCGAGGAGTCGGAGCACAAGAACACCGCCTTTGACCTGTATGCCGCGCTCGGCGGTAGCCACGAATGGCGCATCAAGTGGTTCCGCCGCATCACCTTTGTGTTCCTGACCGACACCCTGCGCCAGACCGTCAACAACCTGTACCACGACGGCACCTTGTGGAAGTGGCGCACCTGGAAAAGCGCCGCCAGCTACCTGTTCGGCCAGCGCGGACTGATCCGCCAGACCTTCAAACCCTGGCGCGAGTATCTGCGTACCGACTTTCACCCCAACCAGCAGAGCAGCGACCTGTCGGCGCGCTGGCTGGCCAGCAACACCAGCGCCTACACCCCGGTCGGCGCATAGGCCCACGCAGCCGCAACTCGGCAGCCCTTCATTTCATAGCGCATTCCCCTCCTGACAAGGGGCGGCGGCCCGATCCGGCCTGATTTTTTGCGAACCCTGCGTTTTCGCGGAAAATCATATGCATGCAACTCAATTACATCGCCAACGCCTCGGTCCGCTCCGCCTCGGGCAAAACCATTCCTGTGATCGATCCGTCCGACGGACAGGTGTTCGAAGAGATTCAGCGCAGCAATGCGCAGGACATTGACACGGCGGTCCAGGCCGCCCAAGACTGCCTGCACACGGTCTGGCACAAGGTCAGCGCCGCCGAACGTGGCCGGCTGCTGATGCGCCTGGCCGAAAAGGTGGAGCAGCATGCCGATGAACTGGCAATGATCGAGCAGCGCGACTGCGGCAAACCCACCAAGCAGGCCCGGGCCGACGCCGCCGCGCTGGTGCGTTATTTCGAGTTTTACGCCGGCGCCTGCGACAAGCTGCACGGCGAGACCCTGCCCTACCTGGACGGCTACAGCGTGATGACCTGGCGCGAGCCGCACGGCGTGACCGGCCACATCATCCCGTGGAACTACCCGATGCAGATTTTCGGCCGCAGCGTCGGCGGCGCCCTGGCTGCCGGCAACGTCTGCGTGGTCAAGCCGGCCGAAGACGCCTGCCTGTCGCTGATCCGCGTGGCCCAGCTGGCCGCCGAGGCCGGTTTTCCGGCCGGTGCGATCAACATCGTGACCGGTTACGGCCATGAAGTCGGCGACGCCCTGGCCCGCCACAAGGGCATCCACCACATTAGCTTCACCGGCAGCCCGACGGTGGGCACCCTGATCCAGCAGGTGGCGGCCGAACGCCATTGCCCGGTCACGCTGGAACTGGGCGGCAAAAGCCCGCAAATCGTTTTTGCCGACGCCGACCTGGAGCAGGCCATTCCTGCGCTGGTCAACGCCATCGTGCAAAACGCCGGCCAGACCTGCTCGGCCGGCTCGCGCCTGCTGATCGACCAGCAGATTTATGAACCGCTACTGGAACGCCTGGGCCAGGCCTTCGAGAAGCTGCGCGTCGGCCCCGCCACCATGGACCTGGACGTGGGCCCGCTGATCCGCCAGACCCAGCAGCAACGCGTCTGGGACTTTCTGAGCGATGCGCAGGTCGCAGGCATCCCCATGGTGGCGCAAGGCCAGATCGTGGACGAAGCGCCGGACACCGGTTTTTACCAGGCGCCGACCCTGCTGCGCGACGTCCCGGTGATGCACCGGCTGGCGCAGGAAGAAGTGTTCGGCCCAGTGCTCTGCGCGATGAGTTTCGAGGGCGAAGACCACGCGGTCGAACTCGCCAACGCCACCCAGTTCGGCCTGGTGGCCGGTATCTGGACCCGCGACGGCGGGCGCCAGTTCCGCATGGCCAAACGGGTCCAGAGCGGCCAGGTCTTCATCAACAACTACGGCGCCGGTGGCGGTGTGGAGCTGCCCTTCGGCGGCGTCAAGTCGTCGGGTTACGGGCGCGAAAAAGGCTTTGAGGCGCTGTACGGCTTCACCACGCTGAAGACCGTCGCCATCCGGCACGGCTGAACCCGTCCATCATTTTTCAAGACAAAACAGGCTGCAGCCCTTTCCGTTTGGGCGCTAGCAGCTATATCTTTTACAGCACCCAAGGAAACACCATGCGACTCCAGGACAAATCCATCATCGTCACCGGCTCCGGTGGCGGCATCGGCGAAGGCATTGCCAAACGCCTGGCCGCCGAAGGCGCGAAGGTCATCGTCAACGACATCAACACTGCCCTGGGTGAAAAAGTCGTGGCCGACATCGTCAAGGCCGGCGGCACCGCATCCTTCTTCAAGGCGGACGTAACAAAAACCGCCGAGGTCCAGGCGCTGGTGGCTGCGGCCGTGCAGCGTTACGGCAAGCTCGACGTGATGGTCAACAACGCCGGCTGGACGCATCGCAACCAGCCCGCGCTGGAAACCACCGAAGAAGAGTTCGACCGCTGCTACGCGATCAACGTGAAAAGCATCTATCTCTCGACCATCCACGCCACGCCGGTGTTCCGTGCCCAGGGCGGCGGCAGCTTCATCAACATCGCGTCCACCGCCGGCGTGCGCCCGCGCCCCGGCCTGACCTGGTACAACGGCTCCAAGGGTGCGGTCATCACGACCTCGAAATCGCTGGCGGCCGAGCTTGGCCCTGACAACATCCGCGTGAACTGCATCAACCCGGTGTTCAACCCAGACACCGCGCTGTCCACCCAGTTTGCCGGCGGCACGGTCACCGGCCCCGAAGGCGAAGCGCGCCGCGCCAAATTCCTGTCCAGCATTCCGCTCGGGCGCTTTTCGACGGCGCTCGACGTGGCCAACGCCGCGCTGTATCTGGCCAGCGACGAAGCGGCCTTCATCAGCGGTGTGTGTATCGAGGTGGACGGCGGCCGCTGCGTTTAAGCGCGGGCAGCAGGGGCAAGCGGCAGCCAAACGGCCGGCACGGCCCCAATGCGTTAAATTGCGGGTAAGAAGGTGCACATGACCGAGAAAAAAATCATTCCCCTCGCAGACATCCGCTACGCCGCGCGCGTGCCGCACATTCCTGCGCAGCTGCAGGCGCCCACCGGCCTGCTGGCCGACAGGCTGGCGCGGCCGCTGCACGACCTGCGCATCAGCGTGACCGACCGCTGCAACTTCCGCTGCAGCTACTGCATGCCCAGCGAAGTCTTCAACAAGGACTACGCGTTTTTGCCGCAGACCTCGCTGCTCAGTTTCGAAGAGATCACGCGCCTGACGAAAATTTTCGTCGCGCACGGTGTTGAGAAAATCCGGCTGACCGGCGGCGAGCCGCTGCTGCGCAAACACCTGGAGGTGCTGATCGGGATGCTGGCGCAGCTCAAGACGCCGCAGGGCAAACCGCTCGACATCACCCTGACGACCAACGGCTCGCTGCTGGTCAAGAAGGCCCAGGCCCTGAAAGACGCCGGCCTGCAGCGCGTCACGGTGAGCCTGGACGGGCTGGACGACGCGGTGTTCCGGCGCATGAACGATGTGGATTTTCCGGTGGCCGACGTGCTCAAGGGCATCGAGGTCGCGCACAAGGTGGGCCTGGCGCCCATCAAGGTCAACATGGTGGTCAAGCGCGGCACCAACGATGCCGAGATCCTGCCCATGGCCCGCCACTTCCGGAACTCCGGCGTGGTGCTGCGTTTCATCGAGTACATGGACGTGGGCGCCACCAACGGCTGGCGCATGGACGAGGTGATGCCCTCGGCCGAAGTCATCGAGCGCCTGCAGCAGGAGTTTGCGCTCGAAGCCATCGATCCCAACTACCTGGGGGAAACCGCCGAGCGCTGGCGTTATGCGGACGGCGGCGGCGAAATCGGTGTGATCAGCAGCGTGACCAAGGCCTTTTGCGGCGACTGCAACCGCGCGCGCCTGTCCACCGAAGGCAAGCTGTTCTTGTGCCTGTTCGCCCACCAGGGCCATGATTTGCGCACCCTGCTGCGCGACGGCAACTTTTCAGACGAGCAGATCTCCGGCGCCGTCGCCCACATCTGGCAGGGACGCGACGACCGGTATTCGGAGCTGCGCGCAGCGCTGCCGCCGGACGCCTCGGTGCCCGGCAGCGACGGCGCAAGGCGTGTCGAGATGAGCTACATAGGCGGCTGAATATGACCCCCACGTTCGCGCACTGCGTGTCGCTCTCTGCCCCCGAGGGGGCGCTGCGCCTGCGGCCCGGCAAAGCCGGTTCCGCGGCCCCGGCTGGCAAAGAATAGCTGTGGGCATTGAAGTGCTCGCGATGACGATTGGAACTCCATGATTGACACGATAGACGGCGCAGAAATCACCGGCATCATCCTTGCCGGCGGACGCGGCTCACGCATGGGCGGTGCCGACAAGGGCTTGCAGAATTTCAACGGTGTGCCGCTGGCCTTGCACACCTTGCTGCGCCTGTCGCCACAGGTTGGAGAAGTGATGGTCAATGCCAACCGCAACCTCGCGGCCTACGAATCGTTTGGCGTGCCGGTCTGGCCCGATGCGGCGGGGCTCGGCGAATTTTCCGGCCCGCTGGCCGGCTTTCTGACCGGGCTGGAGCGTTGCGAGACGCCCTACCTGCTGACCGTGCCCTGCGACACCCCGCTGTTCAGCGAGGACCTGGTCGCCCGCCTGGCCGAGGCGATGGCGCGCGAAGACGCCGACATTGCCGTGGTGGCCGCCCCCGAGGAAGATGGCCAGTTGCGCGCGCAGCCGGTCTTCTGCCTGCTGCGCACCCGCCTGCTGGAAAGCCTGATGCTGTTCACCACCAGCGGCGGGCGCAAGATCGATGCATGGACGGCGCAGCACAAAACCGTTCTGGTGCCCTTCAACAAGCCGGGCGACGACCCGCGCGCCTTCTTCAACGCCAACACGCTGGCCGAGTTGCACCAGCTCGAAGCCCTGCGCCCGTGAAAAGCATCGCCCAGATCGCCGCCGAACTGCAGGGCTACGATCCGCAGGCCCTGTCCGCTGCCGATGTGCTGCGCTTCCTGTCGCAGCTGGTCGAACCGGTGCAGGACGTGGTGGAGCTTCCGCTGTTTGAGGCGCTGGGCCGCGTGCTGGCGGCTGAGGTGGTCTCGCCGTTTGACGTGCCGCCGCACGACAACTCGGCCATGGACGGTTATGCCTTTGACGGCGCCGCCCTCGCCGCGGGCACAGCCCTGACCCTGAAAGTGGTCGGCACGGCACTGGCCGGTAAAGCCTGGCAGGGCACGGTCGGCGCCGGCGAGTGTCTGAAGATCATGACCGGCGCCATCATGCCGGCCGGGCTGGACACCGTGGTGCCGCAGGAATTTGTCAGCATCCAGGCCGACAACATCACCCTGCCCGCCCAACTGCTGCAGCCCGGCGACAACCGCCGGCTGCGCGGTGAAGACCTCATGCAGGGCCGGTCGGCGCTATCAAAAGGTGAGCTACTCACGCCTGCCCGGCTTGGGCTGGTGGCCTCTTTGGGCCTGAAAATCGTGAGCACCTTCCGGCCGCTGCGCGTGGCCTACTTTTCCACCGGCGATGAAATCCTCTCGCTGGGCGAAGCGCCGCGCGAAGGTGCAGTCTACGACAGCAACCGCTACACGGTGTTCGGCATGCTCACGCGGCTGGGCTGCGAGGTGATCGACATGGGCGTGGTGCGCGACGACCCGGCCCTGCTGGAAGCGGCCTTCACCCGGGCCGCGGCGCAGGCCGATGCCATCATCACGTCCGGCGGTGTCAGTGTCGGCGAGGCCGATTACACCAAGGCCATGATGAAAAAACTCGGCGACGTGGCCTTCTGGAAAATTGCCATGCGGCCCGGCCGGCCCATGGCCGTGGGCCGGATCTCTCAAGACAAATCGGCCTCCAGCCCAATGAATGCGGACGCAAGCAGCTATCAAACCAATAGCAACCCGAATGGCGCCATCCTGTTCGGTCTGCCCGGCAACCCGGTCGCGGTGATGGTGACATTTCTGGCTTTTGTACGCCCGGCCCTGCTGCAGATGATGGGCAGCACGGCCGCGGCGCCACCGCTGCTCAGGGCCCGCAGCCTGGAGCCCCTGCGCAAGAAGCCGGGCCGCACCGAGTACCAGCGCGGCTGGGTGTCCACCGCCGCCGATGGTTCACTGCAGGTCAGGACCACCGGCAACCAGGGCTCGGGTGTCCTCTCATCCATGGCGCAGGCCAATGGCCTGATCGTGCTGCACCATGCGCAGGGCAGCGTGGCCGTGGGCGAGGAGGTGGACGTGATGATGTTTGAAGGCAGTATTTAAGGCCCCCACGCTTTTCACTGCGTGTCATGCGCTGCCACCCGAGGCGGCCGCTGCGCCTGCGGCCCGGCGAAGCCGGTTCCGCGGCCCTGGCTGGTTTTGGAGGACCTCTTGCGGGCCTGAGCTACGCGAACCGCGCGAGCGTGGGGCCCTTTATTTGGCGATGAGTTCGCCGTGGCCGCCTTCGGCGGGTGACTCTTTTGCCACCGCCTTGTTGGCACCCGGAATCGTGCGGCGGGCAAACAGCGCGTACATGGTCGGCACCACGAACACGGTCAGCAGCGTGCCCAGCGACATGCCACCCACAATCACCCAGCCGATCTGGATGCGGCTTTCGGCGCCGGCCCCGGTGGCCAGCGCCAGTGGCAAGGCGCCCAGCACCATGGCGCCGGTGGTCATCAGGATGGGGCGCAGGCGCTGCGCGGACGCCTTGATCAGCGCCTCCAGCATGTCCATGCCCTGCCCGCGCAGCTGGTTCGTGAACTCGACAATCAGGATGCCGTGTTTGGTGATCAGGCCGACCAGCGTGATCAGCCCGATCTGCGAATAGACGTTGAGCGAACCGCCTGACAGCTTGAGCGCTATCAGCGCACCAATCATCGACAGCGGCACCGACAGCATGATCACCAGCGGATCGATGAAACTTTCAAACTGCGCGGCCAGCACCAGGAAAATGAAGACCAGTGCCAGCACGAACACGATGGCCAGCGCTCCCTGGGAGTTCTTGAACTCGCGTGAGGTGCCGTTCAGGTCGGTGCTGTAGCCGGGCTTGAGGACCTTGGCCGAGATCTCATTCATGAAGGTCAGCGCCTGGCCCAGCGAATAGTCGGGCGCCAGGTTGGCAGTGATGGAGGCGGCCCGCCGCTGGCCGAAGTGGTTGAGCTCGCGTGGCGACACCGCCTCGCGCACCGTGACCAGGCTGGACAGCGGAATCATCGCATCGCTGCGGCCGCGCACATAAATGCCCTCGATGTCTTCGGGCGTGCTGCGGCCACTGGCCTCGGTCTGCACGATCACGTCGTACTGCTCGGCGTCGCGTTTGTAGCGTGTCACGTTGCGCCCGCCCAGCATGGTCTCGATCGCCTTGGCCACCACTTCCACGCTGACGCCCAGATCGGCAGCCTTCTCGCGGTTGACGTCGATGCGCAACTCGGGCTTGTTCAGGCGCAGGTCCGACACCGGCGACTGGATGCCCGGGTTTTTGGCGACCTCCGCGAGGATCTGCTCCACCACCCGGTCCAGGTTTTCGTAGCTGTCCGAGGTCTGGATCACAAAATTGAGGGGCCGCTCGCGAAAGCCCTGGCCAAGCGAAGGCGGCGTGATCGGAAAGGCGGTGACGCCGGGCAGGCTGGCAAACTTGGGCTGCAGTTCGCGTGCCATCTCCAGCGTGCTGCGCTTGCGGTCATCCCAGTCCACCGTGCGGTAGATGACACTGGCCTGCGACACGGTGGGGTTGCCGATGCTGGCAAAAATCCGGTCGAACTCCTTGTAGGGCTGGCCCATTTTTTCCAGCGCCTGCGCATAACGGTTGGTGTAGTCCAGCGTGGCGCCGTCGGGCGCATTGACCGTGGCCAGGATGGTGCCCCGGTCTTCCAGCGGCGACAGTTCCTGCTTCATGGTCGGGAAAATCAGCAGGATGGCCAGCGCACTGGCCAGCATGACACCCACCACGATCCAGCGCGCCTGCAGCACCCACGCCCTGACTTTTCCGCCGCCCGCTGCACCCGGACCGGGCACCGGCTGGTAACGCCGCGTGAGCACCCAGCGCAGTGCGCTGGCGTATCGGTCGGAGACTGCATTGAGGAAGCGCTCCATGCTGCGGTCAAAAACATTCGGTGCCGGGTTGTGCTTGAGCAGCTTGGCGCACAACATGGGCGTCAGGGTCAGCGCCACAAAGCCCGACACGACCACCGCGCCGGCCAGCGCCAGCGCAAACTCGACAAACAGCCGGCCGGTCCGTCCCGGGGTGAAGGCCAGAGGCGCGTAAACCGCCACCAGCGTCGCCGTCATGGTGATCACGGCAAAACCGATTTCGCGCGCGCCCTTGATGGCCGCCGAAAACGGGTCCAGCCCTTCCTCGATGTGGCGGAAGATGTTTTCCAGCATCACGATGGCATCGTCCACCACCAGACCGATGGCCAGCACCAGCGCCAGCAGGGTCAGGGTGTTGATGGTGAAGCCCGCCAGCGCCATCAACGCAAAGGTGCCGATCAGGCTGACCGGGATGGTGATGATGGGAATGATGGACGCGCGGAAGGTGCGCAGGAACACAAAAATCACCAGCGCCACCAGCGCCACCGCTTCGGCAATGGTCTGGTACACGTTTTTGACCGAACGGTCGATGAACACCGAGTTGTCGTTGGCGATGTCGATGTTGACTTCCGGCGGCAGGTCGGCCTTGAGCTGTGGAATCATGTTGCGCACGCCCTGCGACAGGTCCAGCGGGTTGGCCGTGGCCTGGCGGATCACACCGGCCCCGATGGCCGCCCGGCCGTTGAGCCGCACGCCGCTGCGCTCATCGGCCGCCCCTTCCTCGACACGCGCCACATCGCGCACCTTGACCGGGAAGCCGTTGACGCTGCGGATCACCACCTCGCCGAACTGCTCGGGACGCACCAGGCCGGTCTCGGAGGTCACGCTGAACTCGCGTTGCTGCGACTCGATGCGGCCGGCTGGAACCTCCAGGTTGCTGCGGCGGATGGCGTCCTCGATGTCCTGCGTCGTGAGGCGGTAGGCCGCCATCTTGCGGGGATCGAGCCAGACCCGCATCGCGTATTTGCGTTCACCGAAGATGCGCACATCGGCCACACCGGTCACGGTTTGCAGGCGCGGCTTGACGATGCGGTTGACGAGGTCGTTGATCTGCAGCCGGGTCAGGCTGTCGCTGGTGAAAGCGAGCCAGATCACCGGAAACGCATCGGCCTCGACCTTGGCAATCACCGGCTCCTCAATCGACTGCGGCAACCTGTTGCGCACCCGCGAGGTGCGGTCGCGCACCTCGGCGGCCGCGGCGTCGGCGTCTTTTTCGAGGCGGAAACGCACGGAAATCTGGCTCTGGTCGGCGCGACTGATCGAGGTCAGCACATCCACCGCGTCGATGCCGGCGATCGAGTCCTCGAGCGGCTTGGTCACCTGGGATTCGATCACCTCGGCCGAGGCACCCGGATAACGCACGCTGACCGTCACCACCGGCTCATCGATCTTCGGGTACTCGCGCACCGTCAGGCGCTGGAAACTGACCGCACCGATCAGCACGATCAGCAGGGACAGCACGGTGGCAAACACCGGGCGGCGGATCGAGACTTCAGCCAGTTGCATCAGAGGGGTCCAGTCAGGGGGATGGCTTCGGACTCAGGCCGGCTTGCGTGTCGCCCGGGCCCGGGCTTCAGGCATGGCTTCGTTCGGAGCCGGTGCCGGAGCACTGCTGCGTGACGCTCCGGACAGCGCAGGCGCGGGACCCGCCTCACGCATGCCCACCAGGCAGGGGTTGGCACCGCCCATGGGTTTTTCCGGCAGCACACGCACAGCCTCGGGCGCTGCCGCCGCCACTGGCGCGGCGGCAGACCCGCCATCGGACGGCCGCGAGGCAGCGGGCGCGCTCAGATCCACCACCCGCACGGTCATGCCGTCACGCTGAATGCGTTGCTGGCCGGTGGTGACCACCATGTCGCCGGGCTCCAGCCCACTGGTGATTTCCGCCTGACCTGGCCGCCGGATACCCACCTGCACCGCCACTCGCCGCGCGACCCAGGTCTGGGCTTCCGGTCCGGGCTGCAGCTTGATGACATATTGCTTGTCGCCCTGCGGCACCAGCGCTTCTTCCGGAATGACCCGGGCGTTGTCCCGCTCGCCGAACACCGCGTTGACACGGGCAAACATGCCGGGACGCAACTGCAGCTGCCGGTTGTCGATGCAGGCCCGCACCGCCACCGAGCGGCCGTTGGCGTCGATCAGCGGATCGATCGCCTGCACCACCGCCGTGTATTTCCGTCCCGGCAGTGCATCCATGTCCACCAGGGCGGTCTGGCCGCGCTTGAGTTTGTTCTGGAAACGCTCGGGCAGGCGGAAGTCGACAAACACCGCGTCGATGTCTTCAATATTGACAATGTCGGCCCCGTCCTTGAGGTAGTCGCCGGGGTTGACCTGGCGGATACCGGCAATGCCGTCGAAGGGCGCGACGATTTTGAGCCTGGCGGCGGTGGCCCTGGCCAGCGACAACCTGGCCTGCGCCACCTGCAGATTGGCCGCGCTTTCATCGAGGGAACGCTGGCTGACAAAGTTTTGCGCGACCAGTTCCTGGTTGCGCTTCTGGTTGGCCTGGGCGATGGACAACTCGGCCTGGCTTTGCTGCACCTGCGCCAGCGGCAACTGGTCGTCAAACTGCACCAGCACCTGCCCCTTGCGCACGCGCTGGCCGTCGGTGAAATTGAGCTGGGTGATGCGGCCGCTGACCTCGGGGCGCAGCACCACGCTGCGCCGTGAACGCAGGCTGCCGACGGCCTGGGCGTCATCCACGAGTTTCACGACCGTGACCCTGGCGGCCTCAACCGTCGGTCGCGCACCCGCTGCCGGCTGCGATGCCCCCGTCGACGCAGCCTTGGCCGGTGCCTTGTTCTGGTACCACCATGCGGCACCGGACAGGCCGGCAATGCCGAGCACCGCGACGACGGAATAAATTGCTTTTGATGCCATGGGGAAACGGTTGATGAAGATCAAAACTTTGACAATCGATCAATGTAACAGCAGGTTGCGCCACCTGCGTCATCAGGGGGAAATCCCGAGCAAAATCGGGGCCGGATTTACGCCGCCTTTACATTGACACCATCAACCGCCGCCACTCCCGGCAGGGTCAGCCCCTGGACAGCGCCAGAACCACACCCTTGTTCGCCAGGGCATCGGCGCGTTCGTTGCCGGGGTCACCGGCATGGCCCTTGACCCAGCGCCACTCGATGGTGTGGCCACTGCTGGTGATCAGGTTGTCAAGTTTTTGCCAGAGATCGATGTTTTTCACCGGCTGTTTGGCCGCAGTACGCCAGCCGCGCGCTTTCCAGCCGCTGATCCATTCGGTGATGCCCTTGCGCACGTATTCACTGTCGAGGTACAGCGTGACACGGCAGGGACGCTTGAGCGCGGCCAGCGCTTCGATGACCGCCGTCATCTCCATGCGGTTGTTGGTGGTGCCCATCTCGCCGCCAAACAGCTCCTTGACCGTGTCACCGCTGGTCAGCATCGCGCCCCAGCCACCGGGGCCAGGGTTGCCCTTGCAGGCGCCGTCGGTATAAATCACCACATGTTGGGCGGTGGTCGGCGGAAGATCAGTCATGCGTTGCGAAAGTCCATGGTTGTTGTTCTGGGAAAAAGGAAATGATCAGGGCGAGTCGGGGCGGCGCACCTGGTTGGCTATGACCACCGGAGCCTGGGCCGTGGCCTTCTGCGTTTTCCAGTTGGGCTCAAGCAGGCGCATGCCGCGCACGCGCTTGACGGCTACCAGGAAATACATCGCGCCGAAAATCGGCCACCAGCGTTCGCCGGCCTTGTCCATCCAGGCAAAGCGTTCCAGCGATGCCAGCCGGCTCACGGCCGGCCGGTAGCAGCCGAACCGGGCGGACTCGACTTCAAAACTGAGCAGGCGCAGCCAGTCGCGCAGGCGCCAGTAGCCAATGAACTCGCCGGCCTCGGGCAGAAAGAGTTCGCCGTAACCGAGGCGCCGGTAAAAGTGCGCGCGCCGCTGGCGCAGGCCCCACAGGCTGGCCGGGTTCAGGCCGCTGATCACCACGCGGCCCTCGGGCACCAGCACACGTTCGACTTCGCGCAAGGTCGCATGGGGGTCGCTGCTGAGCTCCAGCGTGTGCGGCAGCAGCACGAGGTCGAGGCTGTTCTCGGGAAAGGGCAAGGCGGCTGGATGGGTCAGCAGGGCCACACGCGGGGAACTTGCGCCAGGTGCGGGGATCGGACTGGCGTCACCGCTTGCGCTGGCTCCGGCAAGAAGTTCCGACTCCGTGCCCTGCAGTGCCAGCCATTTGTGCGGCATGCGGTTGCTGCGCAACGCGTCGAGCTCGGGCAGGCCCAGTTGCAAGGCGTGGTAGCCAAACATGTCGGCCACGGCCTCGTCGAATCGCTCACGCTCCCACGCCAGCAAATACTCGCCGGGCGGGGTTTTGAACCAGTTTGTGAAACCTATAATTTGAGAGCCCATCGAGACCGCTGCATGTACCTGATTCCCATCCCTGCTTTTGACGACAACTACCTCTGGCTGCTGCACGACGGCCGGCGCGCCCTGGTGGTCGATCCCGGCGACGCGCAGCCGGTGCTTCGCACGCTGCAGGACAGGCAACTGCAATTAGAGACGATTTTAGTCACGCACCACCACCCCGATCACACCGGGGGCGTTGATGCGCTGCGCGAAGCCACCGGCGCGAAGGTGTTCGGCCCGGCCCGCGAGCGCATCCCCACGCCTTTCACCCCCCTCCAGGACGGCGACACGGTGCAGGCGCTGGACCTTGATTTCCGGGTGATCGACGTGCCGGGCCACACCGCCGGCCATATTGCGTTTTACTGCCCCCGCGTGGACGGTCGGCCCCTGCTGTTCTGCGGCGACACGCTGTTTTCCGGCGGCTGCGGACGCCTGTTCGAGGGCACGCCGGCGCAGATGCTGGCGTCGCTGGACCGTCTAGCCGCCCTCCCCGGGGACACCCGCGTCTGCTGCACGCATGAATACACGATGGGCAATCTGCGTTTTGCGCTGGCGGTAGAACCTGACAACCGCGAGCTGATTGGTTACCATGCACGTTGTGCCGCTTTGAGAGACGACGGGGAACCCACCTTGCCCACCTCGATTGCCCAGGAGTTGCTGATCAACCCCTTTTTGCGTACCCGACAGGCCACGGTCATGGCCGCCGCCCGGCGCTTTGATCCGGCGGCGCATGACGACAACACCGTATTTGCCGCCATCCGGCAGTGGAAGAACCAATTCAAATGACCGAGCCGCAGCCAGCGTTTTTCAACCCCTCCCCCGTTTCTCCGGCTTTTTTTCCGGCTTTCTCCGACCGTCTTGCACGGCTGCTTTCCCCCCTCAGAACCTTCGCTGTCTCCGTCGCCGTGGTCGTGCTCGCCGGCTGTGCCAGCAGCAACAGCAAGCTCGGCCTGCCCGATGACCCGGTCCTGAGCACCTCGCCATCGGCGAGCCAGCCGGTCTATCCAGGCGGCCCCTTGTCGCCCATCCATTCGGCCCAGACCCCGTCGAGCGCTGTGGCCAGCCTGCAGCCGCCTGCCGATCTGTGGGAACGCATCCGCCGCGGCTTCGCCATGCCCAACCTCGAAAGCGAGCTGGTGACCGACCGCGAGCAGTGGTATGCCAGCCGGCCGGACTACATCCAGCGCATGACGGAGCGCTCGAGCAAATACCTCTTCCACATCGTCGAAGAACTCGAACGCCGCAACATGCCGACCGAACTCGCGCTGCTGCCCTACATTGAAAGCGCCTTCAATCCGCAGGCCGTCTCCAGCGCCAAGGCTGCCGGCATGTGGCAGTTCATGCCGGCCACCGGCAAGTACTTCGACCTGAAACAGAACGCCTTCCGCGACGACCGCCGCGATGTGCTGGCCTCGACGCGTGCCGCGCTCGACTACCTGCAGAAACTGCACGGCATGTTTGGCGACTGGCATCTGGCCCTGGCCGCCTACAACTGGGGCGAAGGCAGTGTGGGCCGCGCCATCGCCAGAAACAAGAAGGACGGCCTGGGCACCGGTTACATGGACCTGCGCATGCCCGACGAGACGCGTCTCTATGTGCCCAAGCTGCAGGCGGTCAAGAACATCGTGGCCAACCCGCAGAACTTCCGTGCCGAATTGCCACTGATTGAAAACCATCCCTACTTCCAGCAGGTCCAGATCACCCGTGACATCGATGTGGCGCTGGCTGCGAAGCTGGCCGACGTGGAAATCAGCAACTTCAAGGCCCTCAACCCGTCGGCCCATCGCCCCGTGATTCTGGCGGCCGGCATGCCCCACATCCTGTTGCCCTGGGACAATGCCAAGATCTTCCAGCGCAACTTCGAGGCCTACTCCCAGGGGCAATACGCCAGCTGGACGGCCTGGACCGCCCCTGCGACCCTGAGCGTCAGCGACGCCGCCAGGCGTGTCGGCATGAGCGAGAACGACCTGCGCGGCGTCAACAACATTCCACCCCGCATGCTGATCAAGGCGGGGTCGACCCTGATGGTGTCGCGCAACGCAAAAATGGACAACGACGTGACCAGCCATGTCGCCGACACCGCGCAGATGACGCTGGCGCCGGAAATCGTCACGCGCCGGAGCACCGTGAAGGCGCGCAAGGGCGAAACCGTGGCCAGCATTGCCAGGCGTTACGGCCTGAGTGCGGACGCCGTTGCCGAGTGGAACAAGGTCGGTGCTTCAGCGGCTTTCAAGCTCGGGCAACAGGTGGTGGTGTTCCTGCCGGTCAAGGCCGCCAGTGCGGCCAGGCCCAGGGCCGGCAAGGCCGGGGTCCAGGCGGTCAGTCGTGCGCCGGGCAAGGCCGGGGTACAAGCCGTCAAGCGTGCGCCGGGCAAAACGGTGATCAAGACCAAAAAGCGCTAGGACCCTTCGGAAAATGGCGCCATGATCCACTTCCGCCTGCGCCTGCAGCCATCGGTCAAGCAGCCCTAGGATCACCCGCGCCATGGCCGTCAGCAAGCCCGGAAAGCCAGTCAAGCCCAGCGCTGTCTTTCGGTCCCTGTTCACCATCGGACTGCTGGCCGTCGCCATTGGCATGACGCTGCTGGTGATGTCCCTGAACCAACGGTCCTTGCTGCCTGCGGGAGCCGCAGCCCTGCTGCTCGGGGTTGTTCTGGTGGGCAGTTATCTGACCGACCGGCTCCAGGCCGAAGCTTTTGTGGACCCCCTGGCCTTCGAGCCTCCCTGGAGCAAGCTGGCAAGGGGCGCGGGGCCGCCGCGGCTGCCTGCTCCCGGCAAGCTTGCCGTCGCCCCCGGCACGGCCTTTTCCCTCGACAAGCTGATGGACTTTCCCGCCGCCCCCGCAACCAGCCGACCCGCCCCATCAACGCCAGCTGCCCGAAGCGGGCCAGCGCCAACGCCAGCGCCAGCGCCTGTGGCGCAGCCCTCATGGACGCCGGCCCTGTTTGACCAGGTGTCGGCGCAGCAGTTTGACGCGGTGTGTGAAGCGCTGTTTGCACAGGGCGGCTTTGAGATCCGGGGCCAGTCTCATGGCGCAGCCGGCGGCGTGACCTTATGGCTTTACTCGCGTCATGCGCAGCAGGGCAAGGACAGCCCGGCGGCAGTGGCCTGGTGCAAGCAGTGGTCGGGCCAGCCGGTGGGCGTGCGCGAACTGCAGCCCCTGCTCGATCTGTTGCGCTCGCGCCAGCTCAAGCGCGGCACCTGCGCGACGTCGTCGGTCTGCAGCGAGAATGCGCGCAAGTTTGCGAAGGACAACGGCATCAACCTGATGGACCGCACCGGTCTGCTGGCGCTGATTGCCGGACGTACCCCCGCCCAGCAACAGGCCCTGCTGGCGTTGGCGCGGGCAAAACGCTGAAGACCCGAAGCGCCTTCTGCCGCGCGGATGCCTAGAGCTTGAGCGAGCCGGTCCCGAACAGACCGAGCAGACCCATGATGATCAGGTAAATCGCCACGATGAAGTTGAGCAGGCGCGGCATGATCAGGATCAGGATGCCTGCAATCAGGGAGACGACGGGACCGATGCTGAGATGGAGATTCATGGGGAGATTCCTTGCGCGAGTGAATGAATGTCGCCAGCCGTGAGGGCACGGCGGCGTGGCTGGCACCAATGTAGCCACCGGCCCGCCGCGTGTATGTAGGACGATACGACCAGATCGAAGAATCAGACCATCAGACCATCAGGCCCGGTCGGCCGGTGCCAGCGGTGGAGGCGGCAGCATCGCCGCCAGAAAACCCGGCAGCGGCCGGCCCTGCGACCGCAGGTAGGCCGCCATCGCGCCGGCCACCTGGCGCACGGCCGGCCGCCGCGAAAGCCGCTCGCGCCAGGCCAGCAGGCGCGGCGTGAGTCCATCCATCGCGGCGCCCATGCGTTCGCCGAACAGCTGCGCCATGTAAAACGCGATGTCTGCAAAGGAATAGGCGCCGGCCAGGTAATCACGTTCCGCGAGCAGGGCCTCCATCTTCAGGTAAAAAAGTGCGGACGCCTCGCGCGCCGCAACCGCCACCGGATCCTGCGGCTGGTCCTGCAGGCTCATCAGGCGGACGATGGGCGGGAAATACACTTCGTCCGACTGGTGCTCGAGCAGACGCGCCCGGGCTTTCGCAGCAACCCCTGCCGGCCACAGCGCGGGTTCGGGCTGCAGCTCTTCGAGGTATTCAAAAATCTGGGTCGAGTCGAAGAGTTCCAGCGCGCCATGCACCAGCACCGGCACCTGCTGCCTGGGGTTGATGCGCAGCACCTCGGGATGTTTGGGCTGGTACAGGCGCTGCATGTCAAAGGGCACCATGACCAGTTCGACGTCCAGCCCTTTTTCCAGCGCGGCGATCTGCACCTTGGCGCCGAACATGCTGAGCGGCCCGGAGTACAGGCGTATCGGTGCAGAAAGATGTTCCATCAGAGTTTCTCCGTCTCCCCGGTGCGGGGTTGCCATTTCATGAGCTTGCGTTCGATGCGTCCGACGATGCCGTCGAGCACCAGCGC
Organism: Polaromonas sp. YR568; assembly: GCF_943371715.1. Lineage (GTDB taxonomy): Bacteria > Pseudomonadota > Gammaproteobacteria > Burkholderiales > Burkholderiaceae_C > Polaromonas. The sequence continues at coordinate 41,268 of NZ_CALRVW010000025.1, read as the reverse complement.
AAACGCCGTCAGCACCACGATCCCGGCAAACACGGTGTTGACGTCGAAGGTGCCTTCGGCCTGCAGGATCAGGTAACCGACGCCGCGCGCCGAACCGAGGTATTCGCCCACCACGGCCCCGACAAAGGCCAGGCCGACAGAAGTATGCAGACTGGAAAACACCCAGCTGGTGGCGCTGGGCAGGTAGACGGTGCGCAGCAACTGTCGTTGGTTCGCGCCCAGCATCCTCGCATTGGCCAGCACCACCGGGCTGACCTCCTTGACGCCCTGGTAGACATTGAAAAACACAATGAAGAACACCAGCGTGACCGCCAGCGCCACCTTGCTCCAGATGCCCAGGCCGAACCACATCGCAAAAATCGGCGCGAGGATCACGCGCGGCATCGAGTTGGCGGCCTTGATGTAGGGATCCATGATCGCGCTGGCCATGGGCGCCAGTGCCAGCCACAGGCCGCAGGCCAGGCCCAGCACGGTGCCGATGCCGAAGGCCAGCACGGTCTCGAGCAGCGTCGTACCCAGGTGCAGGTAGATGTCGGCGTTGCCCGGCAGGCCGTCCGGGAACAGCAGACTGGGGCCGAAGCCGAAAGGCATGAACCAGGACCAGACACGCCCCGCCACCTTGACCGGCTCGCCGAGGAAAAACGCCAGCTGCTGGTCGCGTGAGGCCAGCTGCCACAGGCCCAGGAACACCACCAGCATGCCGATTTGCCAGACACGCAGGTTTTTGTCAGAGGGCTTGAGAACGGACCACATGCAGTTCAGACCTTTCGGAGTTGCTGGGCGTAGCCCTTGAGCACCTCGTCGCGCAACACGTCCCAGATCTGCGTGTGCAGCTCGATGAAACGCGGCTGGGTACGCACCTCGGCGACGTTGCGCGGGCGCGGCAGGTCGATCAGGAACTCACCCATGGGCACCGTGGCCGGGCCGGCCGACAGCACCACCACGCGGTCGCTCATGGCAATCGCCTCGTCGAGGTCATGCGTGATGAACAGCACCGCCTTCCTTTTGGCCGCCCACAGGTCCAGCACCTCGTTTTCCATGAGCTGGCGGGTCTGGATGTCGAGCGCCGAAAAAGGCTCGTCCATCAGGATGATGTCGGGGTCCAGCGCCAATACCTGCGCGAGCGCGGTGCGCTTGCGCATGCCGCCCGACAGCTGGTGCGGGTAACGGTCGCCGAAACCGCTCAGGCCGACCCGCTCCAGCCAGGCCTGCGCCTGCGCACGCGCCTCGGCATCGGGCACACCGCGGTACTGCAGGCCGACCATGACGTTGGTTATCGCGCTGCGCCAGGGCATCAGCGCCTCGGTCTGGAACATGTAGCCGGCGCGGGTATTGATGCCCGCCAGCGGCTGGCCGAACACCTTCACCGTACCGGAGGTGGGCGGCAGCAGGCCCGCACCGATGTTGAGCAAGGTGGACTTGCCGCAACCGGTCGGCCCCACCACCGAGACAAATTCGCCCGCCCGTATGCGCAGCGTGGATGCACCGACAGCGGTGTAGGCCTGGCCCGCATCGTCCCGCGCGCGGAAGGTGCAGGTGACGGCCAGCAGTTCAAGCGCGTGGTCGGTGGCGGATGGCGGCATGGTTGGATTGTGTACGCGAACGAGGCAGGTTCATTACACGAGAATGGCAAGAGAAGTTGCTGTGGGGCTGCATACCAGCCGGGGCCGCGGAACCGGCTCCGCCGGGCCGCAGGCGCAGCGACCCCCCAGGGGGGCAGCGTAGTACACGCAGTGACAAGCGTGGGGGCCTGTTTATGCCTTGAACTTGTCCTTGGCGCGCCGGGCAAACTCGTTGGTATAGGTCTTGGCCAGGACAATCCTGTCGGCCTTGATGCTGGGATCAAAACTGGCCAGGGCCTTGAGCGCCGTCCTGGCACCTTCTTCAGGAATGAGGCCGTCCAGCGCAATCGCGTCACGCACCTTGTTGAAGGACGCCAGGTACAGGCCCCGGTCGCCGAGCAGGTAGTTGTCGGGCACGGTCTTGATGATGTCGCCGGGCCCGGCCGTTTGCAGCCACTTCAGGCCATGCACGATGGCATTGGCCAGCGCCTGGCAGGTGTTGGGATTTTTCTGGATGAAGTCCAGCGGGGCGTACAGGCAGGCCGCCGGCATGGGACCGCCAAACACGTCGATCGTGCCTTTGAGCGTGCGCGTGTCCGAGATGATTTTCACATCGCCTTTTTGCTCCAGCATGGTCATCACCGGATCGGTGTTGCTCATGGCGTCGATCTGGCCGGAACGCAGGGCCGCCAACGCACCGGCAGACGTTCCGACACCGATGAAACTCACATCACTGGCCTTGAGCCCGGCGCGCGACAGCACCAGGTTGGCCATCATGTTGGTGGACGAGCCTGGTGCGGACACGCCTATTTTTTTACCTCTGAGGTCGGCCACCGTTTTGTAGCTGGGCATGTTTTTGGTGGACACGCCAAAGGCAATCTGCGGCGCCCGGCCCTGCAGCACAAAGGCCTGGAACATCTGGTTCTTCGACTGCAGGTTGATGGTGTGTTCGTAGGCACCCGACACCACATCGGCCGAGCCGCCCACCACGGCCTGCAGCGCCCGTGCACCGCCGGCAAAGTCGCTGATCTCCACATCCAGGCCTTCCGCCTTGAAGTAGCCCAGTTGCTCGCTGATGGTCAGCGGCAGGTAATAAAACGCTGCCTTGCCGCCCACAGCCAGCGCGATTTTTGTTTTTTCCAGCTTGCCTTGCGCGCGCAGGACCGGAAAGGCCAGGGAAGCGGCACCGAGTGCGGCCGCACTGGCGAAAGTCCTGCGGTTGACGGTGAGATGGTTCATGGGGCGGGTTCTCTCTCTGATTTTTTTGGCTTCGGAAAGAGCTTAGCCAGCGCGAAAAAAAACCGCATCGGTATCATCCCGTGCGGGTTTGTACGGAACGGTTTCTGGTTACCAGACGTTACCGATAGCCCAGAAAAAGAATGCCGATGTTGACCAGCAGTGCGAGGAACCAGATCACGCTGCGGCTCTTGGCCATGTCGGCGACGTACATCATGACGTAGGCGATACGCAGCACGACAAACACAAACGCAAACACGTCGAGCCGCACCTGCGAGGCCTGAAGCTGGTGCGCAATGATCACGGCGGCAAAAAAGAAGGGCAAGGCTTCAAAAGTGTTGGCCTGCGCATGGTTGGCACGCGCGCGCCAGTCCGTCTGGCGCGCCAGCCAGGCACGCGGGTTGTGGTTGTCGAAGCCGCCCCTGTTCGCCGGGGTCGTCATCGTGCCCCACTTGGCCAGCGCCGCGCAGGCGATCGGCAACAAGGCTGCGGCCAGCAGGCACCAGTAGGCCACGGTGAAACGTGCATAAGTCATTGAAAAGTGCCTTTCTGGCTTGCAGTCATGGAGAAGTGGGCGCGGTCAGCTATAAAAATGGTAGCAGATAAATGGGCACAGCCGTGCGCTAGCGGCGATCCACCAGCGCATGGGCAATCGTGCCGAGGTCCACATATTCGAGCTCGCTGCCCACCGGCACGCCCCGCGCCAGGCGGGTGACCTGCACGCCGCGGCTTTTGAGCGCCTGCGCGATCACATGCGCAGTGGCCTCGCCTTCGGCGGTGAAGTTAGTGGCCAGGATGACTTCCTGCACCTCACGCTCTGCGGCAGCGGGCGGATCACCCTGCGCGTCCCTGGGCAACACGCGGTCGAACAGCTTTTGCAGGCCGATGTCGTGCGGGCCGATGCCGTCGAGCGGGCTGAGCTTGCCCATCAGCACAAAGTACAGGCCGCGGTAGGCCAGCGTGCGCTCAAGCGCCGCCTGGTCGGCCGGTGTTTCGACCACACACAGCTTGCTGCGGTCACGCGCCGGGTTGGCGCAGGTGCTGCAGATGTTGAGCTCGGTCAGCGTGTTGCACAGCGCGCAGTGTTTGACGCTGTGCACCGCATGTTCGAGTGCGCGGGCGATCTGCAATGCGCCGGGCTTGTCGTGCTGCAGCAGATGAAACGCCATGCGCGCGGCCGACTTCGCGCCCACGCCCGGCAGGCGCCGCAGCGCCTGGGTCAGGCCCTCAAGGGCATTGGAGTCAGCCATGCGGGACAGCGCCTGCGGCGCATGCATAACTACAGACCAGACCAGCCGGGGCCGCGGAACCGGCTTTGCCGGGCCGCAGGCGCAGCGGCCCCCTCGGGGGGCAGAGAGCTACGCGCAGCGAGCGAACGTGGGGGTCCAAAACTTCTAGAAGGGGAGTTTCATCCCGCCGGGCAGTCCCGGCATGCCGGCCGTGAGCTTGCCCATTTTTTCCTGGCTCAGGTCTTCGGCCTTGCGCACGGCCGCGTTGAAGGCGGCGGCCACCAGGTCTTCGAGCATGTCCTTGTCGTCGGTCAGCAGGCTGGGGTCGATCTCGACACGCTTGACGTCGTGTTTGCAGGTCATGGTGACCTTGACCATGCCGTTGCCGGACTCCGCCGTGACTTCAATGAACGCCAGCTCGTCCTGGGCCTTTTTCAGGTTGTCCTGCATGGCCTGCGCCTGCTTCATAAGGCCGGCGAGTTGTCCTTTGTTGAACATGTCTTTTTTCCTTTAAAACTTGATGGTAATCATATCGGCTTGCCCGCCACCGGGGCGAGCGGTTTGATGCTGCCCGGGACAATTCTGGCACCCCAGTCGCGCATCATGTCCTGCACAAACGGGTCGTTCTGAATAGTCTCCTCGGCCAGGCGTTGCCGCTCCTGCGCGGCCGCGGCATTGCGCCGCGCCGGCGAATCGCCGACCGGGCCGAGTTCGACCACCAGTGTCGGCGCCTGGCCGCTGTCCTGCAGCGCGGCCTGCAGGGCCAGCTGGAGTTTTTCGCGCGCGGCGGCCTGGTTCAGCGACTCGCGTTCCACGCGCAGAGTCCAGACCCCGTCGGCCTGCGTGCGCAGCTCGGACTGCAGCGCCAGTTCGCGCGCCAGCGCACCTATCGTTTCGGCAGCCACCATGCGGTTGACCAGCGCCGTCCAGACGTCGCCGAGCGGGCTGTTCGTGAAAAGGGGTGCGGCAGGCGCCGGCGCAGCGGCGGCGACCGGTACGGGCGCCGATGCCGATGCCGGTGCCGGCGCCGGCGCCAGTACCACCGCCGAAGCCGGCATGGGCAAGGCGTCTTCCCACGGCAAGGGTTCCCGTGACGCTACAAAATCAGGAGCTGCTGGCGCCCGCTGCACAAGGGCGGAAGGCCGATTTCCCTCCAAAGATTGGCGGACCGGCGGTGCAGCCACCGGCGGGCGAACTGGCACCGGGGCAGCGACAGGCGCGGCCACCGGACGGGCGGCCACAACGCTGGCCGGCGCCCTCTCAGGCTGGGACTTTTTTGGGGGCTCGACGGCGACCCCCTGTGCGGCGGCTGCCGTCGTCGCGCCCGGGGGCTTGAAGGCCAGCAGGCGCAACAGCACCATAGTCAGCGCTGCATAGTCGTCGGGCGCAAGGCCCAGCTCGGCCCGGCCATGCAGGCACAGGCTGTACAGCAGTTGTGTTTCGTCGGCCGGCATGGTTTGCGCCAGGCGCGCGGTGGCAGCGATCTCGGGGTCGGAATCGTCGTCGCCTGCGTCGATGCCGGGCACCGCCTGCAGCACCGCCATGCGCTGCAGCACGGTAGCCATTTCCTCGAGGGTGGAGGCGGCGCTCAGGCCATTGAGGCGCAGCACCTCGGAAGTCTCGACCACACTTTTGCCATCACCGCGTGCCAGCGCATCGAGCAACTGGAACACATAACTGCGGTCCACGCTGCCCAGCATCTGGCGCACGCTGGCTTCCTGCAGCTGGCCCGAGCCGAAGGCGATCGCCTGGTCGGTCAGCGACAGCGCGTCGCGCATGGAGCCACGTGCAGCGCGCGCCAGCAGGCGCAGGGCCTGCGGCTCGGATTCGATGTTTTCAGCGCGCAGCACCTGCGTCAGGTGTTCAAGAATGGTTTCCGGCGCCATCGGGCGCAGGTTGAACTGCAGGCAGCGCGACAGCACCGTGGCCGGCACCTTCTGCGGGTCGGTCGTGGCCAGCACAAACTTGAGGTACTCGGGAGGCTCTTCCAGCGTCTTGAGCATGGCGTTGAACGCCGTGTTCGTCAGCATGTGCACCTCGTCGATCATGAAGACCTTGAAGCGCCCCACTACCGGCTTGTAGACCGCCTGCTCAAGCAACTGCGCAATCTCGTCGACGCCGCGGTTGGAAGCCGCGTCGAGCTCGGTGTAATCAACGAACCGGCCGCTGTCGATGTCGGTGCAGGCCTGGCACACGCCACACGGCGTGGCGGTGATGCCGCCCTGTCCGTCCACGCCCACGCAGTTCAGCGACTTAGCCAGGATGCGCGAGATGGTGGTCTTGCCGACGCCGCGCGTGCCGGTGAACAGGTAGGCATGGTGCAGTCGCTGCGTGCCCAGTGCGTTGCTGAGCGCCTGCACCACATGCGACTGCCCGACCATTTCAGAAAAATTCCGGGGGCGGTATTTGCGGGCAAGGACGAGGTAGGACATCGGATGATTCTAAAGCGCGGGCCGCAGGGTTTTTATGGTCACAGCTCTTTAAGTCCCGGCTCCCGCCCTTACAATAGTCAATGACGGGCCTTCCCGCATGGTGAAGCGGCCAACCGGGTCAGATGGGGAACCAAGCAGCCCTAACTGCGGAGCCAGTGCCGGGGTCAAGGTCCGTCACCTTATTCAAGAAAACAGGACATTCAGGCATGTCCTGTTTTTTTTCGCCTGTGCGGCCGCACGGTGAGTAAAAGGTTAACAAATCGCGACGGGCACGCCCAATTCCTACAAACGGAGGCGGCGCCAGCCTGCCGTTTTGGGGTTTCTCCATCGCAGATTTTTTTCTAGAATTTTTTGCATGGACACATTTGAAAAACCAACCCACGAGGAACTGGCCCGTTACCTGAAAGCACTGGGCCGGCTGATCAAGGCGGAGTCACAACGGCTGGAGGCCATCTACGAGTTGTCGAAGGTGGGGCCGGAGGACTTCCTGCGGCTGCATGTCGAGTCGGAACGGCTGAACGCCTGGAGCAATTACTTCGAGCGCCGCGATGGGGCCATCTAGGAAATCAGCCTTCCAGAGCCTCTTCAATCGCCGCCGTGGTCTGCAACGCATGTTCGGCAATCTGCGCCGAGACCAGGGCAAGTGAGGCCAGTGCGTAGGTGCCGCTGATGATGCCCTTGTAGGCCACTTCGGCGGCAATCGCGTCCTGCCCCAGCCCTTCGGTGGCGGCCACGATGCAGGCCTCGATGCTGTCCAGCCCGGCGTCGCTGTACAGGTCCTCGCCCTCGTAGCTGACGCGGTACTCGTACTGGTCCTGCTCCATCGGGTCAATGTGGAAACGCACGATCATGGCCATACCTCTTCAAAAATAAAAACTCGATACGCTATCGAATAAATAGCAGACCTCGCCCACACAGCATGGACTACAGGCCGAAATGGCTTAAAACGCCCTGCCCGGCCACACGGCCGCTGGCAAAACAGGCGCTCAGCAGGTAGCCACCCGTGGGCGCTTCCCAGTCGAGCATTTCACCGGCGCAGAACACCGGTTGCGCCACACCCTGCAGCGTCTGCAGGTGCAGCTGGCCGTCCAGGGCCTCGAACGGCACGCCACCGGCGCTGCTGATCGCTTCGTCGATCGGCCGGGCCGCCACCAGCCGGACCGGCAGCGCCTTGATTGCGTGCGCCAGTTTCACCGGGTCGTTGATCGCGTCCTTGCCGAGCAGCTCGTACAGCATCGCGGCCTTGATGCCGTCGAGATTCAGCCGGCTCTTGAGGTGGCTGGACAGCGAACGCGAGCCGCGCGGATGACGCACCTCGACCAGCACCTGCTCGGGCGACTTGTCGGGCAGCAGGTCGAGCAGAAAGGTCGCGCTGCCCTTGCGCGCAATTTCCTCGCGCAGCAGGCTGGATGCGGCGTAGATCAGGCTGCCTTCGACGCCAGTGGCGGTGGCGACGAACTCGCCCTTGCGGCTGAAGCTGCGGCCTTGCGAATCGGTGAAATGGATGGCGACCGACTTGAAGGGCTGGCCCGCAAAACGGCTGGCAAAGTGTTCGGTCCAGCCCGGCTGCTGCGACGGGCCCTGCCCCACCAGTTCCCGGAAAAACGCGCGGCGGGTTTCGCCCTGTTCGGCGGTGGCCAGCGCGTGCGGCTCGGGGCCCACGTCAAAGCCGCAGTTCGAGGGCTGCAGCGGCACCACCGCGACGCCGCGCGCGGCCAGCAGCGGCACCCAGGCGCCGTCCGAACCGAGCCGCGCCCAGCTGCCGCCGCCCAGGGCCAGCACCACGGCGTCGGCCTGTACCTGCACCGGGCCGGCGGGGGTGGAAAACGTCAGCGAACCGTCGTCGGCCCAACCCAGCCAGCGGTGCCGCATGGAGAACTTCACGCCCGCGGCGCGCAGGCGCTGCAGCCAGGCGCGCAGCAGCGGCGCGGCCTTCATGTCCTTGGGAAACACACGGCCGGAGCTGCCGACAAAGGTCTCCACCCCCAGGGCCTGGGCCCAGGCGCGCAGCTCGGCGGGGCCAAACGCGGCCAGCAGCGGCTGCAGCTGCGCGCTGCGCTCGCCGTAACGGCTGAGGAAAGGTTCGGCCGCTTCGGAATGGGTGAGGTTGAGCCCGCCCTTGCCGGCCAGCAGGAACTTGCGTCCCACCGAAGGCATGGCGTCGTACACCTGCACGGACAGGGCCGGGCCGGCCGCAGCCAGCACCTCGGCCGCCATGAGTCCGGCGGGACCGCCGCCGATGATGGCCACACGCCGTGGCGGGGCAGGAGAAGTTGAATCGTTCAAGAAAATGTCCGTCTGCACGTGATGGCAATGTGAAAGGGCACAGGATGCAGGGCCTACCGGTCAAGCCGGTCTGCTCTGTTTTTTATAGCTGGCAGCGCCCGTCCCTCAGGGGCTGCGATGCATAAAGACCTGAGACCTGGAAATGGTGCCGGCGCCAGGCCGATTCGCTGATGCCCTGATTATTGCAGTTCGCCGGGAAGCTCGACCACCGTTCCCCGCCCGGTCAGGAAAGCCGCCTTCACTGGCGCACCGGGGTAAATCAGCTGCACCGCCGCCCGGTAGTCCTGCAACTGGGCCACCAGCGCAGGCTGCAGCTCGGGCGCGGCTGCCGATTTGTAATCAAGCACCCACCAGTGGCCTTCATGACCGGCGTCCTTGCGCTGCACCAGGCGGTCCAGCCGCAAGGCCTGGCCAGCGTAAACCAGGTGGACCTCGTTGCCGTGCCAGGCCACCGCATCCGGGTGCCAGGCCCAGGCGCCCTCGCCCGCCAGAATGCGCCCGGCCAGCCCGGCAGCCTCGGCCGCCTGCGCCGGGCTCAGCCGAAACTCGCGCGCCGCTGCCTTCACCTGTTCCGCTGACAAGGCACCGCCCCACTCCAGCAGACGGTGCATGGCCTTGCCGATGCGCGCCGTCAGCGAGTCTTCATCCACCCGCTCCACAGCAGGCGCAGCGGGCGCCAGACCTTCCGGCAAGGCCGGCAGCTCAGGCAGGTAGAACACGCCGGTGTCCGCCAGGTCAGGCCGCGCCGCGGCGGATTCATCGGCCACCGGTGCCGGCAACCCGCCCACCAGCGCCTGCAGGCGCTGCCACCAGCTTTCAGTAGTCACGCGGTGCGGCTCGATCGACGAGATGACCAGCGTACGGCGGGCGCGCGTCAGCGCCACATACAGGGCGTTGAGTTCTTCGCGCTTGCGGGCAGCCAGCTCGCTGGCGAGCGTGTCGGCTGCGCAGGCCGGCGGGCGGCTTTCGCTGACCAGAAAGACAAACTTGCGCGGTTCGGTCGCCTCGCCGGGCCAGTCGACCAGCACACCCATGCTGTCGGCATTGCGCTCCACGGTGTCGGTGTCCAGCAGCAGCACGGCCTCGGCTTCGAGTCCCTTGGCGCCGTGGATGGTCAGCAGCCGGACCGCCTCGCTGCTGACGGCTGCCGGCGCCTGCGTGCCACCGGCCTTGAGCGCGCGCACGAAACCATAGGGCGTGGCGTAACGCCCGCCGTCCAGCGCCAGCGACACACCCAGCAGCGCGCGCAGATTCGCCAGCACCGCGCTGCGCTGCGCCGCCGGGGCCGCCGCGCCAAAACGCGCCAGCACGTCGCCGTCGTCGTAAATGCCCTGCAGCGCATCGTGCGGCGGCAGGCGGTCCAGCCAGCTCCTCCACTTAAGCAAAACGGGTCCCAGCCCTTTCAGATCGGGCGCAAGCAGCTCCTCTTTTTGTAGCAAGTTGTACCACGGCAGGTGGTGCTCGCGCTGCAGCAGGGCCAGTTGCACCAGGCCCTCGTCGGCCAGGCCGAACAGCGGCGAACGCAGCGCGCGTGCCAGCGACAGGTCATGCTGCGGCGACACCAGCACGTCGAGCAGCGCCACCACATCCAGCACTTCGCAGCAGTCGATGAGCTCGGTTTTTTCGCCCACCTGCGCGGGAATATGCAGCGCACGCAGCTCGTCCTGCAGCGGCAGCAGGCCGGCGCGCTTGCGCGAGAGGACCATGATGTCTTGCGGCTTGAGGCCACCCGCGACCTGTTCTGAAATCCAGGCGGCGGCCTGCCGCGCTTCGCGCGTGCGCAGAGTTTCTTCGGGCAGCTCGCGCGGTGTCGTCAGGCTGTCACGCCAGCCGGCGGCCAGCGGCGAGGCTTCTTCCTCGTCCTTGTTGCGCGGGATGGGCGGCAGGCGGCCCACGGCGCCGGCCAGGCCCGAGGCCGTGGTGTGTTCGCGAAAGCCCTCGTACGCGTCGGTTTCACGCGCTGTGGCCATGACCGAGTTGACGGTGTCGATCACCGCTTCGGCGTTGCGCCGGGTGTGGTCGCAGCTGAGCAGATCTCCGCCCAGCCCATGCACCACAAAAGCCTGTGCAGCGCGAAACACCTGCGGCTCGGCGCGGCGGAAGCGGTAAATACTTTGTTTGGGGTCGCCCACCAGGAACACGCTGGGCGCGCTGCCCGCACCCGAGTAGCCGATAAGCCAGGCATACAGCGCCTGCCACTGCAGCGGGTTGGTGTCCTGGAACTCGTCGATCATCAAGTGCCGGATGCGCGCGTCCAGCCGCTCCTGCACCCAGCCCGACAGGACAGGGTCGGCCAGCATCAGCAGCGCGGCGCGTTCGACATCGTTCATGTCGACCCAGCCGCGCTCGCGCTTCAGGGCGGTGAACTGGGCAATCAGCACACGCGTCAGGCGTGCCATCCGCTGCTGGTACAGCCAGGCGTCGTGCTGCTGGCGGGCCGCCACCACGCGCAGCACCAGATCCTGGGCCATGCGCACCTGTTCGATACCGACGATTTTTTCGCCGAACTTGCGCGGCGTGCCCTTGTCGGTGAGCAGGGCCGCGATGGCCGCGGGGAAGTCGCCGGCGGTCAGGGCGCGCTCCAGCTCCACCCCCTTGGCCGAAAAAGTCGGTGCGCTCGCTCGGCCCAGCGCCACGGCGGCGTCACTGAGGGTTTGCCGGTGAAAGCTATTGGTACTGAGCAGTTCCTCCGGTTCATCCAGGCCGTCGAATTCGGTGAACTGCGCGCCGAAGGCTTGCACCGAAGCGGCGATCACGCCTTTTTCATCCGCCAGCGTGAACTCGGTGCGCTTGTCGAGTGCGGCCTGCAAGGCCTTGTCGGTCTGGAAACGCCCATAGGCCAGCACCACGTCTTCAAAGTCGGCCTTGAGCGACGCGTCAGCCGAGACGGCCGCATAAAAGCGCCGCCACACCAGCGCGCGCGCCGGTGCGTCGTCTTCCAGCAGTTCGTAGTTCACCGGCAGCTCCAGGCGCTGCAGCACCGCCACCGGCGCGCTGCGCAGCAGGGCCGCAAACCAGCTGTGGAAGGTGCGGATCTGAACCGAGCGGCCGCTGGCGAGGATGGAGCGGTATAAATTTGATAGCTGTTCGCGCACGGCCTGTGCGGACTGCAGGCCCTTTTGGCTTGAAAAATCAACCCGGACGCCGCGTATTTCTAGTTCGAGCCGAAGGGTCTCGTCGTCGGCATGGGCAAAGGCCTTGAGCCATTCGTCCAGGCGCTCGCGCATTTCGCCGGCGGCTTTTTTGGTGAAGGTGATCGCCAGGATCTCGTGCGGCAAGACCTGCTGCCCAGGTGCGGCTGTGGCCCCGTCAAGCAAGGCCCGCACGATGCGCGACACCAGCATCCAGGTCTTGCCGGCGCCGGCGCAGGCCTCCACCGCCACGCTGCGCCGCGGGTCGCAGGCGATGGCGTAGAACGCCTCGGCGGAGACCGGCTCGCCGTTGCTCTCGTAGGCAGCGGTGTGAGGGATCAGCGTGTTGGCTGGCGGCGTCATGCGCCCTCTCCTGCCGTGGATTCCCCGTCCAGACTCCAGAAGTCTTTACGACAGAGTCCTCGGGCAGCGCAGTAATCACAGGCCTTGCCTTCGCCCAGCGCCGGCAGTCTGGCACCGCGTGCGATACGCGCCATGTCGGTCAGGATGCTGTCGATGAGTTCGTCGCGCAGGCCGACGATGTCGGGCTGCTCGTAGGTTTTGGTCGGCTCTTTCTCACCAAGGTTGACGTAGGCCGCTGCCAGCGTGTCGTCGCTCATCAGGGCGGCATAAAACGCCAGCTGCGTGTCTTCCTGGCCGTTCTTGATGCGCTCGGCCGTGGTGGTGCGCGGCTCGGTCTTGTAGTCAATCACCAGGGCATGCCCGTCGGGCTGGCGGTCGATGCGGTCAAGTTTGCCGAGCAGCGTGAGCGTGCCGACGGGCACCTCGCGCCAGACTTCGGCTTCGTCGAATGCCGCGCCGGTGGCTTCGTGGTCGGTCAGCCATTTCAAATAGCCCTCGCGCACACCGGGCCAGGCCGCGGCAAAGGGCAAAAACTCGCTGTCGCTGAGTGCCAGCTCCTGTGTGGCGCGCTCGGCCGCCATATTGATCATTGCTACCCGCGCCAATATATCGATCGTTGGCGCGGCTTTGAGTGCTTCATGAAAATGGCGCAGCAGGCTGTGCAGCCAGTTGCCGAAGTCGCGCTTGCCCAGCTCGCTTTCGAGTTCTTCGGGCTCCTGCAGCCGGAGCTGGCGCAGCGCAAAAAAGCGGTAGGGGCAACGCCGCAAGTCCTCATAGGCGCTGGCCGAAAGACGGTTGACGGGCAAAGCCTCACCAGTCGGAAAGGGATGGCGCGTGGGCTGGGTGGCCACGGCACGCAGGCTGCGGGGGTCGGTGGCCATGCCTTGTGACGCGTCCCCGTCCCAGTCCAGCAGCAGCTCCTGCACAAAGCCGCTGGGGATCAGGTGTTCGCCGGATTCGCTGGTGCGCCAGAGCACATCGAGATGCGGCATGTGCAGGGCATAGTGCCAGGCCTGGCGCTGGGCGGCGGCAAGCACTTCCCGCGACGGCAGGCCCAGCAGCTCGCGCTGGCCGGGCGTCCAGGGCCCGGCAGGTTCCGGCGACACCGGCAGGCGGATTTCATCGCAGCCGGGCAGCACCACCGCCTGCATGGGCCGGCCGAGCAGTTGCGGCAGCGGCAAGATGACCACCTGCTCTGCGGGCGGGTGCACTGGGGAAAACTTGCCGCCTTCGAGCGCCTGGTTGGCCCACTGCGTGAAGTCATGCAGCCGCATCACCGGCGATGCTTCGAATTCGGTCTCGGCGCCTTCATGCAGGCGCAGCACATCCAGCACCGTCTGTCCGGCCTCGTCCTGCGCCAACGCATCCCACTGCCCCGCCGATTGCAGGAGGGTGCGCAGGTCGCGCAGCCACATCGCCAGAGGGCGGGCCCGTCCGAACGGGCTGCGCAAAACGTTGACTTCGCGCGCCAACGGCCCTGTTGCCGCAAAGGCGGGCGGCAGGATGTCTTCTTCCGGAAAATCCGGCAGGTCGCGCCAGGCGCGCACGCCAGTCTTGCGCAGTTCGGTTTCGGCAGCGGTGACCAGGGCGGCGTCAAATGCCGCTGCGTTTTTCAGCCAGTCCAGCACCGCGTCCGTCGATGCATCCCAGGGCATGGCGCGCAGCAGGCTCATCAGGCTGGCGGCGGCGCGGGTAGTCGAGAGCTTCCAGCCGGTTTCGTCGCGCATGGCGATGCCACGCTCGGCCAGCATGGCGCCGACGCGGCGCGTGAGTTGCCGGTCCTGCGCAATCAACGCCACCGGGCTGCGGCCTTGCGCCAGGTGCGCCAGTACGCAGGCAGCGGCACGGCCCGCTTCGTCTTCAGCGTCCTGCGCAACATGCAGCGCTGGCGGCTCTGCTGGCCCTTCCAGCGAAACGCACAGCGGAATGGAAACCGAACGTTCGCCGAAATGCGCCTTGAGGGCTTCGGTGAGCGGGTCGGCCTGAAAGCCTTCCAGCACCGCCAACAGCTGTGGTTTCGCCTCAAAAAGGCGGTCTGTCGGATAGCTTGAAGCAGCAACCCAAGCCAGCGCAATGCGCCCCACGGCAGCCTCGAGTGCCAGCACCGGCGAATCCAGGCCGACGCCCAGCGTCAGCGCCAGCCCCTCGCTCCAGGCCCGGCGCCCGGCCGGCACAACGGCAGCGGCCACGCCGGCCAGGCTCCACGCCGCTTCGACCAGCCGGCCAGCCAGTGCATCCTGCTGGGCGCCCAGGCCAGCGCGGCCCAGCAGCGAGGCGGCCGTCAGCATGTCGACCGCCACATCCATGCGCACATCGTCACCCGAGGGCATATACAGGCCCAGCGTGCCGCCCAGGCTGCTGGCCCAGTTCATGGTGGTTTCAAAGCGGGGAACAAAAAAGGTCTCGCCCGCCTGCGCAGCCCAGGCACGGCGGGCCTGCTGGATCAGCTGGGCATAAGGCAGCAGCACCACGACCTCTGCCGGGTGGACGTCCCGCGCCCGCACCACGGCTGCCAGCTCGCCAATGGCCTGCTGCCAGCACAGCGCATCAGGCGTGCGCAAGGCGGCGTCAGCGGTCGGGGTAAGTGGCATGGCGGGGTTGGGGAAAGGCTGTTCGCAGGAAAGGAATGTGCAAAGTCCGTGAAATGAAGCGGGCGCGGTGGCCAAAAGCTGTAAATTGAATGATCGCTATCGGAGCCATAGCCCCGGCGCGCCCGACCCGGCCGCTTGCTTTCTGCCACAATGACTGCAACTTTAGCCCCTAACGTATCGTAACCATCCTAACCAGACAAAGGAGCCGCCATGGCGAGCGAACTGATCAAACATACCACCGATGCCACCTTCGAAGCCGACGTGCTGCAGGCCTCCAAACCCGTGCTGGTGGACTACTGGGCCGAGTGGTGCGGCCCCTGCAAGATGATTGCCCCGATTCTGGACGAAGTCGCCACCGGTTACGACGGGCGCCTGCAGATCGCCAAGATGAATGTGGACGAAAACCGCGACATTCCCGCCAAGTTCGGCATTCGCGGCATCCCGACGCTGATGCTGTTCAAGGACGGCCAGCTCGCCGCCACCAAGGTCGGCGCCATGAGCAAGGCGCAGCTGACCGCCTTCATCGACCAGCAACTGGCCTGAACGACCTCCTGAGCCTTGTCCCCAGCCACCGGCACGCTGTCCCTGCACAGCCTGCCGGTGCGCCATCCGGCATGAAGCGGATCGGCGGGACCAGCTCCCGCACCCCCATCACCCCGATAGCCACCGTCAATTTCCTGTCATAATGGCCCTGTTCGCTGACCGGCTGTTGCCGGCCGGTTCGAGTTCCCGGTTTGTGAAGCGCCTCTAGCTTCCTTTCAGACCTCCCCCGTTTTTTATCTGAACTCCGCGAGGAGTTGACTTCACGCAAGGTTTCCCCATGCACTTAAACGAACTCAAGGCACTGCACGTGTCTGAAGTCCTCAAGCAGGCCGAAGAACTCGAGATCGAAAACACCGGCCGCATGCGCAAGCAGGAGCTGATGTTCGCGATCATCAAGAAGCGCTCCAAGACGGGTGAAACCATCGTCGCCGACGGCGTGCTCGAAGTGCTGCCCGACGGTTTCGGCTTCCTGCGGGCGCCGGACTCCAGCTACACCGCCTCCACCGACGACATCTACATCAGCCCGAGCCAGATCCGCCGCTTCAACCTGCACACCGGCGACATGATCGAAGGCGAAGTGCGCACTCCGAAAGACGGCGAGCGCTACTTTGCACTGAACAAGCTCGACAAGGTCAACGACGGCGCGCCTGAAGCCAACAAGCACAAGGTGATGTTCGAGAACCTGACGCCGCTGTTCCCGCGCGAGCAGTTCAAGCTCGAGCGCGACATCAAGGGCGAGGAAAACCTGACCAGCCGCATCATCGACATCATTGCTCCCATCGGCAAGGGCCAGCGCGCCCTGCTGGTGGCGCCGCCCAAGTCCGGCAAGACCGTGATGATGCAGAACATCGCGCACGCCATCACCGCCAACTACCCCGAAGTGGTCATGATGGTGCTGTTGGTCGACGAGCGCCCCGAAGAGGTCACCGAGATGCAGCGCAGCGTGCGCGGCGAAGTCATCTCCTCGACCTTTGACGAACCCGCCGCGCGCCACGTACATGTCGCCGAAATGGTGATCGAGCGCGCCAAGCGCCTGGTCGAACTCGGCAAGGACGTCGTGATCCTGCTGGACTCGATCACCCGCCTGGCCCGTGCCTACAACAACGTGTTGCCCTCGTCGGGCAAGGTGCTGACCGGTGGTGTCGATGCCAACGCGCTGCAGCGCCCCAAGCGTTTCTTCGGCGCCGCCCGCAAGATTGAGGAAGGTGGCAGCCTGACCATCATCGGCACCGCGCTGGTCGATACCGGCAGCCGCATGGACGAGGTGATCTTTGAGGAGTTCAAGGGCACCGGCAACTGCGAAATCCACCTGGACCGCCGCCTCTACGAAAAACGCGTGTTCCCGGCGATTCACCTGAACCGCAGCGGCACCCGCAAGGAAGAACTGCTGCTGGCGCCCGAAATCCTGCAGAAGTCGCGCATCCTGCGTCAATTCATGTACAACATGGACGAAATCGAGTCCATGGAGCTGATGCTCAAGAACATGAAGGCCACCAAGAACAACCACGAGTTCTTTGACATGATGCGGCGCGGCGGCTAATCAATAGAGCCCCCACGTTCGCGCACTGCGTGTCGCTCTCTGCCCCCGAGGGGGCGCTGCGCCTGCGGACCGGCAAAGCCGGATCCGCGGCCCCGGCTCGCTTAATACCATCGAATCTGCGCTAAGTGCTTGATTTCGTGACATAATATGAGGCTTCACGGAAAGTGCTCAGAATGGTTTTGAGTGGCTCCCGAAACGAACAAGGAAAGATCATGAAAGAAGGCATTCACCCCAACTACCGCGAAGTTTGTTTCCTGGACATGTCCAACAACTTCAAGTTTGTGACCCGTTCCTGCGCCAACACCAAAGAAATGGTGAAGATGGAAGACGGCCGCGAACTGCCGCTGTACAAACTCGATACCTCGAGCGAATCGCATCCGTTTTACACCGGCACACAGAAATCCGTGGACAACATGGGTGGCCGCGTCGAGAAATTCCGCAACCGTTTTGGCAAGACCGCTGCCAAAGACGCTGCTCCAGCACCTGCCGCCGAGTAAGCTGCGAAACAGCTTCGACCACACGAAAAAGCAGCCTGAATGTCAGGCTGCTTTTTTTTGCCCCAAAATCGGGCCTTCCGTCCAGCCTGACCTCCCTTGAACAAACCCTCGCCAGCCATCATTGCCCAGTCTGCAGTTCGCCGCTTGCCACGGCTGGCGCTGCTGCTGTTCTGCGTGGCCTATATCCTGCCCGGCTTCCTGGGTCGCAGCCCATGGAAAAATGCCGACATTGCGGCCTTCGGCACCATGCGCGAACTGGCCGCTGGCAACACCAGCTGGCTGCATCCGCAACTGCTGGGGCAGGCCGGCGAGTTTGAAGCACTCGCGCCCTACTGGCTGGGCGCACTGGCGATCAAGGCCCTGCCTTTTCTCGACCCGGCGTTTGCGGCGCGGATACCGTTCGGCCTGCTGCTGGCGCTGACGCTGCTGTGCACCTGGTACGCCGTTTATTACCTGGCGCGCAGCCCGCAGGCCCAGCCGGTGGCGTTTGCTTTTGGCGGAGAAGCCAGCCCGGTCGATTACGCCCGGGCCATTGCAGATGCTGCCCTGCTGGCCCTGATCGCCAGCCTGGGCCTGGCCCAGCTCTCGCATGAAACCACCCCCGCCCTGGCGCAGCTCGGTTTCACGGCACTGGTTTTTTACGCCGTGGCTGCCAGCGCCTACCGCAACGCCTGGAAGGTGATGGGACCGGCCCTCGGGCTGGTGGTGGGCCTGGCCGGACTGGCCCTGAGCGGCGCCCCCGCGGTGGCCGCCCTTCTGGGGGCCGGCAGCACGCTGGTGGCATTGGGCAATGCGCACAGCGCGCGACCTGACAACAACCCGGCCCATGCCTGGCGCTGGGTGCTGCTGACCGGGGGCCTGACCCTGGCGGTGGCCGCCCTGTCCTGGGCGCTGGATCTCTGGCGCTGGCGCATCGAAATTCCGGGCTTGGAAAGTCCCGCCGACCGCAAGGAATGGCGCAGCGTGGCGCGCCTGCTGGTCTGGTTCACCTGGCCCGCCTGGCCGCTGGCCGCCTGGACCCTGTGGCGCTGGCGCCGGCAACTGAGCAGCCGGCACGTGGCCCTGCCGCTGTGGTTTGCGCTGGTGGCGCTGGCCGCCACGGTGACGACCACCGCGTCGGACCGCAGCCTGTTGCTGAGCCTGCCGCCGCTGGCGGCCCTGGCGGCCTTTGCCCTGCCCACGCTCAAGCGCAGCGTGGCTTCGCTGATTGACTGGTTCACGCTGCTGTTTTTCACCGGCTGCGCCATCATCATCTGGGTGATCTGGATTGCCATGCAGACCGGCGTGCCCAGGCAGCCTGCTGCCAACGTCGCCAAGCTGGCGCCTGGCTTTGAACCCAGCTTTTCGTGGCTGGCCTTTCTGGCTGCGGCGCTCGCCACCCTGGCCTGGGCCTGGCTGGTCAAGTGGCGGGCCGGCCGCCAGCGCGCGGCGGTGTGGAAATCCATGGTACTGCCCGCCGGCGGTGCCACGCTGTGCTGGCTGCTGCTGATGACGCTGTGGCTGCCCCTGCTCGACTACGCGCGCAGCTACGCACCGCTCTCGCGGCAGGTCGCTGCGCGCGTCGAGCCCGGTGCCTGCGTCGAGGTGTACGGCCTGAACAGCGCCCAGGTGGCTGCTTTTCAGTACCACGGTCAGCTTGAATTGCGCCAGGCCGGTGCCCGGGCAGCCTGTCCCTACCTGGTGGTGGACGCCGATGCGCAGGATACGCTGAGCCAACACGTCAACATGCCCGACTGGGCTTACCTGGCCACCCTGCGCCGGCCCACCGACAAGAACGAAAACGTGGCGCTGTACAAAAGAGTCAGCGTGGCGGCCGGCCCGGGCACGGCGTCAGCCCGCCAGCGCCCGTAAGCGCCCGCCGCGCCGCAAGGCCATGCGCAAAGACATGTACGGGCGCAATGCGGCCCTTCTCCTACGGCCATTTGCGTCAACCCCCTCTGGCAAGGGCCTGGCCGCAGGGGAAAAATGATGCATGACCAAACTATCCGTCCGTCCGACCTCTCCCGCGGACATTGATGCCTTGCTGAAGCTGCAGGCCCATGTCTACCCCACCATCGCACCCTGGCGGCGCGATCAGTTGGCCCACCAGCTGGACCTGTTCCCCGAAGGACAGCTGGTCGCCACGCTGGACCAGCGCATTGTCGGCTGCGCCAGCGCACTGGTGATTGCCTGGGACGAGTGGGCAGACGAACACACCTGGTCCGAGATCACCGCCGCCGGCACCTTCGACACACACAATCCGGCGGGATTCACCTTGTACGGTGCGGAGGTTTTTGTCGATCCGCGCCTGCGCGGCAAACGCGTCGGCCATGCCCTGTATGAAGGACGGCGCCGCATTTGCCGGCAACTCAATCTCCGGCGCATCATTGCCTGCGGCAGGTTGCCGGGCTACAGCGTTGTCGCACATCAAATGTCGATAGAGCTCTATGCCAAAAAGACGTTATGGGGTGATTTCGTGGACCCCGTGCTGAGCTTCCAGCTGCGTGAAGGATTCCGCTACTGCGGCATCATGGAAAACTACCTGCCCGAAGACAGCGACTCCCTCGGGCACGCCGCCCTGATCGCCTGGGTCAACCCGGACTACGACCCTGCGATCACCCCTGCCCTGCAACTTGCAGCCAACCTGAATGAGACCACAGCATGAGTACCACCGACCTCGCACGCGAACCCGCGCACAAGCCCCAGCAAACCACCGTACGCATTGCCGCGGTGCAATACCTGCTGCGCGCCATCAGCGACTGGGACGGTTTTGAGAACCAGGTCCGCTTCGTGATGAAAGCTGCCGGCGACTACAAACCCCAGTTCGTGATGTTTCCGGAAATTTTTACCACCCAGCTGCTGTCCTTCATGGACACCAGCGACCTGCGCAGCGCCGTGCGGGAAATGGACAGCTACACCGGCCGCTACATCGCGCTGTTCACCGAGCTGGCGGCGCATTGGGGAGTGCACATCATCGGCGGCAGCCACCCGACCATCACCAACGGACGCCTGCTCAACACCGCCTATCTTTTCACGCCTGGCGGCAAGGTGTTCACCCAGGACAAGATTCACCTGACACGCTGGGAAAAGGAAAAATGGAAGGGCGATCCGGGCAACGAATTGAAGGTGTTTGAAACGCCGTACGGTCGCATCAGCATCCTGATCTGCTACGACATCGAATTTCCCGAACTCTCGAGAAAGGTGTGCGAACAGGGAGCCGACATCATTTTCGTGCCCTCCTGCACCGATGACAGGCAGGGGTTCTGGCGTGTGCGCTACTGCTGCCATGCGCGCGCCATCGAGAACCAGGTGTACGTTGCCGTGACCGGCACGGTGGGCAATCTTGCCGTCGAGGGACTGGGGCTTCATTTCGGCCAGGCCGCGATCATCACCCCGTCCGACTTTCCCTTCGCGCGGGACGGCATCGCTGCCGAGGGTGTGCCCAACATGGAGCAGATCGTGATTGCCGACGTGGACCTCGGCAAGCTGGTCAGCAACCGGGTCAACGGCACCACCATCCCGCTGTACGACAAACGGGTCGACGTTTACGCCAACGATGTGGAGATCGTCTCCACGGTCTGACACAGGCCGTCAAGGCCGCACCCGCCGGAACAATCAGGCAGGCTGAAGTTGGCGCACCCGGGTGGCGGGGAAAACGATGGAAAAGCGCGAACCCTGGCCGGGCTGGCTCTCGATACGAAGCTCGGCACCGTGGCGTTGTGTCACGTGTTTGACAATCGCCAGTCCCAGCCCGGTGCCACCGGTTTCGCGTGAGCGGCTGCGATCCACCCGGTAAAACCGCTCTGTCAGGCGGGGGATGTGTTCCGCGGCGATGCCGGGCCCGGTGTCCTGCACCTGGAACTCTCCGCGGCCGTCGTCGAGCACCCGCCAGCTGACCCTGATCAGGCCCGCAGGCGGGGTGTAACGCACGGCGTTGGTCACGAGGTTGGACATGGCGCTGAGCAGCTCGTTCTGCACGCCCGCCAGCTCGCAAGGCGGCCCCGGTGCGAACTCCAGCCTGTGACCCGCAGGGGCCAGCACCGCCGACAGCGAGCGTGCCTCCTGCTCGCATTGCGCCAGCAAGGCACCGGTCGTCACCCACTCCCCAGTGTCGGGAAACGGGCTGCCTTCCAGCCGGGACAAGGTAAGCAGGTCGTTGACCAGCGTCTGCATGCGCTGCGACTGCTGCGCCATCAGGCCCAGGTACCTGGCTCGCTCGGGCTCCTTGAGCGGCAGCGTCTGCAGCGTTTCAATAAAGCCCGACAACACCGTCAGCGGCGTGCGGATTTCATGCGACATATTCGCCACAAAATCGCGACGCATGGCTTCCGCAAGTTCAAGCGCGGTGACGTCCCTCGACAGCAGCAGCTTGCGGTCCCTGCCGTAGGCATGCAGATGCACCGCCAGCCTGACCGGCCGCGCCGGCGTTGACCGGCCGCCGGGAATCATCACATCGCGCGAGAAATTGCCCGAGGCGAGGTAGGCCGTGAAAGCAGGATCACGCACGAGGTTGGCAATATGCTGCATCACGTCGCGTTGAGCGTCAAAACCGAAATGCTGGGCGGCCGTCTGGTTGCACCATTCAATCCGCCCTTCCGCATCGAGCAGCACCACGCCGTTCGGCGAAGCTTGCATGGCCGCCAGAAATTCGTTCAGACGTGCCTGGCTTTCCTGGTAGTGCCGATCACGATTTTTCAGCATGCGGCGGGTCCGGTCGGCGATTTCGCCCCACACGCCACCGGTGGGCGGCGACGCTCCGGACAACGAGCCCGGCTCTTCCGCGTTCTGCTCGGCCCGCAACCACTTCAGCAGGCGCGCAATCTGCAGGGTGTCGAGCACGAGCCATGCAAACCCGGCGATCAGCAGCCCCGGTTCAATGCCATCCTTGCCGGCCAAGCCCCACCCCAGGCCAGACCCGAGCAGCAAAAAGGCTGCAAAAGTTACCCAGCGATTGATCATGTCCCCGATTTTGCAGCAGCGGGCTGGCCGACGGTTGTCAGCGCCGTCAGCCTGTAACCCGCGCCGCGTACCGTTTCCACCATCGCCCCGGCCGCGCCGAGCGCCTCGCGCAGGCGCTTGACGTGCACGTCCACCGTGCGTTCCTCGATGAACACGTGGTCACCCCACACCTTGTCCAGCAGCGTGCTGCGGCTGTGCACCCGCTCGGCATGTTTCATCAGGTAATGCAGCAGCTTGAACTCCGTGGGGCCGAGCTTGAGCTCCTGACCCTGGAAGGAAATGCGGTGCGTGGCGGCGTCAAGCATCAATTCGCCAACCGTCACGCTGTCGTTGACCGACTCCGGCGCACGGCGGCGCAGCACCGCGCGTATGCGGGCCAGCAACTCCTGCGTGGAAAAAGGTTTTGTGATGTAGTCGTCGGCGCCGGCGTCCAGACCGGCGACTTTGTCGGGCTCGTCTCCCTTGGCGGTCAGCATCAGGATGGGAATGCTTTTGGTACGGGCCTGTTTGCGCAGGTGCCGCGCCAGCGAAAGCCCGCTTTGTCCCGGAAGCATCCAGTCCAGCAAAATCGCATCGGGGAGCACCGCATCGAGCTCGCGCTGTGCGGCCACGCTGTCGCCGGCTATCACCGGGGTGAAGCCACCGTGCGTCAGATTCACCGCGATGAGCTCGGCAATCGCCGGTTCGTCCTCAACAACCAATATGCGCGGCTGGTGTTTCATGGGAAAGTGAAGTCCATTACTTGACAGCCGACTCGATCTGATCCATCGGGCTGTGCCGCACGTCGGCGCCCTTGACGATGTAGATGATGAATTCGGCAATGTTCTTGGCATGGTCGCCGACGCGTTCGATGGCCTTGGCCACGAACAGCAGGTCCAGGCTCGGCGAAATGGTTCGGGGGTCTTCCATCATGTAGGTGATGAGTTTGCGCACGAAGCCGTCAAACTCCTGGTCAATCAGGTCGTCTTCCTTCAGGATGGAAACAGCCGCGGCCGTATCGAGACGGGCAAACGCATCCAGTGCCTTGCGCAGCAGCGCAGAAGCCAACTCCGCGGCCACATTCAGCTCCGAGGCAGGCAGGGCCCGCGCGGACCCGCTTTCAATGATGGACTTGACCATGCGGGCGATTTTTTCCGCCTCGTCACCGGCGCGCTCCAGATTCGCCGTGGTTTTCGAAATTGCAATCAGCAGCCGCAGATCGCGCGCGGTCGGCTGGCGGCGCGCAATGATGGACGACAGATCACGGTCAATGTCGATTTCCATCGCATTGACCTGGGCTTCGGTCTCAATGACCTTGTTGGCGGTTTCGGCGCTGAACTGCGACAGTGCATAAATGGCGTGGCGAATCTGGGATTCGACCAACCCGCCAAGCTCCATCACGCGGGAGGAGACGGTGTTGAGTTCGCTGTCAAACTGGGTGGACAAATGTTTTTCGGGCATGGTGCGCTCCTGGTGCCGGTTCAGCCGAAACGGCCGGTGATGTAGTCTTCGGTTTCCTTGCGCTTGGGCTTGAAGAAGAGGTCTTCGGTGGCACCAAACTCGATCAGGTCGCCCAGGTACATGTAGGCCGTGTAGTCGCTGCAACGGGCCGCCTGCTGCATGTTGTGTGTCACGATGACCACCGTGTAGTCTTCCTTGAGTTCGGCAATCAGCTCTTCGATCTTGGCGGTCGACAATGGATCGAGCGCCGAGCAGGGTTCGTCGAGCAACAGCACTTCCGGCTTGATCGCGATGCCGCGTGCGATACACAGCCGCTGCTGCTGGCCGCCGGACAGACTGGCGCCATTCTGGTTGAGCTTGTCCTTGACCTCGTTCCACAAAGCGGCCTTGCCCAGCGCCCATTCGACGCGCTCGTCCATGTCGCTGGCGTTGAGGCTTTCGAACAGCTTCACGCCATAGGCGATGTTGTCGTAGATGGACATCGGAAACGGTGTCGGCTTCTGGAACACCATGCCGATGCGCGCGCGGATCAGCGAGACGTCTTCCTTGGACGTGATCATGTTTTCGCCGCCCATCATGACCTGGCCCTCGGCGCGCTGGTCGGGGTAAAGCTCGTACATGCGGTTGAAGGTCCGCAGCAGGGTGGACTTTCCGCAGCCCGAGGGACCGATGAAGGCCGTGACCTTCTTTTCCGGAATGTCCAGGCTGACGTTCTTGATCGCGTGGAACTTGCCGTAGTAAAAATTCAGGTCGCGCACCGACATCTTGACCGTTTCATTGCGCGCCAGGGGAGTTGTTTGCATCTTGCTTCTTCCTCAATTCTTGTTTCTGAAAAGCACGCGCGCCAGGATGTTCAGCGCCAGCACACCCAGCGTGATGAGCAGCACGCCGGCCCAGGCCAGCTTCTGCCAGTTCTCGAACGGGCTCATGGCGAACTTGAATATCGTCACAGGCAGGCTAGCCATCGGCTGGCTCAGGTCGCTGGTCCAGAACTGGTTGGACAGCGCAGTGAAGAGCAAAGGTGCGGTTTCACCGGCCACGCGGGCCACCGCCAGCAGCACACCCGTCACGACACCGGCCTGCGCGGCACGCAACGTGATGCCCATGATCACCTTCCACTTGGGGCTGCCCAGGGCATAGGCGGCTTCCCGCAGCGCGTTCGGAACCAGCTTGAGCATGTTGTCCGTGGTCCGGATGACCACGGGAATGATCAGCAGCGCCAAGGCAACCACGCCGGCCCAGCCGGAGAAGCTTTTGACCTGGGCAACAATCAGGGCATAAACAAACAGGCCGACAACAATGGACGGCGCCGACAGCAGGATGTCGTTGACAAAACCGGTCAGCTTGCCCAGGCGCGTGTGGGCGCCATATTCGGCGAGATAGATGCCAGCCAGCACGCCAATCGGCGTGCCCAGCGCAGTCGCCAGCAGCACCATGGTGAGCGAACCGAAGATGGCGTTGGCCAGCCCGCCGGTTTCGGCATTGGGCGGCGGCGTCATCTCGGTGAACAGGGCGATGCTGAGCCCGCCCAGACCGAGGCGAAAGGTTTCAAAAAGAATCCACATCAGCCAGAACAGCCCAAATGCCATCGCTGCCATCGACAGGGTGATAGCAATCGCGTTAACCATCTTGCGGTGGTTGAATTTGGCCAACCGTGCTTTCTGCGCGGCGTTGGGGCTGGCGGTACTCATGTGCGGGCTCCTTCGTTTTTCTGCAGACGCGACAGCAGCAGTTTGGACAGACTCAGGACCACGAAGGTAATGAAGAACAGGACCAGGCCCAGGTAAATCAGCGCAGCCTGGTGCAAGCCTTCACTGGCTTCGGCAAACTCGTTGGCCAGTGCGGAGGTGATGCTGTTGGCCGCCTGAAACAGCGACAGGGAATCGAGCTGGTTGAAATTGCCGATCACAAAAGTCACCGCCATGGTTTCACCGAGCGCCCGACCCAGACCGAGCATGATGCCGCCGATCACACCGGCCTTGGTGTAAGGCAACACAATTCGGAAAACAACTTCCCAGGTGGTGGCGCCCAGCGCATACGCCGACTCCTTGAGCATGGGCGGGGTGACCTCAAACACATCACGCATCACGGAGGCGATGAACGGAATGATCATGATGGCCAGAATGATGCCCGCGGCCAGAATGCCGATGCCGACAGGCGGACCGGAAAACAGCGCGCCCAGGTAAGGCACATCGCCAAAAGCGGCCTGCAACGGCGCCTGCACATATTGGGCAAGGATGGGGCCAAAGACCAGCAGGCCCCACATGCCATAAACGATGGAGGGCACGGCCGCCAGCAGTTCGATGGCCACGCCCAGCGGCCGCCTGAGCCAGCGCGGCGACAGCTCGGTCAGAAACAATGCAATGCCAAAACTCACAGGCACGGCAATCAGCAGCGCTACAAACGAGGTCATCAGCGTGCCGTAGATCATCACCAGGCCGCCGTATTTGTTCTGGACCGGATCCCATTCGGAGGTCCAGAGGAAACTCAGGCCGTACTCCCTGATGGCCGGCCAGGCACCCAGGACGAGTGCCAAAATGATGGCTGCCAGAAGCAACAGGGTGACAACAGCCGCCAGCCGCGCCATCCATTCAAAGACCAGATCGGCAGTCCGGCTTGATCGGCGCTTGGTTGGAGAAGGGGGAACTGACATGGTCGTTTCTCTGCTGCTGTATGAACTTGCAGGAAGTGTAGCTGCCACGGCTGGCTCCTAAACAGATATGAAAAAAGGCGAAGCGACGCCCGTCGCTTCGCCCACGTCAAAGCGTATTTACTTGACCGCAACGGCCTTTCCGGTACCGTCGGTGATCTTGCTCCAGGACTGGCGAATGACAGCCTTCACCGAGTCGGGCATGGGAACATAGTCGAGGTCATCGGCCATCTTGTCACCGCTGCCGTAGGCCCAGTCGAAAAACTTCAGCGTCTGGGTCGCCTGGGCCGGCTTGTCCTGCTTGGCGTGCATCAGGATGAAGGTCGCGCCGGTGATGGGCCAGGAGTCCTTGCCTGGCTGCTCGGTCAGAATCTGGTAGAAGGACTTGTTCCAGTCAGCGCCTGCGGCAGCAGCCTTGAACGCCGTGTCACTGGGCTGGACATAGCTGCCGGCTGCATTGCGCATGGCCACGTGGGTCTGCTTGTTCTGCTTGGCATAGGCGTACTCGACATACCCGATCGAATTGGGCAGACGCTGCACAAAGGCGGAGACGCCCTCGTTGCCCTTGCCGCCGGCACCGGTGGGCCAGTTCACTGCGGTGCCCTCGCCCACTTTGGCTTTCCACTCTGGGTTCACCTTGGACAGGTAGTTGGTGAAGATGAAGCTGGTGCCGGAACCGTCGGCACGGCGCACCACGGCAATTGCAGCGTCCGGCAGTGGCACGCCCGGGTTCAAGGCGGTGACGGCCGCATCATTCCACTTGGTGATCTTGCCGAGGTAGATGTCGCCCAGCACGGCGCCGGTCAGCTTGATCTGGCCGGCGGCGACGCCCTTGATGTTGACGACAGGCACGACACCTCCGATCACGGTGGGGAACTGCAGCAGGCCGTCCTTGGCCAATTCGGCATCGGTCAGCGGCGCATCGGAAGCACCGAAGTCAACGGTTTTGCCACGGATCTGGCGAATGCCGGCACCGGAGCCCACGGACTGGTAGTTGATACGCACACCGGTCGCCTTGTTGTAGGCGTCGGCCCACTTGGCATAAATCGGCGCGGGGAAGGAGGCGCCGGCGCCGGTGACGTCCTGGGCACTGGCCACGGATGCAAAAGAAAGAGCAGTCAGGGCCAGCACGCTGGCGACGGTCGCCTTGAAATTCAGATTCATTCGTACACCTCTTGAGTTGATGAAAGATGTAAGGACTGTAGGAAGCTTGTGTGACAGGCGTATGACAACTCGCCCCCGCCCATCCGGCCAGCCCTGGCGGCACATGCCCACCGGAGCACCGTGCACTGCAGAGGTCACGAAATTGTCACGGAACATCCCTAGCATCGCCTTGTTTTCTAACCAGGAGTAACACCATGTTTCATCGCCGTTTTCTTTTGATAGCCGCTGCAGCCGCCATGGTGGCCGGCTGCGCAACCCGATCCGCGCCCGTGCCGGTGGCTGACACCATCGCAGCCACGCCATCTCTGAGCACACTCAACAGCCTGATCGTCAAGGCGGGCCTGGCCTCCACCCTGAACGGCACCGGCCCGTTCACGGTATTCGCCCCCACCAACGACGCCTTCAAGGCTGTGCCTGCCAAAACCATGGACGCGCTGGCCAAAGACCCGGCCATGCTCAAGAATGTGCTGACCTACCACGTCCTTGCCGGAAAAGTGATGAGCGGTGACGTCAAGAATGGCCCCGCCAAAACCGTCAACGGCGCCAGCGTGGCACTGGCCAAGGCCGGCGAGTTCGTGACCGTTGAAGAATCCATGGTGCAGACCGCCAATATCGTGGCCACCAACGGCGTGATCCACACCGTGGACCGCGTGATGATCCCTCCCGTCAAAAAGTAAATCATGTCCTGATCCGGCGGCGGCTGTCGCCGGTTTTCTGCGTTATGCAGGCATTTCGGCCTCCGCCCCCATTCAGCGGGCGTGAGCCGCTACTCATTCAATAGCATTTCAAACCAGACGGTGACGCCATCGGGGCTGCGCCGTGGAGAAAAAGATCATGCATTCCCACTCAAAGCTCCAGCGCCGACAGATTCTGCAGGGGGCGGGCCTCCTGGCGGCTCAGCTCGCCATGCCCGCTCTGGCCCAGCCCGCGAAGTCAGCGGGCAGCGCCCGCACCCTCAGCGTGGCACAGCTGGTTGACTTCTCGCTGGCCCAGCAGGATGTTTCCAAGGATTTTCTGATCGGGTCGCGCGCGGCCTGGCAGGACATCAACGCCCGCGGTGGCCTGCGCGGCAAAAACGTCCGGCATCTGACGCTGGAAACCGACGGCACCGCCGCCAGCGTGCGCGCCGCGCTGGACAAGATCAAGGACGACCCTTCATGCGTCGTGCTCTCCGGCACCGTCGGCGACCAGGTGGCCAGTCAGGTGGTCGCACAACTGTCGCAAGACCGGCTGGCCATGGCCCACGTCGCCCCCTGGCTGCAAACCTCCATCCTGGCCATCGACGACCAGACCTTCCCCATATTTGCTGCCCGCCAGCAGCAGATCACTTACGCCCTGAAAACCCTGTCCGGGATGGGCCTGAAGGAGCTCGGTGCGGTGTACGCCTCGAACCAGGACCAGACGCTCTATCGCACCGACGTCGAACGCATCGCCGGCAGCATGGGGCTCAAGCTGCTGTCCCTGCGCGGTTCGGGCGATCTGGGCGTTCTGGGCCAGAAACTCACGCCAAGCACTCCGGCGGTCCTGCTGTTTCTGGGCGGCACCCCCGAACTGGCCCAGTTCACGCAGGGCCTCGACAAACAGGCACGGCAACGCTACATCGTGGCGCTGGCCGATGTGAACATCCAGACCATGATGCAGATGGGCGGTGGGCGAACCACGCCGGTCATCGCCACGCAGGTGGTGCCCCTGGTCAACGCCAGCCTGCCGGTGGTGCGCACCTATCGGGAAACGCTGGGCCGCCTGTTCGACGAACCGCCGGTGCCGCTCAGCCTGGCGGGCTTCATCGCGGCTCGTTACACCCACGATGTTTTAAGCAGCATCAACGGCCCGCTGACGCGCCAGACCGCTCTGGCCGAGTTCCAGCGGCGCGCCGATGTCGATCTGGGCGGTTTCCGCATCAGCTATGACGCCCAGCGCCGCAGCGCAACCTACGTGACGCAAAGCATGACCACGGCGGACGGCCGTCTGGTCGGATAGGCGCGCAACTGCGGATGCGGGTGCCGCGCGAGTGCTATGCTGAGCCTCCTCTCAGACGCTCACACATGCAAAATGGAACCCGCCTGGCTGCCGTGGACCTTGGGTCCAACAGCTATCGCCTCGAAATAGGCCGTCTCGATCACGGCCAGATCCACCGTACCGAATACCTCAAGGAAACCGTGCGCCAGGGCAACGGCCTGGATGAGGAACGCAACCTCACGCCGGAAGCCATGCAACGCGGCTGGGACTGCCTGGCGCGGTTTGGTGAGCGCCTCGCCGGCTTCAGGAAAGGGGAAGTGCGGGCTGTCGCCACCCAGACCCTGCGCGAAGCGCGCAACCGCGACGTTTTTCTGCAGCGCGCCCACAAGGTGCTGGGCTTTCCCATCGACGTGATCTCGGGGCGCGAGGAAGCCCGCCTGATCTACCAGGGCGTGGCGCACCTGCTGCCCCAGTCCGGCGAACGCCGCCTGGTCATCGACATCGGCGGCAGGTCCACCGAAATGATCCTGGGCAAGGACCTGGACGCGGTGACCATGGAGTCCTACCGCGTCGGCAGCGTGGGCTGGTCCATGAAGTATTTTCCTGACGGCCAGTTCACCGCGCGGGCCTTCCAGACGGCCGAGGTCGCCGCCAAGGCGGTGCTGGACGAAGCCATCAACCTCTACCGCGGCGGCTGGGACGTGGCCTATGGCTCGTCGGGCACCGTGGGGGCGGTCAGCGACGTGCTGACGGCCGGCGGCTGGCCCCAGGGCCTGGTCACGCGCGAAGGGCTGGACTGGCTGCTGGACCGCCTGCTCAAGGCGCAGAGTGCAGAGCGCCTCAAGCTCGAGGGCATGAAGGATGACCGGCGTGCCGTGATTGGCGGCGGCGTCAGCGTGCTGCGCGCGGTGTTCGAGCTGATGGGCATCAAACAGCTGCAAACCGCCCAGGGTGCCCTCCGCCACGGCGTGTTGTATGACCTGCTGGACCGAGAGGAAGAAACGACCGACCTGCGCTCGACGAGCGTGCAGCGGCTGACCCACAAGTTCGACATCGATACCGCGCAGGCGCAGCGTGTGAGCAAGGTCGCCCGCGCCCTCTTCGCTCAAGCCAGCACCGGCCTGTCGGCGGCCGAACTGGGGCGCTTCCAGCGCAAGCTCGACTGGGCCGCCCTGCTGCATGAAATCGGCAGCCACATCTCGCACAGCGATTACCACAAACACGGTGCCTACATCCTGGACAACGCCGATGCACCGGGCTTCACCCTTCAGGAACAGCACCGCCTGAGCCTGCTGGTGCTGGGCCACCGCGGCAAGCTGCGCAAGCTGGAAGCCGATTTCGAGGACGAGGTGTTTGTGCTGCAGCTGCTGTGCCTGCGGCTGGCGGTGATTCTCTGCCACGCACGACGCGACCCGGACGTCAGGGACATGCAGATCGCCGGCGCCGGCCAGCACCAGTTCACGCTGGTCTGCCGGCCGGGCTGGGCCGAGGCCTTTCCGCAGTCGGCGCACCTGTTGCGTGAGGAAGTCCTGGCCTGGCAAAAAACGCCGTGGACGGTTGTGCTGGCGGGTGCCTAGTTTTACGGGTCGCCGCGGTACGGGTTCAACCGGTTCAATTCAAAGAAGTTCCGGCGATTGCACCGTGACCACCACGGTCTGCAATCCCCCTTCGCGCTCACGCGTGCGCAGCCACCAGAGCGCGCCCTTCTTCACGGCGCATTCGCTTTCCTGCAGGCCCAGCAACTGGGCAATGGTCTGGCCCAGCGTTGGCTGATGGCCGATCACCAGAATCGGCAGCTTGTTGACCGGCCACTGCACCAGTTCAAGCAGCTGCGACGGCGGCGCGTCAGGCCCGAGTTCTGCACGGATCTTGTACTTGCGCCCCAGCGCCAGCGCCGTCTGCTCACAGCGGCGCGCCGGACTCACCAGAATGCGCGCCCGCTCCGGCAACTGCCGGTCCAGCCAGGCCGCCATGCGGGCTGCCTGCTTCTCGCCCCTCGGGGTCAATGAACGTTCGAGGTCGTTCCCGCCTTGCGCGTCGGGTGACAGCTCTTCAGCCTCCGCATGACGCCACAGGATCAGGTCCATCGCTAGGCTGCCATCACGGCGCCACCTGCCGAATAACGGGCCATCAGCGCGGCCTGCGCACCGTGTTGCTCGCCCTGCGGCGATGCACCGGCGCGCAGGTAGCTGCCGTCGGGCTGCAGGTCCCAGGCATCCAGGCTGTCATGCAGGTAGGCCACCAGGCATTCGTCAATGATGCGCTGGCGCAGCAAGGGATCGGTCACCGACCAGGCCAGTTCGACGCGCCGCAGCATGTTGCGGTTCATCCAGTCGGCGCTGGACAGGTACAAGGTTTCCTCGCCGTCACAGCGGAAATAGAAAACGCGTGAGTGTTCGAGGAAGCGGCCGATGATGGATCGCACACGGATGTTGTCTGTCACCCCCGGAACGCCGGCCGGCAGCATGCAGGCGCCGCGCACCACCAGGTCAATTTTCACGCCGCGCTGCCCTGCCCTGACCAGGGCCAGCATCAGGCCCTCGTCGGTCAGGGCGTTCATCTTGGCCACCAGGCGCGTGTCCTTGCCGAGCGCCGCAGCTTCCGCCAGCGCATCGATTTTTTCGATCAGCTTGCGGTGCAGCTGAAACGGCGCCACCAGCAGGCGCTGCAGCCGGGGCAGCTTGCTCTGGCTGGCCAGATGCCCGAAGACACTGTCGATTTCCGCGGTCAGCGCCGGGTCGCCGGTCAGGTAACTCACATCGGTGTACAGCCGCGCGGTGGTCGGGTTGTAGTTGCCGGTGGAAAGATGGGCATAACGCACCAGCTGGCGTCCTTCACGCCGCGTCACCAGCAGCATCTTGGCGTGGGTCTTGAGCCCGACCACGCCGTACACCACCTGCGCCCCGATCGACTCCAGCATCTCGGCCCAGTTGATGTTGGCTTCCTCGTCAAAGCGCGCCTTGAGCTCGAGCACCACCGTGACTTCCTTGCCGCGACGTACCGCCTCGCGCAGCAGGACCATGAGTTCGGAGTCAGGCCCGGTTCGGTAAATGGTCTGCCGGATGGCCAGCACCTGCGGGTCGTTCACGGCCTCGCGCAGGAAGTCGAGCACGCCGTTGAAACTCTCGAAGGGCTGGTGGATGGACACGTCGCCCTGCTTGAGCCGCTCGAAAAACGACTGCCCCGGCACCAACTGCGTCGGGTAACAGGCCTTGTAGGGCGGAAAAAGCAGCTTCGGGTCATTGACCAGGTCCACCAGCTGGGTCAGTCGCACCAGGTTGACCGGGCCGTGCACCCGGTACAGCGCTTCGGCTGGCAGGCTGAACTGGCTCAGCAGAAAGTCCGACAGGTGTTTGGAACAACCCGCCGACACCTCCAGCCGCACCGCCTGCCCGTAATGACGCTGCTCCAGGCCCAGACGCAGCGCAGTACGCAGGTTTTTCACGTCGTCCTCATCCACCGCCAGGTCGGAATGGCGCGTCACGCGAAATTGCGAAAACTCCCCGACTTCGCGGCCCGGAAACAGGTCGGCCAGATGCGCCCGGATGATGCTCGACAGCGAGACAAACAGCAGCTTTTTCTGCGAGCCCTTGTCGGGCATGTGGATCAGACGCGGCAATACCCGCGGCACCTTGACAATCGCAATGTCGTTCTGGCGTCCGAAAGCATCCTTGCCACCGAGCCGGACGATGAAATTGAGGGATTTGTTGGCCACCTGCGGAAACGGGTGCGAAGGGTCCAGCCCGACAGGGATCAACAGCGGCCTGACTTCACGCTCGAAGTAGGCCTTGACCCAGCGGCGCTGCGCCGCGCTGCGGTCGCCATGGGAAACAATCCGAATGCCCTGTTTCGCAAATTCCGGCATCAGCTCGTCGTTGTACAGCGCGTACTGGCGCGCCACCATGTCGTGGGCGGCGGCAGACAGGGTTTTGAAAGACTCGGCCGAATAAGGCGCCTTCTGCTCCTGATTGAGCGCGGCGGTCAGATGCAGCGCGGCGCGCACCTCGAAAAATTCGTCCAGATTGGATGAAACAATACACAGGAAACGCAGCCGCTCCAGCAGCGGCACGTCGGGCCGCCTGGCCCAGTCCAGCACCCGCTCGTTGAACGCCAGGATGCTGTGATCCCGGTCCAGAAACTGGACGGCTGCACCCGCGGCAGGGGCGCTCACCGCCGGGGGCGAATTGGCAGAGTTTTGAAACATGCGGTCTGAACTGGTAATTGTCATGAATCTGACTTGTCAGTGTGCGCGGATTTGATGACAGAAGCGTGACAACATCATGACAAATGTTTCAGGCGGCGGCTGGCGCCGTCACCTGAGGGCTGGGGGGCCTGGCCACGTACCGGCACCAGATACCCTTCGAACAGCTGGGCGGCATGCGTCCAGCTGAAGTCCAGCGAACGGATACGGGCTTCATGGCGCGGGACCGCCATCGCACGGTAACAGGCCCGTTGCAGGTCCTCATCCAGCACACCGCCGTGGTGGCTGCCATCCGGTTTGCCCAGCACCTCCAGCGGGCCATCGACCGGGTAGGCCGCCACCGGCGTGCCGCTGGCCATGGCTTCGAGCATCACCAGGCCGAAGGTCTCGGACCGGCTGGGGAAAACAAACACATCGGCGGCGGCGTACACCCTGGCCAGTTCATCGCGCGGCAGCACGCCGAGCCAGTGCACCTGCGGAAAACGCTCCTTGAGCGACGCCTCCAGCGGCCCGACGCCGCAGACCACCTTGCTCCCCGGAATGTCCAGTGCCAGGAAGGCCTCGATGTTTTTCTCATACGACACCCGGCCGACAAACAGCGACACCGGCCGCACCAGGGTGCCCATGCGGGGGTAAATCCGCGCCTCGGGATGAAACGGGAACAAGGCGGTGTCCACCCCATGCGTCCAGCTGCGCAACTGGCGAAAACCGCGCCGCTCCAGCATGCGCAACAC
This sequence comes from Polaromonas sp. YR568, assembly GCF_943371715.1. Classification (GTDB taxonomy): domain Bacteria; phylum Pseudomonadota; class Gammaproteobacteria; order Burkholderiales; family Burkholderiaceae_C; genus Polaromonas. The sequence continues at coordinate 6,772 of NZ_CALRVW010000025.1, read as the reverse complement.
GCCGTGGGTGGGAACCATGACCCCGGCGGACGCCTTGTGGAAATGCCGGAACAGCGCATACCCCCACGACAGCGGAATTTTCAGCGCGGCATTGAGGATTTCCGGAAACTTGGTGTGGAAAGCGGTGGTAAAACGCAGGCCTCGCTTCAGGCAGTAGCTGCGCGCCGCCCAGCCCAGCGGGCCTTCGGTCGCGATGTGGATGGCTTCGGGCGCAAAGGCATCCAGCCGGTTGGTCAGCAAGGCTTTCGGACGCACGGCCAGGTCGATGCCGGCATAACCCGGGCAAGGTCGCGTTTTGAACAGGCCGGGATGGATGACTTCCACCGTGTGGCCCAGGGCCTGCAGTTCACGCACCAGCTCCACCAGCGTGGTCAGCACGCCATTGACCTGCGGCTGCCAGGCGTCGGTAACAAGGGCAATTTTCATGACTGTAACTGGCCCCCACGGTTGCTCACTTCGTGTAGGGCCCTGCCCCCCGAGGGGGCCGCTGCGCCTGCGGCCTGGCCAAGCCAGTTCCGCGGCCCCGGCTCGAACAGAGGGGAGTCCTCTCCGCTAACCACGTTTTGCACCGGCTCCCTTCGAGGGGTTTCATGGGACGGCGCCCAGTGCAGCAGCTCCAGCCTGCCGTCGTAGTGCTCCACCAGCGCGGTGCGGCTTTCGACCCAGTCGCCGTCGTTGCAATACAGCACGCCGTCGATGTCGCGCATCTCGGCGCGGTGGATATGGCCGCAGACCACTCCCTGGTGGCCGCGCCGCCGCGCTTCGTTGGCCACAGCCACTTCAAAGTCGGTGACGTAGTTCAGCGCGCTCTTGACCTTGTGTTTGAGGTAGGCCGAGAGCGACCAGTACGGCAGACCCATGCGCGCGCGCAGGCTGTTGAGGTGACGGTTGAGCTTGAGCGTGAATTCATAGAGGTTGTCGCCCACATAGGCCAGCCAGCGGGCGCACTGCACGACAGCGTCGAAATAGTCGCCGTGGACGATCCACAGGCGGCGGCCATCGGCCGTGACGTGGACCGCGTCCTCCATGACCTCGATGCCGCCAAACTGGTGGCCGATAAATTCACGCGCAAACTCATCGTGGTTGCCGGGCACGTAGACAATCCGGCAGCCCTTGCGTGCGCGCCGCAGCAGCTTTTGCACCACGTCGTTGTGTGACTGCGGCCAGTACCACTTGCGCCGCAATTGCCAGCCGTCCACGATGTCACCCACCAAATAGAGGTAATCGCTCGGGTGCGCCCGGAGAAAGTCCAGCAGCGCTGCGGCCTGGCAGCCGGGCGTGCCCAGGTGCAGGTCGGAGATGAAGATGCTGCGGTAGCGCTTGCGCAGCGCGGCGTCGTCATGCGCATCCTCTTCCCCCGAGGGGAGACCCGGGTTGAGCGAGCCGAGCTTGTCGAACATCGTGCGCATCAGGCACCCCGCGCGGAAAAATGTTTGCGATAACGCGGCGGCAGGTCGGCAATGCGCATCATCATGGGCAAGTCGGCCGAGTTGAAGTCCGGGTCCCAGGCCGGTGCGCCCAGCACCCTGGCGCCCAGGCGCAGGTATCCCTTGATCAGCGCGGGAGGCTCGACGTCCAGCGAGTCGTCAAGCTGCTCGACCGGCAGGGCCAGGCGCGGTGTCACGTGGTATTCGATGGCGGCAAGATGGCTTTGCCGCACCTGGCGCCAGATGCTGGCTGCGGCATGCCCGCTGCCGTATTCCGGGTGGCCGCTGTGCTGCATCGGAATGCTGGCGCAACCGATCATGGTGTCGAGCTGGTTGCGCGCCATGAACTCGGCCAGCGCACCCCACAAGGCCAGGATCACACCGCCGTGGCGGTGGTCGACGTGTACACAGCTGCGCCCCAGCTCGACCATGCGCTCGCGCAGGCCGCGCAGACGCGTCAGGTCGAACTCGGTATCGCTGTAGGTGCTGCCCACGCGTTTGGCCTGGGTCGGCGTGAGCACGCGGTAGGTGCCTATGACTTCCTGGCTGGCTTCGTCGCGCACCAGCAGGTGTTCGCAGAAATCATCGAACAGGTCAATGTCGTGGCCCGGCACCGTGCTGGGCAGCGTCGCCCCCATCTCGAGCGCGAAGACCTGGTACCTCAGGCGCTGCGCCTGCCGGACCTCGTCCTGGTGCCGGGCCCAGCCTATCTGGATTTTCCCCGGCGCAGCCCCTTGAACAGCGACCGGATCGGCAGCATGAGAGCTTTGATGAAGTGACCCCCGTGGCATTGCGACTGGCGACAATGCAAAGGTGGGGTTGGGCAGTTCTTTCATGGTGGACTCCTGGTTGTCTTCCGCAAATTCGCTCAAACGCTGCAAAAAAGCCCCGTTGCAGGGGCTTTTGAACTGACTGACTAGGTACCGACGATGCCGCCATCCTTGCGCCGGATGACGACGGTGGCCGAACGCGGCCGCCCGCCCGCCGGGCCGTCCGGCCAATGGCTCACCGCCTTCGGCTGGGCCGGGTCGCTGCGTTCGCTGGCGGTTTCGCCCGGATGCTGAATGTTGATGAACACCGCGCGGCGATCCGGCGTGAAGCTCACCCCGGTGATCTCGCAGCCGGCCGGGCCCGTCAAAAAGCGTTTGGTCTCGCCGGTCGCCGGATCGGCGCACAACATCATGTTGTTGCCCATGCCCTGGTAGGCGCCCTTGTGCATGGCCGAGGTCGAGATGTCGGTCTGTATCCAGAGCAGGCCACCGGCGTCGAACTGCAGGCCGTCCGGGCTGCCGTACATGTCGCCCTTGATGGTGCCGCGGTATTCGGCCTTGCCGGCATTCGGGTCACCGGCCAGCGCAAAGTGCATCCAGCGGAACTCGGTGGCACCTGCGTCGCCGTCGAGCCGGCTGACCGCGCTGTCCTGGCGGCTCTTGCCTTCGCGCCAGCGGATGATGTGGCCCATGATGTTGTCATTGCGCGGGTTGGCCGCATCGGTCATGCGGCCGTCCTTGCCGCGGCTACTGTTGTTGGTCAGCGTGACGAACACCTCGCCGGTGTTGGGATGCACTGCCACCCATTCGGGGCGGTCCATTTTGGTGGCGCCCACGGCATCGGCGGCCTGGCGGCACTTGATCAGCACCTCGGCCTGGCTGGCAAAGCCGGCGGCGGCATTCAGGCCGTCCTCGCCATGCACCAGCGGCAGCCAGCGGCCGTAACCCTGTGCATCAAAGCGCGCCACATACAGCGTGCCGTGGTCCAGAATGTCCTGGTTGGCGCGGTAGCCACCCGGCTTGACCTTGTCGCGGCTGACAAACTTGTAGATGTACTCAAACCGTTCGTCGTCGCCCATGTAGACCACCGCGCGGCCATCGCGGCTCAAGGTTGTCGTGGCCCCCTCATGTTTGATGCGGCCCAGCGCCGTGCGTTTGATCGGGGTCTGTGTCGGGTCCTGCGGGTCGATCTCCACCACCCAGCCGAAACGATGCGGCTCGTTGGGGTTTTTGACTGCGTCAAAACGCTCGTCAAATTCGTGCCAGCGGTAACCAAAACCCTTGGCACGCAGGCCGTAACGCGCTTCGTCCGGGTTCGGCTTGTCCTGAGCCGAGAAGTAACCGTTCCAGTTTTCCTCGCAGGTCAGAAAGGTGCCCCAGGGCGTCTGGCCGGCGGCGCAGTTGTTCAGCGTGCCCAGCGGCCGCAGGCCGGCCGGATCGGCCGAAGTTTTCAGCAGTGCGTGCCCGGCCGCCGGACCGCTGAACAGCATGGGCGTGTTGCCGGTGATGCGGCGCGCGTAACGCGAATTGGGCATCACGCGCCAGACACCGGCACGTTCCACCACCTCGATCACGCTGACGCCGTGCGCCGCCTGCGACTTGCGCACCTTGTCGGCGGTCCAGGTCTTCATGCCGTCGCTGTGCAGCAGGCCGTCGTCGGTGTATTCGTGGTTGATGGCCAGCAGGCCGTGGCGCGGGTTCCTGTCCAGCGGAAAATACTCCATGCCGTCGTGGTGCATGCCCGACTGCAGCAACTGCTCCTGCCAGCTGTTGGACGCATCGGCGCTGAAAGCCGGCGTTGCCGATCCGGCCACGCCGGTCGCGTCACCCCAGCGGTACAGCACCTGGGCTTCGTACTCGGGCGGCACCACCAGCGTATCGTCGCTGGACACCGGCACCCCGGTAAACCCCAGTGGTTGGCCTTTGGCTGCCGTGGCGGCATGTGCCGTGAGGGTGTGCGAACCCATCAGCAACGCCACCGCCGCCGTCGTGCAACGCAGCACATGGCGGCGCCCGCCGTCTACTTCATGTATGAAGGGATTGGACGTCGTGTTGACGCCTTCACCCTGCTCGTAATCCTTGCCGAATCCCTGACCCATGAATCACTCTCCATCGTTTTTTTGACTGATGGGGAGATTCTGGAAGTCGAGGGTGACGTGTTCATGTCGGTTTGATGGCAGTTTGATGACGGTCGCCTGGATCTTCCGCTGGCCGCCTAGTCGGCACGCGGCGATGACTCCGCGGTGGGACCGGATCCGCGCATCCCCTTCCGTGAGCCAACCCGCCTGGAAGGGCACCCTGTGCGGCCGGAGGTCCCGCAGGCGTCAGCGTACTTCGCAGTCGACAGCGCCGCTTTTGTTACTCCCGGCCGTCGAAGCGCTGTTTCCTGCGCTGGGAGTCGATGACGAAAATACGGGTGGCGGCGAGAATTTCAGGCCGGGGTTGGTGGGCACCATCACCGGTGGCGACGTGAAGGAAGGCGTGTATCCAAACTGCCCGGCCGAGAAGTTTGACGTTCCCGCAGGGTTTTTGACCGTGATGAGCCCATCAAGCACTTGCACATAAAGGCCCGGTGCCCTGGCGCCTCCTGGGACCGGCGGCACAGGGCCCTGCGCCACTTTTTCCCAAACTGGCAGGACGGTGGTGGCATCACTCTGCACCGACGGGCCCAGTGCCGCCAGGCTGGCCCGCGCATAAGCGCGCTGTGCGATGGCAGTCGCGGGGTCCGGCGTGTAAAAAAGATTGAAGCTGGCCGCGCCGGCATCGACGGTGGTTTCTCCCGCCGCTATGCTCAGGCGACCGGTGCCGGGCTGCGCAGGCGCCAGGACCTGAAGCTGGCCCGTCGCCAGGCTCAGCGTGGTGGCGCTGGCAATTGTCAGTCGGGTCTGGGGGCCCAGCACGGCTTGGCGGCCGTCGGCCAGGTCGATACGAACGTAGGTGTTGTCCTCGCTCACCAGGGTGTCACCGCTTTCAACCACGGATTGGGGTGCGAGCACTTTCAGGCCGCCACTGGCCTTGAGCGCCAAAACGAAACCGCTGAGCTGGGTGACCTTGCCCGCTGGCGTGCCGGCGTGGGCCGCCGGGTGGACGAAGAGAGACAGGGTGAACAGGAAGGAAGTTATGACAGGCGAATAGATGTTCATGGTTTGCTCCGCTTAGTTGCAATACGTTTTTTTAATCACGTCGCGTTTGGCCACGACGTTGCTGGTATCGGCCGTTTTGGCGTCAGCCTTATTCGGAGCGCTGGTGGTAGCGCCAGTGACACTGGTGTTGATGAGGTCATCTGTTGAATTCAACGCCATGGCCAGGGACGAATTGGTGGCGGTCGCGGTGGACGACAGCACACTGCTGCACCCCTGGGAAGCAGGTGCCGCCGCGCACTTGGCCAGTGTCGGCAACACGACACTGCAACCCTGCAAGCCGGGCGAAGCCGTGCACTGCGCCAGCGTCGGAAGCACGGCACCGCAACCCTGCAAGGTGGGGTTGGCGGAGCACTGCGACAGCGATGGCAGCACGACATTGCAGCCCGACATGGCGGGATTGGCGGAGCACTGTGCCAGCGATGGCAACACCGCCGCGCAGCCCGCCAGGGTGGGTGTACCGATGCATTGGGTAAAGGTCGGCAGCACGCTGACGCAACCCGCGGTGACGGGCGCGGCGACGCAGGTGGCCAACGAGGGCAACACCACCGAGCAGCCGGCGGTCGTCGGTGCGTTGACGCATTGCGACAGAGTCGGCAGTACCGCCGAACAACCGCTGGTGGCAGGCGACGCGATGCAACTGGTCAGTGACGGCCGCAGCACAACGCCCTGCACCGTCATGCCGCCACTGGTGGAACTCACGGTGGACTGGTTGTCCAGGGTGTTGCCGGCCAGCACGATGTCACCCGACCGCGAAGTGACGGGGCTGAGCAGCGTGAGGCTGCCGGCCACATTCACGTTGATCGGACCGCTGCCCCCGGACGTGATGCCGGTTTGCGGGCCGGCCGCGCCAATCGTCAGGGGCGTGCCGCTGTTGCGGAAGTTGAAGCCACCGGCGCCATTGGCAAAACCAGCCAGCCGCTGCACCTGGTTGCCCGGGTTGGTGAGGTTGACCGATCCGGCGCTCGCGGTGGCCGACAGCGTCACCATGCTGATGGCGGCGGTCTGGTTGATGTTGCCATTGGCGCTGTTGAGCGCGAGCCGGCTGCCGCCACCACCGGTAATGGTCGCGTTGATGTTGATGTCCGCCGTGGCATTGAGCGTCAGGCTCGTGTCACTGGTCCAGCTCACGGCGTCAACCACGTTGATGTTGCCGGCGCCCGTGCCCGCCGCGTTGTCGGTGGTGACGATCACCTGGGTATTGGCAAGTGCCGCCTGCAAGGTCGCCACGGTCAGCAGCGAGTCGCCCACCGCGCCAGCGGCGACGAAGGTGTTGGCCGAGGTGTCGCCGCCCACCATGCCCGCCGCCGTGGCGCTGGCCTGGTTGGTCGCAATGAAGATGTTGGTCGGATCCAGCAACAAGGTGCCGACGCGGCCGTTCGGTGCCCGGGTGTCGACCCGACCCTGCATGTCCAGCACATGGCCGGAGGTTTCG
>NZ_CALRVW010000024.1:0-59924 GCF_943371715.1 Polaromonas sp. YR568 | reverse complement strand
TGGACCATCTTCATCTGCTCGATCTGGCCCATGATCATCAACACCGCCGTCGGCGTTCAACGCGTGCCGCAGGACTACATGAACGTGGCGCGTGTGCTCAACCTCAGCGAATGGAAGATTGTCACCAAGATCCTGTTCCCCGCCGTGCTGCCCTACATGCTGACCGGCGTGCGCCTGGCTGTCGGCACCGCCTGGCTGGTCATCGTGGCAGCAGAAATGCTGACCGGCGGCGTCGGCATCGGTTTCTGGGTCTGGGACGAGTGGAACAACCTCAACGTCAAGAACATCATCATCGCTATTTTCGTGATCGGCATCGTCGGGCTGGTGCTGGAATTCCTGCTGATCAAGATCGCCACGGCCTTCACCTTTGAAGAAGTGAAAAGTTAGGCCTGGGGCCTGCCAACCAAGGACACATCATGAGTTCATTGACCACCAAATACATCGAGATCCAGGGTGTCGAGCAGACCTTCAAGACCAAGAAAGGCCCGTTCTGCGCGCTGCAGAACATCAACCTGACGGTCGCGAAAGGCGAATTCGTCGCGCTGATCGGCCACTCGGGCTGCGGCAAGTCCACGCTACTCAACCTGGTCGCGGGCCTGACCACGCCAACGCAAGGCACGCTGCTCTGCGCCAACCGCGAAATCTCCGGCCCGGGCCCCGAGCGCGCCGTGGTGTTCCAGAACCACTCGCTGCTGCCCTGGCTCACCTGCTTTGAAAATGTCTACCTCGCGGTGGAGCGGGTGTTTGCAGCCAAAGAGAACAAGGCGCAGCTCAAGGCCCGCACCGACGCGGCGCTGGCCATGGTGGGCCTCACCGCTGCGGCGCAAAAACGCCCTGGCGAAATCTCGGGCGGCATGAAGCAGCGGGTGGGCATTGCCCGCGCGCTGTGCATGGAGCCCAAGGTGCTGCTCCTGGACGAACCGTTTGGCGCCCTCGACGCCCTGACCCGCGCCAAGCTGCAGGACGAGCTGCTGCAGATCGTTGCCAACACCCAGAGCACGGTGGTGATGGTGACGCACGACGTGGACGAAGCGGTGCTGCTGTCCGACCGCATCGTGATGATGACCAATGGCCCTTCGGCCACCATCGGCGAAGTTCTGCACGTCGAACTGCCGCGCCCGCGCGACCGGGTGGCGCTCGCCGAAAGCTCCGAGTACCTGCATTACCGCAAGGCAGTGATCGATTTCCTCTACACCCGCCAGGGCCACGTCGAAAAAGCCGCGTAAGCGCCTGCCGAAGGGCGCACCGCCCTGCGCCCTGGCTGACACCGGGGCCGCCCGGACGTGGACAGGCCGGCTGGACGGACGTGGTACCCCGTCGCCACTGAGGCGGTTCGTGCGGTTCTCGTGGTCGAGGTCCGGGTCCCCGAATCCCAAGGGTAACCCTCACCCCGTCTTGCAGGTGCCACGGACTTCTGGCCCCTCCCCTCTACAACCTGAGGCCGCGGCAGCACCCAGGCCCTCTCCCGTTACCCCGGGCCGCGCATCCCTGTGCACCGCCCCCTCCCCGCCTTGGCCATCTCGGTCATCTCGGTCAAGGTCTGCTCTGCTCGCTTTCCGGGCCCTCATCCCGGAGGGGTTATTACCTGCGGATGCAACAAACGGTAATAAGTATTACATTTCAGTCTCCGATGTAACTACTTAGTATTTCAATGAACCCTCAAGTTTTAACCAGCTATCAGTGGACCCTGGTCGCCCTGTCCTTCCTGATTTCGGTCGTCGGCGCCTTTGTCGCGCTGACGGTCGCCACGCGGATCCAGCGGAACGCCGCCCACAGCACCACCAACATCCTGTCGGCCGGCATGGCACTGGGCGGCGTCGGCGTCTGGGCCATGCACTTCGTCGGCATGCTCGCACTCGAGCTCGATGTGGCAAGCAGCTTTTCGATGATCGAAACCGGGGTTTCCCTGGCCGTGGCCGTGCTGGCCGCCTCGCTGGCACTGGGTTTTGTCGCCAAGGCGCCAGACAGCCTGCCGCGCATGCTGGGAGCCGGTGCGCTGCTTGGGACCAGCGTGGCTTTCATGCATTACCTGGGCATGTACGGCATGAAATTCGGCGGCTACATCCAGTGGAACTACGGCGTCGTGGCTATCTCGCTGGCCATCGCCGTGGTTGCCGCCACCGCCGCGTTGTGGCTGGCCTTCAACACCCCCAGTTTCACGCGCCGGGCGGGTGCCGCGCTGGTCATGGCGGTGGCGGTGTGTGCCATGCACTACACCGGCATGGCGGCAGCGGAGTTTGTCTGCACCACGGCGAACCGGACGGCCATTCCTCAGGGTTTTGGCTACATCAGCTCGTTCAACCTGCCCAGCCTGGTCATCATTGCCGCGTTCGCCATGGTGCTGCTCATCTCCCTGGACCAGTTTCTGCAGCGCAGTGTGGTCACGCTCCCGAATTCCATCAAAACCCGACGCTGAGCCAGGTCACCTGCCGCCGACAGACCGGGCCCGCCGCAGGCGGCGCCCCGGTGGCACGCAGCACTGGCGCAGGCACAGGCGGCGGCAAGGTTTTTGATCGCCGGCATGCCAACCGCGCTGGTAAGCTTCCCGCCATGACGCTTGCATTGATGGAATGAAGAGATGGCCCTGATTGTGGTCATCGATGACGACGAGGCGATCCGTACCCTGATCGCTGCCGCCCTGCGCTTTGAAGGTTACGAGGTGGCGGAGGCGGACAATGGCGCCTCCGGGCTGGCACTGGTGCGGGGCCATGCGCCGGACCTGGTCGTCAGTGATGTCAACATGCCGGTGATGGACGGTTTTGCGATGCTGCAGGCGCTGCGCACCGACCCTGCCATCCAGGCCACGCCCGTCATCCTGCTGACCTCGCTGCAGGAACGCGCGCATGTCCGCGCCGGCATGACCAGCGGCGCCGACGACTACCTGACCAAGCCTCTGGTTTTCGCGGAACTGCTCGAAGCAACCGCCGCCCAGCTCAACAAGCAGCTGATGCGCCAGTCCGTCCAGCAGCAGGCCGTCGGTGCGGCGATCGGTGAGGCACTGAAGGAACAGGAAAAAAAACTGGGCCGCCTCTATGAAAAAAGAATGCTGGCCGAACTCGCCGACAAATGGCCCTCGGCGCAGGCGCTGGTCGCGGACCAGCGGTTTTCCAGCGCCAGCGTGCTTTTTGTTGACGTGGTCAATTTCCCGGCGCTGGCTGAAAAACTCTCCAGCACGGAACTCAGCGAGGTCGTGCGCGAGTTTTACAAAAATGCGGGCGACACCCTGTATCTCTTCGGCGTCTTCCACATGCAGTTTGTCGGCGAAGGGCTGCTGGCCGTGTTCGTCGACAGCACGGACACCGACACCGTCAACCATGGCCTGCGTGCCACCCGGGCGGCGCTGGGCCTGATCGACGCTGCCCAGCGGGTGCAGGGTTTTCTGCTCAGCCATTTTGCCGGCCGCTCGCTGCCGCGTTTTGAGATCTGCGTGGGCCTGAACAGCGGCCCGGTGACACTGGCCAAACTGGAGGACCCGCTGTGGGGCAGCGCGCAGATTCTGCCGGTCGGCGACAGCGTCAGCACCACCCTGCAGCTGCAGAAGCAGGCCACCTCGGCCGGCTGGAAGATAGCGGCCAGCGCCACCTTGCTGCGCGAGGTCGCCGGCACCGTGAAGACCGGACGGCGCAAGCGCTTTTCCCTGGCGGGTCGCAGTGGTGCCGTGGACGGCACCGAGGTGCTGGGCATCGCGCTGTAAGCGTCAGGAGCTGTCTGCGGTCCACTTCCCGCGAACGGGTACAAGCAGCGCGACGCAGACAGGCCCTGCACCATGACAAGCCCTGTGCATGCCCGCCTTTGGTGCGAATGGCGGGCCTCCCGGGCAACTGCGGCCACCAGCGCGGAGTCAGCCAGGCATGCCGCGCACGGGCCGAACCGGCCGGCCCTCCCCGGCGCGCCAAGGCCACACCCTCAGGCCCGTCCCTTGCGCCAACGCATGGCACAACTTTTGCGTAAGCCTTCACGGGCGCAACGACGCGCCCACCCGCAATCAGCACACTGCGGGTTCTGCGCATAACGACGTGCGTATTGGTGTACCTCATACCGGCCACAACCGGGTCCCTGTTCTGCAGGAGAGAGCATCATGGTTTTTACCTCCCCTTTTTCGCAAGCCGGCATGGCTTTGGCGCTTGCGCCGACGGCACCGGCCCCCACTGGAGTGGCACGATGAAAAAATCAAAACTGGTCATGGTCGGCAACGGCATGGCGGGCGTCCGTACCATCGAGGAACTGCTCAAGGTCGCGCCCGAGCTGTATGACATCACGGTGTTCGGCGCCGAGCCGCACCCCAACTACAACCGCATCCTGCTGTCCCCCGTGCTGGCCGGCGAGCAGACCCTCGACGAGATCGTTCTCAACAGCTGGGACTGGTACAAGGACAACCACATCACCTTGCATGCCGGCAAGAAGGTTGTCGAGGTGGACCGCATCAAACGCATCGTGCGCGCCGAAGACGGCACCGAAGAAGAATACGACCGCCTGCTGATGTGCACCGGCTCCAATCCCTTCATCCTGCCCGTGCCCGGCAAGGACCTGCAGGGCGTGATCGCCTACCGCGACATCGCCGACACCAACGAAATGATTGCCGCGTCGGAAAAATACAAAAAAGCCGTGGTGATCGGCGGCGGCCTGCTCGGCCTGGAGGCCGCCAACGGCCTGATGCTGCGCGGCATGGAGGTCAGCGTGGTGCATGTGATGCCGACGCTGATGGAGCGCCAGCTCGACAGCGTGGCCGGCAAGCTGCTGCAGAAGTCGCTGGAAGAACGCGGGCTGACCTTCCTGATGGGTGCGCAGACGCAAGAGCTGGTGGGCGGTCCGGACGGCCGCGTCACCGCCATCAAATTCAAGGACGGCACGGAAGTGGCCACTGACCTCGTCGTCATGGCGGTCGGCATACGCCCGAACACGCAGCTGGCCGAATCCATGCGCCTGCACTGCAACAAGGGCATCGTCGTCAACGACACCATGCAGACCGTCACGGACGCCCGCATCTACAGCGTGGGCGAATGCGCGGCCCACCGCGGCATCGCCTACGGCCTGGTCGCGCCGCTGTTCGAGCAGGCCAAGGTCGCGGCCAACCACCTGGCGCAGTTCGGCATCGGCCGCTACACCGGCTCGCTGACTTCGACCAAGCTCAAGGTCACCGGCATCGACCTGTTCTCGGCCGGCGAATTCATGGGCGGCGAAGGCACGGAAGAAATTGTCATGAGCGACCCCTTCGGCGGCGTGTACAAAAAGCTGGTCATCCGGGACGACAAGCTGATTGGCGCCTGCCTCTATGGCGACACCGTGGACGGCTCGTACTACTTCAAGCTGCTGCGCGACGGCCGCAGTGTCGGTGACATCCGCGACAAACTGATGTTCGGCGAGTCCAACATCGGCGACGCCGGCCACGAAGGCCACAGCAAGGCAGCGGCCATGCCTGATGAGGCCGAAGTTTGCGGCTGCAACGGCGTGACCAAGGGCACGATCTGCAAGGCCATCAAGGAAAAAGGCCTGTTCACACTCGACGAAGTGCGCAAACACACCAAGGCCAGCGCGTCCTGCGGCTCCTGCACCGGTCTGGTCGAGCAGATCCTGATGGCCACCGCCGGCGGCGACTACTCGGCCACGCCCAAGCTCAAGGCCATGTGCGGCTGCACCGACCACGGCCACCAGGCGGTGCGCGACGCCATTCGGAACAACAGGCTGATGACGATTGCCGATACCTTCAAGTTCATGGAATGGAGGACGCCGAACGGCTGCGCGTCCTGCCGGCCCGCCGTCAACTACTACCTGATCAGCACCTGGCCCAAAGAAGCGAAAGACGACCCGCAAAGCCGCTACATCAACGAGCGCAGCCATGCCAACATCCAGAAAGACGGCACCTACAGCGTGATCCCGCGCATGTGGGGCGGCGAAACCACGGCCAGCGAGTTGCGCCGCATCGCCGATGCGGTGGACAAATACAAGATCCCGACCGTCAAGGTCACCGGCGGCCAGCGCATCGATTTGCTGGGCGTGAAAAAGGAAGACCTGCAAAACGTCTGGAAGGACATCGGCATGCCTTCGGGCCACGCCTATGCCAAGGCCTTGCGCACGGTAAAAACCTGCGTCGGCAGCGAGTGGTGCCGCATGGGCACGCAGGACAGCACGCAAATGGGCAAGGACCTGGAGCGCGCCATGTGGCGCATGTATGCACCGCACAAGGTCAAGTTCGCGGTGTCGGGTTGCCCGCGCAACTGCGCCGAATCCGGCATCAAGGACGTCGGCATCATCGGCGTCGATTCCGGCTGGGAGATGTACATCGCCGGCAACGGCGGCATCAAGACCGAGGTCGCGCACTTTTTCACGAAGCTGAAAACCGCCGCCGAGGTGCTCGAGTACACCGGCGCCTTCTGCGAGCTGTACCGCCAGGAAGGCTGGTACCTGGAGCGCACGGTGCACTATGTGAACCGCGTCGGCCTCGACTACGTGAAGAAAAAAATCCTCGAGGACCACGAGGGCCGCAAGAAGCTCTGGGAGCAGTTGCAGTTTGCGCTCGATGGCGAGCCCGATCCGTGGTTCGACCTGAAGGAAGCGGCCGTTGATACGCGGCAGTTTTCCGCACTTCCCGCCTGACGCCCGCGATGTCCAGGATGAAAACACCGATGACCCACCTTCTACAGCGCCGCGTTTTCTGCAGCTTCGCCCTGGCCGCCGTGGTCCCCGTCCACGCCCAGGTGGCCGGACTCGGTGACGCCATCAACAAGGCCGGACGCCAGCGCATGTTGTCGCAGCGCATGAGCAAGGCCTGGTTCGGCCTGGGCCAGGGGATCCAGGCTGAATCTGCACGCCGCGTGCTCGACCAGTCCATGGCCCTGTTCGACCGGCAGCTGGTCGAACTCAAGACCTTTGCACCGGCCGGCGACACCCGCGATACCTACGTCTTGCTGGAATCCGCCTGGTCGGACTACAAAAGCCTGCTCGTCGGCGCCCTGCCGTCGCAGGACCGGGCCAAGGCGGTGCTCGACCAGGCCGGCAAGGTCCTGGCCCTGGCACACAAAGGCACAGGACTGTTCGAGCAACAGGCCGGCAAGCCGGGCGCCAGGCTGGTGAACGTCGCCGGCCGCCAGCGCATGTTGTCGCAACGCATGGCCCAGTTTTACCTGGCCAACAGCTGGAACGTGGAGAGCGCCCTAAGCCTGCGGGAAATCAGCAAGGCGCGCGAAGAGTTTGTGCCGGCGCTGGAACTGCTGCGCAATGCGCCCGAGGCCACCGCCGAGATCAAGCAGGAGCTGGTCCTGGCCGACAACCAGTGGATCTTCTTCGACAACGCCCTGAAGGCACGCGTGACAGGCCCCAAAGCCGCCACCGATGTTTTTGTGAGCAGCGAAAACCTGCTTCAAGTCATGGACCGGGTCACCGGCATGTACGCCCGCGTGCTCGGCTAAACAAGGACATTTTTATGAGCGAATGGAAAAAAATCTGCCTGGTCACCGACATTCCGGTGCTGGGCGCGCGCCGCGTGGCGCGGGAACGCGGCATCGATGTGGCCGTCTTTCGCAACGACCAGGACCAGGTCTTCGCGCTGCTGGATCGCTGCCCGCACAAGGGCGGCCCGCTGTCGCAGGGCATCGTGTTCGGCACCAGCGTGGCCTGCCCGCTGCACAACTGGACCATCGGCCTGGCCGACGGCTGCGCCCAGGGCGCCGACGAAGGCTGCACCCCGAAATTTGCCTGCAAGGTCGAGGCCGGCCAGGTGCTGCTGGACACTGTCGAGCTGGCCACGCTGGCCCTGGACCTGGTGCCTCCGCGCGCCGGTCCCTGCGCATCCACGGGTGCGCTCGGCGACGAAACCTTTGACGTGCAGGCACCGCAGACCGCGTGATGCCAAAGGAAACCAGATCCACCTGCCCTTATTGTGGGGTGGGCTGTGGTGTGATCATCGAGTCGCAGAGCGACGAGATCACGGGTGTGCGCGGCGACCCCGACCACCCGGCCAATTTCGGACGGCTTTGCACCAAGGGCTCGACGCTGCACCTGACGGCCTCGAACATCGTCACGCGCCAGACCCGGTTGCTGCACCCGATGCGGCGCGAGCAGCGCGGCGCCGCGCCGCAGCGCATCAGCTGGGACAGCGCGCTCGATGTGGCCAGCGAAGGTTTCGCGCGCATCATCCGCGAACACGGGCCGGACGCGGTCGGTTTCTATATCTCCGGCCAGTTGTTGACCGAGGACTACTATGTCTTCAACAAGCTCGCCAAGGGCCTGATCGGCACCAACAACGTCGACACCAACTCGCGCCTGTGCATGAGCAGCGCGGTGGCGGGCTACAAGCAGACCTTGGGCGCCGATGCGCCGCCCAGCTGTTACGACGACGTCAACCATGCACAGTGCATCTTCATTGTCGGCAGCAACACCGCCTACGCGCACCCCATCCTGTTCCGCCGCATCGAGGACGCCAAGGCCGCCAACCCGGCCATGAAAATCATCTTCTGCGACCCGCGCCGCACCGACACCGCGGGCATAGCCGACCTCTACCTGCCCATCCAGCCCGGCACCGACGTCGCGCTGTTCAACGGCATGCTGCACATCATGCTGTGGGAAGGCTGGACTCAGCCGGCATACATCGCCGAACACACGGGCGGCTTCGACGCGCTGAAAACCACGGTGCGCGACTACACGCCCGACCTGGTGTCGCAGACCTGCGGCATCACGAAAGACGACCTGTTCACCGCCGCGAAACTGTTCGCCACCTCGGCCTCTACCCTGAGCCTGTACTGCCAGGGCCTGAACCAGTCGAGCAGTGGCACCGCCAAGAACGCGGCGCTGATCAACCTGCACCTGGCCACCGCGCAGATCGGCAAGCCCGGCGCCGGTCCGTTTTCGCTGACCGGCCAGCCCAATGCCATGGGCGGGCGCGAGGTCGGCGGCCTGGCAAATCTGCTCAGCGCGCACCGCGACCTGGCCAACCCGCAGCACCGCGCCGAAGTCGCCGCGCTCTGGGGCATTCCTTCGGTGCCTGACCAGCCCGGCAAGACCGCCGTGGAAATGTTCCAGGCCGCGGCCGACGGCGAGATCAAGGCGCTGTGGATCGCCTGCACCAACCCGGCGCAGTCCATGCCCGACCAGGCCACCGTGCGCCGTGCGCTGCAGCGTGCCGAGTTCGTGGTGGTGCAGGAAGCTTTTGCCACGCCAGCCACCTGCGACTATGCCGACCTGTTGCTGCCGGCCACCACCTGGGGCGAAAAAACCGGCACCGTGACCAACAGCGAGCGCCGCATCAGCCGGGTGCGCCCGGCGGTGGCCGCGCCGGGTGAAACGCGGCACGACTGGTCGATTGCCGTGGCCCTTGCTCAGCGGCTGGAAAAGCTCCTGCCGGTGCAGAAAATCAGCACGCTGTTTCCCTGGTCCGCCGGGGACGAGGCGGCCGCCGTGGAGGGCATCTGGAACGAACACCGCGAATCCACGCGCGGGCGTGACCTCGACATCACCGGCATGAGTTACGCCATGCTGGACACCGCACCGCAGCAGTGGCCACTCAAGGAAGGTGAACACACCGGCAAAGCACGGCTCTACGAAGACGGCATCTTTCCGACCGACGACGGCAAGGCGCGCTTCGTCAACACGGTGTACAAGCCGGTGGCCGAGCCGCGCGAATCGCGTTACCCCTTCTCGCTGACCACGGGCCGGTTGCGCGACCAGTGGCACGGCATGAGCCGCACCGGCACGCTGGGCCGCCTGTTCGGCCATGTCGCCGAGCCGGCCCTCCAGATGAATGCGCAGGACATGGCGCGCCGCCTGCTGAAAGATGGCGACCTGGTCTACGTGACGTCCAAGCGCGGCTCCATCGTGGTGCCGCTGCAGGCTTCACCCGAAGTGGCGGTCAGCCAGGCCTTCATGGCCATGCACTGGGGCGGGGAGTACCTGAGCGGCCTGTCCAGCAGCGGCGAACCGCTGGCCGGTGTCAACGCGCTGACCACTTCCGCCTACTGCCCGAGCTCCAAACAACCCGAACTCAAACACGCGGCCATCAAGATCCTCAAGGCCGAACTGCCCTGGTCGCTGCTGGCCATGGCCTGGCTGCCGGAGGGCCAGGCGCTCGCGGCGCGTGAGCAGCTCAAGCCGCTGATGGCGAGCTTTGCCTTCAGCAGCTGCGTGCCGTTTTCCAACCAGGTGCCGCTGGGGGAGGCAGGCCGCCAGCGCACCGGCGTGCTGTTTCGTGCCGCCGGTTTTGAAGCGCCGCCCGAAGGCCTGCTGCAAAAAATCGAAAGTATTCTCGGCCTGGGCGGCGCTGATGCCCTGCGCTACGCGGACAGGAAAAAAGGCCAGCACCGAACGGCACGACTGGTTCGCCATGGCGACAACGCCGAACTCACCGGGTTTGTCCTCGCTGGCGATACCAGCGCGCAAGCCTGGATCAAGACCCTGCTGCAGGACGAACTGCCGGCGCAGAGTTATGGCCGCCTGCTGCTGCTGCCGGGCGCCAAGCCCCCGGTGGCCCTGCAGTCGCGCGGCAAACCGGTATGCACCTGTTTCAGTGTCACCGATGCCGAGATCGGCGCCTGCCTGACGGACATCACCCACGCGGTCGGCGGCGCCGGCTATCTGGCCAGCGAGGACGAACGGCTGCAGGCGTTGCAGGACAAGCTCAAATGCGGCACCAACTGCGGCTCCTGCGTACCCGAGATCAAGCGCCTCATCCGGACGACGGCCCAGGCCCGGCCCGCGGCAGCCACCGGCCCCACCGGCGACCGCACCGTGATCCCGATCAAGGTGATCGCCTGACAAACACCGGCTTAAGCTCATAACGGGAAGTTATCTGCCTTCGCCGACAATCACGCATGTCCATCGCTCAGTACATCAAGGTCATAGGCCGCGGCAAAGACGGCGCCAGGCCGCTCACGCGTGAGCAGGCGGCCGATCTGTTCGGCCAGGTGCTCGACGGCACGGTGACCGACCTGGAGGTGGGCGGCTTTTGCCTGGCCATGCGCATCAAGGGTGAAACGCCGGAAGAGATGGCCGGTTTCCTGGACGCGACTTACCAGCGCATGTTGCGTTTTCCGGCGAGTGACCGACCCGTCGTGGTGCTGCCGAGCTACAACGGCGCGCGCAAGCTGCCGGTGCTGACGCCGCTGCTGGCGCTGCTGCTGGCGCGTGAAGGGCTGCCGGTGCTGGTGCATGGCACGGCCACGGAGTCCGGCCGGATTTTTACATCGGATGTGCTTGCAGCCCTTGACATACCTGCGCTGACAGCTATTGAAAAAATAGCAAATGGCGAGGTGGTGTTTGCCCCCACCGAACTGCTGTGTCCGGGGCTCAAACGCCTGCTCGATGTGCGGCGTGCCGTCGGCCTGCGCAACCCGGCCCACAGCCTGGTCAAGATCATGAACCCCTGCCTGGGCAAGGCGCTGGTGGTCAGCAGCTACACCCACCCCGAATACGCTATCTCCATGGGCCGGACTTTCGAGCTGATCGCCGCCAACGCCCTGCTGCTGCGCGGCACCGAGGGCGAGGTCGTTGCCGATGCGCGCCGCACGCCGCAGATGGAAGCCTTTGTGGGCGGCAAGCGCACCCTGCTGCAGGAAGCGCAGCCCGGCACCCTGGCCAGCGTGCCGGATCTGCCCGCTGCCATCGACAGCGACAGCACCGCCGCCTATATCCGCGCCGTGATGTCGGGCTCACACGCCGTGCCGGCATCGATCACGCGACAGGTGGAACATATCTTGCAACTGACATTGCAACTATGACAAGCCGCAACAACAAGCTCTCTTCCAACGGCCGGTGCACCCTGGTCGGCGCGGGTCCGGGCGACCCGGAACTGCTGACCATCAAGGCGCTCAAGGCGATCCAGGTCGCCACCGTGCTGCTGGTCGACGACCTGGTCAGCGACGAGATCGTGGCTTATGCCAAGCCCGGTGCACGCATCGTGCATGTCGGCAAACGCGGCGGCTGCAAATCCACGCCGCAGGAGTTCATCGAAAAACTGATGATCATGGCCGCGCGCGAAGGCGAGAACGTGGTGCGGCTCAAGGGCGGCGACCCCTTCATCTTCGGCCGCGGCGGCGAAGAGGTCGAACACCTGCAGGCCGCCGGCATCGAGGTCCATGTCGTCAACGGCATCACCGCCGGCCTTGCCGCGGTGACCTCGCTGGGTGTTCCGCTGACACACCGCCAGCATGCCCACGGCGTGGTGTTCGTCACCGGCCACGCCAAGCCCGGCGACGCCGGCACCGACTGGCGCGCGCTGGCCGACACCGCCTGCAAGGCCAAACTGACGCTGGTGATCTACATGGGCGTCAGCGGCGCCGGCCGCATCCAGAGCGAATTGCTGACCGGCCTGCCCGCCACCACCCCGGTGGCCGTGATCCAGAACGCCTCGCTGCCCACGCAGCGCCACATCACCACCACGCTGGGCCAGCTGGCCGATGCCATAGTCGCGTCCGGGCTGGCCAGCCCGTCGGTCATCGTCGTCGGCGATGTGATCAGCGGCGTGGCCGCAGCGGCGGAGCTTCCCGCCCAATTT
The DNA here is from genome assembly GCF_943371715.1 of Polaromonas sp. YR568. Taxonomy (GTDB): domain Bacteria; phylum Pseudomonadota; class Gammaproteobacteria; order Burkholderiales; family Burkholderiaceae_C; genus Polaromonas. Next base: position 47,443 of record NZ_CALRVW010000024.1, on the reverse strand, counting down.
CGCGCCGCCTGAACGCCGCGGACGCCGGGGAGGCCCGGCTACACTCCTGTGTCCCGGTCGGGCCGGAACGCTATCTCTTTCATAGCTGCTTGTGCCCGCCCCTATTGGGCTGGAGGCCGATTTGACCCATAAATTTGACGTGGTGGTGGTGGGCGCCGGTGCGGCCGGGCTGTTCTGCGCCGGCATCGCCGGCCAACGCGGCCTCAAGGTGCTGCTGGTGGACCACAGCGAGAAGGTCGCCGAGAAAATCCGCATCTCGGGCGGCGGCCGCTGCAACTTCACGAATCGCGACACCACCCCGGCGAACTTCCTCAGCGAGAACCCGCATTTTTGCCGCTCGGCGCTGTCGCGCTACACGCCGCAGGACTTCATCGCCCTGCTGCAGCGCCACGGCATCCCGTTTCACGAAAAACACAAGGGCCAGCTGTTTTGCGACCGTTCGGCCGAGGACGTGATCAACATGCTGCTGGCCGAGTGCGACGCTGGCGGCGTCACTCGCTGGCAGCCTTGCAGCATAAAAAACATCACCAGCCCAGAGCAGCCGGGTGCAGGCTGCTACAAAATCGAGAGCGACCGTGGCCTGATCGAAGCGCCGCAGCTCGTCATCGCCACCGGCGGCCTGTCCATTCCCAAAATCGGGGCCACCGACTTCGGTTACCGAATTGCCAAACAATTCGGCTTGCGCCTGGTGGAACCGCGTGCCGGCCTGGTCCCACTGACTTTTGATGGCGAAGCCTGGGCACCGTACGCCCAGCTGGCCGGCCTGGCCCTGCCGGTGCGGATCGAAACCGGACCGGCCGACGCGACCCCGAAACAACGCAAAAAAGCCGTGGTCTTCGCCGAAGACCTGCTCTTCACCCACCGCGGCCTGAGCGGGCCGGCGGTGCTGCAGATCTCCAGCTTCTGGCGCGAAGGCCAGCCGGTGCGCATCAATCTGGCACCCGGCGTGGACCTGCCCACCCTGCTGCTGCGCGCCAAGGCCAGCTCGAAAAAGCTGATCACCAATGAGCTGGCGGCGCTGGTGCCCGCCCGCCTGGCCGACGCCTGGGTCAGCCGCGACCCGGCCTGGCAAAAACCCGTCAGCGAGGCCACCGACAAGGCCCTGACGACGCTGGCGGAGCGCCTGTCCGACTGGCAGCTGACCCCGACCGGCACGGAAGGTTACAAAAAGGCCGAAGTGACGCTGGGCGGTGTGGATACCCGGGATCTGTCGTCGCAGACCCTGGAATCGAAACAACCGGGCCTGTATTTCATCGGCGAAGTGGTGGACGTCACCGGCTGGCTCGGTGGTTACAATTTCCAGTGGGCCTGGGCGAGTGCCCACGCCTGTGCGATGGCTCTGGCAGACAATTCGGGGGCGGTGGCAGAAAACTGACCCGTACGGGTGCGCCGCCCATCGGTGTCTCAAGGACTTGCCTTGAAATCCCGCTATAATCTAAGGCTTTGCTAGCAAACCCGCGTCCGGCCTGATTCTGATCAGATCACTAAGGGCGCAAAATTTTGGATCACTTCATCAATGACGACTATTCGTGTAAAAGACAATGAGCCCTTCGACGTGGCTCTGCGCCGTTTCAAGCGCACCATCGAAAAACTCGGTCTGCTGACCGACCTGCGCGCGCGCGAGTTCTACGAAAAGCCCACCGCCGAGCGCAAGCGTAAAAAAGCTGCCGCTGTCAAGCGCAACTACAAACGCATCCGCTCCATGCAGTTGCCCAAGAAGCTGTACTAAGCCAGTACACGCCTTCCGGCACCTCACCAAGCCCGCTGAAGGACGCTCCAGCGGGCTTTTTACTTTTTACCGTTGGAGAAACCCATGTCCCTCAAAGAACAGATCACCGAAGACATGAAAACCGCCATGCGCGCCAAGGACAGCGAGCGCCTGGGCACCATCCGCCTGCTGCTGGCGGCCCTCAAGCAAAAAGAGGTGGATGAACGCGTGGTGCTCGACGATGCCGCCGTGGTCGCCATCGTCGACAAGCTGATCAAGCAGCGCAAGGACTCGATCGAGGCCTTCCAGAAGGCCGAGCGCAAGGACCTGGCCGACAAGGAAGCCGCCGAACTGGTGGTGCTGCAGGCCTACCTGCCGGCGCGCCTGAGCGCCGACGAAGTCACCGCCGAGGTCAAGGCCATCGTCGCCGAACTGGGGGCCACAGGGCCTGGCGACATGGGCAAGGTCATGGGCGCGGTGAAAGCCAGACTCGCCGGCAAGGCCGACATGGGCCAGGTCTCAGCGGCGGTCAAAGCGGCTCTGGCGGGCTAAGAACAGCGAAAGTTCGCGACAGCCCTCTCTTCAATCAAGCAGGGGCCGCGAATCTGGCTCTGCCAGTCCGCAGGCGCAACGGCCGTGGGGGCCTTTAGCTGCCGGCAATCTTCATCCGGTTGATGAGAATCGAGCCCACGCTCTTGGCGCCATAGTTGTAGACATCGGCGCCCACCGCCTGGATGCCCATCAGCATGTCCTTGAGGTTGCCGGCAATCGTGATCTCTTCCACCGGAAAGGCGATCTGCCCTTTCTCGACCCAGAACCCCGAGGCACCGCGCGAGTAGTCACCCGTCACGTAGTTCACACCCTGGCCCATCAGTTCGGTCACGAACAGGCCGGTGCCCAGCTTCTTCAGCATCGCATCGAGGTCGTCGCCGGCTTTTGTCAGGCGGCTGCTCAGCACCAGGTTGTGTGATCCGCCGGCATTGCCGGTGGTGCGCATGCCGAGCTTGCGTGCCGAATACGTGCTCAAAAAGTAGCCGCGCACAATGCCGGCCTCGACCACCTGACGGGCGCGCGTTTTCACACCTTCTTCGTCAAACGGTGCGCTGCCCTTGCCTTTGCGCAGGTGCGGGTCTTCGCTGATGTCGATGTGCGCAGGAAATGCCGGCTTGCCCAGGCTGTTCAGCAAAAACGTGCTTTTGCGGTACAACGCGCCGCCGCTGACGGCCTGCACAAAGCCGCCCAGCAGGCCGGCGGCCAGCGGCGATTCGAACAGCACCGGGCACTGCACGGTCTTGATCTTGCGGCTGTTCAGGCGCGCCAAGGCGCGTTCGGCGGCATAGCGGCCTACCGCCTCGGGGCTGGCCAGTTCGCTGGCGTCACGCATGGAGCTGTACCAGGCATCGCGCTGCATCTGGCTGCCCTTGCCGGCAATCGGCGCGACGGAGATGCTGTGGCGCGAGCTGGCATAACCACCGCGGAAACCGCGTGTGTGGGCGCTGAAAAAATGGCTTTGCTGGGCCGACACGCCCGCGCCTTCGCTGTTGGTGATGCGCTTGCTGGTGCCCAGGGCGGCCGCTTCGCACTGCAGCGCCAGCCGGGCTGCGCCTTCCGAGTCGATGGCCCAGGGGTGGAACAGGTCCAGCTCGGGGTGCACACGTGCGATGTCGCGGTCGGCCGGCAGGCCGGAGGTCTTGTCTTCGGCGGTGAAACGCGCGATGTCGTAGGCCGCCTTCACGGTCTGCTCGATCGCTGCCTTGGAAAAATCGCTGGTCGAGGCGTTGCCGCGTTTCTGGCCCACATACACCGTCACGCCCAGCGACTTGTCGCGGTTGCGCTCGACATTTTCGAGTTCACCCTTGCGCACGCTGACACTCAAGCCGCAGCCTTCGGAGGCCTCGGCGGCGGCATCGGTGGCGCCGATTTTTTTGGCGTGCGCGAGGGCGCTGTCCACCAGTTCCTCGAAAAAGTCACGGTGGTAACTGAAGCCCTTTTCCGGTTGGGAAGAAGGCCGGACCGCCTGTTTGGCGCCGGAGGATGTCTTGGAAGTCTTGAGGGTCATATGGGTAGCTATGATACTGACTGCTATGAACAACAAGACTCCCAAGGCTATCAAGGGCTACTGGTCCCACGGCCGCTTCGTGAAACCCGAAGAAATCGCGCTGGAAGAAGTGGGCCCGCCCAGCAAGACCCAGCTCAAGGCCGAAGCCGACGAAAAACAGGCCCTCGGCGAAGCCCTGCTCACCCTGCGCGCCGACCTGATGGCGCGGCTGGACCTGCCCGACAAACTGATCGACGCCATCGCCCAGGCCAAAAAAATCACCAATTTCGAGGGCAAACGGCGCCAGATGCAGTTCATCGGCAAGCTGATGCGCCCACTGGACACCGAACCGATTCGCGCCGCGATTGACGAGCAGAAAAACGGCTCCGCGCAGCTCACGCTGGCGCTGCACCTGGCCGAGCAGTGGCGCGACAAGCTGATCGCCTCCGACGATGCGCTGGGCGACTGGCTGACCGAACATCCGGACACCGACGCGCAGCAGTTGCGCGCCCTGGTGCGCCAAGCCCGCAAGGACGCCAAGCCCGAAAAACCGGGCGAAGCGCCGCGCCACGGCAAGTCCTACCGTGAGATCTTCCAGCTGGTGCGGCAGACGCTGGCGCCGGAGGCTCCCTGACCATGACCCACGATGCAGTGAAGATCGGCATCGTCTCGGTCAGCGACCGGGCCTCCAGCGGTGTCTATGAAGACAAGGGTCTGCCCGCGCTGAAAGAGTGGCTGGGCCGCGCACTGCGCAACCCGATCGAATTTGCAGAGCGCCTGATTCCCGACGAGCAGGCGCAGATCAGTGCCACCCTGATCGAACTGGTCGATGCAGGCTGCTCGCTGGTGCTGACCACCGGCGGCACCGGCCCGGCCCTGCGCGACGTGACGCCCGAGGCGACGCTGGCGGTCGGCCACAAGGAAATGCCGGGTTTTGGCGAGCAGATGCGCCAGATCAGCTTGAAGTTCGTGCCCACCGCCATCCTGTCGCGCCAGGTCGCCGTGATCCGCGACCAGAGCCTGATCCTGAACCTGCCCGGCCAGCCCAAGGCGATTGCCGAAACCCTCGAGGGCCTGAAAAATGCCGACGGTTCACAGGCCGTCGCCGGCATTTTTGCCGCCGTTCCGTATTGCGTCGACCTGATTGGCGGGCCTTACCTGGAAACCGACGAGGCGGTCTGCAAGGCATTCCGGCCCAAATCTGCGATTCGGGCGACTTTCGCCTGATTTTTTTGACCGGATCGGCACTTGGCCCTTGTTTGGCGGGCGCGGAAAGCTATTGATTCGATAGCATTCCTTGCATCATGCTGCGCCTGGGATCCGTTATGGACAGTAGGCGCAACTCCCCACTCCCTCCCCCCGCCCCTCCCTCGCCCCGCTGGGCGATGGAGGGGAGCCTCATTTGGCTGTGTGCGCTGCAACCACGTGCAAACATGACGGCCACGTGCCCCGACATGACGCGCTCTGCGCGTCATGTCTCCCAGCATCCGTTTCCGTTCCCTACCCGTTAGGCTGGGCCGAGGAGCGCAGGTCGAAGCGGATCAGGGCTCGCGATTGTCTGAGCCGCAGGCGAGTTCGAGCGAGACCCCGCTTTGACCGAGTACCGCAGGTTGCCCGGAGCGAAGCGAAGGGACCCAGACTGTCGGGTCGCCTTTTCTTTTGCTTACTTTTCTTTTGGCGACGCACAAGAAAAGTGAGTTGCCGCCGGGCAACCCCCGGCTTGCAGGCAAACCACAGCGCAACAAGCAAAGAACCGGCTTCGACAGGCCCAGCCCGAACGGCCCCAAAACCGCCCCCTACTTCCCCATCAACTGGTTTAGCTTGTCAGCCTCAAAGGTCTCCTGCAAAGCCGCATCATCCGGCACACAGTCCCGGTGCGTCTTGCCGCTCTCGGACAGCTTCTCGATCGCCTGCCAGAGCAGCGCGATCTGGTGCTCCTGCGAGGACGCGTTGTCGATCAGGCCCTTCATGGCCTGGGACAGCGGGTCGTCTTCCAGCGTGATGCCATAAGCCGAGAACTTGCTCTGGGCCGTCGTCACATCCGCACTCTCACCGGTTTTGGAGGGAATGATGCGCGCCGGAATGCCGACCGCGGTGGCGCCGGCCGGCACCGGCTTGATGACCACCGCGTTGCTGCCGATCTTGGCGCCGTCGCCGACCAGAAAACCGCCCAGCACCTTGGCGCCGGCGCTCACCACCACGTTTTTGCCGAGGGTCGGGTGGCGCTTCTCGCCCTTGTAGAGCGAGGTGCCGCCCAGGGTCACGCCCTGGTAAATCGTGCAGCCGTCCCCGATTTCAGCGGTTTCGCCGACCACCACACCCATGGCATGGTCGAAAAACACACGTTCACCGATGACGGCGCCGGGGTGAATTTCAATGCCGGTCAGCCAGCGCGCGATGTGCGAGATGAAGCGCCCCAGCCATTTGAGCTCGTGGGTCCAGCACCAGTGCGCGCCCCGGTGAAGAATGATCGCGTGCAGACCGGGATAACAGGTCAGCACTTCCCAGCCGCTGCGTGCGGCCGGGTCGCGCTCAAGAATGCACTGGATGTCGGAGCGGAGTCTGGAGAACATGCTGCGAGTTTATGGCTTGGCGGCTGACTCTGCTGGCGCGCTCAGGCTGGCCCCGCGTCGTGGGCTTTCTGGCTCATGGCCTTGGCCACGCCGCGCAGGATGTGGATCTCCTCGGGGCTCAGCTGCGCGCGGTTGAACAGCTGGTTCAGGCGCGGCATCAGTTTTTTGGGTGAGGCCGGGTCCAGAAAGCCGACGTCGGCCAGGGCCTGCTCCCAGTGCGCCAGCATGCCGGCCACGGCGGCGGCATCGGCCAGCCGGGGTTCCGGCGTCGCCGCCTGCACGCCAAAACCGCCGAGCGCCTCGCGCCAGTCGTAGGCAATCAGTTGCACGGCCGCGGCCAGGTTGAGCGAGCCGAACTTGGGGTCGGTCGGAATGCTCAGCGCCACATGGCAGCGGTAAACGTCTTCGTTTTGCATGCCGAATCGCTCGGAGCCGAACAAAAAGGCCACTCCGTCGGGCTTTGAAGCGAAACTGGCCTCCAGTCCTTGTCCAGTGGGCGTAGTCAGCTCTCTTTTTGATAGTAGATCGGCCGTGCCCAGCAACTCGGCGAAATGCTCGCGTGGCGCGCGGGTCGGCGGACCGAAGTCGCGCGGGGTCATGGCCGTGGCGCACAAATGGGTCATGCCGTCCAGCGCCTCATCCAGCGTGGCGACGATGCGGGCGTTTTTCAGCACGTCCAGCGCTCCGCTCGAACGCTGGATGGTTTCCTCGCGCCTGAGCACATTGTCCCAGCGCGGCGCCACCAGCACCAGGTCGCCGAAGCCCATGACCTTCATGGCACGGGCAGCGGCGCCGACGTTGCCGGCGTGGCTGGTGTTGATCAGGATAAAGCGCGTTTTCATGGATAAAAAGCCGGGTAACCGGCCCGAGCCGGTAAAATGGCGTTATTGTCGCCTGCCCCGGTTACCGGGCCGCAGCCCTTCTGCTCTTTCTTAGCCCTATATGTCCAGCAATCTCCACCCCATGCTCAATGTGGCCGTCAAGGCTGCACGCGCCGCCGGCGCCATCATCAACCGTGCTGCGCTTGATGTGGAGGCGGTCCGTGTCTCGGCCAAGCAGACCAACGACTTCGTCACCGAAGTCGACCACGCGGCCGAAGCAATCATCATCGAGACGCTGCTGACCGCCTACCCGGGCCACGGCATCCTGGCCGAAGAGTCGGGCAGCGAACATGGCGCCAAGGATTCCGAATTCGTCTGGGTCATCGACCCGCTGGACGGCACCACCAACTTCATCCACGGCTTTCCCTTCTACTGCGTCAGCATTGCCCTGACCGTACGCGGCAAGGTCGAGCAGGCGGTGGTGTATGACCCCAACCGCAACGACATCTACAGCGCCAGCAAGGGCCGCGGCGCCTACGTCAACGACCGCCGCATCCGGGTCGGCAAACGCACGCGCCTGCAGGAATGCCTGATTTCCACCGGTTTCCCCTACCGCCCCGGCGACAAGCTCAAGCCCTACCTGCACATGCTCGGCGAAGTCATGAGCCAGTGCGCCGGCGTGCGCCGCCCGGGCGCCGCTGCGCTGGACCTGGCCTATGTGGCCTCCGGTTTCAGCGACGGCTTTTTTGAAAGCGGCCTGCAGCCCTGGGATGTGGCGGCCGGCTCGCTGCTGGTCACCGAAGCCGGTGGCCTGATCGGCAACTTCACCGGTGAATCCGACTTCATGGATCACGGCGAATGTGTGGCCGGCAATCCGCGCATTTACGGCCAGCTGGTCACCACGCTCGGCAAGTACAGCAAATTTGCAGGCGCCGGCGACAAGGCCAGCGTGCGTCAGGCGGTGCTCGATGCCGCCCTGACTGACGAGGCCGCCGCGCCCAGCCAGACCCTGTCCGTGCCGCGCGCCCCGCGGGCGGTCAAATCCGGCGACAGCGAAACCGGTTAGACCGGCTAGGCCGGGAAAACTGCCGCCTTTTCGGGGCATTTTTGATGTGTTTTTTCGTTACGGTCTGACACACTCCAGGGGCGACGGCCTACAGCTGCGGCGCGGGTGAAAAACAATGTCAGTTACCATCAAAACATCAATGAACCACAGGGGTTGGCAGCACCGGCGCAAGGCCCCGACACCCTGAAAATCCATGCCTACAACCACGATGCCCGAATCCTCCCTTCAACCCTCTGCCGCGCCTGCAGCCGATGCTGCACTGATGCGTGAAGTGGCCGAACTGGTGGTCACTTCCCTGAATCTGGAAACCGCAGCCGCGGACATCCTGCCCGATGAGCCGCTGTACGGCGAAGGCCTGGGGCTCGACTCGATCGACATCCTGGAAATCGCGCTGGTCCTGTCCAAGCGTTATGGCCTGCAACTGCGCGCCGACCATGAAGACAACACCGCCATCTTCCAGTCGCTGCGCAGCCTGAGCGACCACATCGCGCTGCAAAGAACGAAGTGAAGCCTGGCTTGACGGCAACTGTGCTGCGCGGCGTCCGCTGGGCAGCCATTGCCGCCGTCTGCATCGCCTACCCGGTGCTGGCTCACCTCGCGTCCGCAGATCCCCACCCCGACCGGCTGGACGCCGCCGTAGCGATCGCGCCGCTGATTGCGCTGGCCCTGGTGCTGGCCTGGCGCTCGCCGCAGCGGCCCTGGATGCTGCTGCTGTGCCTGGCCGGCTGCGCCCTGCTTTATGCGATGAGCGGCTGGCTCGTGCTGCACTACAACTGGGTGTTTCTGCTGCAGCACGCCGGCATACAGGCGCTGCTGGGTCTGGCCTTTGCGCGTACCCTGCGCGCCGGCCAGCAACCCATGGTTTCGCGCTTTGCCGCCATCATCCACGGCAGCCTGTCGCCCGCCCTGGCCCGCTACACGCGGCAGGTGACCTGGGCCTGGACGCTGTATTTCGCCGTCATGACCACGCTGTCGCTGCTGCTGTTCTGGCTCGCACCGGTCAACGTCTGGTCGGCTTTTGCTAACCTGCTGAACCTGCCACTGCTGGTCGTCATGTTTTCTGCCGAATACGCGGCGCGCCTGCTGCTGCTGGCCCCGTCCGACCGGGCCGGTCCGCTGGAGGCGATACGCGCCTACCGCCAGGCCAGCGTGGGCGGGCTGCCGCCCTCGTCCTGACGGGACCGCCGCACTTCTGCAACATTTTTGCCAGCTTTGTCCATCCCATGACCACCTACGCGCTCATCAGCCACACCCATGGTGACGACATCCTGGCCTGGCGCTATGGGGAAATCGTCACGGTCCGCCAGTACCTGGCCGATGTGAAACACCTGGCCGCCTCGCTGCCGCCTGGCAAACACATGCTCAACGCCTGCAGCGACCGCTACCACTTCGCGGTCGGACTCGGCGCCGCCTTGCTGACGCAGAAGATCAGCCTGCTGCCACCCACCCACACACCGGAAATGATGCGGCAGCTGCGCACCCTGGCGCCTGATTCGTTTTGCCTGTCAGACGCTCCCCACGCGATCGAGTTGCCCAGCTTTGTTTACCAGGATGCGTTTGCCCACGGACCGTCGCAGATCGACCCCGACGCACCCTGCGACATACCCTTTCTACCCGGCGAGCAGGCCGTCGCCGACGTGTTCACCTCGGGTTCGACCGGCCGGCCACTGCCGCACCGCAAGACCTGGGGCTCGCTGGTACGTAGCGCCCGCGGCGAGGCGCTGCGGCTGGGGCTCGACGACGCCGCACCCTGCACCGTCATCGGCACGGTGCCGCCACAACACATGTTCGGCTTTGAATCGACGGTCCTGCTGCCCATGCAAAGCGGCGGCGCCCTCCATGCCGGCCAGCCGTTTTACCCGGCCGACATCGTCAGCGCTGTCAAGGCCGTGCCGCGTCCTCGCATGCTGGTCAGCACCCCCGTGCATCTGCGCGTGCTGCTGGCCTCGTCCGTTGAACTGCCCGCGCTGGACCTCGTGGTGTCGGCCACGGCGCCCATGGCCCCGCAACTCGCGCAAAGCTGCGAAGCCCGGTTTGATGCCCCGCTGTTCGAGATTTACGGTTCCACCGAAACTGGTCAGATCGCATCGCGGCGAACCGCACAAACCGCCGAGTGGGAGCTGTTTCCCCTGGTGACCCTGACACCGCACGATGAACGCATGTGGGCCTGCGGCGGCCATGTCGAACAGGTGGTGCCGCTCAACGATGTGCTGCAGGCCATCGACAACCGCCATTTCCTGCTGCACGGCCGCCTCGCGGACCTGATCAATATCGCCGGCAAGCGCAACTCGCTGGCCTACCTGAACCATCACCTCAACAGCATCCCCGGGGTACTCGACGGCGCATTTTTCATGCCCGACGACAGCGGCCATGAGACGGTGGTGCGGCTGATGGCGTTTGTCGTGGCCCCCGGTATGACGGCCGCCGCCGTGCAGGCCGCGCTGAAGGAACGGATAGACACCATCTTCCTGCCGCGCCCGCTGGTTTTGCTCGAGGCCCTCCCGCGCAATGCCACCGGCAAGCTGCCGCGCGATGCCCTCGAAGCGCTGGTCCGCCTCCACCAAAGCCCCGCCGCGCAGGAAAGCCCACCCCGTGCAGACTGAAGCCACAACGGTCTGTTTTGCCGCCGGTCACCCCGCTTTTACCGGCCACTTCCCGGGCAGGCCCATGGTGCCGGGTGTGCTGCTGCTTGATGCCGCGCTGCACGCCGCCACGCAAGCGCGCCTCAGCGTTGGGGACCGCCGGAGCGAAGCACTGCGCTGCCAGATCACCTCGGCCAAATTCCTCAGCCCGGTGCTGCCCGGCGAGATACTGACGATTGCCTGCTCGGCCACCCCCGCGGGACAGACTCGTTTTGACATCTCCGCCGGCGCCCGTCAGGTGGCCACCGGCACTTTTGCCTTCGAAAGCGTCCCATGAGCCAGGCGCCGACAGGTTCATCGGGCGCGGGTCGCCAGCCCGCCTGGCGGGACCGCCCGGAGCGCAGCAACATGCTGATGCTGCGCGTGATGACGTGGATTTCCCTGCGGCTGGGCCGCAGCGCGGGCCGCTTCGTGCTGTACGGCATTGCCGCCTACTTTCTGGTGGCCAACGCGGCCGCGCGCCGCGCATCGCGCGACTACCTGCAGCGCGCGCTGGCGCTGCCGGCGGGAGCGCGAGTCGCCTGGCGCCATGTGTTCAGGCATTTCTTCAGCTTCGCCTCGGTCATCCACGACCGGGTCTACCTGATCAACGACCGCTTCGGCCTTTTCGACATCCGCATCCACCAGGAACACCTGGTGGCCGAACTGACAGCGGACCGCAAAGGCGTGTTTCTGATGGGCGCGCATGTGGGCAGCTTCGAGGTACTGCGCGCGATCGGCCGGCGGCAGCCGGGCCTGCGCGTGGCCATGGTGATGTACGAGGAAAACGCGCGCAAGATCAATGCCGCCCTGAGCGCCATCAACCCGGCGGCGCAGCAGGACATCGTGGCGCTGGGACATGCGGATTCGATGCTGCGCGTGCACGAGCTGATCGAGGCCGGCAGCGTGGTCGGCATGCTGGCCGACCGCTGCCTGAACCGGGACACCACGAAGTCCGTTCCTTTTCTCGGCGCGCCGGCCGAGATTCCCGTGGGACCGTTTCGCATGGCGGCCATCCTGCGGCGGCCGGTGCTGTTCATGGTCGGCCTGTATGGCGGCGGCAATCGCTACGATATCCACTTTGAAACGCTGGCCGATTTTTCCGCCATTCCTGCGGGCGGGCGCGAAGCGGCGGTGCAGGCCGCGATGGTGCGGTATGCCGAACTGCTGGAGCAGCATTGCCGCGCGGCGCCCTACAACTGGTTCAATTTTTTCAACTTCTGGCAGGCCGGCAAACCGGCAGCTGCGCCCCAACCCGGTCCGACCCCATGACAGATGCATCCCGCCTGACCACTCTTTCACGAAAAACCTGGCTGGCCGGCGCCGGCCTGCTGCTGGTCCTCAGCCTCAGCCCCGCCTTCGCCGCCTGGGATGTGACCCAGCTGATGCAGGGCCTGGCGAAAAACAAGTCCGGCCGCGCCAGCTTTGTCGAAAAGAAATACATTGCCCTGCTCGAGGCCCCGGTGGAATCGTCAGGCGAACTGCTTTACACCGCGCCCGACCGGCTGGAAAAACGCACGCTCAAGCCGCGGCCGGAGTCGCTGCTGATAGAAGGCGGCAGCCTGACCGTCGAACGCGGCAAACGCCGCATGGTGCTGCGCCTGCAGGACTACCCGGAACTGGTGGCCTTCACCGAAAGCATACGCGGCACCCTGGCCGGCGACATGGTCGCCCTGCGGCGCGTCTACAACCTCGACCTCGAAGGTTCCGAGGAGCGCTGGACATTGACCCTGCGCCCCATCGAAACAAAAATGCTGGAAGCGGTGCAACGCATCCGCATCGCCGGCAGCCATGCCGAGGTCCGGACCATTGAAATCGAGCAGACCGACAAGGACCGCTCGGTCATGGTGATCGACAAGCTGGCCGCGAAATGAGCCGATTGCTGCGCCGCCAGTTCCTGCCGGTCTGGTTGTGGCTGGCCTTTTTGCTGGTTTGCGGCGCCGTCATCAGCCGCACCCAGATCACCACGGACCTGTCGGCCTTTCTGCCGCGCAACCCGACGGCCGAGCAGCAGTTGCTGATGGACCAGCTCAAGGACGGCCTGGCTTCGCGCCTGATCCTGGTCGGCATCGAGGGGGAGGACGGCCCGGCGCGCGCCCGCCTGTCCAAAGAGGTTGCCCGCACCCTGCGCGCCGACCCGGCCTTTGTCGCCGTCAACAATGGCGAGCCCGTCAACAAGGAGCGCGACCGGACCTACCTGTTCAACAACCGCTACCTGCTCAGCCCGCTCGTCACCCCTGAACGCTTCAGCACCGACGGCCTGCACGCGGCCCTGGCCGAAAGCATCGATCTGCTGGCCTCACCGGCCGGGCTGATGGTCAAGTCGCTGCTGCCGCGCGACCCGACCGGCGAAATGGTGCAACTGCTCGGGCAGCTCGATAGCGGCGCGCAGCCGCGCCTGATCGACGGCGCCTGGGCGTCCCGCGACGGCGCCCGCGCCCTGATGCTGATGCAGACGCGCGCCGCGGGGTCGGACACCGATGCCCAGCAAAGCGCCATGGCCGCCATCCGGCAGGCCTTCGACACGGCACGCCGGGACAGCCCCGCCGCCAAGCTGGTGATGACCGGCCCGGGCGTCTTTTCGGTGACCTCGCGCGAGGCCATCCAGAGCCAGGTCAGCCGCCTCTCGCTGATCAGCGTGGTGATCATTGCCACGCTGCTGCTGCTGGTGTACCGCTCGGTGACCGCACTGGCGCTGGGTTTTCTGCCGGTTCTCAGCGGCGTGCTGGCAGGCGTGGCAGCCGTCAGCCTGGGCTTCGGCGCGGTACACGGCATCACGCTGGGCTTCGGCACCGCGCTGATAGGCGAGGCGGTGGACTATTCCATCTACCTGTTCGTGCAATCCGAACAGGCGGACGACGGACAGGACAACTGGGTCAAGCGCTTCTGGCCGACGATCCGGCTGGGGGTGCTGACCTCGATTTTCGGTTTTGCCTCGCTGCTGCTGTCGGGCTTTCCGGGCCTGGCGCAGCTCGGCCTGTACGCCATTGCCGGGCTGGTGGCCGCCGCGGTCATGACGCGTTTTGTCCTGCCTCACCTGCTGCCGGCGAAGTTCCGCATCCACGACGTGTCGGCCATCGGCCGCGTGCTCAGCCAGCTGACGCGGCGGGCGGCAGCCCTGCGCTGGCCGGCGGCCGTGCTGCTGCTGGCCGCCTGCGTCGTCCTCGCGACCCACCGCGACACGCTGCTCAACGAAAAAATCTCCTCGCTGAGCCCGGTGTCGCAGGCCGACATCGCGCTCGACGAAAGCCTGCGCGCCGACATGGGCGCGCCCGATGTGCGTTACGTCGTGGTGATCTCCGGCAGCGACCGGGAATCGGTGCTGGTGTCCGCCGAGCGGGTGTCCGCGCTGCTGCAAACGCAGGTGGACCAAGGCGAACTCGCCGGGTTTGAAAGCCCCAGCCGCTACCTTCCCAGCACGGCCACGCAGCGTGCGCGCCAGGCCAGCCTGCCGCCGGCCGAGGTCTTGCAGCCGCGCCTGGCGCAGGCGGTGCAAGGCCTGCCGGTGCGCGCCCAGGTGTTCGCGCCCTTTCTGGCCGATGTGGAAAGCAGCCGCAGCCGGGCCCTGCTGCAGCCGACCGACCTCGAACAGACCTCCCTGGCCATGGCGGTCGATGCGCTGCTGCTCCAGCCCTCACGCGGTGGCTGGACGGCGCTGCTGCCGCTGCGGGCGCCGGAAGGCGCCGGCATCCAGGCCGACCGGATTCGCGCGGCCCTGGGCACCAGCTCGCCGGATGTGCTGTTTGTGGACATGAAAGCCGAATCCGACCGCCTGTATTCCGGCTACCTGCGCGAAGCCACGTTGTTGTCGCTGGGCGGGCTGCTCTCCATCGTCGTGCTGCTGCTGGTGGTGTTCCGCTCACCAACGCGTGTGCTGCGCATCATCGCGCCGCTGGCCGCCTCGGTCATCACGGTCACGGCGGGCCTGGCGCTGGCCGGCCAGCCGCTGATCATCCTGCACCTGGTGGGCTTGCTGCTGGTGGTGGCGGTGGGCTCGAACTACGCGCTGTTTTTTGACCGGCCCGATCCCCTGACCCCCATCCCGCACCGCACCCTGGCCTCGATGGCGCTGGCCAACCTCACCACCGTCGCGGGTTTTGGCCTGCTGGCGTTTTCCAAGATTTCCATCCTGCAGGCCATGGGTGCCACGGTGGCGCCGGGCGTCATCCTGGCGCTGGTGTATGCAGCGATTTTTGCGAGGCAGCCCCAAGATGCCCAGGCCTGAGCCGCACTGGCACGCCAACCCGCTGGTGCGCGCCTCGCTGGCGCTGCACGGGCTGGCGCTTGCCGCAGCTGTGGCGGCGCCCCCGCTGTGGCCTTGGGCACTGGCCGTTGTCGTCGCCAACCATGCGCTGCTGGCCGGCGTCGGCCTGTGGCCGCGCAGCCACTGGCTGGGTCCGAACTGGTCACGGCTGCCCGCGGCCGCGACAGCCCGAAACGAAATTGCCCTGACCATCGACGACGGGCCCGACCCGCAGGTCACGCCGCAGGTGCTGGACCTGCTGGACCGATACGCCGCCCGTGCCACTTTTTTCTGCATCGGCGACAAGGCGGCACGTTATCCGGAGCTGTGCCGGGAGATCGTTCGCCGCGGCCATGCGGTGGAGAACCACAGCCAGCGCCATCGCCACAACTTTTCCGTCATGGGTCCGCGCGGCATGACGCGGGAGATTCAGGCCGCGCAGGACACGTTGACGGCGATCACCGGCCAGCGTCCGCTCTTTTTCCGCGCACCGGCCGGCCTGCGCAATCCTTTTCTCGACCCCCTGCTCACCCGCATGGATCTTCGGCTGGCCAGCTGGTCGGTACGCGGTTTCGACACGCGGGTTGGCGATGCGCAGCAGGTCACCCACAAGTTGCTGAATGGCCTGAAGGCTGGCGCCATCGTGCTGCTGCATGACGGCAACGCCGCCCGCACGCCAGGCGGCATCCCGGTGATTCTCGAGGTCCTGCCCGCCGTGCTGGCCTGCGCTGCGGCGGCCCGCCTCAAGCCGGTGACCCTGCCCGAGGCCCTGGCATGAGCCCCACCCTGGTTCGCCCGCAGGCCCTGCCCTGGTACCGCCAGGCCGCACAGCTTGTGCCGCGCGACGTGGTCCTCAAAAGCATAGGCATTCCGGCTTTTATTGCCGTGTTTTTTGCCGCCTATTTCTATGTGCTCAACAACCCCGCCTATCCTGTCACCGTGATGCCGGTCATATGGCTGGACCGGCTGATCGGCTTTGAGCCCATGGCCCTGTCGCTGTATGTGTCGCTGTGGGTGTATGTGTCGCTGCCGCCCGCGTTTCTGGCGAGCCGGCGCGAACTCTATGTGTATGGCATGGCCATGGCCGTCACCTGCCTGACCGGGCTGCTCGTTTTCTACTTCTGGCCCACGACGGTTCCCGCCGCCGACATCGACTGGGCCCTGTACCCGGGCGTGGACTTCCTCAAGAACATGGATGCCGCGGGCAACGCCTGCCCGTCCCTGCATGTCGCTACCGCTGTTTTTTCGGGCTTCTGGCTGCATCACCTGCTGCGCCGTTTTGGCGCGCCGCCGTGGGCACGCCTGATCAATGCACTGTGGTGCCTCGGCATCGTTTACTCCACGGTGGCCACCCGCCAGCATGTGGCCGTGGACATGTGGGCCGGATTCTTGTTGGGGGCCTTCGCGGCGTGGTTGTCGCTGCGCCACGTGGTGCGTACCCGGGCCAACCACCATTGTCCTTACCTCGCTGCCTGACCGTCTCCTGGATCACCGTTTTTCCGGTGGAATTTGCTAACATGACTTCACTTTTAGATCGGCTAGTTTTCTTCTGAACCCGCTCTGGCTCTCCCATTTCACCGCGACCAGCAGCATCGGTCGCGGCCTCCAGCAAACCCTCGACGCCTTGCGCGGGCAGCGCGGTGGCCTCGCGCCCTGCGCTTTTGACACCGTCGATCTTCCGACCTTTGTCGGCGAGGTGGCGGCGGTGGACACCGTAGCCCTTCCCGATGCACTGGCGGCGTTCGACTGCCGCAACAACCGCCTCGCACTGCTGGGCCTGATGCAGGACGGTTTCGCCGAGGCCGTCGCAGCTGCCAGCCAGAAGTACGGCGCGCAGCGCATCGGCGTCTTCATCGGCACCAGCACCTCCGGCATCTTGCAGACCGAATTGGCCTACCGCCGGCTCGATCCGGTCACCGGCGCCTTTCCGCCCGACTTTTCCTACCGGACCACGCACAACACCTTCTCTGTGGCCGACTTCACACGCCACGTCCTGGCCCTGGCCGGTCCGGCGGTGGTGGTTTCGTCCGCGTGTTCGTCCAGCGCCAAGGTGTTTGCTTCGGCGCGCCGCATGATGGCGGCCGGCCTGATTGACGCCGCGGTGGTCGGTGGTGTTGATTCGCTGTGCCTGACCACGCTGTACGGTTTCAACTCCCTGGGCCTGACTTCCACCCAGGCCTGCCGGCCGTTCGATGTCGAACGCGACGGCATTTCCATCGGCGAAGCAGCGGCCTTCGCGCTGCTCGAACCGGTGCCGGACCGGCTGGACGCCGATGCAGTGCTGCTGCTGGGCATCGGCGAATCCAGCGATGCCCACCACATGTCCTCGCCCCACCCTGAGGGCCTGGGCGCGCGCATGGCCATGCAGGAGGCGCTGGCCACGGCCGGGCTGGACGCCGCGGACATCGACTACATCAACCTGCATGGCACGGCCACGCCGAGCAACGACGCGGCCGAGACGCGGGCCGTGGCGGCGCTGTTCGGTTCGGTCACGCCCTGCAGTTCTACCAAGGGCGCCACCGGCCATACCCTGGGCGCCGCGGGCGGGCTGGAGGCGGTGATCTGCGCGCTGGCCCTGCAGCACGGCCTGTTGCCGGCCGGCCTGAACACCCAACAGCTGGACCCGGCCCTGCCCCTGAACTACCTGCTGCACAACCGCGAGCAGGCCGTCCGTCGCGTGCTCAGCAATTCCTTTGGTTTCGGCGGCACCAACTGCAGTCTGATTTTTGGCCGTGCCGGGTAAGACGACGATGACACATTCCGCATCCGCTGCGCCGTCCCTCACGGTTTATGTCGAGGGCGTCGGCCTGCTGGGCCCGGGCCTGACGGGCTGGGCGCCAGGGCGCGAACTGCTGGCAGGCAGTACGCCTTACGAGGCGGCGCGCTGCGTGTTGCCGCTGCCCATGGCCCTGCCCCCGGCCGAACGCCGCCGCGCGGGCGCCGTGGTCAAGGTCTCGCTGGCCGTTGGCCAGGAAGCCCTCACGGCCTCGGGTCTGTCCGCCGCCGGACTGCCCTCGGTGTTTTCATCGTCGAGCGGTGACGCCATCAATTGCCATGAAATCTGCAGCGCCCTGGCATCAAGCGACAGGCTGATCTCTCCCACGCGTTTTCACAACTCGGTGCACAACGCCTCTTCCGGCTACTGGAGCATCTCCAGTGGCTCCATGGCGACCTCCTCCGTGCTGTGCGCCCACGACGGCAGTTTTGCGGCCGGCTTGCTCGAAGCAATGGCGCAGGCAGCGGTCGACCAGACGGCCGTGCTGCTGGTTGCCTACGACACCGACTATCCCGAACCGCTGCACAGTGTGCGGCCCCTGCCGGACTCCTTCGGGGTGGCCCTGGTGCTGACCCCGCAACGCAGTGAGCGCAGCCTGGCCCGGTGGACCCTGGCACCGGCCACCTGCCTCACAGGCGCCAGTGCAACCGCCATGGCCGACAGCGCGCTGGAGCAATTGCGCGCCAGCATTCCCGCGGCACGCTGCCTGCCGCTGCTGCGCAGTGTGGCGACGCAGGAAGCCGGCAGCATTGTGATCGACTACCTCGATGATTTGCAGCTGGCCGTGCAGGTGGAACCATGCTGAGCCCAGCGCATTGCCCAGCCACGCTGCAGCATGAAGACATCGCGCGCCGCATCCCCCACCAGGGCACCATGTGCCTGCTGGACAGCGTCAGCGCCTGGGACACCCAGCACATCGTCTGCCAGGCCAGCAGCCACCACGCGCCCGACCATCCGCTGCGGGCCCACGGCCGGCTCGGTGCCGCTTGCGGGGTGGAATACGCCGCGCAGGCCATGGCGGTGCACGGCACGCTGGTGGCCGAAACCCTGGCCGGCGCAAACGCTGCCACCACGCCGCCGCGCGCCGGCTACCTGGCCAGCATGCGCAGCGTCACGCTGGCCGTCGACCGGCTGGACACGGTCGCAGGCGACCTGAGCATCCGGGCCGACCGGCTGACCGGCGATGACAACACGGTGCTCTACAGCTTTGCCGTGCAGGCCGGCGACCAGCCCCTGCTCAGCGGCCGCGCCGTGGTGGTGCTCGACGCATCGGCGCTGGCGCTGCCCCCCTCCACCCCACCGCCCTCAACGGCAGGCAGCCCTCCATGACTCCACCCCTCAAACGCGCCCTGGTCACCGGCGGCAGCGGCGGGCTGGGCTCGGCCATCAGCCGACGCCTGGCGGCCGATGGCTTTGCCGTCATCGTCCACGCCAACAGCCACCTGGCCACGGCGCAGGCCGTCGCCGCCGACATCGTGGCCCAGGGCGGCCAGGCGCAGGCCGTGGCTTTCGATGTGACCGACGCCGCCGCCACCGCCCAGGCCCTGGAGGCCCTGCTGGAACACGGCCCCATCCAGGTGCTGGTCAACAACGCCGGCATCCATGACGACGCGGTGTTTCCCGGCATGCAGTTGGCCCAGTGGCAGCGCGTGCTCGACGTCTCACTCAATGGTTTTTTCCACGTCACCCAGCCGCTGACCATGCCCATGATCCGTACCCGCTGGGGCCGCATCATCACCATCACCTCGGTCGCGGCCGTGGCCGGCAACCGCGGGCAGGTCAATTATTCGGCCGCCAAGGGCGCGCTGCATGCGGCCACCAAGTCACTGGCACTCGAAGTGGCGAGCCGCGGCATCACGGTCAATGCCGTGGCGCCTGGCATCATCGACACCGCCATGACCCAGGGCGCCTTCAGCAAGGATGTCATCGACCGCATGGTGCCGATGAAACGCGCCGGCAAGGCCGAGGAAGTCGCCGACCTGGTCGGCTTTCTGGCTTCGGAACGTGCGGCCTACATCAGCGGTCAGGTCATCTCGATCAATGGCGGCATGATCTGACCCGTAAATCGGCTCTTGTCCGATTGACGCGCGACGCAAAGGGCATGAAGCTGGCCGGGAGAGCGCCAAAAGCCACCACCCTCTGGGTGAGGGCAAGAGCCCGCTGACCCGAAGCACCCCTTCCGGCAGGCATCAGCCTGCCCCTCCTTGCGCCTCGCCGGCACGCACCCATGACGGTCCCTCACGCGGCGCGTGCTACTGACTTTCCAGCTCGAAAGGCGAATTCACCATGAAGACTACCGACTCCGTTCCCGCGGCGCATGCACCGCATGGCCCGCTCACTGATTACTATCAGACCGAGCAGGACAGGCAAGCCTACTTACGCAAAATTTTTGACAACACCGCTGCCGACTACGACCGCATCGAGGCCATGCTGGCCTGGGGTACCGGTTCGCGTTATCGGCGTCAGGCCCTCATTCGCGGCGGCCTGAAACCGGGCATGCGGGTACTTGATGTGGGCGTGGGAACCGGCCTGGTTGCGGCCCAGGCCTGTCATCTCGCCGGCGACCCGGCCCTGGTCACCGGGATTGATCCAAGCCCCGGCATGCTGGCGGCCAGCAAGCTGCCCAAGACCATGGTGCTGATGGAGGGCCGGGCCGAGTCATTGCCTTTCCCCGACAATCACTTTGATTTCCTGAGCATGGGTTACGCCCTTCGCCACATCAGCGATCTGGGGGTGGCGTTTGCAGAGTTTCAACGGGTATTGAAACCCGGCGGCCGTCTCTGCATCCTCGAAATCACCCAGGCAAAAAGCGGTCTGGGACAGTGGATCCTCAAAACCTATATGCGGGGCGTGATCCCGATGCTGACACGACTGGTTTCCCGGCAAAAAGAGACCGCCACCATCTGGCGCTACTACTGGGACAGCATAGAAGCCTGTGTCCCGCCGGAACAAGTCATGGCCACACTGAGCGCCGCCGGGCTGGTGCAGGTCAAACAACACGTGGAAGTTGGCGTGTTTTCCGAGTACCAGGCGATCAAACCCTAGCCAGGTTGCACGCTATCTGTCAGCAAAATCCGTGTCTTTAACGCCATGGCGGCGCAGAAAGGCGGGCGCCATGAGCGCCGCCATTCAAGAGCGGGACCAGCGCCGCGCCAGCAACACGGGCAGCCGCAGCACAAAACCCAGGAACAGCCGTGAGTGCATCCAGCTCAGCAGCAGGTTGTCGCGCAGGTAGTTGAAATGCGACACGCCGCCTTCGTCGGGTCGGAAGTATTTGACGCTGGCCGGCAGGTTGACGGGTTTGACGCCCAGCCAGCACATGCGCACCACCGCCTCCGGGTCAAAATCGAAACGACGCATCCAGCGCTGGCCGTGCATGACACGCCGCAGCGGCGCGATCGGGTAGACGCGAAAACCGAACAGCGAGTCACCAATGCCGGCCCACAGCGTTTCCAGGTTCGCCCAGCCATTGGACACCTTGCGGCCATTGACACGCAGGCGCGGCGCGTCGGCGGCAAACACCGGCATGCCCAGCACCATGACTTCGGGCTGTGCGCTTGATGCGGCCATGAATTTCGGAATCAGGTGGGCCGGGTGCTGCCCATCGGAATCCATGGTCAGCACGTGGGTGAACCCCTGGGCCGCCGCCAGGTCCAGCCCGTGCAGCACCGCCGCGCCCTTGCCCACGTTGTGTGGCAGCACGATCACACGCAGGCCCTCATCCTGCGCCGCCATGGCCTGCAGGCCGGCGGCGCTGTCGTCGGTGCTGCCGTCCACCACGACCCAGACCGGCGTCCACTGGGCGCGCGCGGCGCGCACGGTTTCATAGACCTTGGGGCCGGGGTTGTAGCTCGGTATCAGGACCAGGTGGGTGCGGGACGCGCCGGGGGCGGAAACAGTCATCGTGTGGAAACCTGGACAGGAAACGCCAGGCCACGATGGTCAGGCCGGCGGTGAAACGGGAAAGCCGGGCAACTGCGCGTGCGCCAGCTCGGTCTGGAAATACTGTTCCAGCTCACTGACGAAACGCGCCGTGTGCTGCGGCGGATCAAAACGCTTGCCGAGACGGACCCGGTAAGTGATGGGCATTTTAGGGGCTCGCAGCAAGGGCCAGCCCTTACCCAGAAAACCGGAACTGGTTTCGATGAACACCGTCTGTACCGGCACCCCCGCACTTTTGGCAATCAGACCGGTCGTGCCCTGCAAGGGGCCCACGGGAAAACGTGTGGTTCGGGTGCCTTCGGGAAACAGCAGCAGATGGCTGCCCTGGTGCAGATCGTCCACCGCCAGTTGCACCATGGTGCGCAGCGGCGTATTGCGGATGTAGCCGGCGAGGCGCGCGCCCGCCCCATAAAAAACACTGTTGACGAGTTCGGCCTTCATGATGCAGCCGGTGCCGGGCAGGCGCGACAGGACCATCACCGCATCGAGCAGCGACGGGTGGTTGGGCGCGATGACCATGGGCGGCTGATCGCGCAGCGCGTCCAGTTCCGACAGGTCGAAGCGGCAGGCCCCGATCAGCACCAGAAAACGCAGGTAGTGCCGCGTTACAGCGGTCACCAGCTTGCGTCCCAGCCGTTTGCTCATCACACGCGGCAGCAGTGCGCGCATCGGAAAGGCCAGCAAGGTGACACCCAGGCTGAGCAGGCCCAGCGCCAGGTAACCCAGGTGCAACCGGACGGTTTCATGCAGGGCACGGCGGAGCGACGGCAGCGCCAGCGGCTCGGTCATGAGGGCATTGGACTCGTGTTTCATGGCATCCGCGCTGTGCGGCCGTCAGCGCGCCGCGGGCGCCGCGTCCTCGACCACACGGATGTTGGCCTTGCGCATGCGCATCGCCTGCAGGGTGCGCTTGTAGTTCAGGGCCGAGGAAATATAGAAAATCGCCTTGAGCACCGCCAGCGAGCCCCAGATCGGTGTCTTGCCGAAAATGTCGCCGGCCAGCATGGACAGCAGGGCCTCCTTCACGCGCCACACATTGCGCGGCCCCATGAACATGTCGCGCATGGTCGGGTTCGTCACGCGGTAGATGAACCACGAAAACTCTTTCGGCCCCTTGCGCACCTGCCGGTCGAATTCCGCCAGCGCAGCAGCGGCTTTCGCCGGTTCGCGCAGGCAGGTGTCGACGGTGTCGGCACCCACAAAGCCGCCCTGCATGGCCAGCATCACACCCGACGAAAACACCGGGTCGATGAAGGTAAACGCGTCACCGATCATCACGTAGTTGGGGCCGTGCGTGCGTTCGCAGGCGTAGGAGAAGTTGCCGGTCGCCTCGACATCGGACGACAGCGTGGCGTGGGCCAGGCGTTCGGCGAGCGCCGGGCACAGGGCAATCGTGTCGAGGAAAAATTCCTTCACGGGTTTGCTGCGGCTCTTGAGGTAGTGCGGCCAGACAACCGCACCGATGCTGGTGGCACCGTCGGCCAGCGGAATGAACCAGAACCAGCCGTGGTCGAACCAGAAAATCGTGATGTTGCCTTCGTCCTTCCCCGGGTGCCGCGTGGCGCCGGTGAAGTGCGCATACAGGGCCGAGCTGTTGTGTTTGGGGTTGCGGCGCTTGATGTCGAACTGCTTGCCCAGCAGGGTGTCTCGGCCGGAGGCGTCCACCACAAAGCGGGCCCGCCAGTCCTGCAGGCGGCCGTCTTCATGCTGCGCGTGCACCGTGGCGCCGCTGCGGTCGGCCGCAAAAGCCACCTCGCGCACCCTGCAGCCCTCCAGCACCTCGGCGCCCAGCCGGGCCGCATTGCGTATCAGGATCTCGTCCAGCTCGGAGCGCCGCACCTGGTAGGAAAACGGCATGGATTTGTCCCAGGCGTCGCCGAACATGAAGGTCTGGCTCTTGTTGTCATGCCAGGGCGACACAAACTCGGCGCCCCATTTTTCCATGCCGATGGCCCGCACGGCGTCCGCCACCCCGAGCTTTTCAAAAAGCGGGAGGTTGGCCGGCAGCAGCGACTCGCCGATGTGGAAACGCGGATGGTGTTCTTTCTCCAGCACCACCACCTTGTAGCCCCGCTGGGCCAGCAGCGCCCCCGCCGTGGAACCCGCCGGGCCGCCGCCGATGACCAGCACATCGCACTCGCCGGTCACGGCGGGCGCAGGGACGGCTGGTGAATTCAGCTCGGTCATGGGTTTTCCTTGGTCGATAGTGTCGAACTTGCCGCACACCTGCCGTGGTGATCCCGGACGGGACCATCGCGCATGTCAGGCGTGCAAGGGTTGAGTCTACTTCGGGGTACCCTGAATGTTTGTAGTGAAATGTCTGATCTTTCGGGATTTACCGGTCCGGCGCACATTCCAGCCCCTCCCGGGAGGGGCGACCTGGCAGCGATTTCCGTCAGGCCACAGGCGGGCCGGCCGGCAAGTGCTATTATTTTCCCGGCCCCTGTTGCCACCCCCCGCAGCCACCCTGAGTTCACCCGTGTATTCAGCCTTTTACCGCCCTCGCCTGAAACCCCCGTGAACCTTCCCCCGCCCGCCCTCCACCTTCCCGATTCCGCCCCCGCCCCCGCCGCGGCCGGAAAACACACGCCCATGATGGTCCAGTACCTGGGCCTGAAGGCGGACTACCCGGACACCCTGCTGCTGTACCGCATGGGCGACTTTTACGAATTGTTTTATGCCGACGCCGAAAAAGCCGCGCGCCTGCTCGACATCACGCTGACGCGGCGCGGCAACTCCAACGGCGAGCCGGTGGTCATGGCCGGCGTGCCCTTCCACTCGCTGGAAGGCTACCTTGCCAAACTGATCAAGCTTGGCGAGTCGGTGGCGATCTGCGAGCAGGTCGGCGACGTCGCCACCGCCAAGGGCCCGGTCGAGCGCAAGGTGGTGCGGGTGGTCACGCCCGGCACCCTGACCGACACCGAGCTGCTCAGCGACAAGACCGAATCCATCCTGCTGGCGGTGCACCAGGGCAACCGCAACACCTGCGGTCTGGCCTGGCTCAGCGTCACGCAGGGCGAAATCCACCTGGCGCACTGCGCCAGCGACGAGCTCGAGGCCTGGATCGCCCGGATCGCGCCCAGCGAACTGCTTTACAACGTCGATGTCACGCCCGCCTTCGAGCAGCGCCTGAAAACCCACCGCTGCGCCGTCAGCGCCCGGCCGGCCTGGCAGTTCGACAGCACGCTGGGCGCACGCCGGCTGCTGGCGCAGCTGCAGGTGGCGTCGCTGGCCTCGTGGAACGCCGAGGCCCTGCCCGAGGCCCACGCGGCCGCGTCGGCGCTGCTCGGTTATGCCGAACACACGCAGGGCCGCGCGCTCTCCCATGTGCACAGCCTGCAGGTGGTGCGTTCAGGCGAGCTGATCGAACTGCCCCAGACCACCCGCCGCAACCTGGAGCTGACGCAGACGCTGCGCGGCGAGGACTCGCCCACACTGTTTTCGCTGCTCGACACCTGTACCACCGGCATGGGCAGCCGCGCGCTCAAAAGCTGGCTGCTGAGCCCGCGGCGCGAGCGCAGCCAGGCGGCCGCGCGGCTCGAAGCCATCAGCGCCCTGCGCGGCGGCCTGCAGCAGACGCTGCGCGCCCGCCTCAAGGGCAGCAGCGACGTGGAACGCATCACCGCCCGCATCGCGCTGCGCCAGGTGCGCCCGCGTGAGCTCATCGCCCTGCGCGATACGCTACAAAAAACAGAGCTGCTGGCGCCCGACCAGCAAGGGCTACCGGCACTTTTGACCACTATTTTCGCGGACCTGCAGGCGCCGCCGGCCTGCGCCGCGCTGCTGCAGCGCTATGTGCTGGACGAGCCGGCCGCGCTGATCCGCGACGGCGGCGTGATCAACCATGGCTGCGACGCCGACCTCGACGAGCTGCGCGCGATCCAGACCAACTGCGACGACTTCCTGCTCGACCTCGAAGGCCGCGAGAAAGCCCGCACCGGCATCGCCAACCTGCGTGTGCAGTTCAACAAGGTGCACGGCTTCTACATCGAGGTGACCCAGGGCCAGCTCGACAAGGTGCCCGACGACTACCGGCGCCGCCAGACGCTGAAAAACGCCGAGCGATTCATCACGCCCGAGCTCAAGACCTTCGAGGACAAGGCGCTGTCGGCGCAGGAACGCGCGCTGGCCCGCGAAAAATGGCTGTACGAACAACTGCTCGATGAACTGCAGGCTTTTGTCCCGGTGCTGAGCCGTCTGGCACGCGCGCTGGCCAGCCTGGACGCCCTGTGCGCGCTGGCCGAACGCTCCCTCACGCTGAACTGGACCGCCCCGGTGTTCGTTAAAGAGCCCTGCATTGACATCACCCAGGGCCGGCACCCGGTGGTCGAGGCTCGGCTGGCGGAAACCAGCGGCGGCGCCTTCATCGCCAACGACTGCAGCCTGAGCGGCAAGAGCCGCATGCAGGTCATCACCGGCCCCAACATGGGCGGTAAATCGACCTACATGCGCCAGGTCGCCATCATCGTGCTGCTGGCCAGCGTCGGCTCCTACGTGCCGGCCAGCGCCTGCCGGCTCGGCCCGATCGACGCCATCCACACCCGCATCGGCGCAGCCGACGACGTGGCCAACGCGCAGTCCACTTTCATGCTGGAGATGACCGAAGCCGCGCAGATCCTGCACGCGGCCACGCCGCACTCGCTGGTGCTGATGGACGAAATCGGCCGCGGCACCTCCACCTTCGACGGCCTGGCGCTGGCCGGCGGCATTGCCGCCCACCTGCACAACAAAACCCAGGCCTTCACGCTGTTTGCGACCCACTATTTCGAACTCACCGAGTTCCCGGCGCGCCACCATGCCGCGGTCAATGTGCATGTCAGTGCGGTCGAGTCCGGCGCCAGCATCGTCTTTCTGCACCACATCGAGCCCGGCCCGGCCAGCAAGAGTTACGGTATCGCGGTGGCCAAACTGGCCGGTGTGCCGGCCGCCGTGGTCAACCACGCACGCCATGCGCTCGATGCGCTGGAAACCCAGCAGACCGCCAGCCGCGCCCAGGTCGACCTGTTTGCCGCGCCGCCCGAGCAGCCCGCCGCCGAACCCAGCGCGGTGGAAAAAGCCCTGCACGGCATCGACCCCGATGCGCTGAGCCCGCGCGAGGCGCTCGACGCGCTGTACCAACTCAAAAAAATAGCGGCCGCCTGAGCCGTCCCACCCCCAACGATTGCCCCCCATGACCTACTGCGTCGCCATCAAACTCAACGCCGGCCTGGTGTTTCTTTCCGACTCCCGCACCAACGCGGGGCTGGACCAGATCAGCACCTTCCGCAAGATGATCATTTACGAAAAGCCGGGCGACCGTTTCATGGTGCTGCTGTCGGCCGGCAACCTGTCGATCTCGCAGTCGGTGCGCGAGATCCTGCAGATCGAGCAGCTCAAGGACCCGGAAGGCGGCCCGCCCATCACCATCTGGAACGCCAAAAGCATGTTCGACGCGGCGCGGGTGCTGGGCGCCGCGATCCGCCGCGTGCATGAGCGCGACGCCGAGGACCTCAAACACGCGGGCGTCGAGTTCAACGTTTCGCTGATCTTCGGCGGCCAGATCCGCGGTGAAGGCATGCGTCTGTTCCAGGTCTATTCGGCCGGCAACTTCATCGAAGCCACGCCCGAGACGCCCTACTTCCAGGTCGGCGAATCCAAATACGGCAAACCGGTGCTGGACCGTGTGATCACCCCCGAAACGCCGCTGGACGAAGCCGCCAAATGCGCGCTGGTCTCGATGGACTCGACGCTCAAGTCCAACCTGTCCGTCGGCCTGCCGCTGGACATGGTGGTCTACGAAGTCAACTCGCTGCAAAGCGACAAGGTGGTCTGCATCGACCACGAGAACCCCTACTTCCGCATGCTGCACGACAACTGGGGCAAAAAGCTGCGCCAGGTTTTTGACAGCATCGAAGATCCGATGTGGACCGGCGGCGAAACGCAGGTGCCGCTGCTGACGCCGCTGACACGCAACCAGCCCCTGAAAAAAATCACTTCCCCCGAAGAAAAACTGATCTGACCCCGTGCCCGCCTCCACCAAACCCCTCATCATTTTTTCCCACGGCAACAGCTTTCCCGCAAGCACCTACGGCGTGTTGTTCCAGGGGCTGCGCTCGCGCGGCTTCCAGGTCAAGGCGATTGAAAAATTCGGCCACGATCCGCGTTATCCGGTCACCAGCAACTGGCCCAACCTCGTGCAGCAGCTCGCCGACTTCACCAGCGAGCAGGTCGAAAAAACCGGTCAGGCGGCCTTTCTGGTGGGCCACTCGCTGGGCGGCTTCCTGAGCCTGATGTGCGCCGCGCGCAACCCCGTTCTCGGCGGTCTGCCGGTGCGCGGAGTGCTACTGATCGACTCGCCCATCCTGGGCGGCTGGCGTGCCGCCGCGCTGAGCGTGGCCAAACGTGCGCAGCTGGTCGGCTCGATTTCACCCGGCGCCATCAGCCGCAAGCGCCGGCACCAGTGGCTGGGCCAGGCCGAAGTGCTGGCACATTTCCGCAGCAAAAAAGCCTTTGCACGCTGGGATGAACAGGTCCTGCTCGACTACATTGAACACGGCACACACGATGCCGGCGGCCAGCGTCTGCTGAGTTTTGACCGCGACGTGGAAACCGCCATCTACAACACCCTGCCCGACAACCTCGAGGGCCTGCTCAAGCGCCATCCGCTCAAATGCCCGGTGGCCTTTATCGGCGGGCGTCAGTCGGCCGAAATGAAACAGGTGGGCATGGCGATGACCGAGAAGGTCACCCGGGGCCGCATCATGATGCTCGACGGTAGCCACCTGTTCCCGATGGAAAAACCCGTCGCCACGGCGGCGGCGATCGAGGCGGCCCTGCGCAACCTGATGGGCTAATCAGCCCCGAATGAAATTTGTCATTGCGGGCCTGACCCGCAATCCATGCGTATTGAGTTGCGGCGTTGGCGGGATGTTTTCAGGCATCACGCTGCGCTTGCAGTCCGTTCTCGACAGTAGTTTCAACTCCACTCCCAACCCCCCGCCCTTCCCTCGCCCCGCTGGGCGAGAGAAGGGAGCCCCATTTGGCCGCGTGCGCTGCGCTCGCGTGCAAACATGACCGTGCGTTGGGAGTCCCGCCCTTGAAGCGCTTTGCGCTTCAAGGACTCCCGATTTCTCTTCGGGGTTTTCGGTTTTCTTCGCCAACCCGTCGGGCTGGGCCGAGGAGCGCAGCCGAAAACGGATCAGGGCAGGCACTTGTTTGAGCGAAGCGAGTTTGTGCCTGACCCCGTTTTCGGCGAGCACCGCAGGTTGCCCCGGAGCGTAGCGCAGGGGACCCAGACCATCGGGTCGCCTTCTCTTTGCTTACTTTCTCTTGGCGAAGCAAGAGAAAGTGAGTCGCCCGCCGGGGCGAGACCCGGCTTGTTGGCAAGTCAGGCTGCAGGAGTCATCCAACATGGATCCCGGATCAGGTCCGGGATGACATCTCAGCCCGCCCAGGTGACCCAGCCCATCTGCGCCGTCACCAGCACCACGACACCGAAGACGATGCGGTACCAGGCAAAGGGCACAAAGCTGTGGGTGGCGATGTAACGCAGCAGCCAACGAATGCACAGCCAGGCACTGACAAAGGCAAACAGCAGCCCGACGCCGAACATCGGCAGGTCCGCGACTGACAGCAGGGCGCGGTCCTTGTACAGGCTGTAGGCACCGGCACCGATCAGCGTCGGAATCGCCAGGTAAAACGAAAAATCCGTCGCCGCCTTGCGTGACAGGCCCAGCAACATGCCGCCAATGATGGTGGCGCCGCTGCGGCTGGTGCCGGGCACCATGGCCAGGCACTGCACCAGGCCGACCTTGAGCGCATCCATCATGGTCATGGCCTCCACTTCATGAATGCGTGCCGTGGCTGGATTCATTTTTTGCCGCCGCTCGGCCCACAAAATGACGAAGCCGCCAATGATGAAGGTGCTCGCCACCACCACGGGCGTGAACAGGTGGGCCTTGATGGCCTTGCCAAACAGCAGGCCCAGCAGCACCGCCGGCACAAACGCGACCAGGACATTGAGCGCAAACTGCTGCGCCTGTTTTTCCGTGGGCAGCGCCACCAGCGTGTCGCGCAGTTTTTGCCAGTAGACCAGGATGACCGCAAAAATGGCGCCGGTCTGGATCGCAATGTCAAACACCTTGGCCTTCTCGTCGTCAAAACCCAGCAGGGCGCCGGCAAGAATCAGGTGGCCGGTGGAAGAAATGGGCAGGAACTCGGTCAAACCCTCGACGATGCCCATGACGGCAGCCTTGATCAGCAATGCAATGTCCACACGCGCTCCAAAAATATGGGCTGATTATCGCTGTCGGCCCGCTGCCCCCGGGGCGCGGCAGGCGCCGGGCCGCGCTTTTCGCGTCCGCTGGCTGCAACTCGCACCGCGTCTCCTGCATTTCGTCGCAAAGCCCTCGCGCCGGCGCAGCCGTCCCGGCAAAGTCCGTTTCACCTTGTTTTGACCTTGTTGACCGGAGAACACCATGGACATGTCACCCACCATCGCCATCCACCTGAGCGCCGTTCTCGGCGCCACCGCGGTCGGACCCGTCGCGCTGTGGGCGCGCCGGGCCCGCGCCCCGCGCCCGCGGCTGCACCGCGCCGCCGGTTATGCATGGGTCACGCTGATGCTGGTGGCCGCCACCTCGGCCATCTTCATCCGCGATTTCCGGCTGCCCAACATCAACGGCTACACCCCCATCCATACCCTGATTCCGGTGACATACGGCATGCTTGCGCTGGCCTTCTGGTTCCTGGCCAGGGGCAACATCACCGGCCACCGCAAGACCATGCAGCGCCTGTACATCGGGGCCTGCGGCGTGGCCGGTGCCTTCACCCTGCTGCCCGGCCGTTACCTTGGCAACCTGGTGTTCGGCCAGTGGCTGGGCCTGATTTCCCCGCGCTACCAGCCGCCCCAGGGAACCCCGCTGATCGGCCAGATCCTGACGAACACGCCGCTGTGGGTCTGGGGGCTGCTGGCCGCCCTGCTGGTGCTCGGCTGGAGCCAGACCCGCAGCCGCAGCGTGGGTCTGGCCCGCATCACCCTGCTGCCGCTAGGGCTGGACGCCCTTTCGCTGTACGGCACCGTCTCGGCCTTTGGCGCCTCGGCCGCCGTGCTGGGCAGCTGGCTGGCCGCCGCGACCGGGCTGCTGCTCATCGTCACGCCCATGCCGCTGCCGGCCGGGACGGCCTACGACCCCGACCGGCGTCAGTTCCAGCTGCCGGGCAGCTGGGTCCCGATGGGACTGATCATGGGCATCTTCCTGACCAAGTACATGGTGGGTGTGGGCTTGGCGATGAACCCGGCCATGGCGGCCAACACAGGGCTTACCCTGGCCATCGCCACGCTGTACGGCGTTTTCAGCGGCATCTTTGCCGGCCGCACGATACGCCTGCTGCGGCTGGTGCGGCAGCCCGCTGCCCCCGCCATGACCACCCTCCACGCCTGAACCGGAAAGCACACCATGAACACAAACAACCCGCAAGACAAGCAGCTCGAACGCCAGGCGCGCAAACGCGCCGCCGCCAAACTGGGCTGGTACCTCCACGCCTGCGTCTACCTGCTGGTCAATCTGCTGCTGGTCACCCTGTCGGTCAGCAGCGGCCGCCACTGGGCCGTGTTTCCCCTGCTCGGCTGGGGCCTGGGCCTGGCGGTGCACGGCGTGGTGGTGTTTCTGCTCACCGGCGGCGCCGGCCTGTACCAGCGTCTGGTGCAGCACGAGCGCGAGCGCCTCGCGCAGCAACGCGACATGTGGTGAACGGGCGGCACACCATGAAAAGATACCTGACAAGCTGCGCGTTCTGGCTGGCCGCCGCCTGTGCCCAGGCGGGCACCGGCCTGGCCACCGTGCCCGGCCTGCAAGGTGACGGCCCCGTCACCGTGTTTTACCCGTCCAGCGCGCCGGACGGCCCGGTCCAGCGCGGCCCCTTCCACCTCACGCTGGCCGGCGACGGCATACCGATGCGCGGCAACGGGCGCCTGATCGTCATTTCGCATGGCTCGGGCGGTGCGCCCTGGGTGCACACCGACCTGGCCCGCTCCTTGGTCGAGGCCGGCTTTGTGGTGGCCCTGCCCGAGCACCGGGGCGACAACGCCCGCGACCCGTCCACCCCGGGCCCCGAAAGCTGGAAGCGGCGGCCGGCCGAAGTCTCGCGCGCCATCGACGCCGTCGCCGGCGACACCCGCTTTGCGCCGCTGCTGGCGCTGGACAAGGTTGGCGTGTACGGCGGCTCCGCCGGCGGCCATACCGCGCTGAGCCTGGCGGGCGGGCGCTGGTCGCCGGCAAACTTCAAACAACACTGTGAAGCCCACATCACCGAGGATTTTTCCTCCTGCGTCGGCTTTCTCACACGCTTGCGCGGCAACTTTCTGGACGGCCTCAAGACAAGCCTGGCACTGGCCGTGATCCGCCAGCGTTTTGACGATGCCGCCTGGCAAAGCCATGCAGACACACGGGTGCGCGCCATCGTGGCCAGCGTGCCTTTTGCGGCCGACTTCGACATGGCGTCGCTGGCCAGCCCTCGCGTGCCGCTGGGCCTGGTCGTGGCGCAGCAGGATATCAACCAGGTGCCGCGCTTCCATGTGGGCGCCGTGCGCGCCGCCTGCAGTTCGTGCGAAGTCATCGCCGATCTGCCGAGCGCCGGCCATGGCGCCATGTTGTCGCCGCTGCCGCCCTTGCGCCCCGGCAGCATTGAAGCCGAACTGCTGGGCGACCCGCCTGATTTCGACCGCAGGCAGTTGCCCGAGGTCGACCGAAAGATCACAGCCTTTTTCCGCAAACACCTGCTGCCATGACCCGAGCCACCACTTTCACTGTTTTTGCCGCCTTCGCGGCCGTGGCCCTGCTGTTCACGGCCCTCGCCGCCGCCATAACCTTCGGCGGGCCGGCACCGATCGCGCCGCTGGCCAGCATCAACGAACCCTTTTCGAAGGTGGACTTCAGCGCCGTGCCGCCCGCGCGGTCTTTTGCAGCCCGCGACGGTACCTCCCTGGCCTGGCTCGACTACCCCGCTGCCGGTGGAGCCCGGGATACACGCCGCATCGTGCTGGTGCATGGCTCGTCGGCGCGCGGCCGCTCCATGCACGTGCTGGCCCAGGCGCTGGCTGCAGCCGGCTTCAACGTGGCCGCACTCGACATGCGCGGCCACGGCGACTCGGGCCCGCGCGGGCAGGCCGCCTACGTGGGCCAGCTGGAGGACGACGTGGAAGATTTCATGCGTGCCGTGCCGCACACCGGCCCCAGCACCTTGCTGGGATTTTCTTCCGGCGGCGGCTTCGTGCTGCGTTTTGCAGGCGGCGCGCGGCAGGCCCTGTTTGACCGCTACGTGTTGCTCTCGCCCTACCTGCGTCACGACGCCCCCACCGCCCGGCCGGGCAACGGCGGCTGGGTGTCGGTGGGCCTGCCCCGCCTGGTCGCGCTGCACGTTCTCAATCGCGCCGGCCTGACCACCTGGAATGACCTGCCGGTGCTGAACTTCGGCTTGAACGACGCGGCCCGTCCCCAACTCACGCCCTCCTATTCCTTCACCCTCGCCACCAGCTTCGGCCCGCATGACGACTACCTGGCCGACATCCGCGGCGTCCAAAGCGCGCTGCGCATCGTGGTCGGCAGCGACGACGAGCTCTTTCGCGCCGAACAGTTTGCCGGGGTGTTTGCCGCAACCGGCCAGCCGGTGCCGGTCACCCTCGTGCCCGGCGTCAACCACATGGGCCTGACGCTGGACCCGCGCGCCTGGCCGGCCATCATCGAAGCTTGCCGCAGCTGAAGCCGCACCTGCTGCCCTAGAATGTTTTTTTCGTACCTTCCCAAGATGCACACACCGCCCCTGTCCGAAGACATCGAACGCCTGGCGCACAAACGTGCGGGCGCCAAGCTGGGCTGGTATGTCCACGCCGCGCTCTACCTGCTGGTCAATCTGGTGATCTTCGCCCTGTCGATCCACGGCTTCGGCAGCCGGCCCTGGTCGCTGTTTCCGCTGCTGGGCTGGGGCCTGGGGCTGGTGCTGCATGGCGTGTCGGTGTTTGTGCTGGGCAACGGCAGCGGCCTGCGCGAGCGTTTGGTGCAGAAAGAGCGCGAACGCCTGCAGCGCGAGCTCGGCGACGGCCCGCAGCGATGAACATCGACTGGACCGCCAAGCTGCGGCACCTGCTGCAAGTCCTGGCCTTCGCGCTGGCCATCGCCACCATCCAGTACGCCTTCATGCCGGAGCGGCCCTGGGGTCCGCCGCTGGTGTATTCGCTGCTGATCGCGGGCATCACCTGGGCCGGCATCGACATCGGCCGCCACCTCTTCCCGTCGAGCGCAGAAACCGGCTGGCCCAAGGGATGGGCTGGCCTGGTGCTGGTGGCAGGCAGCATCGTGCTGGGTTATCTGGCGGGCACGGGCATCGCCGACCGCCTCTGTGACTACTACGGCTGGTTTCCGCCCGGCGCCGGCCACAACGACAGCAGCCAGCTGCGGACCTCCATCCTGATCACCGCGCTGGCCGGCATTGCCGGCAGCTTCTACTTCTATTCCATCAACAAGAGTGCCTACCTCCTGCGCAAGATGGACGAAGCGCGCCAGCACGCCAGCGAGGCGCGCCTGAAGCTGCTGGAAACCCAGCTCGAGCCGCACATGCTGTTCAACACTCTGGCCAACCTGCGCGCGCTGATCGCCACCGACCCGCAGCGCGCCCAGGTCATGCTCGATCACATGATCGACTACCTGCGCGCCACGCTCGGTGCCTCGCTGGCACCCACCCACACGCTGCAGGCCGAGTTCGACCGCCTGCGCGACTACCTCGAGCTCATGCTCATCCGCATGGGGCCGCGCCTGACCTACACGCTGGAGCTGCCTGCTGAGCTGGCGCAGCATCCCGTGCCCACGCTGCTGCTGCAGCCGCTGGTGGAAAACAGCATCAAGCACGGGCTGGAGCCCAAGGTCGAAGGCGGGCACATCACCGTGCGCGCCCGGCGCGACGGCGCGACGCTGGTGCTCGAGGTGCTGGACACCGGCGTCGGCCTGTCGGGCGCCGACAAGGACCGCGCCGGTTTCGGCATGGCCCAGGTGCGCGAGCGCCTTGCCAGCACCTACGGTGCCGACATCGCTATTGAATTGGTAGCTGATGGCGCAGGCGGGACAAGGGCCAGCGTCCGATTTCCCTTCAAACCATGAACCACCATCCCAACCACCCGGCCACCGCCCTGATCGCCGAAGACGAGCCGCTGCTGGCGCAGGCGCTGCAGGCCGAGCTGGCACGCGCCTGGCCCGCGCTGCGCGTGCTGGCGACAGTGGGGGACGGCGCCTCGGCCGTGGCGCAGTCGCTGCAGCTGCTGCCCGAGGTGCTGTTTTTCGACATTCGCATGCCGGGCCTGGGCGGCCTGGAGGCCGCGGCCGAACTGGCCGACGACTGGCCGCAGGACACCCCGTTTCCCGCGCTGGTGTTTGTCACCGCCTACGACCAGTATGCGGTGCAGGCCTTTGAAGCGCAGGCGGTGGACTACCTGCTCAAGCCGGTGCAAGCCGCGCGCCTGCAGAAAACAGTGTCAAAAGTGCAGCAAGCCCTTGCCAATCGGGCGCAAGCAGCTATGAATTCAGGAGCGCCCCTGGATGCGACCCTGGACCAGTTGCGCCAGCTGCTGGCCGCCACCCGCGCGCCGGGGCCGGAGAGCGGCCCGCTGAAGGTGCTGCAGATCAGCGTGGGCACAACCATCCGCATGGTGCCGGTGGGCGAGGTGGTTTATTTCGAGGCGGCCGACAAATACGTGCGGGTGCTCACCACCGATCACGAGTACCTGATACGCACACCGCTGAAAGAGCTGTTGCCCCAGCTGGACACGCAAGCCTTCTGGCAGATTCACCGCGGCACCGTGGTGCAGGCCGGCGCGATTGACACAGTCAGCCGCGACGAGACCGGCAAACTCACGCTGAGCCTGCGCGGCCGGCCCGAGAAGCTGGCAGTCAGCCGGCTGTACAGTCCGCTGTTCCGCGCGCTGTAGCCACCAGGCACCAGCCGCCGGCCGACCTATCTCGGCATCAGCTGGTAATAGTCAAAGCCAGCGCTGCGCCCGCCCAGGCAGCCGGCCAGCTTGTCCTCGATGGTGCGCCACATGGCCAGCCGGTTGCGCCACTTCGAGATGCTGTGGCCTTCGTCGGCAAACAGCAGGTACTGCACCGGGCGGCCCAGCTTCTGCAGCCCGGCCACCACATCGTCCGAGTCCTGGCGCAACACGCGAATGTCGTTGCCGCCGTGCACCACCAGCAGCGGTGCGGTGATCTTGTCCAGATGCGTGATCGGCGAGTTCGCCAGCATCTGCGCACGGTCTTCGGGCTTGTTCACGTCGCCGTAAAAACGTCCGAAGATGTGCCGGCTGCGCCAGAACGGCGGCCAGTTGTCCACCACACGCGGCCAGTTCGCCACGCCCACCACGTCCACACCGCAGGCGTAGTCATGCGGCTTCTGGATCAGCTGCGCCAGCACCGAAAAGCCGCCGAAGCTGCCGCCCATCACCGCCAGGCGTTTCGGGTCGGCCACCTGCTGGTCAATGGCCCATTGCACGCCCTCGGCTATGTCTTTCTGCAGGCGGCCAAAATACTCCCGCTCGCCGGCCCACATGTGTTCACGCCCGTAGCCGGACGAGCCGCGGTAGTTCAGCGTCATCACCGCGTAGCCTCGGTTGACGAGCAACTGCGAGGAGTCAAACACCGCCGGGCTCCAGCTCTCACGCACCCAGGGGCCGCCGTGGATGGACACCACCATGGGCACCGGCCCCTTCACACCGCGCGGACGAATCAGGTAGCCGTGGATGGTGCGGCCGTCAGAAGCCTTGAACGAAAACGGCTCCTCCTTGGCCAGCACCGCTGCTGCCTCGCGCTGCAGCGGGTTCAGCCGGCTCACCTCGCCGGTGCGGCGGTCCAGCAGCAACTCGGCCGAATCAAAGTGCCCCACGCTGCGCAGCACCACCCGTTGCTGGTCTTCGGAAAAACCTTGCGGCCGCGTGATCACCGGCTCGTCCGGCAGCAAGCCGGCTGCCAGCGCCTTCTGCACCGCGGCCTGCACCTCGCGGCCCAGTGCCGCGTCCAGGTAACTGATACGCGGCATGTCGGGCTCGAAAACATAAGCCACCGGACCGCCCCTGATGCCAAAAAGCGCCAGGCCCAGATCCACCTGGTCGTGTGCGGCCAGCACGCGCTCCTGCCCGCTGGCCAGGTCCACCTCCAGCAGAGCGGTCTTGTCGCGCCCGATGTTGGACGTGACCCAGGCCTTGCCTGCCGCGGGGTCCACCCGGTTGAACCAGTACGAGTCGAATCCGCCGACGGTCTTGAGCGTGCGCCAGCTGCCATCGGGCTGCAGCAGCTCAATGGCCACATCCGAACCGTCGGCGCGGCCCAACTGGCGTGCGCGGCCGACCAGCTCACGGTTGACGCCAAGAATCCAGCTCGTCACCGTGCCGTCGCTGCGCGCCACCTCCTTGAAGCTGCGGGTCAACGCGTCGCCCTCGTACAGGTCCAGCGTCGATTTGTCGCGCCGGTTGCTGGCAAAGAAAAACTTCGCGCCGTCGAAGCCCGAGCGCCCCAGATACACAGAGCGCACGCCGCGCCACGGGGTGACCGCCCAGGGCGCCAGCACGGCGGCCTGCGTGTCCTGCACGAAGAGCTGGATGTTTTCGTCACCGGTCGGGTCCTTGCTGTACAGCACGTGCCGGCTGTCGGCCATCCAGGTGTGGGTGCCGCCGCCGCGCCCCTGGTTGCCAATGGCATAGGTGGTGACGGCGCTGCCGTCGGCGACCGGTCGTACGGCCAGGCCGCTGTCGGTGCCCACCGTTTGCAGCCACATCAGCCGCTGCCCGTCGGGCGACAACACAAAGCCCGCGGCAAAGTCGATGTTGGCGACAAAACGCCGCACCGGCACCAGCGGCGCCAGCTCACCGCGGCTTTGCGCAGCCGCCAGATTGGATTGAATGGGCGCCGTGGTGCAGGCCCCCAGGGTGAGCAAAACCAGCGCGGCGCCCAGGGCGACCGGAATTCGACTGAAAGACATCGGACCCTCCTTGATTTTTTTCTGGCCGGTGGTATCGGCCCGGCCATGATAGTGGCGAACAGCGGTTTGACACACCCCCGGTCATCGCCAGGCGCGGCGCCCACCGGTCCTGCGCCGTGCGCCCCGTGTATCCAAAAAAATGGAAAAAGTGCCCCTGGTGCTTACCGGGCTTGCGCGAGCAGCTATGGATTCAGGAGCAACCATGGCAAGCGCACCGGCCGCACCAGTTCGTCCGCCGACGCGCTGCAGCAACGCGGCAACGGCGCGGGGGATAGAAAAACCAGCATCGACCGCATGTACAGTCAACGCTTCAGCCCATGCCCTCTTCAACGCCCTCAACGCCCTCCCCGGCTTCCGCCTCGCCCGACCAGGTTCTTGAGTTCTGGTTCAGTGATGGCCTCACGCTGGGCTGGCCCAGCCAGGACATGGGCAAGCGCTGGTTCAACGGCGGGCCCGAACTCGACGATGAAATCCGCCAGACATTTCGCCCGCTGGTCGAACAGGCACTGGCCGGCGGCCTCGACGGCTGGGCGGCGCAACCGCTGGGCCGGCTGGCGCTGGTGATCCTGCTCGACCAGTTTCCACGCAATATCTTTCGCGGCACCGACAAGGCCTTTGCCGGCGACGAGCAGGCCCAGCGGCTGGTCAGCGAAGCGCTTGCGCAGGGCATCGACCAGACCCTGCCCTGGGTCGGCCGCGTCTTTTTGTACATGCCGCTGACCCATGCCGAGAACCTGGCCCTGCAGGAAGAAGGCGTGCGCCGCTTCAGCGCCCTGGTCGCGGCCGTGCCCGAGGCGCACCGCGCCAGCGCACAGAGTTCGCTGGACTTTGCTGTCAAACACCGCGACATCATTGCCCGCTATGGCCGGTTTCCCTACCGCAACGCCGCGCTGGGGCGCACCAGCAGCGCGCTGGAATTCGAGTTCCTGAAAATCGGCCCGCGTTTCGGGCAGTAACCACCGAACACCGCGCCGCCGGCCCGGCCAGCGCGGATGCGCGGGCAACACGCCCGCCGGCACGACCCGTCCATCACCAGCACCGCACGGCACAGACCGGCGTGATTTTTTTCACGCCCTGCCTGTCTGCGCTGAATCCACCGGCGCGCCGGCCACGTATCCCCGGCAGACGCCATCGAACTGCCCGCCTCGTTGCGGCCATCCGGTGCGTTGACCCCGCGACATCCACAACCTACAACTGGCGCCCGCCAGCTCACTACCAGGAGTGCCCCTCATGCTGATCCGTACCGCCCTCGCCACCGCTGCCGTCTCCCTTGTTGCCGCCTGCGGCACCATGACACCGATGATGCCAACCTACTCGCAGGCAGGCCTGCCCGCCGCCGTCCAGGTGCCCGCCGGCAACCGGGTGGCCCTCGAAACCGTGGGCATGGGCGACATCACCTACCAGTGCAGCGCCAAAAAAGACATGGCCGGCCAGTTCGAATGGGTGTTTGTCGGCCCCGACGCCAAACTGATGGACCGCAGCGGCAAGCAGGTCGGCAAGTACTACGGCCCGCCGGCCACCTGGGAGGCCATGGACGGCTCCAAACTGACCGCCACACAACTCGCCGTCGCGCCCAACATGGCCGGCAACATTCCGCTGCAGCTCGTCAAGGGCAACCCCGCCATGGGCAGCGGCGCCATGCAGGGCGTGACCTACATCCAGCGCGTGGCCACGATGGGCGGTGTTGCACCGGCCACCCCGTGCGCCGCCGGCAACCTGGGCGCCAAGCAGATCGTCAAGTACCAGGCCGACTACATCTTCTACAAGGCCATGTAAGCCCCGCGCTGCAATTCTTCGGCCGCCTCCATGGTGAGCGGCCGGTTCCGCGTCTGGCGGGGCCGGCCTTGACAGCCTGCGGGCCATCGCGCGAGCGGTGGCCCGCAGGTTTTTTTTGGTGCAGGCGACCGGTCGCGTTTTTTGCCCGCAATTCTCGGGCGCGGCGTCCTACATACGCTTACACCTGTTGCAAGCGAAACTGGTCAGCAGCCGCACCCAATAATGAACCAGACCTTCCATGAGACGCCTCCCCACCAGCCAGTCTGGAAAGCCTCAATCCATGGGAGACCGTTGTTCCACGCCGCGCTGTGCGCTGTCTCATGCAAGAGGCAGCCGCCTACAGGGCCCGGCCTGGAGTTGCGGTTTGATGATGTGCAAGGAGTAACCTGAGATGAGAAACACGCACCATATGTTTCGCGCGATCAGTCTGGCCATCGGCCTGACCCTGCTGGTAGTCACCGGCACGGCGGCCATGATCGCTGCTTTTTCAGGCCCCGCTTCCACCCCCCGCACTTATGGCGCCTATGACCAGCCGGTGGTGCTTGCTCCCTTGCCAGCCGCTGCGCAAGCCCTCTCTCTGGCGGGTGACGATCACCTGCTCTACCAGCGCGTAGCCCGCGCCGACGGCACCCAGGAATGGGAACTGACACCGGCTCCGCCAAGCACCCTGACCCGGGACAACAGCAGCAGCGCCGTCGTGGCCATGCGCCCCGCGCTGGATGCGTCGGGCTTCACCCGCGTCAGCTACAGCCTGCAGGCCAAGCCAGGCGGCTTCAGCAAGACGCTGAAAAGCTGCAACAACAACGGCTTGGCCGGTCCAGGTTCCAAACCAAAAACACTGGCCGCGTATGACATTTCCTGCACCACCGTGGGCTGAAAAGCTTCTGGCGCCGGTCGCCGACAGGACAAGCCGCGCCGGCGTGCGGGGGTTTTCCCGTACAACACCTCCCATGATCATGGGGTGTACTAGGGCAAGCTCACAGTCCGGAACCTTTGTGAAAACACCTTCCTGCCGCAATGCCCTTTTTGGCCGCCTGTCGCGCAGCCTGCTTGTGATCATCGGCAGCGCCGCCTTGTTGGGCGCCTGCGGCTACCGGCCCCTGCAGCCCTACAACAACCAGAAAGACCTGCCCGAGGCCATTCGTGTGCCCGACGGTTACCAGCCGGTGCTGGAAGCCACCAGCAACGGCAGGCTGCTGTACGAATGCCAGGCCGTCAAACGCGCGCCGTATGAATACGAGTGGCTGATGCGAAACGCCAGCGTGGACCTGACCGACACCTACGGCGGCACCATCATGCACAAGCCCGGGGCTCGCGCGAGCTGGGTCCATCGCGATGGCTCCAGCGTCATGGCCCGCGAATTTTCCGAGGTACTCAACGGCAACAACAACCTGCCGCTGCAGCGTTACATCGCCCAGTCTTCGGGCGTACCCGGGGCCCTGCACAACATCGCCTATGTCCAGCGCCTGCGTACCGTGGGCGGCGGAATATCGAGCATCCCCTGCACTTCGGCGCAGCTGGGCATGCGTAAAACAGTGCCCTACGAGGCCGAATACATTTTCTGGCGCGCCAAAGGCTCCTGAACTGCCTGCTTCCGGATTGGGTCACAGCGCCCACAAAAAAGCCCGCAGGCTTCAAACCTGCGGGCTTTTTTGGTTCTGGCAAAGGCTGGGTTCAGCGGCCGTAATAACCTGACCCCTGGTTTTGCACGTAGTAGCCACCCTGGCGATAACCACCACGGCGGTCATCGTCGCGGCCATGGTGGCCATGCCGCTTGTGCCATCCATGGGGGCGGCCGTAATACACCGGTGCGGGCTGCACGTAGACCGGGCGCGGCTGGTAGTACACCGGCGCCGGCTGGTAATACACCGGTGCAGGCTGCACATACACAGGGCGGGGTTGCACATAAACCGGCTGGGGCTGCACGTAAACCGGCTGCGAGTACACCGGGTAGGCATTGGTCACGCCGATCTGCGCGCCCGGAAGCGCCACACCGACGGAAAACTGCACGTCGCTGCGGGCATGGGCACCGCCGGCAAACCCCATCGCCACGATGGCCAGGGCGGCAGCGGCGCCGGCCATCAGCATCGGCTTGCGGGACGGTGCGGCTTGAAAGGTTGTCTTAAGCATTGCTTTCTCCTTGGTACTGGGCAGAAAAAGCCCATGTAGGTATTAAACGCGCCAGCCGGCGAACCGGCTACCGCACGCACAGTGAAGAGCGTAGCCAAAAGTAACGCTCACCTCGTCTTTACACATGCCCACCCCCTAGAATCAGCCTCATGAACGCCCCTGCAGACAAAGAAAACCACAAGCCCAGCAATTTCCTGCGCCAGATCATCGAGCATGACCTGGCCGCCGGCACCTATTCCGGCCGCAAGTGGGGCGGCAGCCCCGGCGACGCCACCCACCACGCCGCCGGCCAGCCGGACACCGCACGCATTCGCACCCGTTTCCCGCCCGAGCCCAACGGCTACCTGCATGTGGGCCACGCCAAAAGCATCTGCCTGAACTTCGGCCTGGCGCGCGACTACGGCGGCGTGTGCCACCTGCGTTTTGACGACACCAACCCCGAAAAAGAAGACACCGAATACGTCGACAGCATCATCGATGCGGTGAAATGGCTGGGTTTTGACTGGAACGCCCC
Source organism: Polaromonas sp. YR568 (assembly GCF_943371715.1). Taxonomy (GTDB): domain Bacteria; phylum Pseudomonadota; class Gammaproteobacteria; order Burkholderiales; family Burkholderiaceae_C; genus Polaromonas. The sequence goes on along the minus strand of NZ_CALRVW010000024.1, from coordinate 5,239 downwards.
GGTCAACGGCGTCGCCACCTCGCACCTGTTCCAGGCCAGCGACTACTTCGACTTCATGTACCGCGCCGCGGAATACCTGATCGAGACCGGCCACGCCTATGTGGACGAACAAAGCGCCGACGAAATGCGCGCCAACCGCGGCGACTTCGTCAAGCCCGGGGTGGACAGCCCTTTCCGCCAACGCACGCCGGCCGAGAACCTGGCGCGTTTTCGCGAAATGAAGGGCGGCAAACTCGCCGACGGCGCCGCCGTGCTGCGCGCCAAAATCGACATGGCGAGTCCCAACATCAACATGCGAGACCCGGCGATTTACCGCATTCGCCGCGCCACGCACCACGCCACCGGCGACCAGTGGTGCATTTACCCGATGTACTCGTTTGCGCACCCGATCGAGGACGCGCTGGAAAACATCACCCACAGCATCTGCACGCTCGAGTTTGAAGACCAGCGCCCGTTTTACGACTGGACGCTGGAGCGCATCGTGCCCATCCTGCGTGCGCCGCAGTTTGCGCAAGCTCGCGAGCTGGTTGAAAAAATCGAAGGCCAGGGCCTGGAAGCCGGCAAGGAATTTGCCCTGCACTGCCACAACCACGCTGACAAGCTGTTTGCCAGCGAGCCAGAGGCGCAGATGCGCGCCATGTTTGTACGCTGGGAGCACAACCCCGACGCCGTGCTGCACGACCTGCCCGCGTTTTTTGCGCTGCTCAAAAAAGAACTCGCGCAGTTCACGCCGCTGCTCGAACACGCGCTCGACGGCGAACGCCCCAACCTCTTCCTGCTGCCGCACCAGCACGAGTTTGCGCGGCTCAACCTGACCTATGTGCTGACCAGCAAACGCAAGCTGGCCCAACTCGTCAACGACAAACGCGTGACCGGCTGGGACGACCCGCGCATGCCCACCATCGTCGGCCTGCGCCGGCGCGGCTACACGCCCGAAGCGATTCAATTGTTTGCCGAACGCATAGGCGTGACCAAAAGCGACAGCTGGATTGACTACAGCACACTCGAAGGCTGCCTGCGCGACACGCTGGACCCGACCGCTCCGCGCGCCATGGCCGTGCTCGACCCGGTGAAGCTGGTGCTGACCAACTGGGACGAGGTCATGGGCGCCGGTAAGCTCGACGAGTGCGCCGCCCCCGTGCACCCGCACCACCCCGACATGGGCACGCGCCAGTTCAGGATCGGCAAGGAAGTGTGGATCGAACGCACCGACTACGAAGAGACGCCGCCCAAGGGTTTCTTCCGCCTGTTCCCCGCCCACACCAATGCCAGCGGCCAGGCGATTGCGGCCAGCAAGGTGCGCCTGAAATACGGCCACGTCATCGAATGTGTGGGTGCGACCAAAGACGCGGCAGGCAACATCACCGAAGTGCAGGCCAAACTGATTCCCGACACCAAGAGCGGCACCCCCGGCTCCGACAGCGTCAAGGTCAAGGGCGTGATCACTTGGGTCGGCGTGAACGACGCGGTGCAGGCCGAAGTGCGGCTGTACGACCGCCTGTTCACCCAGGCCCACCCCGAGGCCGACGGCAAGGACTTTCTGGACAACCTGAACCCGGACAGCCTGAGCGTGGTGACGGCCTATGTGGAGCCGTCACTGGCGAGTGTTGAAGCCGGACAGCGCTTCCAGTTTGAGCGGCATGGGTACTTTGTCACTGACATCAAGGATCACGCTGCGAACAAAGTCGTGTTCAATCGGGTGACGGGGATGAAAGACTCGTTTAGTAAATAGGTCACTCGAGCAAAGGCAGCGGCGGACAGATACATCATCCTAGCTACTCACATCTATCGCAGTTTCTGCTACCTAAAATCATCTGAAGCTAAATCGCCCTAGTCCAACGTAACTCATCGAAGGTAATTATGGATAAGTCTTGGCGCAATCTGGAACAGTACGTCAGACATCTGGGCCAAATACTTTGGCACAAACCCTTGTTACCAGAGCGCATCGACGGCGTCAATTTCGATGGCGTAGCTAGGCTTTCTGATGAGGAGATAGTCCTCGTTGAAATTACGGAAGAACATAACCTAGAGAAGGTTAGAGCTGATACCGCAAAAATTGCAGCGGTCAAGATGCAGTTCGCGGCGCAATCGATTGTGGCTCGAGCATTTATTGTGCTCAAGGAAGAGCCTACGCCGGGCATGCTCGATATCGGCAAGGCAAATAAAATACATGTTTTATCTGTCCGTTCATTCGCACAGCAGGCGTTCGACTTTAATGCCTATGAGTCACTCAGATCAGCTAGTCCATTTGGAAGTGCCATTGATCCCGCCACTGGTCAATCAGACTCCAACACCTATATTCCGGTTACATACTTGGTAAACGACTCAGGGAAAACATTTGGCGTACGCGATATTTGTGACAATCTCTCTCGCAGAAATAGGCTTGTACTCCTTGGAGAGTACGGCACTGGAAAAAGCCGATGTGTTCGCGAAGTTTTTCAAATCATTTCGAAAGAATTTAAAAGCGCTTCCGCCTATCCGTTAGCAATAAATTTACGTGAACACTGGGGAGCGCTTTCAGGCGTGGAGATAATCGCTGGCCACTTTCAACGCCTGGGACTTTCAGGATCAGTTGACAGGGCGATGCAACTGCTAAAGGCCGGCAGTATCCTCCTTCTTCTTGACGGATTCGATGAGGTAGGAACACAGACGTTTGGAAATAGCGAAGACCGCCGAGCATCCATACGAAAGCAAGCGTTGAGTGGTGTACGTGATCTACTAGAAATTTCTACAGGCGGCGTACTCGTAACCGGCCGACCACACTACTTTGAGGACAACAAAGAGCTTCTCGAAGCGATTGGCTTGTCGTTCCGAACTGATGGGACATCGGTTTTAAAGTGCCGAGATGAGTTCGAAGAACCCGAAGCTAACGCATACCTCACCGCATTGGGTTTAAAGGCTAGGGCGCCAAAGTGGTTGCCCAAAAAACCCTTGATGTTTCAGATCCTCGCATCAATGGACCGGTCAGATGCAGAAGAAATTCTGCAATCGCAGTCTGGTGAGGTCGGTTTTTGGGGACAGTTCATTGACACAGTCTGCACACGCGAAGCCAAGATGCACACTTCTATCGAAGCCGCTACGGTGCGTAGCGTCCTCGGACTTCTCGCAAGATTTACCCGGACCAGTTCCCAAAACCTTGGCCGACTCACGCCGAAGGACATAAATCGAGCGTATGAGCTAGCCACTGGGTACGCTCCGGATCAAGCTGGGCAACTAATGTTATCAAGGCTCTGCACGCTCGGCCGGATTGAACCGGAGTCGCCCGATCGTCAGTTTGTAGATCCATACATAGTGCAACTTCTCTTTGCTGACTGCGTTGTTGACGATATTTCAAGTAAGAATCATGAAGTTTTAGGTGAAGCTTACTCACAAGCTCTACAACCGCTTGGGCTGTATTTTTTGGCTCAATGGATTGAACTGTATGACTTTGAATCAGATGCACTTTCCTTCGTTCACCGCGATGGAGCAGCTCAAAACTCTCAAGTACTTGGAGAAATCGTCGCAGCATTGCTCCTACTTGATGGCGAGCCTCTTGACTTTTCTGGAACGAAAATAGTTGGAGCTGAGATCTGCATCTTGGCCCTAGGATTTCGTAAAATTTATAACGTAGAGTTTTCTGATGGAATTATTGATTTGCTATCTCTAGAAAATTGCGTCGTTGAGGACAAATCAAACGTATCAGTTAAGCGAACGGAAATATTGCGAGCGAGTGGACTCTCATCAGCCGCGTCGCTGCCTGAATGGGTAGAAGGCTGCAAGCTCTACGCTGCAGATAGCGTCTCAAATGCGGCGAGGATTAAGGCGAGCCCGCTACCCCCAGCACAGAAGCTATTTCTTTCGATCGTCCACAAAGTTTTTTTTCAGCGCGGCGGTGGGCGCAAAGAGAACTCTCTATACAAAGGTGGTTTTGGTCAGAATTTCGACAAGAAGCTTATCGACAAAATTCTCACAATGCTGGTATCCCAAGGTTTAGTAGAAAAAAGCAAGGATTCTTCTGGAAGCATCTATAACCCAAGGCGGGAATATACGGCTCGGATGAAGGCAATTAGAGATCAGCTTTCTCTAAGCAAGGACCCGCTTTGGCTGCAATTAGAGTCGCTCACGTAACAAGCCTATTTAATATTGCTTTGGATCTAGTGGACGCTGGCGGAGCACGTGCCAGTCAGCGGCTAACGCCGTTGGGGTTGACCCGAAACGCAAAACCCGCATGCAAGTACCGTCAGGCCAGTTGTCACAGCCTGATCGGCTAAACATCTGGTGGACAGAGCCGCCATCTGGGCGATACACCTAGCCCCAAGGAACACATGAGCATCACCCCCGCCGCCGCCTGGCTGGTTCTTCTGATCGCCGACATCATGGAAACCGTCTGGGCCATCAGCATAAAGGCGTCCGATGGTTTCACCGAAATGAGCTATGGCGTCGTGACCATCATCGCGGCCGGCTTGAACTTCTGGCTGCTGGGCCTGGCCTTGAGCATGGGTTAACCTCGCCGCCTCACCCACCAGGAAACCATCATGAAAAAACTCAATGTCACCATCCAGCTCGAAATGTCCGTCCCCGACGATTGGGAGCTGGCTGAAACGTCCGAAGGCACGCCGGTGCTGAAGATGCCCGATGGCCGCTTCATGGACCTGGCGATCGAGCCGCTGTTTGCCACCAACCCCGACGAGACCTGGAGCAGCACCGAGGACGAAGACCAGCTCAACGACATCCTCGACATGGTGGAGAGTGAAGGCGTGAGCTACGAGTTCGTCACCCACTGAAGAAGAAGAAGCCGCCGCGGTTCAGCGGCTTTTCTCGACCGGGTTGGCCCTCAGCCAGTTGGCCGGATAAGCCCGCATGAACTCCCGGGCCTTCTCGGGCCCGGCGCTGAGCCTAGCCTAGGCCGCGCCCTCGATCAATGTCGCAACTACGCGTTTCGCTGGCATGGCTGTCGCCGCTCACCGTCCGCACGGTGTAGCCGGGAGGCCCCTGCCCCTCGCCCCCCAGCCTTCCCCACACACCCGCCGTCCCCTGGGCCGGCCCTCAAGTTTTTGACGTGCCTTGCCGATATTCAAAGGGAGTACCGGCAAGGCCGCAGCGCGGGCCGTCGTAAGCGTCTGCTCTGCACCCTCTTGAGAGTGGGCTAAGTATTGTCCAAGATGGTGCCCACCAAGTAGTAGAAGGTGGGCACCATGTCAGAGCTGGTTGAGGGGTCGAGAGTTGTAAAGATTGGGCCCACGGGCAGGCCCGTGTACGC
>NZ_CALRVW010000023.1:0-66073 GCF_943371715.1 Polaromonas sp. YR568 | reverse complement strand
GCGGCCGCGCTGGCCAGCACCGCCAGCCCCAGCGCCCCGCCCATCATGAAAGCGGTGTTGACCACGCCCGACGCAATGCCCGACTCGCCGGGCGCCACATCACTCATGGCCGCCAGCAGCAACGGGTTGAAGGCCATGCCCGCACCCAGCCCGAGCAGCAGCATGCCCGGCAACACGTCGGTCACGAACTGGCCGCCCACCGGCGCGCGCGCAAACAGCGCCAGGCCCAGCGCCGCCAGCAGCAGTCCCGCGGCCAGCGGCAGGCGGATGCCGAAACGCATGACGATGCGGGCCGACAGCCCCAGCGAAAACGCGGCCATGATCAGATTGGCCGGCAGAAAGCCCAGCCCGACCTGCAGCGCGGTGTAACCCAGCACCAGCTGCATGTAGAGCGCGGAAATGAAGAACCAGGCAAACATGGCGGCGGCCCACAACACGCCAACGATGTTGGCGACCGCCACATTGCGCTGGAGAAACAGGCCCAGCGGCACCAGCGGCGCCGGAACACGCAATTCGATGGCCAGGAACACCGCCATCAACACGGCGGCAACGGCGAGCAACCCGAGTGTTTGCAGCGAGGTCCAGCCGGCCTCGTTGCCGTTGACGATGGCATACACCGCCAGCATCAGCGCCGTGGTCACGGTGACCGCACCACCGACATCCAGCCGTGCACCGGCGGCCTGGCCGCGTTCGCCGGGCAGCAGCACCAGGCACAGGGCAAACACCGCCACCCCGATCGGCAGGTTGACGAGAAAGATCCAGTGCCAGTTGAAGGCATCGGTCAGCACGCCGCCCAGCAGCACGCCGATGCTGCCGCCGCCGGCACAGACAAAGCCGTAGACACCCATGGCCCTGGCACGTTCGCCCGGCTCGGTGAACAGATTCATGATGAGTGACAGCGCAATGGCGGACACCACCGCGCCACCCAGGCCCTGCACGGCACGCGCCACAATCAGCAGCCATTGCGAATTGGCCAGGCCGCAGGCCAGTGACGCCAGTGTGAACAGCACCAGGCCTGCCAAAAACAGCCGGCGCTGGCCATACAGGTCACCGAGCCGCCCGCCCAGCAGCAGAAAACCGCCAAACGTGAGCATGTAGGCGTTGACGACCCAGACCAGCGAGGTCTCCGAGAAAGCCAGGTCGGTGCGGATCGACGGCAGGGCCACATTCACGATGGTGGTGTCGAGCACGATCATCAGCACCCCAAGGCATAGCACAGTGAGCGCCCACCATCGTTTGCGGCTGTCCATCGCGGCACTCATGCACACCTCCAGGAAACGCCGGACGCCGGCAAGGCGGGCTGGTCGGAAAAACGCGGGAGAGGCAGGTCCATGGTTCTGCTTTCAAGGCAAAGGGGCCAACGGAGGGCGGGTAAGAGACAACCCCTGTTTATTGTGTACGGCGTACACAAAAGCATACCAAAGATCATGAACAGCGTCCACATCACGGCAGCTCGCCTGGGCTGATGCCTGGAGTTGTGCGTGATTGCTCTATTTTTGATAGCTGACTGCGCCCACGTGGAAAGGGCTGAAGGCACTTTTTTCATTCATGTGACAACAGGGGCTGGCGCCGACGCCAGCGCAGCTGTCGGCTTGCACTGACAGCGGGCGGGGTCCGCGACTGATGAGGGCCGGTGCTGCCGGCGCCTAAGGTGGTTGTTGAATCCATCCACGCCACTTACCGATTTACCTACTTACGGAGTCCGCATGACCACCAACTCTTCCGACCAGCAAACCCTGTGGGACCTGATCAAGGACATCAAATTCGGGATGCTGACGCACCGCCACACCGACGGCATGCTGCACAGCCACCCGCTGACCACGCAGAACAAGTCCGCCGATGAAGGCTCGCGCCTGTATTTCTTCGTTTCGCGCAACAGCGAAATCGCCCGCCGCCTGCAGCAGGACAACAACGTCAACGTGTCGTATGCCGACCCCGGTCAGGACAGCTATGTGTCGCTGTCGGGCCAGGGCGCGGTTGTCGAAGATGGCGCCAAAAAGGCAGCGCTCTGGTCGCCGATGGCCAAGGCCTGGTTTGACGGCCCCACCGATCCGGATCTGGCGCTGCTCGAAGTCAACATCCGTCACGCCGAATACTGGGACGTGAAGGAAAGCAAGATGGTGCAGCTGGCCAAGATGGCCAAGGCCGCGCTGACCGGCGAGCCGCCAGCCAACCTGGGCGAGCACAAAGAGCTGACGCTGTCCTGAAGCACCGGTTGCACGACATGCCACTTCTCTGCTTCAACAAGGCGACAGACCCTTCCGCACCCGACGACCTGCGGATCAACCCGGCCGCCGTGCTGTACGTCGAAGCGTCACGGCCGGATCTGATCGGTCAGACCACCATCCACCTGCTGGGTGAGGGCACCAGCGTCAATGCGGTCACGCAGTCCACCGCCACGGTGGTCAGCGCCATCGGCGGCCTGATCAGCGCGAAACGCCACTACCTCGCGCCGCCGCCCGACGACGGGGCCAGCACGGTGTATCTCGCGCCCATCAATATCAGCCATGTCCGGCCCAACCTGCCCGCCTCGCCAGACTTCTGGTACGTGCGTTTCATCGATGGTTCGGAGCTGCGCATCGTCGATCCGCTGCCGGCCGGGCTGTAAACAAAAAAGCCCTGCAGCCTGGCTGCAGGGCTCGGGTGCACTGCCTTCGCGGGCGGTGCGTGACGGGGATCAGTTGCCCCAGTCGGAATGTTTTTCGCAGGTCTTGTTGGTGGACTTGCCCTTGGCGGTTTCAGCGAACTTGGCCAGGCTGCCCTTGAAGTCCTCTGGTGTCTCATTCCACATGCAGGTGCAGAACGCCTGCGCCTTGGATTGGCCCTTCACCGGGCTCTTTTCGTTGCCGCCTTCGTAATTCTTGTTGGAATAGCTGATGCAGGCTGCATATTGCTTGTCGCCCGCCGGAGGGGCGTTGTAGTCGTCCACGGCCAGGGCGACGGTGCCAGCGCACAGCAGCGCAGCCGACACCAGAAATTTGAGACTGTTTTTCATTGTTGGGTCCGTTGTAGGCAAAAAGAGTTTTGCGTTTTAATTGTAACGATTGAAACAATTTTTAACACTCTTGAGCCTGCTACCGGCATTACGTCACTGAATAAAAAAAGCCCCGGGACCGAAGTCCCGGGGCTCGCTGCTGCAGTCAGTGCAGCGGAGGGGATCAGGCTGGCACGCTGTCTTTCACGGTGTCGGCCATGTCGGTGTAGTCCTTGACCTGGTCGAAGTTCAGGTACTGGTAGACCTCGGCGCTGGCGGCGGTCAGCACACCCATGTCGGCCATGTATTCGGCCTTGGTCGGGATGCGGCCCAGCTTGGAGCAGATCGCCGCCAGTTCGGCAGAACCCAGGTACACGTTGGAGTTTTTACCCAGGCGGTTCGGGAAGTTGCGCGTCGAGGTCGAGAACACGGTTGCGCCCTCTTTCACCTGCGCCTGGTTGCCCATGCACAGGCTGCAGCCCGGCATTTCCATGCGCGCACCGGCCGAACCCAGCACACCGTAGTGGCCTTCTTCGGTCAGCTGCTTGGCATCCATCTTGGTCGGCGGCGCCATCCACAGCTTGACCGGAATGTCGCGCTTGTTCTCGAGCAGCTTGGAGGCGGCGCGAAAATGGCCGATGTTGGTCATGCAGCTGCCGATGAACACTTCATCGATCTTGCTGCCAGCCACTTCGCTGAGGGTCTTCACGTCGTCCGGATCATTCGGGCAGGCCACGATGGGTTCGTGGATGTCGGCCAGGTCAATCTCGATCACGGCGGTGTATTCCGCATCGGCGTCGGCCTTGAGCAGTTGCGGGTCGGCCAGCCAGGCTTCCATGGCGGCGATGCGGCGCTTGATGGTGCGCACGTCCGAGTAACCCGAAGCAATCATCCATTTCAGCATCGTGATGTTGCTGGTGATGTACTCGATGATGGGTTCCTTGTTCAGGTGCACCGTGCAGCCGCCGGCGGAACGCTCGGCCGAGGCATCGCTGAGTTCAAACGCCTGCTCAACCTTCAGATCGGGCAAGCCTTCGATTTCCAGGATGCGGCCCGAGAAGATGTTCTTCTTGCCCTGTTTGGCCACCGTCAGCAGGCCGGCCTTGATGGCGTAGAGCGGAATCGCGTTGACCAGGTCGCGCAAGGTGATACCAGGCTGCATCTCGCCCTTGAAACGCACCAGCACCGACTCGGGCATGTCCAGCGGCATCACACCGGTGGCGGCGCCAAAGGCGACCAGGCCGGAGCCTGCAGGGAAGCTGATGCCGATGGGGAAACGCGTGTGGCTGTCGCCGCCGGTGCCGACGGTATCGGGCAGCAGCATGCGGTTGAGCCAGCTGTGGATGATACCGTCGCCTGGACGCAGCGGAATGCCGCCGCGGTCGCTCATGAACTCGGGCAGCTCGTGGTGCATCTTCACATCGACCGGCTTGGGATAGGCGGCGGTGTGGCAGAAGGACTGCATCACCAGGTCGGCAGAAAAGCCCAGGCAGGCCAGGTCTTTCAGCTCGTCGCGTGTCATCGGGCCGGTGGTGTCCTGGGAACCCACGGACGTCATCTTCGGCTCGCAATAGGTACCGGGACGTACGCCCTGGCCTTCCGGCAGGCCGACCGCGCGACCGACCATTTTCTGTGCCAGCGTGAAGCCACGCTCGCTGGCGACAGGCGCCTGCGGCAGGCGGAACAGGGTCGAGACCGGCAGGCCCAGCGCCCAGCGTGCCTTGGCCGTCAGGCCGCGGCCCACGATCAGCGGAATGCGGCCACCGGCGCGCACTTCGTCAAACAGCACCTCGCTCTTGAGCTTGAACTCGGCAATCACCTTGCCGTCTTTGAGCGCCTTGCCTTCGTAGGGACGCAGCTCGATCACGTCGCCCATGGCCATCTGGCTCACATCGAGCTCGATCGGCAGCGCGCCGGAGTCTTCCATGGTGTTGTAGAAAATCGGGGCAATTTTGCTGCCCAGGCAGACGCCGCCGAAACGTTTGTTCGGCACGTAAGGAATGTCCTGGCCGGTGAACCAGAGCACCGAATTGGTGGCCGACTTGCGGGAAGAACCGGTACCGACCACGTCGCCGACGTAAGCCACCAGGTTGCCCTTGGCCTTGAGTTCCTCGATGAACTTGACCGGGCCGCGTTTGCCGTCTTCTTCCGGCGTGACGCCGGGGCGGGCATTCTTGTGCATGGCCAGCGCATGCAGCGGAATGTCGGGACGGCTCCAGGCGTCGGGTGCGGGTGACAGGTCGTCGGTGTTGATCTCGCCAGCCACCTTGAACACGGTCAGCTTGATGGACTCCGGCACTTCGGGCCGGCTGGTGAACCACTCGGCATCGGCCCAGCTCTGCAGCACGGCCTTGGCGTATTTGTTGCCCTTGTCGGCCTTTTCCTTGACGTCGTGGAACTGGTCGAACATCAGCAGCGTGTTTTTCAGGCCGCTGGCGGCCTGGGTCGCGACGCTGTCTTCGGCGTCGTCGAGCAAATCGATCATCGGGCTGATGTTGTAGCCGCCCAGCATGGTGCCCAGCAGCTGCGTGGCTTTTTCGCGCGAGATCAGCGAACACTTCTCGGTGCCATGCGCCACGGCGGCGAGGTAGCTGGCCTTGACCTTGGCCGCGTCATCAACACCGGCCGGCACGCGGTGCGTGATCAGCTCGACCAGAAAGGCTTCTTCGCCTTTTGGAGGATTCTTGAGCAACTCGATGACTTCACCCGTCTGTTTGGCAGACAGGGGCAGCGGCGGAATGCCGAGTGCGGCGCGCTCGGCCACGTGGTTGCGATAGGTTTGTATGAACTCGGGCATCATGGTTTTTTTCTCCTGTACTCAAAAAATTTCAAAGCAGCGCGCGCCGGTGCCAGTCTGGTGTTATTCGGCCTTCGCGGGCGGCAGGGCCGGTTGAGCAGAACCCGTGCCAGCTAGCGCGGGAACCGGCTTGGCTGCAGGCAATGGCTCCAGAATGCTCACCGGGGGGTTTTTCTTCATCTCGTCGGCAAAGGTCAGCTGTGCCGGGCTCATGCATTCGTCGGCCAGACGCTGGCCCTGCTTCTGGCTCATCAGCATGGACTTGTTGCCCAGCTGCAGCCACATCGCGCCGGCACGGCCGTCTTCCAGGCGGATGGCGCCAGTGCGGCTGCCAACGGGATGCATGCGGAAACGCGTTTTGCCGGTTTGCACCAGGAAGAAGCCCGGGCGCTTGTCGCTCGGCGTGATGGTGACGGAAGCACCCAGTTCGCAGGGGATGGTTCCGACATAAACCCTTTTGGCGACTTCCAGGTCTTCCGGCGTCAGCGTGACATTCGGGTCATCGTCGATGGGCGTCATTTCCTCGACCACCTTGGCGGCCGAGCGCCTGATGGGCGCGCGTTTGGCGGCCTGCTCCGGCTGTGCGGTGGCAGCTTTGGCCGCGGGTTTGGACGCAGGTTTGGGTGCGGCCGTCTGTGCCAGCAACAGGGCGGGGGCGGCAAGCACCAGGGCAGAAAGAACAATGCGTTTCATGGGGTTTCCTTTGGAAAAAAGGTCGTCAATCAATTGAGCAACTATTGAAGCGCGGCAGGAAAATATGCCTGCGCCTCAGGCGGTAAAACGCGGCCGGTCCGGTGTGCCCGCTCCAGCACCTGCCAGAAAAAGCGGTAACTGGCGCGGTCGTGCAGCTGGCCGTCAAAACTGATGGGCGCCCAATCGGCACGGGCGCCAGCAGCTATTATTTTTGTAGCGCCTTCGATCTCGCCTTCGCTGGGCGCAAACGCCTCCAGGATGGGGCGGATCTGGGCCGGGTGAATGCTCCACATGCGGGTGTAGCCAAATTCGCGGGCGGCTTTTTGCGCAGCCGCCTTCATGGCCGCAGTGTCACTGAATTCCGTGACAACGCAGTGCGAAGGGACTTTGCCATGGGCATGGCAGGCGGAAGCGATCTCGAGCTTGGCGCGCACCACCAGCGGGTGCGTGAACTGCCCCCGGCTGCCCATGGCTTCGCCGGGAATGGCGCCGCCGTGGCTGGAAACAAAATCCATCAATCCGAAGCTGATCGACTGCACGCGCGGATGCGCGGCAATCTCGAAGGCCCGATGCACCGCGGCAGGCGACTCAAGCAATACATGCAGGGGAACGCCGGTCTGCGCCACCGCGGCCAGCGCGGCGACGGCACGCTCGACGTCCTCCACAGACTCGACCTTGGGCACCATGATGTGGCTCAGGCGGTGGCCCACCTTGCCGGCGATGGTCGCCATGTCCATCTCGAACGCCGGGTGGTCCACCGCATGGACCCGGACGGCGACCCGCGCCTTGTTGCCGGCCAGCGCCACCAGTGCCACCACCAGCGCGGCATGGTCGGCCTCGCCACCCACGGGGGCACCGTCTTCGCAATCGAGCGTGACGTCAAAAACGCAGGTGCCGAATTCCTCGGTCATCTCCGCCTGCAACTGCAGGCTTTTGCGCATCCGCGCCTCGACGCCGCTGTAGTGGTCGCAGACCGGCAGAAAACCGGTTTGCGCCTGGGCACCAAGCAGAACGTCGCGGGGATGTGTCACTGCAGTGTGCTTCTGCGCGATCAGAGGAGGTGCTTGACGCCGTCCTGCTCGCCCTTGAGCTCGTCCAGGGTCTTGTTGATGCGTTCCTGGCTGAAGGCGTCGATCTCCAGACCCTCGACCAGTTTGTACTCGCCACCTTCGCAGGTGACGGGGAAGCCGAACATGATGTCCTTCGGAATGCCGTATTGGCCGTCGGAAGGAATGCCCATGGTGACCCATTTGCCGTTGGTGCCCAGCGCCCAGTCGCGCATGTGGTCGATGGCCGCATTGGCGGCCGAGGCGGCCGAAGACGAACCGCGGGCTTCGATGATGGCGGCGCCGCGTTTGCCGACGGTCGGCAGGAACACGTTGGCGTTCCATTCCTGGTCGTTGATCATCTTGGCGACGCTTTCGCCCTTGATGGTGGCAAAGCGGTAGTCGGCGTACATCGTGGGGGAATGGTTGCCCCAGACAGTGAGTTTTTCGATGTCCGCCACGGCCTTGCCGGTTTTGGCAGCAAGCTGGCTGGCAGCGCGGTTGTGGTCCAGGCGCAGCATGGCGGTGAAGTTCTTGCGTGGCAGGTCTGGCGCGCTTTTCATCGCAATGTAGGCATTGGTGTTGGCGGGGTTGCCGACCACCAGCACCTTGACGTTGCGGCTGGCCACGGCGTTGAGCGCCTTGCCCTGGGCGGTGAAGATGGCGCCGTTGACGGCCAGCAGTTCGGCACGCTCCATGCCGGGGCCACGCGGACGCGAGCCGACCAGCAGCGCGTAGTCGGCATCCTTGAAGGCCTTCATCGGATCGTCATAGGCTTCCATGCCGGCCAGCAGCGGGAAGGCGCAATCGTCAAGCTCCATCATCACGCCCTTGAGCGCCTTTTGCGGGCCTTCCACCGGCACTTCCAGCAGTTGCAGGATGACCGGCTGGTCCTTGCCCAGCATTTCGCCGGAAGCGATGCGGAACAACAGTGCGTAACCGATTTGACCAGCGGCCCCTGTAACGGCAACACGGACGGGTTTTTTGCTCATGATGGAGAACTCCAGGAAGGTTGAAAATCGGTTGAAGGGGTAACGATGAAGTAATGAAGTGTTTTGCGCAGCCTGAGGCGCCCCGGACGCATGTGACATACATCACACGGAGCAAAGCCTTGCGATCGACTCAGCCCAAGATTTTACGCTGGAAAACCCGGAGGCGTCAATTTGTCTTATGTCTTATATAAGATATGATTGGACGCTTCCTCACCCCCTCTTCCATGGCCGCCCTCCCTCCCCCATCCGCCGATGATTTTGCAGGTGCCACGCCGGCCTTCAGCCCGTTGTACCAGCAGATCAAGGGCCTGATCCTGCAAAGCCTGCAATCGGGCGAGTGGAAGCCGGGCGAAGCCATTCCCTCCGAGATGGACCTGGCCGCCCGCTACCGCGTGAGCCAGGGCACGGTGCGCAAGGCCATCGACGAACTCGCCGCCGACAACCTGGTGGTGCGGCGCCAGGGCAAGGGCACGTTTGTGGCCACCCACGCCGAGCAGCATGTGCAGTTCCGCTTCCTCAAACTGGTGCCCGACAGCGGCACGCCCGGCAGCGAAGGCCCGGCCCAGCGCGACATCATCGACTGCCGGCGCGTGCGCGCCAGCGCCGACATTGCCCGCGCGCTCGCGCTGCGTACCGGCGACGCAGTGCTGCAGGCCCGCCGCGTGCTGAGTTTTGCCGGCACGCCGACGATCCTGGAAGACCTCTGGTTGCCGGCCGCCCCGTTCAAGGGCCTGACCGCCGAGCGCCTGGCCGACTACCACGGCCCGATGTACGCGCTGTTTGAGACCGAGTTCAATGTGCGCATGGTTCGCGCCGAAGAAAAAATCCGCGCCGAGGCCGCCACCGACGGGCGCGAGCTGCTCCTTAACGTGCCGCAGGGCACGCCGCTGCTGAGCGTGGAGCGCATCGCCTACACCTACAACGATGTGCCGATGGAATTGCGGCGCGGTTATTACCGCACCGACACCCACTACTACCGCAACAGCCTGAGCTGAAAGCCGCCATGGGTTTCAAGGGCAACAAGGCGTCACTGCCCAGCAAGACCTGCCTGGCCTGCGGCCGCCAGATGAGCTGGCGCAAAAGCTGGGCGAAAAACTGGGACGAGGTGAAATACTGCTCCCAGGCCTGCCGCGCCAACAAACCAGCAACAGGAAAGCCGGCGGCAGTAGCCGACCAAACATAAACCGTATTGCACCGCGGGGCATTGACGCCCCCCCGCTTTGCGGACAATCGGGGCCATGCGCCCTGCTTCCTGCCGCCACCTGATCCTGATCCTGGGCGACCAGCTCGACGAAGACTCTGCGGCCTTTGACGGTCTGGACCCGGCGCAGGACGTCGTGCTGATGATCGAAGCACGGGAAGAGTCCACCCATGTCTGGTCACACAAGGCGCGCACGGTGCTGTTCCTCTCGGCCATGCGTCACTTCGCCGACACGCTCCGGCAGCGCGGCTGGCGGGTGGCCTACCGCTCCATCGATACGGAAGGTGACGCCACCCTCACCGACGGCCTGCGTGCTGCCCTTGACCTGTACCGGCCTGAACGCGTCATCGGCGTGGAACCGGGCGATCTGCGGGTGCGCGGACAGATGGACAGCGCTCTTGCCTCCATCGCGAACCTGCCGGCCGCCGCCGGGAATGGACCGTTGAGTCCCTTGATGGAATGGCGCGAGGACCGCCATTTCATGTGCACACCGCCGCAGTTCCGCCGCTGGGCCGGCCCCTCGGCCAGCCTGCGCATGGAGTTTTTCTACCGCAAGATGCGTCAGCAGCACCAGGTGCTGATGGACGACGGACAGCCGGCCGGCGGGCAATGGAACTACGACGCCGACAACCGCAAGGGCTTTGGCCGGTCCGGTCCGCAGAACGTGCCCCGCCCCATCGTGTTCGCGCAGGACAACATCACCCGGGACGTGATTGACCTGGTCGAGCGGCTGTTCACTGGCCACCCCGGCGACCTGCAACGTTTCAACTGGCCAGTGACGCGCGCGCAGGCGCTGGTAGCCCTGAACGATTTCATCAGCCACCGCCTGCCCCACTTCGGCGCCCACCAGGACGCGATGTGGACCGGGCTGGACTTTGGCTGGCACGCGCTGCTGTCGAGTTCACTCAACCTCAAGCTGCTCAACCCGCTGGAGGTGGTGCGCGCCGCGGAACAGGCCTACCGGTCGCGCGGACTGGAGCTGGCCAGCGTGGAAGGGTTCATCCGGCAGGTGCTGGGCTGGCGCGAATTCATCCGCGGCGTGTACTTCCTGGACATGCCTGGCCTCAAGACCGCCAACCACTTCGGCCACGACCGGCCCCTGCCCGCCTGGTACTGGACCGGCGAGACCCGGATGAACTGCATGCACCAGTGCATCAGCCAGACGCTGGCCAACGGCTACTCGCACCACATCCAGCGCCTGATGGTCACCGGCATGTTTGGCGTGACGGCGCAGATCCAGCCGCAGCAGCTGTGCGACTGGTACCTGGCCGTTTACGTGGATGCGGTGGAATGGGTGGAGCTGCCCAACACCGCCGGCATGGCGCTGTTTGCCAACGGCGGGCGTTTTACCTCCAAGCCCTATGTGGCCAGCGGCGCTTACGTCAAACGCATGAGCAACTATTGCGATGGCTGCCATTACGAGCCCGCCACGCGGACAGGCCCCAGGGCCTGCCCCATGACCACGCTGTACTGGAATTTTCTCGACCGGCACGAAACGGCGCTGGCCGCCAACCCGCGGACGGTGCTGATGACCAAACACCTGCAACGCATGGCGCCGCAGGAGAGGCAGCAACTGCGCGCGCAGGCGCAAGACATGCTGGCCGGACTGGATAGTCTGTAATGTTCGCGTCAGCTTGCCCCGGCTTCGCGCGCCCCCGATGGGTTCAGGCTCTCTTTTTGCCCCGTTTTCCCGACAAAAACCTCCTCCCATGGTTCACGCAGGCTGGATGGATGCTGCGTTGCAATAGAATTCGAAGGTTTTCAGTTGTAACTGCGTCGTGCTTCACGGGCAGTTACCAGGCAGTTACCAGACCTCTCCCCACGAAAGCCCAACAATGACAGAGCTGGCATCCAAACAGCGTGCAAAGCGGCCCGAGTTCCGCAACATCAACGCTTTTAAAGACCTGACCACCTACCGCATGACACCGGCGGCCTGGGTGTCCATCCTCCACCGCGCCAGCGGCGCCATCATGTTCATCCTGATGCCCTTCATCATCTGGATGTTCGACACCTCGATTTCTTCCGAAATTTCATTCGAGAAGTTCAAGGCGGCCTTCAACATCGGCATGCTGGGTTTGCCCGGCTTCATCTGGAAGCTGGTGGCCCTCGCCCTGATCTGGGCCTACCTGCACCACTTCATCGCCGGCCTGCGCCATCTCTACATGGACGCCACCCACAGGCTCAGCAACGAATTCGGCAAAAGCACCGCACTGGTCACGCTGGCACTGAGCATCGCGCTGACGCTGGTGCTGGGCGCCAAGCTGTTCGGCCTCTACTAATAACAAGGAGCAACCCATGTCTGTGAACTACGGCTCCAAGCGCCTCGTTGTCGGCGCGCATTACGGCACGCGTGACTGGCTGGCCCAGCGCGTCACCGCGGCCCTGATGGCCCTTTTTACCGTCCTGCTGCTGGCCCAGGTGATCTTCACCAAGGGGCCCCTCGGTTATGACCGCTGGGCCGGAATTTTTGCGTCGCAGTGGATGAAGGTGCTGACCTTTGTCGTGATCCTCGCGCTGCTTTACCACGTGTGGGTCGGCATGCGCGACATCTGGATGGACTACGTCAAGCCGGTGTGGCTCAAGCTGTCCCTGGACGTGTTCACGATCGTGTGGCTGGTGGCCTGCGCCGGCTGGGGCATCCAGGTGCTGTGGCGCCTTTGAGCCCCGGAACCGAGCCTTCACTTTTGACGACCGACTTTTGAAAAAGCAATCATGACTGCATCCTCCAAGCTTCCCAAACGCAAATTTGACGTGGTGATCGTCGGGGCCGGCGGCTCCGGCATGCGCGCCTCGCTGCAGCTGGCGCGTGCCGGCCTGAACGTGGCCGTGCTCTCCAAGGTGTTCCCGACGCGCTCGCACACGGTGGCGGCCCAGGGCGGCATTGGCGCCTCGCTCGGCAACATGTCCGAAGACAACTGGCACTACCATTTCTACGATACCGTCAAGGGTTCCGACTGGCTCGGCGACCAGGATGCGATCGAGTACATGTGCCGCGAAGCGCCCAAGGTCGTGTACGACCTCGAGCACATGGGCATGCCTTTCGACCGCAACCCCGACGGCACGATTTACCAACGCCCCTTCGGCGGCCACACCGCCAACTACGGCGAAAAGCCGGTGCAGCGCGCCTGCGCCGCAGCCGACCGCACCGGTCATGCCATGCTGCACACGCTGTACCAGCAGAACGTCAAGGAAAAAACCAGCTTCTTCGTCGAATGGCTGGCGATGGACCTGATCCGTGATGCCGCCGGCGATGTCGTCGGCGTGACCGCCATCGAGATGGAAACCGGCGACGTGCACATCTTCGAAGCCAAGACCACCTTGCTGGCCACTGGCGGCGCCGGCCGCATTTTTGCGGCATCGACCAATGCCTTCATCAACACCGGCGACGGCCTGGGCATGGCGGCGCGCGCCGGCATCCCGCTGGAAGACATGGAGTTCTGGCAGTTTCACCCGACCGGCGTGCATGGCGCCGGCGTGTTGCTGACCGAAGGCTGCCGCGGCGAAGGCGCGATCTTGCGCAACAGCAACGGCGAGCGTTTCATGGAACGCTACGCACCGGCCTACAAGGATCTGGCACCACGCGACTATGTCTCGCGCTGCATGGACCAGGAAATCAAGGAAGGTCGCGGCTGCGGTCCGAACAAGGACTACATCAACCTCGACATGACCCACCTGGGCGCCGAGACCATCATGAAGCGCCTACCCTCGGTGTTCGAGATCGGCCACAACTTTGCCAACGTCGACATCACCAAGGAACCGATTCCCGTGGTGCCCACCATCCACTACCAGATGGGCGGCATTCCGACCAACATCCACGGCCAGGTGGTCACCCAGGACGCCGACAACAAGAGCCAGGTTGTCAACGGCCTGTACGCGGTCGGTGAATGCGCCTGCGTCAGCGTGCACGGCGCCAACCGCCTGGGCACCAACTCGCTGCTGGACCTGCTGGTGTTCGGCCGCGCCGCCGGCAACCACATCGTCGAGTTCAACAAGACCACCACCCACAAGTCCCTGCCTGCCGATGCGGCCGACGCCACGCTGGCGCGCATCGCCCGCCTGGACAACGCGACCGACGGCGAATACGCCCAGGACGTGGCCAACGACATCCGCGCAGCCATGCAGCAGCATGCCGGCGTGTTCCGCACCCAGGCCATCATGGACGCCGGTGTCGCCAAGATCGCCGAACTGCGCAAGCGCGTGAGCAATATCGGCCTGAAGGACAAGTCGAAAATCTTCAACACCGCGCGCATCGAGGCGCTGGAAGTCGAGAACCTGATCGAGGCGGCGCAGGCCACCATCGTTTCAGCCGCGGCCCGCCACGAAAGCCGCGGCGCGCATTCGGTGGACGATTACGGCGACACGCCGCAACACCCGAATGGCCGCAACGACACCGACTGGCACAAGCACACCCTGTGGTACAGCGAAGGCAGCCGCCTGGCCTACAAACCGGTGCAGATGAAGCCGCTGACGGTCGACTCCGTGCCGCTCACCGTGCGCAGCTTCTAAGCCCAAGCCAACAAGATCAGCGAGAACCTCCATGTCCAAACGTACTTTCCAGATTTACCGCTACGACCCCGACACCGACGCCAAGCCTTACATGCAGACCATCGAGGTCGAGCTTGACGGCAGCGAACGCATGTTGCTGGACGCGCTGATGAAACTCAAGGCGCAGGACCCGACCATTTCCTTCCGCCGCTCCTGCCGCGAAGGCGTGTGCGGTTCAGACGCGATGAACATCAACGGCAAGAACGGCCTGGCCTGCCTGACCAACATGCGCACGCTGCCTGGGACGATCGTGCTCAAGCCCCTGCCCGGCCTGCCGGTGGTGCGCGACCTGATCGTCGACATGACGGACTTCTTCAAGCAGTACAACTCGATCAAGCCCTACCTGATCAACGACAACGTGCCGCCCGAAAAAGAGCGCCTGCAAAGCCCCGAGGAACGCGACGAACTCAACGGCCTGTACGAGTGCATCCTGTGCGCGAGCTGCTCGACGTCCTGCCCCAGCTTCTGGTGGAACCCGGACAAGTTTGTCGGCCCGGCCGGCCTGCTGCAGGCCTACCGCTTCATTGCGGACAGCCGCGACGAGGCCACCGCCGACCGCCTGGACAACCTCGAAGACCCCTACCGCCTGTTCCGCTGCCACACCATCATGAACTGCGTCGATGTCTGCCCCAAGGGTCTGAACCCCAGTAAGGCCATCGGCAAGATCAAGGAAATGATGGTCCTTCGCACGGTCTAAACACGCATCAATTCAGACTGTGGCCATGAACGCAACCGACGAACTGCTTGGCGAACGGGCCCTGAGCAAACTCAAATGGCGTTGCCGCCGGGGTTTGCTGGAGAACGACCTGCTGATCGAAAAGTTCTTCAGGCGCCATGAAGCCACGCTGACCGTCAGCCAGGCTAAAGGCCTGAATGATTTAATGGATCTGTCTGACAACGATTTGCTGGACCTTCTGCTACAACGTCGGGAACCCAGCCAGCTTTCAGAAGCGGACGCGCAGGTAAGTGCATCTACTTACGAGGCCCTGCAGGTCTTAAACTTGATTCGCGCCGCAGCGACAGCCCCGTTGACCGACCCCCTTTGATTTGACAAGAAAGACGCAAGAAATGAAGCTAGCTGACAACAAAGCCACCCTGTCCTTCAGCAACGGCAGCCCCAGTGTTGATTTGCCGGTGTACCACGGCAGCGTGGGCCCCGACGTCGTGGACATCCGCAAGCTGTATGCGCAGACCGGGATGTTCACCTACGATCCGGGCTTTCTGTCCACCGCAGCCTGCCAGTCGGCCATCACCTACATCGACGGTGACAAGGGCGAGCTGCTGTACCGCGGCTACCCGATCGAGCAGCTGGCCACCAACTGCGATTACCTCGAAACCTGCCACCTGCTGCTCTACGGCGAACTGCCCAAGGCTGACCAGAAACGGGATTTCGTCGGCCGCGTGACCAACCACACCATGGTCAACGAGCAGATGCAGTTTTTCCTGCGCGGCTTCCGCCGTGACGCGCACCCGATGGCCATCATGACCGGCCTGGTCGGCGCCCTGTCGGCCTTCTACCATGACAGCACCGACATCACCAATCCCGAGCACCGCGAGATTGCCGCGATCCGCCTGATCGCCAAGATGCCGACCCTGGTCGCCATGGCCTACAAGTACACCGTGGGTCAGCCCTACATGTACCCGAAGAACGACCTGAGCTACGCCGGCAACTTCCTGCACATGATGTTTGCCACGCCGTGCGAGGAGTACAAGGTCAACCCGGTGCTCGAACGCGCGCTGGACCGCATCTTCATCCTGCATGCCGACCACGAACAGAACGCATCCACCTCCACCGTGCGCCTGTGCGGCTCGTCCGGCACCAACCCGTTTGCAGCGATTGCAGCCGGTGTGGCCTGCCTCTGGGGCCCGGCCCACGGCGGTGCCAACGAAGCGGCCCTCAACATGCTGGGCGACATCCAGAAGAACGGCGGCATCGAGAACATCGGCGAGTTCATCAAGCAGGTCAAGGACAAGAACTCCGGCGTCAAGCTCATGGGTTTTGGCCACCGCGTCTACAAGAACTACGACCCGCGCGCCAAGCTGATGCAGGAAACCTGCAAGGAAGTGCTGCAGGAGATGGGCCTGGAAAACGACCCGCTGTTCAAGCTGGCCATGGCGCTGGAAAAGATTGCCCTGGAAGACGAATACTTCGTTTCGCGCAAGCTCTACCCCAACGTCGACTTCTACTCCGGCATCGTGCAGCGCGCCATCGGCATCCCGGTGCCGCTGTTCACCGCGATCTTCGCGCTGGCCCGCACGGTCGGCTGGATCGCCCAGCTCAACGAGATGATCGGCGACCCCGAGTACAAAATCGGCCGTCCGCGCCAGCTGTTCAACGGTTCGGTCCAGCGCGACGTCAAGCCGATCAACGCACGCTGATCCGCCTGCACGCCTGAGATCCGGCCCGCCCGTGGCAACAGGGGCGGGCTTTTTTACGGCTCTGGCCATGTGAGGCCACATGAGGACCACCTGAGGAGTTCACCCTTGACATTCATCCGGACTGCCGCCGAACTGCGTTCGGCCATCACCCGCCCCACCGCGCCCCGCGCCTGCGATTGCGCGCTGGGCGCCTGCGCCGGCTGGGAGAGCCTGGCCGAGTACCGCTGGGAAGCCGGGCAGATGAGCCTGGTCGCCACCTTGCGCGACCCCGCCGTGGACGAACCCACGCTGGAAGAAAAACACCCTCAGGGCACACGTTATGACGCGCCAGATGCCCCGGTGGCTGTCGGTTTTTTCCCCTACAACCGCTGCGAGGTCTGGCATTGCGGCCGCTGCGAGCGGCACCTGCTGCGCTACACCGAGTTCGGCGGCTACAACGTGGACCACCGGGTGCGGGCGCTCGATCCCGGCAAGATCATCGACTGATTGCTATTGATTCAGTAGCTGCTTGCGCCCATCCCTGCTGGGCTGGAAGCCAAAAACACCTGAAAGCTTCCCCACGGGGGGGCCAGGAAGACCCAGCCAGCAGGCAAGACAGCCATCGCATTCCACGATGACCAAGCCCGCACAAAGAGGTCAAAATAGGCAAACATCGTGAACCACGATGACTTTGACCTCTTTTGATGAGCAACTCAGAACGCAATTTCGCCCGCCGGATGGACCTCACGTCGCTGCAATTGTTTGTGGCCGTGTGTGAGCTTGGCAGCATCGGCAAGGCGGCGGAGCGGGAATTCATTGCCGCGTCGGCCGTCAGCAAACGCCTCTCCGACCTCGAAGCCGCGCTCGACACGCCCCTGCTCTACCGCCACACACGCGGCGTGGACCTGACGCCCGCCGGACAAAGCCTGCTGCACCATGCCCGTTCGGTGCTGTTCAGCCTCGAGAAAATGCAGGGCGAGCTCAGCGAATACGCGGCCGGCGTGCGCGGCCATGTGCGCGTGCACGCCAGCATCTCGGCCATCGTGCAGTTCCTGCCCGAAGACCTGGGCACCTTCATCAGCCAGCACCCGGAGGTCAAGATCGACCTCGAGGAGCACCTGAGCACGGAAGTCGTGCGCGCGGTGCAGGAAGGCGCGGCCGATCTTGGCATCTGCAACACGGCCGACGGCATTGGCAAGCTGCAGACCCTGCCCTACCGCCAGGACCGCCTCGTGATGATCGTGCCGCGCGGCCATGTGCTGGGCACGCAGGACAGCATCGCTTTTGCGGACAGCCTCGATTTCGACCACGTTGGCCTGCATTCGAACAGTTCCATCTATCTGGCGATGCGCGGTGCCGCGGCACAGGCCGGCCGCACGATCAAGCTGCGCATCCATGTGACCGGGCTGGACGCGATGTGCCGCATGATCCACAACGGCCTGGGCGTCGGCGTGATGCCCCAGCGGGCGTTCGAGCTGATGCACGGCGTCGGCGAACTCGAATCGGTGGCGCTGACCGATGCCTGGGCGTCGCGCCAGATCGCCCTGGTGGCGCGCGATTTTTCCAGCCTGCCCGTCACCGCCCGCCTGCTGGTCGACCACCTCACTGCGCGTGCGGTGACGCCAGACAACGCCCCCCTCCCCACTTAAAATCGACAGACAGACCACGAAGGAAAACACCATGGGACGCACCCTCTACGACAAGATCTGGGACGAACACGTCGTCCACACCGAGGAAGACGGCACCGCCATCCTCTACATCGACCGGCACCTGGTGCATGAAGTCACCAGCCCGCAGGCCTTTGAGGGCCTGCGCGAGGCCGGGCGCAAGGTCTGGCGCATCAGCTCCATCGTCGCCACCGCCGACCACAACACGCCGACCACCGGCTGGGAGCTCGGCTACGACGGCATCACCGACCTGGTCAGCAAGGAGCAGATCACCACGCTGGACAGCAACATCGCCGAGTTCGGTGCGGCCGCCTACTTCCCCTTCCTGTCCAAGCGCCAGGGCATCGTGCATGTCATGGGGCCCGAGACCGGCGCCACCCTGCCGGGCATGACGGTGGTCTGCGGCGATTCGCACACCTCGACCCACGGCGCGTTTGGCGCACTGGCGCACGGCATCGGCACCAGCGAAGTCGAACACGTGATGGCCACGCAGACCCTGCTCGCCAAAAAAGCCAAAAACATGCTGGTCCGGGTGGACGGCATGCTGGCCCCGGGCCTGACCGGCAAGGACATCGTGCTCGCCATCATCGGCAAGATCGGCACCGCGGGCGGCACCGGCTACACGATTGAGTTCGGTGGCCCCGCGATACGCGCGCTGAGCATGGAAGGCCGCATGACGGTCTGCAACATGGCCATCGAGGCCGGTGCCCGTGCCGGCCTGGTGGCGGTGGATGCCAAGACCATTGCCTACGTCAAGGGCAAGCCGCTGGCCCCCAGCGGCGTGGAGTGGGACCAGGCGGTGCAGTACTGGAGCACGCTGCAGTCCGATGCCGATGCCGTGTTCGACACCGTGGTGCAGCTCGATGCGAGCCAGATCCGTCCGCAGGTCACCTGGGGTACCTCACCCGAGATGGTGCTGTCCATCGACGACCGCGTGCCCGACCCGGACAAGGAAAAAGACGCGAACAAGCGCGACGCGATCGAACGCGCCCTGACCTACATGGGCCTGCAGCCCGGCAAGGCGATCAACGACATCCTCATCGACAAGGTCTTCATCGGCTCCTGCACCAACAGCCGCATCGAGGACATGCGCGAAGCGGCGGCCATCCTCCAGAAAATCGGCAAGAAGGTCGCCGGCAACGTCAAGCTCGCCATGGTGGTACCCGGTTCCGGCCTGGTCAAGGAACAGGCCGAGCGCGAAGGCCTGGACAAGATTTTTGTCGCCGCGGGCTTCGAGTGGCGCGAGCCTGGCTGCTCCATGTGCCTGGCGATGAATGCCGACCGGCTCGAGCCGGGCGAGCGTTGCGCCTCCACCAGCAACCGCAACTTCGAAGGCCGGCAGGGCGCCGGCGGCCGCACCCACCTGGTGAGTCCGGCCATGGCCGCCGCCGCCGCGGTACACGGCCACTTCGTCGATATTCGCAAATTCTCCTGAGAGTCACATCATGCAGAAATTCACCGTACACAAAGGCCTGGTCGCCCCGATGGACCGCGAGAACGTTGACACCGACGCGATCATTCCCAAGCAGTTCCTCAAGTCCATCCGCAAGACCGGCTTCGGCCCCAACCTGTTCGACGCCTGGCGCTACCTCGACCCCGGCTTTCCCGGCCAGGACCCGGCCACACGCAAACCCAACCCGGACTTCGTGCTGAACCAGCCGCGTTACCAGGGCGCCTCCATCCTGCTGGCGCGCAAGAACTTCGGCTGCGGCTCCTCGCGCGAGCACGCACCCTGGGCACTGGACCAGTACGGCTTTCGCGCCATCATCGCGCCGAGCTACGCCGACATCTTTTTCAACAACAGCTTCAAGAACGGCCTGCTGCCCATCGTGCTGAGCGAGGCGCAGGTCAGCCAGCTGTTCGACGAGGCGCTGGCCTTCCCCGGCTACCAGCTCACCATCGACCTCGAGCGCCAGGTGGTGATCAAGCCGCAGGGCGAAGAGCTTCCCTTCGAAGTGCAGGCCTTCAAGAAATTCTGCCTGCTCGGCGGCTACGACGACATCGGCCTGACCCTGCGCCAGAGCGACAAGATCAAGGCCTTTGAAGCCGAACGTCTGGCGACCAAGCCCTGGCTGGCGCATACCCTGATCGCCTGACTTCCCGGTTTCCCGGTTTCTTACAAGTAAAAATTGCCCCCAGCCCTTATGGGACGGGCGCCAACAGCTATCAAATAAAGAGCAAGCATGAAAATCGCAATTCTTCCCGGTGACGGCATCGGCACCGAAATCGTCGCCGAGGCCGTCAAGGTCCTGCAGGCCCTGGACCTGAAATTCGAGATGGAAACCGCGCTGGTCGGAGGCGCCGCCTATGAAGCCCACGGCCATCCGCTGCCCGACGCCACCCTGAAACTCGCGCAGGCTTCCGACGCGGTCCTGTTCGGCGCCGTCGGCGACTGGAAGTACGACAAGCTGGATCGCCCGCTGCGCCCCGAACAGGCCATCCTGGGCCTGCGCAAGAACCTGGGCCTGTTCGCCAACTTCCGGCCCGCCATCTGTTACCCCCAGCTGGTGGATGCTTCCAGCCTGAAGCGCGAACTGGTGTCCGGCCTGGACATCCTGATCGTCCGCGAGCTGACCGGCGACATCTACTTCGGCCAGCCGCGCGGCCGCCGAACCGCCACCGACGGCCACTTCCCCGGCAGCGAGGAAGCGTTTGACACCATGCGTTATTCGCGCCCCGAAATCGAACGCATCGCCCATGTCGCCTTCCAGGCGGCGCGCAAGCGCGGCAGCCGCGTGACAAGCGTGGACAAGGCCAATGTGCTGGAAACCTTCCAGTTCTGGAAAGACATCGTCACTGAAGTCGGGCTGCAGTACCCCGACGTCGCGCTGGACCACATGTATGTGGACAACGCCGCCATGCAGCTGGTCAAGGCGCCGAAAAAGTTCGACGTGGTGGTGACCGGCAACATGTTCGGCGACATCCTCAGCGACGCGGCCGCCATGCTGACCGGCTCCATCGGCATGCTGCCTTCGGCCAGCCTGAACACGAAAAACCAGGGCCTGTACGAACCCAGCCACGGCAGCGCACCCGACATCGCCGGCAAGGGTGTGGCCAATCCGCTGGCCACGATTTTGAGCGCGGCCATGATGCTGCGTTTCAGCCTGAACCAGCCGGAAGCCGCGACGCGCATCGAAAAAGCCGTGGACGCGGTGTTGACGCAGGGCCTGCGCACGCCCGACATCTACAGCGAAGGCACGACCAAGGTCGGCACGGTGCAGATGGGGGACGCTGTCGTCAAGGCGCTGAGCCAGTCCTGAAAACTCGCCGCCGACGCTTCGGCGTTGGCTGGCAGCCACAAGCCAAACCGGCAAATGGCGCCCCGCGGCGCCGGGCCGGCCGGCCGTGATTACAATAGCTCCATGAGCAAAAACCCCGCTTTCCCCCGCTCCGTCGCCGCTTCGCGCGCGATCAGCGCTGCGCCGGTTTTTGCCCAGACCACCAAAACGACCACCATTAAAGGCTAGCAAGCCTGGTTCGTCGTGCCCTGCCGGCTCGATGAGCCGGGCCGAAAAGCTTCATTTTTTGACTTTTTGAAGGGCGCATCATGAAACTCAAGGGCAATCTCACGGGACTCGTCGGCTGGCGCGGCATGGTCGGCTCGGTGCTGATCGACCGCATGCAGGCCGAAGGCGACTTCGACCTGATCGAACCGGTCTTCTTTTCGACCTCGAACGCCGGCGGCAAAGCCCCGGCGCAGGCGAAAAACGAAACCACGCTGAAAGACGCGTTCGACATCGATGCCCTGAAGAAGTGTGACGTGATCATCACCGCCCAGGGCGGGGACTACACCTCTGAGGTCTACCCCAAGCTGCGCGCCGCCGGCTGGACCGGTCACTGGATCGACGCGGCCTCCACGCTGCGCATGAACGACGACGCCATCATCGTGCTGGACCCGGTCAACCTGCCGGTGATCCAGAACGCGCTGGCCAAGGGCGGCAGAAACTGGATTGGCGGCAACTGCACCGTCAGTTGCATGCTGATGGGTGTGGGCGCGCTGTACAAGGCCGGCCTGGTCGAGTGGATGACCAGCATGACCTACCAGGCAGCCTCCGGCGGCGGTGCCCAGCACATGCGCGAATTGCTGACCCAGTACGGAATGCTCAACGCCGAAGTGCGCGCACTGCTCGACGATCCGAAATCGGCCATTCTTGAAATTGACCGCCGCGTGCTGGCCAAGCAGCAATCGCTGTCCGCTGCAGAAACCGCCAACTTCGGCGTGCCGCTCGGCGGCTCGCTGATCCCCTGGATCGACAAGGATCTGGGCAACGGCATGAGCAAGGAAGAGTGGAAAGGCGGCGCCGAAACCAACAAGATCCTGGGCCAGGGCGCCAGCTTCGGCACCGCCGAAACCCCGGTGGACGGTTTCTGTGTACGCATAGGCGCGATGCGTTGCCACAGCCAGGCGCTGACCTTCAAGCTCAAGAAAGACGTGCCGCTGGCCGACATCGAGGCCATGATTGCCGCCGACAACGCGTGGGTCAAGGTGGTGCCGAACACCCGCGAAGCCAGCATCACCGACCTGACGCCGGTCGCTGTGACCGGCACCATGGCCATTCCGGTCGGCCGTCTGCGCAAGCTGGCCATGGGGCCGGATTACCTGGGCGCCTTCACGGTTGGCGACCAGTTGTTGTGGGGTGCGGCAGAGCCCTTGCGCCGCATGCTGCGCATCCTGCTGCAGGCCTGAAATCAGGAAGGGGTGGCTGGTGATGCCCGGCCACCACCCGTAACCACTTGTGACAGCCCGTTGTCGTCAGGCAACATCTGGAAGTTGTAAGTTGATGCTAACCCGGGGTGTCAAAACTTAAGTGCTGTCTTAGCTTGTCAGCCTAATGCCTTGATGTTAATGTTGTTTTGTCGAAAATTAGCGTTGAGGTTTTTGTGCGGACCAGCAGAATAAAATTTAATGCAACCCGGGCACCGGAGGCTCCAATTCCCATGACTCAACCCGTCCGTTGGCGCATGGGAGCCGTGGCGGCTGCCAT
The DNA here is from genome assembly GCF_943371715.1 of Polaromonas sp. YR568. Classification (GTDB taxonomy): domain Bacteria; phylum Pseudomonadota; class Gammaproteobacteria; order Burkholderiales; family Burkholderiaceae_C; genus Polaromonas. The sequence continues at coordinate 42,815 of NZ_CALRVW010000023.1, read as the reverse complement.
GGCTGTTTTGGGCAGCTTTGCCACCTTGCCTGCACATGCTCTTGGGCTGGGCCGGGTCATCGTCCAGTCCGCCTTGGGTGAACCCCTGCGGGCAGAAATCGAGATCGTCGAAATCAGCGCCGACGAAGCCGCCTCCCTGCGGGCCAGCGTCGCCAACGCCGATGCCTTCAAGGCCGCCGGCCTGGAATACACAGCGGCCGTGGCCAATGTCCAGATCAGCCTGCAGCGCCGTGCCGATGGCCGGTCTTTCCTGCGCCTCAGCAGCGACCGGCCCGTCAGCGAACCATTTGTCGACCTGATTCTCGAGGCCCGCTGGGCCTCCGGGCGCATCGTGCGTGACTACACGATGCTGTTTGATCCACCGAACCTGCGCCAGGCCGCTGCGCCGGCCATGCCGGCCCCGACCGCACCTGTCCTTTCGCGGCCTGCCGCCCCGCCTCCTGTGGCCTCCTTGCCGGCGCCACCGCGGCCGGCGGTCGCGCCCGCACCGTATTCCCCTCCGAGCCCGCCACCTTCCAGGCCGGCTCCGGTGGCCAAGGCGCCTGCGCCACCGCCCGTACCCGCCGAGCGGCAAGCCTCCGCCGATGGCCAGAAAATTGTTGTCAAGCCTGGCGACACCGCCGGAAAAATTGCAGCGCAGGCCAAACCGGCCAGCGTGTCGCTGGACCAGATGCTGGTCGCACTGCTGCGCAGCAACCCCGATGCCTTCATAGGCGGTAACGTGAACCGCCTCAAGTCCGGCGCCGTCCTGGAAGTCCCAACGGGCGACCAGGCGGAATACGTCCCCGCCGCCGAAGCAAGTCGAACGATTGTTGCCCAGAGCAAGGACTTCAACGAATTCCGCCGCAAGCTGGCCGAAGGCGCGCCAACGACCCAGGTCGCCGGCGCGGACCGCAGGGCCGCGGGCCAGGTCCAGGCCAAGGTCGAGGACAAGGCACCTGCCGCAGCCACGCCAGACAAGCTGACCCTCTCCAAAGGTGCAGTCCAGAGCAAGGCAGCGGCCGAAGAAAAAATCGCGCAGGAACGCCAGGCCAAGGAAGCGGCTGCCCGTGTGGCCGAGCTGTCGAAAAACATCAGCGACCTGAACAAGCTAACCAGTGCGCCTGCAGCGCCTGCAGCGCCAGCCGCTCCGGCGACGCCTGCCACGCCCCCCGTGGCACCCGCCCCCGCCACCCCTGCAACGCCGGGACTGGCCGTGACAACACCGGCAGCCGTATCGGCAGCACCCGGCGCTTTGCCTGCTGCAGCTCCCGCGGCTTCGGCCCCTGTCGCCATGCCCGCAGCGAGTCCGGCAAGTGAGGCCGTGGCACCCGCTGCAACTGCCAGCGCCCCCGCACCGGTGATTGCAGCAGCCCCGGCGCCCGTGAAAAAGCCGGTCGTCATTCCTCCTCCGCCGCCGGAACCCAGCCTGATCGACGAACTGCTCGAGAACCCGATGATGCTGGCAGGCGGCGCTGCCTTGCTCGTGCTTCTGGCAGCCTTCGGCGTGTACCGCTCCCGCCAGCGCAAAAATGCCGTCTCGGTCGACAGCTCCTTCCTCGAAAGCCGCCTGCAGCCCGACTCCTTCTTCGGCGCCAGCGGCGGCCAGCGCATTGACACCAACGAGGCCAATGTCACGGGCTCGTCGATGGTGTATTCACCGAGCCAGCTCGATGCCGCCGGTGATGTGGACCCGGTGGCTGAAGCCGATGTTTACCTGGCTTACGGTCGTGACCTCCAGGCCGAGGAAATTCTCAAGGAAGCCATCCGTGTGAGTCCCACCCGTGTGGCCATCCATGCGAAGCTGATGGAGATTTATGCCAAACGCCGCGACACCAAGGCGTTTGAAATGGTGGCAAGCGAGGCGTTCACCCTGACCCGCGGACAGGGCGCTGAGTGGGCACACATGGCTGAAATGGGCCGTGAGCTCGACCCCGCCAACCCCATGTACCAGCCTGGTGGACAACCGGTGTCTGCCGCCGCAAGCAGCAGCATGGCGGTTGCCGGCGCCAGCGCCGCCGGATTGGCCGCTGGCCCAACCCTGGCCCAGGCTGCCAGCCCGGCGCCAGAGCCGGCGGCTGCGGCCGTGGATTTCGACCTGGACCTGGATTTTTCGCTCGGCGACGAACCCGCTGCGCCAGCAGCCGTGGCCACACCGGCCCCGGTGGCGCCGGTTCAACCCGTCCTGGCCAAGCCGGCTGCGGTTGCACCAGCCCCTGCAACCGACGACAACAGCCTGGACTTCAGTCCTGCGAGTTTCACCCTGCCTGTTGCGGCGCCGGCTCCGGTGAAAGCCGCGGCCCCCGTTGCCTCGCCCGCAGCGGGCAACAACCTGAACTTCGCCACCGAACCAGCCACCCTGAGCACGGGTGCCGCAGATCTCGACACCTCTGGCGGCATGCTTGAATTTGATATGGGCGCCCTGTCGCTCGATCTCGATGGCCCGTCCACCGAAAGCCAGAAAATCACCGCAGCAGGCGCGCTGGCACCGTCGGAGGACAGCGACGATCCATTGGAAACCAAGTTTGCGCTGGCCGAAGAGTTCCGCGCGATTGGCGATGTCGATGGCGCCCGCTCGCTGGCCGAGGAAGTGCTGGCGCAATCCAGCGGCTCGCTCAAGAGCAAGGCCCAGGCCTTTCTTAACGCCCTGGCCTGACCCCCTTGCACCTTTCCCCTGAGGGCTGCCCGTGAGGATCGCTCTGGGACTGAGCTACAGCGGCACCGCTTACGAGGGCTGGCAAAGCCAGCTCTCGGGCAACACGGTGCAGGACCGGCTGGAAAAGGCGCTGGGCAAGTTCGCCGCCCAGCCTTTACGAACCCTGTGCGCCGGGCGCACCGATGCCGGGGTTCACGCCCTGATGCAGGTGGTTCACTTCGATACCCCCCTGCAGCGCGAGCTGCCCTCCTGGGTGCGCGGCACCAACGCCTTTTTGCCCCGCGACATCGCCGTGCAATGGGCGCGTGAGGTGCCCGCCGAGTTTCATTGCCGCGGCAGTGCGATTAGCCGGCGTTATGCCTACGTGTTGCTGGAGTCACCAGTGCGCCCCAGTGTCGAGGCCGGCCGGGTCGGCTGGGTCTACCGGCCAATGGATGCGGCAGCCATACGCGCAGCCATTACCCACCTGCTGGGTGAACACGACTTCAGCTCCTTCCGCGCGGCACAGTGCCAGGCGAAATCGCCGGTCAAAACCATCAGCCGCATCGAGATTTCGCAACGGGCAGGCTACTGGCGCTTCGAGTTCGAAGCCAATGCCTTCCTGCACCACATGATCCGCAACATCATGGGTTGCCTGGTCGCCGTCGGACAGGGCCAGCACCCCCCCGACTGGATCGCCGAGGTGCTGGCCGCACGCCGCAGGGACGTGGCCGCACCGACCTTTTCGCCCGATGGCCTGTATTTTCTGGGTCCGCGTTACGAGACCCGTTATGGCCTGCCGGAACGCACACCAGCCTATGATTGGCTGCCATGACCATGCACAGGACTCGTATCAAGATCTGCGGCCTCACGCGCGAAGAGGACGTGGATGCCGCCGTGGCGGCCGGCGCCGATGCCGTGGGTTTTGTCATGTACGCGCCCAGTCCGCGCAGCGTCAGCGCGGAACGCGCCGCCGAGCTGGCCAGCTGTCTGCCGCCCTTTGTCACACCGGTCCTGCTTTTCGTCAACGCAGATGCTCCTGAAATCATAGCTGCCTGCGCCCGTGTACCAACGGCCCTGATTCAATTTCATGGTGATGAAACGCCCGAGGCCTGCCTGCGGGCCGGGCGTCCCTTCCTGCGCGCGGCACGTATTCCCCTGGACGAAAACCCCGCCGAGGGGAGTGCCGCTTTTGATCTCGTAAAATACGCGGAAGACTTCAAGGCTGCCCAGGCCATCCTGCTCGACGCCCATGTCGACGGATTCGGGGGCGGCGGAAAAACATTCAATTGGTCACTTCTTCCTCCAAGCGTCAACGCTCACCTCGTTTTGTCTGGTGGACTCACACCTGCAAATGTGACCGATGGCATTTTGCAAGTGCGGCCGCGTTGTAAGACGCTGGCCGTCGATGTCAGTTCGGGCGTCGAGATTTCCACTACCGGAGGGGCCACCCTCAAGGGAATCAAAAGCGCCGACAAAATCCATCAGTTCGTCGCAGCCGTTCGTGCCGCCGACGACTTACTTGCAAAAAACCATGTACACCTACCAGCAACCTGACCCGACGGGCCACTTCGGGATTTACGGCGGCAGTTTTGTTTCCGAAACGCTGACCCACGCGATCAACGAACTCAAGGCCGCGTACGCGAAATACCAGCACGACCCGGCCTTCCTCACGGAATTCCACTACGAGCTCAAGCATTTCGTAGGCCGCCCCTCTCCGATCTACCATGCCGCCCGCATGAGCCGTGAGCAGGGTGGCGCGCAGATCTACCTCAAGCGCGAAGACCTGAACCACACCGGCGCGCACAAGATCAACAACACCATCGGTCAGGCCATGCTGGCCCGGCGCATGGGCAAACCGCGCATCATCGCCGAAACCGGCGCCGGCCAGCACGGCGTGGCCACCGCCACCATCTGCGCGCGTTACGGCCTTGAATGTGTGGTCTACATGGGCAGCGAGGACGTCAAGCGCCAGAGCCCCAATGTCTACCGCATGAAGCTGCTCGGCGCCACCGTGGTGCCGGTCGAGTCCGGCAGCAAGACGCTGAAAGACGCGCTCAACGAGGCCATGCGCGACTGGGTCGCCAACGTGGACAACACCTTCTACATCATCGGCACGGTCGCCGGCCCGCACCCCTATCCGATGATGGTGCGCGACTTCCAGAGTGTGATCGGCGAGGAATGCCTCGTACAAATGCCGGAAATGACCAGCGGCAAACAGCCGGACGCGGTGATTGCCTGCGTCGGCGGCGGCAGCAACGCCATGGGCATTTTCCATCCCTATATTTCGCACGAAGCCACACGCCTGATCGGTGTCGAAGCTGCCGGCGAAGGCATGGACAGCGGCAAACATTCGGCCTCGCTGCAACGCGGCGTACCCGGCGTGTTGCACGGCAACCGCACCTATGTGCTGCAGAATGAGGACGGCCAGGTCACCGAGACGCACAGCATCAGCGCCGGCCTGGACTACCCCGGTGTCGGCCCCGAACACGCCTTCCTCAAGGACATCGGCCGCGCTGAATATGTCGGCATCACCGATGCCGAGGCGCTCTCGGCCTTCCATTACCTGTGCCGCACCGAAGGCATCATTCCCGCGCTGGAGTCCAGCCATGCCGTGGCCTACGCCATGAAACTCGCCGCTACCATGCGCAGCGACCAGTCCATCCTGGTCAACCTGTCCGGCCGCGGCGACAAGGACATCGGCACCGTCGCTGATCTGTCCAAGGCGGACTTCTATTGCAGGCCATCGTGCCAGGGCCTGAGTGTCAAAGGCGGCGTCAGCGTGGTGGAGGTGCTGCGATGAGCCGCATCGCGACCACCTTCGCTGCGCTCAAGGCCCAGAACCGCAAGGCCCTGATTCCCTACGTCACAGGCGGCTTCCCGTTTGCCGACATCACGCCCGAGCTCATGCACGGCATGGTGGCCGGCGGTGCCGACGTGATCGAGCTCGGCGTGCCCTTTTCCGACCCGAGCGCCGACGGCCCGGTGATCCAGAAAGCTGGCGACCAAGCCCTGGCCATGGGCATCGGCCTGGCGCAGGTGGTGGAGATGGTGCGGGTGTTCCGCCAGAAAGACGACAAGACGCCGGTGGTGCTCATGGGTTATGCCAACCCGATCGAAGCCTACGACCTCAAGCGTGGCAAAAACGCCTTTGTGCGCGACGCCGCCGCAGCCGGCGTGGACGGCGTGCTGGTGGTGGACTACCCGCCCGAGGAATGTGTGGCCTTTGCCGGCACGCTGCGCAGCCACGGCATGGACCTGATCTTCCTGCTGGCCCCGACCAGCACCGATGAACGCATGGCGCAGATTGCCGAAGTCGCCAGCGGTTATGTCTATTACGTCTCGCTCAAGGGTGTGACCGGGGCCGGTACGCTGGACCTGGGCGCCGTCGAGGCCATGCTGCCGCGCATACGCCAGCACGTCAGCATCCCGGTCGGCGTCGGCTTCGGCATCCGCGACGCCGCGACCGCCAAAGCCATCAGCCGGGTCGCCGACGCCGTGGTCATCGGCAGCCGCATCATCCAGCTGATCACCGACCAGCCGCGCGGGGAAGTGGTGCCGCTGGTGCGTGATTTTCTGGCCGGCATCCGGCAGGCGCTGGACGCCCCGGCCGGGTCCGGAGACAGCGCATAATCCCCTTTCTTTACCGGTTTGACCCCTGCGCGCGGCCAGCGCCCTCGCGGGGGCACCACCCCACAAGGACATAAGGACCCATCATGTCTTGGCTAGAAAAACTCCTCCCGCCGAAAATCAGCCCGACCAACCCGACCGAGCGCCGCAGTGTGCCCGAAGGCCTGTGGGTCAAGTGCCCCAGCTGCGAAGCCGTGCTGTACAAGACCGATCTGGAAAAAAACCAGAACGTCTGCCCGCAGTGCAGCCACCACCACCGCATGGACGCGCGGGCCCGGCTGGACTCGTTTCTGGACCCCGAGGGCCGTTACGAGCTGGGCCAGGAAGTGCTGCCGGTCGACCCGCTGAAATTCAAGGACAGCCGCAAATACCCCGAGCGCCTGAAAGAAGCGCTGGAGAACACCGGCGAAACCGACGCGCTGATCGTCATGGGCGGCGCGGTGCACAGCATTGGCGTGGTCGTGGCCTGCTTTGAGTTCGACTTCATGGGTGGCAGCATGGGCAGCGTGGTTGGCGAGCGCTTCGTGCGTGGCGTGCATGCGGCGATCGAGCAGAAAGTCCCGTTCATCTGCTTTACTGCCACCGGGGGTGCGCGCATGCAGGAAGGCCTGCTGAGCCTGATGCAGATGGCAAAAACCAATGCCTCGCTGACGCGCCTGGCCAAAAAAGGCCTGCCCTACATCAGCGTGCTGACCGACCCGACCATGGGCGGGGTGAGCGCCGGCTTTGCGTTTGTCGGTGACATCGTGATTGCCGAGCCGAAGGCGCTGATCGGTTTTGCCGGCCCGCGTGTGATCGAGTCCACCGTTCGCGTGACCCTGCCCGAAGGCTTCCAGCGCGCCGAGTTCCTGCAGACCAAGGGCGCGGTCGATTTCATCTGCGACCGGCGCGAACTGCGCAAGACCGTGGCGAATTCACTGGCCATGCTGCTGCGTCAGCCGGCGGACGCCGTCGCCTGAGCCACCGCGGACCCGGGCATCGGCCCAGCCCGGTTTTACTATTAAATTGATAGCTGTCCGCGCCCTGTCGAAAAGGGCTGAAGCCTCATTTGATGCATGAAAGTGGCCGCTTAACCGCCGGAGGCAGGTCCGCCCGCCGGGCACCAAAGCCCGCACATGGGGAAACAGCATCGTGGGAAGATAGTGCTTCACAGAAATTCCCCCGCCTGATCGATGTCTGACGTGCTCACCCTCTCCTCGCTGCCGCTTTTCCCGCTGGGCACGGTGCTCTACCCAGGCGGTCTGCTGCCGTTGCGGATTTTCGAGGTGCGTTACCTCGACATGATCGGCAAATGCCACAAGACCGGCGCGCCCTTCGGCGTGGTGGCACTGACCCAGGGCTCCGAAGTGCGCAAGCCTGAGGATGGGCCCAGCGGCGACGGTTTTGCCAGCGAGGCCTTTTACAACGTCGGCACCCTGGCCACCATCACCAGTTTTTCGGTGCCCCAGCCGGGCCTGATGGTGATTCGCTGCAGCGGCACCCAGCGTTTCGAGATTTCCAGCCGTGAAAAGCTCAAGCACGGCCTGTGGATTGCCGACGTGACGCGGCTGGACGACGACCAGGCCATCCCGGTGCCCGAAGACTTGCGCGGCACGGCCAATGCGCTGGGCAAGCTGATCCGCACCCTGCAGGAGCGTGGCGTACCGGCGGACCAGATGCCGCTGGAGCCGCCCTACCGGCTCGACGACTGCGGCTGGGTGGCCAACCGCTGGTGCGAACTGCTGCCCATGCCGCTGGAGCTCAAACAGCGCCTGATGGAGCTGGACAACCCGCTGGTGCGGCTGGAACTGGTCAGCGACATCCTCGAAAAAACCGGCATCGCGATGTAGGTTCGCGGTCGCCCCGGTGCGGGCGGCAACGCAGCCTAAAATCAGGGGTTTGGCGCTTTGCGCGATCGCGCCGGTTTTTCCGGCCCACCGCCCTGTGCGGCCCGGCCTGCCCTCTTTCTTCGAGAACCTTTTTCATGTCCAACACCATCACCAGCCCCGCGCCCGCCCATGACGAGAACCAGCTCATGGCCGAGCGCCGCGAAAAGCTCAAGGTCCTGCGCCAGCACCAGGCCGACGGCAAGGGCGTGGCCTTCCCGAACGACGTCAAGCCGGAACACCGGGCCGAAGCCCTGTTTGCGCAGTACGACGACAAGACCAAGGAAGAGCTGGAGCCGCTGGCCGTCAACGCCAGTGTGGCCGGCCGCATGATGCTCAAGCGCGTGATGGGCAAGGCCAGTTTTGCCACGTTGCAGGACGCGTCCTTCGGCCCTTCAGGCGGGCGCATCCAGGTGTACATCAACAACGAAGGCGTGGGTGAAGAGGTTCACAACGCCTTCAAACACTGGGACCTGGGCGACATCGTGTCCGCGACCGGCACGCTGTTCAAGACCAAGACCGGGGAGCTGTCGATTCACGCCACCAGCATCCGCCTGATCACCAAAAGCCTGCGGCCGCTGCCCGACAAGTTCCACGGCGTGGCCGACCAGGAGGTCAAATACCGCCAGCGTTATGTGGACCTGATCACCGACGAAGCCGCGCGCAAGCGTTTTGCCGCCCGCAGCAAGGCCGTCTCGGCGATGCGCAACTTCATGGTGGACAACGATTTTCTCGAAGTCGAAACCCCCATGCTGCACCCGATTCCGGGCGGCGCCAATGCCAAGCCTTTTGTCACGCACCACAACGCACTCGACCAGCAGATGTTTTTGCGCATTGCGCCCGAGCTTTACTTGAAGCGCCTGATCGTCGGCGGCTTCGAGCGCGTGTTCGAGATCAACCGCAGTTTCCGCAACGAAGGCATCAGCGTGCGGCACAACCCCGAGTTCACGATGATGGAGTTCTACGCCGCCTGGTGGAACTACGAAGACCTGATGAGCTTCACCGAAGACCTGATCCGCCATGTCGCCACCCGGGTGACCGGCGGCACACAGCTGAGCTACCAGGGCCAGCCGGTGGACCTGGGCCAGCCGTTTGAACGCCTGACCATCCGCGAAGCCATCCTCAAACACACCGACGCCGGCGCCCATGTGGACGACGCCGCCTGGCTGCTCGCCGCCCTGAAGAAACTCGGCAAGTTCAGCGCCAAGGACAGGTTAGACGCCCGCTCGCTGCCCAGCTTGCAGGTGACCTATTTTGAAGAGCTGGTCGAGGACAAACTCTGGCAGCCCACCTTCATCATGGAGCACCCGACCGAGATCTCGCCGCTGGCCCGCGCCAACGACGCACGGCCCGAGGTGACCGAGCGCTTTGAGCTCTACATCACCGGCCGCGAGTTCGGCAACGGCTTCAGCGAGCTCAACGACGCCGAAGACCAGGCCGCACGCTTTCTCGCCCAGTCAGACGCCAAGGACGGCGGCGACGAGGAAGCCATGCACTACGATGCCGACTACGTGCGCGCCCTCGAATACGGCATGCCCCCCACCGGCGGCTGCGGCATCGGCATTGACCGCTTCATGATGCTGCTGACCGACAGCGCCAGCATCCGCGATGTCATTCTGTTCCCTGCGCTGCGGCACGAGGCCTGAGGCCTGAGGCCTGAGGCCTGAGGCCTGAGGCCTGGGCCAGGCTGAACTGGCGCTACGCGGCGCATTCCTGGGGCCGCGTATGAGCGCTGAGTGCACGAGCCTGAATCTCAAAATGGTTGTCCCAGTACGCGCTGCGGCCCCGGATGAGTTGCCAGAGGCTTGACGCGCCATATGCGAAGAAAAACAACGGTCCCCAACGCCCGTACTGCTGCACATGCACACGCTCATGGGGACCGATAATTCGCAACTCCTCACGCGTCACGGCAAGGATGACATGGCCGAAGACGATGCCACGAAACGGAAGCTTGCGCACCAGCTTGCCGCAAGCCGCCTGGCTTTCGCGGTAGGTCACTTCCAGCGCGCCCGATGACCACCTGGCCCGGCCACCGGCCAGCAAGGGAATGCAGGCAAGCATCAAACCGATGGCCGAGCAGGGCGAAGCCCACAGCAACCTCACGATTTCAAGCCAGTGCTTCATAAGGGTGCTGGATGTTGCTTACTCTGGCAGATGGCTGACGGCTTCAATGTTGTTGCCCTCCGGATCAATGACAAATGCGCCGTAGTAGTTCGCGTGATAGTCCGGCCGCAGACCGGGGGCACCATTGTCTCTTGCGCCAGCGGCGATGGCAGCCTGGTAAAAGGCATCCACTTGGGCGCGATTTTTTGCCCGCCATGCAAGATGACAGCCTGAGGTCGCTGGTGGGCCACCGTATGGCGAGGGGCCATCAATGAACCAAACATCGGCCTTTTTTCCATCAGGCTCGGATGCGTCTGGATAGGCGAACCCTACCATGTTCGCGCCGAAGTTGCCTTCAAAGCACACGCTGTAGCCAAGCGGCGCAAGGACAGCGCTGTAAAAAGTTTTGGCGCGCGAAATATCGGTCACGCGGAAAGTCATGTGGTCGAGCATGATGGAGTCCTCTGAGGTTGGTTCGATGTGGATTGGCCAAATTATTGTACTGTATGAAAATACAGTATTTTACGCAAAAGGCCCAACGAGGCTGTAGCAACAGCCGTTATACGGCGGTGGGCGCCAGCCCGAGAGCGATGACTATACCGACCGCCGTCGCTCCAGATGATTCTTGAGCCTGCGCATGTCGCCTCTAAGCTGCCCTTGGAATACCAGCTTAAGGACAGGCTCGATGATTCTGTAAAAGCCTTCCGGGCGCAGCGTTAGCGAGTAGGAGAACCGCGTTCCTGCGGGAGTGCCGACGAACTCACGCGAGCCTTCGCATGCCACCGGGCCCGACACACTGCGGAAGGCCGTACGTGACCTGGAGTATTCAGTAATTTCTGCAACCGTGACCGCCGTGCGCCCCAGGCTGCGCATCGTCTCGCGCGTTTTTATGCCAACAGCTGCCGATACGCCACCGTCGTAAGTCATCTCGGTAACGCCGGCACGCCAGACTGGATCGTTGGCGTAATCGCCGGCGAAGAAGAATACTTCTTCTGGAGGGAGACAAATCTCTTCAGATATGGAAATGGTAAACATAGCTCCTCCTTGCAGCCAAAGATTGAAGCAACCGGCGCGCGATTGCGGCACGTTCCCTGAAGCGATGGGTTGGGCCGGAATTGGCAACTACTCGACCGCGCTACCTCCTGCAGGTGCGTCGGGCTTTCCGCTGACGCTGATCATTACCCACTGAGCGTTCTGCTTGAGATAGACCTCCGACCATTTTCCCGTGATCTGGACGGTAGGGGTGATCGATGCCCGATACGTGTAATGGACGATGCCCACTGTATGGTCGTAGACCTCGATACTCAGCGGGGTGAGCTCATAGCCTGCAATTGCGGGCGCGTCAGCGACCACTGCCCGGACAGCGGCCTCCCGGTTATGCGGTGCTGGACTGTTCATGTCCCAGCCGACATACCGAGGATGAAGCGTGCTTCGAATTTTCTCGGCATTGCGCTCCAATGACAAGGACCAGAGATCATTGACCCGCTGCCACAATTCCCGCTTCTCGCGGGATGGGTCACTCATCGGGGAATCAGACATCAGGACACCTCCTCAGTAAGGCCCAACGTGGAACGTGAGCGGCGGCCGACGGGCGCCTCGCCGGACGTCCGCTCAACCAGTGCCTGTTTTCTTGCACCAACAGCGCCGTCGTACGGCGTCAAGTGGGAAAACACACACTCCAGCATCAAATCGGCAGTTTCCCCAAGCGGGATGTGCGCTACCAGCTATCAAACTGGTAGTAACCACGTCCCTCAAAACGCTACAGCAGCCCGGCCCCGGGCAGAAAAACCGGCGGCGGTTCGGGTGGCGGCGGCTCGCTCTGCACCGGCTCCGCCTTTTCCACCGGCATGCGCAGGTCATCGAGGTAGTCGCGCGCAATGTTGACCGTGCTTTTCACGCCGAGTGCGTCGAAGCGTTTGGCCAGCCACTCTTTGCCGCACACGATGCCCAGGTCGCGCAACGAATGAATCAGGCTCTTGTCCGTCGATGACTTGCTGGCGGCGGTGAATTTTTCCAGCGCCTGGCCGCCGTCGATGCGGTGCATCAGCACGTCCTTGTAATGCGCGGGATCCAGCTTGCCTTCGGCGAGCAGGCGCTTGACGAAATCGACCGCGCGCATCTCGGCAATCAGCGCGGCGTTGAAGGTGATCTCGGTCATGCGGTCCATGATCTCGCCGGGTTTGGTCGGCAAGGTGGTGCGCTGGATCGGGTTGATCTGCACCAGCACGATGTCGCGGCTTTCGCAGCGGTAGATCAGCGGGTGAATCGCCGGGTTGCCTGAATAACCGCCGTCCCAGAAGTGGTCGCCGTCAATTTCCACCGCCTGAAACACCATGGGCAGGCAGGCCGAGGCCATCACCGCGCTGGCGGTCAGCCGCTTGCCGGTGAACACCTCGGCCTTGCCGCTGCTCACCCGCGTGGCCACCACAAACACCTGGGGCGTGTCCGGCCCGGCCGCCGCTGCGATGCGTTCAAAGTCCACCTGCTTTTCCAGGAAGTCTTTCAGCGGGTTGATGTCGAAGGGGTTACGCTGGTAGGGCGAGAGCGCATTCGACCAGTAACGTGTCATGGCGTCGGTCCACAGCCTGCTGGACCAGTTGCCGCCGCCCATGAGGCCGAACAGGATGCCGAACGGCGCCTGCTGCATCTTGCTGACCGATTTCGACAGGGAGGACGACAGCGCCCCCATGTCGACAATGCCGTTCCAGAAACTGTCCAGCGCTTCGCGCGCCGCGTCGTGCCGCGCGGCCCGGGGTTGGCCGTCGGCGCGGGCAAAGCCGTGGGCCAGCGCCACCGCGTTCATGGCGCCGGCGCTGGTACCGCTGATGCCTTCGAAGGCTATGCGGCCGTCGTCCAGCAGGGCGTCGAGCACACCCCAGGTGAAGGCGCCGTGCGAGCCGCCGCCCTGCAGCGCAAGGTTGATGCGCGGCGTCACGATTTCGGGCACGTTAGCGGGGTCCGGGGCGGCGGGCAGGTTCATGCCACAAGCTTAGCAAGAATCGGACGCGGGACTAAAATCGACCGTTGTCTCCGCCCTCCGCCTCCTCCTCCAGCCTCCCTCCTTCCTGCCCCCATGAACTACCTGACGGGTTACCCCGACACCCTGCAGAGCCAGGTGCGCGACCTCGTTGCGCAAGACCGGCTGGGCGCCCTGCTGCTCAAAAAATACCGCAGTGCGCACGAGATACGCACCGACAAGGCGCTGTACGACTATGTGATGGACATCAAGAACAGCTTTCTGCGCAACGCCGACGCGCTGAGCAAGGTGGCGTTTGACAGCAAGCTGCAGGTGATTGCCCATGCGCTGGGCACCCACACCACGGTGTCGCGCGTCCAAGGCAGCAAGCTCAAGTCCAAGCGCGAGATCCGCGTGGCCAGCCTGTTCAAGGAGGTGCCCATCGAGTTCCTGCGCATGATCACGGTGCATGAGCTGGCGCACCTGAAGGAAAAGGCGCACGACAAGGCCTTTTACCAGCTCTGCACCTACATGGAGCCGGACTACCACCAGTTCGAGCTGGACCTGCGCCTGTACCTGACGCACATGGCCGCCGGCGGCGAAGCGCCGTGGTCGGTGAGCCGCTGATCAGGCGCTGCTTGCTATTTATTTGATAGCTATCCGCGCACGCAGCAACTGGGCTGGCGCACAAAAAAGCTCAAAAACTCAGGGGACCAGCCCGAGCGCGTGCATGTAGGCCGGGTGCAGCATCAGCGCGTCCCAGGCGATGGCAGGCGTGGTGGGCAGCAGGTCAACCCGGCGTCCCTCGCTGGCTTCCAGCGGCTCCCACTGCTGCCTGAGCTGGCCCTGGGTCAAGCCGTCCAGCAGCTCGTCCACCTCCTGGCCCTCGCCCATCGACTGGTTGCACAGCAGCACCATGTCGCAGCCGGCGTTGAGCGCGGCCATCGCCGCTTCGGTGTAGCTGACCTGCTTGCCGTCGAGCAGGCGGGCACCGGCCATGCTGAGGTCGTCGCTGAAAATGGCGCCGCCGAAACCGAGCTGGCCGCGCAGGATGTAGGTCAGCCACTTCTCGGAAAAACCCGCCGGGCGCGCATCGACCTTGGGGTAGATCACGTGCGCCGGCATCACGCTGGTCAGCGTGGTGTTGAGCCACTCATAAGGGGCGGCGTCGTCCGCCAGGATGGCTTTCAGGCTGCGCCTGTCGACCGGAATGTCGGTGTGCGAATCGGCTTTGACAAAACCGTGGCCGGGAAAGTGTTTGCCGCAGTTGGCCATGCCGCTTTGCAGCAGGCCATGCATCAGGCTTTTGGCCAGCAGGCCGACCACACGCGGGTCGCGCGCAAAAGCGCGGTCGCCAATGACACTGCTTTCACCATAGTCGAGGTCCAGTACCGGGGTGAAGCTGAAGTCCACGCCGCAGGCGCGCAGCTCGGCGCCCAGCACGTAGCCGCAGGCGGTGGCGGCATTGGTGGCCGCCATCGCGTCTTTCAGCCATAACTCACCGAGCGCGCGCATGGGCGGCAGGTGGGTGAAACCGTCGGTCTTGAAGCGCTGCACGCGGCCGCCTTCGTGGTCCACGCAGATCAGCAGATCCTTGCGGATTTTCTTGATCTCGCTGCAAAGGGCCGTGAGTTGCGCGCGGTTGTCCCAGTTGCGGGCAAACAGGATGATGCCGCCCGTCAGCGGATGTTTGAGGCGGCGTTTGTCGGTTTTGCTCAGGCTCAGGCCGGCAATGTCGATGATCAGGGGGGCGTGTTGGCTCATGGGGGGTCTCTGATTGACTATGAAATGAATAGCTGCTCGCGCACGTACAGCTTGGGCTACAACGTGTTTTTCTCTACCACCACAAAACTGGCGGCGTAGTCGGTTTCGTCGGTCACACTGACATGGGCGGTGAGGCCACGCGCCTCGAACCACTCCTTGAGCGCGCCATGAAGCACGATTTCAGGCTTGCCGCTGGCGGCCTTGGCGATTTCGCAGTGGCGCCAGGTCATGGGCAGACGCATGCCCATGCCGACCGCCTTGCTGAACGCTTCCTTGGCGGAAAAGCGGGTGGCCAGGTAACGCAGGCCGCGCTCGGGCCAGCGGGCACTGCGGGCTTGCCAGGTGGCGAACTCGGCGTCGCTGAGGATCTTCTGCGCAAAACGCTCGCCATGGCGCTCGAAGCTGGCGCGCACCCGGCGCACGTCGCAAATATCAGTACCTATGCCGTAAATCATCCGGCAAATGCGTTGTCAATGCAGCGCAGGTAAGCGGCGACGGTGGCGCTGTAACCCAGCTCCAGCGCGTCGGCAATCAGCGCATGGCCAATCGACACCTCGAGCACGCCGGGCACCGCGTGCAGGAACTCGGTGAGGTTGTCGCGGTTCAGGTCGTGGCCGGCATTCACTCCCAGATTGATAGCTGCTGCTGCCCGCCCCGAAAGGACAAACGGCTCCAAAGCCTTGTCCTGTTCCGGCGTGCCCCAGGCCCGTGCATAGGTCTCGGTGTAGAGCTCCACCCGGTCGGCACCGACGGCTTGAGCGGCCGCCATGGCTTCGGGCAGCGGGTCCATGAACAGGCTGGCGCGCACGCCCCGGTCGTGGGCTTCTTCTATCAGCGGTTTCAAACGGGCCGCATCCTGGGGAAAGCTCCAGCCATGGTCGCTGGTGAACTGGCCTTCGCTGTCGGGCACAAAGGTGCACTGGTGCAGCGGCAGGCCGCGCGCCGACAGGTTGCGCACAAACTCCATCAGGTTCTGCAACGGGTTGCCTTCGACATTGAACTCGCGGTCCGGCCAGTCCTTCATCAGCGCCGCCAGCTCGTACACGTCGTCGCTGCGGATATGCCGCTCGTCGGGCCGCGGATGCACGGTGATGCCCTGGGCGCCGGCCTCCAGGCACAGTTGCGCCGCACGCAGCACATCGGGGATGCCCAGGTGCCGGGTGTTGCGCAGCAAGGCGACCTTGTTGACATTGACCGACAGCGCGGTGCGGTGGCGGGGAGCGGGTGCGTGTACAGGAGCCATGGTGGGCATTGATCCCTTAGAAAGCCTGCAGATCGATCATCATCTGCCGGGTTTTGAAAACCTTCACATCGCAATGGTAGTGCAGCAGGGAACGCAGCTGGGTTTTGAGCGCCGGCAAATGGTTCACACAGGCCTGCACCGTGTCGGTAAACGGCGCGTCGTCCCTGAGCGTGTCCTGCAGGTCCAGCCACTGCCGGCCCTCCAGGCTGGCGCGGTCGTCGTCATGCGCCTCGCGCAGGCCGGCCTCGGCCACCAGCACATAAGGCGTCTGCGGCTCCAGCGGCGCCAGGGTGGCGGTCTGGGCGTCCAGCGCCGGCAGCAGGCCGATGCCCTGCAGCAGGCGCAACTCGAACGCGCGCAATGCCACCTCCAGCGTGTCGATGGTCTGGCTCGCCAGCAGCTGCACGGTGGCGGCATAGGCGTCGAACAGCACCGGGTGCGGGTCGTCGCGCGCCAGCAGGCGCATCAGCAACTCGTTGAGGTAATACCCCGACAGCAGCGCGTCGCCGGTCGGCATGACGTGGCCGCCCTGCCACTCGGCGCTGCGCAGCATGCGGATCTCGGCGTCGCCGCCAAACGCAATGTGCAGCGGCTGCAGCGGCAGCAAAATGGGCCGGAAGTTCGAGCTCGGTTTCTTGGCCCCGCGCGCCACCAGCGCGATCCGGCCGTAGCTGCGGGTGAACACTTCCAGGATCAGGCTGGACTCGCTCCAGTCGTAGCGGTGCAGCACATAGGCCGGTTCGTCGGAAATACGCTTGGTCGCCACGCGTTCAGCTCAGGCCAACACCACACACGGGACCAAAAAGCCAAGCAGGGGCCGCGGAACCGGCTTCGCCGGGCCGCAGGCGCAGCGCCCCCCCGGGAGGCAGCGCAGTACGCGAAGCGACAAGCGTGGGGGCTCTACTCATAGCCAAAGGTTCTGACGCGGGCCTCGTCGTCGGCCCAGCCCGAACGCACCTTGACCCAGATCTCCAGGAACACCTTGCCGCCGGTCAGGGCTTCGAGTTCGTGGCGGGCTTCGGTGCCTATGCGCTTGAGCTTTTCGCCCTTCTCGCCAATGATCATGCCCTTGTGGCCGTCGCGCTCGACGACGATGGTGGCGGCAATCCGGCGCAGTTCGCCCTCCTGCTCGAACTTGTCGATGATCACCGTCGAGGTGTAGGGCAACTCGTCGCCGGTCAGACGGAACAGCTTTTCGCGGATGATCTCCGCCGCCATGAAACGCTCGCTGCGGTCGGTCAGCTCCTCGGCGCCGTACATCCAGGGCTGCGGGGGCAGGTATTTCTCGCAGATGCCGAACAGGCGCTCGACATCCTTGGCGTTGTTGGCCGACATGGGCACGAACTCGGCAAAATTGTGCCGCTCCTGCATCTCCTTGAGCCAGGGCGCGATGTCCGCGCGGCGGTGGATCAGGTCGAACTTGTTGGCCAGCAGGATGGCCGGCGTGTTCGCCGGCAGCAGCGACAGCACCTTGGCATCTGCCTGGTTGAACTGGCCCGCCTCGACGACAAACACAATCAGGTCGACGTCGTTGACCGCGCCGACCACCGTCTTGTTGAGCGAACGGTTCAGGGCGTTGCCGTGCCGGGTCTGGAAACCGGGGGTATCGACAAACACATACTGGGTGGCGCCCAGCGTACGCATGCCGGTGATGCGGTGCCGCGTGGTCTGTGCCTTGCGCGAGGTGATGCTGATTTTCTGCCCCACCAGCGCGTTGAGCAGGGTCGACTTGCCGACATTGGGCTTGCCCACGATGGCGATCAGGCCGCAGCGCTGGCCTTCGACCGGCGGGGCGTTGTTGGCCTGCGAGGTCATGGCCTTGGCCAGCATGGCTTCCAGGGCCGCGTCCTGCGCCGGCACAACGGTCTCTGCCGGTTCAACAGCAGGCGCAGCCTTGGCTTTGGCATTGGTGGCGCCGGCAGGCGCTGCCGGGCGTGCCGGCTTCGAGGGAGTCTTTTTTGCGGGGGTCATGGGGGTCGCCTGTTGGCGGCTGCGCTTGCAGCGCCGGTTTCAAATCAAGGAAGCGTTTTTACATAAGCCAGCATCGCGGCGGCGGCGGCCTGCTCGCCGGCACGCCGCGAGCCGCCAATGCCGCGTTCGGCACGGCCAAATTCGCTGATTTCACATTCCACGTCAAAGGTCTGCTTGTGGGCTGCGCCCAGCGTTCCGACCACGCGGTAGATCGGCAGGTTCATTTTGCGACCCTGCAGCCATTCCTGCAACTCCGTCTTCGGGTCTTTGCCGATGGCCTGCATGGTCGGGTTGATTTCGACGTCCTGGAACAGCCTGCGCACCAGGCGGTCGGCCTTGTCGAAACCGGCGTCCAGAAACACGGCGCCAATGACAGCCTCCAGCGCATCGGCCAGAATTGACGGCCGTTTTTGCCCGCCGGACTTGGCCTCGCCTTCGCCGAGGCGTATCAGCAGCGGCAGGCCGAGCTGCACCGCCAGCTTGTGCAGCGTGTCCTGCTTGACCAGGTTGGCGCGCACCCGCGACAAATCGCCCTCGGGCAACTCGCTCAACCGCTCGTAGAGCAGCCCGGCCACCGCCAGGTTGAGCACGGAGTCGCCCAGAAACTCGACGCGCTCGTTGTGGTCGGCCGAAAAACTGCGATGGGTCAGGGCCTGCTGCAGCAGACGCGGATTGGAAAATTCGTGCTCCAGACGCGTTTGCAGCGCCTGCAGGTCAGGGCTCAGGGAAGGACTGGCACGCACTTATTTGGAGCGGCCGGTGTATTTGAGCAGCAGGTAGGCCGGCCCGCCAATGTGGATTTCCCGGTTGTAGGCAAAACTGACGGTCACCTTGTCCCCCTCTTTGCCGACTTCGAGGTCCTTACCGCTGATCGACTTGATGTCGTCGATGGCAGCTGCCTTGTCAAAAATCGCCCGCACCTCGGGAACCGTGTTGCCCTCAGCGGCCTTGCTGGCCGCCTTGGTGATGGCCTGGAACTCGACCAGCGTGGGAAACACCTGGGCCGCGATCACGCCGGCGAAAGCCAGCACGCCACCCACGAACAGGATGCCGATGAACGAAATGCCACGTTGTCGATTTTTCATCATGTGTTTCCCCAGCTGTTGTTAGTTGCGCCCCATGCCCCGTTCTGCCCCTGCCCTGTGGGCAGGACCAGCCCGGCTCCTCCCTCAGTCCACCTTGCCGATGCGTTTGAGGTTACCAAAATTCATCCAGACAAAAAAGGCCTTGCCGACGATGTTGGCCTCGGGCACAAAGCCCCAGTAACGCGAATCGAGTGAATTGTCGCGGTTGTCGCCCATCATGAAATAGTGCCCCTGCGGCACCTTGCAGACTACGCCCTCACTACTGTAACGGCAATTCTGACGATAGGGAAAGTCGGCGGCACCAGCAATAAAGGCCGGCCGGTCCTCGTCATTGAGCACGCGGTAGGTCTTGTTGCCGGCGGTTTCCTTGAACTGCTTGGCATAACGCAGGGCGTCCTCGTCAAAGAAATCGGGCAGCGCCACCTTGGGCACAGGCTTGCCGTTGACGGTGAGTTTTTTGTTCAGGTAGGCCACTTCGTCGCCGGGCACGCCGACCACCCGCTTGATGTAGTCCAGGCTGGGCTGGGGCGGGTAACGGAACACCATCACGTCGCCGCGCTGCGGGCTGTTGTTGTCAACAATCTTGCGGTTGATGACTGGAAGCCGCACGCCGTAATGGAATTTGTTGACGAGGATCAGGTCGCCCACCAGCATGGTCGGAATCATGGAGCCGGACGGGATCTTGAAGGGCTCGAACAGGAAAGAGCGCAGCAGAAACACGACCACGATGACCGGAAAAAGCCCCGCGGTCCAGTCCAGCCACCAGGGCTGCATGATGACCCGGGCCCGGGCTTCCTCGATGTTGCCGTCCACCTGGCTGATGCCCCGGGCGGCCAGTTCGCTGCGGCGTCGGGCCGCTTCCTGTTCGATGATTTCAGCCGCCTTGCGGCGCTGGGGCCAGAAGTAAAACTTCTCGGCCAGCCAGTAAAGCCCCGTGACCACGGTCGCCAGAAACAGCAGCAGGGAGAAGTTGCCGTCCACCAGACCCATGTACCAGGCACCGCCGTAACCGGCGAACACCATCAACACCAGCGCGGTGAGCGTACCCATGAACCCCATCATTATTCTTCTACCTGCAGGATGGCCAGGAAGGCCTCTTGGGGAACTTCCACCGAACCGATTTGTTTCATGCGTTTTTTACCCGCTTTTTGTTTTTCAAGAAGCTTTTTCTTGCGTGAAATGTCGCCACCGTAACACTTGGCAATCACGTTCTTGCGCAGCGCCTTGATTGTCTCACGCGCAATGATGTTGGCCCCGATGGCGGCCTGGATCGCGACGTCGAACTGCTGGCGGGAAATGATCTCGCGCATCTTGGCCACCACCGCCCGGCCGCGGTAGGCTGACTGGCTGCGGTGAACAATGATGGACAGCGCATCGACCTTTTCGCCGTTGAGCAGGATGTCGACCTTGACCACATCAGACGCCCGGAACTCCTTGAACTCGTAATCCATGGACGCGTAGCCACGCGAGACCGACTTGAGCTTGTCGAAGAAGTCCAGCACGATTTCGCCCAGTGGCATTTCGTAGGTCAGCATGACCTGCTTGCCGTGATAAGCCATGTTGAGCTGCACGCCGCGCTTGAGGTTGGCCAGCGTCATGACGGCGCCCACGTATTCCTGAGGCATGTACAGGTGCACGGTCACGATGGGCTCGCGGATTTCGTTGACCCTGCCGGCATCGGGAATTTTCGACGGATTTTCGACCATGATGATTTCGCCATCGGCCTTGAGCACCTGGTAGACCACGCTGGGCGCGGTCGTGATCAGGTCCTGGTCGAACTCGCGCTCCAGCCGCTCCTGCACGATCTCCATGTGCAGCAGGCCCAGAAAACCGCAGCGAAAGCCAAAACCCAGCGCCTGGCTGACTTCCGGTTCGTAGTGCAGGGACGCGTCGTTGAGCTTGAGCTTCTCCAGCGCGTCGCGCAGCGAGTCGTACTCGCTGGCTTCGGTCGGGTACAGGCCGGCAAACACCTGCGGCTGGATTTCCTTGAAGCCGGGCAACGCCTCGGTGGCGGTCGCGGCCGCCCCGCCGGTGCCCGGCCTGATCAGCGTCACGGTGTCACCGACCCGCGCCGCCTGCAGTTCCTTGATGCCGGCAATGATGAAGCCGACCTCGCCCGCTTCCAGCGCGGCACGCGGCTCGGTATGCGGCGTGAAGACGCCCAGCTGGTCGGCGTTGTACGTGGCCTCGCTGGCCATCAGCTTGATGCGCTCGCCCTTGACCAGCCGGCCGTCCACCACACGCACCAGCATCACCACACCCACATAGGCGTCGTACCAGCTGTCGACAATCATGGCGCGCAGCGGCCCGTCCGGATTGCCCTGCGGCGGCGGGATGCGGGCAATCACCGCTTCCAGGATTTCGTCGATGCCCATGCCGGTCTTGGCGCTGCACGGAATCGCGTCGGTGGCATCGATGCCGATCACGTCTTCGATTTCCTGCTTCGCGTTTTCCGGATCGGCCTGCGGCAAGTCCATCTTGTTGAGCACCGGCACCACCGTCACGCCGAGTTCGAGCGCGGTGTAGCAGTTGGCCACTGTCTGCGCTTCCACACCCTGGCTCGCATCGACCACCAGCAGTGCACCTTCGCAGGCCGATAGCGATCGGCTCACTTCATACGAGAAGTCGACGTGGCCCGGCGTGTCGATCAGATTGAGGTTGTAAATCTGGCCGTCGAGAGCCTTGTATTTGAGCGCGGCGGTCTGCGCCTTGATGGTTATCCCACGCTCCTTTTCCAGATCCATGGAGTCGAGCACCTGCGCACTCATCTCGCGATCCTGCAATCCGCCGCAACGCTGGATGATGCGATCGGCCAGCGTGGATTTGCCGTGATCAATGTGCGCAATGATCGAAAAGTTTCTGATGTGATTCATCAAAGGGAACGCCTAAGTGCTTGAAAGTATTGCGAAGAGCCCGCGGTCAATTCGCGAAAGCCATAAAAAAGGGCGCGTCACTTGTGACGCGCCCTGAACCAACAATCTATGGCAACTGCGATAGTTGGAAGCTTCATTGTAGGCAAAAAGCCGACCACGCATAGCCTCGAAATTGCCAAATTTTTCTCGTTGCAAGTCAGCAACATGAATCTTATGCACAAGTTATTCACAATTTTAACCGAGAGCCTATGGACAACATGTGGGTGATCTGTGGATCAGCAGTGAATCGTGCCAGTTCATGTCACGGAGCGGAATTTTGAACGCTTGATATATCAGAATTATCCTGAATATGGCGTCCATTCTACCAAAATCGATTAATAGACAAAATTTAAGTTAGCAGACACAAACATTCATTGCGCCCTTGAACAGGGAAAAAATATTTATTTGGGCCCGGTCGCGAAGTGTCATTTCAGGCAAAACCCCCACCCCGGCCGGGGTCTGGGGGCTACCGGGACAGGCTGCTGCGCGGGTGGCGGGCGTCATTACCCGCCCCGCGCAAACATCAACGTAAGGGACGGATCAGCGCGAACTGCGCCACCTCTCCGCGCCGGAACAGCACGTTGATCACCTTGCTCTTGTCGGTCTTGGCCAGCACCGCTTCAAAGTCCTTGACGCTACTGACTTCCGTGTTGGCAATCGCCAGAATCACATCGCCCTCACGCAGGCCGGCACGCGCGGCAGCGCCTTCGCTCGCATCGACCTTGACGCCGCCCTTGACCTTGAGCTCCTTCTTCACGGCCTCGGGCAACTCGCTGACCACCAGCCCGATCACCTGTGCCGGTCCGGCCGCCGGCGCTTTGTTCTCGGGCGCCTGGGCCTTGCGCACCGGTTTTTCTGCCTCGACTTCGGCAATCGTCACGTTGAGGTCCCGGGTGCTGCCGCGCCGGAAAACGGTGATCGTCGTTCTGGTACCGGGCTTGACGTTGCCCACCATGCGCGGCAGGTCCGTTGCCCGGTCAATGACCTTGCCCTCAAATTTGGTGATGATGTCGCCCGCCTCGATCCCGGCTTTTTCCGCAGGCGATCCGGCTTCGACGCCGCGCACCAGCGCACCTTGCGGCTTGCCCAGTCCGATGGACTCCGCCACGTCCTTGCTGACCTGGTCGATCTGCACGCCAATGCGACCGCGCGTCACCCGTCCATTGGTGCGCAACTGGTCGGCCACGCGGGTGGCCTCGTCAATCGGAATGGCAAACGAGATGCCCTGGAAACCGCCGGAGCGCGAGTAGATCTGGCTGTTGATGCCCACCACCTCGCCGCGCATGTTGATCAGCGGGCCGCCCGAGTTGCCGGGATTGATCGCCACATCGGTCTGGATGAAAGGCAGGTAGTCACCAGTGTCGCGCTGCTTGGCGCTGACAATGCCGGCGGTCACCGTGTTCTCGAGGCCAAAAGGCGAACCGATGGCCATGACCCACTCACCAACTTTCAGGCGGCTGATATCGCCGATTTTCACGGCCGGCAGGCCCGCAGCCTCGATTTTGACCAGGGCCACATCGGTGCGCTTGTCGGTGCCGATGATCTTCGCCTTGAACTCGCGCTTGTCCGTCAGCGTCACCAGCACCTCATCGGCGCCTTCGACAACATGGGCATTGGTCATGACCAGCCCGTCGGTGCTGAGGATGAATCCCGAGCCCACCCCGCGTGGCTGCTCTTCGTCAGGCTGGCCACGGTCCGGCCTGGGCGTACGCGGCATGTTGGGTGGCACCGGAATGCCGAAGCGCCGGAAAAACTCCAGCATCTGCTCGTCGGCGCTGCCGGCTGCGCCGGCCTTGACTTTCTCAACCGTGCGGATGTTGACCACCGAAGGGCCGACCGCTTCCACCAGGTCCGTGAAGTCCGGCAGGGTCCTGACTTGCGCGATCACCGGCTGCACAGGCATCACGGCCAGGACGGTGCCCAGCGCCAGCGTACCGGCGACGAGGCAGGAGCGACCTTGTTTCCAGTTCAATATATGCATCATCAGCCTTTGAAAAAATTGTCGGAAAAGAAGAGAAAACCGCGTATCGAATCAGCTACCGGTGGGCCCGCCGCAACCAGCGGCCGGGCACAAGGCATCCCCGTGATCACAAGTCTGCGCGAAGACAAAAATGGGGGCGCTATTTTCTGCGTTCAAGGCCATTGGCAAACAGACTCAGGGTGGCCATGGGCACCTCGCCCATCACGGTCAGCCAGTAAGCGTCGATGCGCCGGGTCAGCGACTGTGTGGCACCCAGGGACACCCTGGCTTCCCGGGTGTGGCGCTGGGGATCAAAGGACTCGACAAAAAGCGATACCGACGCCAGGCCGTCCGAAAAAACCCACTGCATCGGGTCGCTTCCGGACTGACCCGCGAGCGGGCGCTTGTAGCAACTCATGGACTGAAAGCCCGGCACCGGGGTTTTCATCACCCAGCCTTCGGCGCTGGCGGTGGTCTTGACCAGTCCCGGTTTCTCGACCCGGTAGCCGTCGACCTTGGCCATCATCTGCGCCAGCTTGTCGATCCTGACCGGCGCATCGAGCTGCAATTCCGAAAACGCCGCCTGCTCCAGCACCTTGCCATCGGCATCGAGCGTCTGCAGCTTGACGACCATGCCCTTCTTCTGTTCGGCCCAGACGCGGTAACCAAAGCGCATGGTGTCGCGGGGAATCAGGGCGACGATGTCGGCCTCCACCCCGGCCACCCGCTCGCTGCCCTCCTGCCGGGCCTTGTAGAAATCGGCGATGTGGCTGTCGGTGGACTTGAGGAGCTGGGGAAAAAGACCCAGCGACTCCCGCTTTTCAGCACGCACCACCTTCTGGTCGGGCATGAAGGTCACGACCTGGTCGTTGTGCCGGAACACCGTGCGCGGGGCCCCGGTCAGGGTCTCGACCTTTTCCATCTGCTGCGATCCATCGCAGACATGCCAGATCTTCGCGCTGGACATGACGCCGCCGGAGGACACCACGAAGGTGCCCACGTACGACCGGTTTCTGGAGGCTTCGTGCATGCGCATCAACCACTCGTTGATGCTCCTGGACTCCGCCGCCTGGACTGGCGCGGTGGCGGCTGCCGGTGCCGGTGCCTGGGCTGCTACGTAATTTGTAGCAGTCAGCGAACACGCAGCAAGGGCGAGTGACCAAAAATAGCTGAAGTTCATGAGGCGAACCGGCCTGACATTGCCTGCAGCGGCCACGTCAACGGCGCTCGCCCTGGGGCGACTCGAAGGTGGCGTTTCGCAGGAAGCCCGAGGGCATCTGCAGGGCCGAGGTGCCGCCCAGTTGCCTGTGCGCTGCCAGAAGTTCCTGCGTCCTCGCATCGCGCACCATGGTGCCCTGCTCAGACACCACCAGCACCTGCTGCGCCCCAGGCTCCGAGCGTGCCAGTTGTGGTGCAGCCGCTGGTGACAACAGGCCGGCGCCGGCATTCCAGGCAATCGCCGCCACGGCAGCGACAGACGCAAAACCCGCCACCATTTTCCAGGGGAAGCTGGCGTCGTTGGCGGCATCGCCTCGGGTCCAGCCGACCCGCCCGGCCGGCGAGTGGCTTACTTCCGGCAGGGCCGGCGCGGCAACGAGAACCGGTTCCTGGTTCAGGCGCACCCGCAGGCGCGCCACAAAGGCCGTATCCGCGGCATGTGGGCTCAGTTCCGGCGAGCGCAACACATCGCCAATCAGATGGTAGGTGGTCCAGCTGTCCAGCGCCTGGGCATCGGCCTCGCAGGCCGCCAGCGCACGGGCAAAGTCATCGCTCGCGAGCTGGCCGTCAGCCAGGGCGGAGATCAGCTCAGTGTGTTGCGTCATCGGTTTCATGGTGTCCATGGGCAGCTTAGGTCTGCCGGTTTCAATCGTTTACTCTGTCGTTCACTCTGTCGCTCACTCAGGCTTGTATCGACTCGTCGCTACTTCCTCACAAACTACCAGCGCTTGCCGGACTGGTTTTCCAGCAAGGGCTTGATCCTTGCGGAAATCGCTTCCCGGGCCCTGAAAATCCGCGAACGCACGGTGCCGATCGGGCAGTTCATGACTTCCGCAATCTCTTCATAACTGAGCCCTTCAATTTCCCGCAGCGTGATGGCCTGGCGCAACTCCTCGGGCAAAGCCTCCATGGCGGCGTTGACCATTTGCGCGATCTCCTTGCCGGCCAGCACGGCCTCGGGGGTTTCCGAACTGATTAGTTCGTTTTCCAGCGGGGAAGTTTCATCGCTTTCGTCGCTTTGCCCGGATTTGAAGGAATTCTCCGAGACCGTGGGGTCGCGCTTGAGTTCCATCAAGGCCTTTTTGGCGGTATTGACGGCAATGCGGTACAGCCAGGTGTAAAACTGGGCCTCGCCCCTGAACTGGGCCAGCGCGCGGTAGGCACGAATGAAGGTTTCCTGGGCGATGTCCTCGACCAGATCCACATCGCGCACCATGCGCCCGATCAGGCGCTGGATGCGGCGCTGGTACTTGATGACCAGCAGCTCAAAGGCCTTCTGGTCCCCTGCCACCGTGCGCTCGACCAGCATGGCATCGCTGTCGCTGGGCGCGGCCGGCTCTTGCGGGGACTCTTCGTTGCTCATGAGCCGGAGCGCGGCGAAGGAGACTGCGCCGGAAAATCTGACAGGACCGCAGAAGGGCTGGCGTCCCACGGCGCCGGGTCCGCAGACGGCCTGTGCTGCGAGTGCACGGCACGGCGCAAATCCAGCCAGCGCTCCGGCTGGGTCGAACGGCCCGCCCAAAGCCACAGGGTGGCATGGTCCTGGTTCTCCAGTCGCAGCAGCAGGGTGCGCTGAAGATCGAGTGCGACCACCAGATCACGCACCGGTGTGCCCGCCTGGTAACCCTGGCTTTCCCAGCGCCAGTCCTGCCCGTCCCAGCACAGCTGGCCGACCGGTGAATGAAGCCATGCCCATCCTGCTGCAACCCCGGCAGCCAGCACGACGGCCAAGGCCGTCCACAAGCGCCAGTCCGCGGCGAGAGCCGCGCGCCACCACAGGGCCAGCACGCCGACCCCGGCGAGCCAGAGACCCAGCACGGCAACGCCCTGAAAATGCGAACGCCCCAGCGGGTAAGTAACCGGCGGGGCGTTATGCATGGTCAGGGTGATAAGTGATGGGAATCAGTGCGGCTGGGCGTGGGGATGGGGAAAGGCCTCAGACGCGCTTGAACACCAGCGTCCCGTTGGTGCCGCCAAAACCAAAGTTGTTTTTGACAGCCACCTCGATGTTGGCGTCACGCGCCGTGTTCGCGCAGTAGTCCAGATCGCACTCGGGATCCTGGTTGAAGATATTGATGGTCGGCGGAATCTTCTGGTGATGCAATGCCAGCACGGTGAACACCGACTCGATGCCACCGGCGCCACCGAGCAGGTGCCCGGTCATGGACTTGGTCGAACTGACCACCAGGTTTTTGGCATGGTCGCCAAACGCGGCCTTGATGGCATTCGTCTCGTTCAAATCGCCCAGCGGTGTCGAGGTGCCGTGTGCATTGAGGTACTGCACGTCCCCGGCATTGACGCCGGCGTCCTTGAGGGCCATGTCCATGGAACGGCGCGGGCCGTTCACGTCCGGCGTGGTCATGTGATAAGCGTCACCGCTCATGCCGAAGCCGATCACCTCGGCGTAGATCTTTGCGCCACGCGCCTTGGCGTGTTCGTACTCTTCGAGCACCAATACACCGCCACCCTCGCCGAGCACGAAGCCGTCCCGGTCCTTGTCCCAGGGACGCGACGCCGTCTTCGGGTCTTCATTGCGGGTCGACAGGGCACGGGCTGCGGCAAAACCGCCCACGCCCAGCGGCGACACCGTCGCCTCCGCACCGCCGGCCACCATGACGTCGCAATCACCATGCTCGATCATGCGGGCCGACAGGCCGATCGCATGCAGGCCGGTGGTGCAGGCCGTCACGACGGCAATGTTGGGGCCCTTGAAGCCAAACTTGATCGATACGTGCCCGGAGATCATGTTGATGATCGAGGCCGGCACAAAAAACGGGGAAATCCGGCGCGGACCGCGGTTGGTCAGCTCGGTGTGCGTCTGCTCGATCATCGGCAGACCGCCAATGCCCGAGCCGATGTTGCAGCCGATGCGTGTCGCCAGCTCTTCGTCCAGCGCATCGCCCGTGGGCAAGCCGCTGTCGGCCACCGCCTGGCAGGCCGCGGCCAGGCCCAGGTGAATGAACCGGTCCATGTGCCGGGCTTCTTTTTCAGGGATGTACTCCGTGATGTCGAAGCCTTTGACCTCACCCGCAAATTTGCAGGCGAAACTGCTTGCATCAAATTGCGTGATCAGGTCAATGCCGGGCGTTCCGGCAAGTACGTTGGCCCAGGAGTCGGCCACGGTGTTACCCACCGGGCTGACACACCCCAGACCTGTCACAACGACGCGGCGACGGCTCATGCGCAAATCCTGAAGAAAGTCCCGAAAGACCCAGGGCCTTTCGAGCGAGCTGAAAAAAGACCGGAGTCTTTAGGCTTTTTGATGGGTGTTCGCGTAGTCAATCGCGTTCTGAACGGTGGTGATCTTCTCGGCGTCTTCGTCGGGGATCTCGATGCCAAACTCGTCTTCCAGAGCCATGACCAGTTCTACGGTGTCAAGCGAGTCAGCGCCCAGATCGGCCACAAAGGCTTTTTCGCTGGTGACCTGGCCCTCTTCCACGCCAAGTTGCTCGGCAATGATTTTCTTAACACGTGCTTCGATATCGCTCATAGTTCCCTCTGAGGGTTGTGAATTAATCCGTGATTTTAGCGTTGTTGGGGTTGATTCCCCAACGCGGCAGCCGGACGGATAAAACCCGGCTTGTGATCCGGTGCCTGCAGGCTGCAAGCGTCCCCATTATTCATGATCCTGGTGACGCAGGGCAGTCGGGCAGCCGCCGGATGATTTACATGTACATCCCGCCGTTGACGTGAAGCTCCTGCCCGGTGATGTAACCGGCCTGCGGGCTCGCTACAAAGGCCACCGCATGCGCAATGTCCTGCGGCTTGCCCAGATGTCCCAACGGGATCTGGCCGAGCAGTGCCTTCTGTTGTTCCTCAGGCAAACCTGCCGTCATGTCGGTTTCAATAAAACCCGGCGCGACGCAGTTGACAGTGATGTTTCTGCTGCCGAGTTCCCGCGCCAGCGCACGGGTCATCCCGGCCACGCCGGCCTTGGCCGCCGCGTAGTTGGCCTGGCCGGCGTTGCCGGAGGCACCCACTACCGAGGTGATGTTGATGATGCGGCCATAACGCTGCTTCATCATGGTGCGCATCACGGCGCGGCTCATGCGGAATACCGCCTTGAGGTTGGTGTCCAGCACCGCGTCCCAGTCCTCGTCCTTCAGGCGCATGGCCAGCATGTCGCGCGTGATGCCGGCATTGTTGACCAGCACCTGCAGCCCGCCGTGCTCCTTGACGATGGCATCGATCAGCACCTCGGCGGCCGCCACGTCGTTCACGTTGAGGTTGCGGCCGGCGCAACCGGGAAAAGCGGCCAGCGCCTGGCTGATTCTGGCGGCGCCCTCGTCGGTGGTGGCCGTGCCGATCACCTTCAGGCCGCGCTGCGCCAGTTCCTGCGCAATCGCCGCGCCGATGCCGCGCGATGCGCCCGTGACCAGGGCGACCTGCCCCTCAAACTTGATCTCGCTCATGCCAGCAACTCCCTGGTTTGCGCCAGACTGGCGGGGTCGAACATCGCCACCCCCGTCAGTTCGGCATCGATACGTTTGACCATGCCGGCCAGCACCTTGCCGGGCCCGCATTCGACGATGGTCGTCAGCCCGCGCGCCTTGATGGCCAACACACACTCGACCCAGCGCACCGGGCCGAAGGCCTGCTCGTAGAGGGCCGCGCGGATGCGGTCGGGGTCGCTCTCGACCGCCACCGCAATGTTGTTGATCACCGGGATCTGCGGCGCAGCAAAGGCCGTGGCCGCCAGTTTCTCCCGCAGCTTGTCGGCGGCCGGCTTCATCAGGCTGGAGTGAAACGGTGCCGACACCGGCAGCGGCAGGGCCCGTTTGGCGCCGTTGGCCTTGAGGACTTCACAGGCTTTTTCAACCGCCGCCTTGCTGCCGGCAATCACGGTCTGCATCGGGTCGTTGAAGTTGACTGCTTCCACCACTTCCGCGGTGTTCAGGCCAAAGCTGCGCACGGCTTCGGCGCAGCCTTCGATGACCTTCGACGCCTCCATGCCGAGGATCGCCGCCATCGCACCAATGCCCACAGGCACGGCCTCCTGCATGGCCTGCGCGCGAAAGCGCACCAGCGGCGCAGCCTGCGCCAGGCTCAGCACCCCGGAAGCCACCAACGCTGAATACTCTCCCAAGGAGTGCCCGGCGACCACCGCCGGCGCGGCGCCGGTCTCGGCCATCCAGGCACGGTAAGCCGCCACACCGGCCACCAGCATCACGGGTTGCGTGTTGGTGGTCAGGCCCAGCGCCTCCTTGGGGCCCTGGCTGATCAGTTGGGCCAGGTCTTCGCCCAGCGCATCCGAGGCTTCCCGCAGCGTCTCCCGCACGGCCGGATGGTCGCCCCAGGCGTCGAGCATGCCGACGGCCTGCGAACCCTGTCCGGGAAAAACAAAAGCAAAAGGTTTCATAAAAGTATCGATAAAAACAGCCTCCCGCCCTGATGGAACGGGCGCAAGCTGCTATAGATTCAGGAGTACCGCGCCCCAGGTGAAGCCGCCGCCGACCCCTTCGAGCAGCAGCGTCTCGCCTTTTTTGATCTTGCCGCTGCGCACCGCCACGTCGAGCGCCAGCGGAATGGAGGCAGCCGAGGTGTTGCCGTGCTGGTCCACCGTGACGATCACCTTGTCCATGGACATCTTGAGCCTCTTCGCGGTGCCCTGCATGATGCGGATGTTAGCCTGGTGGGGAACCAGCCAGTCAATGTCACTCTCCTGCAGGCCGGCCTTGGCCAGAGTTGCACGCGCCGCGTCTTCGAGAACACCGACCGCGAGTTTGAACACGGCCTGCCCGTCCATCTTGAGCAGCGGATCGCCCAGCACCTTGCCGCCGGACACGGTGCCCGGCACACACAGAATGCCGACATGTTTGCCGTCGGCGTGCAGGTCACTGGCCAGGATGCCGGGCGTCTCGGACGCCTCCAGCACCACGGCGCCGGCGCCGTCGCCAAACAGCACGCAGGTGGTGCGGTCCGAAAAATCGAGAATGCGCGAAAACACCTCGGCGCCAATGACCAGCGCCTTGCTGGCCGAACCAGTCTTGATCAGGGCGTCGGCGATGGTCAGCGCATACACAAAGCCGCTGCAGACCGCCTGCACGTCAAATGCCGGACAGCCGGCGATGCCGAGCTTGTTTTGCAGGATGCAGGCTGCCGAAGGAAACACCATGTCCGGTGTCGAGGTGGCCACGATGATCAGGTCGATGTCGCCGGGCTGGAGTCCGGCGGCCTGCAAGGCGTTTTTGGCGGCTTCCACCCCCAGGTCGCTGCTGCAAACCCCGGGATCGGCAAAGTGGCGGGCACGGATGCCGGTACGCTCGACAATCCAGTCGTCGGAGGTTTCAACCCCCTGGGCTGCCAGTTCGGCAGCCAGCTCGGCATTGCTCAGACGGCGCGGCGGCAGGTAGCTGCCGGTGCCTGTGATACGTGAATAAGGGCTCATGGATAACTTAATGTGCGGCGGTAGGGTCGGCCAATTCGGCATGTGCCGTCGCGGCTGGGAGTTCCACCGGCGGCGCACCGGCCGTGGCCAGCAGCGGCGCTGCGTGCGCAATGCGTTCCCTCACCCGGTCCAGCAAATTGTTGCGAGCTGCATCATAAGCCCGATTCAGCGCACTCTCGAAGGCAAACGCATCGGCCGAACCATGGCTCTTGAAGACCAGTCCGCGCAAGCCCAGCAGCGCTGCGCCGTTGTAACGCCGATGGTCAACCCGGTTTTTGAATGCAGATAACACCGGATAGGCGACGATAGCAGCAATTTTGGTGAAAATATTGCGTGAAAATTCGGCCTTGATGAAGCCACCAATCATGCTGGCCAGGCCTTCGCTGGCCTTGAGGGCCACATTGCCAACAAAACCGTCGCAGACCACGATGTCCACCACGCCTTTGAATATGTCGTTGCCCTCGACATTGCCGTAAAAATTCAGATCACCACTTTTAGAAGCAGATCGCAGCAATTCTCCGGCTTTTTTTATGATTTCACTGCCTTTTATCGCCTCTTCGCCGATATTGAGCAGGCCCACGCTGGGGTTGGCCTTGTCGGCGATAGCCGCGACCAGGGCCGAGCCCATGACCGCAAACTGGAACAGGTGATCTTCCGTGCAGTCGACATTCGCCCCGAGGTCGAGCACGGTGGTGGCGCCGCCTTTGGCGTTGGGAATCTGTCCGGCAATCGCAGGACGGTCAATGCCGTCCAGTGTCTTGAGGATGTAGCGCGAAATGGCCATCAGCGCGCCGGTGTTGCCGGCCGAGACGGCGGCTTGCGCGGCGCCGTCCTTGACCTGCACGATTGCCACGCGCATGGACGAGTCTTTTTTGCGCCGCAGCGCGACCTCGATCGGATCGTCCATGGTCACCACCTCGGTGGCAGCGACCACCTGGCAGCGCGCATGGGCCCGAAGACGGGCAAACAGCGGATGGGAAGCCAGCACGGCAGGCTGACCCACCAGCAGGATGGCCGCTTCGGGGTGGCCGTCCAGGAAGGACAGGCTGGCCGGCACGGTGACCTGCGGGCCGACATCACCCCCCATGGCGTCGACAGCTATCCTGATCATGGCAGGACCGGTGCAGTCAGGAAATGGGATTTCAACAAAACAAAGGCCCGCAGGATGAGTGCGGGCCAGTCGTTAAAGCGCGGAATTACGCTTCGGATTTTGTTTTCAGCACCTTGCGGCCACGGTAAAAACCGGTGGGGCTGATGTGATGACGCAGATGCGTCTCACCGGTGGTGGACTCGACAGCAATGCCCGGAACGGTCAAAGCGTTGTGCGCGCGGTGCATGCCGCGCTTGGAAGGTGATTTTTTGTTCTGCTGGACGGCCATGATCCGCTCCTGAGGGGGTATAGGGTGGGTAAATTACGCACAAAACCCGTGAGAGGGTCTTGGCGCCAAGCCTTGCATTATAGCGCGATACGGGCAGCTTTTCCGCCTGGCGCTGCAAGGCAGGCGCCAGCAGCCTGAAAACCCTCTCAAGCAACCGCCCTGAAAACCTGCCTGCGCAGTGCCGGTAGGCCCTGCCGCAGAAGCGACCTTGGTCTATTTTTTCTTTTTCAGTTGCGCCAGGGCCGCAAAAGGATGGGGCTTGGCGTCTTCCTGCTCGGCCAGCTCGCCCTCGCCGGCGCTGAACACCGGCGTCACCGGGCAGGTGTCGTGCATGGGCACCAGCGGCAGGGCCATCAGCAGCTCGTCCTCGACCACGGCCAGCAGGTCGAAGTGCGGCGCCATCACCAGCAGGTCTTCCTCGGACTGGTCGTCCTCGGCCATGGCAATGTCTTCGTCGGCCACAAAACGGTACCACTGGTCCACCTCCAGCGCGGTGGGCACCGCGCCCATGCAGCGCTGGCAGGTCAGCGGCAGCGTCGCATGCGCCTGCAGGTGCAGCCAGACGTCATCGTCGGCACCGGGATGCGGCCGCAGTTCGGCGCGCGCCTCCCAATTGACAGCCAGATCGGGCGCCAGCCCATGCAGCTCGTGCGCAAGGCGCTCCATATTTGATAGTGGCGTGCGCTCGACGAGCGGCTGGCCCTCCTGGGCGAAGGCCTGCATATTGAGCCGGCGGGCGTGAAGATGTCTGGACATGGCAGCAGTGTAAGAGAATCGACGCATGAACCCTGCACCTTCTCCCGATGACCGCAACGGCGTCGCCCTCCCCACAACGCGCCGCCTGATCCTGGGTTCGACATCGCCCTACCGCCGAGAACTGCTGCAACGCCTGCAGATTCCCTTTGAAGTGGCCTCCCCCGCGGTCGACGAAACACCTTTGCCCGGCGAAACCCCGGTAGCCCTGGCCCAGCGGCTGGCCCTGGCCAAGGCGCATGCTGTGGCCGCGGTTTTCCCCGACGCCGTGGTGATCGGCTCCGACCAGGTCGCCGACCTCAACGGCCAGGCCCTCGGCAAGCCCGGCAACCATGCCAATGCGGTTGCCCAGCTGCGCCAGATGCGCGGCCGGAGCGTGGTGTTCCAGACCGCCGTGGCCGTGGTCTGCCTGCAAAGCGGGTTTGAGCAGACCGACCTGGCCGCGGTGAAAGTGCAGTTTCGCGCGCTCGGCGATGAGGAGATCGAAAACTACCTGCAGGCCGAGCAGCCTTACGACTGCGCCGGCAGCGCCAAAAGCGAAGGGTTGGGCATCGCCCTGCTGGAAGCCATCGAGAACGACGACCCGACCGCGCTGGTCGGCCTGCCCCTGATACGCACCTGCCGGATGATCCAGGCCGCCGGCATCCCGCTGCTGCCGGCACGCGGGGGGAAATCATGAACGCCCCGTCCAAGGGCCGGCTTTACCTGGTGCCCGCACCGCTGGATTTCGGCTGTGACGTGTTGGCGCCCCTGCAGGACGTGATGCCGCTGGGCACGCTGCAGGTCGCCGCGAGCCTGTCGTGCTGGATCTGTGAAAACGCCAAAAGCACACGCGCCTACCTCAAACGGGTGGGCGAGGTGGTGCCGCTACAGCAGCCGGTGCAGGCGCAGCAGATCCAGGAACTGCCGCGCGAGGTGCATAAAAAGGGCGACCATGGCGGCACCTTCGACGCCCGACCGCTGCTGGCGGCTGCGCTGGCCGGCCGGGACATCGGCCTGGTCAGCGAAGCCGGCATGCCGGCGATTGCCGACCCGGGCTCGTCCGTAGTGCGCGCCGCGCATGACCTGGGCCTGCAGGTGCTGCCGCTGGTGGGGCCGATGTCGCTGATGCTGGCGCTCGCCGCCAGCGGGCTGAACGGCCAGAATTTTGCGTTTGTCGGTTACCTGCCGCAGGACGGCGGCGAACGCAGCCAGCGCATCCGCGAACTCGAATCGCTGGCGCTGAAGACCGGCCAGACGCAGATCTTCATTGAAACGCCCTACCGCAACACCGCCCTGCTGCAGGCGCTGCTGCAGACGCTGCAGCACAACACCCGGCTGGCCCTGAGCTGCGGCCTGAGTCTGCCCGCCGGCTGGTCGCGCAGTACGTCGGTCAGCACGTGGAAACGCGACAAACCGGCTGCACCGCTGGCCCTGCCGACGGTGTTCTGCATCGGCCGTTGACCCGCGCGCCAACAAAAAAGCCCGCATCGAGCGGGCTTTATTTTTTAACTGGCAACCGGCCAGCGGCTGTGCTGTTTCAACGAATCGCAGGCACCGTCTTGAGCGTGCGAATCGCCCCGTCGCCGATGGCTGCGCCAAATTTCTTGGCCAGGCGTTCGGCGACGTTTTCGCGGCGCGTGTAGTCGATGATTTCTTCGGTCTTGACGATTTCGCGGGCCACATAGTCGAGCGAGCCCAGCTGATCAGCCAGACCCAGTTCGATGGCCTGCTGGCCGGTCCAGAACAGGCCGCTGAACATCTCCGGCGTCTCCTTGAGGCGTTGGCCACGGCCGTTTTTCACCACCGTGATGAACTGCTGGTGAATCTGGTCCAGCATGGCCTGGGCGTACACGCGCTGCTGGTCGGTCTGCGGGCTGAACGGGTCAAGGAAACCCTTGTTTTCGCCGGCCGTCATGAGGCGGCGCTCCACGCCCAGCTTGTCCATCAGGCCGGTAAAACCGAAACCATCCATCAGCACGCCGATGCTGCCGACGATGCTGGCCTTGTCGACAAAAATCCTGTCGGCCGAGGCGGCGACGTAATACGCCGCCGAAGCGCAGGTTTCTCCGACCACGGCATACACCGGTTTCTTGTGTTTGGCCTTGAGGCGCACGATCTCGTCGTTCATCATGCCGGCCTGCACCGGGCTGCCACCCGGAGAATTGATCAGCAGCACCACGGCTTTGGCGCCTTCGTCCTCAAAGGCGGCGCGCAGCGCGGCATTGATGAACTCGGCGCTTGCATCGGCCCCGTCGGCGATCTCACCCTTGAGTTCCACCACCGCGGTGTGCGGCGTACTCACGCTGGTGGCGGTGCTGCGGTGCATGGCAAACCACACCAGGAACACAAAAAAGGCCAGCCAGGACAGGCGCACAAAGGTTTTCCAGCGTCGCGTGGCCTTCTGCTCATTGAGGGAGGCAAACGCCAGCTTCTCCAGCGTCGCGCGCTCCCAGCCCGGCTCTGTGCCCAGGGCGTTGCGGCTTGCTACGTTTTCAGGAGCTGCCTGCGCCCGTGCTTGCTGGTCTGAAGGCCTGTCGGGATCGTAATCCGGGTGGTCGGACGGGTCGGTGCGGTTTGAATCATTCATACGGGTAGTTTAGAACTCCAATGTTTTAAGTTTGTAGGACGTGTGCCAGAAAACAAGGCCTTCGCCTTCCGAAATGTCAATTTTGACCAGCCCGCCCTGGCAGGGACCGCCGCTGCACTCGCCGGTGTCGGGCCGGTAGGCCGCGCCGTGGCTGGCGCACAGCAGCCACTGCCCGCTGTCGTCGAACACCCGGTTGGGCTGCCAGTCCAGCTCCATCGCCACATGGCTGCAGCGGTTCAGGTAGGCGTGGGGTCGGCCCTCGAAGCGCACGGCAAAGGCGCGGCAGGTCTGGCCCGCGTAGTTCACGTCGAAGGGCACGGCCTGCCCGCCTTCCAGCAGCTCAACGCTGCGGCACAGCGGGATCAAGGTCAGGTCCGGGTCAGGCATGGCGGGCGGCTCAGGCGTTGCGGGCCAGCCAGTCATGCAGGTCCTGCACGGAATGGGCGACAAAACGCGGCTGGAGGGCGTCAAAGGCGGCACTTTCGTGCGCGCCGTAACTGACCCCGACGCTGGCGCAGCCGGCGTTGAGCGCCATCTGCAGGTCGTGCGTGGTGTCGCCAATCATCAGCGTGCGCGCCGGGCTCACACCGAACTCGTCCATCAGCTCATGCAGCATGCGCGGGTGCGGCTTGCCGGCGGTTTCATCAGCGGTGCGCGAGCCGTCAAACCGGCCCTTGAGCTCGACCGCCTGCAGCGCTTCATCGAGGCCGTGCCGGCTCTTGCCAGTCGCTACCGTCAGCAGGTGGCCGCGCGCCTTGAGCGCGGCCAGCAGCGGCAGCACGCCGTCAAACAGGCTGATGTCGTTCTGATGGCCGATGTAGTGGTGGCGGTAACGCGCGCCAAGTTCGGGGTACTTCTCGGGCGGGACATCGGGCGCCGCATGGGCCAGCGCCTGCATCAGCCCCAGGCCGATCACATACCCGGCGGCTTCGTCGCTCGGCACGGTCCCGCCCACGTCACGCACCGCGGCCTGGATGCAGCGCACGATGATTTTGGTCGAATCGAACAGCGTGCCGTCCCAGTCGAAGGCAATCAGGTCAAAGTTGAGCGGGGAGGACGGGCGTGGCATGGGTCGTGAAACTCTCGAGATCGGGGGGAAGCGCGGCCAGCAGGTCAATGCGTTTGCCGCTGGACGGATGGGTGAACTTTAACCGCCAGGCATGAAGAAACATGCGTTTGAGGGCGACCCCGCCGGCTTCTTTTTGCAAGGCTTTGTTCAGTTCGAAGTCGCCGTATTTGTCGTCGCCGGCAATCGGGTGGCCTGCGCTGGCCAGGTGCACCCGGATCTGGTGGGTGCGGCCGGTCTTGATGGTCACTTCGAGCAGCGTGAAATCGCGCCCGGCGGCGGCCAGCGCCGACTTCACCTTGACCAGGGTCACCGCACGCATGGCGTCCGGATGGTCCTTCCCCACCACGCGCACACGGCGCTCGCCGTCGGGTTGCAGGTATTTCTGCAGCGAGGCGTCCAGCACTTTTTGATTGGCCGGCCAGACGCCGCTGACCAGCGCCAGGTAAATCTTGTCGGTCTCGCGCTCACGAAACTGCTCCTGCAGGTTTTTCAGCGCCATCCTCTTTTTGGCCACCAGCAAAATGCCGCTGGTTTCACGGTCCAGCCGATGCACCAGCTCCAAAAACCTCGCCTCGGGCCGCGCCATGCGCAACTGCTCGATCACGCCAAAAGCCACACCGCTGCCGCCGTGCACGGCCACGCCGGCCGGTTTGTCGATCGCCAGCAGGTGCTCGTCTTCAAACAGGATGGGGAACTCCCGTGACGGCGCGTAACCACCTGTGGTGGACGCGGCGCCGTGGCGCGCCACTTCGACCGCCATGGCCCGGGCCTTCTCATCGGCCCGCTCCGAGGTGCGCACCGGCGGCAGGCGCACGATGTCGCCGGCCTCGACCCGGGTGTCGGCCTGCGCCCGGCCCTTGTTGATGCGCACTTCCCCGCTGCGGATGATGCGGTACACGTGTGTCTTGGGCACGCCCTTGAGCTGGCGGATCAGGAAGTTGTCCAGGCGCTGGCCCGCAAAGTCAGCGTCCACTGTCACCAGCGTGGCCTGCGGGGCCGCTTTCGCGGGCAGCTCCGGCGGGGCTGGCAAAGGTGGAGGGGGTCTGGGTCGGTCAGGCTGCACCGCCGTCAGGGGTTTACCCGGACGGCGTGTTTTACCTGAACCTGCGCCTATAATGTGTTTCACTAGCGACAAGCTGTAAGTGGTTGATTTGTCTGGGAGTTTAGTCCACACACCCATCAACCCACTGCAACAGCCTTGCTGGAAGGTCGACGCCACTGGCAGCAAATGCCCGCAAGCGCACGGTGCCAGGCACCCCGCGGCAGGAACATGTTGTGCAGACGAGTCGACGTTTTGCGAATACAACTACGGAATACGATGTGTTCAGCCCTACGGGCTGGACACGGATCCAGGTGAAATCTGGTCTTGGAATGGGTAGCCCTTTGACGACAACACTGGTTGAACTGATGTTTCTGTGCCTGCGGCGCTTTTTAGCCCCGCTTTTTGGCATGGATCAGCCGTCAGCCCTTGTTTCACGGGCGCAAGCAGCTACTTTTTTGGTAGCAAACCCCTGTCAGACCCCGACTCGCCCCATCCACGCGCCTACGCCCAGACCGCTCCGCTGACTGATTTTTTCAGTCGCCATGGCGCGTCAAAAGCTCTCCGGCAATTCCCCACGTTCGCACAACGTCTGCTCCCGGCGTCGTTTGCCCGTTTTTCGGGCAGTGATGTTTGAGACAGAAGAACGAAGGAACCCCCATGAAACGCATGCTGGTCAATGCCACCCAGTCGGAAGAACGCCGCCTGGCCATCGTCGACGGACAGAAACTCCTCGACTACGAAATCGAAATTGAAGGGCGCGAACAGCGCAAGGGCAACATCTACAAGGCCGTCGTGACACGTGTCGAGCCTTCGCTCGAAGCCTGTTTTGTCGACTACGGTGAAGACCGCCACGGCTTTTTGCCGTTCAAGGAAATCTCCAAGCAGTACTTCGCCCAGGGCGTGTCGGTCAGCCAGGCGCGCATCCAGGACGTGATCCGCGAAGGCCAGGAAATCCTGGTCCAGGTCGAAAAGGAAGAACGCGGCAACAAGGGCGCGGCCCTGACCACCTTCGTCTCGCTGGCCGGCCGCTATGTCGTGCTGATGCCCAACAACCCGCGCGGCGGTGGCGTCAGCCGCCGCATTGAAGGCGAAGACCGGGCCGAGCTCAAGGAAAACATGGACCAGCTGGAATACCCGGCCGGCGCCAGCATCATTGCCCGCACCGCCGGCATCGGCCGCAGCGCCGCCGAGCTGCAGTGGGACCTGAACTACCTGATCAAGCTGTGGACCGCAATTGACGGCGCCGGCAAGGGCGGCAAGGGCGCCTTCCTGATTTACCAGGAATCCAGCCTCGTGATCCGCGCCATCCGCGACTACTTCAACAGCGACATCGGCGACATCCTGTTCGACACCGACGACGTGTACGAGCAGGCGCGCCAGTTCATGGCCCACGTGATGCCCGAGCACGAGCACCGCGTCAAGCGTTACCGCGACGACGCACCGCTGTTCAGCCGCTTCCAGATCGAGCACCAGATCGAGTCGGCCTATGCCCGCACCGTACAGTTGCCTTCCGGCGGCGCCATCGTGATCGACCACACCGAGGCGCTGGTCTCGGTGGACGTCAACTCGGCCCGCGCCATCAAGGGCGGCGACATCGAGGAAACCGCCACCCGCACGAATCTGGAAGCCGCCGACGAAGTCGCGCGCCAGATGCGTCTGCGTGACCTGGGCGGCCTGATCGTCATCGACTTCATCGACATGGAAGAGTCGCGCAACCGCCGCGACGTTGAAAACCGCCTGCGCGACGCGCTGCGCCAGGACCGCGCCCGCGTGCAGTTCGGCACCATCAGCAAGTTCGGCCTGATGGAAATGAGCCGCCAGCGCCTGCGCCCTGCGCTCAACGAAGGCGCGTCCATCCCCTGCCCGCGTTGCGGCGGTTCCGGCCACATCCGCGACACCGAAAGCTCGGCGCTGCAGATCCTGCGCATCATCCAGGAAGAGTCGCTGAAAGACAGCACGGCCTCGGTGCTGTGCCAGGTGCCGGTCGATGTCGCGTCTTTCCTGCTCAACGAAAAACGCTCCGAGATCGCCAAGATCGAGATGAAGCAGCGCATCAACGTGCTACTGGTGCCCAACAAGACGCTGGAAACACCGAACTACAAGCTCGAGCGCCTGAAACACGACGACCCGCGCCTGGACAACATCGAGGCGAGCTACAAGATGGCCGACGAGATGGAAGACCCGACCACGGTCACCCGCCGCAGCCAGGAAAAGCACAACAAGCAGGAACCCATCATCAAGGGCGTGTTGCCCGATGCACCGGCACCCATCGTCGTGCCCAAGCCGGCACCGGCGCCTGCCCCGGTGGCGGCCCAGCCGGTCCGGCCGGTGGTTGCCGCCCCGGCGGAAAAAAGCTTCTTTGCCAAACTCAAGGAATTTTTTGTAGGCGCAGAAGCCGCACCCGCTCCGGTGCCCGTCAAGGAAGTCAAAAAAGACGAACGCGGCGAAGGCCGGCGTGACGAGCAGCGCGGCGAACGCGGGGAACGCAGCAGCGAGCGCGGTGATCGCGGTGGCCGTGGTGAACGCGGCGGCCGTGGCGGCCGTGGTGGCCGCAGCGAAGGACGCCCGGGCGAAGGACGTGGCGAAGCCCGTCCCGACCAGCGTGGCGGTGAGCGCGGTGAACGTGGTGAAGGCCGTGGCGGCGAGCGCCGCGAGCGCAATGCCGATGGCCGCGCCGAAGGCGCCCGCCAGGAACGCCCCGCCGGTGAAGCACGGCCCGAAGGCCGCAACAACGAGGCCCGTCCCGAGCGCGCAGAGCGTCCACCCCGTCCGGAAGGCCAGGGCGACAGCGAAGGCCGCGGCGAACGTGGTGAACGCAGCCGCCGAGGTCGTGGCGAACGGGGCGCCGAGCGCGGTGGCGAACGTGCCGACCGCCCGGCACGCGACTCCATCGAGCAGGATCTGGCCCTGGCCAACCAGGCAGCGATGGCCGCAGCCATGAGCGAAGGTGATGCCGCGCCGCGCCAGGAACGTCCGGCACAGGACGCCGGCCGTGACGGCGAGCGCCAGCCGCGCGCCGAAGGCCAGGGTCGCCGTGAACGCGGCGAGCGTGGTGGTGAAGCACGCGGTGAGCGTGGCGAACGCGGTGAACGCGGCGCAGGCCGTCGCAACGAGCGTCGTGACGAGCGCACGGACGGCAGCACCGCACCCGCGGCCGCCGCCCAGGCCGACAGCTTTGATGCAGCGCACCCCGCCGTCGTGGCCGGCCTCGATGAAGCCGGCAACCCGGTGGTGCCGGCCTCTTCCACCGACGTCCAGCCGCGCGCTGAAGGTCAGGAAGAAGGCCAGGACCGCCAGCCGCGCGAGCGCCGCAGCCGTGACCGTTATGGCCGCGACCGCCGCGAACGTTCAGAGCGCAGCGACCAGCCCGCCGAGGGCCAGGCCGAAGGCGTAACCCCGGTGGCTGCTTCTGAAAGCTTTGAGCCAAATCAGGCTGCAGCCCAGGAAACACGTGCGCCGGCAGCTACTGAATTTGTTGCAGCTGCAGCACCGACACCGATGCCCGCAGCGCCTGTGGCAGCACCGGCGCCCGTCGCCGCGCCCGCCATCGCCCGGCCTGCGGCCGTCGCGCCGGCCGCTGCTGCACCCGCCGCACACGCGTTGCCGAAAGTCCAGACCTACGACCTGCCCCTGCAGGACCTGGCCCAGGTGGCCCAGTCCTCGGGTCTGCAATGGGTCAATTCCGACGCCAGCAAGATCGCGGAAATACAAGCTGCGATGGCCGCCGAACCCAAACCGATCCATGTGCCACGCGAGCGCCCACCGGCACCGCAACTGGACGCCAGCCCGCTGGTGCTGGTCGAGACCAAACGCGACCTGCGCGACATGACCCTGCCGTTCGAGCAGCCTGCCGCACCGGCTGCGGGTGAACGCACGGAGTAATCCTGACCTTCGTGCCAGTCTGGCACTTCAGATCAAAGGCAGCTTTCGGGCTGCCTTTTTTTCGTCTGTAGCTTTCGTTGTGTGCTTGCCTCTAGTGAATGAGGTAAAGCCATCACAAGTCTCGACTTCTTGTGGTGCGCCTGCAAGCCGGGGGTTGCCCGGCGGCAACTCACTTTTCTTTTGCGTCGCCAAAAGAAAAGTAAGCAAAAGAAAAGGCGACCCTGCTGTCTGCGTCCCTCCGCTTCGCTGCGGGCAACCTGCGGTGCTCGGTCCAGCCGGGGCCGGGCTCGAACTCGCTGCGCTCAGACAATCGCCCGTCCTGATCCGTCTGGACCTCCGCTCCTCGGCGCAGCCAGAAGGGTGGTGGGGTCGGGAGCGGGTACGGAATCGGGCTCCGGCGAGGACGCGCCAA
>NZ_CALRVW010000022.1:0-72080 GCF_943371715.1 Polaromonas sp. YR568 | reverse complement strand
CAACGCCCTGCTTAAACGCCTGGACAAGGCCATCGGCCTGGCTTGGTCAAATGACACGTTCGTCGACGAGGTCAACGAAGGTGTGAGCGACCTGCTTTAGCTCCTTCATCGATCCGGCGTCAAGAGGGGTATTGAGAGGACGCTTACGGCTTTACAACGGAGGGGGCTAGAGCGGCGGTTGCGGGGCTAACCACGGCCGGCTTCGATCCGCGAATCGGGATCGGGCGCGCCATGCGCCGAAAGAGGGGTTAGATTTGCTATTGAATCAATAGCTACTGGCGCTTGCCGTATAAAGGCTGGCGGCTTGTTTGATGCATGAAAACCTCAAACCATGGCTCTGGCGCAGGCAAAAACGGCCCTTGCGTACCGGCGGTTGTAAAGTCACGTCCTGGCTCGCGGTCTCAGTCCGCACTTCTCCGAATGTATCCAAGGCGTCAAAAAAATGTTCACCGATCCCTGGCTCAACCGATGGCTTCCTCTTGTGCTTGAGCGGGCCGACTCCGGCCCCGTGCTGGAGATCGGATGTGGCCATGGAGATGACACGGCTGTCCTTGCCGGCGCCGGGTTGAAGGTCCACGCCTTCGATCTTTCCAGTGTTTCGGCAGGCATCACAAAGCTTCGTGTATCGGCGGCGGTGGTGGAGTGCAGAGACGTGCGGGAACCCTTCCCCGAAATTGCAAGTGAGCTGGGGGCCATCGTCGCCAGCCTGTCGATTCACTATTTTTCCTGGGCTGAAACGCAAGCACTGGTGGCGCGCATCCGTTCAGCCTTGCGCCCCGGCGGCGTCTTTCTTTGTCGCCTCAACTCGGACCAGGATCACAACTTCGGCGCCAGCGGCCACCCTGAAATCGAGCCCAACTTTTTCATGGTCAAGGGTGAACCAAAACGTTTCTTCAATGAAGCCGCAATCACTTCACTCTTTGCAGAAGGCTGGAACACGCTTTCGCTTGATCACTTTGTCACCAAAAAGTACGTCAGGTCCAAAGCCCTTTGGGAAGTGGTTCTTGAGCGCACGGATGGGGCTTATTGTTTCCCGGGTGGTGGTGCTCAACGTGTTTTCCAAGGTGGCCTTCGCACTAGCTGTCGATCCTGATTTTCGCCCCAGTATCAAAAGGCAGTATTAGTCCCTATACAGGACACCCAAAACAAGTACGGCGTGTTCAACCATCTTGAAGCCAGCTTGGGGTTGTCCGATGGCGAG
The DNA here is from genome assembly GCF_943371715.1 of Polaromonas sp. YR568. GTDB lineage: Bacteria > Pseudomonadota > Gammaproteobacteria > Burkholderiales > Burkholderiaceae_C > Polaromonas. The sequence goes on along the minus strand of NZ_CALRVW010000022.1, from coordinate 70,879 downwards.
CACATCCGCAACCCCCAGACCGCCGATAGTCTCGAACCTTCTAAGATGCGATAAGGGGGCCGGCAATTTTTCCCCAACGCGCTTAAAAATGCTTGTTCCGTCGCTCAAGTGAAGTGCAACGTAGGCGTCGAGGTGTTGGTCGAAGTCATTTAAGGCGATGCGCGCATTGCCCAGGGCAATCTGATCAGGCAAAGCAAGGGGAATTGCGCTGTCTTCTCGAATACGGTAGGCGATGAGTACCTGTTGCAATAGTCCGGCGCCATCAATTTGAACGGCCTCTGATTTTGAAGCCGGGACGCTGATTGCATCACCAAAAAGCATACCGACGACCCTATGAGTTGCAATTTCGTTTTCCTGAAAAAGCAGAGTCTGAGGGCTTCGACGGGGATCCGGTGTTTCTGCGGCCAATGCGAGAAAATGGGAATCTGAGGGGCGCAGAAGGCGTCTGGCATATACATCGTTAGCGCGCCGGGCGATGACAAGCCGACGATCTTCGACTGCGCTTGGCTCGGTTTCAACGATTGCGACACTTGTCGCTCGACCAGCGAAACCAAAGTTACTTGTTCTGAGCAAGAAAAAGGATTTGTCCTCGAACCACGTGGAGTTGATTTTTTCCAAATCTGTCTCCTGAGATTCACCGACAGTCCCTCCACGTACGAAAGCGGCTAAGTTTGGGAGGATCGGAACATCAAATTTTGAAACGATGTTTGGCGCCAATGATGGAATTTCAGAAACTATCGGTTGAAGGCGATCGCGCCTTCGATACAACCTAAACTCCTCATGAACATCTTCGACTGAACGCCGTAGACGTTCCAAATCTATGTGCGCTGTCGCAACGTCGGTTGCAGTAATTGTGGCTTTGCTACCGTGGTGAGCCTTGTTCAGTAAAGCGAGCGTCGGTGCCCCATCCTTAAGCGCTGGATCACTACTAAGCTTTTTAAGAAGTGGGCTTCGAAAAAGTTCGTTCGAACCATTTTTGACAAGTCCGCGTAAACGACCGAGATGATCCGAAAGAGTTGGAGCAAAGGTCGTAACGGTGGTGGAGGGGAATGCTGTATCGTCAAAAATGTCACCAAGTCTTCCCTCAATGAAAACACGGCATTCAGAGGCATAGTCTTGCGCAGGACCTGCGCTATCCGGATCAGCAAGATGAGCCTCATGCTTTTTTTGTACCTCCGATACGCTCGGCGAGAGATAGAGCGTCCCTCGCAACCTTGTAGCAGGGAGCACAGATTGATGGTCAAACGAAGTACTGGCTGCATTTGCTGATCGCGCAACAAGCATTGCAAATTTTGCATCATGCGTGGTAACGATGAGTTGGGCGTTTGCTTTGACAAGATCCCCTACTGTTTTTGCCAATCTCTCCCTGTTATCGCCGTCAAGTAGTTCCTGCGGATCATCGAGTAGCAGCATACGCAGTCCGCCCCGCTCGCTAAGTAAGTATTCCCAATAGGCAAGGAAAAAACCTACCAAGCTCGCCCTCAATGCGGAGGCGTTTGCAACGTGCTGAGCAGGAGCCGCCAAGCCATTTGCGCCGACCATTAACTCCAATTGACCCTCACCGCTCATGCGCGAAGCTACAAGGTCATGGTTAGTCGACGGGAATGCGCCTTGATAAATCCGGTTTCTCCATGCAACTGCACGCCTCTGGAGAAGAACTTGGAGCTGATCTACTTGTTGTTCCGCCAAACTTCCGACCTTCATGCATTCTTGTAAAGCCACGCTGGCAAGTCCGTATGACTCAAGTCTCTTCTGGACTGCACGACGCTCAGCGATATCTTTTTCCATACGCCTGCAAAGTATCAATGCCTGAGTAATGGGTTCGACACCTTCAACGATGACTTGCAAGCGTTGAAGGTGTCCGAGAAGAGACTCTGGTGCTGTTGGGAGTCCCTCTTTAGAAGCCTGACCCACCACAGCAGCAGTGAATTCACCAACGTTTGTCTTGTGGTCCTTTCGCCACTTGCTGAAGTCGATTGCGACGTTGACGCGTCGGATCGCAATCTGCAAGTTTGTTAGCTCAGGTAAATCGGTTGAAATATCGTGTGAATCCCGAGTGGGAAGCGGTGGTAGCTTTTTAAGGCCCACGTCGCATGCCGTTTGTACGCCGGTCTTTAGTTCGCCCAGAACGCCCAAAAAGGATTCGTCTGAGAATAGTTCATCAACCACAGCCATCCGAATTAGTTCTCCAGGATGCAATGGCAAATCTTGACGCAGTTCTTGCTGCAAGGATACCGGTAGCTCGCGTGCGAGTTCTCCCAGAACGAAACTCGACCATGAAGCTAGCGTCTGACTAAGGAGGGCTGCGTCGGTCTTGGTCGCATCGTGGAGATGCTGTTTTACTGAAAGACCCGTAACGGGGTCTACTATGCCTTCGAGTTCTTGACCGCAGACAATGCATAGATCTTCATTTATGACTGCGTGAGGATGTTCTTTGGCCCATGCGGACAAGCGTGAATACAATCGGATGCGACCTGCCTTAGAAGGATCGGCCGCCAGATCCGTCAAAATTTTCACGTCGGTATATATCTTGTCAAGGCGAGCCTGCGTATTGGTAAGCTCTTCTTCAGTTAACTTGGCAAGGGCGCTCAGGCGAGCAGCAGATGGAAGTGTTGCGAGACCTCGTACGGCCACGGTTGCTGGAGCAATACTGTCCTCAAGATCACGTCGCGCGCTGGCCTCGCTCGCATCGAACCCAGCCCCGAGTACTTGTCTTGCGTCGGCCAATGCGGTGGCCTTAAGACCATCAAAATGAGCTATTGCCTGGGTTAGCGCAGCCTCGATTAACGGGTTTGAGGAGGCCTTGGGTATCGAATGACTGTAAGCGATGGAGGGATTAAGGCTGACTTTCTCCGTCAAGTCTGCATGAGAGCGGTCGTACGCTATGTCGGCCTTTTCAATATCACGGTTTCGGTCTTTAGTGAGATCGCCATCAATTTTTCGTTTTGCCCGATCTGCATGCGAAGCCAGCTTGACCAGAGGAGCCATGCCGGTTAGTTCTGCAACCGCCTTTCCAAGCTTCGACTCCCCACCCAATTGGATAAATGGAAGCATGCCAGGCATTACTGTGCCGGTCCTAAGTGAAACTGGATCGAGGCTCAACGCATCAATTCCAGTTACGGAGTCTTCGATCTTTCCTCGCGCGGTACGCGTCAACGTTCGACGAACTGGGCTATGTGTAACACCGGTCTCGTCACGAAACGTCAACTCCACCCATGTATCGGCTGGCAGTAATGTCGCTGTAGGGCGATGAGTCATCGGGTCGGGCAACGGCATTACAGCGATCAGCTTGTGTGTGCTACCGTCCGCATCGTTCTCCCCGTCAATCTCACACTGGAACTCATTTGCTGCGAGTTCAGGCAGGCGTTGTGGCCGCAGGATTTCGCCGGTTAGTGCCCAGATGATGGCGTTCAAGAGGGATGTCTTTCCACACCCATTAGAGCCCTCAAACATGGTCACGTCTGACTTGAAGTCGTATACGAAATTCTTCGGAGCCTGCGTTGCAGTTCCTGGGTGATGAAGCCCGCCAAACTTATGGGCTTCAAGCTTGAGTAGTGTGTAGTGTTTGACCACTTGGTTTGTCGGACCCCCTATGCTCGGAATCTCTGTTGGCGCTTTGGTGACGCTATCGACAATGGCTTCTACATCAGCCGTCATTACGTTTCCAGCCCACTTGGACCGGTTCTTGTAATACCACTCAAGCACGGACCGTGCAGTGGCGGAGTTTAACGAAAATGGCGTGTTTTCTTTTCCGATACCGATGGCACGGGCGCTTATCAAGTCGGCACACAACGACTCAAGAGTGTGCAGATGAAGAGGGCGTAATTCTGGATTCACAGTATTGACTCCAAATTCTGTTCATTTGGGCAAGTCTTCTCAAATTTAGACTAGCTCCGGTAGAGATGTGCGTTTCTCTCTGCGAATGCTGAGTACCGCCTCAGATATGACTGACTGCCGATAGGTACGAGTTTTCGATAGGTAGGGGTCACAGGGTACAAAGAAACCATGCCTGACGCATCCTTCGAATGGAGGATGTACGCAGTTGCCTATGCGATTCGAAATCGCCACGTTTAACGATGCGCACGGTGCACAACACTTGCTGCTCGATATGAGCTGGAAGATAGTCGCGTTCATTGAAAAGTCCACCAGGAGTCAAGCATGACCTCCGCGCCGACACCCAGCTTCACCATCCAGCACATCGATCACATCGTGCTTCGTGTCGCGAGCCTTGAACGCGCCATGGCCTTCTATTGCAATGTGCTGGGCTGCAAAGTCGCCAGAAGGCGAGATGACCTCGGCCTCATCCACCTGTCAGCTGGCAGCTCCATGATTGATCTGGTCGCGCTGGACGGCGTGCTTGGGCTATGGGGTGGCGTTGGCCCGGCGAAGGAAGGCCGCAATGTCGATCATCTGTGCCTTCGGGTCGATCCCTTTGATGAAGCGGCCCTGACGCAGCACCTTGCCGCGCACAACATACCCACCCACGGGCCGGCTGCCGTGAACTTCGGGGCCGAGGGGGAAGGCTTGTCGCTTTACCTCTCTGACCCGGATGGCAATACGGTTGAGTTGAAGGGCCCTGCGTGCGCCTGAAGCCTCTGGTGGCTGCGCGGCTTGCTATGGAATCAGTAGCTGCCTGCGCCCGAATCTATTGGGCTAAAGCACGTTTTTATGCATCATTTGCAACCGAGTTGGCAAAAAAAGCCAAGCTTCTGGATCTGCCGCCCGCCCCAGTGCAGCCAACAGGTCAGGCTGGGTGATCATGCCAACCAGCCGCTCGCCGCTGACTTCTTACTTGTAAAACGCCTCGACCTTGCCCTTGAGCTTGATCATCAGCGGCTGGCCCTTGCGGTCCAGCGCCTTGCCGGCGGGCACCTTGATCCAGCGTTCGCTGATGCAGTATTCCTCGACGTCGGTACGCTCCTTGTCGTTGAAGCGGATACCGATGTCGTGCTCGAACACGGCGGCGACGTGGTGCGGGCTGCGTGGGTCTGCGGACAGGTGGTCTGGCAGAGGGGGGCGTTCAAGGGTGTCGGTCATGGGTATTTTTTGGGTTAGCGCGAATCGTCAGCCATTTTCCCTGATTTGGGCCGGGCACCCGCTTCAACCCCCCAGGCCCGCAAACACATTCTGCACATCGTCGTTGGCGTCGATGGCGGCCAGGAAGGCTTCCACTTCTTCCAGATCCGCGGCGCTCAGGCTGGCCGGGTCCACAGGATTTTTGGCCTTGTAGCCGAGCTTGGCCGACAGCACGGTAAAGCCCTGGGCCGGCAGCGCGCGGCTGACGATGTCGAGGTCGCTCGCATCGGTCAGAAACATCGTGGTGCCGTCTTCGTCACCGGGCTCGAAGTCCTGGGCGCCCGCTTCAATGGCGGCGAGTTCGGGGTCTGCGCCCGCTGCCGTGGGTTCGGCCTCGATCATGCCGACATGGTCGAAATCCCAGGACACGGAGCCGGAGGTGCCGAGCTGCCCCTTGCGGAACAACACGCGCATTTCAGGGGCCGTGCGGTTCAGGTTGTCGGTCAGGCATTCGACCATCACCGGCACGCGGTGCGGTGCGAAACCTTCATAAATCACGTGTTCGTAATGAACCACATCTCCCGTGAGGCCGGCGCCTTTCTTGATGGCGCGCTCCAGGGTCTCCTTGGGCATGGACACCTTGCGGGCCTGCTCGACCACCAGCCGCAGGCGTGCGTTCGACGCAGGGTCGGCGCCGTTGCGTGCCGCGATCATGATGTCCTTGGCCAGCCGTCCAAACAGTTTGCCCTTGGCATTGGCTGCCAGTTCCTTGCCTTTTGCTTTCCACTGCGCGCCCATGCTTGAAATTCCGTGGTGTTGCGGCGCGTGCAAGCGCCTGGCTGGTTCGGGGGGAGGGGTCATGCGCGCTGTCTGAAACGCCGCGGCACGTCACCCGAGGGTTCCGGTTATACACCCATCCCCGGGCTGTTCCGGCCATCTGCGCCGGGTCGGGCGCGCACGCGACCCTGTTTCTGGCTGGTCGAACGCTGACTCGTCTACCATCAGAAAACGGAAGCAAAGCCGTCATGGCCGCCACCCTACCAACCCCTGACCGAAAAAAATGGCCACGCTCCCTCCCGCGCCTCACCGGCTCCAGCCCCCGAGCGGCATGCCCGAGGCAGCCGCCCGCCAGGGCCTGAGCGCCAGCGAGGCGACACGCCGCCTCGCTGATCAGGGGCCCAACCTGCTGCCCGGCAGCGAACCCAAGTCCACCGCGGCCATCGTGCGCGACGTGGTCACCGAACCGATGTTCCTGATGCTGCTGGCCGCCGGCGGCATCTACCTGGCGCTGGGCGACCGGGGCGAGGCGCTGTTTCTGCTGAGCTTTGTGTTCGTGGTCATCGCCATCACGCTGGTGCAGGAGCGCAAGACGCAGCGCGCGCTGGAGTCGCTGCGCGACCTGTCGGCTCCGCGCGCCCTGGTAATTCGGGACGGCCTGGAGCAGCGCATTGCCGGACGCGAGGTGGTGCTGGGTGACCTGCTGGTGCTGCATGAGGGCGACCGCATTGCCGCCGATGCGCTGCTGATTGACGGCCAACTGGAGGTGGATGAATCGCTGCTCACGGGCGAGGCCATGCCCGTGACCAAGCTGCCCGCGACGACGGACGAGCAGCCGTTGGCAAACGCGGCGGCAAGCGTGGGGGCGTCGGCCGCCAGCGCCGGGCCGCCCCAAGCAAGGCCAGCCCCCTCGGGGGGCAGCGCAGCACACGAAGTGGCAAGCGTGGGGGCTCTATTCGCCAGCACCGTGGTCACGCGCGGCGTGGGTTTGGCCGAGGTTTGCGCCATCGCCGCCCACACGGCGGTCGGGCGCATAGGCGCCGACCTGGCCGCCACCACCGAGCCACCCTCGGCGCTGCAGCAGCGATCGCGCAAACTGGTGCGCCAGCTCGGCGTGGCCGCGCTGCTGCTGGCCAGCGCCCAGGTCCTGCTGGGCTGGTGGTGGAACGACAGGCCGCTGCTGGAAAGCCTGCTCTCCGGCATTGCGCTGGCCATGGCCATCCTGCCCGAGGAAATTCCGGTCATTCTCACCGTCTTCCTGGCCCTGGGCGCGTGGCGCATCTCCCGGCACAAGGTGCTGACGCGGCGCGTCACCGCCGTCGAGGCGCTGGGCGCCATCACCGTGCTCGCGGTGGACAAGACCGGCACGCTGACGGTGAACCGCATGGCGGTTGCCGAGCTCGCCACGGTTGGTGCACACTTTCAACCGGAGGGTGCCGACAGCCTGGCCGAGGAGTTTCACCTGCTGGTGGAATTTGCCATGCTGGCGACGCCCGGTGATCCGTTCGACCCGATGGAAAAGGCGATCCAGCTTTTTGGCCACCAGTGGCTGGCCGGCACCGAGCATGTGCACGAGGGCCGCGAGCCCGAGTTTGAATACGCGTTGTCGGGCGAGATTCTGGCCATGACACGCGTGTTTGCCAGTGCCGACCCCGCGCAACACCTGCTGGCCACCAAGGGCGCGCCTGAGGCGGTGGCCGACCTGTGCCACCTCGACGCGGCGCAGCGTGAGGCCATCGGCCGGCAGGTGGAAACCATGGCAGAACGCGGTCTGCGCGTGCTCGGTGTGGCGCGCGGGCGCTGGAGCGGGCAGGCCGCCGCGCCGGACGCGGCGCCGCCCTGGCCGCCAAGCCAGCACGACTTCGATTTCGAGTTTCTCGGCCTGGTCGCCCTGGCCGATCCGCCACGCGCCGAGGTGCCTGCCGCGCTGGCCGAGTGCCGGCAGGCCGGCGTGCGCGTGATCATGATGACCGGCGACCACCCCGCCACGGCCCTGGCCATTGCGCGCCAGGTCGGCCTGTCGGAGCGCCCCGACCTGATGACCGGCGCCGAGATCGAAGCCCTGGACGATGGCGCCCTGCGCCAGCGGCTGCGCCATGTGGACCTGTGTGCGCGCCTCAAGCCCCAGCACAAGCTGCGCCTGGTGCAGATGCTGCGCACCGATGGCGAAGTGGTGGCCATGACCGGTGACGGCGTCAACGACGCGCCCGCGCTCAAGGCCGCCGACGTGGGTATTGCCATGGGCGAGCGCGGCACCGACGTGGCGCGCGAGGCCGCCGCCCTGGTGCTGCTCGACGACAGCTTTGCGCGCATCGTGGCCGCCATTCGCCAGGGCCGGCGCATTGACGACAACATCCGCAAGGCGACGCGGTTTGTGTTTGCTGTGCATGTTCCCATCATCGCGCTGGCGCTGGTGCCCACGCTGCTGCACTGGCCGGTGCTGCTGCTGCCGGTGCACATCGTGTTGCTGGAACTGTTGATCGATCCGGCCTGTTCCATCGTGTTCGAGGCCGAGCCGGAGGGCAGCGACCTGATGGCGCGTCCGCCGCGCCCCGTCTCGGACTCGCCATTTGCCGCTGCACCGCTGGCGCACGGCGTGTTGCAGGGCCTGGGTGTGGCAGGGGTGCTGCTGGCCGGGCAGGCCTGGCTGGCGGGACAGGGCTGGAGCGCCGGCCAGGGCCGTGGTGTGGTGTTCAGCGCGCTGGTGCTGGCGGTGATGCTGCTGATCCTGGCCAACCGCGATCCGTCGCGGCCCGTGCTGCTCGGTGCGGCTGCGTCCAACCCGTGGTTGTGGCGCATGGCAGCCGGTGTGGCGGCACTGCTGGTGGCGGTGCTCGGCCTGCCGTGGCTGCGGGAACTGATGGGGCTGGCCCTGCCGGGTGCCCGGGAGCTGACGCTCGCCGCCGTGCTGGTGGCACTGTGCCTGGTCTGGCTGGAATTGTTGCGGGTGCTGGGGCCGCGATGGGGTCGTGCAAGGCGTGGCAGCTAGGGCCAGCTGAACCTTGTTGCGCGATTCACGCCCTGTGGACTGTGCCCACAGGCATGGCGGTCAGGTCCGCGCCGGTATGCCCAGGCCTTTGACAACCGCGGGCCGCGCCACAAAGGTATCCAACACACGCAGCACGTTCGGAAAGTCGGTGATGCCGACCAGCTCCCCGGCCTCATAGAAGCCGATCAGGTTGCGTACCCAGCCGAAGGTGGCGATGTCGGCAATGGTGTAGTCGTTGCCCATGATCCAGGCGCGGCCTTCGAGGCGCTTGTCCAGCACACCGAGCAGCCGTTTGGCTTCGGCCACGTAGCGGTCGCGCGGGCGCTTGTCTTCATAGTCCTTGCCGGCGAACTTGTGGAAGAAGCCGAGCTGGCCGAACATTGGGCCGATACCGCCCATCTGGAACATCAGCCACTGGAGGGTTTCATAACGGCCGGCAGGGTCGGCCGGCAGGAATTTTCCGGTCTTTTCGGCCAGGTAGATCAGGATGGCGCCGGACTCGAACAGGCCCAAGGGCTTGCCGCCCGGGCCGTTCGGGTCGAGGATCGCCGGGATCTTGTTGTTGGGGCTCAGCGAGATGAATTCCGGCGACATCTGGTCGTTGGTCTCGAAGCTGACCAGGTGCGGCTCGTAGGGCAGGCCGGTCTCTTCCAGCATGATCGAGACCTTGACGCCGTTGGGCGTGGGCAGTGAATACAGCTGAATGCGTTCGGGATGTTGCGCTGGCCATTTGCGGGTGACGGGGAAGGCGGAGAGATCGTTCATGGCGGGGTGGTGCTGTGCGGGGTGAAGATTGAACGGCAACTGTAGCCCAAGCCCGCGTCACGCGTATGGCGCGCGGCGGCGAGACCGCAGGCTGACCATCACCCCGCAGTCACCGAGCGGACGGGCCACGGGCCGCGCGCCGGTTAGCATGAGCCATGCCTGAAGCCACTCCTTCCTCTTCGTCCGCCATCCCCGATGGTTTTGTGCCTGTTCGTGTCGGCGGCCCCTTCATCGGGGTCAATGGCCCGTTCTACGCACGGCTGGAAGGCCAGCGCCTGCTGCTGGGTTTTCGCGTCGAGGAACGGCACAGCAACCCGCTGAAGATGTGCCACGGCGGCATGCTGGCATCTTTTGCCGACATGCTGCTGCCCTGCGCGGCGATGTACCAGACCGACAGCGACAGGCGTTTCCTGCCCACCATCAGCCTGCAAATCGATTACCTGGCGCCGGCCATGCTGGGCGCCTGGGTGCAGGGCCAGGCCGACATCCTGCGCAGCACGCGCAACATGATCTTTATCCAGGGCTTGGTGACGGCCGACGGCGAGCCGGCCTTGCGCATCAGCGGCATTTTCAAGCAGGGCCCGCTGATCGGCGACGGCCAGGATCGCGACCCGTTCTTGCTACGAACTTGATAGCTGCTGGCGCAATCAGTCAAAGGGCTGGAGCCTGTTTTTGCTTTGAATTTTTCAGGTAACCAGGGGCAGCCCACCCGGGCGCGGGTGGCGGCGGCCCCAGCAGGCCGGCGCCGGCCTGGCCTGGCTGATTTGTTCTGGCACGCGAGACGGCTTTGCAGGACAATTTGGCGCATGAATGGCTACCCATTCCCAACGCGCGCCCTTCAAGCGGAGGTCTCCCCATGAGCTGGCAAATCATCCCCCTGGAAGAGGTGGCGCCCACGGCCTGGCGCAACGGCGGCGGCATCACGCGCGAGCTGCTGGCCTGGCCGACCGCCGAGGACTGGGACTGGCGCATCTCGGTGGCCGAGATCGAAAAAAACGGACCGTTTTCGCGTTATGAGGGTGTGCAGCGCTGGTTCGCAGTGCTGGGCGGCGCCGGCGTGCGGCTCACGCTGGACGGGCAGACCCGCGAGTTGACGCCACAAGGCGAGCCGCTGTCTTTTGACGGTGCCCTGGCCTGCACCTGTGAACTGATAGCCGGCCCCACCGAAGACTTCAGCCTGATGCTCCGAAAAGGGCGCGGCAGCGCGCGCCTGGTCCGTGTGCTGGGGGCGCTGGACGTGGAGGTCAAACCCGGCACACGGGTCGCCGTGTATGCCTGGGACGAGCCGGTGACCGTGCAGGTCAACAGGAAGTTCACGACGGTACCGCCGCACACCCTGGCCTGGCGTGCGCTCGCCGATGGGGCTTCGGTGCGGGTTGAGGCCACGACGGCGCTCTGGATGGAAATGGCGCGATGACGGTGCAGCCCGCGCAACCGGCGCATGCCTTCGGCGCCAGTCCGCGCCTTCCAACTGTTTTCTTCAAGAGGCTCAGCCAGAAGGGTGGCATGTCATGAATGACGAAACCGTCCATGGAACACCGCCGAGGGGGTGCCGGCATGGATGGCGGCTCCAGGCCGCAATGACAAGTCAAACAAGGTTGAGTAGCCGCTCGACCGCTGCGCCCAGCGCCAGCAATTCCCGGTCCTGTCCGCGCTTGCCCACCAGCATCAGCCCGACCGCCAGCCCGCCGCCGCGCGGCAGCGGCAAGGTCAACGCCGGCAGGTCAAGGAAGTTGAAGACCGAGGGATTGCGCAGCAGCAGGGTGTTGGTGCGCAAAAACGCGTCTTCGGACTGCACCTCGGCGATGCGCGGCGCCAGCAGCGGCACGGTGGGCAGCACCAGGGCATCGAGATCTGTCAAACGCGTATCGAGTGCCGGCAGCAGCGCGGCACGCGCCTGCTGGATGCCGACGTAAGTCGCCGCATCCAGCGTCTGGCCGCGGCGTATGCGGCCCAGCACGATGGGGTCGTACGCTTCGGGCCGGCTATCGACCCAGTCGCGGTGAATCCACGCCGCTTCTGCGGCCACCAGGGTGCCGCGCTCCTGCAGGCGAAAGGGCTCGCCGAGCAAATCGTCGAGGGCTTGATCGCGGACCAGCGCGCCGGCGCCCGCGAGCTGCGCCAGGGCCTGCTCCACGGCGGCCAACACCTCGTCCTGCGCCTGGCTGAACAGCAGGCCGCGCGGCACGCCCAGGCGCAGGCCGCGTACATCGCGCTGCTGCAGGGGTTCATGCGCGATGCCGGCCAGCACGCTGTCGGTGGCGGCAGCGTCGGCCACGCTGCCGCACAGCGGTCCCAGCGTGTCCAGGGTGAAGGACAGCGGAAAAGCGCCTTCGCGCGTGACCCGCGCCTGGGTTGGCTTGAAGCCCACCAGGCCGTTGAGCGCCGAGGGAATACGCACCGAGCCGCCGGTGTCCGAGCCGATGGCGATCTCGGCCATGCCGCGCGCCACCGACACGCCCGCGCCCGAGGACGAGCCGCCCGGGATGCGGCTGGTGTCCAGCGCGTTGCCGGGTGTTCCGTAATGCGGGTTGATGCCGACGCCCGAGAACGCGAACTCGGTCATGTTGGTTTTGCCGATGATGACGGCGCCGGCCGCCCGCAGGCGGCTGACCACCACGGCATCCTGGGTTGCCGGCGCGGCATCGCGCAGCAGGGCCGAGCCGGCGGTGGTAGCTTCGCCGGCCACGTCGAACAGATCCTTGATCGAGACGATGCGGCCGTCCAGCGGGCCCAGCGCCTGGCCGCTGGCGGCACGCCGGTCGGCGGCCTGTGCGGCCGTGCGGGCGGCCTCAAGGTACAGCCGGGTGAAGATGCGCCGGCCTTCGTCGCCGGCGGCAGCGATCGCGGCCAGCGCCGCTTCGAGTTTCTGGGTGGAAGTCGTCGTGTTCATGGGGTCCAACCTTAACGCATTGCGGTGGCGCTTGCCGCGCGGGGCGGACTACGCTGCACGGCCGGTTGCTATGAAGTTGATAGCTGCCGGCACCCGATTGGAAAGGGCTGGAGGCACTTTTTGCATGTAGAAATCGGCTGTCAGCCCAAATACTGTTCATAGAGCGTTCGGGCTGAGCCGCCTGTCCTGAGTTCGGTCGAAGGGGTCGGCGCCTTGCAGCCCTTCGACAGGCTCAGGGTGAACGGAGCTGACTGAACAGCCTGTTGCAGCCTATCATCGCCGGATGAACGCCACCACCACCCCTGCCGCCGTCACCGAACTTTCCCTTCGTTCCCTGTTTGACGCCCAGCACCGCGCCAGCCGCGCCCAGGTCGACGTGCCGCTGGCCCTGCGCCGGGACCGGCTGCAGCGCATGCGCCGCCTGCTCGATGAACACGGCCCGGCGCTGGCGCTGGCCGTGCAGGCCGACTTCGGCGTGCGTTCGCCGCAGCTGACCGAAATTGCCGACATGTTTGTGCTGCGCACGATGCTGTCGCACACGCTCAAACATCTGCCGAAGTGGATCAAGCCGGTGAAGGTGTCCACGCCGATCTACCTGCAGCCCTCGAGCGCTTATCTGCAGCGCCAGCCGCTGGGCGTGGTCGGGGTCATCTCGCCCTGGAACTACCCGGTGCAACTGGCGCTGGCGCCCGCCATCACGGCGCTGGCGGCGGGCAACCGCGTCATGCTCAAGCCGAGCGAGCTGACGCCGCGCACCTCGGCGCTGATGGGCGAGCTGATCGGCCAGGCCTTTTCCGCCGACGAGTTCTGTGTGGTCGAGGGCGACGCGGCGCTGGCGGCGGCCTTCACCCACCTGCCTTTTGACCACCTGGTGTTCACCGGATCCACCGCCACCGGGCGCAAGGTGGCCGAGGCCGCCGCCGCCAACCTGACACCGACCACGCTGGAGCTTGGCGGCAAGTCGCCGTGTATCGTCGACGCGTCCAGCGACCTCGACAGCGTGGCCCTGAAAATCGCGCACGGCAAGCTGCTCAACGCCGGCCAGACCTGCATTGCGCCCGACTATGTGCTGGTGCCGCAGGACCGGGAAGCCGCGTTTGGCGAGGCCTTTGCCCGCGCCGTCGCCAGGCTGTTTCCCACCATTGCCGGCAACCCCGACTACGCGGCCATCATCAGCCCGCGTCACCACGAGCGCCTGCAGGCGCTGTTGGCGCAGGCCGAAGCCGGCGGCGCGCGGCTGCAGGTGCTGAACCCTGGTGGCGCTGCGCCTGCCACCGCCAGGCAGATGGCGCCGGTGCTGGTGTTCGGCGCCACACCGGCCATGAAGCTGATGGACGAGGAAATTTTCGGCCCCATCCTGCCGGTGCTGCCGTATGCCACGCTGGACGAAGCCATCGGCTACATCAACGATCGGCCACGTCCGCTGGCCCTGTACTGGTTCGGCACCGACACGGCCTCGCGTGACGCGGTGCTGGCGCGCACCGTGAGCGGCGGCGTGACGGTCAACGACACGCTGATGCACATTGCCCACGACAACCTGCCCTTTGGCGGCGTGGGCGACAGCGGCTGGGGCGCCTACCACGGTGAAACCGGCTTCCTGCGTTTCACCCAGCAAAAACCGGTGCTGGTCTCGTCGAAATGGGCGCGCGGCGACCTGTTCTACCCGCCTTATGGCAAACGTTTCGACCAGATCATGGGGCTGCTCAAACGCTGGTTGTAAGGCGCTCGTTCGCCGCTGTCTTTTCCGGCAGACCGGGAAGGGATAATCCAACGATGTTCTTGAAAGCACTCCTCATGACCCTGTGGCTCTGTGCCGCCATGGGCCTGGGCGGCCTGCCGGCGCGCGCGCAGGCGCAGCCGGTGGTGGTCGCGGCGTCGGACCTGAAGTTCGCGCTGGAGGAAGTGGCCGCTCTGTTCGAGAAGGAAAAAAAACACAAGATTCGTCTGGTGTTCGGCTCGTCGGGCAACTTCTATTCGCAAATCCTGCAGGGTGCGCCGTTCCAGATGTTTCTCTCGGCCGACGAGGACTTCGTGTTCAAACTGGCGGACGCCGGCAAGACGCGCGACCGCGGCAGGCTGTATGCGCTCGGCCGCATCGGCATCCTGGTGCCGCATGGTTCGGTCCTGAAGGCCGATAGCGAACTGAAGGACTTGGCGGCGGCGCTGAAGGACGGGCGGCTGCAGAAGTTCGCCATCGCCAACCCCGATCACGCCCCTTATGGCGCCCGCGCCAGAGAGGCGCTGCAACATGCCGGCCTGTGGAGCCAGGTGCAGCCGCGGCTGGTGCTCGGTGAAAACATCTCCCAGGCCGCGCAGTTCGCCACTTCGGGTGGCGCCCAGGGCGGCATCATCGCGCAGTCGCTCGCGCTGGCGCCCAGCGTGGGCAGGCTGGGCACGTTTGCGCTGATTCCCGACAGCTGGCACCAGCCGCTGCGCCAGCGCATGGTGCTGCTGAAAAATGCCGAGCCGGCGGCCCAGGCGTTTTACGACTTCATCGGCACGCCGGCCGCGCAGGCGGTGATGGGCCGCTACGGCTTCGTGATGCCGAAAGAGTGAACAGGTCCTAAGCCGATATGGACTGGTCCGCGCTTTTTCTTTCGCTCAAGCTGGCCGCGGCCACGCTGGTGATCCTGCTGCCCGCCGGCGTACTGACCGGGCGCTGGCTGGCCTACACCGGCTTTCGCGGCAAGGCCTGGGTCGAGGCGGTGGTGGTGCTGCCGCTGGTGCTGCCGCCCACCGTGCTTGGTTATTACCTGCTGGTGTCGCTGGGCGGCGGCTCGCCCATCGGACAGTGGGCGCGGCAGTGGTTCGGCGTCGAACTGACCTTCAACTTCCTCGGCCTGCTGATCGCCTCGCTCGTGTTCAACATTCCCTTCATGGTGCAGCCGGTGCAGCGCGCCTTCGAAGCCGTGCCGCGCAACCTGGCCGAAGCCGCCGCCGTCAGCGGCCTGGGCGGCTGGCAGACCTTTCGCCTGGTGGAGCTGCCGCTGGTCTGGCCCGGCGTGTTGTCGGCCATGGTGCTGACCTTTGTGCACACGCTGGGCGAGTTCGGCGTGGTGCTGATGGTGGGCGGCAGCATTCCGGGTGAAACCCGCACCATCGCGATTGCCATCTACGACCAGGTGCAGGGCTTCAACCTCGCGGCGGCCAACCAGATGTCGCTGGCCTTGCTGCTGCTGTCGCTGCTGGCGGTCGGTTTTTCCTTTGTCGTATCGGCCCGGCTGGTGCGTCGTCCATGAGTGCACCGGCAAGCAGGGCGCTGGTGGTCGAGGTGGAGCAGGCCCAGCCCATGGCCCTGTCAGCGCAGTTTCGCTGCGCGCCGGGCGAGATGCTGGCCCTGGTGGGGCCGTCGGGTGCGGGAAAAACATCGATGCTGCGCATCATGGCCGGACTCATGCGCCCGGCGCACGGGCGCGTGCTGGTGGGCGAGCAGGTCTGGTGCGACACCGCCGGCGGCGTGTTTGTGCCGCCGCAACAACGCCACGTCGGCCTGGTGTTCCAGAACTACGCGCTGATGCCGCATCTGAGCGCCCTGGACAACGTGGCCCTGGCGCTGCTGCACCTGCCGCGCGAGCAACGCCGCGAGCGTGCGCGACACTGGCTCGACCATGTGCGCCTGACGCCCGGCCAGCAGGCGCGCCGGCCCGCGCACCTGTCGGGCGGCGAGCAGCAGCGGGTGGCGGTGGCGCGGGCGCTGGCACGCGAGCCGGCGCTGCTGCTGCTGGACGAACCTTTTTCTGCGGTGGACCAGATGAGCCGCCATGGCCTGTACGCCCTGCTGGCGGAACTGCGGCGCGAGCTCGACATCCCCATCGTGCTGGTCACGCACGACCTCAACGAGGCGCGCCTGCTGTGCGACCAGCTGGTGGTGATCGACGCCGGGCGCGTGCTGCAGCAAGGCGCGCCGGCCAGCATCCACCGCGCGCCGCGCAACGCGCGGGTGGCCGACCTGGTGGGTATCCAGAACCGTTTTCATGGCGTGTGGCTGGGGCCGGACGACACATCGGGCGACACATCGGGCGATAGGGGCTGGGGCCTGCTGCGCTGGACCGACGGCACGCCGGGCGGCTCCAAGGATGACGGGCGCAGCACCGTGCTGCGCGTGCGCGACAAGGGCCGCCTGGAGCCGGGCCAGGCCGTGAGCTGGGTGATCCATGGCGAAGGCATTCACCTGCTCGACGCCCCCTCACAGGCGCCCGGTGACTTCTGCGCCACCGTCGCCGAGTTGCGTCACCTCGGGGAAATCACCCTGGTGACGCTGCTGCTGGAACGGACCCCCGGCGCCTTGCTGCGGCTCACCTTGTCTGGACCGCAAGCGGTGCCACTCGCGCCCGGACAACGCGCCTGTGTACGGCTCGACCTGGCGCTGGTGCATGTGATGCCGGTGCGCAACGCCGGGTAAGCGCAATCACGAGGCTGCTACGCTTCGCGTCTGGCAGACAACTGAAAGGACGCCATGTCCCCCGCTGAACTTGAAAGCTATCTGCACGCACACATTCCGCTGTCCCGGGCCATGCAGGTCAGCGTGGTGCAGGCCGCGCCGGAAGCGGTGGTGCTCAGTGCGCCGCTGGCGCCAAACATCAACCACCGCGAGACGGTGTTCGGCGGCAGTGCGTCGGCCGTCGCCATCCTGGCCGCGTGGTCGCTGCTGCACACGCGCCTGAGCGCCGAGGGCCTGGCCAGCCGGCTGGTGATCCAGCGCAACACCATGTCGTACGAGCAGCCCATCGCGGGCAGCTTCACCGCAACGGCCGCTGCGCCGGACGCTGAGGCCTGGCAGCAGTTCCTGCGCATGTTCCGGCGCAAGGGCAAGGCGCGCATCACGGTGGTGTCGGTGCTGCATTTTGCGGGCGAGGTGGCGGGGCGCCTCGAGGGCGAGTTTGTGGCGCTGGGGATGGATCAGTCGGCCTGAGCTGTTGAGTTGCCCCATGCGCGCCGACATGCCCTACCAATTGCTCGCCGACATCGTGCTCACGCTGCATGTCGCCGTCGTGGCGTTTGTGGTCGGTGGCCTGGTGCTGGTGCTGGCCGGCAACCTGCGGGGCTGGCGCTGGGTCAATGCCCTCTGGTTCCGGCTGGCGCACCTGGCGGCGATCGTGATCGTGGTGGCCGAAACCTGGCTGGGCCTGTTGTGCCCGCTGACCACGCTGGAGATGTGGTTGCGTGCCCGGGCCGGTGTGGCGGGTTATGGCGGTGGGTTCATTGAACACTGGTTGCAGCGGGTGCTCTATTACGACGCGCCGTGGTGGGTGTTTGCCGTCGGCTACTCGCTGTTCGGCCTGCTGGTGGTGGCGGCGTGGGTTCGCTTTCCACCGGAAAGCCGCCGACACAAGTAGCATCAGCTCTTCTTTTGATAGCTGCCGGCGCTTGCTGGATAAGGGTTCAGGCCGATTTTGGCGTATCACCGAAGGGCCGCCGCCCGTGGCAAGCCGCGCCTTACTTCGTGGACCCGAACACCTTCACCCAGTAGATGCCCGCGCTGCTGCTGTTGTTCACCGCAAAGGCGCTGCCCATCTCGGTGTAGTCCGGCGACATCACATTGGCGCAATGCTCGGGGCTGCTCAGCCAGTCCTGCATGGCGGCTTCGGCCTGGGTGTGGCCGGCGGCGATGTTTTCGCCAATGCGGCGCCAGCGGTAGCCGCTGCTGCTGGCGCGGTCTTCCACATGGCTGCCATCGCGGCCGACGTGGTCGAAGTAATTGTGGCGGGCCATGTCGGCGGCGTGGGCCGCGGCGGTGGCCTGCAATGTGGCGTTCAAACGTACCGGTCGCGTTGCGGCGAAAGACTCGGTGCCGCAGCGGCGTGGCTTGGCGCGGGCCTCGTTGACCAAGGCCAGCACACGCGACTGAACGTCATTGGCCTGCGCCGCACCGGGCGGCAAGAAGGGCGCGGCCACCACAATCCAGGTTTGGGCCGCATGCTGGTGAAAGCCGGCTTCGGTCAAATCGGCCTGGGTGAGCAGGCTGCATGAGGTGCCCAGGCTGGCCCGCGTCAGCAGGGTGGCGCCCGCACCGCGCAGGATGATCTGCGCGCCGCTCACCGCACGGTAGCGGGCGGCTTTCATTGCCTCGTCCAGCCTGTCACCGCTGGCCAGGCGGGCGGCGGCGGCCGACAGGGCGGCGTTCTCGCGCAGGGGGGCTGCCTTGCCGGGCTGCCCTTCGCAGCCTTGTTGCCGCACAGCGTTGATGTCGCGCAGCAGGCCCGGGTGACTGGCAAGGTCCGCCTGGGCGTGCACCTGCCCGCTGGCGGCCAGCAGGGCCAGCGCCCAGGCCGATGCGGCGCGATGCCATGTTGGATGTGTTTTAACCAGGGTGCGGACAGAGTTCATCGGCCCATGGTAGCGGGTTAGCCTTGCCCAGCGCAGCGCAGGGTTGCTTCAGGACGGCAGCGCCCCGTGTTTGTGGGCCGTGTCTGTGTCCGCCGGTGGTGGTGGCGAAAGCCTGCATGGATCGCAAGTGAGCCAGTTGCCGTTCAGTGCGCCCGGTCCCCGGGGAGATGGTCGGCCACCAGCTCGACCAGGCTGACGATGCGTGTGGACCACTGGTCAACCTCTGCGCCTTCCATGAAGTTGAGGCGGCAGCTGGCGCAGGACACCACCACCGCGTCGGCGCCGGTGGCTTCGATCTGCTGGCGCTTGATCTCCCAGGCCTTGTGCCGCAGGGGCGCGGCGCGGTTGATCAGGAAGGCGCCGGCACCGCCGCCGCAGCACCAGTTGAGTTCTGCCGTGGGCGAAGTCTCTCTGAACTCCACCCCCAGGGCCGCGATGGCCGCGCGCGGCTCGTCGATCACGCCGCCGTGCCGTGCCAGCTTGCAGGCATCGTGGTAAGTGACGACCTGGCCGGTGTCGCCGGAGCGCACCTCCAGCCGTCCGCTCCCGATTTCGCGGCCGACGAATTCCGAGGCGGCCAGCACCTCGAAGGGAAGTGGTTCGCCGCCGGGCAACCGGGCTTCCCAGCGCAGGGCCGGATAGGCGTGGCCGCACTCGGGCAGGATGACAGTGTGCGCGCCTATGGCCAGCGCCTCGTCGATCAGGCGCTGGCTGGCGGCTTTTTGCAAGGCTTCGTTGCCCGACAGCAGGCCGAAGTTGGCCGCCTCGAAGCCGGCGCTGCGCAGCGTCCAGCGCAGTCCCAGGTGGTTGAGGATGCGCGCGGTGGCTGCCAGCGCGTCCTGGTACAGCAGCACGTCGATGACCGTCGTGACCAGCATCACGTCGGCGGCGGGTTCGTCCAGGGGAATGGGGATGCCTTGTGCACGCAGGGCCTCGACTGTCTTGAGCAACTCAGCGGGGCCGACGCCGAACACCGTGCCGCGCCCGGCCTGCTCCTGCGCCACCGCCATCAGCTCCAGCGGAACCAGGCCGGCTTCGGACAAGGCTTCGCGCATGACGTTGACGCCGCGTGCGATGTTGATGCCCATGGGGCAGACCATGCTGCAGCGGCCGCATTCGGTGCACGAGTCGTACACCAGCTCCTGCCATTCCTGCAGGTCGGCGACGGTGATGTCGGGCTTGAACAGGCGATGCAGGGGCGCAAACGCCGAGGTCTCGCGCATGTGCACGCGCCGCAGCAGGTCGAGCTTGCGGGTCGGCGTGTACTTCGGGTCCTGGGTGCTCTGGTAGAAGTGGCAGGCCTCGGAGCAGTAACCGCAGTTGACGCAGGACTCCAGGTCCATGGCCAGCGCTCGGTCGGTCTTGCGGTGCATCACGGCCTTGGCCCGCGACAGCCGGGCGGCGTCGGTGAGGGGTTCCGGCTGCGCCATCTCGCCCAGGTGGCGGATCGCCTCCTGGAATTGTTTGAAAACGGCCATGTCGATCATGTGCGTACTCCGCGGCGGCCGAGAAAGCGGGCCAGTTGCATGCGGTTGGGCAGCACCAGAAAGGCGTGCATCAGTTTGCCGAAGGGAAACCACACCAGCAGCAGCTCCAGGCTCAGCAGGTGCACGGCCAGCGGGCCGCGGTACAGCGGGCTGGCGTGCGCCAGCAGGGCCGACGAGGGTTCACCCACGACGGCCATACCGGTGACCAGCGGCAGCATGGTCAGCGCCCAGGTCAGCATGTCGTCGGCGCGGGATATTTTCTTGAGCACGAGATCGGTGAGCCGGAACAGCAGGGCGATCAGCAGCGACACGATGGTGGCCGCCGCGGCGACGTACATCACCATGTCGGGCAGCGCCGGCCAGCCCAGGCCGGTCAGGCGGCGAATGAAGGCGATGTGCGGCGCGTAACCGAAGAAGACCAGGGCCAGGCCAATGTGAAAGACGTAGGGGTTGACCGTCACCAGCGTGGCGCTGGGATGAAAGCCGCGGTGTGGCGCCATGCGGAACAGGCTGGCCTTGAGTGCGTCGGTGGTGCCGAAGGCCTCGCGCGCCGGTGCCTGCCGGCCGGCGGGCGCCGGCAGGCGCCACAGCGAAACAAGCCGCCATGCCACGCCGGCGACAAAAACCGCGATGGCGATCGCGAGCAGGGGGCCGCGCGCCCAGTCGAGCAAGTCCATGGTCTGCTGCCTTTTGTTGTGGTGTTGGCTGTGAAAGCATTCAGGCTAGTCCCCTGGCTGCCGCACTGGCTTGATGCAGGTCAAGGGCGTGGCACGCGCCCGGATCAGGTTTGCCATGCTATTGAATCAATAGTTGCTGGCGCATAGCCTGATTAGGCTAGAGCCCGTTTTTGGTCTGGAAATGACTCGGCGACTGGCCCATGGCGGCCTTGAACATGGCAGAAAACGCGCTGTCGCTGGCGTAGCCGCTGGCGGCGGCCACCTGGCTGACGGACTGGCCGCGTGCCAGCAGGGGCAGGGCGTGGGCCAGCACGGCCTGCTGGCGCCACTGCCGGTAGCTCAGGCCCAGCTCATCGCGAAACAGCCGCGCCACCGTGCGTTCGCTGGCGCCTGTGTCCGCGGCCCACTCGGCAAGCGTGGCGCGTTCGGACGGCGCACGCAGCACCGCCTCGCACAGCGCGCGCAGACGCTTGTCACCGGTTTGCGCATTCGGCAGGGGAACGCCCAACGCCTGGGTGTCGGCGTGCAGGAGTTCGTCCAGCACCAGGTCGGTCAGCAACTGCTCGCGGGTCTGGCTCAGCGGGCCGGCGTCGAGTGCATGGATGGTTTCGCGCAGCAGCGGCGACACCACCATCACGCGGCAAGCGTTCCAGTTCCCCGGTGTCACGCTCGCATCGATGTAGAGCGTGCGGAATTCAGCGGCTTCCAGCACGGTGATGTGGTGCTGTGCACCCGGCGCAATCCAGACCGCGCGGGAGGGCGGCACGATGTAGGTGATTTCGTCGGCCTTGCCGCTGCTCTGTTCGGCCGTGACCTGCACGATGCCGCTGGCACAGTAAGCCAGCTGCGCCCAGGCATGGGCATGCGGCTCGAAGTGCGAGTCCACCGGCATGGAGCGCGCCCGCACGCGCACCGGGCGCCCGCGGCTGGGCGTGAAGGGGTCGGTGTCGCCGACCGGCATGAAGTGAAGACGCGGCTTGCGGGTCATGGGCTCAATGGGGGTCGGCGTGTTTTGTCTGAAATTCGCTGAAGGATGGCTTTTTGTCGCATTTCAGAAGCCGGCGCCAATACTACGATGGCGCCATGAATACATCAAGCACCCTCCCGGGCCCCGGCGTGGTTCCCCTGCGCAGCGATGCCAGCGTCATTGGCCTGGTCGGGCTGGCACACCTGATCAGCCATTTCAGCCAGCTGCTGCTGGCGCCGCTGTTTCCCTGGCTCAAGGACGAGTTCAGCGTCAGTTATGCCGAGCTCGGCTTCCTGATGACGATCTTTTTTGTCGTCTCGTGCGCGGTGCAGGCGCTGTCCGGGTTCTGGGTGGACCGCTTCGGCCCGCGGCCGATTCTGTTTGCGGGCCTGAGCCTGCTGGGCATTGCTGCCTTCGGTTATTCAATCAGCACCAGCTACTGGATGATGGCCGGCTTCGCAGTGCTGGCCGGTGTCGGCAACGGCGTGTTTCACCCGGTGGACTACACCCTGCTCAACCGCAAGGTCAGCGCACCGCGCCTGGGCCATGCCTACAGCGTGCACGGCATCACGGGCAGCCTGGGCTGGGCGCTGGCGCCGGCGCTGGTGGTGTCGCTGACGTTTGCGTACTCGTGGCGGGTGGCGCTGGCGGCGGCCGGCGTGCTGGCTTTTGCCGTGCTGGCCGTGCTGGTGCTGCACCGCGACAAGCTGACGATCAGGATCGCCCCGCCGGTCCAGGGCGCGCCGGCGGCCGACAGCTCGCTGGGCTTCCTGAAAATTCCGGCGGTGTGGATGTGTTTCGCCTTTTTCTTCTGGTACGCCATCGTGCTCAGCGTGGTGCAGGCCTTCGCGCCCGAAGCCGCGCGGCAGCTGCACAACGTTCCGCTGGGCCTGGTGGCCATGTGCCTGACGATTTACATGGTCTGCAGCGCGGGCGGCATGGTGCTGGGCGGTTTCCTCGCGTCGGACCCGGCGCGCTGCGAGCGCATCGTGGGCGCCGGCTTCGGGCTGGCGGCGGTGGTGGCGTTGTTGCTGGCCCTGGGCAGTTTTCCGGCGTGGATGGTGCCGGTGCTGTTTGGCGCGATGGGCTTTGCCTCGGGCATCGCCGGGCCGTCGCGCGACCTGCTCGTCAAACGCTCGACCCCCGACAACGCCTCGGGCCGCGTCTATGGCGTGGTCTACGCAGGCCTGGACATCGGACAGGCCGTCTCGCCGCTGATCTTCGGCGTGATGATGGACCACGGGCAGTTCCGCGGCGTGTTGCTGGGCCTGGCGTTGATGCAGGGCGTGCTGATTGCCAGCGCCTTCAATGTACGGCGGGTGCGGCGCACGGCGCTGGCGCCCGGGGCCTTTGCCGGCTAACGCGTCGTCGGCACCGGTACCGGTACCGATGCCGGTTGCAATGGCTTGAGGCCCTTGCGTGCGAGTACGTCAAACACCCGATCCGGCCGGTCGCTGACGATGCCGTCCACACCCAGATCCAGCATGCCGGCGATGTCGGAAGGTTCGTTGACTGTCCAGGCCAGCACCTGGAGTCCCAGTTCCTGCGCCTCTTTCACCTTCGCGGCGCTGAGGTCGCGGTGAAACGCCGACCAGCTGTGGCCACCTGCTGCCTTGATCATTCTGGGGACCGACCCATGGTCCCGGTAACGCAGGCCGGCGGTCCAGGCTGACGGTTCTGCCTGGCCTTCGCCGATGTTGTCAAAGTTGCGTTGCTGCATGCTGAGGTACACGGTGGGAATGTCGGGTGCCTCCTGCTGCACGGTTTTCAGGGTGCGCCAGTCGAAGGAGAGGATGGAGGTGCGTGATGCCAGCTTCGCGTCCCGAACCGCGGCCACCACGGCGCGCGCAAATACCTCGGGGCTGGACGTGAGCTCGGGCGCCAGAGGCGACACCTTGGTTTCGATCGCAAAACGCACCTGCTCGTTGCCCGACTTTTTCACCATGTCAAACAGGTCGGACAGGCGCGGAATCCGCGCGCCATCGACAGGTTGCTGTTCGGGATAAAGCCTGGCGTACGCCGTGCCCGGCTTGATCCGGCCCACGTCGTAGCGGCCCAGTTCCTCATAGCTGAGGCTGGAAATCGCCGGTCCGCGCGCCGCGAGGAAGTTGCCGTCCGGGCCGCGTGTGATGTCCGGGTTCAGCGTCGGGTCATGGCTGATCACCAGCACGTCGTCGCGCGTGATCGCGATGTCCAGCTCCAGCGTACTCACGCCCAGGCTGAGCGCCAGCGCAAAGGACGCGAGGGTGTTTTCCGGCGCCAGGGCGCGGGCGCCGCGGTGGCCCTGCACGTCGATGGCGCGCTGCGCGGGCTGGGCGAGCGCAGCGGCCGGCAGGCACAGGCCGGCCAGCAGCGCCAGCAGGACGGACCAGGTTCGGGTGGACTGGCGGTGTGAAAAACGAGGGGCGCTCATGTTGTCTCCTGGAGCAGGTCGGGGTCGGGCAGTTGCAGCGCGGTTTCAGAGGCTGTTCGGACCTTACCACTGACGAAACGGCCGGCTCAGAAAGGGCGAGCCCGCCAAGCCGAAACGCCAGGGCTGGTCCACGGCTTTGGAAATGCCTATGCGCGGACCGCTGACCACCTTGACCTTAGTCGGCGCGGGCAGCAACTCGAACGGAGGTGCATTGATGGCCAGTGCGTTGTGCGCACGCGTGATGCCCAGTGCCTGACCCACGCGGCCCGGTCCGGCGCAAAGCAGCCGCAGGTCGTCCAGCCCGCGCCGCGCCCGCATGGTGGCCAGCCCGGCCACGGGTTCGATGGCGCGTATCAGCACGCCCGCGCCGTGGCCTTCTTCGCGGCAGACGATGTTCAGGCACCAGTGGATGCCGTAGGAGCGGTACACATAGGCATGGCCGGGCGGGCCGAACATGGCGGCGTTGCGCGCGGTGGGCCCGGCAAAGCTGTGCGAGGCCGGGTCGTCGCGGTCGTAGGCTTCGGTCTCGACGATGATCCCGCCCACACCCTCCACCAGCAGGGTAGCGCCTATCAACCGGCGCGCGACCGACGGCGAGGAGGCCATGAAATCGATGGCGGGGCTGCCCATGCCTTCCTCAGTCCGCGGGCGCCGCGGCAGCGGCCACCGGCAAGCGCCGCTTCTCGCTGACCAGCACGTACAGGCCAGAGGCGATCAGCAGCGCGATGCCGAACCAGGCCAGCGCGTTCGGCACCTCGCCCCACACGCCGTAACCCAGCACCAGCGCAAACAGCAGGCCGCTGTAGCGAAAGGGCGCGACCAGCGTCATCTCGCCGTGGCGCATGCTGCTGATGATGAAGTAGTAGCCGCCGGTCAGGAACACGCTGGCAAGCGCCAGCAGCCCGAACTCGAAGACGCCGAAGGGCCGCCAGCCCTGTAGCAGCGAAGCCACGCCGGACACCACGGTGACCGCCACCGCGGTGGCCAGCGTGATCAGGATGGACGGGACGCCAGCGTGGATGCGCCGTGTCATCAGGTCGCGCGCGGCATGGAACAGCGTGCCGAGCAGGCAGACCAGCGCCCAGCTGTTGAACCCCTGGGCGCGCGGCTGGATCACCAGCAGCACGCCGAGGAAACCGGCGCCGACGGCCAGCCAGCGCGCGCCGCGCACGCGCTCGGCCATGAAGAACGCGGCAAACATCGTCATGAACAGCGGCGCCGCCAGGTTGATGGCGGTGGCGTTGGCGATGGGCAGGTGAAACAGTGAGCCGAGGTAGAGCATGGTGGCGGTCGCATCGACCAGCGCGCGGCCCGCGACCCAGCCGCGTGTGGTCTCGCGCAGGCGGGTCGTGGCGCCCAGCGCGTGGGCGACGGCCAGCACCAGCAGCACCGACATGGCACCCCGGATGAAGATCAGCTGCGCGCTGGGCATGCTCTGGCTGGCGAACTTGACGAGCGCATCGTTGGTGACGAAGCAGCCCATGGCGCCGACCATGCAGACAATGCCGCGGCGGTTGGCGGCGGCGGACGCGCTCAGTGTCATGGCGGGGTGGTCAATTCAAAAAAGTCCAGCCTGTTGCCGCGCCCAGCAGCAGGCAGAGCAGGGGAATGTAAAAGACCAGCGCGCGGCCCGTGACGGAGGATGGTTGCCCGCAAAGCAGAAGCAGTCCCAGCGTGAACAGCGCGGTCGGCTCTGGTGCCATGCCGAAGACCTCGGCCTGGGCCCACGGCCGGCCAAGGGCCAGACCCAGCAGCGGGTAGACCAGGCCGGCGGCGGCGAACAGTCCGCCCAGGCCGCGCGCGGCAACGCCCGGCTGCGGGACAGGTTGGCCGGGTCGCAGCGCCATGCCGGCCAGCAGCAGCGCCTGCACCGCAAAGGCCAGCGCCACATACTTCGCGGCCCAGTTGATGGTGGCATAACGCTCCCAGAGGAAAGCCCAACCCACCCACAACCAGGCGGCCGAGAGTGCCAGAGCGATCCTGCGAAAGGCGAGTGCGCTGCGGATGGCGCCGAGCCCGAGCGCGGCGAGGCCGCCCGCCAGCAACGGCAGCTGCAAGGGCCAGAAGTCGCGGTTGTAGAGCTCGACCAGGCGCCAGTAGGTCCTGGGCGAAAACATCAGGAAGTCCGACAGCGTGTAGGTCGACCACTCGGGCATGGCAGGCGTCGATGCTTAAAGCTTCGCCACGTGCTCGGCCATGCGCTGGCGCAGGGCGGCATCCGGCAGGCGGCCGTACGCCGCACCCATGTTCTCGCGCAGGTGGGCGGGGTTGCTGGTGGCGGGAATCGCGCAGGTGACGGCGGGGTGCGACACGATGAACTTCAATGCAAGCTGCGCCCAGCTGGTGCAGTCGATCTCGCCGGCCCAGGCCGGCAGCGGGTGGCGCTGCAACTGGCGCAGCAGCGCGCCTTCGCGAAACGGTCGGTTCACCAGCACCGCGATGCCGCGCTCGCGCGCCAGCGGCAGCAGGCGCTGCTCGGCCTCGCGGTCCAGCAGGTTGTAGCTGAGCTGGATGAAGTCGAGGCGCTGGCTGCGCATGATGGCCTCGAACTCGGCATGGCGCCGGCCTTCCGAGGTGGTGATGCCGACATAACGCAGTTGCCCGGCAGCTTTCATGGCCTGCAGCAACGGCAACTGCTTTTCCCAGGCCAGCAGGTTGTGCACCTGCAGCAGGTCGAAACGCGGGACCTGCCAGAATTTGCGTGAGGCCTCGATCTGGGCCGCGCCGTCCGAGGAGGTCCAGACCTTCTCCGCTGAAAACACTTTGGATTGCGCCTGCAGTTTTTGCAGCGACTCGCCGATCACGCCCTGCGACGAGCCGTACATGGGCGAGGAATCGATCAGCTTGCCACCGGCCGCGAAGAACTGCCGCATGACCTCGGTGCACTGGTCACGCGCGGCACGGTCGTTGCCGACATTGAAAGTGATCCAGCTGCCGAGCCCGACCACCGGGATCTGTTCGCCGGAAGAGGGGATGGGTTTGGTCAGGGGCTGAGGCCGGGCAGGATTTTGTGCCAGCGCGCCTGTCGCAACCAGGGCGGGGACAAATTGCAGAAGGTTGCGGCGTCGCATAGGCTTTACCGTATCACAGGGATGCCGCGTGGCGAGACGATCAGGCACAAACCCTCAATGGCCACCAGGCTTCAGACCGCGCTGCGATGCCTGGCGATGCAGGTGTCCAGCACCTCGGCCGAGTCGCGCTGCCACCAGTTGCCGGACGAAAAAATCTCGACCTCGCTGTAGCCGGCGAAGCCCTGGTCCTCCATCCATCCGCGGATTTTCGGAATATCGATCACGCCGTCGCCCATCATGCCGCGGTCTTCGAGCAGGTGGGTGGTCGGCGTCAGCCAGTCGCAGACGTGGAAAGCCAGCAGCCGGTCCTTGCCGGCGCGCTGGATCTGCGCTTCCAGCTTGGGGTCCCACCAGACGTGGTACACATCGACCGCCACCCCCAGCACCCCGCTACGCGACGGATCCAGCGCGTCGCAGACATCGAGGGCCTGCTCCAGGGTGTTGATGCAGGCGCGGTCGGCAGCGTACATCGGGTGCAGCGGCTCGATCGCCAGCGGCATCTTGCTGGCCTTGGCGTATTCCAGCAGCTCGGCGATGCCGTCGCTGACCTGGTGGCGCGACCGCGCAAGGTCCTTGTGGGCGGCCTGGCCGGTCAGCGCGCCGGGCAGGGCGCCGACCACCAGCATCAGGCAGGTCGCGTTCAGTTCACAGGCTTCGTCCACCGCGCGGCGGTTGTCGTCGTGCGCCGCCTTCCGGCCGGCCGCATCCACGGCGGGGAACATGCCGCCGCGGCAGTAACCCGACAGCTGGAGCCCATGGGTTTTGACAAGTTTCGAGATAGCCGGCAGGCCGGCAGCCGCCACCTGGTCGCGCCACGGCGAGATCGCCGTGATGCCGCGCTGTGCGCAGGCTTCGATGATGTCGGTCAGCGACTGTTCGACGCCGCGGCTTTTGCGGATGGTCGCGGTGTTGATGGAGAGCCAGCGGTGGTCCTGGGAAAAATCGCGCATGGACATCAATCCTCGACGCCATGCAGCGCCAGCAGCGTTTTCATGCGTTGCGTCGCCAGCTCGGGTTTCTCCAGCAGGTTGGCCGCATCGGCCAGCCGGAACAGTTCGGCAAAGTGCTGCAGTGAACGCGTGCTCTGCTGGCCGCCGACCATGGTGAAGTGGCTCTGATGACCATTGAGCCAGGCCATGAAGACCACGCCGGTTTTGTAAAAGCGCGTGGGCGCGGCAAAGATGTGGCGCGACAGCGGCACCGTGGGGCCGAGGATGGCGTGGAATTTTTCCACGTTGCCTTGTGCGAGTTCGCCGAGGGCGGCGCTGGCGGCCGGTGCAATCGCGTCGAAGATGCCCAGCAACGCATCACTCTGCCCATGAAAGCGTTCGCCGCCGAAACCGTCACCGGCGATCAGCTCGGCGTAGTTGAAGTCGTCGCCGGTGTACATGCGCACGCCGGCGGGCAGGCGCCGGCGCATGGCGATTTCCTTGTCCTTGTCTAGCAGCGAGATCTTGATGCCGTCGACCTTGTCCGGGTGCGCGGCGATGATGCCGAGCGCGGTGTCCATGGCCTGCTCAACATCGCTGCTGCCCCAGTAGCCGGCCAGCGCCGGGTCGAACATCTCGCCCAGCCAGTGCAGCACCACCGGCTGTTTCGCCTGGCTCAGGATACGGTCGTAGACGCGTTCGTAGTCGGCCGGCGACTTCGCCACGCGGGCCAGCGCGCGGCTGGCCATGACGATGAGTTTGCCGCCCAGCTTTTCAATCGCCGCCATCTGTTCTTCGTAGCCGGCAATCACCGCGTCCACGGTCTTCACGTTCTCCAGCACCAGGTGGTCGGTGCCGCAACCGGACGCGACCAGCGCGCCCGGCACGTCTTTGGCAGCTTCCAGCGAACGGCGGATCAGTTCGAGCGAGGTGGGCCAGTCCAGGCCCATGCCGCGCTGCGCGGTGTCCATGGCTTCGGCCACGCCCAGGCCCAGCGACCACAGGTGGCGGCGGTAGGCGATGGTCGCATCCCAATCCACCGCGCAGTTGATCCACGGATCGACCACGGCCAGCGGGTCGGCCACCACGTGAGCGGCCGAGTAGGCGATGCGGTTGAAGGCCACGCCTGCGGTGGGCTTCACCGGTGTGCTGCCTTGCAGCGTGTAGGGCAACAGGCCGCCCGCGGCAACCGGCAGGGTCAGGGTCAAAGCCATGAAAATTACCTCTTTAGATACAAAATATGCTTCCAGCCCTTATCTGACAGGCGCAAGCAGCTATCAAACCTGTAGCGTCGGAACGTCCACCCAGCGACGCTCTTTCCAGCTTTCGAGCGCGGCCTCGACCAGCTGCACGCCCTTGGCGCCTTCAGGTAGCGTCCATTTGTAGGGCTCGTTTTCCACCACGTGGCGGATGAAGTGTTCCCACTGGATCTTGAAGCCGTTGTCGTAGACCTGCGAGTCCGGAATCTCCTGCCACTGGTCCATGAAGCTCATGGTCTGCTTTTCGTCGGGGTTCCAGACCGGGCGCGGCGTGGCCACACGCGACTGGGCGCGGCAGGACGACAGGCCGGCGACGGCCGAGCCGTGTGTGCCGTCAACGTGGAAGGTGACTAGGTCATCGCGGCGCACGCGGGTGGCCCAGGACATGTTCATCTGCGCAATCACCGGCTCGCCGTTGTGGCCTATCAGTTCGGCCGTGGCGTAGGCCGCGTCGTCGGCGGTGGCCTGGTAGGGCTTGCCGTCTTCATCCCAGCGCTGGGGAATATGGGTTGCGCCTATGCAGGAGACCGACTTGACCTCGCCGAACAGGTTGTCCAGCACATAGCGCCAGTGGCACATCATGTCCAGGATCATGCCGCCGCCGTCTTCCTTGCGGTAGTTCCAGCTCGGGCGCTGGATGGGCTGCAGGTCGCCCTCGAACACCCAGTAGCCGAACTCCAGGCGCACCGACAGCATCTTGCCGAAGAAGCCGGCGCGGCGCAGCATGTCGAGCTTGCGCAGGCCGGGCAGGAAGAGCTTGTCCTGCACCGCGCCGTGTTTCAGGCCCGACTTCTCGGCCAGGCGGGCGATCTCGACGGCCTCGTTGAGGTTGGTGGCAATCGGTTTTTCGCAGTAGACATGTTTGCCGGCGCGGATCGCCTTGGCCAGCAGGGTGGGACGCATCTGTGTGGTGCCGGCGTCGAAGAAGATGCTGTCGTCCTTGTTCTTAAGCGCCTCGTCGAGGTCGGTGCCCCAGCGTTCGATGTTCCAGGTTTTGGCCAGGGCTTCGATTTTTTCAGCATTGCGGCCAATCAGGATGGGGTCCGGCATGACCTTGTCGCCGTTGGAGAGCAGCACGCCGCCCTGCTTGCGGATTGCGACGATGGAGCGGATCAGATGCTGGTTCATGCCCATGCGTCCGGTGACGCCGTGCATGATGATTCCTAGTCGTTGGGTGGCCATGAGGTTCCTTTGGAAAGCGGGTGGGAAATGCGGCGGCCGCACCGGGCCGGTCTGACAGGAGCCTTGGTGCCCCTGCTGACCCGCACCGGCGCGCACGGTCGCGGGGATTACTGGGGGGTCAGGCCGGCGGCCTTGACCAGCACGGCGTTGCTCTTGATTTCATCGCGGAGGTAGGCGTCGAACTGCTCGGGCTTCATGGTCCAGGCTTCGGCGCCCAGCGTGGCAAAACGTTCCTTGACTTCCGGCGTGGCCAGCGCTTTCACCACTTCGTCGTGCAGGCGGTTGACGATGTCGCGCGGTGTCTTGGCCGGGGCCATCATGCCGATCCAGAAGTTGAACTCGGAACCGGGCACGCCGGCTTCGGCGGTGGTTGGCACCTGGGGCAGGGCGCTGGCGCGTTTGGGCGAGCCGACGGCGAGGGCCACCAGCTGGCCGCTCCTGATCTGGCCGATCACCGGCGCGATCGGCGAGAAGTAGTAATCCACCCGGCCGGACATGACTTCGGTCACGGCTTCTCCTGAGCCTTTGAACGGGATGTTGGTGGCTTCGATCTTGGCAGCGAGCTTGAATTTTTCGGCGTTCAGGTGCGTCGCGCTGCCCTGGCCGGCGGAAGCGAAGTTCATGCTGCCGGGCTTGGCACGCGCGGCGGCCAGCAGTTCCTGCAGTGTCTTGATGTTTTTGGAGGGCGATATGACCAGCACGTTGGGGGTGCTGGAAATCGGCGTCACACCGGCGAAGTCGCCCAGCGTGTCAAAGGGCAGCTTGGCGAAGGTGGAGGGGCTGACCGTGTGCGAGGACGAGTGGACCATGATGGTGTAGCCGTCCGGTGCCGCTGTGGCCACGGCCTGCTGGCCGATGGTGCCGCTGGCGCCGCCGCGGTTATCGATCACCAGGGTCTGCCCCATGCTCTGGCTCATCTTGTCGGCGATGGCGCGGGCAATGATATCGGTGGTGCTGCCGGCGGCAAAGGGCACGATCACACGGATCGGCTTGTTCGGGTAGGCGCCCTGGGCACTGGCTGCCAGCGGCGAAAGCGCGGCCAGCACGGTGAGGGAAGTCAGCGAAGCCAGGGCGGCGCGGCGTGCAAAGGTCATGGTTGTCTCCTGAAGGGCATTTGGAAGAAACGGAAGTCCGGCAACACAAGCAGGCCGGAGTTTACGCTTAATTCACCATTAAGTGAATTAAGAATTGTAAAAACAACGCCCGCCACGCGTCAATGCAGCGCCGCTTCAGTTTCTAAGGACATACCCTAGGATCACCTCGCACATGTGCGAGAGGCGTTCGTGGCGCGCCTTGGGCGTCATCAGGTCGCGCCCGAAAATCGCCGAAAGCGTGTGGTTGTTGGAGAGGTAGAAATACGCCATGCCGGCAATCGACACGTAGAGCTGCACCGGGTCGATGCCGCCGCGAAACAGGCCTTCGGCGCGCCCGCGCTCCAGGATTTCGGCGAGCGTCTCGATCAGCGGCGAGTTGGTTTCCCGCGCCCGGCTGGACATTGCCAGGTGCCGGCCCTGGTGCAGGTTTTCACTATTGAGCAGTGTCAGAAATTCCGGGTGCTCGAGGTAATACTCCCAGGTGAATTCGGTCAGCCGGCGGATCGCCTGGGCCGGCGGCATGTCACGCAGATGCAGCCGGGTTTCCGCCTCGCGGATGTGGGCATAGGCCTGCTCGAGCACCGCCAGGAACAGCTCGTCCTTGCTCTTGAAGTAGTAGTAGATCAGGCGCTTGTTGACGTCGGCGCGTTCGGCGATGCGGTCCACCCGCGCACCGCCCAGGCCGTGCTGCGCAAACTCGTCGCGGGCGGCCAGCAGGATGGCCTGCTGCGATCGGTCGGCATCGCGCGAGCGCGGTTCTGCGGGTTTGGCGGTTTTGCTTTTGGGGCTTGGCATGGCGGGTAATTTAACTGTTTGGTGAATTAGTGCAAGATCCAGAGTGGATGAGGGCATTGACTGACAGCGTTGCGCCAAGCGTACCTCCATAATGAAGCAGGGATCGGCCATCCGCGCCGATGCCGACATGCAAGGAGATGCTCATGACGAATTCGGACACCCCCAAAGACGGTGACTTCACACACTGGGTTGACGAGAAGGCCGAGGCGCTGAAATTCACGCTGGGCGAAAAATTCCCCGTGCCCCCGACCGAGCTGCATTCACCTTCCGTGCATGTGGAGACCGGCCGGCAGAAGCTGGAAGAAGTGCTGCTCGAGCACGAGCAGCCGACGCCGGAGTTCCTCGAAGAATTGCGGGCGCTGGAGGAAGCACCGCCGCTGAGCGAGGAAGAGCTGGCCCGGCAGGCACTCGAAGCCGGCGGTGCCGACGGCGACAACACCACTCCCGAATAAAGCGCCCCGCTGCTGCACGGAAGCGAGCGACACGCAGTGAGCGAGCGTGGGGCCTCTTTTTCAAGCAGGGGCCGCGGGTCCGGCTTCGCCGGCCCGCAGGCGCAGCGGCCCCCTCGGGGGGCAGGGAGCTACACGAAGTGAGCGAGCGTGGGGGCTCTATTCCGGCGGCACAATATCCGCATGACACAACAACTTGCCGGCCATCTTCTTGTTCAATGCCTTGTGGCCCAGGGCGTTACCCATGCCTTCGGCGTCCCGGGTGAAAGTTACCTCGCGGTGCTCGACGGCTTTCATGCCTGTCGCGAGCAGATCAGCTTCATCACCAACCGGCAGGAGGGCGGTGCCGCTTTCATGGCCGAAGCCCACGGCAAGCTGACCGGGCGGCCCGGCATCTGCTTCGTGACGCGCGGTCCCGGCGCCACCAACGCCTCCATCGGTGTGCACACCGCCTTCCAGGATTCCACGCCGATGATCCTGTTTGTCGGCGACGTGGCCAGTGACACGCGTGATCGCGAAGCCTTCCAGGAGCTCGACTACAGCAGCTTCTTCGGACCGTCCACCAAGGGCATGGCCAAACGTGTGGAGCGCATCGACGACGCGCGCCGCATCCCCGAGTACGTGGCGCGCGCCTTTGCGACCGCGATGAACGGGCGGCCCGGCCCGGTGGTGCTGGTGCTGCCCGAGGACATGCTGACCCACATGGTGGACGCCCAGCCGCTGCCGCGTGTCGAGGCGGTCGAAGCCTGGAGCGACCCCGGCTCGCTGCGCAAGCTGCGCGAACTGCTGCTGCAGTCGCAGCGACCGCTGGTGATTGCCGGCGGCGGCGGCTGGACGCCGCAGGCCGCGCAGGCGCTGCAGCGTTTTGCCGAGAACTGGTCGCTGCCGGTCGGCAATGCCTTCCGCTTCCAGGACACCTTCGACAACCATCACCCGCTGTATGCCGGCGACGTCGGCATCGGCCTGAACCCCAAACTCGCCGCGCGTATCAAACAGGCCGACCTGATCCTGGCCATCGGTCCGCGCCTGGGTGAGATGACCACCGGCGGCTACACGCTGATCGAGGCGCCGCGGCCGAAGCAGAAGCTGGTGCACATCCATGCCAGCGCCGAGGAGCTCAACCGCGTGTTCCAGGCCGACCTCGCCATCAACGCCACCATGAACGCGGCGGCACGCTCGCTGGAGGTGTTGACCGCGCCTGTGTCCGTACCCTGGCAGGCCTGGGCCGAGTCCGCCAACGCGGATTACCTGACCAACATCGACCCGTCCAACGGCGGCGTGGTGCTGCCCGGCGGCATCGACATGCCGGCCATCGTCGCCACGCTGAAGAAACTGCTGCCGGAAGACGCCGTGCTGACCAACGGCGCCGGCAATTTTGCCAGCTGGGTGCACCGCTTCTTCCCGCACCACGGTCTCGTCAAGGGCCTGAAAACGCAGCTCGCACCGACCGTGGGCGCCATGGGGTACGGCGTACCAGCCGGCATCGCCGCCAACATCGTGTCGGGCCGCACCGCCTTCACCATCGCCGGTGACGGCGACTTCCTGATGAACGGCCAGGAGCTGGCCACGGCGGTGCAGCACGGCGCCAAAAGCATCATCGTGCTGCTCAACAACGGCATGTACGGCACCATCCGCATGCACCAGGAGCGCGAGTACCCGCAGCATGTGAGCGGCTCGCAGCTGCAGAACCCCGACTTCTGCGCACTGGCGCGCGCCTACGGCTACAGCGCCACACGCATCACGCGCACCGACGAGTTCGAAGCCGCGCTGCGCCAGGCGCTGCAGGGCAAGGAAGGCGCGCTGATCGAGATCATGCTGGACCCCGAGGTCATCAGCACGCGCGGCACCTTGAGCGGAATCACCAGCGCGGCGCTACAGAAAAAGTAGCAGGATGCGAAGGATCCATAGGGGCTGGGGCCGCTTTTCATTCTGAAACAGGCATAAAAAAAGGGCCACTTGCGTGGCCCTTTCTACGGGGTCCTGTCCCGCGCGAACGCGGGGCAAGCCCTTGGCGTCGAGTTACTTGACGTGCTTGCCGATCAGGCCAGCCATCTCGAACATCGACACTTGCGCCTTGCCGAAAACGGCACGCAATTTTTCGTCGGCGTTGACCATGCGCTTGTTGATCTTGTCCTGCAGACCCTTGGCCTTGATGTAGACCCAGAGCTTGCGCACGATCTCGGTGCGGGGCAGCGCAGCAGCGCCAACCACAGCCGACAAGGCGGGGCTCAGTGTCAGTGGCTTCATGAACGCTGCGTTGGGCGTACGCTTTTTGGCGGGCGCTTTTTTCGCAGGTGCTTTTTTCGCCACTACTTTTTTTGCAGGAGCTTTCTTCGCCACTACTTTTTTGGCCGGGGCCGCTTTTTTGGCAGCGACTTTCTTGGCCGGAGCTGCTTTTTTCGCAGCTACTTTCTTTGCCGGTGCAGCTTTTTTTGCGGCTGCTTTTTTTGCCGGTGCTTTTTTTGCAGTTGCCATGATTGATTTTCCTTCTAGAAGTTGATAAATCACCAATGCAGATAACTACTCTTCACTGGCAAGGGGGATGCTACTGGAGAAAACAGCGGTTTCATAGGGAAAACGCAATTTTTTTGGGTCTGGATGTTGCAGATTTACTTCGACAGGATCGAAATCACTGCACCCGGGGCGATGCAGCGAGCGCGCAATGCCGCGCTGCGGCATGGCTCACAGGCGGCAATGCAGGCAGCAAAGACTGCGCTGCCGACAGCGGGACGTGCTCACCCAGCACCGGAGGAAGCCGGCTTAACACCGCGCCAGCACACAGCATTTGCGTCATAACGTCTCTGGCTGCAAGGTATGCTTGCTGCAGTTTTCCTTCCGCATTCGCCGGCACCCGCACCCTGAAAGGACACCGCCCATGACCAGCCCCTCGACCACTGCGCCCTTTGCCACCTGCGATTTGTGCGACGCTCATAAAAACGACAGCTCGGGGCGATTTCGCGTCCTGCCCCCGGTGTTCCGGCCGTTCGGCGGTGTTTCCCGCTTCTGCGGGCCGGTCGTCACCCTCAAGTGTTTTGAAGACAATTCGCTGGTCAAGGCCGCGGTCGATGGCAGCGGTCTGGTGGAAACACCCGCCGGCCGCGTGCCCGCCGTGCTGGTGGTTGACGGCGGCGCCTCGCTGCGCCGCGCGCTGCTGGGTGGCAACCTCGGGGCCGCCGCGGCCCGCAATGGCTGGGCTGGCGTGGTGATCGACGGCTGTGTGCGCGATGTGGCCGAGCTCGCGCAGTGCCAGGTCGGCATACGCGCACTCGCCGCCATGCCGCTGCCCACGGAAAAACGCAACGAGGGCCAGCGCGGTTTGGCGGTGCAGATCCAGGGCGTGTGGGTGTATCCCGGCGACTGGCTGTATGCCGACGAAGACGGCATCGTCGTGATGCCGGCGCCGCTGCAGGCCTGATCAACCGGATTTTCAGCCCGGCAGTTTCAGGCCCAGTCGGCTGAAATGCGCCGCGCCGTCGGTCGTGACCTGCACCACGCGCGAGTGTTTCTTGCGCGTGATCCAGCCCTGCTGCGTGAAGTGGCCGGCCAGCGCCGCACCGAGCGCGCCACCCAGGTGGTCCCGCCGTTCCGACCAGTCCAGACAGGTGCAGGCGAACTGCCGGCGCCTGCTGCGCAGTTCGGGCAGGTCCAGGCCGAGGGCTTGCAGGGCCTTTTCGCCGCTTGCCGTCACCAGCAGCTGGCGGGCATCACCGGGGTCGCCTGCCAGCCAGCGCTTGCGCAGCAGCAGCGCCAGCAGGCCGGTGCCCAGGCTGCCGGCGAGGTGGTCGTAGCAGAAGCGGGCATGGCGTATCGGCTCATTCACCGCCGGAGACTTCTCGCCTTTGCGTTTTGGCGCCACGCGCATCAGCGACTCGACCAGCTGCGCCACCTCGGCGGAGGCAAAGCGGAAATACTTGTGGCGGCCCTGCGCGGTGGCGGCCAGCAGGCCGTCATCGAGCAGGCGCTGCAGGTGGGTGGTGGCCGTGCCCGGCGCGATGCCCGCACCCAGCGCGAGCTCCTTGGCCGTCAGCGCGCGGCCTTCCATCAGCAACACCAGCATGCGGATGCGGCTGGCGTCGCCGATGGTGGCGGCGAGGCGGGTGATGTCGGGTTCCACGGGCATGGTTCGATGATAGCCAAACTGTTGGCGCTGGACAAAGGGCGCGCCGCTGGGGACACTGGGTCCATGTCTTCTCCCCGTGATGTCCCTCTTGATGGCCCCCGCGATGCCGTGGAGGCGGTGACCCACCCCGATCCTTTTCCCTTCTACCGCCGCCTGCGCGAGGAGCGCCCGCTGTTTTTCGACACGCATCTCGGCCTCTGGGTAGCCAGCAGCCATGCCGCCGTCAGTGAGGCGCTGGTCCATCCGGCCCTGCGTGTGCGCCCGCCGGCCGAGCCGGTGCCGCGGGCGCTGCAGGGCCGGGCCACCGGCGAGGTTTTCGCGCAGCTGGTGCGCATGACGGACGGTGCCTTCCATGCCGCTCACAAGCCAGAGGTGGAGCAGGCCGTGCGACGCTGGACACTGGCCGACGTGGCTTGCGCCGCCAAAGACGCGGCGCGCGACCTGCGGCCGCGCCTGCCCGCCAATGCGTTCATCGCCGCGTTGCCGGTGCAGACTATGGCGCGGCTGCTCGCTGCACCTGCTGGCGAACGCGAGTCCACCTGCCGCTGGGTCGCGCAGTTCACGCAGGGCATTGCCGCCGGCGCCGATGCTCAGGCCTTGGAGCGGGCCGACGCGGCGGCCGCGGCCCTGATGGACCAGGGCCGGGCGTTGGGACTGTCGGAGGTGCAGGCGGCGAACCGTATCGCCTTCATGCAGCAGGCCCTCGACGCGGGCAGCGGCCTGCTCGGCCATGTCGCGCTGCAGCTTGCGCAGGACCCGCAGCAGGCCGCGGCGGCCGACGCATCACCGGACACCATGCGCGCCCTGGTGCGCGAGGTCGAGCGCTGGGCCGCGCCCATCCAGAACACCCGGCGCTTCGCGGCCGAAGCGCTGAAACTGCTGGGTCAGCCGATAGCGGCGGGCCAGGCCCTGCTGCTGGTGCTGGCCAGCGCCAACCGCGACGAAGCTTTCAACACGCAGCCCGACCGTCTGGATGTCCACCGTGAAGGCGGGCGGACCATGGGTTTCGGCGCCGGACCCCATGCCTGCC
This sequence comes from Polaromonas sp. YR568, assembly GCF_943371715.1. GTDB lineage: Bacteria > Pseudomonadota > Gammaproteobacteria > Burkholderiales > Burkholderiaceae_C > Polaromonas. Next base: position 32,639 of record NZ_CALRVW010000022.1, on the reverse strand, counting down.
CCGGCGCTGTGATTGCTATTGAAATGGTAGCTGCCTGCGCTTCATGGATGCGGGCTGCAGGCCAGTTTGATCACTATTTCGAGCGTTGCACCGGGTTCCGGCCGCTGCCCAATGCGCGCATTCCTGTTTTCGGGCAATGAAGGAGAAGTCACATGGTGTCGGTTATTTTTGAAGTCTGGCCTGACCCGGCGCACCGCGAGGGTTACCTGAACTGGGCCGCCGAACTCAAGGCCGAGCTGTTGCAGATGGACGGTTTCATCTCGATCGAGCGTTTCCAGAGCCTGAGCGAGCCCGACAAGCTGCTCTCGCTGCAGTTCTGGCGCGACGAGTCCTGCCTGCAGGCTTGGCGCAACCTGGAGGCGCACCGTGCCGCGCAGGCCGCGGGCCGGTCCACCATGTTCAGGGATTACCGCCTGCGCATCGCCGAGGTGATCCGCGACTACGGGCTGAAGGAACGGGACGAGGCGCCGGCCGATTCACGCCGGGCGCATGGCTGAGGCCTTGCAGGGCTGACCGGTCTAGAGGCTCGTCAGGCCCTTCCAGAGCATGTAGGCGGCCAGCACATAGAGGATGCTGGCAAAAACGCGCTTGAGCTTGCTCACCGGCAGCTTGTGCGCGAGTCTGGCGCCCAGCGGCGCTGTGAAGAAGCTGCACAGCGCAATCACCACCAGCGCCGGCAGCCAGATGTAGCCGAAGGAGGCGGGCGGCAGGCCCTGCACCGACTGCCCGCTGATCACGTAACCGAGCACATTGGCCACGGCGATCGGAAAACCCAGCGCGGCGGAGGTGGCCACCGCATTGTGGATGGCGACATTGCACCAGGTCATGAACGGCACGCTGATGAAGCCGCCGCCCGCGCCCACCAGCCCCGAGAGAAAACCGATGCCGCCGCCGGCCGCAAACTGGCCGGCCGCACCCGGCATCTGGCGCGTCGGCTTGGGCTTCTTGTCCAGAAACATCTGCGTGGCCGAGAAGCTCACGAAGAGGCCGAAGAAAATCGCCAGGTAAGAACCCTTGAGCAGGGCAAACACGCCCAGGCTGCCGATGATGCTGCCGACCACGATGCCGGGGGCCAGGCGCCGGACGATGTCCCAGCGCACCGCGCCGCGCTTGTGATGGGCACGCACGCTGGAGATCGAGGTGAAGATGATGGTGGCCATCGAGGTGGCGATCGCCATCTTGACGGCCAGGTCCGGCGCCACGCCGCGCTGCGCCATGATGATGGTGATGAAAGGCACCATCAGCATGCCGCCGCCTATGCCCAGCAGGCCCGCGAGAAAGCCGGTGCCGACGCCCAGCAGGGCAAGTTCAAGAATGAGCAGGGGTTCGAAGGTCATGCGGCGTAAGGGCAGGCTGCTCGCCGGGGCAAGCGGGTTGGACGGAGAGGGCGGCGGGGGTGGTGCGGGCTGAAAAGAAGGTGTCTGCGAATACCACCGGACCGTCATCCTGAACCAGGGTTCAGGTGGGCGAGGGCAGTCAGGTTTCGGGTTCGTCTAACGCGAGACGATCACGCCTGCCTGACAATTTACCAAGCCCGTGCTCTAAGAGCATTGGTACAAGGAAATATAAAGCCCGGTGTGTACCGCAGACGGTTTGATTGTAGGCGTTTGGAGCGCGCCGCGCTGGCCTGGGGGCCGCTTTAGAGCAGGCGGCCGTCCACGCCCAGCGCGTTGTCCAGGCGCTGCAGCAAGGCTGCCAGTTGTGGCTGCGCTGCGGCTTCGGCCGCCGACACGGCGCCGTTGGACCTGGCGGGAGCGGCGGCCGGCGCCGGGGTGCTGTGCGCCGCCTTCAGCGCATTGGCCTCCAGCTCGGACAACTCGAAAGCCAGGTTGAGCGCCGCCAGCACGGCAATGCGGTCACGCGCCTTGATTTTTCCGGCGTCGCGGATCTTGCACATGGCCGCGTCGACTTTTTCCACCGCGTCGAGCAGCCTGGCCTCGCCGCCTTCGGGGCAGCCGAGCAGGTAGCTCTGGCCCATGATCTGTACGTCGAGCTGCTTCATGAATCTGATCCCACGGGTGTCCTGCCATGGGCAGGACCGGCCGCCGACATCGGCGCGGACGAATCCGGCAGGCGTTCGAGCAGGGCGTCGACACGGGCGCGGGCGGCGCTCAGGCGCGAGCGCAGCGAATCGCGTTCCTGCGTGAGTTCGTGCACCTGCTCGGTGAGCAGGGCATTGGTGCGCTGCAACTCCTCGTAGCGCAAGAGGAGCCGCTCGACGCGTTCGGCAATCTGGTCGATGTGGGTGGGGTTCGACATGGCAGCGCCAATTGTAGGGTTTGCACAGTTTTGGCGCGTAGAATCTTGCCTGTTGGTGCTCGCGGTGTGGTTCACACGCTGCAGTTCAACGGGAAGCAGGAGGGAATCAAGGCCATCCGCACCGGGTCAGCCCGGGCCGATTGCGCCGAGATTTTTAACCTGCGCTGCCCCCGCAACGGTAAACGGACGAATGTCGCTCCCCTGATTCAGACTCGGGGCACATTCAGCTTTCATCATCAGCCACTGAGCGTTCTGAACACGCGCTTGGGAAGGCGATGAGAGCAGTTCCGTCAGCCCGGATACCGGCCAACAAGGTGAACGCGCGCGTCTTTTTTGGCCCGGGCGTTTGTAACGCTCATGCACTGGCGGGGAAGCCGGTGAGGGCCTTTTGTTGAATGTTTCTTCTCATGAAAACCTGTGTATTACATGCACGCTCCGCCACGCTTTTGCTGGTGGTCGCTGCCGCATGGCCTGCTTTTTCCCAGCCCGCTTCATCCCCGCAACTGCGGGAAACCGTGGTCACCGCGACCCGTACGGCGCAACCACTGTCCGACCTGCTCGCCGACGTGACGGTGGTCGACCGCGACACCATCGAACGCAGCGGCGCCACCGGGCTGGCCGATGTGCTGGCGCGTTTGCCGGGCGTCGAGTTTCAGCGCAACGGCGGACCCGGCACCACCACCGGCGTGTTCCTGCGCGGTTCGGAGTCGCGTTTCACGGCGGTGTACATCGACGGTGTGCGCATTGATTCGCAGGCCACCGGTGGCGCGGCCTGGGAGAGCATCCCGGTCGGTCAGATCGATCGCATTGAAGTCCTGCGCGGGCCGGCCGCGGCGGTGTATGGCTCCGACGCACTCGGCGGCGTCGTGCAGATCTTCACGAAACGCGGGGAGGGCCCGTTTGCGCCTTTCGTCGGCATCGGGTTTGGTTCGCACGGGACGCGCAAGGCCGACGCCGGCTTCAGCGGCTCCCAGGGGGCCTTCGACTATTCGCTCGGACTGGTCGATGAACGCAGCGACGGCTTCAATTCGCGCACGGCGGCCGGACAGAACCCGGACCTCGACGGTTACCGCAGCCGCTCGGCCAACGTCAAGCTCGGCTTCCAGCTCAATCGCGCGCACCGGCTGGAGGCCTCCGTGCTGACCAACGACGCCAACTCCCAGTACGACAGCGCCAGCACGCGCGACGACCGCAACCTGCGCGAGCTGAACACACTGGGCCTGAACTGGCAGGCACGCTGGACCGAGGCCTACAGCACCCGGCTGAGCATTTCCGATTCGCGCGACCGTTACCAGACCACGCCCTCACCCTATCTGACGGTGACCGACCTGCGCAGCTACCTGCTGCACAACGAGCTGCGCCTGGGCACCCATCTGTTCACGGCGGCGCTGGAGCGCAAGGAAGACCACCTGCAGAACGCGCCGATAGACCGTGGTCGTTCGCAGGACGCGCTGGCACTGGGTTACGGCTGGAAAAGCGGGCCGCACGCGGTCCAGCTCAATGTCCGGCACGATGACGACAGCGAGTTCGGCGCGAAGAACACCGGCAGCGTCGGCTACGGATTTGCCATCACGCCGCAGTGGCGCGTCACCGCATCGACCGCCACGGCTTTCCGCGCGCCCACGCTGTACCACCGCTTCAGCATCTACGGCGTCGCTACGCTGCAGCCTGAAAGCAGCCGCAACAAGGAGATCGGCCTGCGTTACGAAGACGGCGGCAGCAGCTTTGGCATCGTGGCCTACCAGAACAAGGTGTCCAACCTGATCACGTTCACCACCGGCTCCGGCCCCTGTACCAACGGCCGTGCGCCGGTGGCGTTGGCTAACCGGGCCTGTTACAGCAATACCGCGCAGGCAGAGTATTCGGGGGTCACCTTGACGGGCGGCTACAGGTTCGGCAACACCCGTCTGTCGGCATCGCTCGATCTGCAGAACCCGCGTGATCTCGGCACCGGCCGGACCCTGCCGCGGCGCGCCCGCCAGCATGCCGTGCTGGCGGCCGACACGCGTGTCGGCCCCTGGTCGCTGGGCGCCGAAGCGCAGCTCTCGGGACGCCGCAACGACAGTGCCAGCAATACCGTGGTGCTGGGCGGCTACGGCCTGATCAACCTGAGCGCGAGCACCCTGGTGGCCCGCGACTGGACCTTTCTGGCCCGTGTCGATAATCTGGCCGACAAATCCTATGAGCTGGCCCAGACCTACGCCACGGGAGGCCGTACGCTGTACGTCGGGCTGAAATGGGCCCCGCTGTAAACCACGCCAAGGGCCACCCCATGACCAAAGCCACCCGCTGTCCCGCCGTGCTGATTGCCGCCCCTGCTTCCGGCCAGGGCAAGACCACGGTCGCCTGCGCACTGGCGCGTCTGCACACGCGCCAGGGCCGGCGTGTGCGGGTCTTCAAGTGCGGACCGGATTTTCTGGACCCCTACTGGCTGGCCCTGGCCAGCGGCGCGCCGGTGCACCAGCTCGACCTGTGGATGACCGGCGAGGACGACTGCGCCCGGCGCCTGCAAGCCGCCGCGCAGGAGGCCGACCTCATCATTGTTGAAGGCGTGATGGGGCTGTTCGACGGGCAGCCGAGCGCGGCCGATCTGGCGCAGCGTTTCGGCCTGCCGGTGCTGGCCGTCATCGACGCCGGTGCCATGGCCGGCACCTTCGGCGCGCTGGCCTGGGGCCTGCAGCATTACCGGGACGGCCTGCGCTTTGCCGGCGTGCTGGCCAACCGCGTGGCCTCCGACAGCCATGCGCTGATGCTCGAGGACAGCGTGCGCGAGCCGGCGCACTGGCTGGGCGCCCTGATGCGCAGCAGCGCCATGACCTTGCCCGAGCGGCACCTGGGCCTGGTGATGTCCGAGGAACTGGGCGACGCCATGCAGCGGCTGGACGCGGCGGCCGATGCGCTGGCCACCACCCCGCTGGGCCGGATGGGTGCGGACGACCTGCAGGGCTGGGCGGTCCCGTTCCAGACGCCGGCTGCCGCGGGGCTGGCCGCCGGGGCCCTGGCAGGACGCACGGTGGCCGTGGCGCGTGACGCCGCCTTCTGTTTCATTTATGCCGCCAATCTCGATTGCCTGCGCGAGCTCGGTGCACGGCTGGTGTTTTTTTCGCCGCTGGCCGACGTTGCCTTGCCGGACTGCGACGCGCTCTGGCTGCCCGGCGGTTACCCCGAACTGCATGCGCAGACCCTGGCGGCCAATCGCGCCATGAAGGACAGCCTGGCTGCCCATGTGCAGGCCGGCAAGCCGGTCTGGGCCGAGTGCGGCGGCATGATGGCGCTGTTTGAAGAGCTTCACACCGTCGATGGCGAGCGCCACCCGATGTGGGGCGTGCTGCCCGGCAGCGTCAGCATGCAAAAACGCCTGGCCGCGCTGGGCCCGCAACAGCTGGCGCTGGCCGGCGGCACCCTGCGCGGCCACACCTTTCACTATTCGACCTGCAGCACGCCGCTGCAACCCGCTACCCGCACCGAAGCGGCGCCCGGGCGCACCCTGCGCGGCGAGGGCGAGGCGCTCTATGTCGCGGGCTCGGTGCAGGCCAGTTATTTCCACGCCTGGTTCGCGTCCAGCCCGGCGGCGACGGCCCGGCTTTTTTCAGCGGAGCCGCAGCCATGACCGCTGCCTACGGCCCCCAGCGCATCGTCTGCCTGACCGAAGAAACCACCGAGTGGCTGTACCTGCTCGGCGAGGAAAGCCGCATCGTCGGCATCTCCGGCTACACCGTGCGCCCGCCGCGCGCGCGCGCCGAGAAGCCCCGCGTCAGCGCTTTTCTGAGCGCCAAGATTGACAAGATCCTGGAGCTCCAACCCGACTGCGTGTTCGGCTTCTCGGACCTGCAGGCCGACATCGCAGCCGAGCTGATCCGCAAGGGCGTGCAGGTCACGGTGTTCAACCAGCGCAGCATCGCGGAAATTTTCTCGATGATGTACCAGGTGGCGGCGATGGTCGGGCAGGGTGAGCGCGGCCTGCAACTGATGCAGGTGATGCAGGACAGGCTGGCCGCCATTGCCCAGGCCGCAGCCGGCCTGAAGCGGCGGCCCCGCGTGTTTTTTGAAGAGTGGGACGAGCCGCACATCAGCGCCATCGCCTGGGTGTCCGAGCTGCTCGGCGTGGCCGGCGGCGACGACTGTTTTCCCGAACTGGCCCGCATGCCCATGGGCAAGGGCCGCATCATTGCCGACGGCGGCGAGATCGTCCGGCGCAACCCCGACATCATCATCGGCTCCTGGTGCGGCAAGAAGTTCCGGCCCGAAAAAGTCGCGGCGCGGCCGGGTTGGGAAAACGTCAACGCCGTCCAAAACGGCCAGCTGTTCGAGATCAAGTCGGCCGACATCCTGCAACCCGGGCCGGCCGCGCTGACCGACGGGGTGGAGCAACTGCACCGCATCGTTCTGGAATGGAGCGCGGCCCATGGTTGAGCTGTCCCTGGTGCGCAGCGAATTGATTCTGGGCGGCCAGCGCAGCGGCAAGTCGGGCCGCGCCGAAAGGCTGGCGCAGGCCTGGCTTGCGCAATCAACCGCGCACCGTGCGGTGCTGATCGCCACCGGCCAGCCGTGGGACGACGAGATGCGTCAACGCATCGCGCGCCACCAGCAGGACCGGGCCGAGCGTGTGCCCGGCATGGCCACGGTCGAGGAGCCGCTGCAGCTTGCGCAGGCCATCACGGAACACGGTAGCGCGCAGACCCTGGTGGTGGTGGACTGCCTGACGCTGTGGCTCACCAACTGGCTCATGCCGGCCGACATTTCAGAGAAAAAAATGGCTGCAGCCCAATACCCACAAGCGCAGACAGCTATGCTTTTGGAAGCAATCGAAAGTTGCCCCGGACCGCTGGTGCTGGTCGGCAACGAGATCGGGCTGGGCGTGATTCCGCTCGGGCGCGAGGTGCGTGCCTTTGTGGACGCGCTGGGCCGGCTCAACCAGGAGCTGGCGCAGGCCTGCGAGCGCGTGACACTGATGGCTGCCGGTTTGCCGCTGACGCTCAAGGGCACACCATGAAACAGGGGCTGCTGTTTCTGCTGCTGGCGGCTTGCGCCGCCCTGATACCCGCGCACGCCCTGCAACTGACCGACGACCGCGGTGTCAGCGTGCGTTTTGCGCAAAGTCCGCAGCGCATCGTCAGCCTGCTGCCTTCGCTGACGGAAAGTGTCTGCGCGATGGACCAGTGCCAGCGCCTGGTCGGCGTGGACCGTTATTCGAACTACCCGGCCAGCGTGCGCAGTCTGCCGGTGCTGGGCGGCGGGCTGGACCCCAACATCGAAGGCATCGTGGCGCTGCGGCCCGACGTGGTTCTGCTGGCCACCTCTTCACGCGCCAGCCAGCGCCTCGAATCGCTGGGCATCAAGGTGGTGGCGCTCGAACCCAGGACCCATGCCGACGTCCGCCGCGTGCTCGGCAAAATTGGCGTGCTGCTCGACATTCCCGAGGCGCAGGGCGTGGATCGCCTGTGGCGCGTCATCGACGCCAGCATCTCGGCGGCAGCGCAGTCGCTGTCGCCCCGGGCCAGGCGCGCGCGGGTGTATTTTGAAGTCAGCCGCGGTCCTTATGCCGCCGGTGAGTCCTCCTTCATCGGCGAGACACTCACGCGCCTGGGTGTGAAAAACGTGGTGCCGGCGTCGTTGGGCCCCTTCCCGCGGCTCAACCCCGAGTTCGTGGTGCGCGCCAATCCCGACGTGATCATGGTCGGCAACCGCAGCATGCAGGCCATGGCCTCGTATCCCGGCTGGGCCGGCATCAAGGCGGTGAAGGAGCAGCGCATCTGCGCGTTCGGCGTGGTGGAGTCCGACGTGGTGGTGCGGCCCGGCCCGCGCATGGCCGAGGCGGCCCGCCTGATGGCCCGTTGCCTCGAAGACAAGGCGCCGGCCGCACCATGAGTCCGCGTTTTCCCAACCAGCACCGCGTGGCTCTGCTGCTGGCCGGGGGCCTGCTGCTGGCCAGTGCGCTGCTGCTGCTGCTGGGCGTGAGTGTCGGCAGCACGGGTTTTGAAAGCGTGCGCAACATGTGGCAGGACGCGCAGGCCCTGCAGATCGTGCGCGAAATCCGCCTGCCGCGCACCGTGGGCGCCTGGCTGGCCGGCGCCTTGCTGGGCCTGGCGGGCGCGGTGGCCCAAGGCCTGTTTCGCAACCCGCTGGCCGACCCCTACCTGCTGGGCAGCGCCTCGGGCGCTTCGCTGGGTGTGGCGCTGGCCATGGCGCTGTTTGGCGTCTCGCCGCTGGCCACTCACTGGCTGGCGCGCCTCGGGCTCACCGGTGCGGCTTTTGTCGGCGCGGTGCTGGCCGTGCTGCTGACGCTGCTGCTGGCCAAGGGCGTGCAGCACACGCTGCGCCTGCTGCTGGCCGGCGTGATCGTCGGCGTGGTGCTGGGTGCCATCACCTCGCTGATCCTGCTGCTAACGCCCGACATCATGCAGGCCATGCAGTCCTTCATGCTGGGCAGCACGGCCTTTGTCGGCTGGACCGCCTGCGCCGTGATGGCGGCGGTGCTCGTCTTCAGCGTGCTGGCCGCCTGGATGATGAGCCATGTGCTCGACGGCCTGGCGCTGGGCGAAGCCACCGCGCAAAGCCTGGGCCTGCGCCTGCCGCAGATGCGGGTGGCGCTGGTGGCGGTGCTGGCGCTGGCCACCGGCACCGCGGTGGCGCAAACCGGGCTGATCGCCTTTGTCGGCCTGGCCGCGCCGCACCTGGTGCGTTCGGTCGTCAAGACCACCCACGGCCGGCTGATTGTGCTGGCCAGCCTGATGGGCGCGGTGTTGCTCACCGCCGCCGACAACCTGGCGCGCTGGCTGGTGGCGCCGCAGGAGCTGCCGGTGGGCGTGCTGACGGCGGTGCTGGGTGGCGGTTACCTGCTCTGGCTGATGCACCGGCACACCGGGCGGGGAGCGGGGCTGTGATGCCAGACGCCGCTCCAGTTGTTATGGATTCAGCGGCTATTGGCGCCCGCTCCATCCGGGCCAGTCTCGGACATGTCGAGGTCTTGCACGACATCTCACTGGCGCTGCCGGTCGCGCGCTGGACCAGCATCGTCGGCCCCAACGGCGCCGGCAAGTCGACTTTGCTCAAGGTCCTCGCGGGCCTGCTGCCGCACCGTGGCGAGGTGGCCTTGCTGGGCCAGCCGCTGGCCAGCCTGCGCGGCCGCCAGCGGGCGCAGCAGCTGTCCTGGCTGGGCCAGAACGAAAGTTCGGCCGATGACCTGACCGCCTACGACGTGGCCATGCTGGGCCGCCTGCCGCACCAGGCCTGGCTGGCCGCGCCCAGCGCCGCCGACCATGTCGCCGTCGAGCGCGCGCTGCGGGCCACGCAGGCCTGGGACTGGCGCGCGCGCCCGCTCGGCCAGCTCTCGGGCGGCGAGCGCCAGCGCGTGCTGCTCGCGCGTGCGCTGGCGGTCGAGGCGCAGGTGCTGCTGATGGACGAACCGCTGGCCAACCTCGATCCGCCGCACCAGACCGACTGGCTGCTGATGGTGCGCGCCCTGGTGGCCCAAGGGAAAACCGTGGTCAGTGTTCTGCATGAAATTTCGTTTGCGCTGCAGGCCGATGAGCTGGTGCTGATGGACCAGGGCCGCATTGTTCACCAGGGCGCCTGCGCCGACGCGGCCACGCACCGCGCACTCGAAGCAGTGTTCGACCACCGCATTGCTGTGCATCCGCTTGCCGGCCAGTGGCTGGCCGTGCCGAAGATATAACCAAGAGAAGACCGTCCATGCACATCGAAACTCCCCCGACCGACAAGCCCTACGACAAGCCCGAGGGCGAACGCCGCGGCCTGCTGATCGTCAACACCGGCGACGGCAAGGGCAAAAGCACGGCGGCGTTTGGCCTGGCACTGCGCGCGCACGGCCGCCACCATGTGCACGGCAAGGCCGTAAAGATTTTCCAGTTCATGAAAGTGCCGAGCGCGCGTTTCGGCGAGCACCGCATGTTCGAACAGCTGGGCATTCCCATCGAAGGCCTGGGCGACGGCTTCAGCTGGAAAAGCCAGGACCTGGAACACTCGGCCCAGCTGGCGCGCGATGGCTGGGAAAAAGCCAAGGCCGCCATTCTGAGCGGCGAGAACTTCATGGTGGTGCTGGACGAGCTGACCTACCCGCTGATCTACGGCTGGATGCCGCTGGACGATGTGCTGCAGACGCTGACGGACCGGCCGAAGGACGTGCATGTGGTCATCACCGGCCGGCGCTGCCCGCCTGAAATCATCGCGCTGGCCGACACCGTGACCGAGATGACGCTGGTCAAACACGCCTTCAAGGCCGGCATTCCGGCGCAGCGCGGCATCGAAGACTGACGATGCCCGTCAATCTACTGCGCAACCCAATCTCGCACTTGCGGTCCTCACCGTACGCTTGTACGGCTCCGGTCCTCAGCGCGACCCTGGGCTGCTCGCTACGATTTCCCGGCATCTTCGACTCCGCTGGCTGATGTTGCTGGTCTTGTCCCCCCTCTTGCAGAATGTGACGGCCCTGGTCGCGCTGGCCAGCTGCCTGCTGCTTGCCCTGGGGCTGGCGCTGGCCATCGACTGGCGCTGGGGCGAGCCGCGCGCGGCCTGGCACCCGGTGGTGGCCATGGGGCGTTACCTCGAGGCGTGCGGACGTATTGTTTCTTCCTTGCCGCCGGCGCCGGCCTTTGTGTCCGGCGCCCTGGCCTGGTGGCTGGGCGTGGTGGTGGTGGGTGCACTGGCCGGGGGGCTGCAGGTGCTGGCCCTCGCGCAGCTGGGCCGACTTGTCGCGGCGCCCAGCCCGCACACCGTACTGGCCGCCTTGCTGGTGCTGCTGTTGATGGGCTGGGTGCTCAAGACCCTGCTGTCGTGGCGCATGCTGCATGACGAAGCCGGCGCGGTCGAGGCGGCGCTGCGGCAGTCGCTGGCCGCCGGACGCGAGCGCCTGTCCTGGCTGGTCAGCCGCAACACCGCGCTGCTCAGCGAAAGCGAGGTGCGTGAAAGCGCGATCGAATCCCTCGCCGAAAACCTCAACGACTCGGTGGTGGCGCCCATCTTCTGGTTTGTGCTGTTCGGCCTGCCCGGTGCCGCCATCTACCGTTTCGCCAACACCGCCGACGCGATGTGGGGCTACCGCGGCACGCACCGCGGCCAGCACTGGGAGTGGGCCGGCAAGTGGGCGGCGCGTGCCGACGATGTGTTGTCCTGGCTGCCGGCGCGCCTGACAGCCGGGCTGCTGGCCGGGGTGGCGCGTGGCCTGCCGCCGGCGGCGTTGCGCTGGGAAGCCGCCAAAACGCCGTCGCCCAACAGCGGCTGGCCGATGGCGGCCATGGCGCTGGCCCTCGGGGTCAGCCTGCGCAAGCCGGGCATCTACACGCTCAACGCCGCGGGGCGGCCACCGTTGCCCGAGGACACGGCCCTGGCCCAGCGTTATGCATCGAAAACGGTGTTTGCGCTTGTGTTGTCTGCGAAGACAGCTATCTTTCTGATAGCGATCGGCCTGGGCTGGGGACTGACCCCATGAGCCACGGCGCGCCGGCGGGCACGCGGGTGCATGGCGGCCCCGACGCTGCCGGTGTGCCGCTGGTTGATTTTTCCACCAACAGCCATGCCGGCGGACCCTGTCCGGCCGCACTGGCCGCGGTGCAGCAGGCCGACGCCGGCCGCTACCCCGATGCCGGGTATGCCGCCCTGCGCCGGCAGCTCGCCGCCTTCCACGGGGTGGATGCGCAACGTGTGTTGCTGGCCGGCAGCGCCAGCGAGTTCATCTTCCGCATCACCGCGCTGGCGCTGCAGCGTGGCGCCACGGCGGTCAGCTTGCCGCCGCACAGCTACGGCGACTACGCGCAGGCGGCGCAGGCGTGGAAGCTGCCGCTGGTGGCGCAGCCGGCGCTGGCGCAACTGCGCTGGGCCTGTGACCCGTCGAGTCCGCTGGGGGCGGCGCATCCGGCGTTAAATCATCTGGCCGAGCCGTCGGCGCTGTGTGTGCTCGACCGCGCGTACGAGCCGCTGCGGCTGGAAGGCGCCCTCGCGCTGTCTGAAGAGGCGCTGCAAGCCTTCTGGCAACTCTGGACACCAAACAAGGCGCTGGGCCTGACCGGCGTGCGCGCCGCCTATGTGATTGCACCACCCGATGCAGGCGATGTCGTGCAGCAGCTCGACGCGCTGGCGCCGTCTTGGCCGGTGGGTGCACACGGCGTGGCCATGCTGCAGGCCTGGACCACGCCCGAGGTGCAGGACTGGCTGGCCGCCAGCTTGGGGCCGCTGCGTGAATGGAAAGCCAGGCAGATCGCGCTGTGTGAAGCGATGGGCTGGACCTGCCTGCCCAGTGCCGCGAATTTTTTCTGTGCGCGGCCGCTGCTGCCGCACGGCATGAGCCTGGCGCAGCTGCTGGCCGAGCTGCGAGGGCAGGGCATCAAGCTGCGCGACACCACGTCCTTCGGTTTGCCGGGGCAGGTACGGCTGGGCGTGCTGGCGCCGGCGGCACAGGACGCGCTGCACAATGCGTGGCAACACATCATCAGGAAAGCAACATGAGCGCCAAAAGCGTGATGGTTCTGGGTACCACCAGCGGTGCCGGCAAAAGCTGGCTGACCACCGCGCTGTGCCGCTATTACGCGAACCAGGGCCTCAAGGTCGCGCCCTTCAAGGCGCAGAACATGAGCAACAACGCCAGGGTGGTGGCTGGCGGCGAAATCGGCAGCGCCCAATATTTTCAATCGCTGGCGGCAAAGGCTGTACCTGAAGTCCGCATGAACCCGCTGCTGCTCAAGCCCGAGAAAGACACGCACAGCCAGGTGGTCCTGATGGGCCAAGTCAACGCCGAACTCTCGCGCATGGCCTGGCGCGGCCGCAGCGCCTCGGTCTGGCCGGTGCTTGCGCAGGCCCTCGACGAACTGCTGGAAGAAAACGACGTCGTCGTGATCGAAGGCGCGGGTTCGCCGGCCGAGATCAACCTCAAGGACAGCGACATCGTCAACATGCGCGTCGCGCAACACGCCAACGCGGCCTGCCTGCTGGTCACCGACATCGACCGCGGCGGCGCCTTTGCGCACCTCTACGGCACCTGGGCGATGCTCGACGCAGCGGAACGCGGACTGATCAGGGGGTTTGTGCTCAACAAGTTCCGCGGCGACGCCAGCCTGCTCGCCCCCGGCCCGCAGATGCTGCAGGACCTGACCGGTGTGCCCACGGTGGCGACCTTGCCGATGTGGTGGCAACACGGCCTGCCCGAAGAAGACGGTGTTTTCGACGACAGAAGCCAGGCCACCGGCCGCGTGACCCGAACCGTCGCAGTGGTGGCCTACCCACGCATCAGCAACCTCGACGAATTCCAGCCGCTCAAGAATGTGCCGGGTATTCACCTGAAGTGGGTGCGCAGCTCGGGCGAGCTGGCGGGTCTTGCGGCCTCCGATTGGATCATCCTGCCCGGCTCCAAACACACGAGTGGCGACCTGGCCTGGCTGCGCGCGCAGGGGCTGGACAGCGCGATTGCCGCGCACGCCGGGCGCGGCGGGGCGGTGCTCGGCATTTGCGGCGGACTGCAGATGCTGGGCGAAGCGCTGATCGACCCGCACGGCATCGACGGCAACGGGCCCGGCCTGGGACTGCTGCCGGTGGTCACGCTGTTTGAAGCCGACAAGACCGTGCAGCACCGTCAGGCGCGTTTTGCATCGGTCGGTGGTCCGTGGGCGGCCTTGTCGGGTGTGGACGTGCAGGGCTACGAAATCCACCACGGGCAGACCGCGCCGCACAGCGCCATGGCCGCGGCCGGCGATGTGGCGCACGCCGTGCTGCCCGGCGGGCTGGCCTGGCAAAACGGCAGCGGCAATGTGTTGGGCGTCTACCTGCACGGCCTGTTTGAAGACCCGGCCGTGTTGCACGCGCTGTTCGGTGCCAGCACGCCGACGCTGGAATCGGTGTTTGAGGGCCTGGCCGACTACATCGGGCGGCATTTCGACGCAGGCGTGCTGGACGCCTTGATCGCACCCGCGCCCGGCCGCGCCGCCTGACAGACCGCTGCGCGGCTTATAGTGGCGGTGCGCCGCCTTTCGCGCTCCGGCGGCATGAAGGCTTCCGCGTTTTCCAATAAGCATTCAAAGGGTAACCGTGTTCACTGTGGTGCTGGCCAATATTGCGGTCGTGTCGATCGCCGTGATCATTCACTACGAATGCCTGCTGCGTCTGACCCTGCTGCTGGCCCGGGTGAAGATCCGGCACCGCCTGCGCATCCTGCTGGGGGTCGGTGGTGCGCTGATGGCCCATGCGGTGGAGGTCTGGGTGTTTGCCTTCGCCTACTATTTCATGCACCACGCCCAGTCCTGGGGCGGCCTGACGGGCAGCTTCAACGGCAGCCTGATGGACTGTGTATATTTTTCGTTCACGACCTTCACCACGCTGGGTTTCGGCGACATCCAGCCCACCGGTGACCTGCGCTTCCTGACGGGCATCGAGTCCTTGACCGGCCTGGTGCTGATCACCTGGACGGCGTCCTTTCTTTTTGTCGAGATGCAGAAGTTCTGGAACTCCAAGTAGTTCCCGAAGGCGCGCCGCCAGGGCGCTATACGGCTGCGCGCCATCCCTGCGGGTGCTGGCTACAATACTGTCTATCCATACAGCCCTGCAGCCTGATCCAGACCGCCTTCCATGACGACGACCATCGACAAGGACCAGCCCTACGTTGTCGCCGTGCGTGCGCTGTGTGAATTCACGGCCAAGCTGGGCGACCTCGATGTGCGCTTCACGCCTTCACCGTCGGCCCTCGAAGGCATGGCGGGCCACCGCATGGTGGCGATGCGGCGGCCGGCACACTACCAGACCGAAGTCAGCCTGAGCGGGGTCTACAAGGACTTGCTGGTGCGTGGCCGCGCCGACGGTTACGACCCCGAACTCGGCCAGCTCGAAGAAGTCAAGACTTTCCGCGGTGAGCTGGAGGCCATGCGCGCCAACCACCGGCATCTGCACTGGGCGCAGCTCAAGGTCTACGGCCACCTGCTTTGCCAGAATGAGGGCCTGTCCCAGGTCAAGCTGGCGCTGGTGTATTTCAACATCGCCACGCAGGACGAAACCCTGCTGACCGAAACCTTCAGCGCCGCCGAGCTGGAAGGGTTCTTTGAAGAACAGTGCGAGCATTTCCTCGACTGGGCCCGCCAGGAAATGGCCCACCGCGACGCGCGCAACGAGGGGCTGCAGACCCTGGCGTTTCCGCACGAGAGCTTTCGCCCTGGCCAGCGCGACCTCGCCGAAGCCGTCTACAAGTCGGCCAGCAGCGGCCGTTGCCTGATGGCGCAGGCGCCCACCGGCATCGGCAAAACCGTGGGCACGCTGTTTCCGCTGCTCAAGGCCTGCCCGACGCAGCAGCTCGACAAGGTGTTTTTCCTTGCGGCCAAGACGCCGGGCCGCCAGCTGGCGCTGGACGCCGTGGCCCGCATCCAGCGCAGCGCGCCGGGGCTGCCGCTGCGTGTGCTGGAACTGGTGGCCAAGGGCAAGGCCTGCGAACACCCGGACAAGGCCTGCCACGGCGATGCCTGCCCGCTGGCGCAGGGTTTTTACGACCGCCTGCCGGCCGCGCGGCGTGCTGCCGTGGCTGTGGCCGGCCCGCTCGACAAGGGCGCGCTGCGCGAGGTGGCGCTCGCGCACGGGGTCTGCCCGTATTACCTGGGCCAGGACCTGCTGCACTGGAGCGATGTGGTCATCGGCGACTACAACTACTACTTCGACATCAACGCCATGCTGTACGCGCAGACGCTGGCCAACCAGTGGCGTGTCAGCGTGCTGGTCGACGAGGCGCACAACCTGGTCGAGCGCGCGCGCAAGATGTATTCGGCCGAGCTGGACCCGGCCCGTCTGGCGCTGGCGCGGCAGGGTGCGCCGGTGGCCATCAAACGCGTGCTGGACCGCCTCCAGCGCAGCTGGTACGAGCTGCACCAGGACCAGGCCGAGGCCTACCAGGTGTACGACGAGGTGCCGCAGGCCTTTCGCGGCGCACTGCAGCAGACGGCCAGCGCCATCCTGGACCACCTGGCCGATCACCCGGCCGGCATCGACGGCAGGCTGCAGGACTTTTTCTTCGAGGTGCTGCATTTTTCGCGCATGGCCGAGCTGCTTGATACCCATTCGCTGTTCGACATCACCGATGTCGCGGGCAGTGGGGGCGGCGCCGTGTTGTGCCTGCGAAACGTCGTGCCGGCGGGTTTTCTGTCGCAGCGGTTTGCGGCGGCACGTTCGGCGGCGCTGTTCTCTGCCACCCTGAGCCCGGCGCACTACTACGGCCACATGCTGGGCCTGCCCGAGGACACGGTCTGGATCGATGTGGCCTCGCCGTTCCGGGCTGAACAGCTGTCGGTGCAGGTGGTGGACGACGTGTCCACGCGTTTCCAGCATCGCGGGCATTCGCTGTCACCCATGGTCGACCTGATGGCCCGGCAATACGCGGCGGCCCCCGGCAACTACCTGAGTTTTGTCAGCAGCTTCGACTACCTGCAGCAACTGGCCGATCTGTTCAAGGCGCGCTACCCGGCCATTCCGGTGTGGGAGCAGTCGCGCAGCATGGAGGAAGGCGCCAAGCGCGGCTTTCTCGAACGCTTCACGACCGAGACGCGTGGCATCGGTTTTGCCGTGCTCGGGGGCGCGTTTGCCGAGGGCATCGACCTGCCGGGCAAGCGCCTGATCGGCGCCTTCATCGCCACGCTGGGGCTGCCGCAGATCAATCCCGTGACGGAGCAGATCCGCCACCGCATGGAGGCAAGCTTCGGCAGGGGTTACGACTACACCTACCTGTACCCAGGCCTGCAAAAGGTGGTGCAGGCCGCGGGCCGGGTGATACGCACCGAGTCCGACCAGGGCGTGGTCTACCTGATTGACGACCGCTACGCACAGCCGCAGGTGCGGGCGCTGTTTCCGGGCTGGTGGAAGGTGGAACGCCTGCAGGCGCGCTTGCCGCGGGCGGCTGCGCAGCCTCAAGGGCTACCTTCGACGGACCTTGTTTGAGCGTTGCTGGTTTGCCAGCGACGGTAACAAGGGCGGGGAGGGTGTTGCGGATGCTGTCGTTCCCCCTCTTGTCATCCCGGACTTGATCCGGGATCCATGCTGGAGGACCACCACCGTTTGGGCTGAGCTTGTGCAAGCTTGCGCTTCAGCGGGTCTTCAAGCAAGCCGGGTCTCGCCCCGGCGGGCGAGGCACTTTTCTTTGCGTCGCCAAAGAAAAGTACCCAAAAGAAAGGCGACCCGATGGTCTGGGTCCCTCCGCTTCGCTGCGGGCAGCCTGCGGTGCTCGCCGAAAGCGGGGTCGAGCTCGAACTCGCTTCGCTCAGACAATCGCTCGTCCTGATCCGCTTTCGGCTGCGCTCCTCGGCCCAGCCCGACGGGTGGGAGAAACGAATGCGGATGCGGGGAGACATGACGCGCGCAGCGCGTCATGTCGGAGAACGTGGCCGTGATGTGTGCACGCGAGCGCAGCACACACGGCCAAATGAAGTCCCCCTCCATCGCCCAGCGGAGCGAGGGCAGGGGATAGGGGTGGGAGTGGGGAGTTGCGCCTACTGTCCAAGGCGAGCCGCAGACGCAGCGACTACCGAAAAATGCTACAAATTAAATAGCTGTCAGCGCCCGCCAGATAAGGGAAAAAGCCGAATTCGCCTCATGCTTGCGCGCCAGAACCGGTGCACAACCCCAGTCACTGCGCCTGAAATCCGCTGGCCTTGATGATGCGTGTCCAGGTCTGGGTGTAGGCGTGTTCACGCGCTGCGAGTTGTTGCGGTGGCATGTAGCCCACGCTCAGGCCCATGGCTGTGAGCCTGTCGCGCACGTCGGGCATCGCGATGACCTTGGCCACGGCTTCGGCAAAGCGGTCGATGGTGGCCCGGGGCGTACCAGCCGGCGCGAAGATGCCGTAGTAGGGAACGTCTTCAAACCCGGCCAGGCCCAGCTCGGCAAAGGTCGGCACATCGGGCAGGGCGGCCTGGCGCTTGCCGCCGAGCACGGCCACGACGCGGATCTTGCCGGCCTTGTGGTTCTCGATGAAGTCGGGAACCGAGCCGACGCCGGCACCGATCTGGTTGCCCAGCATGTCAGCCATCATGGGGGCGCTGCCCCGGTACGGGGCGGCCTGCAGGTCGAGCGCGTACTTCTGGCCGATCAGCTTGACCAGGAACTCGGGCACCGAGGCGGGTGCGGGCACACCCACGTTGCCCTTGTTGCCCTGCGTGCGCACCCAGGCCACGTACTCGTTCATGGAGGTCGCGGGCGTGCCGCCCGACACGGCGAAGGCGTTCACGAACGTGGCGAAGCCGGCCACCGCGACAAAATCCTTGGCCGGGTCGAAGCCGGGGTTTTTGGTCACCAGCGGCAGGATGGAAATGGTGTGGTCGTGCGATAGGAAAAAGGTCGTGCCGTCCGCCGGCGCCGCCTTCAGGGCCTGGGCCGCAATCTGTCCGCCCGCACCCGCGCGATTCTCGACAATCACGTTGCTGCCCAGCTGGTCCTTGAGTTTGTCGGCCAGCGTGCGGGCAATCACGTCGGTGCCGCCGCCAGCCGGAAAACCGACCAGCAGCCGGATGGTGCCGGTCTGGGCCTGCGCGATGCTCGCGAGCAGAAGGGCGCCGACGGCGACGGAGTTGCGCAGTGTGTTCAGGATACACCGGCTTGTTGAGCTGACCATGGAAGACTCCGGTTCGGGGTGAAAACAAAGGTGGGTATTTTGACGCAATAACGGTGCCAGCCGCGGTCAGGAACCTGGCGCGGTTCCGGGGCGGGCCGCAAGCCGCGGTGCGGCTGCCGGGCCGTCAGGTCACGAAGGTGCGCACGAAGTCGAGCGACGACACGACTCCCCGGATGACATTGCCCTCGGCCACCACCACGTGGTGAATGTGGCCCTCTGTCATCAGCCTGGCCACCTCGCCGAGTGTGGCGTCCGGGCGCACGGTGACCGGCTTGTAGGTGCACAGCTGCCACGCGCTGACCTTGGGGGCGGTTTTGCCCTCGGCATGCGCGCGCAGCAGGTCGGCGCTGCTGATCACGCCCATCACCACGCCGCTGGCGTCGACCACCGGCACCCACGACAGACCCCTGGCCACCAGTTTCGCCTCGACGGCCTGCAGCGTGTCGTCGGGACCGACCTGGGTCACCTCGTGGTGCATCAATGACGAAATGGTCTGGCTCATGTCGGGCTCCTGGTTGCAGTGGATAGGGTGGTTGGTGTGGAAGAGGGCTGCGCTGCACTGCGCGGTGCACGCCCCAGCCGCGCTTCCACGGCCAGCACGTCGACCGTGATTTTCAGCAGCGTATCGGGCGTGACACTCATGGCGTCGATGCCGAGCTCCACCAGGTATTGCGCGATCTCCGGATAGTCCGAGGGCGCCTGGCCGCAGATGCCCACGTGGCGCTGGTTGCGGTGCGCGCCTTCAATGGTCTGGCGGATCATCTCCTTGACGCCGGGATCGCGTTCGTCGAAGTCAAAGGCCACGATGTCCGAATCGCGGTCCACACCCAGCACGAGCTGGGTCAGGTCGTTGGAGCCGATGGAAAAGCCGTCGAACAGGCGGGCAAAGGCATCGATCTGGATCACGTTGTTGGGGATCTCGCACATCACGTAGACCTCCAGGCCGTTGACACCGCGTGTCAGCCCGTGTGTTGCCATGGCTTTCAAAACGCGTTCACCTTCCTCGACACGCCGGCAAAACGGGATCATCAGCTTGACGTTGACCAGGCCCATCTCGTCGCGCACGCGTTTCATCGCCGCGCACTCGAGCGCGAAACCCTCGGCATAGGCCGGGTGTGCGTAGCGCGAGGCGCCGCGAAAACCGATCATGGGGTTGGCCTCGTCCGGCTCGAACCAGCGCCCGCCGAGCAGGCTGGCGTATTCGTTGGTCTTGAAGTCGGACATGCGCACGATGACCGGCCTGGGGTAGAAGGCGGCAGCAATCATCGCCACGCCTTCGGACAGCTGGCGCACGAAGTAATCGGCCGGCTTCGCATACGAACGTGTGAGGCGGGCGATCTCCTCGCGCACCGCCGCGTCTTCGACTTTTTCCGGGTGCACCAGCGCCATCGGGTGCGCGCGTATGTGTTCGGCAACGATGAACTCCATGCGCGCCAGGCCCACGCCGTCGTTGGGCAGCAGCGCGGTCTGGAAGGCCGTGTCGGGGTTGGCGATGTTGACCATCAGGTGCGTCTGCGGCCGTGCCAGGCCGGCCACGTCGATGCTGCGCTTCGTGAACGGCAGCAGGCCCGCGTAAACCCGGCCCTGGCTGCCTTCGGCGCAGGACACGGTGATCTCGTCGCCGGTGCGGATGGCGGTGGTGGCATGGCCGCAGCCGACCACGGCCGGAATGCCCATCTCGCGCGCCACGATGGCCGCATGGCAGGTGCGCCCGCCGCGGTTGGTCACGACGGCAGACGCGATCTTCAGCACCGTGCCCCAGTCCGGCATGGTGGTGTCCGCCACCAGCACCTCGCCGGGCTGGAACTGGTTGAGTTCGCTGATGTCGTTGATCACGCGCGCCCGCCCCGTCGCGATCGCGCCGCCCACCGCGCGGCCGCTGATGCAGGGCTTGCCCTTCGCATCCAACCGCCAGGTGTCCACCGTGCCGAGCGGCTTGCGCGAGGCCACGGTTTCGGGCCGGGCCTGGACGATGTAGAGTTTGCCGTCGATGCCGTCCCTGGCCCATTCGATGTCCATGGGGGTCGGGTGTCCCGACTTGCGGCTGTAGTGCGCCTCGATGCGGATGGAGGCCTCGGCCAGCTCCAGCACATCGTCGTCGCTGATGCAGTAACGCGCCTGGTCCTCCGGTGGCGTTGGCATGTTGCGCGTGGTCTCGCGGCCGGCGGCCTTGGCATACACCATGCGGATTTCCTTGCCGCCCAGCTTGCGCCTGAGCACCGCGCGATGGCCCTGTTTCAGCGTGGGCTTGAACACGTAGAACTCGTCCGGATCGACCGTGCCCTGAACCACGTTCTCGCCCAGGCCCCAGGCACCGGTGATGAACACGACGTCGGGAAAACCGGTCTCGGTGTCCAGGGTGAAAATCACACCGCTGGCTCCGCAATCGGACCGTACCATCTTCATCACGCCGACCGACTGCAGGACCTTGAAGTGATCGATGCCATGCTCGACCCGGTAGGCGATGGCCCTGTCCTTGAACAGGCTGGCAAAACACTGGTGAACCGCGTCGAGCAGGCGCGCCAGTCCCGAGACGTTCAGAAATGTCTCGTGCTGGCCGGCAAACGACGCATCGGGCAGGTCCTCGGCCGTGGCCGAGCTGCGCACCGCCAGGGTCAGGCTCTCGCCGTATTCGGCTTGCAGGCGCGCATACGACGCGGCAATTTCGGCGACCAGGTCCGCGGGCAGCGGGGCGGCCTGAACGATCTCGCGCGCGCGCGCCGCGCGCCGCGCCAAGTCATCGACATTCTTGACGTCCAGGCCGTCGAGCGCCTCATGCAGGCCGGGCCAGGCGCCTGCATGGTCGAGCAGGTAGCGGTAGGCCTGCGCCGTCACCGCAAAGCCGTTGGGCACCCGCACGCCCTGCGCGCCGAGCTCGCGCACCATTTCGCCCAGCGAGGCATTCTTGCCGCCTACCAGGGGGACATCGGCGATGCCCAGCTCCGAGAACCAGCGGATGTAGGGTGTGGTTGGTGTGGTCATATCCCGGGCGCGCGCGCCGTCTCCTGTGCCTGTTTTTCGCCTACGGAAGCGCTGAATAAGTCCTTGCGGAGGCGCGGCAGCTGGATCGGGATGGGATGCAAGGCGGATTTCGCAGCCAATAGCTGGCTATTGGCAAGAAATTCAACGCCGCAGACCGCCCGAGCCCGGCTGATCGCGCGCCGCAGGGGACCTGTTCAGCGCTTCCCTACGGTAGACGCCGGTCGGCGCTGCCGCCTTGCGCCAGATCAAGCGCCGGCCGGTGTGACGATCACTTCCCTGGCAAGGCGTTCCACATCGGCTGGCTGGCACAGCGCGGTGCCAGCCGACAACAGGGCGGCTGCGGCAGACCCCATGGCATAGCGAAAGGCCTGGGCCAGATCGGTCTGCCGGCTCAGTGCCCAGACCAGGCCGCCGACAAAACTGTCGCCCGCGCCTATGGTGCTTTCAACATGAACCGGCACGGCGCTGGCCCGCAGCGCCTGCTCGGCCGTGACGAGCAAGGCACCTTCCTCGCCGAGCGACAGCGCCACGATCTGCGCCTGCCCGGCGCTGATGATGGTGCGGGCCGCGGCCAGCCGCTGCGTGTCGGTCTCCAGCGGCAGGCCGGTGAGCTCGCGCAACTCGCGCAGGCTGGGCTTGATCAGGTACACGCCTTCGGCGAGCGCCGCTGCGAGTGCCGGGCCCGAGCTGTCCAGCACCACGCGGCTGCCGCGCGAACGCGCCAGCCGCGTGAGCTGCGCATAGAAGTCGGCCGGCACGCCGGGTGGCAGGCTGCCGCTGGCCACCACATAGGGCGGTGGCACCGCGAGCGCGCTGACTACATCGAGGCAGGCCTGCCACTCGGTCGGGGTCAAGGCAGGGCCGGGCAGGACAAAACGGAAGTCCCGACCGCTGGCCGTTTCGTGGACATGAAA
Organism: Polaromonas sp. YR568; assembly: GCF_943371715.1. GTDB lineage: Bacteria > Pseudomonadota > Gammaproteobacteria > Burkholderiales > Burkholderiaceae_C > Polaromonas. Next base: position 9,902 of record NZ_CALRVW010000022.1, on the reverse strand, counting down.
ACTCTCGCGCGTCTCGCCCGCAATGGCCAGGCACTGGCTGGACACCTGCTCCTGGTCCAGCAACTGGCGCAGCCTTTGCCCGTTCATGCCGCCGGCCGGGTACAGCGCCAGGCAATGGCTGCCGAGTCGCTGCAGGACGCGGGCCACATTGATGCCGCCGCCCCCGGGATGGTATTGCGCGGCGGCGCAGCGCAGCTTGTGTGTGTCGGTGACCTTGTCCGTGGAGGTTGACACGTCCAGGGCGGGGTTCATGGTCACGGTCAGGATGTCGGGGGTGCGCATTGCCGCCACTGTACTCCGGCGGGGCCAGGCCCCCGCCACCGACCTCAGGCCCGCAACTGCTGCGCCATCAGCACCGCCACGTGAATCGCCTCGCGTTGTGCGCCGTCGCGGATCTGGTGCCGGCAGCTGGTGCCGTCGGCGACCACGATGGCGTCGGGTTGCTGGCGCACCGCGGGCAGCAGGCTCAGCTCGGCCATCTGCATCGACACCTCGTAATGGCTGGTTTCATAGCCGAAGCTGCCAGCCATGCCGCAGCAGCTCGATTCGATCAGCTCGGGCTTGGCACCAGGGATCAGCTTGAGCACATCGATGATGGGGCTGACCGCGCCGAACGCTTTCTGGTGGCAATGGCCGTGCAGCAGGATGGCGCGCTCGATCGGCTGCAGTCTGGTTTTGAGCTGGTCGAGCTTGCCGGTCGCGGCCTCGCGCGCCAGAAATTCCTCGAACAGCAGGGCCTGGTCGCTGATGGTTTGCGCCGCCTCGCCCAGACCCATCACCAGCATCTCGTCGCGCATCGTCAGCAGGCAGGACGGCTCCAGCCCAACGATGGCGATGCCGCGTTCGGCAAAGGGCAGCAGCGCGGCGACCAGCTCTTTGGCCTTGGCCTTCGCCGCATCGACCATGCCGCTGGCCAGGTAGGTCCGACCGCAGCACAGGTGTTTTCCGTCTGCTACCTTTTTAATAGCTACATGCGCCGTGTAGCCGGCGGCTTGCAGCACTTTCAATGCTGAAGCTGCATTGTCCGACTCGAAGTGGCCATTGAAGGTGTCGACAAACAGCACCACCGGCTTGCTGGCAGCCAGCACCTCCTCGCGTGTGGCGCTTACCGGGGGGCGGATGAAAAAAGTCTGCCTTTTCCATTGCGGCAGGGTGCGCTTGGCCGAAAGGCCGGTGAACTTCTCGCTGAGCGCGGCCAGGCCGGGAATTTTGTCGCGCAGGTTCAGCAGCGGCGCCAGGCGGCTGGCCCAGTGCGCGTAGTCGGGCAGGCGCGCGACCAGCTTGTCCTTGAGTGTGTAGCCGTGTTTCGCCTTGTAGTGGTGCAAAAACTCCACTTTCATTTTGGCCATGTCCACGCCGGTCGGGCAGTCGCGCTTGCAGCCCTTGCAGCCCACGCACAGGTCCAGCGCGTCCTTGACGGTGTCGCTGGTGAAGGCATCGGCCGCATTCATGCCTTCGAGTTGTCCCGACAGCGCCAGGCGCAGGGTGTTGGCGCGGCCGCGCGTCAGGTGTTGTTCGTCGCGTGTGACGCGGTAGCTGGGGCACATGGTGCCCGCGTCAAACTTGCGGCAGTGGCCGTTGTTGTTGCACATCTCCACGGCCTTGGCAAACCCCTGGGCCGGGTCGCCGCCGCTGCCCGGTGCGCTGGTCAGCTCGGTGACCGGGTCGTTCTGCACGTCCCAGGCGCGCCAGTCGAGCGCGGTCTGGATGGGGATGACCTTGTAGCCGGGGGCAAAACGCATCAGCCGCGTGTCGTCCATCTTCGGCGGGTTGACCATGCGGCCCGGGCTCAGCAGGTTGATCGGGTCCATGGCCTGCTTGATGGCCGCAAACGCCGCGTTGATCTGCGGGCCGAACTGCCACTGGATCCACTCGCCGCGGCACAGGCCGTCGCCGTGTTCGCCACTGTAGGCGCCCTTGAACTTGCGCACCAGCTCGGACGCTTCCTCGGCAATCGCGCGCATCTTGGGCGCACCCTCGCGCCGCATGTCGAGGATGGGCCGCACATGCAGCGTGCCGACCGAGGCGTGGGCGTACCAGGTGCCCTTGCTGCCGTATTTGCGGAAAACCTCGGTGAGCGCGTCGGTGTATTCGGCCAGATGCTCCAGCGGCACGGCGCAGTCCTCGATGAAGCTGACCGGCTTGCCGTCGCCCTTGAGGCTCATCATGATGTTCAGGCCGGCCTTGCGCACCTCCCAGAGGTTTTTCTGCGGGGCGTCGTCCACCATCTCGACCACCGAATCGGGCAGCAGCAGATCGCCCATCAGTTCGCCCAGGCGTTTCAGGTGGGGCAGCAGGTCGGCCTTGCTGGCGCCCGAAAACTCGACCAGCAAGATGGCCGCGGGCTGGCCGATCAGTGCGCTGCGAATGGTGGGCGCAAAGGCCGGATTCTGCAGCGACAGCTCGATCATCGTGCGGTCCACCAGCTCGACGGCCGTCAGGCTGCCGTCGCCGAGTTTGACGATGTGCTGCGCGGCATCCATGGCGCGGTAAAAGGTCGGGAAATTCACCACGCCCAGCACCTTGGCCCTGGGCAGTTCGGCCAGTTTCAGTGTCAGTGATTTGGTCAGCGCCAGCGTGCCTTCGCTGCCGATCAGCAGGTGCGACAGGTTCACCGAGCCGTCGCGGGTGTAGGGGCGCTCGCTCTGCGGGTCGAAGATGTCCAGGTTGTAGCCGCCGACGCGGCGCATGACCTTGGGCCACATCCGCTTGATGGCCGGGTGCAGTTCCTCGGCCAGCGAACGAACGTGGTTGCCCAGTTCACGCGCCTTGCCGCTGCTGGCGGCGTAGGGCCCCAGCTGCAACAACTGGCTGTCCGAGGTCCAGGCCTGGGCGCCCAGGACGTTGTGCACCATGTTGCCGTAGGCAATGCTGCGGCTGCCGCAGGAATTGTTGCCGGCCATGCCGCCCAGCGTGGCCTGCGCGCTGGTGGAGACATCGACCGGGTACCAGAGGCCGTGTTTTTTCAGGGTGGCGTTCAGGTGGTCCAGCACGATGCCGGGTTCGACCTCGGCGGTGCGTTTGTCCACGTCCACATCGATGATGTTGCGGATGTGTTTCGCATGGTCGATGACCAGCCCTGCGCCCACGGTCTGGCCGCACTGGCTGGTGCCGCCGCCGCGCGGAACGATGGGCACACCCATGTCGCGGCAGATGTCGAGCGCCGTCTTGACGTCAGGCGCGCTGCGCGGCACAAACACGCCGACCGGTATCACCTGGTAAATCGACGCATCGGTGGCGTAGCGGCCCCGGTCTGCGGCGGAAAAAAGCACCTCGCCACGGGTTTCACTGGCGAGCCGGGCGGCCAGTCGGCCGGCCACTTCGTTGCTGATGCGGGCGACGTTGTCGTAAGTATGTGCCGCAGTTTCCTGCGTGACTTTCAGGGGCAAGGGAGCGTTCATAGGGCGTTCATGGGGCTGTCATGCCTTGGCAGGTGTCTGGCGTGCCGATTGGGCCGCGCGCAGCTGTTCGATGACCACGCTGAGCTTGTTGCCCAGGTGGCTGGCCAGCACGGTACGCATGGCGACCGGGTCGCGCGCACTGAGCGCTTCAATCATCAGCTCATGTTCTTTCACGGCGGCGCGCCATTTGTCGCCGTCCTGGTTGGAGCGAAAGCGCAGAGCCTGCAGGCGCGCATTGACCTGCTGGTAGGTAGCCGTCAGTACCGGATTTTTGGCCGCGGCATTGATGGCCGCATGAATGGCGGCATTGAGCCGGTAGTAGGCGGGCAGGTCGCGGCGGGTGTAGGCGGCCATCATCTCGTAATGCATGGCCTTGATCTCGGCCAGCTCGCCATCGGTGATGCGCCTGGCCGCCAGTTCGCCCGACTGCGCTTCCAGGCCGGCCATGACTTCGAAGGTGTGGAGCACGTCGTCTTCAGTCAACTCCACCGCAATCGCGCCGCGATTGGGCAGCAGTTCCACCAAGCCCTCGGCGGCCAGCATCTTGATGGCTTCGCGCAGCGGCGTCCGTGACACATTGAGCACTTCCGCGAGCTCACGCTCGTTGAGCTTGGCGCCTGGGGGAATGCGGTTTTCGACCAGCATCTGGCGCAGGCGGTGCGCCACCTGCTCATGCAGGGCGGCACGGGGGATGGCAATGATGTCAGCAGTCATGGGTAAATTTTGTATGCAAAAAGAAGGCGTGTCAAATTGAAATATAGGGATAAAGCGGTTGACAAATGAATTTTGTATGCAAAAAATGATGGTTATTCATGGAGTCCCCGAAATATGCTGACGCTTGACTTTCACCCCACCGGCCGCCACTTCCTGCAGATTCCCGGGCCTTCGCCCGTGCCGGACCGCATTTTGCGCGCGATGAGCCTGCCCACCATCGACCACCGCGGCCCCGAGTTCGGCGCGCTGGGCCTGAAGGTGCTGGCCGACATCAAGAAGATTTTCCAGACCAGGCAGCCGGTCATCATTTACCCGGCCTCGGGCACCGGTGCCTGGGAAGCCGCGCTGGTCAATACCCTGAGCGCCGGCGACCATGTGCTGATGTACGAAACCGGCCACTTTGCAGCCTTGTGGCAAAAGCTGGCCACGCGCATCGGCCTGAAAACCGAGGTGATGACCGACCCCGGCGCCGAAGTCTGGCGTCACGGCGTGCGCGCCGACCTGATCGAGGAGCGCCTCAAGTCCGACAGCCAGCACAGCATCAAGGCGGTCTGCGTGGTGCACAACGAAACCTCCACCGGTGTGACCAGCAACATCGCCGCCGTGCGCAAGGCCATCGATGCTGCGAAGCATCCCGCGCTGCTGCTGGTGGACACCATCTCTGGCCTGGCCTCGGCCGAGTACAAACACGACGAGTGGGGCGTGGACGTCAGCATCAGCGGTTCGCAAAAAGGCCTGATGCTGCCACCCGGCATCAGCTTCAATGCGGTGTCCGTCAAGGCGCTGGAAGCCAGCAAGAGCGCCAAACTGCCGAAAGCCTTCTGGGCCTGGGACGAGATCATCGAGATGAACAAGACCGGCTACTGGCCGTCCACGCCCAACACCAACCTGCTTTACGGCCTGAACGAAGCCTGCGACATGCTGCTCGAGCATGGCCTGGACGTGGTGTTTGCGCGGCACCAGCGCTGGGCCGAGGGCGTGCGCGCCGCGGTCAAGGCCTGGGGCCTGCAAATCCAGTGTACCGATGCCGCCGTGTATTCGCCCATCCTGACCGGCGTGATGACACCCGAAGGCGTGGACGCCGATGCGGTGCGCAAGATCATTTACGAACGTTTCGACTGTTCGCTGGGCACCGGCCTGGGCAAGGTCAAGGGCAAGATGTTCCGCATCGGCCATCTCGGCGACTGCAACGACCTGACGCTGATGGCCGCGCTGTCGGGCTGCGAGATGGGCCTGAAACTCGCCGGCGTCAAGCTCGCCGGCTCCGGTGTCCAGGCGGCCATGGACCATTTTTCCAGCCATGCCGCGGTGGTGCCGCTGCGCAAGGCGGCCTGACCGGCGCCCCCAACCGTTTTCCTTTCCTGTCTTTCCTGCCTTTTCTGCTTTCCCGCGCATCCGCTTCCTTCTGACGATTTCAATAACTATCCACTGGAGACAAACCATGCAACGCAGAACCCTTGTCACTGCCGGCGCCGCAGCCCTGGCCTTTCCCTCCCTGATCCTGGCGCAGAACCTGCCCTCCGGGCCGGTGCGCATCATCGTCGGCTTCGCGCCCGGCGGTGGCACCGACATTCTCGCGCGCGTGATCGGCCAGAAGCTCGGTGAGATGTGGAAAACGCAGGTCATTGTCGAGAACAAGGCCGGCGCCTCGGGCACCATCGCCGCCGACTACGTGGCCAAGCAACCCGGTGACGGTGCCACCTTGCTGATGGCCCACATCAACAGCCAGGCCATCACGCCGGCGCTGCAGAAGGTGAACTACGACGCGGCGAAGGACTTCCAGCCGGTGGTGCTGGTCGGCGTCACGCCCAACCTGCTGATCTGCAATGAGAACCAGCCGGCCAAGACCGTGAAGGACCTGGTCGAGCTGTGCCGCGCCAACCCCGGCAAGATCAGCTTCGGCTCGGCCGGCACCGGCAGCGCGCAGCACCTGGCGCTGGAGATGTTCATGCTGGCCGCCAAGGTCAAGGCGATCCACGTGCCGTACAAGGGCTCCGGCCCGATGCTCACCGACCTGATAGGCGGCACCATCCAGTACAGCTTCGACACCATGACGGCCGCCACGCCGCATGTCAAAAGCGGCAAGGCGATTGCGATTGCGCAGACGCGCCAGCAGCGCGTGCCTGCTTACGCCAACGTGCCGACCATGGCCGAGTCGGGCTTCCCGGGCTTCGAGGCCACCACCTGGTACGGGCTGGCCGGCCCCGCAAAGATGCCGCTGGCCATGGCCAAACGCATGAACGAGGACATCAACAAGGTCATGCTGATGCCCGACGTGATGGAAAAGCTGGCCGCCTCGGGCGCCCAGGACGGCGGCGGCTCGACCGAGAAGTTCGGCGATTTCATGCGCGCCGAGCAGATCAAGTGGGCCAAGATCATCAAGGATGGCGGCGTCAAGGCCGACGCCTGAGCCATGTCGGGGGCGGCGGGGCGCGCAGGGCGTCCCGCGCGCCTTGCTGTCCTGCCGGCCCGCCTGCCGGCATTTCCATTCCCCCTCCCATCCCGAGGGGAGGTATTGCCTTTTCGCAAGCCGCGCAACAGCCATCAACAAGGACTACTGAGTGAAAGAAGCGTCAACCAACGAACAGGCGAACAAGGCGGCGCGGCCGCTGCCGCTGGCCGGTGTCCGCGTGCTGGACATCAGCCAGGTGATGGCCGGCCCCTACGCCTGCATGCTGCTGGCGGACATGGGCGCCGACGTGATCAAGATCGAGCCGCCGGGCAGCGGCGACCAGACACGCGGCGCCATGGGCTTCAAGATGAAGGGGCCCGATTCACTGGGTTTCCTGAACATGAACCGCAACAAACGCAGCGTTGCGCTCAACCTCAAGTCCGAGGCTGGCCGCAAGGTGTTGCTAGAGTTGGCGAAGGATGCCGACATCCTGCTGGAGAACTACCGACCCGGGGCAATGAAGCGCCTGGGCCTGGGCTACGAGGTGCTCAAGGAAGTCAACCCGCGCCTGGTCTACACCAGCATCTCGGGCTTCGGCCAGACCGGCCCCTGGTCCGACCGGCCGGGGTTCGACCTGATGGCGCAGGCCATGTCGGGCGTGATGAGTGTCACCGGCTATCCCGGCGGGCCGCCGGTGAAGGCCGGTGTGCCGGTGGCCGACATCGGCTGCGCGCTGTTTGCGGTCTATGCCACGCTGTCGGCCTTCATCGGCGCAAAAACCAGCGGCCAGGGCCAGCATGTCGATGCCTCGCTGTTCGACTCCGCGCTGGCGTTTTCGGTCTGGGACATCTGTGACTACTGGGGGACGGGCAAGGAGCCCGAACCGCTGGGCACCTCGAACAAGATGACCGCGCCGTACCAGGCGATGGCCTGTTCGGACGGCTACTTCGTGATGGGCGCCAACAACCAGAAGCTCTGGCTGCAGCTGTGCAAGCTCATGGGCCGTGAAGAGCTGCTGGCCGACGAGCGCTTTTCCACCATCTCGCTGCGCCTGGCCAACCGCCATGCGCTGGAGGTGGAGCTGGAAAAGTCCTTTCGCCTGCAGCCCAAGGATTACTGGGTCAGCACTTTTCTCGAGGCCGGCATCCCTGCCGGGCCCATCCTGACCTATCCCGAGGCCTTTGACAGCGACCATGCCAAGGCGCGCGAGATGCGCATGGAGATTGACCATCCCGCCGAAGGCAAGGTGCCCAACATAGGTTTTGCGGTGAAGATGTCCGGCACGCCCCAGCAGGTGCGCCGCCATCCGCCGCGCCTGGGCGAACACACGGCCGAGGTGTTGGCCGAACTCGGCATCAGCGACGAGGAACAGGCCGCGCTTGGCGAGCAGGGGGCCTTCGCAGCATGAGTGAGTCCAACCCCCAAGGCAGCGTGCACCTGGCCATCAACGCCGGCGTGGCCTCGGTGCTGTTCGACCGCCCCGCGGCACGCAATGCCATGACCTGGTCCATGTACGAGCGGCTCAACCAGATATGTGAGCAGCTTACGGCCGATACCTCGGTGCGCGTGGTGACCTTTCGCGGTGCCGGCGGCCAGGCCTTTGTGGCCGGCACCGACATCGAGCAGTTCACGACTTTCAGCAACGGCGAGGACGGCGTGGTCTACGAGCAGCAGATTGACGAATGCATCGCCCGGCTGGAGTCGCTGCCCATGCCCACCGTCGCTGCGATCCAGGGCTGGACCATAGGCGGCGGCCTGGCGATTGCGACAGCCTGCGACTTCCGCATCGCCACACCCGGATCAAGGTTCGGCGTGCCGATTGCCCGAACCCTGGGCAACTGCCTGTCGGTGGCGAATCTGGCGCGGCTCAGCGCCGTGTTCGGCATTCCCCGCGTCAAACGCATGCTGATGCTGGCCGACATCGTGATGGCCGACGAAGCGCTGGCTTGCGGTTTTCTCACGCAGATCAGCGAGGCCGGCGAGATCGACGCGGTGCTGGCGAGCTTGTGCGAACGCCTGGCGGCACTGGCGCCGGTGACCCAGCGCGTCAGCAAGGAAGGCCTGCGCCGGCTGGTCAGCCATGCGCTGCCGTCCGACGAGGATCTCATTCGCCGCTGTTACGGCAGCGACGATTTTCGCGAGGGTGTGTCGGCGTTTGTGGCGAAAAGAAGCCCGGTCTGGAAGGGGTCCTAGCAAGTTCTCAGGCGCCATCGCGGTAATGCGCGCACAGCGTCTCGATCAGCGACTCGGCGTAACGCGGCAGCGCATCGCGCTTGCGCACCAGGATGTAACGCTCGCGCACGCTCCAGGACTCCAGCAGTTCCACCAGCGCGATGCCCATGGCCTCCTGGTTGCGCCGCGCGGCCGATTCCGGAACAATGCCGACGCCCACGCCCGCACCTATCATGCGGCACATCGCGTCAAAGCTCGAGAGCTGGATGCGCAGTTTCAGCGGCTTGCCCAGGCGCTCGACCACCTGCGCCAGGAAAGTCTGCAGCGTGCTGCCCGACTGCATGCCCACTGCGTCTTCGTCCAGGGTGTCGGCAAAGGCAATTTTCTTCCGGCGCGCAAAGCGGTGGTTTTTCGCCGTGGCCAGCACCAGCCGGTCGGTGCTGAAGTGAATCGCTTCCAGTCCCAGCGTGTCGACCTGGCCGGCCACGATGCCGATGTCGGCGCGGCCGTCGAGCACACCGCGCGCAATCTCGGGATTGGGCTTTTCCTGCAGGTCGATGTTGATCTTCGGGTTGTCCGCCAGAAAGCCCGGCAGGATCTCCGGCAAAAAGTCCGTCACCGCGGTGGTGTTGGCAAACACCCGCAAATGCCCGCGCAGGCCGCCGCCGTATTCCTGCAGGTCGGTGCGCAGTTGCTCGGCTTGCCGCAGCACCCCGCGTGCATGGAACAAAAAAGCTTCGCCAGGCGGGGTCAGGCGCACACCGCGTGCCTCGCGGTAGAGCAGGCTCAGGCCCGATTGCGCCTCGAGTGACTTGATGCGCGCGCTCGCCGCCGCCAGTGAGAGGTGCTGACGTTCGGCGGCGCGGGTCATGTTGCCCTCGTCGGCGGTCGCCACAAAAAGGCGCAGGTCCGTCAGGTCGAATTGCATGGCAGCATGCTACCGCAAGTCCTTCAAGCCTTCCGTTTGGACGAAGCCTTGCAACAGCCGCCTCCCAAGAGAAATAGTAAATCAGGAGGCTCAGGAAGGAATCCAAGGCTTCGGAATAAACGAAGACTGGCTGTTGAAATGGCTGATTGCGTTGTGGCCCGTCCTGCGCCACCATGTCAACCCATGTCAACCCATGTCAACCCATGTCAACCCATGTCAACCCATGTCAACCCATGTCAACCCATGTCAACCCATGTCAACCCATGTCAACCCATGTCAACCCATGTCAACCCAT
>NZ_CALRVW010000021.1:0-72463 GCF_943371715.1 Polaromonas sp. YR568 | reverse complement strand
GTAGCCGGTCCCAAGGGTATGGCTGTTCGCCATTTAAAGAGGTACGTGAGCTGGGTTTAAAACGTCGTGAGACAGTTTGGTCCCTATCTTCCGTGGGCGCTGCAGATTTGAGGAAGCCTGCTCCTAGTACGAGAGGACCGGAGTGGACGAACCTCTGGTGTACCGGTTGTCACGCCAGTGGCATTGCCGGGTAGCTAAGTTCGGAAGAGATAACCGCTGAAAGCATCTAAGCGGGAAACTCGTTTCAAGATTAGATCTGCCGGGGCCTTGAGCCCCCTAAAGAGTCGTTCAAGACCAGGACGTTGATAGGTCAGGTGTGGAAGCGCAGTAATGCGTTAAGCTAACTGATACTAATTGCTCGTGCGACTTGACCCTATAACTTTGATTAGATTCAAGGTTGTTATGCCAAAGTGACGCATTCAAAATACTGCACTCGCAAGAGTGCAAGACATTAAATAAAAGCTGATTTGCTCTATGAATTCGATGGGTTGTTCCTTGAACAATCGATCAAAAAGTTATGCCTGATGACCATAGCAAGTTGGTACCACTCCTTCCCATCCCGAACAGGACAGTGAAACGACTTAGCGCCGATGATAGTGCGGATTCCCGTGTGAAAGTAGGACATCGTCAGGCTCTTACAGCAAGAGGCGCCCAGTTGATAACGTCAACTGGGCGTTTTCTTTTGTGCGTCTGAAAATGCGCAGTTGCCTTGGTTAAAAAATGAAAAACTCCGCCTCGAAAGATGCGGAGTTTTTTTATGCGCGTACGAATCAGAGGCCAAGCCTTCTGCAGGCTGCGCCGGTGCCGGTTCTTTCGCCGGCGTCAGGTATTGAAGACCATTGCACCCTCTTTGCTGGCAACAGCGGAGTGCACGAGCTCATCGGTGAGTTGAGCGATCCAGTCCGTCATGGGAATGGCGCGAAAAAAGCTCTCCCGAATAAGCTGGAAATAACGTGTGCCGGTGGCCCAATTCGCAAAATCCACATACGGCAGTTGCTGCTGCTCCAGCAGCTTGAACTTGAGCAGGACCTTGGCTGCATGGTGTGCATGCCTGGCCGGACTCTTCACAAAAGCATCGAGTCGCTCGCGTGATCGCGCAAGGACCTCAGCCCGATACTTGAAAACAGGGCCGTGCCCGGGGATGACCCGGTAGGGATCCAGCTGTTCAATCAGATCGAGCGTGGCTCCGACCTCACTAAATGCACTTTCACCTTCCAGTTCCGGGAAAACCACGCCGAAGCCCTTTTCCCACAAAGCATCGGCGGAGATCAACGTGCGTGAAGAGGATTCGAACAAGACAACCGAGTGAGGATCATGTCCAGGGGCAGCGTGAATTTGCCACGGCACGCCAGCCAGCAGGATTTCCGAGCCAGGCAAGAGGCAAGCGTCGTACTTGAAGCGGGGACAAAGTTGCCCGGTTGGCAGATAAGTCAGGGCCTCTGCATCCCACACCGACACCAGGGCCGCCTGACCAGGTGGAATGAGGGTCTCCAGCTCAGGGTACACCTGCTGAAGCGCAGCGTTGCCGCCGCAGTGATCGCTGTGCAAGTGAGTGTTCAGCAGCAAATCCAGTGAGCGTGGTCCCAGGGCCGATTGAACCAGATCCACGGTCTGCGCTGAATGCGTGCTGTAACCACTGTCCACCAGGGCGCAGGATGCGTCCCCCGTGAGCAGGATGTTGTTCGACGATAACCAGCCCCGCTCAAAAACCTGAACACCCTTGGGCAACTTCATGTCAGGCATGATGCGCCACAAAACGATGCATCACGCCGCTGTCCGCAGCTCACGTCGGAGAATTTTGCCAACATTGGTTTTTGGCAGATCGTCACGAAACTCGATGTATTTGGGCCGTTTATAACCCGTGAGATTCTGCTTGCAGTACTCGGCAATCTGTTCTTCGGTGAGCGTTGGGTCGCTTTTGACGATGAAAATCTTGATGGCCTCCCCCTGCTTGTCGTCTGCGATGCCAATGGCCGCACATTCAACGACACCGGGGCACAGCGAGACGACATTCTCGAGCTCATTGGGGAAGACGTTGAAGCCGGAAACAATGATCATGTCCTTCTTGCGGTCGACAATTTTCGTATAGCCTCGCTCATCCATGATGCCGATGTCCCCGGTTCGCATGAACCCGTCGGCGGTAAAGGCCTTCTCGTTCTCGGCGGGTTGCTGGTAATAGCCGGTCATCACCTGCGGGCCCTTGATGCAGATCTCGCCCGACTGGCCAACAGGCAGCGAACGACCCTCATCGTCCTTGATTGCAATCTCTATGCTTGGCAAGGGCAGGCCGATGGTGCCGCTGAACTCAGTATTGAGAACCGGGTTGTTAGTGCCAATCGCGCATGTCTCGCTCATTCCCCAGCCTTCGATCATGGGGCACCCGGTGACCTGCAGCCAGTGCTTGGCCGTTCCCTCGGAGGCCGCCATCCCACCCGCCTGGGACACGCAGAGGTGAGAAAAATCAACTGTCTTGATTTGCGGATGCTGCAGCAGGGCGTTGAACAGGGTGTTGACTGCCGGAAGCATGTGAAACGGGCGCTTTTTCAGCACCTCGATGAACTTCCCGAAATCACGGGGGTTGGGGATCAGGGTCAGGTGGGATCCCCAGCGGATTGCCAGCAAGCACAGTGTCAATGCGAAGATGTGGTACAGCGGCAATGCCGCGATGCCGTTGGTTTTGCTGACATCCCCAAGACGGCGCAGCGCCGGCGTGAACCAGGCTTCGGCCTGCAGGATGGCTGCGACGATATTGCGGTGCGTCAGGACAGCGCCTTTGGACAAACCCGTAGTTCCGCCGGTGTATTGCAGAAAGGCGACTGAATCCAGATCGCTTTGAGCGGGTTTGAGTACCATTCCTGCGCCGTCGGTGATGGCGCGTTTGAAAGGCGTCACGGTGCGGCCATTGGTCAATGGCAGTTTGTAGGCGGGCACCATTTTTGCAAGATGCCGGACGGCAAAGGTGATCCAGCGGCCATACCAGGGCCCCAGCAAATCCCCCATGGACGCGATCACGACGTGTTTGACGGGCGTCCTGTCAATCACCTCTTCAAGCGTCCCCGCAAAATTCTCCAGGATCACGATGCTGGTGGCGCCCGAGTCCTTGAGCTGGTGTTCGAGTTCGCGCGCGGTGTAGAGCGGATTGACGTTCACGCAGGTGTAGCCGGCGCGCAGGATGCCCGCCATGGTGACTGCAAACTGGGGAATATTCGGCAGCATGATGGCCACCCGCGCACCAGGTTCCAGCCCCAGGTGCTGCAACCATGCGCCTAGCGCCGAGGACAGCTCATCCAGCTCCCCGTAGGACATCCAGCGGTCCATACAGACGGAAAAAGGCCGCGTGGCATTTTTCCTGAAGGAGTCTTCAAGCAGCTGGTTCAGCGAGCGGAACTGCTCGGGGTCGATGTCGTGCGGCACACCCTCGGGATAACTCTTGAGCCAAAACTTGTCCATTAAAAACTCCTTGTGCGCCATTGTGAAAGCTGTGGAGCATCACGCGTATGGGGCTTGTCCTAATGCAGCGGTGTACGGGCAAGAAGTTGGACCAAAAAGGTCTCGCAGGCGACAGCGTCATCGCCGAAGAGGGCGTCGATCAATGCTGATTCGCGTGTCTCCACCACATTCAAAAATTCCGTGGCACCTTTCATCTGGGCAAAAGCATCAAACCCGGATTCCAGAAACTTCTGCAGTGCGCTCAGCCCGGCGGCTGCCGCCGGCGTCCGCATCATCTTCAGCAGGCTGCGCAGGCCTCGCATATGTGTGAGGTGATCAAGGTCCTGCCCCAAGTGCAGCACCACCTGCAATTGCTGCCGCCGCGCCGCGATGTCGCCGACTGCGCACCAACACCGGATGTAACGGGCCGCCTGGCTGCCAGTGCGGTGGAGCAGCCATTGCTGCGACATGCGGTCATCCAGCGCCTCGGTCAGGGCATGCACTTCGGCCAGGGAGGCTGCTGTTTCGACCACCGCCTGGGGGAAAAGACGGGCAATGGTGTTTGCGATCCGGGAAAACTGCTGGTCCCGCTGCGCATAGTCCTTGTCGCCATACAACTCATTCAGAAAAAAATGCGCGGCTCGCTGATAGCGGGGACTGTCGAGGAGGTCGGCGTAGGTGGCCGTGAAACGCTGCGCCTGGAAGCCCTTGACCTCCAGGCAGGCTGCATGAAGTTGGGGATCGGCCATGCGGCTTTGCCGCAGCAGCGACACCTCCTGCATGGCTTCGCGAATTCGGGCGGCGGCTGGGTCCATATAAACACCGAGTTTATCTAGGTGCGACGCCCTATTGAAAGCGCAGGCGTGCATGCGAAACTCCAGCGATGCAAAGAAGGACCTTACTCAAGCTCGGTGTGGTATCGACCGTGGTGCTGGTCGTTGCCGGCGGCGCGGCGGCGCTGCTGTCGCCGGGTTTGCAGGGTGGCAAGCTCAGCATCGCCGGTCGCGAGGTTTTCAGGGCCGTCGGCCGTGCGGTGCTTGATCAAAGCCTCCCGCGCGAGGATGGCCCGAGGCAGGAGGCCCTGAACGGCTTGCTGAACCGCATGGATGAACTGACCGTTGCTTTACCACCCCACGCACAGGCCGAACTCTCACAACTGCTGTCGCTGCTGGCGAGTGCACCGGGGCGGCGCACACTGGCGGGTCTGGGCGAGGAGTGGTCGTTGGCGACAGAGGCCCGCATCCAGCAGTCGCTCCAGGAGATGCGGCTGTCTGGGTTGGTGCTTCGCCGGCAGGCTTATGCCGCCTTGCATGACATCACCGCCGCGGCCTATTTCTCAGATGCGTCCACTTGGCCGCAACTTGGCTATCCCGGTCCGGTCCGGATCTGAAAGCAGTGAACACCGCATGAGTCAAATCGAAGACCCGATCCGCGAAGGTTTGAAACGCGGCTGGAAAGTTCTGGGCGGCGCCTTGGGCCCCGCACCGGAAAAAATTGTCTGCGATGTTGCCATCGTCGGCAGCGGTGCCGGTGCCGGCATCACCGCCGAGTTGCTTGCCAAGGCGGGTTTGCAAGTGGTGATGATTGAAGAGGGGCCGCTGAAAAGCAGCAGCGACTTCCGCCAGAAGGAGTCGGATGCCTATCCGCAGCTCTACCAGGAAAGTGCAGCGCGTAAGACCGAGGACAAGGCGATCAACATCCTGCAGGGGCGTTGTGTCGGCGGTTCCACCACTGTCAACTGGACCAGCTCCTTCAGGACGCCTGCGCCGACACTGCAGTTCTGGCAGGACAGGTTTGGCCTGACGGACTACAACGTCGAAGCGCTGGCCCCTTATTTTGCCCAGGCCGAGCAGCGCCTGAACATCCTGCCGTGGCTCACGGCCCCCAACGAAAACAATGACCTGTTGCGCCGGGGAGCGGCCAGACTGGGTATCAAAGCAGCGGCGATTTCCCGCAACGTCAAGGGCTGCTGGAATCTGGGCTCCTGCGGCCTGGGCTGCCCAACCAATGCGAAGCAATCCATGCTGGTGACCACCATCCCGGCTGCGCTGGACCGGGGTGCCCAATTGCTGACCGAAATGCGCGTGGAACGGTTTGAACTGGCCAATGGCAAGGTGACGGCGCTTTATTGCCGACCTGTGATGCCAAATGGTGCTCCAGCCCTCGCCGTATCTGTGCAAGTAGCTACAAAAATAATAGCAAAACATTATGTACTGGCGGGTGGTGCGATCAATTCGCCGGCGGTGCTGCTGCGTTCGAACGCACCCGATCCGCATGGGCTGCTGGGCGCGCGGACTTTCCTGCACCCGGTGGTGATGAGCTCGGGGGTGTTCCAGCAGAAAGTCGAAGCCTGGAGCGGCGCCCCGCAGACGATTTATACCGATCACTTCCTCGACACCCAGGCCATCGATGGCCCCATGGGCTACAAGCTGGAGGCGCCGCCGCTGCACCCCATCATTTTTGCATCGACGGTTCCGGGTTTTGGTCAGAGCCAGCAGGCACTGCTGGAGAGCTTCCCGCACAACCACACGCTGCTGGCCTTGATGCGTGACGGCTTTCATGACCAGTCACGCGGTGGGCAAGTCAAATTGCGCGGGGACGGCTCCGCCGTGCTCGACTATCCGCTCACCGACTACGTGATGGACGGTGCCCGCCGCGCCTTGCTGTCGATGGTGGAGATCCAGTTCGCCGCAGGTGCACGCCAAGTGTTGCCCCTGCATGAGATGGCCCGACCCTACACCAGCTGGAGCGAAGCGCGCGATGCCGTCAACGCCCTGCCCATGAAGCCGCTGCTCACCAAGGTCGTGAGTGCGCACGTGATGGGAGGTTGCGGCCTGGGCGGCGACGAAAAGCGGGGCGTGACGCGGCCTGATGGTGTGCACTGGCAGCTGGACAACCTGTCGGTTCACGATGGATCGATTTTCCCCACCAGCATTGGTGCCAACCCTCAGTTGTCCATTTACGGCACCGTGAACCGGCTGGCGCAGGGACTGGTCAAAAGGCTCGCGGGGCGCGACGTCGCCCTGGCCTGAGCCGCAACCGGCGCAGGCTCCTCCCATGCTGGCACGCCTTCAGCAACTCATCACGGTGTCGCTGCTTGTGGCCGCGACCGGATGGCTGGTGTTTTTCTGGGAGAGCTCGGCGCTGCTGGCCCTGGCCGGTTTTGCGGTCCTGGTGCTCGGCTACTCGGGTTTTCTGGCCCTGGAGTTTGTGGCGCTGCGCTTCATCAATCGGGCCGACCCCGTGCCGCGTCCTGCGTGGAAAGAGCTCGCTGCTGCCTGGTTGGGTGAGACGCTCGTGGCGCCCCGGGTTTTTTGCTGGCGCCAACCTTTTCGCTCCCAGGCTGTTCCCGATCAGTTGTCGTTGGACGCTGTCGAAAAAGGCCGGCGCGGGGTCGTGTTCATTCATGGATTTTTCTGCAACCGGGGCTTCTGGACGCCCTGGCTGGAGCGGCTTCAAGGGACGGGCCATGCTTTTGTCGCCCTCAACCTGGAGCCGCCCTTTGCCTCCATAGACGACTACGCGCCGCTGATCGACGACGCGGTTCAGCGCGTGACGGCGGCGACCGGCCTGCCGCCGGTGCTCGTGTGCCACAGCATGGGGGGTCTGGCCGCCCGTGCCTGGCTCAGGATCATGAAAGCCGAGGCGCGGGTCTGCCATGTGGTGACCATCGGGACGCCGCATCGGGGGACCTGGCTGGCCCGTTTCAGCCTTGTCACCAACGGCCGCCAGATGCAACTGTCCGGACCGTGGCACCAGGCGCTGGACCTGGACATGCCGTCGCATCGCCATACCCTGTTCACCTGCTGGTATTCCAATTGCGACAATATCGTGTTTCCAAGCTCCACCGCGACGCTTTCCGGTGCTGACAACCGGTTGGTGCACGGTGCCGCTCACGTACAACTTGCGTTTTTGCCGCAGGTCATGGATGCAAGCTTGGCGCTGATCGAGGGCGAGCCATGTAAAAGTGCGCGCACGCCTTAGTCAAAACTTCTTACTCGGTAACTAATTGTGTAAGCTAGGGGGTTGATCGCGTTTCGGTCAATGCTTGGGATAAAAATGCCTCTGATAGTGGTCATGGAAGACGATGCCGCCACGCGCACGCTGGTGGCATCGGTGCTCCGGAAAGACGGGTACGACGTGTTGTCGGCCGACAACGGTCTGTCCGGGCTCGAGCTGGTGCGCCAGAACAGGCCGGACCTGGTCATCAGCGATGTGCAGATGCCGGTGATGGACGGGTTTGCGATGCTGCAGGCCCTGCGTGCCGATCCGGCCATCCTGGCCACGCCTGTGGTCCTGCTGACCTCGCTGCAGGAGCGGGCCCATATGCGCATCGGCATGACCAGCGGCGCCGACGACTACATCACCAAACCCTTCCGCCCCGGCGAGTTGCGCGAGGCTGCGGCGGCCCAGCTGAACAAGCGACACATGCAGGCGGCCGTCCAGGTCATGGCGGTAGAAGCCGCGGTGCAGGCTGCCCTGGAAGACCAGAAGCAGCACCTGGCCCGGCTGTATGAGAAAAAACTGGCCTCCGAGCTGAGCGACAAGTGGCCTGCGGCGGATGCATCGAGCCAGGACGAAAAGTTCTCGAATGCCACCGTCCTGTTCGTCGACGTTCTCAACTACGCGGGGCTGGCCGAAAAACTCTCCAGCACGGAGTTGAGCGATGTGGTGCGCCAGTTCTACAACAACGCCGGCGACACCGTGCATTTGTTTGGCGCGCGCCACATGCAGTTTGTCGGCGAGGGCCTGCTGGTCGTTTTTGTCGACAGCACGGATACGACCTCGGTCAACCATGGGTTGCGCGCCGCCCGGGCCGCCCTGGGCCTGATTGACGCCGCCAAACGGGTGCAGCAGTTTCTCAATACCCATTTTCCCGGGCAAAGGCTGCCGCGTTTTGATGTCAGTGTGGCCTTGAACAGCGGCCCTGTGGCGCTGGCCAGGCTCGAAGACCCTTTGCATGGCAGTGTGCAGATACTGCCGGTGGGCGACACGGTGAGCGCCACCCTGCTTTTGCAAAAGCAGGCGCACAAGGCGGGCTGGCAGATTGCAGCCAGTGTGGCCATGCTGCGCGGCGTCACGGGCGCGGTGAACACCGGGGGGCGAGCGCTGGTATCGCTGCCCGGCCGCACGGCCGCCATCGATGCCGCCGAGTTGCTGGGCCTGGCGCTCGCCTGACCAGTGGGTGTGTCGGCAGACCGCAGCACCATGCCAGGAAAAACGGTTTCCCTGAGCCGGATCCTGGTGGCCAGTTTGCTGGTGTTTGCGCTCGTGCCGGCGGGGCTGGTAGCCTGGCTCATGGCGCGCAGCAGTGACCAGGCGGTGCAGGAGCTGGCCGGGGGAATTTTGTTCAACGTAGCGGCCAGGGTGCAGTCAGGAACGGAAGCCCATTTGGGGCAGGCGCACACCATCCTGAACGGCCTGTTTCCCGAGCGCCTGAGCACCACCCAGACCGAGCAGGCCCGGGACTGGCTGCGCCAGAGCGCGGCCTTTGAGCCCATGGCGTTCGCGCTGGGCAGGCAGTCTGCGGACGTGCCCCACCTGTATTACGGCAACAGCCGGGGCGAGTATTTTTCGGTGGAACACGCAAGCAGCGGCACGACGGTGCAGCTCCGCACCCCTGCCGACACCGGTCTTCAGGCCTTCACTGCGCGCCGGCCCGGCGACCGCAGCCGCCCCCTGGCGGTTGCCCAGACCCATTTCGAGCCCCGCACCAGGGGCTGGTACCAGGGGGCGCTGGTCGCCAAGGGCCGCGTGTTCTCCCCGATTCAGGTGGTGCCCGGGAAACCGCAACTGTTCGTGACGCTTTCCCAGCCTGTTTACGACGCAGACGGCGGCGCCGCAGGCGTATTTGGCGTGGACCTGTATCTGCAGCGGCTGGCCGACCTGCTGCAAACGCAGCGCATCAGCGCACGCGGGGCGGCTTTCGTGGTGGACGAGCAGGGGTGGCTGGTTGCCGGCTCTGCCGGGGACCCCTTGTTCGACTACGCGCCGGGGCAGTCTGCGCGGCGAAGTCCCCAGCACAGCGCGAACCCGGTGATCCGCGAAAGTTTTGCGGCGCTGCAGCGCGAGCAGGCGCGCAAGCGCGAGGATTCGGTGGCCGTCAACACTGCGTTGCAGCGGCTGCCGCTGCAGGACGGCACCCTGCTGATGGTGCAGCGCCCCTTCGGCGAATCAGCGGGCTTGCGCTGGACCCTGGTGGTGGCCGCACCGGAGAGCGATTTCACCGCTGAGATCACGCGTGCCTGGAAGGTGTCCCTGGCCCTCATTGGCGCGCTGGTCCTGTTCGGGGCGGCCGCGGCGTTTTATGTTGCCAACCGCATCGGGCGCCGGCTCAAGCGCCTGAGCGTGGCTGCGCAAAAGCTCGGAAGGGGTGAAGTGCCGCGCATTGACAGCGGCACGCATCTGCGGGAAGTCATGGAGCTTTCGCGCGTGATGCACTCCAGCGCCGAGCAGCTGAAGCATTACCGTGCCGAGGTGCAGGCCAAAGCCCGGGTGATTGAAGAGGCCAACGAGCGTCTGGAGGAGCGGGTGGCGCAGCGCACGATCGAGCTGCTCGCCTCGCGTGAAGAGGCCTTGCAGGCAGCCCGGGCCAAAGCCGCATTTCTCGCGACCATGAGCCACGAGATACGCACCCCCCTGAATGGCGTGGTGGGCATGAGTACCCTGCTCGCCGAGACCGCGCTGGACGACGAACAGAGCGACTACCTGCAGACCATCCGCCTGTCGAGCGATCAGTTGCTGGCCGTCATCAACGATATTCTGGATTTCTCGAAGATCGAGTCCGGCAAGCTGGACCTGGAGTCTGAGCCCCTGAGCCTGCGCAGTGCGATCGAGGAGGCCTGCGACATTGCCGCGCCCCGCGCCCGGGAAAAAAACCTGGAACTGATCGTGGACGTGCCGGAAGCCGTGGGCAACGACTCACTTGCCCTGCCGGCAGCGGTCTCCGGGGACGTGACGCGGATCCGGCAGGTGTTGATCAACCTGATCAACAACGCCGTCAAATTCACGGAAAAAGGTGAAGTGACCGTGAGTGCGCATTCCCTGCCCAACCCCGATGACCCGGCCCGGGTGCGCGTCGAATTCCGCGTGTCCGATTCCGGCATAGGCATACCGCCTGACCGCGTGGGGGCGCTGTTCCAGGCCTTCACTCAGGTAGATGCTTCCACCACGCGCAAGTACGGCGGCACCGGCCTGGGGCTGGCGATATGCAAGCGGCTGGTCGAACTCATGGACGGCGACATCGGTGTGGACAGCGTGCCGGGCAAGGGATCCACCTTCTGGTTCACGATCCAGGCACCGCCGGCCGAACTGCCGCCTGCGGCTGCAAGTGTCGATGCGGCCGCCCTCCATGGGAAACGCGCGCTGGTGGTGGACGACCACGTCACCAATGTCCGGGTCCTCACGCGACAGCTCCAGCTGTGGGGCATGCAGGTGACTACCGCCGAGTCGGGCGCCCAGGCCTTGCAGGCGCTGGCGTTGGCGCAAAGCGGGGGCGTGCTGCCGGACATCATCATCACCGACATGCACATGCCTGACATGGATGGCGTGGCGCTTTCCCGCGTCATCAAGGCCACGGCGCCGCTGGGGGGGATACCGCTGGTGCTGCTGACGTCCGGTTTCATGCCGCCAGGCCATGAGGCCGCCCGCTTGTTCGAGGCGCGGCTGCTCAAGCCCGTCCGGCAGCGCCAATTGTTCGACGCGCTGGCACGCTGCCTGTCGGTGCCTGGCATCCAGAAGCTGCCCTCGGAATCAACCACCGCCGAAGGCCTGGCAGCTGCGAAAAACCTGACCTTGCTGGTGGTGGACGACAACGCTGTCAACCTCAAGGTGGCCTGCGCCATGCTGGCCAAGCTGGGTTACCACACGGCCACCGCGCTGGATGGGCGCGAGGCGGTGCAGGCCGTGGCTCGTGCCCACGGGGCGGGCTGGCGCTTTGGTGCGGTGCTGATGGACATCAACATGCCGCGCATGAACGGCTTTCAGGCGACCCAGCAAATTCAGGCCATGATGGGCGGGAAGGCGCCCCCCATCATTGCGCTGACCGCGGCCGCCTCCCCCGAAGACCGTGCCCGCTGCACGGCGGCGGGCATGGACGACTACCTGACCAAACCGCTGCATGTCGCCGCGCTGGCCCAGGCGCTGGAGCGGTGGCTGCCCATGATGACGGCCGCTGCGGGAGGCTCTGGTGGATTTGCAACGGCGCCGCTGGTGCGCAGCCAGGGCGCCGCCGCCGGGCCGCAGGCATTGCTGCCGACGCCCAAAAGCGATCTCTTGCCTGCAGTTGATCCCGTGCTGATGGATCTGGAGCGGCTGGCCCAGTTCAAGGAATTCGACGACGATGCGCTGACCATGACGCGCGAGGTGATCGGCCTGTTTGTCGCCGATGCCTCCCAGCGCCTGCGCGCCGTTGAAGAGAGCATCCGTGCCGGCGACGCTGCCGCCTTGGCGTGGGCAACCCATGCCCTCATAGGCGCTACCAGCAACGTCGGCGCCGTGGCCATGCAGACCGTGTGCAGTGAGCTGGAACTGGTGGCAAAAACCGGCGAGATCCCGGCCAACGCCCCGCAGCAGCTGGAAAGGCTGCAGACCTACTGGGCTAAAACCAGTGCCATCCTCGACACGTGGGTCTGAGCTTGCGGTTTTTTTTTTGGAAAGTTTGCACCCACTTCTATCTCTGGCTTTGAGTTCTAAAGGTCAAAGCGTATAGGGCGGTTATACGGGTCCGTCAGATTCGATCTGCGAATACGGTGACGCTTCATGGAGTTGTGACTTTGTTCACAAAAAAGAGGTCCCATATTCACTATCCAGAAACAGGCAGGCTTCATACGCTTAACAACCTGTAACAGCTAAGCCCTGAAGATGAACAATCTGTTGACCGCCGGATTCCTGGATGCTTCCTTGCCCTTGGACGCGAAACGTCCGGACGCAGGTCCGGATGTGCTGTCCTTGCTGGTTGACGTGCTGGGCCACGGCGTCATAGTGGTGGGCGAGCACGGCCGGATCATCCACGCCAACAGGGTGGCTCGCACAGAACTGAGTCGCCATCGCGTGCTCGACCGGCTGGATGGGGAGATTCATGCCGTGACGTCAGCAGACAGCCGAACCCTTCAACACGCCTTGAGCATGGCGGTGGCCGGCAAGCGCAGCCTGATCAATGTGTCTGGCGGTGGGCTGACCCTGACGCTGGCCGTCGTGCCCCTCAAGCCTGACGCCGATGCCTGGAATGTTCGCATTGCCCTGTTTTTTGCGCGTTCCGAGGTCTGCGAATCCGGCATGTTTGGCTTTTTTGCGCGCAGTTACGGGCTGACCCAGACGGAAGAGCAGGTTTTGGCCATTTTGTGCCGGGGCTTGAGCACACCCGAAATTGCCGTCCAGCTGAAGGTTGCCGTTTCCACGGTCCGCAGCCATGTGCGCAGCCTGTGTGCAAAAACCGGCTCCAGTGGCGTGCGTGAATTGGTGAACCGTGTCGCCGTCTTGCCGCCGGTGGCACCTGTGCACCTGGCCCAGATTCACTGAAAAGGGGTTGTCGTCCCTGCGCGGCCCACACCGGGAGCCCGCCGCGTGCTAGATTACGGCTCATCATGAGCACGTCACTTCCTTCCAACGAAGACCTTTACACGCCACTGGTTCCCGAGTTGCGCTCCCTGGCGCGCCGCGGCGTGTTGCGGACCTACCGAAAAAACGCGGTGTTGATCAATGAGGGTGAGTCCGGCGACAGCCTCTTTGTCCTGCTCAAGGGCAGTGTCAAGGTGTTCGCCATGGACGAAAGTGGACGGGAAATCACTTACGGGACGGTCAATGCGGGCGACTATTTTGGTGAGATGTCGCTCGATGGTGGGCCACGCTCTGCCTCGGTGATGACGCTGGAGCCCTGCACTTGCGCGGTGCTGAGCCGGACGGATGTCAGCGAACACCTGGTGGAAGAACCTGAATTTGCAATCAATCTGGTGGTTCAGGTGATACGCCGGGCCCGCTCTGCGACAGAGACGGCGCGAAACATGGCGCTGCTCGATGTGTATGGGCGGCTGGTCGCCTTGCTTGAAGAGCGTCGGGAAGACACGGGCGAGGCACCCGGCGGCAGCGCCACCCTGGAGTCCATCACCCATCAGGACATTGCCAATCGCGTGGGCGCCTCGCGCGAGATGGTCAGCCGGCTGCTCAAAGACCTCGAAAAAGGCGGCTACATCGAACTGGGCATCCGGCGCATCACCTTGCTCAAGAAGCTGCCCAGTCGCTGGTAGCTCTGGCGCCGAAATACCCGCGTTTCTCAACGTCGCAGGAGTTGCTTATGAGCGTCAAGTATGGATGCGTGTGCTTTGCTGTCCCGAAAAAAATGTTGCGGCATTTTGCCAATACGTCGCAGGACGAGGACCGTGAAATGTTGATGGAGCAACTCCAGCACTCGTCCCAGTTGCGCGGACAGCGGGGGGCTGCCAGTAGCCGGAAAGTAGTGGCTACCAAACGTGGCGCCAAAATTCTGCACCGCCAGGTGTTTGACGCCCAAGGCCGAACTTTTTTGCCCGGCAAAATTCTCCGTGACGAGGACGATCCCCCCTCCCACGACCAGATCGCCAACCAAGCGTACGACAACATTGGCATCGCGCTGCAGTTTTTCGCGAACGTGCTGGGCCGTGACTCTGTCGATGGCAAGGGGATGCGTATCGATGCCAGTGTTCACTATGGCTACAGCTTCGCCAATGCAATGTGGACCGGTGAGCAAATGCTTGTAGGCGACGGTGATGGCAAACACGTCACCAATCTGGCCGGCTCGCTGGGAATCATCGCCCATGAGTTTTCTCATGGCATCAGCCAGCACATGGTCAAGGGTGGGCTTGGCGTGGTGCAAGTCCCCGGCCAGCCGCCCACCCTAAAAGGTGAAGCCGGTGCGCTGAATGAATCCTTCTCCGACGTGTGCGCCAGCATGATCAAACAATGGCATGCTGGAGAAGAGGTGCAGGCGGCTAGCTGGTTACTGGGCGAGGACATCCTGGCTCCCCAGGCAGGCAAGGCCATTCGTTCGCTGAAGGACCCTGGTAACACCAGGATGACCTGGCCTGAAGACGACCAGATTAAAGACTACAAGCGTTTCAAGATCACAGACGACGCTCACAAGGCATCGGGTATTGCCAACCATGCGTTTTACCTGGCTGCGATGAAACTGGGGGGGCGCTCTTGGGAAACACTGGGGCCCGTCTGGTTCAAGGGGTTCGACCGGTTAAGGGCGCGCGCGACTTTCCTGGACGCTGCCCACGCGACCCTGATCGTTGCGGCGACGCTACATGGCAAGGGTTCCGAAACCCACGAAGCAGTCAAGAGTGCCTGGAAAAAGGTCAATGTGCTCGCCTGAAACCGTGGCGGCGTAACATTTGGTCATGAATTGCCCGACCTGCGCCGCCGTCAACGCCGAGACCAACCGCTATTGTGAGAATTGCGGTATGGGGTTGGCGCAAGTCTGCGTCGCCTGTGGCCACGAATGCGGACCTGCGGCCAAATTCTGTGGGAGTTGCGGTGCTGCGCAGAAGCGGGCGATCATGCCTGGGGTGGTCACAGCACCCGCCGCGAACTGGGGAGAACTCAAACTGGCGACTATCCTGTTTGCAGATATCGTCAGTTCCACGGAGCGAATTGCCGGCTTGGATGCCGAGCAGGCCATGGGACATTTCAGACCGGCGGTTGCGCGAATGTGCAATGCCATCGAACATTTTGGCGGCACCGTCGTTCGCACGCTGGGCGATGGAGTCATGGCTGTTTTTGGTGTTCCCCGTGCACTTGAGGGACATGCCAGCCTTGCTTGCGAGGCGGCGCTTGCCATGCAGGCGGCATTCACCAACCACCCGCAAGGGCTGTCCATTCGTGTCGGGCTGCATTCGGGGCAGGTGGCCTCCGATCCGCAGGCAGTGGATGCAAATATTGGAGGCGGCGTTCACGGCCGCGCCATTCATCTTGCCAGCCGGGTAGTTGGGTTGGCTGAACCGGGTGGTGTGTGCATGACGGCGGCATGTCTTGCACTCGTGCGCCCTGCCTGCGAGGTACGTGCCATTGGAGTACAGGATCTCAAGGGAATTGCAGAGCCTGTTGAGATTTATGCACTGCTGCGGATGAAGAGCGATGTTGAGCGTGTTCACTTCCATCAGGCGGTGCTTTCGTCATTCCGGGGCCGCAAGCGTGAGGTTCTGATGCTTCAGGATGCGTTGCGCCGGGCCGGCACGGGGCTTGGTTCCGCTATTGGCCTGTCAGGGGCTCCGGGTACTGGCAAGAGCCGGCTCGGCCACGAGTTTGCCCATTGGTGCCGCGAGCAGGGCGTCACCGTCCACGAGGTGCGCACGCCTCTTTACGGTCATGCTACCCCGCTGCAACCGGTGTTGGCACTCATGCGCACCTGCTTTTTCGATATTTCCGCAGAGGACGATCAGGCAACAGCCAGGGCGCTCATCACCCGCCGGATGTCGGAGATTGGACCGACATCTTTCGACGATCTGGCGCTTCTGAACGAATTCTTGGGAGTCTCGGCGGCCGATGCGCCGCCTTGCTCGCTGCCTCCCAAAGCGCGGCGCACCAGGTTACTGGAGATCGTGCGCGAACTGGCGACATACAACGGAGCGTCCATCTCGGTCATTGTTTTTGAGGATCTGCACTGGCTGGACGAAGCAAGCGAGGAATTCCTTCAGGTGCTGGTGGAGACTGTCGCAAGGGCGCGTACCTTGTTGCTCCTTAATTACCGCCCCAACTATCGCGCGCCCTGGGCAACGCTGCCCCATTTTCAGCAAATGAATCTCGGGCAGTTGAGCGCCGAGGATACGCAGGAACTTGTGCTTGAATTGTTGGGCCGTCATGGCGAGTCAAGAGACGCTTTTCTGCCTATTGTTGAGCGATGTGCCGGCAATCCATTTTTCGCGGAAGAGTTGGTTCATTCGCTCTCGGAAAGCGGCATTCTGTCGGATCAATCCGATGGCAAAAAACCCAGCGCCGAAACGATTGCGCGTGCACTTCCTCCTACGGTGCAGGCGGTTATTGCCGAGCGCATAGATCGCCTTGTCTCCAGCCAGAAGGCTTTACTGCATATTTGTGCCGTCATTGGCAAGGAAATCCC
This sequence comes from Polaromonas sp. YR568, assembly GCF_943371715.1. Taxonomy (GTDB): domain Bacteria; phylum Pseudomonadota; class Gammaproteobacteria; order Burkholderiales; family Burkholderiaceae_C; genus Polaromonas. The sequence goes on along the minus strand of NZ_CALRVW010000021.1, from coordinate 55,941 downwards.
GTTGCCGGTGTTGCAGCAGGTCGCTGTCTACCTGGCCAATCAGCTTGAAAGCGGACTTGACAGCCTGTGTGAGGCCGAGTTGCTGGAGTTGCTACGGGAAATTGCCGGTGGGCGCAGGTTCGCATTTCGCCACCCCCTTATTCAGGAGGTGGCGTATAGCAGCCAACTCAAGGCCCGTCGTGCCGGGCTGCATGCGGCGGTAGCTGTGGCCATCGAAGCCCACTACCGCTCGCAACCGGACGAATTTGCGGCGTTGATTGCGCACCACTACGAGGCGGCTGGCCAGCCTGTGAATGCGGCACAGCACGAAGCCCGCGCGGCCAAGTGGCTGGGAGCCACTAATTCAACCCAGGCCATGAAACATTGGCGCAAAGCACGTGCGCTTTTGCTTGACCAGCCGCGCTCGCCGGAGGTGGACAGATTGCGCGTGCAAATTGGAGGCGGGTTTGTTTACCTTGGATGGCGCGAAGGATTGAGCCCCGAGGAAGTGCAACTCATCGTGCGTGAAACCATCGAACTGGCCACCGACGTCGATGGTCGGCTGATCCAGTTGCTGTATCTTGCCGAGGGACGGATATTGCAGGGGGGTGGAGGCCAGGCAGACTCGTATGTGGAGAGCATCAAAAAGGCTCTCGCCCTGACTGTTCACGACGGTGATATCGGGCGTACTGCAACGATGAATGCGGCCCTTAGTCATGCCTATACATGGGCCGGACTGCTTGAGCAGGGGCTGGCTGCGAATGACATCGCGTTGCGGGGGGCGGCGAGTATCGACAAGCTGGACCGCGAATTTTTTGGCTTCGACATCAAGCAGTGGGTCCTGGGTGTCCGGGTGCGTCTGCTCATCCGTATGATGCGTTTTGATGAGGCAGGCCGGTACCTGCAGGTTTTGTTTGAGTCGATTGAACCCGGCCACGATCCGGTGATTCGGCAGATGGCGCATCACCTGAAGGCGGAGTTGGCGTGGAGCCTGAAAGATACCGGTCTGGTGCTTGAACAGGCGGAGCATGTGGCTAGCATTGCCCAAACGAGTCGGAACGCTTACTCCAGGGCGACGCACCTGTGGACCAATGGGTTGGCCCAAGCTGCTGCTGCAAACTTTGAGAAGGCCGCATTTGAATTTTCCGAGGCGCTGGCGCTGATCAGGAGTACCCAGGTTGCCGTCGAGTTTGAGGCAGAAATCCTGGCGAGCCTTGCCGAATGCCGGTATGGCGCCGGAAATTTTGAGCAATCACTGGCTGATGCGCAGTCGGCTGTGGAAACTTCGCGGCAGCGGAGCAACCGGGTAACAGAATGCCGGGCGCTGATCGTTTGGGGTGGTGCCCTGGCGCGGAGCGGTGTCAAGAACAGAGTGAGCGACGCCGAGGTCATTTTTGGGCAAGCTCGGGAGCTGATTGGGATGACCGGCGCCAAAATTTGTGAAGCGGCCTTGCTGCGTGAAGAGGCCTACATCGTGCAACTCAGCGGCGACTAGCGCGCGGGCAAGCTGGCGCGATGTCGCACAAGCAAGGTGTATTCCCGCATTCCGTAGCCCGTCAGCAGCGTGACATCTGCACCCAGCGCTCGCTCGCAATAGTCGCACCACAGCTCTGGCTCAGCCCGATATAGCTCCGGACGGGTTTTCTCGGTGTCCGTGAGCGGGGCCAGAAAGTTGACTGCGAAGCCACGCCGGCTATGGGCATGCATATGGGCCAATGTGGCCTGAACAAATCGTCTCCACCGGATTTCAGGCTGGTGAAGTTTTACGTTGAAGATGCCGCTGGCGACAGTGTAGTCAGAGAGGCCGCTCAGTTCATTGCCAACCGTAAACTCGGTATCCGTCCTCCTGCCCCACAACCGGCTCGCCTGAACAATCATGGCGGGAGACAGGTCGATGCCCTTGTAGCGCACTTGTTTGTCATGGAATCGCTCGGCCAGAAATCCCAGCAGTGCACCATAGCCGCAGCCCAAATCGGCGAGAGAAAATGGCGAATCGAAGTCGCAGACCTTCAGGACTTGGATAAATCGCAGTTTCTGTGTAGGTTCACAAGACCAGTCCACTCCCAGTGGACTGGTCCCGTAAAGCCCGATCTTGGCTGTGTAGTAACGCTCGATATCCGAGCACAAGCCCGCGAACCGAGGTGAAGCACGGGGCACTACACCGGTCGCCAGTGGGCTTCTTCCATGCTGCATTGCTGACGGCTATTTGGCCTTGGAATCCAGCCCGAGCGGCAACGAGACAACGAGGTAATCCTGTTTCATATAAAAGAGCGGACGACCTCTTTCGGTGATCAGGACGCGACCGGCTTCTTTGGAGGCATTGAGGTCGTGCAGTTCAAAGTAAACCGGCAGTGGTTTTTTCGCGGCCAGATTCCGGATCAATGCGTCCACGATGGCTGCATCGCCGCTTTTCGTGGCCACATTGGACTTCACTTTTCTCAAACTGGTGAGGTAGCGCTGAAAGCGATTCTTCGTCTCCGCATTCGAGAGCCCCGTCAGGTTTAATGCCGCAATACTGGTTGCGAAGCTTCTGCCTAACTTGAAGATCTCGAATTCTTTTTGCAGCTCCACCATTTCGTCTAGCCCGCCATGCAGCTCCTTGGTGCCCAGAGACGGTGCAAACCGCAGGTTCAGTTTCTCCTGCAGGCTGCCGACGTAGATGTCGTGCTCTTTCATAAAAATGCCCATAAAACACTCTCCTCAGTTCGGATTGATGAAATCGCCGTATGCCGGTAACAATTGCAACGCAATGTTCAAGCATGACGAGTTTAGGCTCAACTTTTCGGCTTGAAAAGGGGAAATCTTGCTTGGCCTATTGCTTCGTCATGGGGGGCGGCCAGTGTGCCGAAGCTGGTGTTGGCCGTCTTGGCGTTGTCTATGCAGCGCGATGGGTCTTCATCGTAAACGGTGTAACAGAACTTTTCTCTCCTCATTTGTAGGAGGAAACCGTCCCGACGACCATTCAATGGCTGTCGCGCCCCGCTGCGCCGCGCGATGTTGTTTCAGTGTTGAACGGCTGCTTCTTCAGCCGGCCTTGCGCCGGCGGCGATGTCGGGCAAGCCCCGCAGGCGCTGGTAAATCGGCGTGAAGTCGGGCGCGGTTTTGTCGAACAGTTCCTGGAAACTGTTGATGACGAAGTAGGTCTGCTGGTAGCTGTCGATCTTGTAGCGGGTGCGCATGACGCGTTCAATGTCCAGCGGCAGGCGTTGCGGCTCGGGGCTTTGAACGGAATGCTTCAGTTCTCCGGATGAACTCAGGATGCCGGCACCATAGGCGCGCAGGCCGTCTTTCTGCTGGATCAGCCCGAACTCGACCGTGTACCAGTAGAGCCGGCTGAGTTGTTCGCAGGTGCCCAGGCCGTGGGCTTTCAGTCCGCCCTTGCCGTATTCCTGCATGTGGTCGGCAAAGACGGGGTTGAACAGCAACGGCACATGGCCGAACAGGTCGTGAAATACATCGGGTTCGACGATGTAGTCGAACTCTTCCGGCTTGCGTATCCAGTCGGTCACCGGAAATTTGCGGTTGGCCAGTAGCGTGAAAAAAGGCACTTCCGGGATCAGCCCGGGCACGGTGACGATTTCCCAGCCGGTGGCTTTGTGCAGGCGTTCGTTGATGTCGTCAAAGCGCGGGATGTGGTCGCTGGCGCCCAGCGATGGCAGGGCGGCGATGAATTCGTCGCAGGCCAGGCCGGGCAGCAGTGCCGCCTGGCGCTCGTACAGGCGCCGGTAGGTATCGTGGTCGGCGGCGGTGTAGCTGTCGTAGTCCTGCGGGCAGGTGTAGTCTGCGCCGGCACGTGTGTAATCACCGCGCGGCGGGCGCTCGCTGGCGCCGTAGACAACTGGTTCGATGGCCATATATTTCTCTGTTGACCGTTCGCCCTGAGCGTGTCGAAGGGCCGGGTGAGGGGCTTCGACGGGCTCAGCCCGAACGGGAATGATCGGTCAGGCTGTCTGCAGCACGCCGCGGCGCATCTGGTCCAGCTCCATGGTTTCAAACAGTGCCTTGAAGTTGCCTTCGCCAAAGCCCTGGTTGCCTTTGCGCTGGATGAACTCGAAGAAGATCGGGCCGAGCTGGTTCTCGCTGAAGATCTGCAGCAGCAATTCGCCGGGCGTGCCGTCCACCAGGATGTTGCGCGAGCGCAACTCGGCCACGTTTTCGCCGTGGCCCGGAATGCGTTTGTCGAGCAGCTCGTAGTAAATATCGCTGGTGTTGAGCAGCTTGATGCCACTCAGCTGCAGCGCGTCCACCGTGGCGTACAGGTCGTCGGACCCCATCGCGATGTGCTGGATGCCTTCGCCCTGGTAGCGGTCGAGGTACTCCTGGATCTGGCCGGCTTTTTCGTTGCCTTCCTCGTTGATCGGAATGCGGATCTTCCCGCAGGGGCTGGTCATGGCCTTGCTCTTGACGCCGGTGGTCTGGCCTTCGATGTCGAAGTAGCGTACTTCACGGAAGTTGAACAGGCGCTCGTAAAAGCCCGACCACTCGGCCATGCGGCCGCGGTGCACGTTGTGCGTCAGGTGGTCGATGTAGGTCAGGCCGTGGCCGACCGGGTTGAGTTCCGCACCGGGCAGGGGCTCGAAGTCCACATCGAAGAAACCGATGTTGCCGATGTCGCCTTCCCTGGCGCCGTTCTTGCCGCGCCAGCGGTCGATGAAATAGATGATGGAGTCACCAATGCCCTTGATCGCCGGGATGTTCAGCTCGCCGGGGCCGGCGGTGTGGGCGTAACCCCAGGCGCCCAGCGAAATCGCGCGTTCGTAGGCGGCCTTGGCATCCTGCACGCGAAAGGCGATGGCGCAGACGCTGGGGCCGTGCTGGCGCGCAAACCGCTGGGCAAAGGAGTCGGGCTCGGCGTTGATGATGAAGTTGATGCCGCCCTGGCGGTACAGCGTCACGTTCTTGTGGCGGTGTTTGGCAATCGGCTTGAAGCCCATGCGCTCGAACAGGGCGCCCATGGCGGCCGGATCCGGCGCGGCGTATTCAATGAACTCGAAGCCGTCCGTGCCCATGGGGTTGTCCCAGGCAGCCGCGGCGGTGGGGGCTGAAGAAGGGGCGGGTTGGGTGGTGGCGGCGTTCATGTGTGTCTCCAGGCGGTTCAGAAAAAAATAGCGGCACATCCACTTTAGACGCGGTGCGGATCAATTTTTATGCAAAACACGGCGCCAAACTTGATGAATGCGCATCAAACCTGCAAAATACGACGCGTGGAAGCACTCGACAAGCTGGACAAGCTCATACTGCGCAGCCTTCAGGCTGACGGAAGGGCGACGTACGAACAGATCGCCGAGCAGGTCAGCCTCTCGCCGAGCGCGGTGCTGCGGCGCGTCAAGCGGCTGGAGGAAAGCGGCGTGATCGACCGCTATGTGGCGCTGGTCAAGCCCGAGTCGGTCGGGCTGGGGCTGACCGCCTATATCAACGTGCGGCTGGAAAAACACACGGAATCACACAAGCGAAACCCCATGGACCTGTTTCGCGCCAGTGTGCAGACCTGGCCCGAAGTGGTGGAATGCGCGGCGCTGACCGGGGAGATGGACTATCTGCTGCGTGTGGTGGTGGCCGACATGGGCCACTACAGCCGCTTCATCATGGACACGCTGCTCAAACATCCCAGCGTGCAGGACTGCAAGACCAGTTTTGTGCTGGACCGGGTGAAAACGACGACGGCGGTGCCGGTTTGATGGGCGCCTCCGGGGTGGGCCTGGACCAGTCCAGGCGCTGATTTAGGGGGGTGTCCCCCTTTTGATGTCGATTAGTCCCGGCTGGGTGGACGCCCGACGCGGACATTTGCTACGGTATTCATAGCTGCTGACGCCCGTCCCCAAAGGGTTGAAGCCGTTTTTGACTATAAACTCGGGCGACCCCCGGGTTTGCCCGATTAAATAGCCTTCAGGGCTGGACATTCTAGGGAAAACCCTTATATTGAACCCATGGTTACCCCCGGCACATTGATCAAGGCGTCCCTTTCTGCGGGCAAGGAGTTTTTCCGCCCACCGGTGGACGACGCAACGCGCGCGCCGCACAGGCCGCCTGTGCTGGTGCCCATCCGCTCCATCGGTCCCACCCACGGCGAACGCATCGAAAAACACCTGCTGGCGCTGGATGCGCATGACCGTTACCTGCGCTTTGGCTACGCCGCCCGCGACGAGCAGATCCAGCGTTATGTGGCCGGCCTGAACTTCGAGCGCGACGAGATTTTCGGCATTTACAACCGCAAGCTCGAGCTGATCGCCATGGCGCACCTGGCGCTGTCGATCGACCCCGAGCTGAAAAGCTGCGCCGAGTTTGGCGTGTCGGTGCTCAAGCACGCACGCGGGCGCGGCTACGGCGCGCGCCTGTTCGACCGCGCGGTGATGCATTCCCGCAATGACGGGGTGAGCATGATGTTCATCCACGCGCTCAGCGAAAACACCGCCATGCTCAACATCGCCCGCAAGGCTGGCGCCGTGATCGAGCGCGACGGCTCGGAAAGCGAGGCCTACCTCAAGCTGCCCCCGGCCGATCTGGACTCGCGCATGACCGAGATGGTCGAGGAGCAGATTGCCCAGACCGATTACCGCCTGAAAGTCCAGGCCAAGCAGTTCTGGAACATCCTGGCCATGGTCCAGGAAGTGCGGCAGGGCGTGCGTGACAGCCGCGACCGCATGCCGATGTAGCGTTGTCGTTACGGCCGCCCGAGGTGGCGGGCGCTGCTCCCATGACACCGGTCAGCCAGCGGCAGGCCGGTCTGGTCGGCCATGACGTCCGCACGAAGTTGCAGACGTTCCAGCATTTCGCCAAGTTGTGCCGTTTCCTGGGGCGTGAGGGCGGCAAGCAGGTCGCCGTTGATCTGGCTGACCAGGGGAAACAACGCACTGTGCATGGCCCTGCCTGCCGACGTGAGCGCCAGCTGGATGTGTCTGGCGTCCCCGACGCGGCTGGTGCGGCTGACCAGTTTTTTGCCGGCCAGCGCCGTGACGGCCCTGGAGGTACGCGGGCGATCGAGATGCGCCTGCTCCGCCAGCGCAGACGAGCCCATGGGCCCGCGTGCAGCCAGCACGGCCAGGACGCGCCACTCGCGCCGGGTGATCCCGAACTGGCCTTCACAGTAACGCAGCACAACTCCCCCGGCGGCCGCCTGCAGGCGGCTTAGCCGGTAGAGCAGCAGGTCGTCGAGAATTTCTGGCTGCGCCAGGCGCGGCACGGCGGGCGAGGGGCTGGGCATCAGGGTTATCACCGGGGATGATTGATTTCCGCAATCAATGGGTGTGTCGGGACAATCGTCGCTGACAAACCGGAGAATCATCATGCCACAGCGCCTCGTGACTGCACCCCCCGACCTGAACCGCCGCAAAGTACTGGTTCACACCGCCGCCGCCGGAGCGCTGGTTGCCAGCATGGGCCTGCCACACCTGGCGCTCGGGCAGAGCGGGCCGATGCGCATTGTGGTGGGTTATCCACCGGGCGGCGGTACCGACCGGGCCGCCCGGCTGGTGGCCGACCGCCTGCAACAGGTGCTCAAGCGGACGGTGATTGTGGAGAACCGTGTCGGTGCCGGTGGTCGGCTGGCGGCGCAGCAACTGGTCAATACACCGCCGGACCAGACGGTGCTGCTGCTCGCCAACCCGGCCGTGATGAGCGTGTCGCCCCTGATCTACAAGGACCTCAAATACGACGTGCAAAAAGACTACGTCCCGGTCGCCGCCGTCACGGATTACGACTTCGGCGTGGCGGTGGGTTCTGCGCTGCCGGTGAAAGAGGTGCAGCACATGCTGGCGTGGATTCGCGCCAATCCGGCCAAGGCCAATGCCGGCGTGCCCGGCACCGGCAGCCTGCCGCATTTTTTCGCACTGATGCTTAGCTACATGGCGCAGGTCAACATCGAGGTGGTGGGTTACCGGGGTTCGGCGCCGCTGATCACCGACCTGATCGGCGGGCAGATTCCGCTGGCTTTTGACACCCTGGACTCGCTGCTGCCGCATCACGACAGCGGCAAGCTGCGCATCCTGGCCACCTCGGGCCTCAATCGCTCGCCGTTTTCGCCCAAGGTGCCCACCTTCAAGGAGCAGGGGCTGCCGCTCAGTGCCACGGGCTGGAACACGTTCTTCGCGCCGTCCACCACACCCCGGGCCACCGTGGAACTGCTCAGCAAGGCGGTGTTCCAGATCATGTCGGAGCCCGACACGCGCGCCAAATTCACCGCCGCCAACATGGTGCCGGTGGCCATGACCCAGGCGCAGACCGAGGCCTCGTTCAAGGCCTTCAATACACAGTGGACACCGGTGATCCGGCGCTCCGGCTTCAAGCCCGAATCCTGAGCCGGTGCACACCGCTTTGGCCGCCTCGCCACGCCCCAACATCGTCTTCATCGTCGCGGACGACCTCGGTTATGCCGACCTCGGCTGCTACGGGGGCCGGGCGCCCGTCTCGCCCGTGCTCGACCGCCTTGCCGCCAAGGGCATGAAGTTCACCCAGGGGTATGCCAACTCCCCGGTCTGTTCGCCCACCCGCTTTGCGCTGATGACCGCGCGTTACCAGTACCGCCTGCGCGGCGCCGCCGAAGAGCCCATCAACAGCAAAAGCCGCGGCAGCACCACGTTGGGCCTGCCGCCCGAACACCCGACCCTGCCTTCGTTGCTGAAGGCGAGCGGCTACCGCACAGCGCTGATTGGCAAATGGCATCTGGGTTACCCGCCGTCTTTCGGCCCCTTGCGTTCGGGTTATGACGAGTTCTTTGGCCCCATGTCCGGCGGGGTGGACTACTTCACACATTGCAGCTCGGGCGGCAGCCACGACCTGTGGTTCGGCGACGAGGAAAAAAAGGAAGACGGCTACCTGACCGACCTGATCTCGCAGCGCTCGGTGGACTTCGTCACCCGCATGGCCGGCGGCGCCAGGGAGGGCACGCCCTTTTTTCTGAGCATGCACTACACCGCACCGCATTGGCCCTGGGAGACCCGTGACGATGAGGCGCTGGCGCAGGAGATCAGGGGCAACCTGTTTCACCTGCACGGCGGCAACATCCACAGCTACCGTCGCATGATCCACCACATGGACGAAGGTATCGGCCAGGTGATGGACGCCTTGCGCCGGCAGGGGCTGGCCGACAACACGCTGGTGGTGTTCACCAGCGACAATGGCGGCGAACGGTTCTCCGACAACTGGCCGCTGGTCGGCGGCAAGATGGACCTCACCGAGGGCGGCATCCGCGTGCCCTGGATTGCGCACTGGCCGGCGCAGATTGCACCCGGGCAGGTCAGCCAGCAGCACTGCATGACCATGGACTGGTCGGCCACCCTGCTGGACGCGGCCGGCGTGCCAGCCGCTCCCGGCTATCCGCTGGACGGCGTGTCGCTGCTGCCGGTGCTGCAGCAGCCCGGCCACGGTTTCCACCGGCCGCTCTACTGGCGCATGAACCACCGGGGCCAGCGCGCGCTGCGCGACGGGGACTGGAAGTATCTGCGGGTGGACGGCAACGACTACCTCTTCAACATCCCGGCCGACGAGCGTGAGCGCGCCAACCTGTCAGCCCGCGAACCGGCGCGCCTGGGGGCCATGCGCGAGGCATGGGAGCGCTGGAACGACAGCATGCCGCCGATTCCGGCCGATGCCACCGTGAGCCTGGGTTATTCGGTCAAGGACATGCCGCAGCGCTAGATAGATGTCGACCCCCACGGTCGCTCACTGCGAGCCTGCGGCAGCTCCCTGCCCCTTGCAGTGCAGGGGGGGGCGCTGCGCCTGCGGGCCGGCAAAGCCGGACCCGCGGCCTCCGCTTGAACAAGAGGGCCTCACGCTCGCTCAACTTTTAACCGTTCTTCCCGAGCCTGTCGAAGAATGCCTGTGACGCCGCGCTGCGCGCCACTTGAATACGTTATCCTTGGCAGCTTGCCAACTACCGAACACCTCTGTGTCCGACAACCCTCCCAGTAGACCGCCCAAGCCCGAAGACAAGCGCGGCTTCCTCCAGAAGCTCGCTGAAATGCTTCACCCCGGGCCCGACTCCAAAGACGAGCTGATCGAAACCCTGGTCGAGGCGCAGGACAACGATGTCATCGGCGCGCAAAGCCGGGAGATGCTCGAAGGCGTGATCCGCATGGCCGACATGACGGCCGGTGACGTGATGGTGGCCACACCGCGCATGGACGTCATCAACATCGACGCCCCCTTCGACGAGTTGCTGCATCTGGTGATCGACACCGCCCACTCGCGTTTTCCCGTTTACGAAAACGAGAAGGAAAACATCATTGGCATCCTGATGGCCAAGGACCTTCTCAAGCTGCAGCGCGCGCCCGAGCTCAACATCCGTGCGCTGCTGCGGCCGGCGGTGTTTGTGCCCGAGAGCAAGGGCCTGAACGACCTGCTGCGCGAATTCCGCGGCAACCGCAACCACCTGGCCATCGTCATTGACGAGTTCGGCCGTGTCGCCGGCCTCATCACGATTGAAGACGTGCTCGAGCAGATCGTCGGCGAGATCGAGGACGAGTTCGACATCGCCGAGGACGAGGGCGACATCTTCGGCCTGACCGACCACACCTACCGCGTCAGCGGCGACACCTCGATCGAACGTGTCAACGAGGCCTTCAGTGTGCTGCTGCCCGAAACCGACTTCGAGACGATTGGCGGCCTGGTCGCCCACGAGATGGGCCATGTGCCCAAGCGCGGCGAACTCTACGCGCTGGCCGGCCTGCAGTTCACCGTGCTGCACACCAAAGGCGGCGCGGTGCGCTGGTTCAAGGTTTCGCCCGTCGGCACGGGCACCTGAGGCGCGGCGGGCAGAAGCAGCGGATGGCACGGAACTCGATCCACAGCATGATGTCGGCGCTGCCCACGCTGCCAGCCCTGCTGGAGCATGTCCGGCACCCGCAAGCGCGCAAGGGGCTTTCCTTTCTCGACATCGCTATTGTTTTAATAGCTGGCTGCGCCCACGCATTGAGCATTGCGTGGCCTTTTTCCTCGGGGTTGGCGCAGGGCCAGCCGGTCTGGTGGCTGCAGCTGCTGGCGCTGGCTGCGCTGGTCCGCTCGCTGGACCGCTGCGCCCGCTTCAAGCAGGGGCTGCTGCTGGGCTGGCTGTTTGGCAGCGCCTGGCTGAGCGGCATTTTCTGGTGGCTGTTCATCTCGCTGCATGTCTACGGCGGCCTGGCCGCGCCGCTGACAGTGCTCGCCGTGGGCGGCCTGGCGATTTTTCTGGCCACTTACTACGCGCTGGCCTGCGCGGCCTATGTCCGGCTGGCGCCCGCCGGGCGAACCCGCCGGGCGCTTGTTTTTGCGGCCCTCTGGCTGCTGGCCGAACTGGCCCGTGTCGAGTTTTTCACCGGCTTTCCGTGGGGCGCGGCCGGCTACGCGCACCTGGACGGCTGGCTGGACGGTTATGCGCGCTGGATCGGGGTGCACGGCATCACCCTCCTGGCCGCTTTCCTGGCCGCCAGCCTGGCTGGCCTGGGCCGGTCACGGCGCCAACTGGTCGTGTTCCCGGTGCTGGCGGCGTTGATCGTGGCGGGGGCACTGGTGGCCGGAAAGCAGACCTCCACCTCGGCCGGCAGCCTGCAGGTGACGCTGCTCCAAGGGAACATTCCCCAGGACGAAAAATTCCAGCCTGGCACCGGCCTGCCGACGGCACTGCGCTGGTATGGCGAGCAACTGCAGGGCGCCAGAACCGCGCTGGTGGTGGCGCCGGAAACTTCCCTTCCGCTGCTGCCGCAGCAACTGCCCGAAGGTTACTGGAGCGCCGTGCAGGCGCGTTTTGCCTCGGGCCAGCAGGCGGCGCTGATCGGCATGCCGCTGGGCAGCTACAGCACGGGTTACGCCAATTCGGCGGTGGGGCTCAAGCCCGGCCAGGCCCAGGCCTTCCGTTTCGACAAGCATCACCTGGTGCCCTTTGGCGAGTTTGTCCCGCCGGGCTTTCGCTGGTTCATCAACCTCATGAACATCCCGCTCGGCGACTTCAAGCGCGGCCCGCTCGGCCAGCCCTCGTTTGACTGGCAGGGCCAGCGGCTGGCGCCCAACATCTGCTACGAAGACCTGTTTGGCGAAGAGCTGGGCGCCAGTTTCACCAACCTTGCCACGGCGCCCACGGTGCTCGTCAACCTCAGCAACATCGGCTGGTTCGGCAACACCATCGCCATCGACCAGCACCTGGCCATCTCGCGCATGCGCGCGCTCGAATTCGAGCGGCCCATGCTGCGCGCCACCAACACCGGCGCCACGGTCATCATTGACCACCGCGGCAAGGTCACCCACGAACTGCCGCGCCACACGCGCGGCGTGCTGGTCGGCGAGGTCGAGGGCCGCAACGGCATCACGCCTTACGCATGGTGGGTGTCGCGTTACGGCCTGTGGCCGTGGTGGGCGCTGGGCCTGGGTGTCGCGGGGCTGGCGCTGGCCTTTCGCCTGCGTTCAGGCCGCGCCCTGGCCTGAACGCACGAGCCGGCCCGGCCGCGCGGCCGTGACTTCACCTTCGCGGGCCACACACTGGCCTGCGACCCAGGTGCCGATGTAACCCTGCGCCTTCTGCAGGAAACGTTTGCCGCCGGCGGGCAGGTCGCGCACCAGCTGCGGCAGCCCGACGCTCAATCGCAAGGGGTCGATGACGTTGATGTCGGCCCGCAGGCCGACCGCCAGCCGACCGCGGTCGCTCAGCCCCAGGTAGCGCGCATTGCGCGAGCTCATCATTTCCACCGCCTGCTCCAGCGGCAGGCGGTCCTGCGCCCGGCCCTGCACCCAGTGCGTGAGCATGAAGGTGGAAAAACTCGCGTCGCAGACGGTACCCACATGCGCGCCGGCGTCGCCGAGGCCGAACAGCGCGCGCGGGTGGCCCAGCATCTGGCGCACGGTGTCGAGCGAGCCCTGGTTGTAGTTGAAGATCGGGAAGTAGACCAACTGGCTGCCGTCGCCTTCGCTGAAGTAGTCGTACAGCGCCTCCAGCGCGGTGATGCCCCGCTGTTTGGCGCGCACCAGAAAACTCTGCATCACGTTGGGTTCATAGTTGAGCGTGGCGTCCAGCGGGAACATGCGCCCGGCGATCATTTCAATGCGCGCCAGCAGCATGTCCACCAGCGGCGGAATCGGTGTGCCATCGCCCGCCAGGCGCTCCGACTTCTCGCCCAGGATGCGGGCTTTTCGGGCTGGTTCCCGCATGGCGGCTGCGCGGTCAGCTACTGAAAGCGTAGCAATTTCCTTGTAGCCGGGAAAACCCATGAAAGGGTGAAAACTCGCGTCCAGCCCGTTGATGACGCCAATGCCGCGCGCCGCGGTCTGCAGGTACAGCGGCAGCCCGCGCGCCACGGCCGCTTCCACGCGGGCCTGCATGGCCAGGTATTGCTCGCCGCCCGGATCGCGCTGCAGCCAGCTCATCGACAGCGGCCGTCCGCTGGCCGCCGCCAGCTGCTCGACCAGGTCGAACTCGGCATCGAAGTTCTGCGGTCCCTGCATCAGGTCGAAATCGCTGACGACCTGCACCACGCCGTGGCTCAGGCCTTCGAAGGCCGCGGCGATGCCGGTCAGCTCGGCCGCGCTGGCAATCGAGGCTGGTGTGTCGTGCCCCTCGGCCGTGCGGTGGTTGTCCGAGCGGCCGGTGGAAAAACCCACCGCCCCGGCCGCCAGCGCGGTGCGCAGGTGCTCGCGCATGGCAGCAATGTCCTGCGCGCTGGCGGCTTCGCGTGCCTCGGCGCGTTCGCCCATCACCAGCATGCGCAGCGGGTCGTGCGGCACCATGGCCAGGAAGTCCAGGCTGTGCGGCATGGCGTCGAGTGCGTTCAGGTAGTCGCCAAAACTCTCCCATGAAAATTTCACGCCTTCGGTCAGCGCCACGCCAGGGATGTCTTCCACGCACTCCATCAGCTTGATCAGGCGGTCCTCGCTGCCCGGCCGCAGCGGCGCGAAGCCGACGCCGCAGTTGCCCATGACCACGGTCGTCACGCCATGGTGGATGCTGGGGCTGAAGGTTTCGTCCCAGGTGGCCTGGCCGTCGTAGTGGGTGTGGATGTCCACAAAACCCGGTGTGACCCAGGCACCGCTGGCGTCCACGGTGTCGCGCGCCGCCGCGGTGATCGGGCCGATGGCCACGATGCGGCCGTCCTGCACGCCGACGTCGGCCACAAAGGGCGCAGCGCCGCTGCCGTCGACGACGGTGCCGCCCTTAATAAGCAAGTCGAGCATCTTTTTTCCTCCAGAAGTAGGCCAGCGACAGGCCGCTGACGATGTGCCACATGCCCCACAGGCTGGCAATGATGACCATGCCGAGGTCCGAGTTGAACTGTACGGCAATGATGCCCAGCGCCAGGCCCGAGTTCTGCATGCCGCCCTCGATCATCACGGCGCGCCGGTCGCGTTCGCTCACACCCATGGCCTTGCTGGTGGCCCAGCCGAAAAACAGTCCGCTGGCGTTGTGCGCGATCACGATGGCCAGCATGGGAAGCAGGCCCAGCGTCAGCAACTGGCGCTCCTTGATCAGCCCCAGCACGATGAAAGCCAGCAGGGCCAGCAGCGAAAAGTTGCCCAGTGGCTTGCGGATGCGCGCCGTCAGCGCAGGCAACTGGTGCGAAAACAGCAGGCCCAAGGCCATCGGCAGAGCCAGCAGCAGGAACAGGCTGATCCAGATGCCCGAGGGGTCGATGTCCAGCGTCTTGAGCCAGCCGGCCGTGGCTGGGTTGGCCGCCACCATCCAGCTGAAGTTGAACGGTGTGGCGACCAGCGCAATGACGCTGGCCACGGCCGACACGCTGACCGACAGCGCCGTGTTGCCGCGGCCCAGGTGGGTAATCACGTTGCTCAGGCTGCCGCCGGGGCAGGCCGCCACCAGGATCATCGCGGCCTCGACGTTGGGTGGCAGGTCCAGCGCCAGGGTGGCCAGCCAGGTGCCCACCGGCAGCAGGATGAACTGCGGGATCAGCCCGCAGACCACCGCTTTGGGTGTTTGCGCGACGCGCCTGAAGTCGCTCACCCTGAGTTCCAGCGCGACCGAAAACACCATGGTGGCCAGCACCAGGCTCAGAATCAATTGTTGGGTTGTCATGACACTTTCCTTGTGTCTCAGGGTAACCCGGTGAAAGCTCCGTAAAATCAACGTTTTACGCGGTCTTTCATCCGTTTCAGCAGGTGCGTTTTGCACGCACTGTCACGCTCAGATTCAAGCGCGGCAACCATTACCCAGTGCTCGACATCTTCCTCTAGAAACTCGGCTAAACGCCCTGCTATTGCAGGGCTCAGGTGCCCACGAATTTTCGACGTCGAAAGCGTGTTTTTCGAGAGTTCAAGTTTCTTAGTCCAGTACGGCAGCGGCTGTTCTTCCGTTGCCTTTTTCAGTAGGTCTAGTGTGTTTTGCATATCAGCCTTTACGTGATTTGTCTACAAGGTGCATGCATGTTAACAAGCGCTTGACATGCAAGGTGAATGCCTTCTAAGCTTCTGTTCGTCATGCAAGGTGCATGACTTCAACCGGATGGCACTCCATGGCAATAACCTCGTACACAGGCTCACCCGCAGGCGCGATGAGCTACACCGCTTGCACTCCCCCAGTCCACGAAAGGGAGCCCGATGGGGTGCCACCTGTCGAATCTCTCGGGCTGGGGGCGTGCATTCACTGCTTGGGCAGCTCAGGCCATTTGCCTTTTGATTCGTCTTTTGGCTGCCAGGTAGCAATCTTGTCCAGGGCATCAAGTAAGCCTGATTCGATCAGAGCGACTTTGATTGCTTCCTTGATTACCAGGTACGCAACCCACATTCCCATAGCCGCGAATGCGATGGAGAAAAAAGCCACGAAAGCCATTCCCATGGCAAGTTGTTTGTCCATTTGTTCTGCAATTTCTGTTGAATTTATTCTTACCTTCGGTCGATCTTGCGTTCTCGATCGACGAGGCTGTTTGGGCTTAGGTCTTCTACCAGTGATTCGGCTGACTGGGCACCGCAAATGTTCGCATCAGAACGGTCTGCGTCTTTTGCGCTCTGGTGGGTGTCTTTCGGTCTCGTTGTTCGAATCCCATTTCAGCCAGATCGTCACAAAGACTGCTGCTACGCAAGCCACCAGCGCGAAAAAAGCGAACCAGACCACCGTTTCGACCAGCTGCCAATACTCCCCCATGGGTGCCTCCAGATGAGTTTTATGCAATTTGCTCTGTGGGTCCTGCTGCCTTGTTTTTGCGTCATTTCGTTCGCTTTAACAGTTGCCGCCCAAGTCATCTATTTTCTCATCGTCGAGCCATCGCTCATGGAGCACTGCGAATGAGTCTTCTCGGCATTACCTATTGGCAGGGCGCATTTTTGACGCTTTGCTTTGTCGTTGTCGGCATCGCTTCATGCATTGTTGGCATGGTCTTTTGTGACCGCATCCTCTGGCCCTTCTTGGAGCGGCTGCGTAAATGAGACTAGTCGCTCGCCACGCCGAAATCGGCTACCTCTCCCCCAAAGACCGCACCGGGTGCAGGAACTGTAGGTACCTCACCGACGCCCAGCCAGAAAACGGCATAGGCCTGCCGCCGCGTCCGTACTGCTCCAGGTACTCGGTTGAAGTCACTAGCGGCGGGATCTGCACCTCCTTTCACTCGATCCCCTCCCCAACTCGGGGAACACCCCACCAGGTCAACCAGCTCGATCTGCTGGACCTTGTGCCTGGTGTACTCGCATCCCTCCAATTCTTCAACATGGGGAAATCCTCATTTGGTCAGGTGAACGCATGAGCCTGAAGCCCTCAATTTCATCCGAGCCGTATACCTACGAAGAACACTTCCGGCGTTGCTATGACGCTGCTCAGCTTCGCCATGTGCATGCCCAGCACGTTTTAGCCAAGCGCGGCATGGTGGTGTACTGCGCCGTCATAAAAGACGCCTATACCGTTCCTGGTGGCCCCAACTGCTGGACAGTTGAAACCCTTTGGCCTGAACAAACCCGCATTACGGTTCCAGTCCGCAACGTGATCGCATGCGGCGGCAAAACCTGTAGCTGCGTACCGGTTGCCCCCGCCTGGAGCGAAGCGAAGCCGGAGGCAACCGCGATCGCTGCCGAAGGTCAAAAAGGATTGACGTGCTAGTAACACGTCAATCTAGTCTCACCGGTGAGACAAACCAGCTTCCCGGCCACGTTCCGGATGTCCGGCAATTGTTTCCAAGACTTGCCGAAAAATGGCGAGTCAGTCCAGCCACAAAAGCCCAGATGGTCGGCTTCTGTGACTGGATTTCGATCTACCAGCAACACGGCGGAAACCTTCCACGCTTTGCCGACGGCGCTGTGCTGCGTATCGACAAAAACGGTGAAGTTGTGACCACTACCCTCAAAAGCGTCAAGGTCGAAGGCTCGCACGAGTCCGCGATTTTTATCCGGTGTGACGGTGACACGGTCCGGTTCGACGGCAACGTTTCCAAGTTCGGACGGCCCGACAACGTCTTCGGCTACAGCTTCATCCAGTGCATCGGCCAGATCAACAACATCCTCTCAGAACTTGGATTGCCAGCGTTCACCGAGGGCGACCGGTTCATGACGAATTTCAAAGGCAATCCCCGCAGCGTGTGGACCGGCGCACGCGTCACGCGGGTGGACATCACGCAAAACTTCGTCACCGGTTCCAAGGAAAACGCGTATCACTTCATGCGGTTTCTGGCAGGTCAGCAAGCCAGCCGGATCAAGACGCAAACCATTGGTGACGGCGAAACCGTCGATTTTGGCCGTGGTTCCCGCAACATGTATTTCAAGGTCTACAGCAAAGGCCCAGAGCTTCGCAAACACATCTCAGGAGCCAAGGCACCGCGAACAATTCCGCACCTTCCTGGACTGCTCGATGTTGATCCGTCACTACGCAAACAGCCACCGTCGAATGACTACCTGTTGAAGCTGGCTGACTGGTGCGATGAAGTGGGGTTGGTCCGTGCTGAGCTAACCGTCAAGTCCACAAAGCTGCACGCGTTGGGGTGCAACTACCTCGGAGGCTATGACATGAAACAGCTTGAAATCGAATTTGAAAAAGCCTGTGAAGTATTCACGCGTGCATCCGCCGAGGTCGAGGAAATCACGGAATTGCCGAAGCACTTGCTGTCCACCTATCGCATGTGGCAGGCCGGTGATGCGCTGCCTGAGAAGCTGTCCCGCGCAACGTTCTTCCGTCACAGAAAGGAGCTGCTCCCGTATGGCTGCGACATAGCCATCAAAAGCAACGTAGTCCCTCTCAAAATGAAAACCAGGGTAATCCGGCTCGGCCCTGCGTCTCAACCTGAATGGTACGAGCTGCCCGCAATCACAAGGAAATTAAATGGAACTCACAGTTGAAGTTATCGGCATGAAAGCCTTCAAAGGCAACATCGACGGCAAAGAAATTGACAGCGGCACGCTCTACACCCGCGTCAAGCTCGCCACGAAAAACAACGAGGACGGCAAGAACTTCAAAGGCGGCGAGTGCGTCGAGGAGTGGAAGATGCCGAATGCCGCTTCGGTGTTCTCGATGCAGCACCTGCCTTACCCCTTCGTGGCAAAGCTCGAGGTCGAGCGAGTCTCCAACGGCTCCGAAAGCAAGGAAGTCGTGATGAGCGCCCGCCCGATGGAGTCTGCATCTCAACGCGGGCGTTCCGAAGCCGCGCAACTTAAAGCCGCCTGATCGAATTTTCCAGCGCCTCCCAAGGGCGCTACTGAATTCGTTCACACGCAAACAACACCCGAATCACTGCGCCATGCTCCCGACCTGCACTGAAAACCAAAAGCCGTACAAGATCGCGCATGCCTCTATCGTCGCCAACCTTCCCGGCGCGACGGGCAACACTCCCGCAGAGGCTTGCCTAAATTTGGCAATTAACAACGGTTCGCCTGGTTCGATTTTTTACGCAGGGTCCACGCAAAACGATTGCCACTGGTCGTACAGCTCACAGGTCTGGCCGATCTTGCAGGTCTGCGAACCACCTACAACAACCGCCAGCACCACCCCCGCAGAGTCCTACGACTACGCCGCCCTCGGTTCCTTTTGGGCCTTCGGTTTCACAGGCGTGATGCTGCTCTATTTTTCCTCCCATGTGATTGGGTTGGTCGTCAAAGCCGTCAGGGAGTTTTGACGTAACACATTCGTTTATCGACGAATCTGGCCGGGCAGTTTCCCGGACTTAGTGTCTCGAAAGGACCTCGCAAAATGTTCAAGAAAATTATGGTGTTCGCCCTTGCTGCCGTTGCTGCTGTCTCCAGCGCCTTCTCCGGCGCATCCGTTCGCGTGGCCGCTGTTGTTGGTGCCGGTTCTCTCGCGCTGACCGCTGCAACGCCCGCTCTGGCCGTGCCCCCCGATATGAGCGGTTTGACCAATGAAGTCGATTTCTCCACAGCGATTGCTGCGCTCCTGCTGGTCGCCGGCTCGTTGATGGTTGTGTACATCGTGGTGAAGGCTTCCCAGCTCGTGCTGGGCATGGTCAAGCGCGGTTAAGTTTTAACCAGGTGTGGGGCGTAGCGCTGCGCTCCACGTCCTCACCTTCACCAGGAATGCTCATGGCTACCGTCGCTCCCAACTTTGCGCCCATTCTGGCCGCAATCGATTTCTCCACAACAACCGTTGCCGTCCTCGCCTGTGGCGTCGTTCTCATGGGCGTATTCGTCACCATCTTTGCAGTTCGCCAAGTCCTCGGCATGGTTCGCGGTCAGGTCTACTACGGCGGCAGGTGGTGGGACAAAGACGACTACTTCACCGCACTGAGCGAAGTCAAGCAAAAAGTTCGCAGCGGCGATCTTGTCGACATGGAATCCCGCCGCGCCCTGTTCCTCTTCGAGGGCCGCACTGGCCGCTCATCGTCAAACCGAATCCGTACCCCAAGGATCTGATCATGCCGTCAGCCGTCGATCTGTGGAATCTGTCAATTTTTGCATTCGGCGTTGTGTGCGCCTGCGCCGTTATCGCGGGTTTGCGTCTATGACCTCCCGCCGTTTAGCCGCCGTTTGCTGCGCTGTTGTGTTCTTGTGCTCTCGCCCTGCGTTCGCAGATGTTTACTGCGGCAGTAATGTTCTTGTTTGCGCCGGCAACGCTGCTGCCGTTGGAACTATTTGCACCGATTCCTGCGCTTCAATTCTCGACGCATACCCCAGCTACGCCTGTCGGGTCATTTCTGGCGCTCCCGAATCCTGCGCTGTTGGATCCTTAAACCTGTCACCTCATCCCCCGCCTGCAACCCAAAGCCCTATTCCTTTGCAGAAGGCTTTAGAGATCGGAGCCAAGGTGCTTGCTGCTGGTGCGATTGCTGGTGCTGTTGTCGGTACTGGAGGTTTGGTTGTCCCATTGCTCGCTGCTGCCGCGCTGCATTTGGGAGTTGCCAGTCTCGTGATGGGCGCTGATGCCCCCACACCCGCAACCGCTCAAGCTGCTGTAGACGCATCCTCCCCGCCGCTCACGGTCAATCTCGAACCCTCCAGCAATGCCACGCCATCCCCCGCACCCGGTGACACTTCCACGCCCTCTATTGCCACCAACCCGGACGGATCATTTGTGCCAGGTGGCGGCGGTCAATTCGCAGGAGATGGCGCTACTGGCGGCTGGGCTCCATCGGCTGGCGGTGCTACCGGCGAGTGGCAATACACGCCCCCGGCCACCGCATCCAATCCGGCGCCCAAGCCCACCGCCACCATCACCGACGGCGGCTACACCATGTCCCAGCAGCTCGCGCCCACCACATCCGGCACTTCTGGCAAGAACCTCGTTGTGACCCGCGCCTCTGACGGTTCCGTGACCGTCGCGCAATCCGCTGAGCTCAATGTCACCACCTCCGGCGGCGCTGCAACCACCGCGACGGGCGTCGTCGTTTCCTCCTACGACCAGACCGGTACACGCGTTCCTGGTACAGACAATGTCCTCATCTCCGACACCCTAGGCAACGGTGCATCAAGCAACGCCGGCCAAGGCCTTTCTATCAGCATCGGAGGCACTGGTGGAGGCACTGGCGGCGGTACGGGAACCGGTACAGGGACAGGCACCGGCAGTGGCACTGGAACGGGCGGAGGCAGTTGCGCAAACGGCGATGCCTGCGAGTCTACCCAGCAGGCCAACAAAGGACTCCTGACCCAGATCAAGGACTTTCTCACGGGCGATTCGTCCACCCCTTCCGATCCGCAAGCCAAAACCGGAGCCGACATCAAAGGCGTAGGCCTGAACAAAAACGCAAATGGCCCCTTCGGCGGTTTGCTCGGCTGGAGCCTGCCCGCGCACTCATCCAGTTGCCCGACAAGCTCCTTCGATTGGAACAACCGCACCTTCGTCATTGATGCCCACTGCCAGCTCGTCGAAGACCACTTCGGCCAGCTGCGTGCCGTCATGACTGCCGCCTTCACCCTGTCGGCCATGTTCATCGTCCTGAAAGCCTGACCATGCCTTTACCTCTTGCTGGCATCGCCTGGTCCATCGCTTCATGGGTCATCAAGGACGTGGTTATCAAGGCCGTTGTACTCGGCGCTGTGTTCGCCCTGGTGTCAGAGCTTGCACCTCTTGTCATTGAGTACCTCGGCGCCTTTATCAGCCCGGGCGGTCTGACCAGCGCCTTTGCCGGCATTCCCTCCGGCGTCTGGTTCTTCCTGGACTTCTTCGCCCTCGATATCGGCCTGCCGCTGCTCATATCCGCCCATGTGGCGCGTTTCCTGATCCGCCGCATTCCCGTCATCGGCTGACCATGGCAATCAACGCCTACACCGGTCTGATGGGCTCCGGCAAGTCCTACGAAGTTGTTGAGAACGTTATCCTTCCGGCCCTGATCGCCGGTCGCCGCGTTGTCACCAACGTTTCCAATTTGCAGGTGGCCGAGATAACCGCCTACCTGGTCAAATCTGGCGCGGATGCGTCCAAGATCGGAACCATTGTCCAGATCAAGCACGAAGACGTCACCAAACCGTTTTTCTTCCCGCCTGAGGACGGCAAAGGCCTCCCAGCGGATGTGCTGCCGGTTGTGCAGGGCGGCGATCTGGTCGTGATTGATGAGTGCTGGCGCTTCTGGCCCAGCGGCGGCAAGATGCCCCTTGCGCACATGGAATTTTTCCGGATGCACCGGCATTTCATGAATCCTGAAACCTCGGTAACCTGCGATATCGTCCTGGTCGTCCAGGACATTGGTGACCTTGACCGCAAGTTGAAAGCGGTCGTAGAAAACACCTACGTCATGACCAAGCTCAAGGCGCTCGGCCTGACCACACGCTACCGCGTCGATATCTACGCCCGCGTCAAGGTTCGCAACCCCTACCGCTCCCTGCAGCGCAAGTACAACAAAGAAATTTTCGAGCTCTACCGCTCCTACAGCCAGGGCGGCGGGCAAAGCGGCAACGAAGTCGCCATCGATGACCGCGCCAATATGCTCAAAGGCGCGATGTTCACCATCGGCCTGCCCTTGATGCTTCTGTTCTTCGGCTTCTCCGTGTGGGGCCTGTGGCGCTTCTTTCACCCGCCGCCGCCCAAGCCCTCACCAGGCGCTGCCGTGACAGCTCCTGGCCTGCCTGGTGCTGCGCCGCCCCGCGCTGAGCCCGGTGAATCCGATTGGCGCGTCGTGGGTCATTACAGCTTCGGCCCAGACCACTACGTCATCATCACCCGCGGTCAGGCCGTCCGTACCCTCATGAACCCCCGCGGTTTTTATTACGACGCCCTGCGGGCCTATGGCTCTCTTGATGGCAAATTGCTTGCCAACTACACCGGCTCGCCCGACGCCACCACGCTCTTACCGGATGCCAGAAAATGAAAAAGTTACTTCCGCTGCTCTGGCTCTTCTTGGCCTCGCTGGCCGCCGCTGCGCCCACTGTCAACGACAAAGCAATCAACCTCAATTTCGACAAAATCTCAGTCGTCACCCTGGTCAATTTTGTGTATGGCGACATTCTCAAAACCAATTTCGCGGTGCACCCTGACCTGGTCGAATTGCCTAAGCAAGTCACCGTCCACTTCCAGGGAGATTTTGACCAGGGCAAGCTGTCCACCTTCATGGTCGATCTGTTGGCCGGTGTCGGTGTCGTCGTCGAACAAAAGCGCGGGTATGTGTTCCTGCGTCCCCACGTTCCCCAACTTGGGGAAGTGCCCGACAAAGAGATATTTTTCTACCGTGCTAAATACCGCCCGGTCAGCTCTCTCATGGATATCACGTCCTCTCTCTTCAAAACTGGCCGATTCAGCGTGCAAAGAAATATCCGCGCTGCCGACACCCAGTCAAGCCAGCTGATTCAACCCGTCCCCCTGGGCATGCCCACGGCCGCACCCGCCGCTACCGCGCCTCCATCTCCAGCCCAAAGGCAGAGGCAGGGCCAAGAGTCCAGCACTAGCGCCACGGCCCAGATCGACAAGGGCGAGACCGATAGCTTCCTTTTCGAGGGCACAGAAAAGGAAATTGCCCTGCTGCAAAAGCTGCTGGCCCAGGTGGACACCCCTGTTCCTGAGGTGTTTGTCAAAGGCATGGTCTACGAGGTCACCACCAGCATGAAGGAGGGCAGTGCCTTTAATCTCGCTGTCAGCATCCTCAAAGGCCGTTTTGGGCTGACCTTCGGTCAGACCTTGGTCGGCAGCACCGTGAGCTTCAAAAACGCACAGATCGACGCCGTGTTTTCTGCGCTGTCCACCGATGCCCGCTTCAAGTCCGTCAGCAACCCCTCGCTGCGCGTCAAAAGCGGCGCGTCGGCTCGGTTTAGTGTTGGCTCTGATGTGCCTGTCCTCGGCGCGGTCCAGCTCGACAAGAACGGCAACCCTGTCCAGTCCATCGAATACAAGCCGAGCGGCTCTATCTTCGATATCAAGCCGCAGATCCGCGACAGCGTCATTGACTTGGCCATTTCACAGCAGCTCTCCAGCTTCGTGGCCACAACTACCGGCGTCAACAACAGCCCGACGCTCATCAAGCGGGAGATATCGACCAGCATAGGCGCTGCCGACGGCGATTTGATCGTGATTGGTGGACTGGATGAGGACAAGGCCTCGAACGATAGCAACGGCTTCGCGTTCCTTCCCTCCTGGACAAAGAGCCAGGCCAGCGACAACAGCAAAACGCAGATTCTGCTGGTGCTCCAGGTGCAGAAGATGCCCTGACGGCACCCCAATAAAAAAGGCCCTCAAGGGGCCTTTTCTACGGAGCGTTTTAGATCACTGCAACAGCTTCACAATGGCCGCAAAAAGCCCGACTGCCGCAAACATGCTTCCAACCGTCCACTTGATGATTTCGACCTTCGCATCGGCTAAATCGCTTTTAGTCGCCAACTGACCAGCATGCAGCGAATACCGCTTGTCGATTTCCTTGTTGATCGATTCGACGGCAGCCTTCGCCTCGGCTTCTGGCACGCCGGCCTTGACAAATGCGTTATAGATTTCGAGTTCCATATGCTTAGTCTACTCCGAACAGCCATGTGCCCTTGGTTTTGGGGTATGGGGTCTGCCCCATGTAAGCGAAGCGAAGCTGACCCCGCCTTAAGCAGCTCGCACACCTTAGCCGATCCCGCAGGGTCGGCCTTCGTCGCGATCGCAGTCGTCAATCTGCTGTCGGCCCTCGTTTCGCGCCATGAAAAGCCTGTATTTTCTTCACTAGACTACTGCGTTCCCATAAGACCAACGTAGTAATCAAGGAGGCAATTTGCTGATTGGGTATGCGAGAGTTTCCACGCTCGAACAAGAGACAAATCTTCAAATCGATGCACTTCATCGCGCTGGTGTTTCACTGATTTATCAGGAAAAAACAAGCTCTATCGGGCGCCGCCCAGTCTTGCAAACCTGCCTTGCTGCGTTGTCGCCTGGCGATGTCCTGGTCGTTTACAAAATCGACCGCGTTGCACGATCTCTCAAGGACCTGCTGTCCATTCTTGACCGGATTGCCGATTCTGGCGCTTGCATCAGGTCACTCTCTGAGCCACTGGACACCACTTCCCCCATGGGGATTTTCATGCTCCAGATACTCGGCGCTGTGGCCCAGCTGGAGCGATCAATGATTCGGGAGAGGTCAATTGCTGGGTTGGTCGCGGCAATTGAACGAGGCGTTGTTATTGGCCGTCCCCGGCGGTTAACGCCCGAACAGGATCGCCAAGTTTATGAATTATTCAAAACTGGACGTTTCAAAAAAGCGACACTTTCAAGAAAATTTAATGCTCATTCCACCACGATTGATGCAGCAATCGAGCGTTTTGAGCCAAGAACTGATCGCCCGAAGCGACTTATCAAGCCTGTTCTGGGACCGTACCTTAGCCGCGTAAAATGAAGGGTTTTCGCGGGTTCAGGCCCGTGCGGTCCCTTACCGCGGCCCTGCGTCGCCGCACACCCAATTTATGTTGACCTTTCAGCAAATCATCTTGAAGCTCCAGTCCTACTGGGATGCCCAGGGCTGCGCACTGTTGCAGCCCTATGACATGGAAGTGGGCGCCGGGACGTCGCACACTGCTACGTTTTTGAGAGCGCTGGGCCCCGAGCCCTGGAAGGCCGCCTACGTGCAGCCGAGCCGCCGCCCGAAAGACGGCCGTTACGGCGAGAACCCGAACCGCCTGCAGCACTACTACCAGTACCAGGTCGTGCTCAAGCCCGCGCCCAGCAACATCCTGGAGCTCTACCTCGGCTCGCTCGAGGCGCTGGGCTTTGACCTGAAGAAGAACGACATCCGCTTCGTGGAAGACGATTGGGAAAATCCGACGCTGGGCGCCTGGGGCCTGGGCTGGGAGGTCTGGCTCAACGGCATGGAAGTCACGCAGTTCACCTACTTCCAGCAGGTCGGCGGCATCGACTGCCGGCCCATCACCGGCGAGATCACCTATGGCCTGGAGCGCCTGGCCATGTACCTGCAGGGGGTGGACAACGTCTACAACCTGCAGTGGACAGACAGCATGAGTTACGGCGACGTCTACCTGCAAAACGAGAAGGAGCAGTCGGCCTACAACTTCGAACACAGCGACGCCGACTTCCTGTTCACCGCCTTCACCGCCTACGAGAAGCAGGCCAAACACCTGATCGAAGTGCAGCTTGCGCTGCCCGCCTATGAACAGGTGCTCAAGGCCGCGCACAGCTTCAACCTGTTGGACGCGCGCGGCGCGATTTCAGTGACCGAACGTGCCGCCTACATCGGCCGCATCCGCAACCTGGCGCGTGCCGTCGCGCAGAGTTATTACGAATCCAGAGAGCGCCTGGGCTTCCCGATGGCGCCGCGCGAGTGGGTGGAACAGATGACGAAGAAGGCCGCATAAACATGACCACGCAAAACCTTCTGGTCGAACTGTTTGTGGAAGAGCTGCCGCCCAAGGCGCTCAAAAAGCTGGGCGATGCCTTTGCCGGCGTCTTGTTCGAGCAGCTCAAGGCCCAGGGTCTGGCCAGCGCCGATACCTCGGTGGTGACGGCGTATGCCTCGCCGCGCCGCCTGGCTGCGCATGTCACCCATGTCTGGCGCAAGGCCGACGACAAGGCGGTTCAGCAAAAACTCATGCCGGTCCAGGTGGGGCTGGATGCTTCCGGCAAGGCCACGCCTGCGCTGCTCAAGAAGCTGCAGGCCCTCGGCGCCGACGTGTCCGACCCGGCCGCTGCGGTGGCCGCCCTCAAGCGCGCGCCCGACGGCAAGGCCGAGGCGCTGTTTTACGACAGCCTGGTGACGGGCGCAACGCTCGACGTCGGCCTGCAGAAGGCGCTCGAAGAAGCCATTGCGAAACTTCCGATTCCCAAGGTCATGACTTACCAGCTCGAGACCGACTGCGCGCTGCCCGGCTGGAGCAGTGTGAACTTCGTGCGTCCCGCGCACAGTCTGGTGGCGCTGCACGGCAGCACCGTGGTGCCCGTCACGGCGCTGGGTTTGAAGGCGGGCAACACCACGCAGGGCCACCGCTTTGAAGCCAAGGTGTCGCCGGTGGTGATCGAGGATGCCGATACGTACGCCCAGACCCTGCTGGGCGACGGCGCGGTGATTGCCAGCTTCAACGACCGCCGCTTTGCCATCGTGCAGCAGCTCGCGCAGGCGGCCGAGCGTCTGGGGCCGGGCTACGAGGTGCTGATGGACGAGGACCTGCTGAGCGAGGTGACCGGGTTGGTCGAGCACCCCAATGTGCTGGTGTGCGAATTCGAAGCGCAGTTCCTCGATGTGCCGCAGGAGTGCCTGATCCTCACGATGAAGGCCAACCAGAAGTATTTCCCGCTGGTCGATGCGACGGGCAAACTCACCAACAAGTTTCTGGTGGTCAGCAACATCAGCCCGGATGACGCGAGCGCGGTGATCGGCGGCAACGAACGTGTGGTGCGGCCGCGCCTGGCCGACGCCAAGTTCTTCTTTGACCAGGACCGCAAGAAGACGCTGGCTTCGCGGGTCGCGGGGCTGGACAAGGTTGTTTATCACAACAAGCTGGGCTCCCAGGGGGAACGCGTCCAACGCGTGCGCGCCATTGCCGAGTCGATTGCCCAACTGCTGGGTGCCGATGTGGCCGACGTGCAGCGCGCCGCCGAGCTGGCCAAGACCGACCTGGTGACCGACATGGTCGGCGAGTTCCCGGAGCTGCAGGGCATCATGGGGCGTTATTACGCGCTCAACGATGGTTTGAGTGCCGAGGTGGCCGATGCGATCGAGGACCACTACAAGCCGCGTTTTGCCGGCGACGAATTGCCGCGCAACACCATCGGTGTGATCGTCGCGCTGGCCGACAAACTCGAAACCCTGGTGGGCATGTTCGGTATCGGCAACTTGCCGACCGGCGACAAGGATCCGTTTGCGTTGCGCCGTCACGCGCTCGGTGTGATCCGCATGTTGATTGAACGCGACCTGCCGGTTCAGTTTCACGCGCTCACGCGACTGGCTTTCGCGGCTTTCCCCGCCGGATTGCTGCAGGACAAGGCCGTGGAGCTGGACGAATTTTTGATCGAGCGCCTGAAGGGTTACTTGCGCGAGAGCGGCTATTCCGTCACCGAGGTCGATGCGGCGATTTATGCGCAAAAGCTGGGGCTGTGGTCCACCATTCCCCAGCGCCTGGCCGCCGTGCGCGCCTTCGCCGCGCTGCCCGAAGCGCCGGCCCTGGCCGCCGCCAACAAACGCATCGCCAACATTCTCAAGAAGGCGGGCGAGGTCGATGCCCATGTCAGCGAGGTCTTGCTCCAGGAGCCCGCTGAAGTCGCCCTCTATGCCGCCATGAAAGAGGTGGTACCCCAGGCCAACACGCAGTTCGAAGCCGGGGACTACACGGCTTCGCTGCAGACGCTGGCCGCGCTGCGCGCGCCGGTCGATGCGTTTTTCGACGGCGTGATGGTCAACGCTGAAGAGATGGATTTGCGCCTGAACCGCCAGGGCTTGCTCAAGAGCCTGCACGACGCGATGAACCGCGTGGCCGATCTGTCCAGACTCGCCAGCTAGGGCCTGTGCACATCATGAAACTTGTCATCCTGGACCGTGACGGCACCATCAACAGCGACAGCGAGGATTTCGTCAAGACGCCGGACGAGTGGGTGCCGCTGCCCGGTGCGCTGGAGGCCATTGCGCGCCTGAACCACGCCGGCTGGCATGTGGTGATTGCGTCCAACCAGTCGGGGCTGGGGCGCGGCCTGTTTGATGTGGCTTCGCTCAACGCCATGCACGCCAAGATGCACAAGATGCTCGCCGCCGTGGGCGGGCGCGTCGATGCGGTGTTTTACTGCCCGCACAGCCCGGAAGAAAGCTGCACCTGTCGCAAGCCCCTGCCCGGCCTGTTCGAGCAGATAGGCGCGCGTTTTGGCGTGCCGCTCAAGGGTGTGCCGACCGCTGGTGATTCGGTGCGTGACCTGCTGGCCGGCGCTGCGGCCGGTTGTGAGCCGCACCTGGTGCTGACCGGAAAATCGGCCAGGTACCGGGACGGCGGCCAGCCGGAAGGCCTGCCGCCGGGCACGCAGCTGCATGCCGACCTGCCGGCCTTTGTGGAATTCCTCCTGAACCGCGGTGCCCCGGCCGATGCTATGAAAAACGTAGCTGTTCGTGCAGATGTTTGAAGG
This sequence comes from Polaromonas sp. YR568, assembly GCF_943371715.1. GTDB lineage: Bacteria > Pseudomonadota > Gammaproteobacteria > Burkholderiales > Burkholderiaceae_C > Polaromonas. The sequence goes on along the minus strand of NZ_CALRVW010000021.1, from coordinate 27,116 downwards.
GCTGCAGCCCTGAAACACTCGAAATTTCGACTGAAGACACACGCCATGCCCCTGCTTCGCTCCGTCCTGCACCTTCTGTGGATGATCCTCACCGTGATTCCCTGGGGGCTGGCTGTCCTGATCTTTTCGCTGTTCGGCAGCAGCACCCAGATCTACTGGCTGTGCGCCGGCTGGCTGCGCCTGGCGGTCAGCGGCGGCACGGTGATCCTCGGCATCCGCAACCGCGTGACCGGCATGGAAAACCTGCCGACCGGCGAGACCAGCGCGGCCGTCCTGCTGCTCAAGCACCAGAGCACCTGGGAGACGTTTTCGATGCCGACACTGATGCCGCATCCGCTGGCCTACGTCTTCAAGAAAGAGTTGCTCTACGTGCCGTTTTTTGGCTGGGCCATGGCGCGCATGGACATGATCCACATCGACCGCAGCCAGCGCACGCAGGCTTTCAACAAGGTGGTCGAGCAGGGCCGCCGCCTGATGAGCCAGGGTGTCTGGGTCATCATGTTTCCCGAGGGCACGCGCATCGAGCGGGGAAAAAAAGGCGTTTACAAGACCGGTGGCACGCGGCTGGCCATTGAAACGGGCGCGCCGGTGATTCCGGTGGCCGTGACCTCGGCCAAGTGCTGGCCGCGCAAGGCCTTCATCAAGAAGCCGGGCATCGTCGATATCTCGATCGGCAAACCCATCAGCAGTGTGGGCCGCAAGCCCGAGGAACTGATGCGTGAAGTCGAGGCCTGGATAGAAGCCGAAATGCGCCGGCTTGACCCCGAGGCCTATCCCGAAACCGCCAGCGCCGGCGCGTAGAGCCCACCCCGGGCAAGCCGCCACAGCGCTAAACTGTTTGCATGCAACGGTTTCTCCAGTTCACGCTTGATCTTTTTGATCTGGAGCCCGCCAGGCCCGCCGCCTCTCCTCCCGATAAACGTGCCGGTTCCAAATCAAATCGGTCTTCAGCCCTTGCCGAGCCTGCGCAGGGAGCTATAAAACACGTAGCAGACGACGGGCCGGACGTACTGCCGACGCAAACCCTGGCGCAGGTGCTGGCGCCGGCCACCTACCGCCACCCGGCTGCCACGCGCGAAGCCCTGCTGGAGGGTGCTGTCGTGGCGTACCAGTTCCGGCGCGGCAAGCGGCGCACCATCGGTTTTTCAGTCGGCGCCGAAGGCTTGGTCGTCAGCGCGCCCAAATGGGTGCCGCTGTATGACATCGACAAGGCCGTGCAGGAAAAATCCGGCTGGATCGTGCGCAAGCTGCAGGAAACCCGTGCCCGCCATGACCGGCTCGAGTCGGCGCGCATCGAATGGAAAGACGGCGCCACGCTGCCGTTCCTCGGTGAGCCGGTGACGGTGGTGATCGACCCGCGGCATGCTTTTGCTGCGGTGGGCGGTGAACTCAGGAATCTGGTCGGGTCCGGACCCGTGCTGCATACCGGCGCCGGCGCGAGCGCGAGCGACCTGCCCGGCGGGGCGAGTCTGACGCTGCACATCGCCCTGGCCCACGATGCGACCGCCGAGCAGATCCGCGATTCCGTGCAGGCCTGGCTGATGCGCCAGGCCAAGCGCCTTTTCACCGAACGCCTCAACCATTTTGCGCCCCACCTGGGCGTGCAGTGGCGCAAGCTGAGCCTGAGCAGTGCCGGCACGCGCTGGGGCAGCGCCAGCGCTGATGGCGCCATCCGGCTGAACTGGCGGCTGATTCACTTCAAGCAGTCCGTGATCGACTATGTGGTGGTGCACGAGCTGAGCCATTTGCGGGTGATGGACCACAGCCCGCGTTTTTGGGACACTGTGCGAACGGTGGTTCCCGACTATGCCGAGCTGCGCAGCCAGTTGAAGGAAGAGGCGGTCCCGAGGTGGTAGTTGCGCAGGGACCGGCCAGGAGGGCTTCGCGCGCACTGTGGATGCTGGAAAATACTTGCCTTGACTACTGGACAAATATGTAAATTTGTGTAATATGAAAAATATGATAAAAGTGCCATCCGGAGCACGATGAACACAAAGGTTTTTATGCATGACAAACCCATTCTCGTGGTGGAGGACAACCCCGACCACCTGGAGCTCACTGTCCTGACCTTGCAGGAGCAGGGCGCGGACACGGCCATCGTGACCGCGCGCGATGGCGCCGAGGCGCTGGATTACCTGTTTGGACAGGGCGCCCACGCAGGGCGCGACACACAGAAGCAGCCGGCCTTTGTCCTGCTCGACATGAAGCTGCCCAAGCTGTCCGGCCTGGATGTCCTGCGCAGCCTGCGCAGCAACCCGCTGACGGCCCTGGTTCCGGTGGTCATGCTGACCTCGTCGAGCGAGCAGTCCGACATCATTGCCTGCTACCAGAGCGGCGCCAATGGTTTTGTGCGCAAGCCCGTCGATTTCGGCGACTTCACGGAAAAGCTCAGCCGCCTGCAGGACTACTGGCTGCGGGTCAACGAGTCCATCGCCGCCGCCTGACGGCCGCTTGGGCGGCCCTTGCGACGAAGCGGACCCCGTCGCTGGAATAATGCGGGGGCTTCCGCAGATGACTTACAGTTGGGAGAGTCCATCTGAAAGCGGCCGCTGGCGGTCCGTTTCAGAAAACCCGACCGCATGAACACCGTCCTGATTTCTTTCCAGACCCCTCAGCCCTGTCTCGAGTGCGCCTGTCCGGGCGCGTCCCGCCCACATCGGCCCCTGCCGCAGCGGATCACCGCATGAGGGCGGACGTCAGCCTGCGCACGCGCATTGTTGTCCTGGTGCTGGTGGCGATTGTTCCGCTGTTCGGCCTGTCGATGTTCAAGGCGCTGCTCAATGCCGACGCCGAGCTCGAGCGCGCCAAGGCCAACCTGCAGTTTGCCGCTTCACTGGCCGCCGCCAGCCAGGAGCGGGTGGCCGACTCCGCGCGGCAGGTGCTGACCCTGCTGGCCTCCTTGCCGGAGGTGCAGGACGGCAACAGTGCCGACTGTGACCACCACTTCTCGAGCCTGACCCGCCATCTTCCCGAGTACGCCAATCTCGGCGTCCTGGGAATGGACGGACAAACCCGTTGTCACGCACTGGGGAGCGCCAAGAAAGCCTTTCTCGGTGACCGCAGCTATTTCCGCGATGCCATTGCCCAGCGCCGCTTTGTGGTCGGCACCTATGCGGTGGGACGGCTTGCCGGCACGCCGGTGCTGACCTTTGCGCTGCCGGTCATGGGCGCGGAGGACAAGGTGACGGGCGTGGTGTATGCCGCCTTCGATCTGGCCCGGATGGCCGACACGATTGCCGGCATCCAGCTGCCGTCGGGCGCCGCGCTGGGCGTTCAGGACCGGGAGGGCGCCTTGCTGGCGGGCAGACCGGCCCTGCCCATCCGTGTGGGCGACAAGGTGCGCAGCCCGGTGTTGCAGGAAGCGGTCAAGTCCATGAGCAGCGGGGTGCGCGAAGGCCTGGACGGTCGTGGGCATGAGCGTTTGTGGGCGTTCATGCCGAGCAGCCTGAACACGGGCGCGGCGGTTTTTGTGTCGGTCAGCATGGACCGCGACCTGATCGTTGCGCCTGTCCGGCGCCAGCTGTGGCTGGAACTGGCGGCGCTCGCGCTGGTGGCCCTTCTGGGCGGGGGGCTTGCCTGGTTGATTGCCAGCCGTTCGATTGTGGCACCGGCCCGCCAGCTTCTTCACGCCACGCGGGAGCTGGAAAAAGGCGTCCTGGATGCGCGCGTGCCCCTGAGGCCGGGTGAAGCCCAGAGTGAATTCTCCAGAATTGCCGCGGGCTTCAACCTGATGGCCGACTCGCTGCAGCATCGCGAAAGGTCACTGGAAAATGAACTGGCGCGAAACCGGCAGGCCTATGCCGCGCTCGAGCTGACCATCAACAGCATGCAGGAAGGCCTGCTGGCGGTGGACGCCAGCGGCCGGGTGATCCTCGTCAATCACACCGCCTCCCAGTTGTTCGACATTGATGACAACTCCATGGTGCTGGCGCCGCTGTGGCCCGAGCGCCAGGGGCTGTTTGTTCCGGACACGCAGTGCCTGTATGGTTTTGAGGACCTGCCCCTGCACAAGGCCCTGCGCGGCGAGAGCGGCGGTCCCCTGCCGATGCTGGTGCGCAACGAGCGCGAGCCGGTGGGCCGCCTGATCCGCTGCACCTACCGTCCGATGCAGGGCGCGGACGGCATTGTGGGCGCCCTGATGGTGTTCTCGGACATCACCCACATGCAGCAGCTGCAACTGGAGCAGATGCGCAGTTACGAGCAGCTCAGCGAGGTCCAGCGCAAACTGCTCAATGCCCAGCGGCTGGGGCGGATAGGCAACTGGGAACTGAACCTGGCCTCCGGCCAGCTCTGGTGGTCCGACGAGGTGTACGAACTTTTCGGGTTGACCCGGGCGGGCTTTGACGGGCGACCGGATACCGTGATTGCGATGATCCATCCGGAAGACCGTGACGGTTACATCCGTGTGCGGGAGGCTGCTATGCAGAAGGGCCAGCGCATGGACGTGGAGTACCGCATCCGCACCGTGGACGGCCAGATCCGCTGGATACACCAGCTCGGGGAGTCGCATGCCGACAGCAGCGGCCAGGTCGTGTGGCGTGCCGGCGTGGTCCAGGACATCACGGCCCGCAAGCAGGCGGAACTCGCCGTGGCCCGTCACACGGAGTTGCTGCAGCAGACCGGTGAGATGGCCCGCATCGGGGGCTGGGAGTTCACCGTGGAGAACATGACGCCTTACTGGTCCGCCGAGGTGTACCGGATTCTTGACCTCGATCCGTCCGTGGTGCTGGGGACGAAACAGGCGCTCGGTTTTCACCCGCCGGAAATGCAGCCGCTGGCGCGCGCCACGCTGGCTGCGGCGCTGGCCGACGGCACACCCTGGGACATGGAGGTGCCGCTGGTCACGGCGCAGGGACGCCGCATCTGGGTGCGCACGCGGGGACATGCCATGCTGAGGGACGGCAAGGTCGTGCGCCTCATGGGGGTGCTGCAGGACATCACCGACCAGCATGAATCCCAGGCGCAACTCCGGTTGCTGGAGACCGCCATTTCCCGGCTCAATGACATCGTGCTGATCACCGATGCCGATGAACTGGATGAGCCAGGACCGCGCATCGTGTTTGTCAACAACGCGTTCGAGCGGCGCACCGGCTACAGCCGCGAGGAAGCGCTGGGCCGGTCACCCCGTTTCCTGCAGGGGCGGCGAACCCAGCGCGCCGAGCTCGATCGCATCGGGTCGGCGCTGCGCAAGGGGGAGTCCGTACGCGCGGAGCTGATCAACTATAAAAAAAGCGGTGAAGAGATCTGGCTGGACCTGGACATGGTGCCGATCGCCGACACGCAGGGGCGGGTCACCCACATCGTTGCCATCGAGCGCGACATCACGCGGCGCAAACTCGCCGAGCAGGCCATGCTTGACAGCGAGCAGCGTTATGCGGCCCTGTTCAAGGCCGCGCCGGTACCAATGTGGATCGTCGATACCGAGACCTCCCGGTTTCTTGCGGTCAACGAGGCGGCGATCGCGAACTATGGTTATTCAAAGGAAGAGTTTTTGCAGCTGACGCTCTTCGATATCCGGCCCGAGGGGGAGCAGGCCCGGTTGCGGCAGCATCTTGCCCAGGGCGTCACCGGCCAGCCGAGCCGGTGGCTGCACCTGCGCAAGGACGGTGTGGAATTTCCGGTGGAGACCGTGGCCCGGGCCATCACCTACATGGGCCGGGATGCGCGTTTCGCGGTCGCGCTGGACATCACCGCACAGGTCAGGGCCGAAAAGGAAGTACAGGACTATCTGTTCACGCTGCAGCGTGCCGCCGACGCGACCCACGCGATCACGCGCCACCGCACCGTCGAGGCAACCCTGCAGGAAACCGTGGACCAGGTCCGGGCCGTGGTGGGCGCCCACCAGGCCGTGGTGAGCCTGACGGTCTCCGGAGAGCAGGCACGGACTGTCAACGCCGTGTCGCACTCGGACAAATATGCCCACTGTCGCGATCTGGTGCGACTGACCCATGCCTGTGGCCTGGATACCGTCGTCTGCGAAACCAACCGGCCCATGCGGTTGACCCAGTCCGCGCTGGAGGCAGACCCGCGCTGGGTCAGTGCTGGCGATGAGGCCGGGGCAGCGCCGTCCATGCGGGGCTGGCTGGCGGTGCCGCTGACCGGCCAGAGTGGCGAGAACATCGGGCTGCTGCAATTGAGCGACAAGTACGATGGCGAGTTCACATTGCAGGACCAGTATGTGGGTGTCGAGCTCGCGCAACTGGCGTCCATCGCGATTGAAAACACCCAGCTTTTTGAGCAGGTCCAGCGGCTCAACCAGGGGCTGGAAGAAAAAGTCGTGGAAAGGACCGCCGCCCTGGCGCGGCAGGAGGCCCTGTTCCGGGCGCTGGCCGAGCAGGCCCCGCAGATCATCTGGAATGTTGACGTCGACGGCAGGGTGACCTACTTCAACCGCAAGTGGTACGAGTTGATGGGTGGGACGCCGGCGGACTGGATGGGCTACAAGTGGACCGCGGTGGTGCACCCGGACGACCTCGCTGACATGTCCGCCAGATGGAAGATGTCCCGCGAGAACCTGACCTCCTACGTCGGGATGCGGCGGCTGCGTGCGGCGGATGGCACCTACCACACCATGTCTTACCGGGCTTCCCCGGTGCTGGACGATCAGGCCAAGGTGCTGTTCTGGGTCGGCATTGATGCCGACGTGACGGAAATCAAGGACATTGAAGCAGCCCTGCGCCTGTCCAACCAGGAACTCGAAGCCTTTTCCTACTCGGTTTCGCATGACCTGCGTTCACCCTTGAACACGGTGGACGGTTTCAGCCGGCTGCTGGCCAAGCAGCTCAGCGCCGCCAGCCCGAACGCCAAAGTCCAGCACTACCTGTCGCGCATCCATGCGGGTGTGGCCCAGATGGGGCGGTTGATCGAGGATCTGTTGTCCCTGGCGCAGGTTTCGCGCATGCAGTTGCGCCATGAAACGGTGGACTTGAGCGTGATGGCGCGGGAAATAACCGGCGAATGCCAGGGGCGCAATCCGGAGCGCGTGGCCCGCATCACCATCGAAGAGGACTTGCAGGCCCAGGGCGACGGGCGTTTGATCCACGTGGTGATGGAAAACCTGCTCGGCAATGCCTGGAAATTTTCTTCCGGGCAGGCCCATACCGATATCCGCGTCGGGCGCACGATTGACGCCGCCGGGTTGGCGGTGTTTTTTGTTCAGGACAACGGCGCGGGCTTTGACATGGCTTATGCTGACAAGCTCTTCAATACTTTTCAGCGCCTGCATGCGGTGACCGAGTTTCCGGGAACCGGTGTGGGGCTGGCCACTGTCAGCCGGGTGATTGGACGCCATGGCGGCAAGGTCTGGGCGCAGGCGGAACCCGGCAAGGGGGCCACCTTCTTTTTCACCCTGCCCGGCAGCGGGGCCCCCGCTTGAAGGCGGCACAGGGGCCAGTTGTAAAAAATGTGTATGAATTAATAGTTAATAAATCCAATTGATTAAATTCATGAAATTGTTTAAATTGCAGATGTAATTTTTGTTAGGCCCTTTTTATGCCCCGCGAACCCCAGACCTTTGAAAACGCCATCACTGTGAGCGACTTTTCCAGCGATGACTATTGCGGAACCACCTATGCCGCCAAACTGCTGGGCTTGTCGGTCGCCACCGTTCAGTCACTGGTCGAGAAGGGCGAGATCGAGGCCTGGAAAACCCTGGGAGGCCACCGCCGGCTTTCCCTGCGAGCCATCAATGCCTATTTGCAGAAAAACAGTCCGCAACGTGCCCAGGTGGACGCGGATCCACGCAATCGCCTGAGCGTGCTGGTGGTCGAAGACGACGAGGCCACCTGCGAGCTTTACAAGGCCCACTTTGACGAATGGGACATGGCGGTGGACTGCAGCTTCATGCCGTCTGCCCTCGAGGCCCTGATGGACATTGCCAGCATGCGCCCGGACCTCTTGATCACCGACCTGAACATGCCCGGCGTGGACGGCATGGAAATGCTGCGCGCCCTCAAGCGCAACCAGCAGCTGCTGGCCATGCAGATCCTGGTGATCAGCGGCTTGCCCCGCGAGTCCATCATGGAAAGAGGCGGCCTGCCCCCCAACTCCTACTACCTTGAGAAGCCGATCAACTTCGACTGGCTGCATGGGTACGTCACGGCACTGCTGGTGGCCAACCGCAAGTGGCGCTAGGACTCCGCCCGGACCTGTCGATACATGAAGGCCTACCTTCGCTCTCCTGTCCCAGGTAAATCCTGGCCAGGACGGCGTCTGCGGTTGGGGTGGATGCCCGTCCCCGGGCCCGAATCAATCGATTTCATCGTGGGCAGGCATTCCTGGAACGAAGCAACAGGTCTGCGTTACCCCAGCGTTTGAAGAAGCCTGGTCTTGGCTCCGCTCACCCTTTTCAAGAAATGGCTGAAGTCGTGGAGGGGAAGCAGGCGGGCGTCGCTTCCCGGGTTCTCTGCCGGACAGGCGGCTGCAAGCGCAGAGGCCTTGCAGGCCGGCCTCGACCTGTCATCTGACGGGATTGTCCTGCTGGACAGTGCCGGCCGGATAGTGGCCTTGAACAGTTGTGCCCAGTCGCTCATGCACTCCGTGCTCGGCAATCTCCGGGGTGCTGATTTCTGGGAGGCGGTACCTGAAGAAATCGCAGATGAGCACCGCGGCGCCACCGAGCAGGCGCTGCTGGAAACGGGAACCCACAACTTTGTCGTCTGGCATGCGTTTGAGAACCAGTGGGTCGACTACGGCCTGCGCCAACATGACGACGGCGCGCTGGTCACACTCAAGGATGTCAGCACCATCCATCAGGCCTCGCGTTCGCTGCGCTACAGCGAGTCCTGCAATCAGATCCTGTTCGATGCCCACCCCCAGGCGATGTGGTTGTTCGATACCGGCTCGCGGCAGATGCTGGCAGTCAACAACGCGGCGGCTGCCGTGTATGGCGTGGCCCCGGAGGCGCTGGTGGGGCTTTTCGTCGAATCGCTTTTTCCCGAGGGTGACGGGGCCTCCCTGCTGGACTCCCTGCCGCCGGGTGACTTCGAGCAGGAAATGCGGCTGTGCACCCAGAAGAAGGCCGACGGCGAGCTCATGCTTGTTGAGCTGGCCTGCTCCAGCGTGCAGTGGGCGCTGCGGCCGGCCGTGCTGGTCAGCGTGACCGACGTTGGCGCGCGCCACCTTGCCGATGCCCATCTGTCCAGGCTCAATGAAGAGCTTGAGATGCGCATCGCGCAGTGCACCGCTGAACTGCAGAGCAGCCAGGGTGAACTGAAGGCGTTCACAAGCGCGATGCTGCACGACCTGAAGGCACCACTGCATGTCATTGACGGATTTGCCGCCACCCTGGCAGAGCGCCACGGTGCAGCGCTCGATGCGCAAGGCCAGCATTACCTCTCGCGCATTCAGGCGAGCAGCCTCCAGCTGGCCAGACTGATCGATGACTTGCGCACCCTGACCTATTTGCCCAGCATGCCCATGGCGCCGCAAAGGGTGGACCTGGTCCCCATGTGCCAGCGCCTGATGGACGAGCTGCACAAGCGCGAGCCGGCCCGGCACCTGGTGCTTGAGATGGAGCCTGCGCTGCCGCTCGTCTGCGACAAGGACCAGCTGTGCATTGCGTTGGCCTGTCTGCTCGACAACGCCTGGAAGTTCACCTCCCGGAAAGAGCAAAGCTGGATCAGGGTGGGCCTCATGCCGGGCGAAGGCCCTGCAGAGATCGTTTTGTCTGTCTCTGACAATGGAGCCGGTTTCGATAGGGCCTACACCGACAAACTGTTTACTGCCTTCGAGCGCCTGCATTCGGCGGTGGATTTTCCCGGTACCGGGCTGGGTCTGGCGATTGTCAAACGTGTTGCCCAACTGCATGGCGGTCGCGTCTGGGCTATCGCTGCTGACAAGGGCGGCGCCAGCTTCTTCATGTCCCTGCCGCAAAACTCGGAACCGGTCGGTGGGTCACCGCCGACAGCCTGACCCTCCCTGGCCGGCAAGAATACGGGAAACGCCGACTCTGCACGGTCCGGCCGTGCGATGAGCCCCTCGGCACGGCTTTCGGCTTCAACTGGATGAAGCAGTTGGTGGGGTGCCCCGTTCCTGGCGAGTGGTGTCCCCGTTTCGCCTCTGTGAATCCGTATTCCGACGGTGCGCGGCATTTCGGTTTTGAATCCGGAAAACAGAGGGATGATTCCAGGCTTTCTTGGGTGATCAGGTTCGTCTCCCAAGCTTATAGTTTCGGTTGGAAAACCCGCTGTCTGCGCGATAGATCAAAGACGCGAATACCTTCTTCTTCTCTCCACCTGGCGCCCGAGATTGTCACGCGAAAATAGCTTTCTTTTCAGAGTACCGCTGCTTGACGCGAAGCAACACGTCATTGGCTACAGGTTGGCGTGCCAGAGCGACGGAGCAGCGAGCGAAATCTCTGGCAGGGCTGGTGCGGATCAGCTGCGGGCCCTTTTGGCGGGGCGCTCCGGCGAAATCAAGTCGGGCCTGTTTTTTATGGAAATGGGTCCCGCGGGGCTGTCTGAGGAAGCAGTGCAGACCCTGTCGCCTCAAGCCACGGTGCTGGTTCTCAAGCCGCGGGACCTGATCGATGAAAGCCAGCTTGCTCTGGCAGCCTGCTTTCGGGACAAGGGCGGTGCGCTGGCGCTGTGCGATGCCGACCTTGCCTTTCTGAAGGCAAACGAGCAACTACTTTCTCACCTGAGCTACATTTTTCTCCCCCACGGTCATCCCGACTTGGTTGATATAGCCGCTCTGACCCGACGCAGGCAACCGGACATGGCCCTGGTCGTGGATCACATTTCAGGCTGGCAGGAGTTTGATGCCTGCACTGGTTCCGGCGTCCACGGCATCATCCGGAATCTGTGTGCCGCTCGCCGGGAGAGGAGCTCGCCGGGGAAACTGGGTCCTCAAGCGCAACAGATTCTGCAACTGATGCACATGGTTCAGGGTGATGCCGACATACGCCACCTGGAAAAGGTACTCAAGAGCGACGTTGCCCTTTCCTATAAATTGCTGCGGTATATCAATTCGGCGGGTTTTGGTCTGGAGTTCGAAATCGATTCGCCGCGACATGCCGTCGCCATGCTCGGTTATGCACCCATGTTTCGCTGGCTTCTGCTCCTGCTGGTGAGGACCAATACGGTTGCGTTTTCCCCTGCACTGATGCAGGCCGCCATGGTTCGCGGGAGGTTTGCAGAACTGCTGGGACAGGACTTTCTCTCGAGGAGAGAGGCCGAAAACCTGTTTGTCGTTGGCATGTTTTCGTTTCTCGATCATTTGCTGGGAATTCCAGTGCAGGAAGTTCTCAGGCAGCTGACCTTGCCCGAAACAGTGACGCAGGCCTTGCTCTCGCGCGAGGGTGTGTATGGGCCGGTGCTGGCGCTGGTCGAAGCGAGCGAGCAGATGGATGGCCGCGCCGCACATTTTGCGGAAGCCCTGTCCATGACGGCAACCCATGTGAACGAGGCGCATTTGTCGGCGCTTGCCTGGGCGCAGAACATCAAGCTTTAACCTGCACGGTGAGCACGCGTCCCGGGCGCCGCTCCTGACATGCACCACCCGGAATCATCGTCGCGGAACCGCCAGAGTCCGGCGCCTTGCTGGCCGGGAAAAGCTGCGCTATCAGCGCCGGCATGCGTTGGCCAAGGGATCGGTCGTTTTCTCTGCCCAATCGGGAAAATGAGGGGGAATTTTCATTCTTCTCCGGCAATCGGCAGTGCCTCTCGCCGCTTACAGTCAAAAAATGAAAAAGACCGTTATGAAACAGTGCTGGGTCGGGTTTGTGTCAGCGAGGCCTGGCGTCTGATGGCTGCCGACTGCTACCTTGTTCGCGCCCCCCTGCTTGATCCCAAGCAGAAGGTCATTGGCTACAAATTCGCATGGCAGAAAACTGGCGAAAGCGGCGACATGACCGGTGAGGCGGAGTTGCGTCAACTATTGACCCTGGTAGCCGAACATGTGGTCGATGCCAGGCTGGGCCTGGTCTTTCTCGACGCCATTCCCGCCGTGTTGTCTGCCGCGGCGCTGCAGTCGTTGCCGCCTGCAAGCACGGTGCTGGTGTTGAACCGTGCCGACCTGGTGGACGAGGGCCATGTGGCGCTGGCCGCAGGGCTGCGCAGGCGAGGCTTTGGTCTGGCACTGCGTGATGCAGATTTCGCCTGCCTGGAGTCTGACGAGACCCTGCTGCCTCTGGTCACCCATGTCGAGCTCGGCGCGGATCACCCGGAGCTGGCAGCGATCAGCAAGCTCGCCAGGAACAGGAAAATCCCGCTTTCTGTGGTGGTGAACCGTTTTCCCGGATGGCGGGAGTTTGATGCCTGCGCCCTCATGGGCTTGAATGGGATTTTTGGAAACATCTGCCTGACACCGCGCCCGCCGAACCCGGCAGAAAAACCAAGCCCGCAAGCCGTGCTGATTCTGCAGCTGATGCAGCTGGTTCAGGACAACGCCGACATTCGCCATCTCGAGAAAATCCTGAACCAGGATGCGACGATTGCCGAAAAATTGCTCCATCACATGAACTCCGCAAGGTTCGGTCTGGACGGCCGCATCGAGTCCATGCGCCAGGCGGTAGCCATGCTGGGTTACAAACCGCTGTTTCGCTGGCTGTCGCTGCTGCTGGCCATCACCAGCAAATCCGGGCTTTCTCCTGCATTGTTGCAGGCCGCCATTATTCGCGGGCGCTTTATCGAGCTGCTCGGCCAAGGGTTGCTTCACAAGAGTGAGGCCGACAACCTGTTTGTCGTCGGTACGTTTTCCCTGCTGGATCAGTTGCTGGGTATTCCTGTCGACGAGGTGTTCCGTCAGGTGGGGTGGCCGGAGCCGGTCGCGCTGGCGCTGCGCTCCCGCGAAGGGGTGGACGGGCCGTTTCTTGCGCGGGCAGAGGCGTGTGAGCGAGACGAGGGGGAGGCGGCGGCGCTGGCCAGTGCGCTGTCCATGGACGCCCAGCGTGTCAATCAGGCGCATCTCGCGGCGACGGTCTGGGCGCAGAACATCAAGCTCTAGAGTTTTCCCGCAAAGCACTTGATGCCGGGGCTGCAGGCCACCGGTGCCGGGAGCATCCTGCAGAGCGAGCACTTGGTCCGGACAAAAAATAAAAAACGGTTGTCCGGATTTTGGAGGCAACCGCAGTTTTTGAAATCAAAAAACAAAGGGATGATTTCTTGTCTTCTTTCAGGAATCAATCCCGCCAGCTGTCCTTACAGTTACCTCAGGAAAAACCCACTGTCGGCACTGCCGACGAAAGGCGGGTTTATCTTCATCCTCCCACCTGGTTAGAAGCTTGATGTTTGAAACCAAATACCTTGTGCGCGCTCCCTTGCTTGATCCTCGGCAAAATGTCCTGGGCTACAAGCTCGGATGGCAGAAGAAGGAAAAAAACAACGCTTCGCCCAGCGAGGCCGACCTGCGTCAACTGATGGCTTTTGTCGGCGAGCATGCCGCAGACCGGTTGGGCTTGTTGTATGTGGATGCCGTTCCTGCGCTGCTGTCCGCCGAGGCGCTGAAAACCATTTCCCCGGCCACGACGGTGCTGGTTCTCAAGCAAGCCGACCTGCTGGACGCCGGGCATCTGACCCTGGTTTCGTCATTGATCGAGCGTGGTTTTGGCGTCGCGCTGCAGGATGCAGATCTTGCACGCCTGACCTCGAACCCCGCCCTGCTTGCCATTGCCACGCAGGTGGAGGTCGCGTCCGATCACCCGGACCTGGCGGCAATAGGCCGGCTGTCCCAGATCAGCGAGTCGTCGTTTTCCGTGATCGTGAGTCGGTTCCCGGGATGGAGGGAGTTTGACGCGTGCGCGGCACTGGGCTTGAACGGCTTTTTTCCGAATCTGTGCCTGACAGCTCGCGAGTCGAACCCGCGCGGAGAGTTGGGACCCCAAACGGCGCTGATTCTCAAGCTGATGAAAATGGTTCAGGACAATGCCGACGTACGTGAGCTGGAAAAGGTTCTCAAACACGATGCAACCATTTCCTACAAGCTTTTCCGCTATATCAATTCTGCTGGTTTCGGCATCGAGGTCGAGATCGAATCGCTTCGGCTGGCGGTGGCCATGCTCGGCTACAGGCCGCTGTTTCGCTGGCTCTCGCTGTTGCTGGCTGCAACCAGCAGCACTGGATTTTCACCGGCGCTGATGCAGGCCGCGATTGTCCGCGGGCACTTTGCAGAATTGCTCGGCCGGGGAACACTCCCGAAAAGCGAGGCGGAAAACCTCTTTTTTGTCGGTATGTTTTCCCTGCTGGACCGGTTGCTGGGAATCCCCATGCAGGAGGTGCTGAGCAGAATCCTCCTGCCTGAAGCGGTGGTCCAGGCCCTGCTTGCCCGTGAGGGTGCGTACGGACCGTTTCTTGCGCTGGTGGAGGCCTGCGAACAGGAGAACGGGTGCGCAGCCCTTCACGCAGATGCCCTCTTCATGACGGCCGCGGACGTGAATCAGGCGCATGTGGCGGCATTGGCATGGGCGCAGAACATAAAGCTTTAGTTTCCGGCCAATCCGCGTTCGCCCGCCATGGGGCGCCTTCGTGTTGCGGATTGCTCCGGCATACCAAAAAGAGCAGGCTGTTTGGAGCGCTTTTCCGTGCATCGATACCGGCGGGGGCTGGATACATTGAAGCGTATGCCGTTGGCACGATGCACAGGGGATTTACCTGGCGCGCGCGATGGCATCAAACAACATGACTACAAACACGGATTTCGCAACAGCAGCGCCGGTCGGACCGGACTTTCTTCTGACTGACCACGACTTCTCGCGAATACGCGAGCTGATCCATCAGCGTGCGGGAATAGCGCTGAGCGTCCAGAAGCGGCAAATGGTCTACAGCCGCCTTGCGCGACGTTTGCGCGAGCTGCGGCTCAAGGAGTTCTCCACCTACCTTGGCGTCCTGGAAGCCAATCCGGACGGTGACGAGTGGCAGCTGTTCACGAATGCGCTGACCACCAATCTCACTGCGTTCTTCCGTGAGGCGCACCACTTCCCGGTGCTGGCAGCGCATGCCAAAAAATGCCCGCAGCCGCTGACGGTCTGGTGTTCGGCTGCGTCCACGGGGGAGGAACCCTATTCGATCGCAATGACGCTGATCGACGCGCTGGGTTCCCGGGCCGGCGCTGCCAGTGTTGTGGCCACCGATATCGACACCCAGGTCCTTGCCAAGGCGGCGACGGGCGTATTCACCGCCGAACAGGTCAGCAAGCTTCCGCCTACCTACCTCAAGCGGTTTTTCCTCAAGGGCACGGGGGCGCATGAGGGCAGGGTTCGCGTGCGGCCGGAAGTGGCGGCGATGGTGAAGTTCGAGCGGCTCAACCTGCTCGATCCAAAGTGGGCACTCAAGGATCCGTTCGATGCAATTTTCTGCCGCAATGTGATGATCTATTTCGACAAACCCACGCAGGGAAAAATCCTGCAGCGGTTTGCGCCCCTGATGAAACCGCATGGCCTTTTGTTTGCCGGACATTCGGAGAACTTTTCCTTCGCCAGCCAGACTTTCCGGCTGCGCGGGCAGACAATTTATGAGCTGGTCGGCAACAGCACCAAGGCGGCGACATGAGTTTGGCGCACATGGAAACGGTCGCCACCCACCATTATTTCGACCGTGAGTTCGGCATCTCCGCGGTGAAGTTGTTGCCCGGGGAGTACTTCGTCACGTCCAGCGACATGGTGCTGACAACCGTGTTGGGGTCGTGCGTGTCCGCTTGCGTGCGTGACAGCACAGCTGGCGTGGGTGGGATGAATCACTTCATGCTGCCGGAGGATGCCGACCCAAAGTCTCGTGGCGCAGCCTCGGCCATGCGTTATGGCGCCTACGCCATGGAAATGCTCCTCAATGAATTGTTCAAGGCAGGTGCAAGGCGTGAGCGACTGGAGGCCAAGGTCTTCGGCGGCGGAGCGGTCCTGGCCAATATGACCATGCTCAATATCGGCGAGCGCAATGCCGATTTTGTGCTGCGTTACCTCCAGATGGAGCAGGTCCGGATAGCGGCCCAGGATCTGCGGGGAAAGCTGCCTCGCCGCATCAACTATTTCCCGGCGACCGGCAAGGTCACCATGCGAAAGCTCAGCCAGCAGGACGACGTTGCGCAGGTCGATCGCAGCGAAAAGGCCCTGGCGCAGGCCTTGTCAGGACGACAAGCACGCAACAAGGTGGAACTCTTTGACAGGGACGTCGCCCGTGACGCTGCCAACAAGAATGCGTGGGCTTTGTGAACGTGCCAAAAATCAGGGTGTTGTGTGTCGATGACTCGGCGCTGATACGCAGTTTGATGACGGAAATCATCAACAGCCAGCCCGACATGGTGGTGGTGGCGACCGCCTCCGATCCATTGGTTGCCCGTGACCTGGTCAAACTGCACAACCCCGACGTGATGACACTGGATGTCGAAATGCCGCGCATGGACGGACTCGAATTTCTCGAAAAGCTGATGCGCCTGCGGCCCATGCCCGTGGTGATGGTGTCCTCGCTGACAGAGCGCGGCTCGGAGGCCGCGCTGCGTGCACTGGAGCTGGGGGCGATTGACTTTGTCACCAAACCACGTCTGGGCATCCGCGACGGCCTGTTGTCTTACACCGACCTGATCGCGGGGAAAATCCGCATCGCTGCCACGGCCCGGCTGCTGCCGGCGAAGCGGGCCGCAACACCAGCAGGCATGGAGACCACGGCGGAAGTGCTGCCGCTGCACAGCCCGTTGCTGAGTACTGAAAAGCTCATCATTATTGGTGCATCAACCGGCGGAACCGAAGCGATCCGCGAGGTCCTGCAACCGCTGCCGCCCGACAGTCCGGGCATCATGATTGCGCAGCACATGCCTGCAGGCTTTACGAATTCCTTCGCGCAACGCCTCAACAGCCTGTGCCGCATCGCCGTGTCGGAAGCCATTCATGGCGAGCGAATCCTGCCCGGCCACGCCTACATCGCGCCGGGTGGTTTTCATTTGTCTCTCACGCGCAGTGGCGCCAATTACGTGGCTCAGGTCCACCAGGAGCCGCCTGTGAACCGGCATCGCCCATCGGTGGATGTGCTGTTTGATTCGGCTGCAATACACGCCGGCAAGAACGCCATCGGCGTGATTCTGACCGGTATGGGGCGTGACGGTGCCGAAGGCCTGCTGCGCATGCGGCAGGCCGGTGCCCATACGCTGGCACAGGACGAAGCCAGTTGTGTGGTTTTTGGCATGCCGCGCGAGGCGATTGCCATCGGCGCCGTGAGTGAGGTCGCCCCGTTGCAGGAAATGAGCCAGCGCGTGATGACCTACCTAAGGTCCCTCGGTGCGCGGAGCAATCGGGTGTAGGCGAAGTGGAAGAGCGCTTGGGTGGCGCCTTGCGAGCCCCCCGCGGATGTGTGTTGGTAGTCAAAATTTGGAGTGAACGTGATCGACAAAAATATCAAGATTCTGGTCGTGGACGATTTCCCGACCATGCGAAGGATTGTTCGCAATCTGCTCAAGGAACTGGAGTTCGTTAACGTGGATGAAGCCGAAGACGGTGCTGTGGGCCTGGAAAAGGTCCGCAACGGCAACTACGGTTTTGTGGTTTCTGACTGGAACATGCCGAACATGGACGGTCTGGCGATGTTGCAGGCCATTCGCGCTGATCCCTCGTTCGCCAAGCTGCCGGTGCTGATGGTGACAGCAGAAGCAAAGAAGGAAAACATCATTGCAGCAGCCAAAGCGGGGGCCAACGGATATGTGGTCAAGCCGTTTACAGCCATCACGCTGGAGGAAAAGATCACCAAGATTTTCGAAAAAATAGAAAAAGAAGGTGCTTGACATGGCTCACGACACAACTTCCTCTGCAGCCGTGGGCGACTCGACCGAACAGCTGGTCAATCGCATCGGGCATCTGACGCGCCAGATGCGCGAGGGCATGCGCGAGCTCGGTCTGGACAAGGGCATTGCCCGGGCGGCCGAAGCCATTCCCAATGCACGTGACCGCCTCAGCTATGTCGCCCAGATGACCGAACGTGCGGCGGAACGGGCGCTCAACGCAATCGATGTGGCTCAGCCCATCCAGGACAATCTTTCGAAGCAGGCCGTCAGCCTGTCACAGCGCTGGGACGTGTGGTTTGCCAGTCCACTGGAGCTGGACGATGCGCGTGAGCTGGTGAGAGACACGCGCAGCTACCTGGCGGACGTCCCGCAGCAGACCAGCGCGACCAATGCGCAGCTCATGGAAATCATGATGGCCCAGGACTTCCAGGACCTGACGGGTCAGGTCATCAAGAAAATGATGGACGTGATCAAGGACATGGAGACGCAGCTGCTGCAGCTGCTGATTGACAACGCCCCCATTGACAAGCGGCAGGAGGCCGGCCACGGCCTGCTCAATGGACCCCAGATCAAGCTGGGCAACACCGATGCGGTGGACGACCAGGGCCAGGTCGATGACCTGCTGGCCAGCCTCGGTTTCTAACCCGCGGCAGACGGCTGATTGCCCAAGGAACAGGCCTATCCCCGGCCTGTTTGCCTGATCAGTTCAGGGGGCTTTCCCCAATAATCTTCGAGATGAGGCGCCTTCCGGCGTCTGTCGCTCCGGAGCATTGATGGCGGAAGAAAGTGATCTCGAAAAAACCGAACCGGCCTCGCCCCGGCGTCTGGAAAAGGCGCGCGAGGAGGGGCAGGTCGCCCGGTCCCGGGAGCTGGTGACTTTTGTCATGCTGACCACGGGCGTTGGCGCCCTTTGGACTCTGGGAGACATGATGGGCGGGCATTTCGACAGCGCGCTGCGCAATGGCCTGCAATTCGAACGTGCGTCGGCCTTTGATGCGTCACACATGATGGTGCAGGCAGGAACGGCCGTCCTCCACGCGATGCAGGCGCTGATGCCGGTACTTCTCATGATGCTGTTGGCGGCGCTGGTTGCTCCCATGATGCTGGGCGGCTGGCTGCTCTCGGGAAAATCACTGGCGCCCAATTTCTCCAAGTTGAATCCCGTGGCAGGCATCGGTCGCATGTTTTCGGCCGAGTCACTGGCCGAACTGGTCAAGACCATCGTCAAGTCGCTGCTGGTCGGTGGCGTGGCCTGGTGGGTCATCTCGGGCAAGCTCGATGCGATCATGGCCTTGATGAACGAGCCGGCACGGGCTGCGTTGCCGCATGCCCTGCATCTGGTGGCAGGCAGCTGTGCCCTGATCATCGCTTCACTGCTGCTGGTGGCGCTTATCGATGTGCCCTACCAGCTGTGGAGCCATGCCCGCAAGCTGCGCATGTCGCGCGAGGATTTGCGCCAGGAGCAGAAGGAAAGCGACGGGGATCCGCAGGTCAAGGCCCAGATCCGCAGGCAGCAGCAGCAAATGGCCAGGCGGCGCATGATGGCCGAGGTGCCCAAGGCCGACATCATTGTCACCAACCCGACCCATTTTGCGGTCGCGCTGAAATACCACGACAAGGACATGCGTGCACCACGCGTGGTTGCCAAGGGTTCCGACCTGGTGGCCTTGCGTATCCGCGCCATGGCCGAAGTACACAAGGTGCCGGTTCTGGAGGCGCCGCCGTTGACCCGGGCACTGTTCCGTCACACCCAGCTGGGCGATGAAATCCCGGCCGCCCTCTATGCGGCCGTGGCCGAAGTGCTGGCCTGGGCTTACCAGCTGAACCGCGCCGGCACGGAAGGTGGCGCGCTGCCGCGCCCCCCGCGTGACCTGCCGGTCCCCGAATCACTCGATCCCCTTGGAAATCCCGCATGACATTGACGAATTCGTTGTTGCGCCTGCCCAGGCAGATGCTGGCCGGCAACCAGGGCAAGGGGCTGGTCGGCCCTATCCTGATCATCCTGATTCTCAGCATGATGGTGTTGCCGTTGCCGCCGTTCCTGCTGGACCTGCTGTTCACCTTCAATATCGCGCTGTCGATCATGGTGCTTCTGGTCAGCATGTACACCATGAAGGCGCTGGATTTTGCGGCTTTTCCCGCCGTGCTGCTGTTCACCACGCTGCTGCGGCTGTCACTCAATGTCGCGTCCACCCGCGTGGTGCTGATGGAGGGCCACACCGGTCCGGACGCCGCCGGCAAGGTGATCGAGGCGTTCGGGCATTTCCTGGTCGGGGGCAACTTTGCCGTGGGTGTGATGGTGTTCATCATCCTGGTCGTGATCAACTTCATGGTCATCACCAAGGGCGCCGGGCGCATTGCCGAGGTGGGCGCTCGTTTCACGCTCGATGCGATGCCGGGCAAGCAGATGGCGATCGACGCCGACCTCAATGCCGGCCTGATTGGCGAAGACGTGGCGCGCAAGCGCCGTGCCGAAGTGGCACAGGAGGCCGACTTTTACGGGTCGATGGACGGCGCCAGCAAATTCGTCCGCGGCGACGCCGTTGCAGGCCTTCTCATTTTGGTGATCAACATCATTGGCGGCCTGATTGTCGGCATGGCCCAGCATGGTCTCGGGTTCTCGGAGGCTGGCACGACCTACACCCTGCTCGCCATTGGTGACGGCCTGGTCGCGCAGATCCCGGCCCTGGTCATTTCAACCGCGGCGGGTGTCATCGTCTCGCGCGTGACGACTGACGAGGATGTGGGCGGGCAGCTCACCGGCCAGCTGTTTGCCAATCCCCAGGTCCTGTTCCTGACGGCGGGCGTGATTGGTCTGATGGGATTGATTCCCGGCATGCCGAACCTCGCCTTCCTGATCATTGCGGGTGGCCTGGTCTGGCTCGGCCGGCGTGTCATGCGAGGCGGCGTGAAGAACGCTGATGCCGCGGTGGCGGCGCCTGCGCAGGTGGTGAATCCCGTGGAGTCGCAGGAAGCAACATGGGACGATGTGGCGCTGGTGGATCCGCTAGGTCTCGAGGTGGGGTACCGCCTGATTTCCCTGGTGGACAAAACCCAGAACGGCGAATTGCTGGGGCGCATCAAAAGCATACGTAAAAAATTCGCGCAGGACATTGGCTTTCTGGTGCCCGTGGTTCACATCCGCGACAACCTTGAAATCAAACCGAACGCGTATGTGGTCAAGCTCAAGGGCGTACAGATCGGCCAGGGCGAGGCTTCCCCCGGGCAGTGGATGGCCATCAACCCGGGTCAGGTCAGTGCCACGCTTCCCGGGACGCAGACGCGGGACCCCGCCTTCGGCCTGCCGGCGATCTGGATCGACAGCAGCCTGCGCGAACAGGCGCAGATTTACGGCTACACGGTGGTGGATGCCAGCACGGTCGTCGCCACCCACCTCAATCACCTGATTCACGCGCATGCGGCGGAGCTGCTGGGGCGGCAGGAAGTCCAGCAACTGCTTGATCGCATCGGGAAAGAGTCACCCATGCTCATTCAGGATCTGGTTCCCAAAACCCTGACCCTGACGACGCTGCAGAAGGTGCTTCAGAACCTGCTCGACGAGAGCGTTCCCATCCGCGACATGCGCACCATTCTGGATGTGCTCGCCGAGCACGCACCGACGGTGACAGACACCACGGAGCTGACGTCGCTGATCCGGCTGGCGCTGGGCCGTGCGATTGTCCAGCAGATTTTCCCGGGCAACGAGGAACTGCAAGTGATAGGCCTCGACAGCTCGCTGGATCGTGTTTTGCTGCAGGCCCTGACCAACAGCAGTGGACTGGAGCCAGGCCTGGCTGACAGCCTGCTGAGGGAAACCCAGCTGGCCATGGACCGCCAGTCACAGCTGGGTCTGGCGCCCGTGCTGGTGGTCCAGCACCCGCTGCGTGTATTGCTGGCCCGCTTTCTGCGCCGCAGCCTGCCGCAGCTCAAGGTGCTTTCCCACGCTGAGATACCCGACACCCGCACCATCAAGGTGACGGCCACCATTGGAGGAAAAGCATGACGATCCATCTGACACCCGGCACCTCGAACTACCGTTTTACAGCGCCATCCAGCCGTGAGGCGCTGCGTCTGGTCCGCGAGACACTCGGGCCCGACGCCATGGTCCTGTCCAACCGCGTGACGGCGGGCGGCGTTGAAGTGGTGGCGACCATGGATGTCCCCGTTGCCAGGGAAGCCGCCCCGGCGGCGCCACTACCGGTACCGATCCCGCCTCCGGCCCTTCCCCTGCAGGCGGTAGCGCCGCTGCCGGCCGTGGACGACGGCAACAGCCTGCTGCGGGAAATCCACTCCATGCGCGGAATGATCGAAGAGCAGCTTGCCGGCATGGCCTGGAACGAGCATCAAAGGCGTGACCCGGTGCGGGGGCACCTGCTGCGCACGCTGCTGGGCGCAGGTTTCAGTGCACGCTTGGCCAAGGACATTCTGGAAAACCTGCCAACCGGCCTGAGCCATGCCTGCGGCATGGACCATGCCAAGGCGGAACTGGCACGCCGCCTGCCCGTGCTCGAAGACGAAAATGCACTGATGGACGAGGGGGGCGTTTATGCCCTGATGGGCCCGACGGGCGTCGGCAAGACCACCACGACGGCCAAGCTGGCTGCACGTTGCGTCCTGCGTTTCGGTGCGGACAAGCTGGCTCTGGTGACCACCGACAGCTACCGGATCGGCGCTTACGAGCAACTGCGTATTTATGGCCAGATCCTCGGTGTATCGGTGCATGGCGTCAAGGATGCGGCTGACCTGGCGCATGTGCTGGCAGGCTTGCGCGACAAACACATGGTGCTGATCGACACCGTGGGCATGAGTCAGCGCGACCGGGCCGTGTCCGACCAGATCGCCATGCTTTGCAGTGCCGGCCGGCCGGTCAAGCGCCTGCTGCTGCTTAATGCCTCCAGCCATGGCGATACGCTCAATGAGGTGGTCGAGGCCTATCGCCACGGCGGGAAGGCGGCGAAGGGTGCCGACCTGGCGGGTTGCATTTTCACCAAGGTGGACGAGGCTACCCATCCCGGTGTGCTGTTGGATATGGCCATTCGCCACCAGCTGCCAGTGCACTACATCTCCAGCGGACAGAAGGTTCCCGAGCACTTGATGCTGGTTGATCGCCCGGCGTTGGTGGACAGCGTGTTCCATGCCAAAAGCCGAAGCGCCTTGTTCGTGCCCGGTGAGGCAGACCTTGAAGAGCGCCCAACGCCTCTGGGCAACGAGGCCGAAGTGGCCGCGGCAGAGGCCATCAACGAACGCTTGCGTGCGCAATGCCAGCAACTGATTCGGGCACTGACCCACAACGCCCAGGAACTGGCGTCGAATGCCAGCGCGCTTGCCAGTGGCCAGATCGGCTTTGAGGAAACCCGCGTACTCTGGCGCAAGCTTTGCGACGCCAAGCTTGGGGAGGAGGCGCTTGCACAGACATTGCGCGCTCAGGCTTTGGCCGACATTCATGCCGGTTGCAGCGACTATGTCCTGGCGCTGACTGGCGATACCAGCCTCACAGGCGAGGACGACGCAGATCCGCGGGTGCTCACCAGCACCGTGCTGCTTTCGGACCAGACGGGCAGACCCTTCGCTGCACCGCAGCAGATCCTGGCCGATTCATCCCAGGCGGGGGTGTCGCTGCCGGGTGACTGGATCCAGAAATCCGGAAAACCGGTTGTCCATTTGCTGGCCCGTCTCCCTGCATTCGCGTTGATCGAGCAGTGGCGGTCCAGCGGCATCCAGTGGGCGGCATCTGCAACCGCAGCCCTTCGCATTCTGGACACTGGAAATGGCACGCCGGGAACGCTCGCCAAAATGGCCGCTGGGCTCAACTTCAGTACGCCGCAAGCGACGACATATCGCAGAAAACCCGCGTGGGTGTCGGTGGCGGAAGCGCAGGTCGTTGTCCGGCCTCCCGCCGGAGACGACACGTCCGACGCACACAGGAAGGTCTCCAGACTGCGCTGTGTGGTGCGGCGTATTGTCGACGCAGACAGCGGCAAGCCGATCGCGCACAGCTATCTGCTGGCCAGTACCGGTATCCAGGTGGCAGCACTACAAATGGTCCAGTGGCCTGGCTGGCGGACCGCAGCCGAGCCGTATTTCAAACTGCTCAAGCAGGGCATTGTGCAACTCGCAAGCGATGTCCCGCCAGACGACGCATCCATGCGCAAGCAATGGCTGATTGCGGGGCAGGCTTCAACCACGGTGTTTCGCCTGCAATATGCGCAGGATCCCTGGGCTGACGCGGCACGCAAGGTGCTGGCGCGGCTGGCCGGTCGATCTGTGCGCCCGGGCCGACCGGTGCCGGGCCCGGTACTGCTGGAAGGCCTGGGCAAATTCTTTGTATTGCTGGACGCGCTGGAGTCCGACGGCGCCGATCTCTCGCCCCAGTCCCACAGGGCAACGGCGCAGGCATGAGGAATCCACAGTGAAGCAAGTGATCGCCGATCAGGCGGATGGGTTGCGCCGTCTGATGGCTGGCAGCATCGGACGGCTGGTGGCTGTGGTCGGCAGCGGGCCGGCGGTGGGCGCCACAAGCGTCGCACTGAATCTGGCTGCGGCGCTGATGCAGCAGGGCAAGGATGTGTTGCTGCTCGACGAGCGCAGCGCAGTGGATTCAACCCCGGCCCAGCGCCAGGGACGGCTGGTACTGATCGACACCGTGCTTGACAAGGATGGTGCACTCTCGCCGCTGGCCGCCCAGGCAGACCATGTCTTCGTGGTGTTGCAGCCCAATGTGGCGTCCATCACGGCAGCCTATGTTTGTATCAAAAGGCTTTGCCACGCGCATGCGCTGCAACGCTTGCGCGTGCTGGTGAACCATGTGACCGGTGCGGCAGAGGCGCAGCGCATTTTGTCGAACCTCGCGTTGACCGGGAGCCGCTATCTTGCCGTGGCGTTGGAGCCCGCCGGGTGTGTCAGGGCGGATCCGCGTCTGCCCCAGGCGCAGCGACTGAACCTGACTGTCGTTGAAGCATTTCCGACGAGTCCTTCTGCGATGGATTTTCGCCAGATCGCATCTGATTTTCTGCATTGGCCCCAGCCGCCACGGGGTGGCCAGGCGCCATGGCTGGCACGCGCTCCAGTGGTCATGCAGGGCGAAAGTCCCATGCTGGAGGTGCATTGATGCAGCTGCCGAATTCCGAGTTTCACGAGTGTTAAAAATGCAGGAGGCTTCCTCGATGTACACATCCCAGGGAAAAATCGACAAGTCCGGCCCGTCTGACTTGCTGATGCAGTACGCGCCGCTGGTACGGCGCCTGGCCCTGCAGCTGATCGCCAAGCTGCCGGCCAGCGTCGAACTGGACGACCTGATCCAGGTAGGCATGATGGGACTGCTCGATGCCGGCAATCGCTACAAGGACGATCAGGGGGCGAAATTTGAAACCTATGCCAGTCAGCGCATCCGCGGTGCGATGCTCGACGAACTGCGGGCCAATGACTGGGTGTCGCGTGGTTTGCGGCAGTCCTCCCGCGGTGTTGCCCGGGCGGTCCAGGCCCAGGAACAAAAACTGGGTCGGCCGGCCACTGAAGGCGAGATCGCCCAGGAGTTGGAGCTTTCGCTGGACGCCTATCAACACCTGCTGCAGGAGATCCAGGGTTGCCAGCTGGTGTATTACGACGACTTTGACCAGGGCGATCAGGAGAACAGTTTTCTGGACCGGCAGGCCCTGGGCGGCCAGAGCCTGGCCGACGAACCGCTGACACAGCTGCTCAGAGGCGACTTTCGCCGCCAGCTGATTGAAGCCATCGAACTCATGCCCGAGCGAGAACGCCTGTTGCTCAGTCTGTATTACGACGAAGAACTTAATCTGCGGGAAATTGGCGCTGTGCTGGAGGTGACGCAGTCGCGCGTCTGTCAGCTCCACAGCCAGGCCATCAGCCGCCTGCGCGCCAGTCTGGGCGACTCGCTGGATTCGCTGAAGAACGCCCTTTAAGCAGGCTGCGAGCGGTCTGCGAATAACCCATCAACCCTCCCGAGTGCATGTCAAAGAAAGGCCTATAGTGCGCAGTAATTTTCCCGTGACGACGACCGAGTATGAACTTCCCGAGGATGCCACGCTGGTTTCCAGGACAGATCTCAAGGGGCGCATTACCTATGCCAATCCCGCGTTTGTGGAAGTTAGCGATTTCACCAAAGAAGAGCTGATTGGAAGCGCGCATAACCTCGTGCGCCATCCCGACATGCCGGAAGAAGCATTTGCGGATCTCTGGACAACGCTGGGCAAGGGACTCCCCTGGACCGGTCTCGTCAAAAACCGGCGCAAAAACGGCGATTTCTACTGGGTGCTTGCCAACGTGACACCCATTCAGGTCGACGGCAGGACACAGGGGTTTATGTCGGTGCGCAGCAAACCGGAGCGGAGCCAGATCCTTGAAGCTGAGCAGATGTACCGGGAAATCAAGGAAGGCTCATCTGCGCATTTGACCGTCAGGCAGGGCAGCGTGGTGCGGCGTGGCTGGCGTGATGCCCTCACCTTGGTCAGGCTTGTTTCGATCCGGAAGCGGATCGCATGGACCACGGGCATGGGCGCTGCATGGGCGCTGCTTCTGGGGGTATGGGGGTGGTGGCAGGCAAGCGCGCTGGTGAAAGCCGCAGGTGAGCCCAGCTCGTTGCCGGTGCTGATCGCAGCAGCGTGCGGCCTGGCTGCGCTTGCATTGGCAGGGTTCGGCTATTTCATTGTGCAGACGATCCTCAAACCCCTGGACAAGGCCAGTGGGGTCGCGCGTGCCGTTGCCGGTGGCGCCTTGCTTCTCAAATTTCCGACGGCGGCCACCGATGAAACCGGGCAATTGATGCGTGCGCTCAATCAGATGAGCGCCAATCTCGTGGCCGTGGTGTCCGATGTGAGTGCCAATGTTGGTTCCATTGCTACGGCCGCCACTGAAATCGCCGCCGGCAACCACGACCTGTCGTCCCGCACCGAAGAGCAGGCCAGCTCCCTGGAAGAAACCGCAGCGTCGATGGAAGAGCTGACGTCCACCGTCAAACAAAACGCCGACAACGCCCGCCAGGCCAACCAGCTGGCCGTCACCGCCTCCAGCGTGGCCGTCAAGGGCGGCAGCGTGGTTGCCGAAGTGGTCGGCACCATGGGCGCCATCAATGCTTCTTCCAGAAAGATCGTCGACATCATCGGCGTGATCGACGGCATCGCCTTCCAGACCAACATCCTGGCCCTGAACGCCGCCGTCGAAGCGGCCCGAGCCGGGGAACAGGGAAGAGGTTTTGCGGTGGTGGCTGCCGAAGTCAGAAACCTGGCCCAGCGCAGTGCGGCAGCGGCCAAAGAGATCAAGACCCTGATCGGCGACTCCGTCGACAAAGTCGAAGAAGGCAGCAAACAGGTGGCCGAGGCCGGCAAGACCATGGACGAGATCGTCGACAGCGTCAAACGCGTGACCGACATCATGGCCGAGATCACGGCGGCCAGCCAGGA
>NZ_CALRVW010000020.1:0-78517 GCF_943371715.1 Polaromonas sp. YR568 | reverse complement strand
TGTAGCCGCCGGATTTTTGCCAATGTTCCCACTTTGATCACTCCTTGATCCCCCTGCCTAAAAGTTAAGCAGGGAACTGTATTCAAGGGGTCAAAATTCGATGAAAAAACTCAGATCAAAGGGGTCAAAATTACTCGAAAATCAACAGTGACCCCGATAGGTGCCTGATGGGGCAGGCGGGCCGGGCCAGTTAGGGGGCTTCCCTAATGCCGGACTTTTATTCTGACTTTTGGAGGGGATCGCGGTACTTCCCCTAGTGGGCCGGTTTTATTCTCAAATCCACTGTTATTTAGGTGTCAAAGCCACACCCAGCCTTGTTTTGAGTAATTTCCAAGGGCGTAGAAAGTTGTCACATATCCACTGTGCTACGAGAGGGGGGCAGCCGTGCTGCCATCTCCATCCCCTGGAGGTCTCCTAGTGTGGGACCCAATCCCGACCACGTAAGCGCCGTCCTTGTGGATGGCGGGCAGGACCACGGAGGTGACCCACTTCTGGAACGCCTTGGCTTCTGGCTTGCGGGATTTGAGGATTAGGGAATAGAGGCCGGACTCGTTGATGGCCGTGGCCCCACGGTTC
This sequence comes from Polaromonas sp. YR568, assembly GCF_943371715.1. Classification (GTDB taxonomy): domain Bacteria; phylum Pseudomonadota; class Gammaproteobacteria; order Burkholderiales; family Burkholderiaceae_C; genus Polaromonas. The sequence continues at coordinate 77,941 of NZ_CALRVW010000020.1, read as the reverse complement.
GGCAAACCCGGATGCTGTCCGGCTAAGAGGACTTCCCGGTCGGCCTCATCCAAGGTGCGGCGGGTGTCCGACACATCGAGCCCAAGGGCATCGCACACATCCTTAGCGACAAACCACGGGGCACCTTCACGCATCACGGTGCGGAGGCTCAGGCCGGGGGCATACCGAAACCCTATCCGGAAAGTGCACACTTCGCCCCTCTGACAGCCGCGTCTCGATAGGGTATACCGAAAACAGTTGCTTTCCGTATGGATTCGCAGCATGATTGCACCATGACCAAAATCACCAAGCCGCTACGTGTCGCCCTCTATGCCCGTGTCTCCACTGACAAGCAAAGCACTGAGAACCAACTTATTGAGCTACGCCAGGCGGCAGAGCGGATGGGGTGGGCTGTGGCGGCAGAGTTCGTGGATCACGGCATCAGCGGTGCAAAGGGGCGCAAGGACAGGCCGCAGCTTGATGCGCTGCTCAAGGGCGTGGCCCGTAAGGACTTTGACGTGGTGGCGTCCTGGTCAGTGGATCGCTTGGGCAGGTCGCTGATTGACTTGGTGACCTTGCTTCAGGAACTCCATCACACGGGGGTTGACCTCTACTTGCACCAGCAGGGCATCAACACCACCTCTCCGGCAGGAAAAGCCCTATTCGGGATGATGGGCGTGTTCGCGGAGTTTGAGCGCGGGATGATTCAAGAGCGGGTCAAGGCCGGCATGGCACGGGCTAAGGCGAAAGGCACCAAGTCTGGTAACGCAATAGGCCGCCCTGGGGTTGGTGATGCCGTGGAGGGTCATATCCGGGCGCTACGTGCGGAGGGTCTAGGGATGCTCAAGATTGCCAAGCAAGCGGGGTGCGGGGTTTCCGTAGTTCAACGGGTGCTGGCGACTCCGGTACTATGACCTTATGGCGTCCCTGGGTGGCGCTGAGGCGTCCTCCCTATGCTCACTGAAGGCTTCGATCAAGCCGCCGCCCTGAAGGCCGCTGCGTGCCCCCGCTGTCATGCGATAGGGCTGGTGGAGATAGACCACGACACTTACACCGCTACGCCATCAAGCGACAAGCATCAAGCAGCGTTCCACATAGACCCGACCGTCCCCGCTAGGTGCCCCGCGTGTTCCCTGGTGATGGAATGGCCGGGGTGCCTTGAGGATTGACCTGGGAGATTTTCCCAGGGGGTGGCAGTGCGGGCCGGGTAGGGGGGAATCATTGCGCCCGTCTGTATCGAGGGGAGGCTCAGAGATTTCTACCAAAATATTTCACTCCATGTAGAACCTCCCCACCTTTTGGGCTGGCTTTTTAAACACCCTGGTTATTTGTACAGCTTTGGTCTATACTCCTACACCGCGAAATTATTCGCAGGGGGTGTCGTGATGGATATTGCATCGGATGCGGCTGGACCTACAGGGGGGCCGATTGAGGCCCCTAAATCATTTGAGGAGATGAGTGAGAGGACGGCCTTTCGAGCGCCGATTGATCCCCATCTACACAAAATAACTGATGTGCTCACGGAATACAGTTTTAATAGGCTGGTGCCTTGCGGGCTCAGCAGTTGCCGGACAGACCACCGCTATGGCTTCCTCGTTCGCACCGCGTCGGGGGTAGAAACAAACATCGGGAACGTGTGCGGTCGCAATCACTTTGGGGATGACTTTGTGACGGCCCAAAGCGTACACCGCAGGCAAGTAGCCCGCCGTGATGCACTGCGAACCATAGCCACACTCCGGCAACAAAAGGTTGCCATTGAGGCCCGCATTGCCACGATGGTCTCGGGGGATTTTGGTGTCAAGTGGATACGCAGAGTGCGGAAATTCCTTGAAGGCCGCTTGGGCGTCGAAGGAATGCGCTCGTTGGAGCGCCGGGCACGCTCCCAAGAATATCGCGTAGAGGTAGCGACAGAGTTAACTCATGATCAGATCACGGAAGAAGCCGCCCGTACAGGCCGCAAGCGGGATGAAGTACGTTACAAAACGGAGATGGTCGGAACGCTCGTACCCGTCCCATGGCTAATCTATGATTTCAAGGGCGTCCTCATAGATGGCCTTCAGGCGAAGCTGCAAGTGATCTGCGACGTTAATGAGGCGACAACAGAGACCCGCGTCCTTACGAAGCTACTTAAGCCGTTGGCTGGTCGGGAGAATGCTTTGGAACAGTCACAAGAGGCACTCAACCCAGGGCTTGCCGCACTTTCATCACAAAATCTTTTGCTGCTACTTAAGGCGGTCAAGCCATCTGCTCCAGGTAAGAAGGCCCCGGAATTGTCGGGTTGGGATAACACTAATGAGTACAGGCATTTACTCAAGGGTTCGCCGCTACCGTTGTGACACTGTGCAGGAATTTCCGGTGAAACCGCTTCGAGTTCGTAGGGCTAACAACTAAAGGGCCGCCGATGCCAACAGATTGGAATTTCCGGAATTTGGAACATCGAACCGAAATGCCGTTGCCAACAGTTGCGGAGTTACGGGTACTCGAAAAAGTACTTAACCGATGTGTCCACCGTACATGGACCAGAGAGCAAGACAGGGGCGGTTATCGCACCTCAGTGTGTGATGTTTGCGGGGCGTCTCTCCACATAGGCTTCGACAGGCAGGGCGCAGATTTCGAGCCCGACCCTGTAGTGAGCGATGCTGAGGTATGCGATATGTGGCTTAAAGAACTTCCGCGTCCTGCCAGGATGGAGGTCATGGCTACCTTTGTTTTTCGCGTGATTGAAAAAGCAGGGTGGCAGTGCTTGATATCTCAAAATGGAAATCGCTACTCTTGCTCCATGTCGAAGGGCTCGGAGCGGATTTCATCAGGGCAACAGGAGACTAAGAGTGAGGCGATTGTGGCCGCTGCTGCTCAAGTCGCGACGGGCAAGTTCCCGCGCTGATGCCGTAGTTAGGCCCTGACGTTGGCGTTCAGCAGGGGCTTGAGTGACGCGACAACTTCATTGGCTAGGCTGCGTCCCCCATCGGTAAGCAGCAGGGCTTTCGTTCGGCCATCTCTACCGAATCCAGCGGCAACAAGCATCTTTTTTTCTTTGCCGAGTTTCCCGAGTGCTTGGACGTGTCGTGAAGCAGATTGCAGGGTTGTTTGGGAGACTTCGGACAGGTCTGTGATGTTCATCCCAGGCTGCACCGCGATGTGAAGAAACGCGACCGCATGTTGCAATGGCATGTCCGGATTGGAACCCTTTAGCTTGTCCAGGACGCGGATGAGTTGTTGTAGCTGTGCGCGGTCCTGTCTGTTCATTTGCTGCAAGCCATTCGAGCCTCTGACGTTGGTGATGAGGGCTTCTAGCCTACCGTCATTCGGCCAATTTGCAAGTCATCGGATTTTGTGACAACTTACCGCGCCCTTGCTGCCGAGCCACCGCATTGGGTTCATGCGTTGTATGCTGTTGAGGCAACACACAAAGGGCTGTATGACCGATGGCATAGTCACTGCTGAGACTTGGTTTTCTACGAATGGCCGAATCAGTCGCGGCACCTTTCTTGTCCGCGCCGTAGTCCTTGGCGTCTGTTACGTGGGGTCGATTGCACTTGTTGCCAAGTCGGGCGGGCCTGTGGCGCTGGCTTGGGGGCTATCGACAGCGGCCTTTATCGTCTATGTGCTTCAAACCGTGAAGAGGGGGCATGACTTCGGCGTGAATGGTTGGACCTTCCTGCTTAGCATCGTGCCGGTGGTTAACGTCCTCTGGCTCCTGGTGTTGACCGGTGTGCCGGGAAGCCCAAAGGGCAACCGCTACGGACCCACGTTAGGGCTTCCTGAAGGTGGCCCTGAAGGGCTCCCGCCTGACCCCGTTGAGAGTGAGCGTCAGCGGGCGCGACTGGTGGCCTTGATGGCAGAGACCCGTTAGAGGACGGCGACTTGGCTCCGTGGGAGCTTGCAGAAGATGCCCTGAAAGCCGAACCCCCAGAGTTCTAAGGAGCCTTGGGCACGGCGACTAGCGAACCACCAGAACGGCTGGTCCTCAGGCCGCTGGATGTTGGTGTCGAATCTCCCGGCGATAACGGAAAAGTCCCTCAAGTCAATGAATTGAATGGTGAAGGCTACGGTGCGAAAGAGCATGAGGTGTCCGATAAAAGCCACTGCGAATTAGCAGTGATGGCGGATCATGCAGCGGGTCTTTGAAAAAGAAAATGCCAGCGGTGGAACGGTCGCGCACCTGTGAATATCTTGCGGGTGAGTCTCTCCCGGACGCGTGCCTTGTTTGGGCTATCATTCAACTCAATGCAACCGGACACACACCCGGACGCAGAGGCGGCGGGAATCGCGCTAAGTGATTGATTTATATGGAGTGTGAGGGTAGGGGGCCCGTCCCCCATCAGCCACCCCAGTATTTCAAGAAAAAAGCCCCTGCAAAGGGGCTTTTTCTTTGGGCGAAACGCAAGCGCGGTTCAGGCGCTCAGGGGGGCCAGGCCGGACAGGCGCCAGTATTCCCTGACTTCGTCAAGCCTGGCTTCGAAATCACGAAAGTCGAGCGGCTTGCTGACGTAGCTGTTGAGTCCGCCTTTCAGGGCCAGGATCACGTCGGATTGCTCGCTCGCCGAGGTCAGCATGACCACCGGGACAAAAAAAGTACGGGGGTCTTCGCGCATGCACTGCAGCACCTGCAGGCCGTTCATTTTGGGCAGACCGAGGTCCAGCAGCACGAGTTCAGGCTGTTCGTCGGGATTGCGGTCACTGTAGAGGCCCTGACAGAACAGGTAGTCCAGGGCTTCCTGGCCGTCGCGGGCCACCACGATGTGGTGGGAGTCCCCGTTTTGTTCGAGGATGGTCAGGGTCAGTTCAAGGTGGTCAGGATTGTCTTCCACCACCAGCATGGTTGGTATGCCCATTCGCTTCCCCGATTGCTAAGGAACTGTCAATATACCCCCAAAGTACGCGGGGTCACGGGAGGTATTACCTTGATTGCCGCACAAAAGTACCACGCCTTTTTTTTTCAGGGTTGCCTCGGGCGACCGGGTTGGGCTCGCCTCAGTTCACCATCACCAGTTTGCCCTTGACGCCGCGCGAGCCCATGTGGGCGTACGCCGCCTTGAGTTCGGCCATGGGCATGGTGCGGTCGATGACCGGCTTGATCTTCCCTTGTGCGTACCATTGGGCCAGTTCGGCCAGGGCGGCGGCGCTGGCCTTGGGTTCGTTCTTGGCAAAGCCGCCCCAGAACACGCCGACGATGGACGCGCCCTTGAGCAGGGTCAGGTTCAGCGGCAATGAGGGGATGGGGCCGGACGCAAAACCCACCACCAGGTAGCGGCCGCGCCAGGCAATGGAGCGAAAGGCCGGCTCGGCAAAATCACCGCCCACGGGGTCGTAAATCACGTCGGGGCCTTTGCCGTCGGTCAGGGTCTTGATGGCCTCGCGCAGGTTCTCGGTGCTGTAGTTGATGGTGGCATCGGCGCCTATGGATTTGCACAGCGCGCATTTTTCGTCGGTGGACGCGGCCGCAATCACCTTGGCGCCCATGGCCTTGGCGATCTGGATGGCCGAGGTGCCGACGCCGCCGGCCGCACCCAGCACCAGCACGGTTTCACCGGCCTTGAGCTGGGCGCGGTCCACCAGCGCGTGGTGCGAGGTCGCGTAAATCATGATGAAGGCCGCGGCGTCGACATACGGAAAACCGTCCGGCAGCGGCATGCACAGGGCCGCCGGTGCGATGGTGTGGGTGGCAAAACCACCGGTGCCTGACAGGCAGGCCACGTTCTGGCCGACCTTCAGGTGTTTGACGCCTTCACCGACAGCCTGCACGATGCCCGCGTATTCCGAGCCCGGCACAAATGGCAGTGGCGGCTTCATCTGGTACTTGTTCTGGACAATCAGCAGGTCGGGAAAATTCAGGCTGGCGGCCTTGATCTCGATCAGCACCTCGCCGGCCTTGGGCTCGGGCGTGGGCAGTTCTTTCCAGGTCAGGGCGTCAACGCCGGTGGGGTTTTCACATAGCCAGGCATGCATGGGGGAGTCTCCGTTGGGGATCAGGTGGACACATCATAGGCAGGTTGCGGGACCAAATAGACGCGGCATGCCCGCGGTTTGTCACCCTTGAGACCTTAAAATCGGGCCATGAAAATCCTGATCTGCAACGACGACGGCTACCAGGCCTCCGGCATCATTGCCCTGTACGAGGCCCTGAAGGACATCGCCGATGTGGAGGTGGTGGCGCCCGAGCAGAACAACAGCGCCAAATCGAACGCGCTGACCCTGCATTCGCCGATGTACGTGCAGACGGCGGCCAATGGTTTTCGCTACATCAACGGCACGCCGGCCGACTGTGTGCACATCGCGCTGACCGGGCTGCTCGGCTACCGGCCCGACCTGGTGGTCTCCGGCATCAACAACGGCGCCAACATGGGTGACGACACGATTTATTCGGGCACCGTCGGCGCCGCCATGGAGGGCTACCTGTTCGGCATTCCCTCGATTGCGTTTTCGCAGACCGAGAAGGGCTGGGCGCACATCGACGTGGCCGGGCGGCGCGCGCGCGACCTGGTGCAGCAGCTGATGCCTTCGCTCGAAAAAATTGCTGAAGGCGCGCAGCCGACGCTGGCGCCCTGGCTGCTCAACGTGAACATTCCCAACCTGCCCGACGCGCAGATCCAGGGCTTCAAGGTCTGCCGCCTGGGGCGGCGCCACGCGGCAGAGCGCGTCATCATGCAGACCAGCCCGCGCGGCGAAACCATGTACTGGATAGGCGGCGCCGGCGCGGCCAAGGAAGAGGGCGAGGGCACGGACTTTTTTGCCACCCGGCATGGCTTTGTCTCGATCACACCGCTGCAGGTCGACCTGACGGACCATGAGCGGCTGCCCTACTGGGCGCAGACGGCCGCCCAGCTGAGCCAGGCCGTCCGCAGCGGGCCGGTGACCGAGCCCGCCCAGGCGGCGGCATGAAGTCCCCGCTGAAGCCGCCTTTCAATCCGTCCGCTGCGGCGGCCAGCGCGGCCGGTGCCACGCCGGCCCGGCGGCCGGGCTTTCCGGTTCGCCTCGAGCCTGATGCCGGCACGCCATCTGCTACCAAAAAACTAGCTGGTCGCGTCCATCCGGAAAGGGATGCAGGCATTTTTGACTCCAAAAAACCAGCCAAGACCGTGCTCACGAGCGGTGTCGGCCTGGACTCCCGGGCGGTGCGAACGCGCATGGTCAGTAAGCTTGCGGCACAGGGCATCTCGGACGCCCAGGTGCTCGCCGCCATGGGCCATGTCGAGCGCCACCGTTTTGTCGACACCGCGCTGGTCAACCAGGCCTATGAAGACACCAGCCTGCCGATCGGGCTGGGCCAGACGATTTCCAAGCCCAATGTGGTGGCCCGCATGCTGGAGCTGCTGCGCCAGGGCGCGGGCAGCCCCGAAAGCAAGCTGGGGCGCGTGCTGGAAATCGGCACCGGCTGCGGCTACCAGGCGGCCCTGCTGGGGCAACTCGCCACCGAGGTCTACAGCATCGAGCGCCTGCGCGGGCTGCACGACAAGGCGCGCGAGAACCTGCGCGCCTTTCGCCTGGCCAATGTGCATTTGCTGTTTGGCGACGGCATGGCCGGTTACGCCAAGGGCGCACCGTACGCGGCCATCATTGCGGCGGCCGGCGGCGAGGCGATTCCCCCGGCTTGGGTCGAGCAGCTCGCGGTCGGTGGTCGCCTGGTGGCGCCCATGCATGTGGCCGGTGGTGCCCAGGCGCTGGTGGTGCTTGACAGGACGGCGAACGGTGTTACACAGACTGTTCTGGAGGCCGTGCACTTTGTACCTTTAAAATCGGGAACCAGCTGAGCAGGCATGAACCCAAGTATGTTCATGGTGTCTCCCAGCGTCACGAACGCAGAATTGACAAGAAGCTTTGCAAAAGGGTGAATCAAACAATGAATGAACAAGCCGGATCGGCCATGACAGCGTCTCTTTCCACGGCTTCTGGCCGCCACCCCGGCGGACTGCGTGCTGGCCGCCTGCTCGCGACCTGTTTTCTGGCCGCCGCAGTCCTGCTGCTGTCCGCCTGCGGAACGCGCAGCCTGGGCCGCGCGCCGGTCGAGGACCGCGGCGCCGGCATGGGGCGTGCGCCGGTGGGCGCGGTCGACCCTGCCAGCGTCAAGCCGCTGCCGGGCGCCGAAAACGCCGGCAAGCCCGGCTACTACACGGTCAAGCCGGGCGACACCCTGATCCGCATCGGGCTGGACACCGGCCAGAACTGGCGCGACATCGGGCGCTGGAGCAATCTTGAAAACCCCAACCTGATCGAGGTCGGCCAGGTGCTGCGCGTGGCGCCGCCGGTCGAGAGTTCGGTGGCCGTGTCCCGGCCGGTGACGTCCAGTTCGGTCACGCCGGCTGCCCCGGCACCGGCCAGCAGCGCCCCCGCTCCGGCGACCGCGAGTGCCAGCGCCGCCAAACCGGCGGCATCGGCACCATCGGCACCCGCTGCGGGCGGCGAGGACGATGTGGCGTGGATCTGGCCGGCGCAGGGTCCGGTGCTGGCTGGTTTTGATGAGGCCAAGAACAAGGGCATGGACATCGCCGGCAAAACCGGCGACCCGGTGATGGCGTCCGCCGACGGCCGCGTGGTGTATGCCGGCGCCGGCTTGCGCGGTTACGGCAACCTGATCATCCTCAAGCACAACAACACCTTCCTGACCGCCTATGCGCACAACCACACGCTGCTGGTCAAGGAAGACCAGTCGGTGCGCAAGGGCCAGAAGATTGCCGAGATGGGCGCCAGCGACGCCGACCGCGTCAAGCTGCATTTTGAAATCCGCAAGCAGGGCAAACCGGTTGACCCAGCCAAGTTTCTGCCCGCCAAATAAACCGGCGCTTCGTTTCGAACCGAAAAGAGCCCTGCTTGCAGGGCTTTTTTCATGACCGGTGACAGCCCATTGATGCATCAAATTGGCCGCCAGCCCTTGTTCGGCGGGCGCAAGCTGCTATCAGCTTGGTAGCGAATCCTGGCTGCTGGGGATCGCGTCGTAACCGCGGCCGGTGAACTGCAACAGGTCAATGCCGTGGCCAAACGGGTCGGCCAGCCCGGCGATGCGGCCCCAGATGCGGTCGGTCACCGGTTGCTCGAGTACGGCGCCGTGCAGCAGCAGCCGGCTGACGGCGGCGTCGATGTCGTCCACCACGAAGTCCAGGTGCACCGGTGTCCAGTGGCGCTGGTAGCTGCGCGTGGCGGCTTGGCCGGGCAGCGGGCGGCTGCCTTCGGTTTGCAGCAGCAGGTCGATCGGGCTGCCCGCACCCAGCAACTCGACAAAGCCGCTCTGGAAGCGCCGGCCGCAGTGCAGGCCGAGTCCTTCGGTGTAGAACGCGACAGCGCGTTCCATGTCGTTCACGTCGATGCAGATGCGGATGTTCATGCTTCGCTCCTCTTGTCGGATGTTGGGGGGCCGAAAATGTTATCGCAGCCTGAGACAATGGGGGATGTCCAGAAGAAAACACCAGCAGCCGCAGCACCAGCCGGCCCCCGCGTCAATCGATTACCCGCCCGATGTGCTTACTGTCGAGTCGCTCGACATCGAGGCCCAGGGCATTGCGCACCGGGAAGACGGCAAGGTGGTGTTCATCGAAGGCGCCTTGCCCTTCGAGACCGTCAGCGCCAGCGTCTACCGCAAGAAACCGAGTTTCGAGAAAGCCACGCTGATGGCGGTGCTGCACGAGTCCTCGCAGCGCGTGCGTCCGCAGTGCCCGCATTTCGGCCTGCACACCGGCGCCTGCGGCGGCTGCAAGATGCAGCACCTGCAGGTGGGCGCCCAGGTGGCCGTCAAGCAGCGCGTGCTCGAAGACAACCTCTGGCACATCGGTAAGCTCAAGCCCGAGATGGTGCTCCGGCCGATCGAAGGCCCGGCCTGGAACTACCGTTATCGGGCCCGCCTGTCGGTGCGTTTTGTGCGCAAAAAGGGCGAGGTGCTGGTGGGCTTTCATGAACGCAAGAGCGGGTATGTGGCCGACATGCGCGAGTGCCATGTGTTGCCCAGGCATGTCAGCGACCTGCTGCTGCCGCTGCGCGTGCTGATCGCCGGCATGGACGCCAAGGAAACCCTGCCGCAGATCGAGCTGGCCTGCGGCGACACGGTGACGGCCATGGTGCTGCGCCACATGGAGCCGCTGTCCGCCGGCGATCTGGGCAAGCTGCGCGCCTTTGCGCTGGCCCATCCGGGCCTGCAATGGTGGCTGCAGCCCGGCGGGCTGGAGACGGTCAAGCTGCTCGATGAGATGACCGATCCGGCGCAACAGCTGGCCTACGGTCTGCCCGACTACGGCATCACCATGCCCTTCAAACCGACCGATTTCACCCAGGTGAACCCGCACATCAACCAGGTGCTGGTGTCGCGCGCGCTGCGCCTGCTCGGCGTGCAGGCGCACGAGCGCGTGATCGACTGGTTTTGCGGGCTGGGCAATTTCACCTTGCCGCTGGCCACCCAGGCGCGCGAGGTACTGGGCATCGAGGGCAGCGAGGTGCTGGTCGCCCGCTCGCGCGAAAACTATGCATCAAACAAGGCCGCAGCCCGGAAGGGGCGGGCGCTGGCAGCTACGAAATTTGTAGCGCGCAACCTGTTCGAGATCAGCCCTGGCATGCTGGTCAAGGACGGCGCCGCCGACAAGTGGCTGGTGGATCCGCCGCGTGAAGGCGCGTTCGAGCTGTTCAAGGCGCTGGCCGCGCTGCACCAGCAGATCGTCACCGGTGTGCCTTGCGACGACGCTGGCGGGCAGCAGAACCTGCAGATCAGCGACTGGACGCCGCCGCAGCGCATCGTGTATGTCAGCTGCAACCCGGCGACGCTGGCGCGTGATGCCGGCGTGCTGGTCCATGACGCGGGTTACCGCTGCACGGCCGCCGGTGTGGTCAACATGTTTCCGCACACGGCGCATGTGGAATCGATGGCCGTGTTTGAGCGGCTCCCGGTCGGCGCCGGCCAATAAGAACGAAAAAAAGGCTGTCCGCCATGACAGCGGACAGCCTGGGCCAGACGGCCTTTTATCGGCAGCAACTCAGTGCGTGGCACCCGCCTTGCCGGCGGTGTCGGCCTTGTAGATCCCCGCGTCAGCGGCACCCGTGACTTCCAGCATGCCGACCAGCCCCTTGCCGGCCCGCGACAGGGCGTGGTCCACCAGCAGGTAGCTGCCCGGGTAGTCCACCTTGAACTCGACGATGGTGGCGCCGCCGGGGGCAACCAACGTGGTCTGCACATCACGTTTGGGCGAGCTGATCGAGCCTTCGCTGTAGACCTTGTCAAAGATTTCGCCAATCACGTGGAAGGACGAGATCTTGTTCGGGCCACCGACGCCGAAGAAGATGCGCACGGTCTCACCGACAGTGGCGGTGAGCTTGTGCTCCTTGGTCAGCGAGCCCACCGCGCCGTTGAAGACGTAGTAGTCGGGCAGCTCGGCTGCCATCTTGTCCAGGTCAAACTCCTGGTGCGTCTTGGCGCCGTGTGGCCGGGTGGTGTACATGTCGCCCTGCATCACGTAGTACTCGCGGTCCACCTTGGCCAGGCCGCCTTCGGGTTCGACCAGGATCATGCCGTACATGCCGGCCGAGATGTGCTGCGGCACCAGCGGTGTGGCGCAGTGGTACACATACAGCCCGGCGTTCAGCGCCTTGAAGGTGATGGTTTTTTCCTGGCCGGGGCCGACTTGGGTGTGTTCGCCGCCACCATGGCCGCCGGTCACCGCATGCAGGTCGATGGAATGGATCATCTTGCTGTCGCGTGCATTGACCAGGGTCAGCTCGATGGTGTCGCCGATGCGGGCGCGCAGCATGGGGCCGGGCACCTTGCGGTCGAAGGTCCAGTAGGTGAAGCTGGTGCCGTCGTCGAGTTTGCCGGTCAGCTCCACGGTTTCCATGCGGTACTTCAGGTGCTGGGGCGCGCGGGCGCCGATCGGGGCAGGCACCGCCGCCGGGTCCATGGCCACACTCACGGCGGCTGCGTCGGCAGGCCGCGGGGCGGGCGCGGTGTACAGCTCGGCACCAGGAACGCCGGTGGTCTTCGCCGCGGCTTTGGGCGCTGCGCTTGCGATGCTGGTCCCGGCCACTTCAAACACGCCTTCCATGCCGATCTGGCGATGGCCTGCGATGGTGCAGTAGTAGGTGAACTTGCCCGCCTGCGTGACGGTGAAACGCACGGTCGTGGGACCGCTGGCGGCGTCGAATTTCTGCGACTGCACCTTTAGCTCGGGAATGGCGATGTCGTGCTGCGCACCTTCGCCGCTTTTGAGGCGGATTTCAACCGTGTCGCCCACATTGGCGCGCAGCACCGGGTTGGCTTGGCCGCGGTCGTCGATGAACACCATCTTGCCGTTGACGATGCCGGTTTCGAGCGTGTACTTTTTGGCAGCGCCCTTGGCCTGCTCTGTGGCCGGGGCGTGGGAGGCGCCGGCCTGGCTGGCCGCGGGCGGTGCCGCAGCCGCGCCCAGACTGGCCAATGCCATGGCCGCGGTGAGGGCCAGGAGCGAAAAATTCCTTGAATGATGGGTACGCATACAAACAACCTTCTTTCTTCTTTGAAGGCCTCCGGATCTCTGTTGTCCGGGTGCCTGCAGACAGTGTAGTTAGAAGATGTATTTGTTGTGTACCTCTATAAGGGTTAACGCGAACTCTGTTGATCCAGCGCAAGTTGGGCTGGTCGACGGGTTTCAGTCAAAGCTGAATCAACCCCTTTGGATATATGGAAAGTTTGCTATCGAATAAATAGCTGCTGAAGGCGCCCCGATGGATGTGTTTCCAGGCCCTTCGGCCGGGACGCCGCCGGTGTGAACAGGATTGCCCAGGCCTGACAGCCCATGAAAAAAGGGCCCGAGGGCCCTTTTTCTGGATGGAAGCAAGAAGCTCAGTCGCGCTCGCCGCCGGCGATGCCCAGCAGGGCCAGCAGGGCCTGGAACACGTTGAACAGGTCCAGGTACAGGGCCAGCGTGGCGCTGATGTAGTTGGTCTCACCGCCGTCGAGGATCTGCTTCAGGTCGTACAGCATGTAGGCGCTGAAGATGCCGATCACGGCGACCGAGATCGCCATCATGCCGGCGGTGGAGCCGACAAACACGTTGATGATGGAGCCCACCATCACGACCAGGGCGCCGACAAACAGCCATTTGCCCATGCCGGAGATGTCGCGCTTGATGACACTGGCCAGGGTGGCCATGACAAAAAACACGCCGGCGGTGCCGCCCATGGCGGTCATGATCAGTTCGCTGCCGTTCCTGAAGCCGAGGATCATGCCGATCATGCGCGACAGCATCAGGCCCATGAAGAAGGTAAAGGCCAGCAACACCGGCACACCGGCGGCAGAGTTCTTGGTCTTTTCAATGGCGTACATGAAGCCGAAGGCGCCGCCGAGGAAAACGATCAGGCCCAGCCCGCCGCTCAGGGAGGCTGTGATGCCTGTGGCCACGCCCACCCAGGCGCCCAGCACCGTGGGAAGCAGGCTCAGCGCCAGCAGCCAGTAAGTGTTGCGCAAGACCCGGTTGCGTTGCTCGACAGAGCCAACGTAGCCATGGTCCAAGGTTTGAACATTGTCATTCATCCGGTCTTCTCCATTAGAGGCCTGCATATGCGGGCAAGATCATTTTAGGGGACGGTGGCGGTTTTCAAGGATTAACCCTGCGTACTGCCTACTTTTTGTCAGGGTTCTATAAGTTTTCAGTCACGCAATGAGACCCGGTACGACGCGGAAAGTTGCGTATGCTTGGCGTTTTCCCGAAACAAACCCTGGAACACCATGAAATCGAAAACAGTGCTGGAATTTTCCGATGTGCAGGCCATCTCCGCTGCCGCTGCCGCAGAAGCGACGAAAAACAGCTGGGCGGTGACGATTGCCATCGTTGACGACGGCGGCCACCTGCTGCACCTGCAGCGCCTGGACGGTGCCGCACCCATTTCCGCCCACATCGCCCCGGCCAAGGCCCACACGGCAGCCATGGGCCGGCGCGAGAGCAAGATTTACGAAGACATGATCAACGGCGGACGCTTCTCCTTCCTGAGCGCGCCGGAACTCAAGGGCCTGCTCGAAGGCGGCGTGCCCATCCTGAAGGACGGCCAGTGCCTGGGCGCGGTCGGCGTCAGCGGCGTGAAGTCCAGCGAAGATGCGCAGATCGCACGCGCCGGCATGGCCGCCATCGGCCTGTAAGGGCTGTGGCTCGGAGTGCTATTTAATCGATAGCTGACCGCGCACCTTGAATAAGGGCTGAAGCCTGCTTTCAATAGAAAAAGCCGACCTGCGGGTCGGCTTTTTACATGGTGCGTGGAGAAAAAAAGCCTGGCTACTGCAACTGCCCGAAAGCGGCTGGCTGGCTGGCAAAAACGACCTGTGAGACCGTTGCCGGCCCCGGATCGTCCCACGATGAAACTTGACGGCTATTTGGTCAGGATCAGCTTGCCCAGACGCGTCGCCTGCAGACGGTAGGTCGAGCCGTTGTGCACGATGTCCACGGCCTTCTGGCCGCGCAGCAGTTCATGGCTGTCCACGGCGCTTTGGGTTGGCCCGGCGGCAGGGGTGGTGGCCACCGCGTGGTCGTTGCGGCGAGACGGCAGGCTCAGGGTGGCGGAGGCAGGTTGTGCAGGGGACATGATGGTTGACCTTGGTGGACCTGAGGGGTTGTCGGTACCGTAATGATAACTATTCTCAATTGCAAGTCAAGTGCCGGCCCGATTTTTTTCTGAAAAATGCACTGTTGGCGGCGCTGATCGGCGGGGGCAGCGCATAGAAACCTGGCCCGGTGAAGCACCAGGTTGTCATGCGGGCGGGCGCAGCCGCCGACCGTCAGGGCTTGACCGGTTCGGTGATAAAACCGATCTTGCGCAGTCCGGCCTGCTGCGCCGCCGCCATGGCCTGGGCCACACGTTCGTAGCGAACCGCCTTGTCGCCGCGGATGTGCAGTTCGGGCTGCGGCTCCTTCGCGGCCGCCGCCTGGAAGCTGGGCGCCAGCGCCGCATCCTCGACCCGAGCCTCGTTGAGGTAGTAGGCGCCATCGGCGTCCACCGTCAGCCGCACTGTCTCGGGCTTGACGTTCTGCGCCTCGTTGGTGGCGCGCGGCAAATCGATGTTGACCGCGTGTTTCATCACCGGCACGGTGATGATGAAGATGATCAGGAGCACCAGCATCACGTCGACCAGCGGCGTCATGTTGATCTCGTTCATCACCTCGTCGGTGTCGTCCTGGGTTCCGAAGGCCATGCTGCTTGTTCCTTCTGTGTCAGGCTTTTTTCATGGTCACGACATTGGCAGGCCCGCCGCTGGTGACCCGTGCGCCGGTCACGAAGTAGGCGTGCAGGTCGTGGGCAAAACGGTTGAGCTTGTGCAGCACGCCCTTGTTGCCGCGCACCAGCGCGTTGTAGCCCAGCACCGCCGGAATGGCGACAGCCAGGCCCAGCGCCGTCATGATCAGCGACTCGCCGATCGGGCCGGCCACCTTGTCGATGGTCGCCTGGCCGGCCGTGCCGATGGCCAGCAGCGCGTGGTAAATGCCCCAGACCGTGCCGAACAGGCCGATGAAGGGCGCGGTGGAGCCGACCGAGGCCAGGATGGCCAGGCCCGACTGCAGGCGCGAGGTGAACTCGTCGATGGTGTTGCGCAGGCTGCGCGTGACCCAGTCGCTGACGTCCAGCGTGTCGTGCAGGTGCGCCCGGGTGTTGCGGTGGTGGGCGGTGGCCTCGCGGCCTTCGATGGCCAGCTGGCGGAAGGGATTGGCCGGGTCGTTGCCCAGCCGGGCCAGGCCGGCTGCGAAGTCTTCGCTGTGCCAGAAGTCTTCCGCGCTGCGGGCAATCTTCTTGTACTTCAGCACGTCCAGGGTCTTGGTGAGGATGACGATCCAGGACACCAGCGACATGCCGATCAGCAGCAGGGCCACCGACTTGGTGACGAAGTCGCCCTGCGTCCAGACGTTCAGCAGGCCAAATTGTGAATTCATGAGTTACTCCAGAACAAAATTAATCGGGGCTTTGAGCAGGAACTGGGTGTCTTCATTGACGCCCGCCCGCCGGAAAGGGGTGACCTGCGAGGCCATCACGGCGTCGCGTGCGGCCCGGTCCAGGCGTTCGAAGCCGCTGGACTTGAAGACTTCGGCACGTTTCGCGTGGCCGGAGGTGCTGTAGTAAACGGCAATGATGACCACGCCGGATTCGCCGCTGCGCTTGCTCAGGGCCGGGTAGACCGGACGCGGCGGCCGGACGTATTCTGTTTCGCCCTGGGTGATTTCCACCAGGCGCGCCGGGGCCGGTGGTGCGGGGGGCGCCGGGGCGGGCGCCACCGGCGCCAGCACAGCCGGTGCCGGTGGCTGGGGTTCGACCACGCCGGTGGGGGCATTGGGCGCCGGCACCGGGTCCCGCACGGCCACGGGCATGGGCGGCGGCGGCAGCTTGGCCGTTTTGGGCGCGGGTTTGGGCGGTGGCGCGGGCGGTGGTGGCGCCACCTTGGGCGGCTCGATCTCGATGATGCGCGTCAGCAGTTCGGCCGGCACCACGTGTTCCACCGCCCGGCGCAGCAAGCCGTTTTGCAACGCCCACAGTGCAGCCACGTGGAAGATGACCACGCTGGCGGCAATCACGATGTTGCGGCTGATCGGCAATCGCACGGGGCTTGTCGGAAGTGCAGGGGCGTTGGAGCCCGAAATGGCGGAAGCGTTCATCGGAAGTCTAGTGGATGCGAAGGGAGGAACGCGTGTGCGGAAACAAGTCGGACAGAAAGGGCGCGCGCTAGCGGCGGAAAATCCACCAGAGCGGGCTGATCACCAGGATCAGGCTGCCGGCGAGGCTGGCAAAGAGGGTGAGAGAGGATTCCATGGGCTGCCTTCCATTGGGTGGTCGGCGCGCTTGATGTGGGCCGTGGGGCAGGTGGCGCTGCATTGCGCCACCACGTCCCGGGCACACCCTTCACACTGACCGCACTGAGTGGCGACGCCGAGTTCGAACTGGATCTCGTCAAAGCCCAGCCCTGCGCGGGCATGACGGGCGATTTCGCGGTCGGAGATTCGGCGGCAGACACAGACGATCATGGGATTGGCTTGCTGGTGGTTAAATCGATGTTTGAAGTATAAATGCGAATCGATCGCATTTGCAATAAATCTTTGATGTCCCTGAAAAAAAATCAGGGCATCGAGTCGGTCAGGCCAGCGGATCGAAGAACAGCTCGGGCGAGGCCTGGTCCAGGGTGGCGCAGCCGCACAGCGCCATGGCAATCTCGAGCTCGTCGCGCAACAGCCGCAGCACATGCGCCACGCCGAGCGCGCCGGCATTGGCCAGGCCGTACACGCAGGGCCGTCCCACCAGCACGGCCCGCGCGCCCAGCGCGATGGCCTTGAGCACGTCCGTGCCGCGGCGTATGCCGCCATCGACCAGCAGTGGCAAGTCACCCGCCACAGCCTGGGCGATGCGCGGCAGCACCGCCGCGGTGGCCGGTGTGGTGTCCAGCGTGCGGCCGCCGTGGTTGGAGACGATCAGCGCCGCCACCTGCAGCGCGGCCGCCTGGCGCGCGTCCTGCGGATGCAGCACGCCCTTGAGCAGCACCGGCAGCCGGGTGGTTTCCTGCAGCCACTGCACGTCCGCCCAGGTGGGCGCGTGCCCGGGCAGGTTGTCGAACAGGCTGGCGCCGGGGTGGCCGGGGGGCGGCGCCAGCTGCGCCAGATTCACGGCGGACATACCGGCGGGCAAGCGGAAGCCCGCACGCCGCTCGCGGTCGCGCGCGCCGCTGGTGGGTGCATCCACCGTCAGGACCAGGGCTTCGTAGCCGGCGTTTTCGGCGCGCTGGACCAGCTCCCGCGTGAAGCCCCGGTCGTGCTGGAGATAGAGCTGGAACCACAGCGGGCCGCGCTCGGCATAGGCGCCGAAAGCCCGGGCGACGGTTTCCAGGGAGACGCTGGCCTGGGTGCTCAGCACCAGCCCGGCGCCCTGGGAGGCTGCAGCGTGCGCGGTGGCGATTTCCCCGTCGCGATGGGCCATGCGCTGGTAGGCCACCGGCGCCACCAGCAGCGGGTGGGCCAGCGTGCGCCCCAGCAGTTCGACCCGTGTGTGCCCGCCGGCCAGCGGGCGCAGCACGCGCGGCAGCAGGCGCAGGCTGTCCCAGGCGCTGCGGTTGGCGCGCAGCGTCCCTTCGTCGGCGGCGCCGCCGCTGAAGTAGGCCCAGGCCTGGTCGTCGAGCCGGGTGCGCGCAAAAGCTTCGTGGTCGTCCAGCGTCACCAGCCCGGCCGGCAGCGTTTCCACAGAGGGAAGGGGCACATGCGTCGCCTGGGCCGGGCTCATGTGTCGGCCCACATGCGCAGCAGGTTGTGATACGTGCCGGTGAGGACGGTGGTGGCCGCGCTTTCGCCCTGCGCCTGGCGCAGCTGCATCAAGGCCATGTCCATCTCGAACAGCAGGCGGCGCTGCTCGTCACTGCGCACCAGGCTTTCCACCCAGAAAAAGCAGGCCAGCCGCTCACCGCGTGTGACCGGCTGCACCTGGTGCAGGCTGGTGCCGGGGTAGAGCACCGCATGGCCGGCCGGCAGCTTGATACGTTGCTCGCCGTAGGTGTCGGCGATGGTGAGCTCCCCGCCTTCGTAGTCTTCCGGGTTCGACAGAAAGACAGTGCAGGACACATCGGTTCGCACACGCTGCCCATCCGGCAGGGTGCGTATGGCGCCGTCGACATGGTTGCCGTAGTGGTTGGCCGCGCCGCTGTAGCGGTTGATGCGCGGGGTGAATATCTTTTTGGGCAAAGCTGCGGTGAGAAACAGGGCGCTGCGTTCCAGCCCGCGCGTCACCAGGCCGCTGATGGCGCGTGCCGCCTCGCAGTCGTAAGGCAACTGGACGTTGTTCTTGACCTGCCTGGCCTGGCTGCCGGCGCTGTCACGCCCGTCGGTCCAGGGCGCGTCGCGCAGCAGCTGACGGGCTGCCTGCAGGTCCTGCGTACCAAGGATGTCGGGGAGGGTCAGCAGCATGGTGTCGGTGATACAGGTTGATAAAAAACTGAAAAGCCGCCCCCGGCGAAAGGGGCGGCAGGAGGCATAAAAAAAGCGCGCCGAGCTCAGAACTTGACGCTGGCGGTGACCTGGAACAGGCGCCCTGCGCCCGGGATGTAATGGCCGCTGTACAGGGAGTCGGCGTAAAGCTTGTTGGTGACGTTGGTCAGGTTGGCCTTGACGACCAGCATGTCATTGACCGCGTATTCCGCCATCAGGTCGCCCGTCACGAAGCCCGGGACTTTCCAGCCCGGGTTGCGGATGGGGGTCTGCTCGCCGCGGAAGTTCAGTCCGCCGCCCACCCTGAATTTCGGTGTCAGCTGGTAGGTCGTCCAGACCGTGCCGCTGTACACGGGGGTCAGCGAGGGGCGCGAGCCCTGGCCTTCGGCACCGGCGGCGCCGATGTCGATGCGGGCGCTGGGCATCCACATGAAGGAGCCGTACACCTCCCAGCCCGGCGTGAGGCGCCCGGAGATGTCGATCTCGGCGCCGGCCGCATGCCGCTTGCCCGACAACACGTCGATGTTGATCAGCGGATCGGTGTTGCGCTCGTGCAGCTTGGTCGAGTGGAACAGGGCCAAACGGGTCGTGAACCGCTTGTCCGCCGTGTCCAGCTTGGCACCGAGCTCGATGTTGCGGCTCGATTCCGGCGGGGTGTTGACGGTGGCGGCGCTGTAGGAATAGGTGTCGCCGGACGTGTTGAACGAGGTGCCGTAGGACAGGTGGTAGGAGTGCAGCGGGTTGGGCTGGTACAGAAGGCCGGCACGTTTGCTCCAGGCGGAAATTTTCTGGCGGTAGGCGGTGGTGGTGACCGGGCCCGGCGCCGCATTGGGAATGGCGTAGGTGTTGTAGTCGCCGCTCATGCTGTCATGACGCAGGCCGAACAGGACTTTCCAGTGCGGCGCGATCTGGATCAGGTCTTGCGCGTACACGCCCATGCCGCTCGATGAAAAGTCGCTGGAGGGGCGCAGCACACGGCTGGCTTCATTGATCGAGGCGCCGTCATCCGGCGTGCCCACCAGGGTGTTGGGCTTGGTCAGGTTCACGCCGCCCTGGGCGGCGCTGCGGGCGGCGTACACCGTCTTTTTCTCGCTGGCGAAATCGACGCCGGCCAGCAATTCATGGTTGACGCCCAGCGCGGCAAACTTGTTGCTGAAGTCGCTTTGCAGGTGGACGGTTTCCATGTCCTGGATCTTCAGCTGGGTGCCGCGTGTGAGCACGGTGCTGGGCCCGAAGTTGTCCAGGGTGACGGCCCTGCGGCCGGGCTGCAGGGCAGCGGCACCAATACGCACCGTGCCGGCGCGCTGGTCGCGGTCGAATTTCCCGACGCGCACCTGCGTCTTGAGTTCGCTGTCGCTGTCGAAGCGGTGGGTGTGGCCCAGTGTGGCCATCGTGGCGCTGCCCTTGTTGTAGTCGCTGGCCATGCCGTAGTAGGCCTTGGGGTCCAGGGGCAGGGTGGTGGTGTCGCTGACCGGGGAGCCGGCATTGGGACGGATCCACGGCATGCCGTAGTTCATGCCGTTGTTGTTGTCCAGGTGGTAAAGGCTGGCCAGAAACTCGTCGGCCGTGCCTATGCCCAGCCGGTACGCCACCGCCAGGCCTTTCTTGTCCAGGCTGCTGCCGGCGCCGTTGTTGTCGGCGGAGGTGCTCATGGCGTTGATGCGCAGGGCGGCGTTTTCGCCGGTCTTGATGTTGAAGTCGCCCGTCAGCCGCTTGTAGCCGTGGTTGCCGACCGTGGTGGCGACCTCGTGTTCGGTGATCAGGCGCGGCACCTTGCTGACCTGGTTGACCGCGCCGCCGGTGGAGCCACGGCCGAACAGCATGGAAGCGGAGCCGCGCAGGATTTCCAGCCGGTCCAGGTTGAAGGTGTCGCGCTCATAGAAGGCCGGATCGCGGATGCCGTCGATGAACAGGTCGCCGGTGCTTTGCAGCGGGAAGCCGCGCAGGCGGATGTCTTCCTCACCACCTTCGGCCGCCAGAAAGCTGATGCCGGCGGTGTTTTTGAGGGCTTCCTTGACCGTGTCCAGGTTGCGGTCGTCGATCAGTTTCTCGGTCACCACCGTGACGGATTGCGGAATGTCGCGCAGCTCCTGGTTGCCCTTGCCGATGGTGGAGCGGTTGACGCGCAGCGAATCCTTGCCGCTGTCGTCGGCCTTTTCCCGCACCGTCACCGGCGCGAGGGTGTTGCCACCGGCTTGCGTGGTGGCTGCCGCTGGTGCAGCGTCCTGAGCCCAGCTCGAGAAGGACGCGGCCAGCATCAACGCGCCCAGGGGCAGCAGGGTTTTGCCTGCTGAGGGGGCAGGTGTGCAGGCCAAGGCAGCGGGGGCGCCCCGGGGACGGGATGGGGGGCGACGCACGGAACGTGCGCGGCGGGCAGAAGGGTTTGCCAAGATGGCCTCCAAGCGGGAAGTCCGGCCTTGTAGCGGCAACGGACCGGGTTTCAGGAAATGGCTTGGCTGTGCTCGAAGACGTCCTGGCGGACACGAGTTGGCTGGCTGGTCAGGTCAACCGTGAGTGTAAATTAAATGATAATGATTCGTAATAACTTGTACGCCGAAAGCCGGTGATTTTCTGAAAATCGCGTGCCCTGTGGCGTAAAAGCCATGGGTGGCAGGAGACCGGCCGGAGATCAGCCGGGTGGCGGGCCGGGCTTGCGAGCCCAGCGGATGTTGTGCACACGCGGCGTTTGCCCGGGGACTGCGGCTTCGCTGCCGCAGCCGCTGCAGCCCGAAGCGCAGCCGGCCGCCGGTTGTTGCGCCAGCGCCTGCAGGGTGCGCGAGGCCTGCAGGCGGCCGGAGCGGGCCATCAGCGTCCGTGCGGCGCGCTGCTTCAGTCCCGCCGGCAGGAAGATCCAGAGGCAATAGGCGGCACACAACACGACCAGCGTGTAGACCGCCAGGGCTTGCAGCAGGCTGTACATCAGCCGGTCAGCGCCAGCACGGCGCGGTAGGTCACAAACGAGGCGGCATAGGCCAGCGCAAACAGGTAGGCGGCCATCAGCAGTGGATAGCGCCAGGAGTTGGTTTCGCGCTTGACCACGGCCAGGGTCGAGATGCACTGCGGCGCAAACACATACCAGGCCAGCAGCGAGTAGGCGGTGGCGGTGGACCAGCTCTGCGCAATCAGCGGGCTCAGCGCCGCGGCCGCGTCGTCGCCGGCGGCGGACAGCGAATACACCGTGCCGAGGGCCCCGACCGCGACTTCACGCGCGGCCATGCCGGGCACCAGCGCGATCGAGATCTGCCAGTTGAAACCGATGGGCGCAAACACCACCTCGAGCGCCTTGCCTATCATGCCGGCGAAGCTGTACTGGATGGCTGCACCGGTGGCGCCCTCGGGCGGCCCGGGGAAGGTCGAGAGAAACCACAACACCACCATCAGCGCAAAAATGATGGTGCCGACGCGGTGCATGAAAATCTCCACCCGCTGCCACAGGCCCAGCAGCAGGTTGCGCAGATTCGGCACGCGGTAAGGCGGCAGCTCCAGCATCAGCGGCTGGTAGCTGCTTTTGGCCCAGGTACGCTTGAACACCCAGGCCACGGCCATGGCCGACACAATGCCCAGCAGATAGAGGGCAAACAGCGTCAGCCCCTGCAGGTTGAAGATGCCGACTTCGCGGTCCGGGATGAAGGCGCCTATCAGCAGGGCATACAGCGGCAGCCGAGCCGAGCAGGTCATCAGCGGCGCGATCATGATGGTGGCGAGCCGGTCGCGCCAATGCGGAATGGTGCGGGTGGCCATGATGCCGGGAATCGCGCAGGCAAAACTCGACAGCAGCGGAATGAAGGCGCGGCCCGACAGCCCGACCTTGCCCATGACGTTGTCCAGCAGAAACGCGGCGCGCGGCAGGTAGCCCGAGTCTTCCAGCAGCAGGATGAAGAAAAACAGGATCACGATCTGCGGCAAAAACACCAGCACGCCGCCGACGCCGGCCACGATGCCGTCGACCAGCAGGCTTTGCAGCAGGCCGGGCGCCATGTGTTCCTGGATCTGCGTGCCGGCCCAAGCTACCCCGTCCTTGATCAGGTCCATCGGCAAGTTGGCCCAGGCAAACACCGCCTGGAAGATCAGGAACAGCACCGTGGCCAGCATCAGCAGGCCGGCCACCGGGTGCATCACAACCGCGTCGATGCGGTGGTTGAAACGTTTGACCTGGCCGGCATTGGGCACCGCGGCGGCCAGAATGGCCCGGACCTGCACCTGCAACGCGGCCATGTCCGGCACGCCGTCTGCTCCTGTTTTAATAGTTGCTAGCACAGACGGGTATTGGGCTGGAGGCACAAAAGCTTCATGACTTTGGGCCGCAAAGGCGGTCTGGGCGGCTTGCAGCAGGGCCTCACGCCCGCTTTCGCCGGTCTTGCCGCGCCAGGTGGCGAACCACGGGTTGTGCACCGCGACGGTTTCCACCACCGTCATGCCGAGTTCGGCCGACAGCCGGGCGATGTCGATCTGCAGGCCGCGCGCGCGCGCCACGTCCATCATGTTCAGCGCCAGCACCATGGGCCGGCCCAGCGCGCGCAACTGCAGCACCAGACGCAGGTTCATGCGCAGGTTGGTCGCGTCGACGACGGCGATGATGCCGTCCGGCCGGCTTTCACCGGCGCGCAGGCCCATCACCACGTCATGCGTGACGACTTCGTCGGTGGTCGCCGGGTTCAGGCTGTAGGCACCCGGCAGGTCCATCACGGCCAGCTCGCGGCCGTCGGGCAGGCGGGTGCGGCCTTCCTTGCGTTCGACCGTCACGCCCGCGTAGTTGGCGACTTTCTGGCGCGCGCCGGTCAGCAGGTTGAACAGGGCGGTCTTGCCGCAGTTCGGGTTGCCGACGAGGGCGATGCGCAGCGGGCCTGCAGGTGTGTGTGTGGCGGCGTTCATGCGGGCACCTTGACCTGGATGCACGTGGCTTCATGGCGTCGCAGCGCAAAAACGGTATCGCCGACCTGCACGGCGATAGGCTCGCTTCCGCCCGGGCCGCGCCGCAGCACGCTGATGGTTTCGCCGGCCATGAAGCCGAGTTCGGCCAGCCGTTGCAGCAGACCGGAGGCGCCGTCCTTGCCTGGAGCCGCCAGCCCGAGGATGGTCGTGATCCGGTTCGGTGCCAGATCGGCGAGGGACAGCGAGCCGGAAAGGTTGGCGTGAACAGGGGGCGTGGCAGAGGTCATGGACGCTTGACTCGAGGGCTGCGCGAATTTTTCCAAGTTGGTACGCTATTCTTTATGAGAATCATTATTATTTGCATTGTAGTGGAAGCATCATCTCTGCATGTTGACTTGGGTCACGGATTGGCCCGATCCCGGTAGTCAGGTATCGGGTACTCAGGTGTCAGGTCAGAGGCGTCAGAAGGCCATTGCGGCCGCCAGACCGGCGAGGGCGACCGCCAGGCCTCCCAGTGGCGCAGCGTGCCGCGGTGCGTAACTGAGCACGCCCACCACCCCCAGCGCACCGGCAGTGAGCACGCCCAGCCACAACACCCAGCCCTGGGCCGGTCCCTTGATCGCCAGGCAGCCAGCCAGCGACAGCAGCAGGCCCAGCACGCCAGCGCTACGCAGCCAGGGCCGGCGCGGGCCGGGCGAGCTGCCGCGGCCATAGCTGTCCTCATGGTGCCGGTCCATCGCCAAGCCCAGCGCGGTGAAGCCCGAAAACGCCGTGCACCAGGCGGCGACGACCATGGGCCATGTCGCCGTCACAGCGCTGGCTCCCCGGTAAGGTGGGTGGCTCCAGTGCGCTGCGCGCTGCGTGCCGGCTTGCGCCGTGCCAGCCACCCCACGCACATCAGCAGCGCCACGCCCAGGGCCAGGCAGGTCAGGTCAAAGCCGGCCACACGCCACAGGCCCGCCGGGATGCTCACGCCCAGGTGGGTGGCCGTGGTGGCCGCGTTCAGCAGCGGGATGGCGCCGAACAAAAACGCCGCGATACCCAGCTGAACCATCCACATGCGCCGCGTGGGCCAAGCCAGACCCGCGATGGCGGCCAGGCCCCACACGCCGAAGAACAGGTCGATCTCGGCCTGTCCGCGCGCGCTCATGCCTACGGGCAGCAGCCGGTTGGCCCAGAAGAAGGCCGGGATGGCGATCATCAGCCCGGCGATGGCGCCGACATTCAGCCCGTCCACCAGGCGGGACGCCCAGCCCACGCGGCCGCCCTTGGCCACGACCTTGGTGTACTTGTTGCGCTCTTTCACGGCCCACAGCAGCAGCCCGGTGGCCACCATCCCGCAGCCGGCCAGCCCCGACACAAAAAACAGCAGGCGCAGCAGCGGGTCGGCGAAGCGGCCCTGGTGCAAACCGTACAGCACGCTGCGGGTGGTGAAAACCGCGCCGCGGTCTTCGCCCACCTCGCTGAGCAGCTTGCCGCTGCTGCCGTTGAACACCAGGGTGGGCTGTGCCGACGACATGGTGTGCTCGCTTTTGCGTGACAGCGTGATGGTGGCCACGGCATCGCCGGGGTTGTTGACGGTGATGCGGCCTATGCTGCCTTTGCCCCAGCGCTGCTGCGCCTCGGTGATCAGCGGCGTGATCGGTGTCAGCGGCGTGGCCATGCCCGAGGGCTTGGGATCGCGCGGCCCGCTGGCCGGAAACACCTCGGCCGTGAAGGCCTGGGGGTCGCCCTGGTAGGTGACTTGGGGGCCCCAGGGCATGTACATCAGCATCAGCGTCACCAGGCCGGTGTAGGTGATCATCAGGTGATAAGGCAGGGCCAGCACGGCGGTGGCGTTGTGCGCGTCCAGCCAGCTGCGCTGGCCTTTCCTGGGGCGAAAGGTGAAGAAGTCCGCAAAGATGCGCCGGTGCGTAACGATGCCGGTGATGATGGCCACGAGCATGAACATCGCGCAGAAGCCGATGATCCAGCGCGCCCAGATCGCCGGCATGTAGTGCAGGTCGAAGTGCAGGCGGTAAAAAAACTCGCCGCCGCGCGTTTCGCGGGTGACCGCCAGCAGCTTGCCGGTGGCCGGGTCCAGCACGGCGCTGTAGAAGCGGCCGCGGCGCGTGACGCCGGGCTCCAGCGGCGGCTCGGCCGCGCCCTTGACGACCGGCGCGCCCGACCAGCTCGCGCGCACGCCGGGCTCGCGCACTGTGGGCAGGCTGATGAACCAGCGCTGGCTGGTCGGTGCGCGCTGCTGCAGTGCGGCGACGGTGTGGTTGACGACCTCGGCTTCCGGCGGCAGCCCCAGGCGGGCCTGGTGCAGCTCTGGCTTCATCCAGAAGGTGATCTCGTCGCGGTAATAACAGGCCGTGCCCGCCGCAAACACCATGAACAGCACCCAGCCCACCAGCAGGCCGCTCCAGGTATGCACCCAGTTCATGGACTGGCGAAAACCTTCCTTCATGGCGCACTCCGGAGATACAGGTGGATGAGAACCGCCATGGCCAGCGGGATGGCAGGCAACAGCAGGCCCAACCAGGCGCGCCAGGCGCTGCGTACGGCGAACACCCACATCACCGCCGTCGTGTAGATCACGAAGGACAGCAGCATGCCGAAGAGCGCGGCTTCGGCGCGCGTGCCGGGAAAGTAGATGGCCGACACCGTGGCCACCAGCGCCGACAAGGCGTAACCGCCCACGATGGCTGCCACCGCGCGTGATGCCACGCCCAACCGGTACATCAGGGCGACGTTGCCGCGCGGCAGCCAGCCGTGGCGACTGTAGCCATCGGCGTCCGCATCCTTAGCCGGCACCGAATCCGGGGCGCTCTCCATGTTCATCGGGGTACTGCTCATGGGTGGTCCTGTTCCTAGTAGCGGGCCTTCAGCGCCAGCACGAACTTGCGCGGCTCGCCGTAGAAGTTCTGGCGCGCGACGCTGGAGACTTTTTCGTAGTACTTTTCGTCGAGCAGGTTCTCGGCGCTCAGGCTGACCGAGACCTTGTCGTTGACCTGGTAGGCGACCTGGGCGTTGAACAGCGCGTAGTCGCCCGACACCAGCCTGACGGTGCCGCTTTGCGCCGAGAACTCGCTGCGCCAGGTGACGCCGCCGCCCACACTCCAGCCGGTGAGACCCGGGCCACGCAGCGCGTAACGCGTGGACAGGTTGATGCTGTGTCTGGGCGTGACCGGGCTGAACACCGTGCCGACCTGGGCCACCGGCGCCTTCAGGTACAGCGTCTCGGTGTAGGCGTAACCGGCACTGAGGTCCCAGCCGGGCGCGAGCTGTCCGCTGACTTCGGTCTCCAGGCCCTGGCTGCGTACTTCGCCGCCAGCGATGGACGCGGTCGGCACCACCGGATCGGCGATGGCGCGGTTCTTGTCGAGGATGCGGAAGATCGCTGCATGCGCGTTGAGCCGCTTGTTGAAGAACTCGCCCTTGACACCGGCCTCGACCTGCGAGCCGGTGCGCGGCGCCAGCAGGCCGCCGGCGGCGTCGAGCGCCGTCTGCAGCACAAAGGTTTCTGCGTAACTGGTGTAGGCCGAGATGTTCGCGTCCAGCGCGTAGATGGCCGCGACCGATGGCGTGAACTGCCGGCCTGGTCGGGACGTGGAGGTGACGGCGCCGTCGCTGGTGCGCCGCACTTCCACATCGGCCCAACTGGCACGGCCGCCCGCCAGCAGCTGGAGCCGCTCGGTGGCATTGAGCTGGAACTGGCCGTACAGCGCGTCTTCGCTGCGCGTGGTCACGCTCGTATAGCCCGGCAGCTTGATCGTCGGGTAGGCGAGCTCGTAGTTGGGCCGGTAGATGTTGGCCGCGAGGTTGGGGCCATAGGCCAGGTTGCCGCCGAACGTGTCGCCGGTGTTGCGGCTCATGCCGAGCAGCACGCGGTGCGTGGCCTCGCCGATCTTGACCGGGCTGGTGAAGAACAGGTCGTAGTTGCGGTCGGTGCTTTTCTGCTCGTAGTCCACCGTCTGCAGCTGGTAGTTGCCGTTGACCGCCACCGCGCTGTTGGCGCGGGCCGCGCGGTAAAACGAGGTGCGGGTCACGTCGCGTGCCGAGAACTTGATTTGCCCGCCGTTGTCCAGGCGGTGCTCGAGTTCGGCAAAGGCGTCGTCGGTGTCCAGGTCCTGTCGGTTGGCGCGCAGGCCGGCGAAGCTCGAGCGCGGCAGGTCCAGCAGGGTGCCGTTGGCCAGGCTGGGCAGGCCCTGGTCGATGGCGGCGCGGATCTTCTGCTGGGTGTAGCCGACCGACAGCGTGGTCGATGGCGTGATGTCGAGTTCCAGTGTGCCGTAGGCGGTTTCCTTGTTGTTGAACAGGGTGTCGACATGGCTGTTGCGCTCGTCCTTGACCGCGACCACGCGGCCGCGCAGGGTGCCGGCCGCATTGAACGCGCCGGTCAGGTCCACGTCGGCGCGTTTGAAGCCGAAGGAACCGACGGAGGCGTTGGCGCCCAGGGCCAGTGTGCCGAGCGCGCGCTTGCGCACCAGGTTGACCGCGCCGCCGGGTTCTCCCGCGCCCTGCAGCAGGCCGGCGGGGCCGCGCAGCACCTCGATGCGTTCGTACACGGCCGTGTCCAGCGCGGTCGAGTAGTTGGCGCCCTGGCTGATCGGCACGCCGTCGAGCTGGATGGCGCCGATCTCGAAACCGCGCGAGCGGATCACGTTGTAGTTGCCCGCGCCGTCGTAGCGCTCCACGGTCACGCCGGTGGTCTGCTTGAGCGCGTCTTCGACCTTGGTGATGTTCTGGTCGTCCAGCCGCTGGCGCGTGATCACGCTGATCGATTGCGGCGTGTCCTTCAGCGACTGGCCGGTCTTGCCGATGCTGACGGCGCGCACGGTGTAGAGGCCGCTGTCGCCCGAGGCGCTGTCGGTGACGCGGATCTCGGGCAACGCGGCGACCGGGGCGGCCTGTGCGAACAGGGGCCCATGCAGGCCGCAGGCGGCAATCAGCGCCGCCACGGCCACCGGATGCCGCCGCGGTGGTGCTACACAATTCATAGCTGATTGCGCTTGGCGGACAAGGGCTGGAGGCCTTTTTTGCCTGATGTTTTCGGTGAAGGAGGTCATCACAGGCTCGGACTTCATTTGTTCGGGGTGGCCGGCGAGGGAGCGGGCAGCGCCGCCAAGCCTTGGGCCTGCATCAGCGTGAGCGAGGTGACATAACTGGCGCTGTCGTACTTTTCGCCGCTGCGCTCACCCGGCCCGCCGGTGTGTTTGGTTTCCAGCACGTAGCTGCCCTGCCATGGCAGGCTGACCTTGAGCTTGCCCTGCGCGTCGGCCTGGTGCTCCTGGCTCCAGCCCGCGGCGGTGACGATGCTCACCTTGGCCTTGGGCAAGGGCTTGCCGTCGTAAAAGGCCTGCAGTTCCACGCTGTCCGCGGTGTGCTGGCCGGTGGGCACCAGGTCCAGCGTCAGCGCGGGCGGCTGGGCGCCGAAGCCAGCGACCAGGCGCGCCGCCGGGACGTAGATGCCGCGTGTGCTTTTGCCGCCCTCCTTGCGCTCGAAGCTCGGGTACGCGGTTTCTTCAGCGACGATGGATTCGCCCTGGGCGGCGCGCGCCGGCAGCACAAAACCCTGGGCCGATTTGGTCGGCAGCAGCGGCCTGGCGCCTGCCGCACCGATGAGCCGGCCGACCGGCTTGACGAACTTGTCCAACAGGCCGGGCGAGGTTTCGCGCAGGTTGTCGCCGAACTCGCCGAAATAAAGCACGGCGTTGCCGGTGCCGCCGCTGTCCTGCTCGATCCAGACATGGTGCGCCTGCGCGCTGCCCAGGAAAAGCAGGCCGGTGACGAAGGCGATGCGGCGAAAGGTTTGAAAGGGGGTGTTGTGCATGGGGACTCCTTTGAAAATTTCAGAACTTGTAGGTCACGCTGGTGACGACGGTGCGGCGCGGGCCGTAGAAGCAGTCGCCGCGTGCCAGGCAGGTGGTGATCTGCACCTTGTCGGCGAGGTTGTTGATGTTGAGTGCGAGCCGCCACGGGCCCTGGTCCCAGGCCAGCAGCGCGTCCAGCAAGGTGGCCGACGGTGTACGCAGCGCGTCCAGGCCGTCCCAGGATTCGCCGACGTAACGCACGCCGCCGCCCACCGTGAGCCCGCCCAGGCCGTCGATGCCGAAGCGGCGCATCAGCCAGGCCGAGGCGTTGTGCGCGGGCACGCTGGCCAGGCGTTTGCCCAGGTCGGTGCCGGTGCTGCGCGCGACGCGTGCGTCGGTGTAGGCATAGGCTGCGGTGGCGCTCCAGCCGCCGGCCATGCTGTGTTTGGCCTCCAGCTCGAGGCCCTTGGCATGCACCTCGCCGATCTGGATGCTGTTCAGCGGATTCGCCGGGTCGGTGGTCTTGCGGTTGGTGTCGCGCATCTGGTAAAGAGCAGCGAGCAGCGAGCTGCGGCTGCCCGCCGGCTCCCAGCGCAGACCGGTTTCCCACTGCTTGCCGCGCTGCGGCTTGAAGGGCGTGCCGTAGGCATCAACGCCGCCCAGCGGCAAAAAGGACTCGGCATAACTGAGGTAAGGCGCCCAGCCGCCGTCGGCCAGGTAGACCAGGCCGGCGCGTTTGGTCGTCGCCTGGTCGTCGGCTGCGGCCGCGGGCCGGCCTTCGGTGTCGGTCCTGGCGCTGTCATGGCGCAGGCCCAGCAGGGCGACCCAGCGGCCGAACTTCATCTGGTCCTGTGCATAGACGCCGAGCTGGCGCTGCACCACGCCGGGCTGCGCGGTAAACACCGTCGGCGTCGTGAAGTTGCCGTAGACCGGCGCATAGGCGTTGATGGCCGGCGCCAGGCCGCGAAACAGGCTTTGCGAGGTTTCGTTGCGCTGGACGTCCAGGCCGCCCAGCAGCGTGTGTTCGACCGCGCCTGTCCTGAAACGCGCCTCGGCCTGGTTGTCCAGCACCAGCATGTCCAGACCGTTGAGCTGCACGCCGACGTCGCGAATCACGCTGAGCTGGTCGGCATTGAACACCGGCCGCGCCGGCCGGCCGGTGCGGGCATTGCCGGTGAAGCTGGTGTACATGGTGCGGTAGTCGACCTTGCTCTGGGCGGCACGGAAGTTCTGCCGCACCGTCCAGGTGTCATTGACGCGGTGGCTGAACAGCCAGCCGGCCGAGGTCTGCTCGGTGTCGTAGCGGTCGAAGCCCGGCTCGCTGAGAAAGGTCGAGGTCGGGATCTGGCCGTAACGCGAGGGCAGCAGGGTGCCTTGCCACGGAAAGAAGCCGACCAGCGAGCCGCTTTTGTCTTTCTGGTGCAGCAGCTGCAGCGTCAGCGAGGTGTCGCTGTCGGGTTGCCAGGTCAGCGAGGGCGCCACCAGCATGCGGTCGTCGGACACGTGGTCGACCTGCGTGCCGCTGTCGCGGCCGATGGCGACCAGGCGGTACAGCCACTTGCCTTCGCTGTCCAGCGGCCCGGTGAAATCGGCTGCCAGCTGGCGGCGCCCGTTGTTGCCGGCCTGCAGCTGCACTTCGCGCTGGGTCTCGGCCAGCGGGCGCTTGGACACCAGGTTCAGCACACCGCCCACGCTGCCCTGGCCGTAGAGCACCGACGACGGGCCGCGCAACAGCTCCACGCGTTCGAGCGTGTACGGGTCGGGCCGGGTGGTGTTGTAGAAGTTGTAGGTGCGCTGCAGGCCGTCGAGGTACTGCACCGGGTCGGTGCCGCGGAACTTGAAGGCGTCGCCGCGGCTGTCGAAAAAGCTGCTGGCCACGCCCGCGCTGTAGGCGGTGGTGTCGCGCAGGGTCTGGGCGCCCTGGGCCTCCATCTGGTCACGCGTGACCACCGAGATCGCCTGCGGCGTCTCGATCAGCGGTGTGTCGGTTTTGGTGGCGGTGGCCGCGCGCCGGGCAATGAAGCCGCTGACCGGGCTGGTCGCGGTCTCTCTGGCGGCCTCTTCCTTGACCGTGATGGACGGCAGGGTTTGTGCGCCGGCCAGCTGCGCCATGCACAGGGCAAGTGGGGCGAGGGCGAAATTTGCTACAAGTTTGGTAGCTGATCGCGCAGGACCGGCGGGCGCCGGAAGCTGTTTTTGCTTGAAAAATAAAGGGGAGGTGGACATGCTGAAGCCTGGGCTGGGTTAGAGCTGGCTTCACTGCAGAGAGATGGCTGGCGGGTTTTTATTGTAACTTAATAATGAGAATTATTCGCATTTGTATGGCGCCCGAAAAAAAGCGGGGTCGTGCCCCGCTTCGGTTGTCGGCTCCGAGTCCGTGTCAGCTCAGCTCGCCCATCTGGCTTTGCAGGTAGTTCTGGATGCCGACCTTGGCCACCAGCTCGATCTGGGTTTCCAGGAAGTCGATGTGCTCCTCGGTGTCGTCCAGAATGCCCTGCAGCAGGTCGCGCGAGACGTAGTCACGCACGCTTTCGCAGTGGGCAATGCCGTCCTTGATCGTGGCCTGTGCGCCGGTTTCGGCCTTCAGGTCGCAGTTGAGGGCTTCCGGCACGTCCTCGCCGATCATCAGTTTGCCGAGGTCCTGCAGGTTGGGCAGGCCGTCGAGCATGAAGATGCGGTCCATCAGTTTGTCGGCGTGTTTCATCTCGCCGATGGACTCCTCGTATTCCTTCTTGGCGAGCTTGTCCAGGCCCCAGTGCTTGTACATGCGGTAGTGCACGAAGTACTGGTTGATGGCGGTCAGCTCGTTCTTGAGCTGGGCCTGCAGGTGGGTGATGACTTGGGCGTCGCCTTTCATGGCATTTCCTTGTTGTTGGTGATGTCGATGCTGCATTGTCTCCCGGCGGCTGCTTCTGCTCAAGGCATGCCCTCACGCGGGCGGTCGGCTTGCGTGTGAGTGTGATAACCGTTCGCATTGCGCAAGGCCGCGACACGGACACAAAAA
Source organism: Polaromonas sp. YR568 (assembly GCF_943371715.1). Classification (GTDB taxonomy): domain Bacteria; phylum Pseudomonadota; class Gammaproteobacteria; order Burkholderiales; family Burkholderiaceae_C; genus Polaromonas. The sequence goes on along the minus strand of NZ_CALRVW010000020.1, from coordinate 45,401 downwards.
AGCCCGCCAGGGGCGGGCTTTTTCAGAGGCAAGCCTGCGCGCTCAGTGCGCCGCCGCCGGGCTGCGGATCAGGTAGTCGAACGCACCCAGCGCGGCCTTGGCGCCGTCACCGGCCGCAATGATGATCTGCTTGAAGGGCACGGTCGTGGCATCCCCAGCGGCAAACACGCCGGGCAGCGAGGTCTGGCCTTTGGCATCGACAATGATCTCGCCGTGTTTGGAGAGTTCAACCACACCCTTGAGCCAGTCGGTGTTGGGCACCAGGCCGATCTGGATGAACACGCCTTCGAGCGGCACCGTTTTGAGCTCACCGGTTGCGCGGTCCTTGTAGATCAGGCCGTTGACCTTCTGGTCGCCGGTGATCTCGGTGGTCTGCGCATTGGTGAACACGTCGACGTTGGCCAGGCTTTTCAACTTGTTCTGCAGCACCGCATCGGCACGCAGCGCGGTGTCGTACTCGATCAGCGTCACATGGCCGACGATGCCGGCCAGGTCGATCGCCGCTTCCACGCCGGAGTTGCCGCCGCCGATGACCGCCACGCGTTTGCCCTTGAACAGCGGTCCGTCACAGTGCGGGCAATAGGCCACGCCCTTGTTCTTGAACTCCTGCTCGCCGGGCACGTTGATGTTGCGCCAGCGTGCGCCGGTCGAAATGATCACGGATTTGCTTTTCAGCGAGGCGCCGCTTTCGAGCTGGATCTCGATCAGGTCCTTGCCCGGTCCGCTGTGGGGCACCAGCGCCTTGGCGCGCTGCAGGTTCATGATGTCCACGTCGTAGTTGCGCACGTGTTCTTCCAGCGCGTGGGCGAACTTGGGGCCTTCGGTTTCCTTGATCGAGATGAAGTTCTCGATGCCCAGCGTGTCCAGCACCTGGCCGCCGAAACGCTCCGACGCCACGCCGGTGCGAATGCCCTTGCGCGCCGCGTACACGGCCGCAGCCGCGCCCGCCGGGCCGCCGCCGACGATCAGCACATCGAAGGGGTCCTTCTCGCTGATCTTTTTGGCTTCACGCTCGACGCCGCTGGTGTCGATCTTGGCCAGAATCTCTTCCAGGCTCATGCGGCCGTTGCCGAACATGGTGCCGTTGAGGAAAACCGTGGGCACGCCCATGATCTCGCGCTCCTTGATCTCGTCCTGGAAGGTGCCGCCTTCGATCATGGTGGTCTTGATGCGCGGGTTCTGCACCGCCATCAGGTTCAGCGCCTGCACCACGTCCGGGCAGTTGTGGCAGGTCAGCGAGACATAAACCTCGAAGTCGAGGTCGCGGTCCAGCGCGCGGATCTGCTCGAGGATCGCTTCCTCGACCTTGGGCGGGTAACCGCCGATCTGCAGCAGCGCCAGGATCAGCGAGGTGAATTCATGGCCCATGGGCAGGCCGGCAAAACGCGGGCCGTGGTTTTCACCCGGGCGGTTGATGGAGAAAGAGGGTTTGCGGTGCGGATCGTCGCGGCTTTCGGTCAGCGTGACCAGCGGCGAGGACGCAGCCACGTCTTTCAGCAGCGACAGCACTTCACCCGAAGCCTCGCTGTCGTCGAGCGAGGCGACGATCTCGATCGGCTGCGTGGCGCGTTCGAGGTAACTTTTCAGTTGGGCTTTGGTGGCGTCGTCGAGCATGGAAAACTCACTTTCGTTGTCAATATCGTGTCAAAAGGGAACAAAAAAGCCCGGGGCACACCCCGAGGTGTGTTTCGCCCGGGCTGGGACGGCGGGGCTTAGATCTTGCCGACGAGGTCGATGGACGGGGCGATGGTCTTGGCGCCTTCGTTCCACTTGGCAGGGCAGACCTGGCCGGGGTGCGCTGCGGTGTACTGGGCGGCTTTCAGCTTGCGCAGGGTTTCCTTGACGTCGCGGGCGATTTCGTTGGAGTGCACTTCAGCGGTCTTGATGATGCCATCGGGGTTGATCACGAAGGTGCCGCGCAGTGCCAGGCCTTCTTCGGGGATGAACACGTCAAAAGCCTTGGTCAGCGCGTGGGTCGGATCGCCGACCAGCGGGAACTTGGCCTTGCCGACGGCGGGGGAAGTCTCATGCCACACCTTGTGCGAGAAATGGGTGTCGGTGGTCACGATGTAGACCTCGGCGCCGGCCTTCTGGAATTCGGCATAGTTGTCGGCAGCGTCCTCGACTTCGGTCGGGCAGTTGAAGGTGAATGCGGCCGGCATGAAGATCAGGACCGACCATTTGCCCTTCAGCGATTCGTCTGAAACGTCAATGAACTTGCCATTGAGGAAGCCTTGGGTTTTGAAAGGCTGGACTTGGGTATTGATCAGGGACATGGGGTTTCCTCTATTGATGACGACGTAAAAATTAACGACAGGGATAGCTTAAGGTCTGGTCGATGATTAATCCAATTAATTGAATGTATTCATGTCATGCAGTATGGCTATCGTCAGATGCAAGACCTGCTTGCTACCAAAAATAGAGCGTGTGGCGTCCGTGTCTGCTGGGGAAGCGCGGCTTTTTTGTTGAAGAAATGCCCTTGGCGTCCGCTGGCAAAGGCTTCGCGCAAAATAAATACGCCAGATTGCCGACTAGCCCAATAGCCGCGGGCGCAAGCCGCTATCAAAATCAGAGCGACTAATGGGCCGGAAGGTCAGTACTCCAGCCGCTCGGGCCGGATCTCCTGCAGGATGGTGGTGGCGATCTCTTCGATCGACTTGGTCGTGGTCGACAGCCAGCGAATGCCTTCGCGCCGCATCATGGCTTCGGCCTCGTGGATTTCGTCGCGGCAGTTGGCCAGGCTCGCGTATTTCGAGTTCGGCCGGCGTTCGTTGCGGATCTGGGCCAGGCGCTCGGGGGCGATCGTCAGGCCGAAGATCTTCTTGCGGTGTGGCACCAGCGCCGGTGGCAGCTGGCGGCGCTCGAAATCTTCCGGAATCAGCGGGTAGTTCGACGCTTTCAGCCCGTACTGCATCGCCAGGTACAGCGAGGTCGGTGTTTTGCCGCTGCGGCTCACGCCGACCAGGATCACGTCGGAGCCGGCCAGGTCCTTGTTGCTCTGGCCGTCGTCGTGGGCCAGCGAGAAGTTGATGGCTTCAATCCGGTCGTCATAGGCCTTGCTTTTGGAGGCGTCCGAAAAACGGCCGACCCGGTGGTTCGACTTGATGCCCAACTCTGTTTCCAGCGGCGCAACAAAGGTGCCGAACATGTCCAGCATCATGCCGTGGCAGTGGGCCTTGATGACGGCCAGGATCTCCATGTTGACCAGCGTCGTGAACACAATCGGCCGGTTGCCCTCGACCGTGGCGGCGTGGTTGATCTGGCGTACCGCCTGATGCGCCTTGTCCACGCTGTCGATGAAGGGCAGGCGCACGTGGCGCGCCGTGAATTCAAACTGCGCCAGGATGGCGTTGCCAAAGGTTTCGGCGGTGATGCCGGTGCCATCGGAGATGAAAAATACGGTGCGGTTGGGCATGTTGGGCCTGGTTTGATGGCAAAGCGCCTACATGGACCATGCAGGCGGCGTTCTACAATCCGGTGGATTATCCAGATTTGCGACACCATGCCCCGCCACAACCCCTTCCAACAACCACAAGGTTGCCTGCCGCGCATGGTCGATACCCCCGTTTTTAAACCTCCCGGAGTATTTTCATGTCCAATTTGTTTGAGGCGACCGCCTTGGTCGTACCGTTTGAAAACCTGAGGATGACCGACGTCGAGTCGGTCGGCGGAAAAAACGCCAGCCTCGGCGAAATGATCTCGCAACTGCCGACCGGCCCCAAGGGCGTGCAGGTGCCCACCGGCTTTGCCACCACCGCCCACGCCTTTCGCGTGTTTCTGGCCCACGACGGGCTGGACAAGAAAATCAACGCCGTTCTGGACAAGCTGGACACCGACGACGTGCGCGCCCTGGCGGTTGCCGGCGCCCAGATCCGAACACTGGTGGAAGCCCAGCCTTTCCCGCCTGAACTGGAAAAATCGGTGCGCAGCAGTTTTGCCGCCCTGAGCGCGGGCAACGCTCAGGCCAGTTTTGCGGTCCGCTCGTCGGCCACCGCGGAAGACCTGCCCGACGCTTCGTTTGCCGGCCAGCAGGAGACCTTTCTGAACGTGGTTGGCATCGAGGAAGTGCTGCACAAGATGAAAGAGGTGTTTGCCTCGCTCTACAACGACCGCGCCATCAGCTACCGCGTGCATCAGGGTTTTGCCCATGCTGACGTGGCCCTGTCGGCCGGCGTGCAGCGCATGGTGCGCAGCGACCTCGGCGCGGCCGGCGTGATGTTCACCATCGACACCGAAAGCGGCTTTGAAGACGTGGTGTTCATCACCTCCAGCTATGGGCTGGGCGAGACGGTGGTGCAGGGCGCGGTGAATCCCGACGAGTTCTATGTGCACAAGCCCATGCTCAAGGCTGGCAACCGCGCCGTGATCCGCCGCAACCTCGGCAGCAAGCTGCTGCAGATGGAGTTCACCACCGCGGACGAAAAGAAGGCCGGCGGCAAGCTGGTCAAGACCACCGACGTGCCGGCCGAACTGCGCAACCGCTACTCGCTGACCGATGCCGACGTCGAGCAGCTCGCGCGTTACGCCGTCATCATCGAAGACCACTACGGCCGTCCGATGGACATCGAATGGGGCAAGGACGGCACCGACGGCCAGCTCTACATCCTGCAGGCGCGGCCCGAGACGGTGAAAAGCCAGTCCAAGGGCAAGGCCGAGCAGCGCTACAAGCTCAAGGGCACCGGCACCGTGCTGGCCGAGGGCCGCGCGATCGGCCAGAAAATCGGCACCGGTCCGGTCCGCATCGTGCACAACATCAGCGAGATGGACCAGGTCCAGCCCGGCGACGTGCTGGTGACCGACATGACCGACCCGAACTGGGAGCCAGTCATGAAACGCGCCAGCGCCATCGTGACCAACCGCGGCGGGCGCACCTGCCACGCCGCCATCATCGCGCGCGAGCTCGGCATTCCGGCCGTGGTCGGCTGCGGCGACGCCACCGAACAGCTCAAGGACGGCATGCTGGTGACGGTCAGCTGCGCCGAGGGTGACACCGGCAACATCTATGACGGTCTGCTGGAAACCGAGGTGACCGAGGTGCAGCGCGGCGAGATGCCGCCCATCGACATCAAGATCATGATGAACGTCGGCAACCCGCAGCTGGCGTTTGATTTCTGCCAGGTGCCCAACCACGGCGTGGGCCTGGCGCGGCTGGAGTTTGTCATCAACAACAACATCGGCGTGCACCCGAAGGCCATCCTCGACTACCCGCAGGTCGATGCCGACCTGAAGAAGGCGGTGGAAAGTGTGGCGCGCGGCCATGCCTCGCCGCGCGCTTTTTACGTCGACAAGGTGGCCGAAGGCATCGCCACCATTGCCGCGGCCTTCTGGCCTAAGCCGGTGATTGTTCGCCTGTCGGACTTCAAGTCCAACGAGTACCGCAAGCTGATTGGCGGTTCGCGTTACGAACCTGAAGAGGAAAACCCAATGCTCGGTTTCCGCGGCGCTGCGCGTTACCTCAGCCCCGATTTTGCCGAGGCCTTTGCCATGGAATGCGAAGCTCTCAAGCGTGTGCGCAAGGACATGGGCCTGACCAATGTGGAAGTGATGGTGCCTTTTGTGCGCACGCTGGGCCAGGCCAAGGCAGTGACCGAGCTGCTGGCGAAGCACGGCCTCCAGCGCGGTCAGGACGGCCTGCGCATCATCATGATGTGCGAGGTGCCGAGCAATGCGGTGCTGGCCGACCAGTTCCTCGAATACTTTGACGGCTTCTCCATCGGTTCGAACGACCTCACCCAGCTCACCCTGGGTCTGGACCGCGACTCCGGCCTGGACATCCTCGCCAAAGACTTCGACGAACGTGACCCGGCCGTCAAGGCGCTGCTGAGCCAGGCGATTGCGGCCTGCAAGCGCCAGGGCAAATACGTCGGCATCTGCGGCCAAGGCCCCAGCGACCACCCGGACTTTGCCCTGTGGCTCAAGGAGCAGGGCATCGGGTCGATCTCGCTGAACCCGGACACCGTCATCGACACCTGGAAGCAGCTGGCCAACTAGGCCGTTGGGGCTGACTTGCGCCGCCCACGCGCGGCGCAGGTCAGGCGCAACCGTCCCCTTGTAGGCACTTGGTTCTAGCTTCGTCCGCAAGCGGCCAGAACCAAGGGAAAGTCCTAGTAGGGGTTTCAACGGGGTTCGCCGCCCTCTGTGGCAATTTGTAAGAAGTCGGTAAGCACCGCGGCAACAATCAAGCCATTGTTGCCAGGGGTCTTATGCTTTTTGCCGCGTCCACTCTCAAATTGATAGCAGAGATCGCATTGCTCGCGTTGTTCGGGCAGTGGGTGCTGGGCATGCTGGCGGGCGCGAAGAAAGACAGCAACCTGTTTTATCAAATCCTGCAAATCGTCGGCAAACCTTTTGTGGTGGCTGCGCGCTTCATCACCCCGAAACAAATCATTGACCGCCACGTTCCATTCGTGGCGTTTTTGTTGCTGCTGTTTATCTGGATAGCCGCGACCCTGACGCGTATCCGGATCTGTCTTGAAATTGGTGTGGAGCTCTGCAAATGAACACGATTCTGGCCTACTGGTATCTCAAGCTGCAGGCGCTGATCCTGCTGGTGTTCAGCAAGCAGCAGGCGGCCCTGGAGAAATTTGACCAGATGCTGGTGCTGCGGCCGGGTGACCGTTATGCCCTGGCCAGCCGCGCCCATGTCCTTGCGCAGGAAGGCGACAAACACGGCGCCATCGCCGCACTGCGCTTGCTGACCGAGCGTTACCCCGACAACGCCGCGGCCTGGTTCAACCTGGCTTACATGCTGGAAGACATCGGCGGCCACGCCGACGCGGAGCCCGCCTTTCGCCGGGCGCTGGACATCGAACCCAAGATGGACCGGGCCTGGTATGGCCTGGCCCTGCTGCTGATTCGCGACCGCCGCTTCGACGAGGCGGTGCAGGCACTCAAGAAAAACACAGAACTGCAACCCATGAGCCCGTTCGGCTGGTATCAGCTTGCGCGGGTTCATGTTGACAGGCAAGACCCTGATGAGGCGGTGAAGGTCATTCGCCACCTCAAACGGTTTGAGCCTAAAGTAGCCGCCCAGCTGGAACGCGAGACGGGATTGAGCATTGCTCAGTCTTCCTGACGGCAAACCAGCTGAGTGGTTATTTGATGGCCAGGGTCTGAGCCCAGGCTTATAAAAGAGACGCGATCCGGCTTGCAGGCCACGCTTGGGGAAAAAGTGGTGATCGTGATGTGCCCGAAAGGGTGTTGTTAGATGGAGGCAAGTGTTATGCAGTTGACTGACAACCATCGCCGTTATTGGCGCAAGAACCTCAACATCACGGGAATCCTTCTCGTGATCTGGTTCGTCGTGACGTTCGTCGTGAGCTACTACGCCCGCGAATTGAGCTTCAATTTCTTTGGCTGGCCTTTCAGCTTCTGGATGGGAGCGCAAGGGGCTTTGGTGATCTACGTGGCGATCATCGGGTATTACGCCTGGTACATGGGCAAGCTCGACATCGAACACGGTGTTGAAGAAAGCGAGGAATAATCATGGCTGGAATGTTTGGTAACGACGCCGGCACTAACACTGCCGCCTCCAATGCGGCCTTCAAGGCAGGCCTGAGCAAGGTCTACACCTGGTACACCGGGGGCTTCCTGGCCTTCGTGGTCGTACTGGCTGTTCTCGAGCAGATGGGCTTGTCCCGCCAGTGGATCGGCCTGATCTTCCTGCTGGCTACCATCGGTCTGTACGCCGGCATCGGCATCATGAGCCGCACGACCGACGCTGCCGAATACTACGTGGCAGGACGCCGAGTCCCGGCCATGTACAACGGCATGGCGACGGGCGCTGACTGGATGTCGGCCGCGTCCTTCATCGGTATGGCCGGAACGCTCTACCTGACGGGTTACAGCGGCCTGGCCTTCATCATGGGATGGACCGGCGGTTACTGCCTGGTGGCCCTGTTCCTTGCGCCCTACCTGCGCAAGTTCGGCCAGTTCACGATCCCCGACTTCCTGGGCGAGCGGTATGGCGGCAACCTGCCACGCTTTCTGGGTATCGTCGCTGCGATTCTGTGCTCCTTCACCTATGTGGTGGCACAGATTTACGGCGTCGGCATCATCACTGCGCGGCTGACCGGTGTGGCTTTTGAACTCGGGATTTTCCTGGGTCTGGGCGGCATTCTGGTCTGTTCCTTCCTGGGCGGCATGCGTGCTGTGACCTGGACGCAGGTGGCCCAGTACATCATTTTGATCGTGGCTTACATGATCCCGGTGGTGTGGCTGTCGGTCAAACAGACCAGCGTTCCGATTCCGCAGGCAATTTACGGCTTCCAGCTGCAAAAAGTCACTGCCAAGGAAAAAGAGCTGACCACCAACGCCAAGGAAATCGAAGTCCGCGAGATCTACAAGCAGCGTTCGGCTGCCCTGGATGCCAAGCTCAAGAACCCGGCCGCTGCGCTGGCTGCCGACAAGGCCGCCGCCGAAAAAGCCGTGGCAGACCTGAAGGCCGCCAATGGTGCGCTGTCGGAAATTTCTGCGGCTGAAAAAGCGCTGGCTGCGGTGCCGAAAGACGAAGCTGCCGCCAAGAGGGCCTGGACCGCTGCAAAAGCCGGGGCTGACGCCAAGGCCAAGCCGCTCAACGGCATGCCTCCGCATGCGCAGCAGTTTGCCGGTGACCCCAACGGCGATGCCGCTGCCCAGAAAGCCTACGACGTTTCGCGTCGCAACTTCCTGGCGCTGATTTTCTGCCTGATGGTGGGTACCGCCGCGCTGCCGCACATCCTGATGCGTTACTACACGGTGCCCAGCGTGAAGGAAGCGCGGCAGTCCGTCACCTGGTCGCTGTTCTTCATTTTCCTGCTGTACTTCACCGCGCCTGCCTTGGCGGTGCTGGTGAAATACGAGGTCTTCACCCTGGTGGTGGGCACGCCGTTCAACGCGTTGCCGGAATGGATCACTGCCTGGAACCGGGTCGATCCGACGCTGCTGTCGGTGGTGGACATCAACAAGGACGGCATCCTGCAGCTCAACGAGATGTCCATCGGTGGTGACATCATCGTGCTGGCCGCGCCCGCGATTGGCGGCCTGCCTTACGTGGTGTCCGGCCTGGTGGCTGCCGGTGGTCTGGCTGCGGCGTTGTCAACTGCCGACGGCCTGCTGCTGACGATTGCCAATGCGCTGTCACATGACCTGTACTACAAAATGATCGACCCGAACGCATCGACCGCACGCCGCGTGACCATCTCCAAGGTCCTGCTGCTGATTGTTGCGCTGGCTGCCGCTTATGTGGCTGCCCAGAAACCGGCCGACATTCTGTTCCTGGTCTCTGCGGCGTTCTCGTTCGCAGCAGCAGCGTTCTTTCCGGCGCTGACCCTGGGGATCTTCTGGAAACGTGCCACCGGTATCGCTGCCTCCCTGGGCATGATTGCCGGCTTGGGAACCACGTTCTACTACATGATCACCACCCAGCCCTGGATGCGCGGCCTGTTTGGCATCACTTCACCAGTTCAGCTCTGGTGGGACATCCAGCCGATCTCGGCCGGTGTCTTCGGTGTGCCGATCGGCTTTGCCGTGATCATCCTGGTCAGCCTGGTCACCCCTGCGCCTAGCCGCAAGGTCCAGGAACTGGTTGAGCATGTGCGCTACCCAACCCTGCGCGCCGACCCCGTGCGCTGATTCCCGCGGGGTCCTGAACTGACCGGAAGCTCCGGTCAGCTTCACCCCTAAAGCCCGGCAACGCGAGTTGCCGGGCTTTTTTCGTTGGGACGGGCTTCACCCCCAATGTCCTGATGGCGCGGTGGGAAAGGGGCCCCGGGCGCCCGGCGGAACCGGGTTTTGGGCGGGTCTGCCGTCTCAGGCTATAATCATGGGCTTCGCCTTGCTGCACCCTTAACGACGCTGGGGCAGCTTCAACCAAACCACAAGGAGAGTTTATGCGTCATTACGAGATCGTCTTGCTGATCCACCCGGATCAAAGCGAGCAAGTCCCAGCCATGCTGGAACGTTACAAGGGCATGATTACCGCCGGCGGTGGAAAAGTGCATCGTGTGGAAGATTGGGGCCGCCGCCAGCTGGTGTACCTGATCCAGAAACTCGCCAAAGCCCACTACCTGTGCATCAACATCGAAGCCAGCCAGGCTGTGATGGAAGAAATTGAACACGCGTTCAAGTTCAACGACGCCGTGTTGCGCCACCTGACCGTGGTCAAGAAAAAGGCTGAAACCGGCCCGTCCCTCATGATGCGCAACGTCGAGAGGGAAGAAGCCCGCAAGGCCCAGCAGCAGGAGTATGCGGCCTGACCCTTCATCGGGTTGCCCCACATGCTGTTGAACAACTGATTGCTGCGCATCGTCGCAAGATCATGATTCTGCAGTGAACCGCGTTGAATTGACCGCTTGTATCGCCGAGGCCAGTCCTCTTCGCTACACCCCCGCTGGAATCCCCGCTGCCAATGCCGTCCTCGAACACGAGTCCGAAATGACAGAAGCAGGTTCCACCCGGCAGGTCCACTTGACAATGAAGGCGGTTGCTTTTGGTACGCTGGCTGAGCAAACAGGCCAGTTGCCCCTAGGCAAAGCTTTCAGGTTCACCGGTTTTCTGGTCAATGCCCGCGGCAGCAAGAGCGTTGTTTTCCATATTCAAGCCATCGAATCAGTACCGAACCCCATTTAAGGAGTCCATCATGCCCGGACCAAAACGTTTCAACAAAGACAAGCGCCCCAAGCGCAATACCCAATCCCTGCTGTTCAAACGCAAGCGTTTTTGCCGTTTCACAGCCGCTGGTGTTGAAGAAATCGACTACAAGGACATCGACACCTTGCGCGATTTCGTTGCCGAAAACGGCAAGATCATCCCCGCTCGCCTGACCGGCACGCGCGCGATTTTCCAGCGCCAGATCAACACCGCCGTCAAGCGCGCTCGCTTCCTCGCGATGCTGCCTTACAGCGACCAGCACCGCAGCCTGTAAGGAACACGACCATGCAAATCATTCTGCTCGACAAAGTCGTCAACCTGGGCAATCTGGGTGAAGTCGTCAAGGTCAAGGACGGCTACGCCCGCAATTTCCTGATCCCTTCCGGCCGCGCACGTCGCGCCACCGCCATGGCGATCAAGGAATTCGAAGTCAAACGCGCCGAACTTGAAAAAGCCGCCGCTGCCAAGCTGGCCGAAATGCAAGCCCAGGGCGAAAAGCTGAGCGGTACCACCGTCAAGCTCACGCAAAAAGCGGGCGTGGACGGCCGTCTGTTCGGCTCCGTCACCAACCATGACATTTCGGCCGAGCTGACCAAGCAGGGCTTCCCCGTGCTCAAGTCGCAGATCCGCATGCCCAACGGCCCCCTGAAGACCGTCGGCGACCACCCGGTGACCGTGGCACTGCACACCGATGTGGCTGTGGACATCACCGTGACCGTGTACGGCGAATCCGCTTAAACAGCTTCGCTGCCCTCCGGAAAAGCCGCTCGCTGAGCGGCTTTTTCAATGGTGCGTCCATTCACATCCTGTACAGGGTTGTGCCCCTGTTATTCACGACTTATCAACAGCTTTTCACAGTGACGCCAGGCCCGCTTGGCGCTAGCATGTAGGGCTGTCAAGGAAACCCATGTCCGCCGTACTTTCCACCGCTCCCGATCCCCGTTACAGCGCCGACCGGCAGATTGCCCAGCTGCGCATTCCGCCGCATTCCATCGAGGGCGAGTCCAGTGTTCTGGGCGGACTGTTGCTGGACAACGGCGCCTGGGACCGGGTCGGCGACCTGCTGGTGGATGAGGATTTTTACCGCTACGAACACAAGCTGATCTACGCAGCCGTTGGTGCCCTGATCAACGCGACCAAGCCGGCCGACGTGATCACGGTCTACGAACACCTGCAGAACCTGGGCAAGGCCGAGGATGTCGGCGGCCTGAGTTACCTGAACTCGCTGGCCCAGTACGTGCCCAGCGCCGGCAACATCCGGCGTTACGCCGAGATCGTGCGCGAGCGCTCCATTTTGCGCAAGCTCGTGGCCGCCAGCGACGAAATCGCCACCCACGCCTTCAACCCGCAGGGCAAGGCTGTGGCCATGATCCTGGACGAGGCCGAGCAGAAGATTTTCAAGATCGGCGAGCAGGGCTCGCGCATGAAGCAGGGTTTCCAGAGCATGGACACCCTGGTGGTGAGCCTGCTGGACCGTGTGACCGAGATGTCGGAAAACCCGAACGACGTCACCGGCGTGCCGACCGGTTTTTACGACCTCGACAAGATGACCTCGGGTTTCCAGGCCGGTGACCTGGTCATCTTGGCGGCGCGGCCGTCCATGGGCAAAACCGCGCTGGCCATCAACATCGCCGAACACGTGGCGCTCAACGAAGGCCTGCCGGTGGCGGTGTTTTCGATGGAGATGGGCGCCTCGCAACTCGCGGTGCGTATCGTCGGCTCGATTGGCCGCATCGACCAGACCCACTTGCGCACCGGCGCGCTGACCGACGAAGAGTGGCCGCGCCTGACCGAAGCCATCGAGAAGCTGCGCAACATCTCCCTGCACATCGACGAAACGCCGGGTTTGACGGTCAGCGAGTTGCGCGCCAACGCCAGGCGCCTGGCGCGGCAGTGCGGGAAGCTGGGTCTGATCGTGGTGGACTATCTGCAGCTCATGAGTGTGTCCAGCGGCATGGCCGAGGAAAACCGCGCCACGGCCGTTGGTGAAATCTCGCGCGGCCTGAAGATGCTGGCCAAGGAACTGCAGTGCCCGGTGATTGCGTTGTCACAGCTGAGCCGCGGCGTCGAGTCACGTACCGACAAGCGCCCGATGATGAGCGATTTGCGCGAGTCTGGCGCCATCGAGCAGGATGCCGACATCATCATGTTCATCTACCGCGACGAGTACTACACCAAGGACGCCTGCAAGGAGCCCGGCGTGGCCGAGGTCATCATCAGCAAGCAGCGGAACGGCCCGACCGGAACGGTCAAGCTGGCCTTCATCAACCGCATCACCAAGTTCGAGAGTCTGGCGCATGGCGGCGGCGGAGATTTTTAAGTAAAAATGGGCCTTGGCCCTTTGTTTGCAAGCGTCTATAGCTATCTATTTGATAGCATTCAAGAGCTGCGACCTTATTCCAGGTCTTCCATCGCCAGCATGTGGTATTTCTGGGCGTAGGAAAACGGCTGCTTTCTCACCACGGCCATCACGCGCTCCGTCTCCTTCTCGGAGGGAGCGTGCACCATCAGGGCGTGCTGGCCTTGGCGGGCCAAGGCGACGTATTTCTGGACGGTGGCGCCTTCGGTGCCGACCGACGGCAAGATCACATCAGACTCGCCGTCCACCTTGCCGATCTCGCGCAGGATGGTGTCGGGCTCCAGCCGCATGATGGCTTCGCCGTCGAAGCCGCTTTCCTCCAGCTCCCGTGCCGCCTGCTCGGCCTGGGCACCCTCGGGAAACATGATGAAGGCATAACCTGTGGGGTAGAACACGCCTGTCAGGGTCAGCATCTTGGGGTGGAGTGCAAATGTTTTCATGGTGAATCCTTTCGAGGTGATTCATCATTAGTGCACGGCCGCACCACCTTGTCTGTAGGCCGGTTCGCACAAATCGCATGCAGCGCCGGCCTTCGTGCGGATCAGTTCAGGGCAGTTCTTCGGTCCGGAGGGCGGGCTCCGACATGACGCGGGCAGTGCTGGACAGGCCGTCGAGCAACCGGTTCGCAAAATAGCTGCTCTGCGTGTCTGGTTCCAGCGCAGCGATCACGAGGTTGGCCAGCGGCTGGTTCAAGGGCACGTAATAACTGCCGGAGGGCGCATCGATCACGCCGCGCACCAGCGCCACTTCGGCCCTGACGATCTGCCCGGCATCGGCGATGCTGCCGCGCACGTCCTGCCGGACGCCGGTCGAGCTCGCCGTCTCGCGGTACAGGTCGCCCAGCATGGACGCCGGTTCGGCCACCCGCAGCACCTGCACGCCATGCAGGCGCAGCCGTTCCACAGCCGTTCGCGATCCTGCCGACAGCCAGTAGCCGCAAGGGCGCACGCGGGTCTTGAGCTTGCGCAGCGTGAGTGCCGAGTTCCAATCCACCTTGAGGGTCTTGTCGGCACCGGTTACCGGGTCCAGCATGACGAGTTCCTGCTGGGTGAGGGTGGGCCCGGCTTCAATCACCGCCTCCTCCTTGCAGGCCAGGGCGCTCATCTCCTTCTCGACATAGGGCTGCAGCTGGCCCAGTTCGCTGGCCCGTTGGGCGGTGCTGGCGAGCACGCTGGAGATCGCGGTGACATGGGTGTGCACGCGGCGCTGGATGTGCAGCCGGCCTATGCCCACGCCGCGGGTTTCGATCAGCAGGCTGACTGTGTTTTTCAGGCCGCTGACGTTGCGGCCGGTATCGGGCTGCGTGCCGCCCATCGAGATGGTCTTGTCCGCCAGGTCCGTCGACGTGGTGTAGTACCACTCGGTGCTGAGCCCCTGTCCCTTGAGGGCGGCCACCAGCGGCCGGCGGTACCACTCTTCGGAGGCCTTGGTCAAAAACTCGGGGATGTTGGCCGTGGTCGCGTACTGCAGCAGGGCGTCGTACTTCTGCACGGTGCCGAATTTCTGCAGAAAACGGCCCACCACGGTGTATTCGTGGGCATCGACCACGACCGTCGGGTGGTAGTCGCGCGCAAGCCGGGCCAGGGCCTGGGCTTCCGGCGTGTTGAGCAGCAGGTGGTCGCGGTTCATGTCCAGGCCGCCGGCAGTCACACGTTTGTTGTCCATCGATCCATCGGGGTTGGCACGCGGCACGATGATGACGTTGACACGATCGAGCACCGGCCGCAGCAGGCCTTGCGTGAGCTCGCGGGCCACGACCAGCAAGGCTTCGGTGCCGGCGGGTTCGTCGCCATGCTGCTGGCCGACCAGCAGCACGGTGGGACGGGCCGAGGCCGCGATGGCGGCAGCGTCCGTGCCGGCGGCACGGGTCAGCACCAGGGCTTCGAGGGTTTCGCCGCGTTGCGACTGGCCAATCGGCAGCACGGCGGCTTTCAGGCCCGGTGAGCGCGAGGCCGCTGTGCCGAGTTCGCGCAGCCAGGTCTGGATTTCGGCATTCGAGGTGAAGCTGGTACGCCCTTCCTGCAGGCCGGGCGTGTTGTAGATGACGGAAGGGGCCGGAAAGCGCGCGGCAACGGCGGCGCTGTAGGGGGCGGCGCTGGAAGGTGAGGGGGCCATCGCCGGCCGGTCGGGGACCGGCTGGACGACAACAGCGGGAAGGGGGGCAGGCGCAGGTGCCACCACCACCCGCGGCGGGGGCGAGACCGTGCCGGTGGGCCCCGGCCAGGGCGGCAGTGGCACCGAGGTGCAGGCCGCCAGCGCCAGCAGCAGCGGCAGCAGGACGACGGCGCGGGGGCCGCTACCGCGATGGCGCAGGAAGAAGGGCGATGGGGGCGATTGACGGTTCATCCGCAGGGGCAGGTCGGTCTTGGTCATGGCTTGGTGTTGGGAAGGCCGGCGCAGGTGCAGCGCAAGCTGCCATTATCCGGCCTGTGCGCCGCTGCCGGTGTGGGGGCCTACCCTTTGGTGCACGCGGGTGCAGCATTTTCGCCACCCGTTCGCGGCGCCGGTCGGGCCCGCATGAGAAACTACGGCTTCCATGCTCCTTGAATCCGCTCCTTCCTCCATGAATTCCGGTTCGTCCCCCGCACACCGCCTCAGCGTGGCGCCGATGATGGACTGGACCGACCGGCATTGCCGCTATTTTCACCGTCTGCTGTCACGCCATGCCTTGCTCTACACCGAGATGGTGACCACCGGCGCGCTGGTGCATGGCGATGTGGCACGGCACCTGCGTTTCAATGCTGAAGAACATCCGGTGGCACTGCAACTGGGTGGCAGCGAGCCGGCCGACCTGGCGCACTGCGCCAGGCTCGGCGAGTTATGGGGCTACGACGAAATCAACCTCAACTGCGGCTGTCCCAGCGAGCGTGTGCAGCGCGGCGCTTTCGGCGCCTGCCTGATGGCCGAGCCGCAACTGGTGGCCGACTGCGTCAAGGCCATGGTCGATGTGGTGAAGGTGCCCGTCTCCGTCAAGCACCGCATCGGCATCGACAAGGGTGAGAGCTACGGTTTCGTGCGCGACTTTGTCGGTGTCGTCAGCGAAGCCGGCTGCAGAACTTTCATCGTGCATGCGCGCAATGCCTGGCTCAAGGGCCTGAGCCCGAAGGAAAACCGCGAGGTGCCGCCGCTGCGTTACGAGATGGTGCACCAGCTCAAGCGCGAGTTTCCGGGGCTCACCATCGTCATCAACGGCGGCCTCACCACCGGCGAGCAGGTGGCGGCGCAGTTGCGCGAGCTCGACGGCGTGATGATCGGGCGCGAGGCTTATCACAACCCCTGGTGGCTGGCTTCCTGGGACGAGGCCTTTTTTGGCGCGGCGCCCGGCGAGGCGACGCGTGAATCCGTCGAGGTGCAGATGGCCGACTACATGGCCAGGGAGTTCACGGAACACGGCACGCCCTGGCCGACGATCGCCCGCCACATGCTGGGCCTGCGCCACGGCCTGCCGGGTTCGCGGCGCTGGCGCCAGGTGTGGAGCGACCACAAGCTGAAAAACCTGCACCCGCGTGAGGTGATGGTGCTGGCCCATGCGCCAGGCGCTGCGGGCGAAAGCGCTGAATCTTCGTTGCAGTTTGCGGTGCAGGCGCATGCCTGATGCCGCGCAGCGCGACACGCGCCGGGCGCTGCTGCTCCTGTGGCTGGTGCCGGCGCTCTGGGCCGTCAACTACATCGTGGCGCGCAAGGCGCCCGGCGTCATTGGTCCCTACATGCTGGCCCTGGGACGCTGGGGTCTGGCCGCCCTGATCCTGGTGGTGATCACGCGGTCGGAGCTGTGGGAGCAACGGGCGGCGATCACGCGGGCCTGGCGGCAATACCTGGTGCTCGGCATCCTGGGCATGCTGATTTGCGGTGCCTGGGTGTATGAAGGGGCGCGCTCCACCGGGGCGATGAACATTGCGCTGATCTATTCGGCCTCGCCGGTGCTGATCGCCCTGGGGGCGATGTGGTGGCTGGGCGAGGGTTTTGGCGCGCGGCAGGCGGCCGGCGTGCTGCTGGCGCTGACGGGCGTGGTTCACGTGGTCGTCAAGGGGCGCTGGACAGCGCTGGCCGACGTGCAGTTTGTGGCAGGGGATGGCTGGATGCTGGCGGCCACGGTGTCCTGGGCGGCCTATGCGCTGCTTCAGAAAAGGTGGCCCAGTTCCCTGAGTGCGACGGCGCGGCTGGCCGCGATCTGCATAGGCGGCACCCTGGTGCTGCTGCCGCCGGCGGTGTGGGAGGCGACGCGGCCCGGCGCGGACGCCCTCGGTAGCCAGGCGGTGCTGCTGGTGGTGGTGGCCTCGCTGATTCCCGGCGTGGGTGCCTACTGGATCTATGGCTGGGCGCAGAAAATCCTCGGGGCCAGCCGGGTGGCCGTGGCGCTGTACCTGGGCCCGCTTTACGCGGCGGGGGCGGCCTGGCTGCTCGGGGAGCCACCGGGTTGGCACCATGCGGTGGGCGCGCTGCTGATCCTGCCGGGGGTTTTTCTGGTCACCCGGCCGATCAAACAGCCTGTCAAGCCGCCGCTTCCAGCCCGTTCCTGAAGTGTTCGCGCATGCGCTGCACGGTGGCCTCGGCGTCGCGCGCGTCCAGCGCCGCCATGATGGCCCGATGTTCGGCCAGTGACTCTTCGATGCGGCCACTTTTGAGCAATGAGTTGTGGCGGTTCAGCTTCATGACCTTGCGCAGGTCCGCTACCATCTGGTCGCGCCAGCGGTTGTTGGCGATTTCCAGCAGGCGCATGTGGAAGGTTTCGTTGATCTGGAAAAACCGTTCGCGGTTGCCCACGGCTTTTTCGAGCTCGCTGTGCAGGGTTTTCAGCTCCTGCAGCTGGGCTTCGGTAGCCTGGGCCGCCACCACACCCGCGGCATCGCTTTCCAGCAGCGACAGCAGGTGGTAGACGTCGGCCAGGTCGCGCTCGGATACTTCGGTGACGTAGGCGCCGCGCCGCACCTTCATGGTCACCAGCCCTTCGGTCGCCAGCACCTTGAGAGCCTCGCGCAGCGGTGTGCGGCTGATGCCGTATTCCTCGGCCAGCTTGAGCTCGTCGATCCAGCTGCCGGGCGCCAGTTCGCGGCTGAAAATGCGCTGGCGCAAAAGCTCCGCCACTTCTTCGTAAAGTGCGCGGGGGGTCAATGAAACAGCGGCCATGGTCTTGTTAGGGTGTCGATTGCAGCCGTAGGGCTAGACAACGCAATCTTATCTGAAACTAAATTTTGCATCAATAATTATAAATAATGTAAACTCGCCCAATCGGCAGGTTGCCTGCCCAACCCTATCGAAACACGCGCCATGAGCACCCCCAAATCCCCAGCCAGCCCTGAATTTGCCCCTGCCAGCCTGGAGGCTTGGGCCAAGGCGGCCGCCAAATCGGCGCCCGGCGGCGACGTCAGCGCGCTGAACTGGCAGACCCCCGACGGCATCAGCGTGAAGCCGCTGTACACCGCCGAAGACATCAAGGACTTGCCTTACACCAACACCCTGCCGGGTTTTGAGCCCTTCATCCGCGGCCCGCAGGCCACCATGTATGCGGTGCGCCCCTGGACCATCCGCCAATACGCAGGCTTTTCCACGGCGGAAGAATCCAACGCTTTCTACCGCAAGGCGCTGGCCGCCGGCGGGCAGGGTGTGTCGGTCGCGTTCGACCTGGCCACGCACCGCGGCTACGACAGCGACCATCCGCGCGTGACCGGTGACGTCGGCAAGGCGGGCGTGGCGATTGACAGCGTCGAGGACATGAAAATCCTGTTCGACCAGATCCCGCTGGACAAGGTGTCGGTGTCCATGACCATGAACGGCGCGGTGTTGCCGGTGCTGGCCGGTTATGTGGTTGCGGCCGAAGAGCAGGGCGTGGCGCAGGACCAGCTCAGCGGCACCATCCAGAACGACATCCTGAAAGAGTTCATGGTGCGCAACACCTACATCTACCCGCCGGCGCCCAGCATACGCATCATCGGCGACATCATCGAGTACACGGCCAAACACATGCCGAAGTTCAACTCGATCTCCATCAGCGGTTACCACATGCAGGAAGCCGGCGCGAACCAGGCGCTGGAACTGGCCTTCACGCTGGCCGACGGCAAGGAATACGTGAAAACGGCGATTGCCAAGGGCCTGGACGTCGACGGTTTTGCCGGACGCCTGAGTTTCTTCTGGGCGATCGGCATGAACTTCTACCTCGAAGTCGCCAAGATGCGCGCGGCGCGCCTGCTCTGGTGCCGCATCATGAAAGAGTTCAACGCCAAAAGCCCGAAGAGCCTGATGCTGCGCACCCATTGCCAGACCAGCGGCTGGAGTCTGACCGAGCAGGACCCCTACAACAACGTGGTGCGCACCACCATCGAGGCCATGGCGGCGGTCTTCGGCGGCACCCAGAGCCTGCACACCAACAGCTTTGACGAGGCGATTGCCCTGCCGACCGAGTTCTCCTCGCGCATTGCGCGCAACACCCAGCTCATCATCCAGGAAGAAACCCACATCCCCAACGTGATCGACCCCTGGGCCGGCAGCTACATGATGGAAAAGCTGACGCAGGACATGGCTGATGCCGCCTGGGCCATCATCGAGGAAGTCGATGCCATGGGCGGCATGACCAAGGCGGTGGACAGCGGCTGGGCCAAGCTCAAGATCGAGGCCGCGGCCGCTGAAAAGCAGGCGCGCATCGACAGCGGCAAGGACGTCATCGTCGGCGTCAACAAGTACAAGCTCAAGACCGAGGATGCAATTGAAACCCGCGACATCGACAATGTCGCCGTGCGTGACGGGCAGATCACGCGTCTCAAGGCGATCCGCGCCAGCCGCGACGGCTCGGCGGTGCAGGCCGCGCTTGACGCGCTGACCGCTGCCGCGGAGCAGGGCGATGGCAACCTGCTCGATTTATGCATCAAGGCCATGCGCCTGCGTGCCACGGTGGGCGAGGTCAGCGATGCGCTGGAAAAAGTTTACGGGCGCCATCGCGCCGATACACAAAAGGTGACCGGTGTGTACGCAGCAGCTTATGACTCGGCCGAAGGCTGGGAAAACCTCAAGTCTGAAATCAACGCCTTTGCCGAAGCCCAGGGCCGCCGCCCGCGCGTGATGATTTCCAAGCTGGGCCAGGACGGCCACGATCGCGGCGCCAAGGTGGTGGCCACGGCCTTTGCCGATCTCGGTTTCGACGTGGACATGGGGCCGCTGTTCCAGACACCCGAAGAATGCGCGCGCCAGGCGATCGAGAACGATGTGCACGCTGTCGGCGTCTCGACGCTGGCCGCCGGCCACAAGACGCTGGTGCCGGCCATCATCGCCGAACTGAAGAAGCAGGGCGCCGACGACATCATTGTGTTTGTTGGTGGTGTGATTCCGCGGCAGGATTACGACATGCTTTATGAAGCCGGCGTGAAAGGCATTTACGGCCCCGGCACACCGATCCCGGCCAGCGCGAAGGATGTGCTCGAGCAGATCAAGGCTGCGCTGAAGTGACTTCCGGCGAACTGGTGGATGCAGTGCTGCATGGCGACGCCGCCGCGCAGCGCCGTGCCATCGCCAAAGCCATCACTTTGCTGGAATCCACCCGCGCCGATCACCGTGCGCTGGGTGACGAGTTGCTGACGGCCCTGCTGCCGCACACCGGCAAGGCGTTTCGCCTCGGTATCAGCGGTGTGCCCGGTGTCGGTAAATCGACCTTCATCGAGGTGCTGGGCCTTTATCTGATCAAGCAGGGTCACCGCGTGGCCGTGCTGACCATCGACCCGTCATCGAGCGTCTCGGGCGGCTCCATCCTTGGTGACAAGACACGCATGGAAAAACTGTCGGTGCATGAACGCGCCTACATCCGGCCCAGCCCGTCCAGCGGCACGCTGGGCGGTGTCGCTGAAAAAACCCGCGAGGCCATGCTGGTCTGCGAAGCGGCCGGCTACGACGTGGTGATTGTGGAAACCGTGGGTGTGGGCCAGAGTGAAACCGCGGTCGCCAACATGACCGACATGTTTGTGCTGATGCAGCTGCCCAATGCCGGCGACGACCTGCAGGCAATCAAGAAAGGCGTGATGGAGCTCGCCGACCTGGTGGTCATCAACAAGGCCGACATCGACGCCGATGCCGCGATGCGCGCGCAGGCGCAGATCGCCTCCGCCATGCGCCTGTTCGGGCTGGTCAACAACGCGATGGGCCAGGCGCAGGCAGCGGCCTATGACACCTTCTGGCACCCGCAGGTGATCCAGCTCAGCGCGCTGCACAACCAGGGGGTCGATGCCTTCTGGGCAGCGGTGACGCAGTTCAGGAACATCCAGACTGCCAACGGCCGGCTGGCCGAGCGCCGCCGGCACCAGTCGCTCGCGTGGATGTGGGAGCGCATCGACGCCGGGCTCAAGCAGGCTTTCCGGCAGGACCCGGCGGTCAGCGCCTTGCTGCCGACCCTGGTGGCCGATGTCGAAAGCGGCCGCATCCCGGCCTCCACCGCAGCACGAAATCTGCTTGTAGCCCAATCGGGACGGGCGCTAGCAGCTATCAAATAAAGAGCATACAGAAAGCGAACCATGCAAGACATTCTTGAACAACTCGAAACAAAACGCGCCGCCGCCCGCCTGGGCGGAGGGCAGAAACGCATAGACGCCCAACACGGCAAGGGCAAACTCACGGCGCGCGAGCGGCTGGAACTGCTGCTCGACGAAGGCACGTTCGAGGAATGGGACATGTTTGTCGAGCACCGCTGTGCCGACTTCGGCATGGCGGACAACAAAATCCCGGGCGACGGTGTGGTGACCGGCTACGGCATGATCAATGGCCGCCTGGTGTTTGTCTTCAGCCAGGATTTCACCGTGTTCGGCGGCGCGCTCAGCGAAGCGCATGCGGAGAAAATCTGCAAGGTGATGGACCAGGCCATGAAGGTCGGCGCGCCGGTGATCGGCCTCAACGACTCTGGCGGTGCGCGCATCCAGGAGGGCGTGGCCTCACTGGGTGGTTATGCCGACGTGTTCCAGCGCAATGTGATGGCTTCGGGCGTGGTGCCGCAGATCAGTATGGTCATGGGCCCCTGCGCCGGCGGCGCGGTGTATTCGCCCGCCATGACCGACTTCATCTTCATGGTGAAAGACAGCAGCTACATGTTTGTCACCGGCCCCGAGGTCGTGAAAACCGTGACACACGAGGAAGTGACCGCGGAGGAGCTCGGCGGCGCCACGACCCACACGACACGCAGCGGCGTGGCCGACCTGGCGTTTGAAAACGATGTGGAAGCGCTCCTGATGCTGCGCCGGCTCTACAACTACCTGCCGCTGAACAACCGCGAAAAAGCGCCGGTGCGCCCCAGCGCCGACCCGGCGGGCCGCATGGACCTGAGCCTGGACACGCTGGTGCCCGAGAACCCGAACAAGCCCTATGACATGAAGGAGCTGATCACCAAGACGGTGGACGACGGCGACTTTTTCGAGATCCAGCCCGAGTACGCCAAGAACATCATCATCGGCTTTGCGCGCATGGAAGGCCAGGCGGTTGGCATCGTCGCGAACCAGCCGCTGGTGCTGGCCGGTTGCCTGGACATCAAGAGCAGCATCAAGGCGGCGCGTTTTGTGCGCTTTTGCGATGCCTTCAACATCCCGGTGATCACCTTTGTCGACGTGCCCGGCTTCATGCCCGGCACCAGCCAGGAGTACGGCGGCATCATCAAACACGGCGCCAAGCTGCTGTATGCCTACGCCGAATGCACGGTGCCCAAGATCACGGTCATCACGCGCAAGGCCTACGGCGGTGCGTATGACGTGATGAGCTCCAAACATTTGCGCGGCGACGTCAATTTCGCGTGGCCCAACGCCGAGATCGCCGTCATGGGCGCCAAGGGCGCGGTGGAAATCATCTTCCGCGAAGACCGCAAGGACCCGTCCAAGCTGGCAGCGAAAGAAGCCGAATACAAGGCGCGTTTTGCCAACCCCTTTGTGGCCGGCGCACGCGGTTTCATCGACGACGTGATCCTGCCGCACGAAACCCGCAAGCGCATCTGCCGTTCACTGGTGATGCTCAAGGACAAGAAGATTGAGAACCCGTGGCGCAAGCACGGCAACATTCCGCTCTAAGTGACTGAGGAAAGAGACACCATGTTTATCAAAATTCTCATTGCCAATCGGGGCGGCCAGCCGCAAAGCGGCGCAGCAGCGAAGCTAAATTGCATGGCGCACGCAGTGCGCGCAGGGGATTTCGCCCCGATGGAGAAGGCTTATGTTTAAAAAAATACTGGTCGCGAATCGGGGTGAAATCGCCTGCCGCGTCATCCAGACCGCCCGCAAGATGGGCATCAAGACCGTGGCGGTTTATTCCGACGCCGACAAGGACGCGCGCCATGTCGAGCTGGCCGACGAGGCCGTCCACATCGGGCCGGCGCCCAGCCGGGACAGTTATCTGCAGGCCGACAAGATCATTGCGGCGGCCAAACAGACGGGCGCGCAGGCGATTCACCCGGGCTATGGCTTCCTCAGCGAAAACGCTGGTTTTGCCAAACGGGTGGAAGAAGAGGGCCTGGTGTTCATCGGCCCCAAGCATTATTCGATTGCCGCTATGGGCGACAAGATCGAGTCCAAGAAGCTGGCCGGTGCGGCCGGTGTCAACTGCATTCCCGGCGTCAATGACGCGATTGAGACGGCCGAGAAGGCCGTCGAGATCGCCAAGGGCATCGGTTACCCGGTGATGATCAAGGCCAGTGCCGGCGGTGGCGGCAAGGGCCTGCGTGTGGCCTTCAACGACAAGGAAGCCTTCGAAGGCTTCACCTCCTGCCGCAACGAGGCGCGCAACAGCTTTGGCGACGACCGCGTTTTCATCGAGAAGTTTGTCGAGGAGCCGCGCCACATCGAGATCCAGCTGATCGGCGACAGCCATGGCAATGTGATTTACCTCAATGAGCGCGAATGCTCGATCCAGCGCCGCCACCAGAAGGTGATCGAGGAGGCGCCGTCGCCCTTCATCAGCGAAGCGACGCGAAAAGCCATGGGTGAACAGGCCGTGGCGCTGGCCAAGGCCGTCAAGTACGAGTCGGCCGGCACAGTCGAGTTTGTCGTTGGCAAGGACCAGAGTTTTTACTTCCTCGAGATGAACACCCGCCTGCAGGTGGAGCATCCGGTGACGGAATGCATCACCGGCCTGGACCTGGTCGAACTCATGATTCGTGTGGCGGCCGGTGAAAAGCTGCCGCTGGCGCAGAAGGACGTTCAGCGCAAGGGCTGGGCCATCGAGTGTCGGATCAATGCCGAAGATCCGTTTCGCAACTTTCTGCCGTCCACCGGCCGGTTGGTGCGTTTCCAGCCGCCCCGGCAGGACATGTTTGCGGCGGAGACCGCGCAGCTGTTCGGCGTGCGGGTCGATACCGGCGTGCAGGACGGCGGCGAGATCCCGATGTTTTACGACTCGATGATTGCCAAGCTCATTGTTCACGGCACCGACCGCCTTGACGCGATTGCCAAGATGCGCGAGGCCCTGAACAGCTTTGTGATTCGCGGCGTGTCCAGCAACATCCCTTTCCAGGCGGCGCTGCTGGCGCACCCGAAGTTTGTCGCCGGCGACTTCAACACCGGCTTCATCGCCGAAAACTACGCCCAGGGTTTCCGCGCCGAAGATGTGCCGCATGACGACGCCGGTTTTCTGGTGGCGCTGGCCGCCTACGTGAACCGCCGCCTGCTCGGCCGCGCCGCGGGCATCAGCGGCCAGTTGCCGGGTCACGGGGTGACGGTCGCTGAAGAGTTCGTGGTCATCGGCCTGGGGGAAGCTGGAAAAAACGTCCACGAAGCCGTGACCGTGCGGGATTTTCAAGCCGAATCGGGCTCCAGCGCCATAGAAGCGGGCGGGAAGCGCTATGAAATATGTAGCAGATGGCATCTGGGCGGTGCCCGCATCCGCGGCACGGTCAATGGCCAGCCCTTTGCCGCCCAGGTCGAACGCGGTGTCGGCCGCAATCCCCTGGCCATTCGCATCGCCCACAACGGCACGCGGCTGGACACGCTGGTGCTGTCGCCGCGCGCCGCCCAGTTGCACGCGCTGATGCCTTACAAGGCGCCCCCGGACATGAGCCGCTTTGTGCTTTCGCCCATGCCCGGCCTGCTGGTCGAGGTGGCGGTGCAGCCCGGCCAGAGGGTGCAGGCCGGCGAACGCGTGGCGGTGATCGAGGCCATGAAGATGGAAAACGTGCTGTTTGCCACCGCCGACGGCGTGGTGGGCAAGGTGCTGGCCGCCAAGGGCGAGTCACTGAGCGTGGACCAGCCGATCGTGGAATTTGCCTGAACCGGAGCGGGAGACGCCATGAACCCTCAAGCCTTTGAAGCCTTGCTGAACAGCGAGCATTTCAACGAGATCACCACCATCGACCGGCCGGCGGGTTACCAGCTCGGTGAACACCAGCACCCGTTTGATGCCTGTGCCCTGGTGACCGGCGGACAGATCACCCTGGTGGTGGCGGGTGTGTCCACCACCTACGCCGCGGGCGATGTCTTCCGTCTGGCAGCGGGGACGCCGCACCTGGAATGCGCCGGCCCCCATGGAGTGACCTACCGGGTCGGCCGCCGCGCGGTCGCTGCCTCATGAACCGGCCCTTCAAGGTGCTGGGCATCCAGCAGATCGCGATTGGCGGCACCAGCAAGGACCGCCTTCGCACCCTGTGGGTGGACATGCTGGGGCTGGAGGTCACCGGCAACTTTGTCAGCGAGCGCGAAAACGTCGATGAAGACATTTGCGCCATCGGCAGCGGGCCGTTCAAGGTCGAGGTGGACCTGATGCAGCCGCTGGATCCGGACAAAAAGCCCGCGGTACACACCACACCGCTGAACCACGTCGGACTGTGGATCGACGACCTGCCCACAGCCGTGGCCTGGTTGACAGCGCAAGGCGTGCGTTTCGCTCCGGGCGGCATCCGCCAGGGTGCGGCCGGTTTTGACATCTGCTTCCTGCACCCCAAGGCCAGTGAGGAGTTTCCGGTGGCCGGGGAGGGCGTGCTGATCGAGCTGGTGCAGGCACCGCCCGAGGTGGTCCAGGCCTTCGCCAGGCTGGCTGGCTGAAAAAAAAACGCACCTTTCGGGAAAACCCTGCTTCAGGTTCCCGCTTCTGCAGCCGTTAAGTGAGAGCACCCTGAACCGTTGGTGCAGCACTGTACCCGGCTGGAGCTGGCTGGCTGCCGGGCAATACTTCCCACTGGTTCTCTGTGTACGCACGGCCGTGCGGGTGTGTGTCACGCGGGTCCCTGACAACAGTCACCGGGCCGGCGCAGCGGCACCCCACGCCGGGTTTCAAGCCGCGACTCCGGAGAATCCTCATGATATTTGGCAAGCTGCTTCATCCCGCCACCTGCTTGCTGCGCCGGCTGCGTCTGTCCGGCAAGCTGGCCTTGCTTGGCTTTGTCGCGGCGCTGCCGCTGCTGGTGCTGGCGCTGCAGTTCCTGCTGGGCAGCCGCAGCTTCAGCAGTCCGCTCAGCATGCTTGCCACCGGCGGCATGGGGCTGCTGGTGCTGCTGTATTTTCTGATGGCCTTTCACCGCAGCCTTGCGCAGGATCTGCAGCAGGTGATCCTGGCGACCCGGCAACTGGTGGCCGGCGATTTGCGTCTGGACCTGACGCGCCGTGGCCCCGACGAGGCCGGCCAGCTGGCCCAGGCCATGGGCGAGTTGGGCCGCACGCTGTCCGGCATGGTGGCCAATGTACGCAGCAACGCCGCTTTTGTCGCCCATTTCGGCCAGAGCATGGCCATGGGCAACCGGGACCTCTCGGACCGTACCGAGCAGCAGGCGGCCAGCCTGGAAGAAACGGCGGCCAGCGTGGAGCAGTTGTCGTCCACGGTTCAGGCCAATGCCGGCATGGCTGGCCAGGCCAGTGACCGGGCGGCCCAGGTGCGGGATGTGGCCGACCAGGGCGCGACGGCCATGGCCCAGGCCATCGAGTCGGTCGAGGCGGTGCAGGGCAGCGCCAAACGCATGGGCGACATCGTGGGGGTGATCGACGGGCTGGCGTTCCAGACCAATATCCTGGCCCTCAATGCGGCCGTGGAGGCGGCGCGTGCCGGCGAGTCGGGCCGCGGCTTTGCGGTGGTGGCCAGCGAGGTGCGCTCACTGGCGCAGCGTTCGGCCGACTCTGCACGGGAAATCCGCCAGCTGATCGGGGTGTCGTCGGGCCAGGTGGCAGCGAGTGCGGAGAAAATCCGTGCCGCGGGTTCGAACATGAACCAGATCGTTTCGGGCATCCGCGACGTGGCGGCCAACATGGCCCAGATCTCGGCCTCCAGTGCCGAGCAGAGTACCGGGCTGACCGAAATCACCTCGGCCGTGCACCAGCTCGACGAAATCACCCAGAGCAACGCCCGGATGGTGGGGCGAGCGGTCACGCAGGCGGGCAACCTGGAGGCGCGGGCCGGCACGCTGGTGCAGTCGGTGGCGTCATTCAAGCTGCAGCAGGGGTCGGCCGAAGAGGCGGTGGCGCTGGTGGCGCTTGCCGTGGCGCACCGCCAGCGCACCTCGCGAGACGCCTTCCTGCGCGACCTGACCCTGCCCGCCAGGGGGTTTCACGACCGCGACATGTATGTTTTTGCGCTCGACAGCCAGGGCACCTACCTGGCCTTCGGCGGCAACCCGTCCAAGATTGGCACCCGGGTGCAGGACATCCCCGGCATCGATGGCGGGCAATTGCTCCAGTCCATCATCGACCAGGCCAGCCACGAGCCGGGCTGGGTGGAGTACGGCATCACCAACCCGACCACGGGCAAGGTCCAGGCCAAGATGTCCTTTGTCCAGCAGGTGGACGATGTGTTCGTGGGCTGCGGCGTCTATAAAAACCTGGTGGCGGGCTGATAACGACAAAACGGAACTGAGTGAGGGACTGAGGGATTCACCCGAGAGCGCTGTGCGCCGGGCCGGGCGTAAACTGGTCCGGCCTCCTGACCCGGTGGTGTTGCAGCGGGGCGAAGGAGACAGCGTTTTGCAGCCAACCAACGTAGCCAGTCCGTCCTACTTCCACAAGGTCGTCGATTGCCAATGGGCCTGTCCCGCCCACACCCCCGTTCCTGAATACATACGCCTGATTGGTCAGGGGCGTTACACCGACGCCTACATGGTCAACTGGGTGTCCAACGTCTTCCCCGGCATTCTGGGCCGCACCTGCGACCGGCCTTGCGAGCCGGCTTGCCGCCGCAGCCGCGTCGAGGAAAACAACGGCGAACACCCCGAGCCAGTGGCCATCTGTCGGCTCAAGCGCGTGGCCGCCGACATGAAAAACGATGTCCGACAGCGCATGCCCCAACTGGCGCCCAAAAACGGCAAACGTATCGCCTGCATCGGTGCCGGGCCGGCTTCGCTGACGGTGGCGCGTGACCTGGCGCCGCTCGGTTATGAAGTCACGGTGTTTGACGGCGAAGCGAAGGCCGGTGGATTCATCCGCACCCAGATCCCGCGCTTTCGCCTGCCCGAGTCGGTGATCGACGAGGAAACCGGCTACATCCTGGATCTGGGTGTGAACTTCAACAGCGGCCAGCGCATCACCTCCATGAAAGATTTGCTGGTGCAGGACTACGACGCGGTGTTTGTCGGTTGCGGCGCGCCGCGCGGGCGCGACCTGGACCTGCCGGGCCGCAGCGAGATCACGGAGAACATCCACATCGGCATCGACTGGTTGGCCTCGGTCTCCTTCGGACATATCACCACGATTGGACAGCGCGTGATTGTGCTCGGCGGCGGCAACACGGCCATGGACTGCTGCCGGTCGGCAAGGCGCTTGGGTGGCACCGACGTGAAAGTGATCGTGCGCAGCGGCTTCGACGAAATGAAGGCGTCGCCCTGGGAGAAGGAGGACGCCCAGCATGAAGGCATTCCCATCATCAACTTCCACGTGCCCAAGTCCTTTGAACACCACCAGGGCAAGCTCACCGGCATGACTTTTGAAGTGGTCCAGGCGGTGTACGACGGCAACGGCAAGCGCAGCCTGGTGCCGACCGGCGCACCGGACGTGCGGGTCGAATGCGACGCCGTGCTGATTGCCGTGGGCCAGGAAAACGCCTTTCCCTGGATAGAGAGCGACTGCGGCATCACCTTCGACAAGTGGGGTCTGCCGGTGCTGGACAAGGAGACTTTCCAGTCCACCGTGCCCCATGTTTTTTTCGGCGGCGATTCGGCCTTCGGTCCGAAAAACATCATCACGGCGGTGGCGCACGGGCATGAGGCGGCGGT
Organism: Polaromonas sp. YR568; assembly: GCF_943371715.1. Taxonomy (GTDB): domain Bacteria; phylum Pseudomonadota; class Gammaproteobacteria; order Burkholderiales; family Burkholderiaceae_C; genus Polaromonas. The sequence goes on along the minus strand of NZ_CALRVW010000020.1, from coordinate 16,278 downwards.
GTCGATCGACCGCCTTCTGCACGGCGAGGACATCCGCCGCCGGCCCGACCCGATGACCAACCTGATGTCCACCAAGATGGGCATCCATGAGTGGAGTTACGACAACGACACCTCCAACGATGCCCGTTTCAAGGTGCCCTGGGCCAAGGCGGAAATTGCGCTGGCGAGCATACGCGTCGAGGTGGAGCTCGGCTTCGACGCCGCAACGGCCTTCAAGGAAGCGGGGCGCTGCCTCAATTGCGATGTGCAGACGGTGTTCACTGCGCCGGCCTGCATCGAATGCGACGCTTGTGTCGATATCTGCCCGATGGACTGCATCAGCTTCACGGCCAATGGCGACGAGGCCGACTTGCGCACGCGGCTGAAGGCACCGGCGCTGAACCTGGCGCAGGACCTCTATGTGTCCGGCGAACTCAAGACCGGCCGCGTGATGGTCAAGGACGAGGATGTCTGCCTGCACTGCGGCCTGTGTGCCGAGCGCTGCCCGACCGGCGCCTGGGACATGCAGAAGTTTTTGCTGACAACGACACAGGCCGGGCCGTCCTGCCGCGATACCAACAGGGCTGCCAGCCGCGCAGCAGGAGTGTCCGCATGAAAAAAAGGATTGAAGCCGTCAACGACTTCGTGATCAAGTTCGCCAATGTCAACGGTTCGGGTTCGGCCTCCGCCAACGAGCTGTTTGCCAAGGCCATTTTGCGCATGGGGGTGCCGGTGAGCCCGCGCAATATCTTTCCCAGCAACATCCAGGGCCTGCCGACCTGGTACGAGGCGCGTGTGAGTGACAAGGGTTACCAGGGCCGGCGCGGCGGCGTCGACATGATGGTGGCCATGAATCCGCAGACCTGGGAAGCCGATGTGGCCGAGCTGGAGCCGGGCGGCTACCTGTTTTACGACAGCACGCGACCCCTGCCGGCGTCCAGCTTCCGCGACGACATCCACGTCATCGGCATGCCGCTGACCGAAATTTGCAATGCGGTCTACAGCGACCCGCGCCAGCGCCAGCTGTTCAAGAACATCGTGTACGTAGGCGCGCTGTCGGTGCTGCTGGAGATCGAACCCGAGGTGCTCGAAAAACTGTTCGGCGAGCAGTACAAGGGCAAGGAGAAACTGCTCGCGTCCAACGTGCAGGCCCTGCACCTGGGCCGGGACTTCGCCAGCGAGCACCTGCAGGCGCCGCTGGGCATACGCGTGCAGCGCCGCGACAGGGTCGGCAGCAGGATTTTCGTCGACGGCAACAGTGCCGCGGCGCTGGGCTGCGTCTATGGTGGCGCCACCGTGGCCGCCTGGTACCCGATCACACCCTCGTCCTCGGTGGCCGAGGCCTTCCAGTCCTATTGCGCCAAATACCGGGTGGACCCCGCGACCGGCCGGCACAACTACGCGGTGGTGCAAGCCGAAGACGAAATCGCTTCCATCGGCATGGTGGTCGGCGCGGGCTGGAACGGGGCGCGCGCCTTCACCGCCACCTCGGGGCCGGGCGTGTCGCTGATGACCGAGTTCCTTGGCCTGGCCTACTTTGCCGAGATCCCGGTCACCATCATCAATGTGCAGCGCGGCGGGCCGTCCACCGGCATGCCGACACGCACCCAGCAGGCCGACCTGATCTCCTGCGCCTACGCCTCGCATGGCGACACCAAACACGTGTTGCTGCTGCCGGAAGACCCGCACGAGTGTTTCGAGCATGCAGCCGCGGCGCTGGACCTGGCCGACCGGCTGCAGACGCCGGTGTTTGTGATGACCGACCTGGACATCGGCATGAACCAGCGCCTGTGCGAACCCTTTGCCTGGGACGACAGCCGCAGCTATGACCGCGGCAAGGTGATGACGGCCGAGGAACTGGAGGCTGGCAAGGATTTCGGCCGCTACAAGGACGTTGATGGCGACGGCATCCCCTGGCGCACCTTGCCGGGCACGCACCCCAGCAAGGGCAGTTATTTCACGCGCGGCACCACGCGCAATGCCTACGCCCAGTATTCCGAGCGCGGCCCGGACTACATCTACAACGTGCAGCGGCTGCTGAAAAAGTTCGAGACCGCGGCCACACTGGTGCCGCAGCCGGTGCTGCGGCCCGCGGCGCGCCCAACCCGGCTGGGTGTCATCTATTTCGGATCCACCAGCCCGGCCATGAACGAGGCGCTCGATGTGCTGACCGAGGCCGGCATCCACATCGATGCGCTGCGTCTGCGCGCCTTTCCGTTTCCAGCGTCTGTCGCGCAGTTCATCGCCGGGCATGACAAGGTGTTTGTGGTCGAGCAGAACCGCGATGCACAGATGCATTGCCTGCTGGTCAACGAGCTCGATGTCGATCCGGCGCGCCTGGTGCGTGTGCTGCATTACGACGGCACGCCGATCACTGCGCGTTTCATCACCGGGGACATCACCCAGCAGGTGCAGCAGGTACAGGCCGGAGCAGGGACCTCACAGCCGCAGGGCAAGGAGCGTGTGTCATGACTTATCTGGCCAAACCGCGGTTGCACCATCCTTCGCTGACCGTCAACAAGGTCGGCTACACCCGGCGTGACTACGAAGGCAAGATTTCCACGCTGTGTGCCGGCTGCGGTCACGATTCGATCTCGGCGTCCATCATCCAGGCCTGCTGGGAACTCGACATCGAGCCGCATCGCGTCGCCAAACTTTCGGGCATAGGCTGCAGCTCCAAGACGCCCGACTATTTCCTCGGCGCCTCCCATGGCTTCAACACCGTGCATGGCCGCATGCCCTCGGTGCTGACCGGTGCCAACCTGGCCAACCGCGAGCTGCTGTACCTGGGTGTCTCGGGCGACGGCGATTCGGCGTCGATTGGCCTGGGCCAGTTCGCCCATGCGATGCGACGCGGCGTCAACATGGTCTACCTGGTGGAGAACAACGGCGTGTATGGCCTGACCAAGGGGCAATTTTCGGCGACGGCGGACCAGGGCTCCAAAAGCAAGAAGGGCGTGGTCAACAGCGACAGCCCGGTGGACCTGGTGGCTCTCGCGCTGCAACTGGGCGCCACCTACGTGGCACGCGGTTTTTCGGGCGACAAGGCGCAGCTGGTGCCGTTGATCAAGGGCGCCATCGGTCACGGCGGTGCCGCCTTCATCGACATCATCAGCCCCTGCGTGGCTTTCAACAACCATGCCGGCAGCACCAAGAGTTACGACTACGTGCGTGAACACAACGAAGCCGTCAGCCGCATCGACTTCATCAGCGCGCGCGAGGAAATCACCACCAGTTATGCTCCCGGCGAGGTGATCGACGTGGTGCAGCACGATGGCTCCAGCCTGCGTTTTCGCAAGCTGCACGCCGACTACGATCCCACCGACCGGTACGCCGCCCTGAGTTACATGAATGCGCACCAGGCGCGTGGCGAAGTGGTCACCGGGCTGCTCTACGTAGATCCGCTGGCGACCGACCTGCATGTGGCGCTGAACACCAGCGCGACGCCGCTGAACAAGCTGGACGCCGCGGCCCTGTGCCCGGGCTCGCGTGCGCTTGACAAGGTCAACTCATCCCTGCGTTAACCCGATTCCTGCTGGACAGGAGGCCCCCATGTCTGAACGTACCGTGTTTCAATCCATCCCGCACCGGCATGTGGTGAGTTGCCCGCCGCAAGCCAGCGTCTGGCAAGCCGCCTGTGTGATGACGAAGGCCAACTGCGGCAGCGTGCTGATCATCGACGCTGCCGGCGTCATGCAGGGCATTCTGACCGAACGTGACCTGATGACCCGGGTGCTGGCCAAGGCCCTGAATGCCAAAAAGACGCCGGTGTCCGAGGTAATGACGCACAACCCCCTGTGTGTGGTGCCCGAGATGACCGTCTCGGATGCGGTGTTGATCCTGCTGGAGCGCGGATTCCGGCATCTGCCGATTGTGTCGTCGGCCGGAAAAATCCTGGGGGTGTTCTCGATCCGCGATGCATTGCCGCGCGAGATCGACAGCGCCGTCAGCCTGGCCGAGTTCCGGGACTCGGTCAATGATGCGCTGGGCTGAGAGGAGCCCTAGCTGCTGCCTGCGTCACGCCTGGCGCGTGAGCGTGCCAGTGCGGCTTCAATGATGGCGCGCTTCTGGTCCAGCACCACCGGGTCGGTGTGTTGTGAGTGCCCAGGCAGGTCCGCCAGCGCGGCCTCGGCCTTTTCTTCAAGCCTTTTGAGGTTCTTTCCCTCGTCCATCATGCGCCGATAGCTATGAATTTCATAGCGTTTACGGGCCAGCCCGGCGTCGGCTTCCGACCAGGCGGCCCAGCCGGTGCGTTCACCCGTGACGTTTTCCAGGCTGATGCAATCCACGGGGCAGACTGGAATGCACAGCTCACAACCGGTGCAATAAGGCTCGATCACGGTGTGCATCAGCTTGTTGCTGCCCAGGATGGCATCCACCGGGCAGGCGTCCAGGCACAGCGTGCAACCGATGCACCAGGCCTCGTCGATGACGGCCATCTGGCGCGGGCCTTCGCTGCCGTGGTCGGGGTTGAGGGGGAGGGCCGGCCGGCCGGTGATCAGGGCCAGCCGCGAAATGCCTTCGGCACCGCCGGGCGGGCACTGGTTGATCTCGGCCTGGCCACCGGCCACGGCCTGCGCATAGGCCGCGCAATCGGGGTAGCCGCAGCGCGTGCACTGCGTCTGCGGCAGGGCCGCATTGATCCGCTCGGCGAGCAGGTTCACAAGTCGGCGCTCACAGATGCCGCGGCTTATTTCCTGGCAGCGCTCTTTTTGACCACGCTGCGGGTGGCTGAGGCGGATGCTGTCTTGAGCGCCGGTTTGGCTGCTTTTTTGGGCGCTGGTTTGGCTTGTGCAGAAAGGGTGGGGCCCTGGTTGTGCTCAAGAATGAAGGCCTTGACCTGCGGATACACGGTGTCGCGCCAGCGGCGGCCGCTGAAAATGCCGTAGTGACCCGCGCCCTTGACCTCCAGGTGCTTCTGGCGTGCCTTGGGCACGTTGTAGCAAAGGCCGTGGGCTGCTTCGGTCTGGCCGGAGCCGGAGATGTCGTCGAGTTCGCCTTCGACCGTGAAGTGGGCGGTGGTGGTGATGTCCTCGGGACGCACGCGTTCGAGCTTGCCTGTCCTGGACTTCACGTCCCAGGTGCCGTTGACCAGCTTGAACTCCTGGAACACGGTCTTGATGGTGTCCAGGTAGTAGTCGGCGTCCATGTCCAGCACGGCGTTGTATTCGTCGTAGAAACGGGTGTGGGCTTCGGTGCTGGTGTCATCGCCCTTGATCAGGTCCTTGAAGTAGTCGTAGTGGCTCTTGGCATGGCGGTCCGGGTTCATCGCGACAAAGCCGGTGTGCTGCAAAAAGCCCGGGTAGACACGGCGCCCGGCGCCCGGGAAGTTGCCCGGTACCTTGTAAATCACGTTGTTCTCGAACCATTCGAAGCTCTTGTTCATCGCCAGGTTGTTGACGGCCGTCGGTGAGCGGCGCGCATCGATGGGCCCGCCCATCATGGTCATGGACAGCGGCGTGGTTTCGCCCCGGCTGGCCATCAGCGAAATCGCGGCCAGCACCGGCACGGTGGGCTGGCACACGCTGATGACGTGGCAGTTGCCGTAGATGCCCTGCACGTGGGTGATGAATTCCTGCACGTAGTTGACGTAGTCGTCGAGCGCGAAGGCGCCTTCGGACAGCGGCACGGTGCGGGCATTTTTCCAGTCGGTGATGTAGACCTTGTGGTCCTTGAGCATGGTCTTGACGGTGTCGCGCAGCAAGGTGGCGTAGTGGCCCGACAGTGGCGCCACGATCAGCACCGCCGGCTGCTCCTTGAGCTTGGTCAGGGTGGCCGGATCGTCGGTGAAACGCTTGAAGCGGCGCAGCTCGCAAAAGGGCTTGTCCACCTCGATGCGTTCGTGCACGGCCACGCCAACACCGTCCACGTCAACCGTGGTCAGGCCGAAGGCCGGTTTTTCGTAGTCCTTGCCGAGGCGGTAAATCAGGCTGTAACCGGCCGCCGCGCGCTGCGCCAGCGGGCTCTTGCTGAAGGGCGACGTCGGGTTGTTGTAGAGCTTGGCGGCGGCCTGGGCGAAGTCGACAAACGGCTCCATCAGCGAACGCTGGGTTTCATAGACTTGATAAAGCATGGATGTCCTTTGTACAACGATATGCTGCAGTGCAACAAATAATAACAGGTGTGCCTGGATTTAAATGGAGGGCAAACACCAATAGGGAAGGGCCGGATGACACTTCTTTTTGCCATTCAATGGAAAATCTCACATCTCTGGCCGCTGGATGTCTGAACATCAGCCCGGCAGACTGGTGAAATGGCCTCACCATGCCCCGCAAAGCACCTCGGCCGCCGGCCCTGGCTCGAACCTGACGGATATTTATGACCGAGATCACCGGCGCGCTGGCGCTTGACGAATTCACTTCGCTGAAAAAATCCGACCGCATGCCGGTGCTGTTTGTCGGTCATGGCAGCCCCATGAACGCGATTGGCGACAACGAATACCGCCGCAGCTGGCAGGCACTGGGCGCAGCGTTTGGCAGCCAGTACCCGCCGCCGCAGCTGGTGCTGTGTGTGTCGGCCCATTGGCTGACCGAAGGCTGGTGGGTCACCGGCATGGCGCAACCCAAGACCATCCATGATTTCGGCGGGTTTCCGCAGGAGCTGTTCGACCAGCAGTACCCGGCGCCCGGTGCGCCCACTGCCGCGCGCGAGATCAGCCGTTTCGTCAGGCAGCGCGCCTCGGCGCCGCTGGGGCTGGACCTCGAGGCCTGGGGCCTGGACCACGGCGCCTGGTCGGTGCTGCAGCCCATGTTTCCCGAAGCCGGCATCCCGGTGCTGCAGCTGAGCATGGACTACAGCCGCCCGCCCTCCGACCACTACGCGCTGGCCCGGCAGCTCAAGGGCCTGCGCGAGCGCGGTGTGCTGATTGTCGGCAGCGGCAACATCGTGCACAACCTGCGCCAGGCGCAGCGCGGCGCGGCCGGCCACCAGGCCTATGATTGGGCGCTGGAGTTCGACCAGACCACCGGGGGTTACATTCAACAGGGTAACCTCGATGCGCTGCAGAACTTCCAGAAGCTGGGCCAGCTGGCGCTGATGGCGCACCCAACCCATGAACATTACCTCCCGCTGCTGTATGCAGCAGCGGCTGTGGACGCCCACGAAGCGCCACGCTTTTTCAACACCAGTTTCCAGTTCGGTTCGATCTCCATGCGCTCCGTGATCTGGGGCTGAACCAGGAACCTCGCCACACCATGCCAAGCCGCCAAACTGTCCAGGAATTCATCGCACTGGTGGAGCAGGGCCACTACGTCGAGGCCATCGAGCAGTTTTATGCGCCCAATGCCAGCATGCAGGAAAACAGCGAACCGCCCCGGCGCGGCCGGGATACGCTGGTCAGCTACGAGCGGGCCGTCATGGCCGCCTGCAGTGCAATGCGCACCCTGCCGGTGGACTCCTTCCTGGTGGACGGCGACTTCGTCGTGATCCACTGGGTGTTCGAGTTCACGCGGGTGTCAGGTTCGATGCTGCGCATCGACGAACTGGCGCACCAGCGCTGGGAGGGTGACAAGATCGTGGAAGAGCGTTTTTTCTACGACCCGACGACGGTCGGCGGTTGAGCGACGGTTACAACATCCGTAGCCGTTTTACTATCAAATAGATAGCTGCTTGCGCTCGTACCGTAAGGGCTGCAGGCACTTTTGATCATGAGTCCGGGAAGCGTGCCGAGTCTGGCGGTGGATCAGGCCGGCGCAGCCAGCGCCAGCGTGCCTGGTAGTCCTGCACCTTGTTGTCATACAGGAGCCCATGGTCCACACGGGGGTTGGGGCTCAGGAGGCCCTGGTACAGGTCGTCCAGTCCGTAGGGCGCATGCAGCCGGATGCGGCCGGCTTCGCGGCGCAGTCCGACGCTGGTGCTGCCGACCAGGAAGCGGTCCACACCTTCGCAGGCGTTTTGCAGCGGCGGGCAGGGCCGCCCAAAATACGCCGCGTACCAGGTGTGCACGCGCGCCTGGTTCCTGACGTCGAGCTGGACGCCCAGGCCCGAAAAAAGCGCCTGCGCCTGCCGGTTGACGGCTTGCTCCGCCTCACCGGAGAGGTCCAGCGGGTCGAAGTAGAAAACATCGTAGTCGCGGATGCCTGCGCCGGGTGCGCGGCCATCGAGCAGGTTCCAGACGGTCTGGAACAGGCAACCTCCGACCAGCCAGGCGTCGGGCAGCTTCAGCGCGGCCAGGCCGTCCAGCAGGGCCTGGTTGCAGGGGTTGCGCAGGGCATCCTGCACAAACCGCTGCGGCAGGCCGCCCGCGCCGATTTACATCACCTTGGCGATGGAGGCGCAGACGTGGGCGATGTTGTGGCTGTTCAGCGCGGCCACACACATGCGGCCGGTGTCGGTGCCGTAGACGCCGAATTCATTGCGCAGGCGCACCATCTGGTCCTTGGTCAGTCCGGAGTAGCTGAACATGCCGATCTGCTTGGTGATGAAGCTCATGTCTTCCTTCACGCCAGCGGCTTTCAGCCCATCGACCAGCTTCTGGCGCATGTCCTTGATGCGCACACGCATCTCGCCCAGTTCTTTTTCCCAGAGCGCGCGCAGTTCGGGGTTGTTCAGCACGTTGGCGACCACGGTGGCGCCGTGGATCTGCGGGTTGCTGTAGTTGGTGCGAATCACGATCTTGAGTTGCGACAGCACGCGATCGGCCTCGTCCTTGTTCTCGCACAGCACCGACAGGGCGCCGACACGTTCGCCGTAGAGGCTGAAGCTTTTGGAAAACGAGGTCGAGACAAAAAAGCACAGGCCGGCGGCGACAAACTTGCCGATGACGGCACCATCTTCCTGGATGCCCTGGCCAAAGCCCTGGTAGGCCATGTCCAGGAAAGGAGTCAGCTGGCGCGCCTTGACGGCGGCGATCACCTGGTCCCATTGCGCGCTGGTGACGTCGTAGCCGGTCGGGTTGTGGCAGCAGGCGTGCAGAACCACAATCGTGCCGGCGGGCGCGGCGTTCAGGGCGGCCAGCATGCCCTCGAAGTTGACGCCGCGTTTGGCGGCGTCATAGTAGGGGTAGCTTTCCACGGTGAAGCCGGCCTGGGCGAACAGGGCTCGGTGGTTCTCCCAGCTCGGGTCGCTGATCAGGACCTTGGCGTCCGGGCTGAGCTTTTTCAGGAAATCGGCGCCTATTTTCAGGCCGCCGGTGCCGCCTATGGCCTGGGCCGTGGCCACGCGGCCGCTCTTGACAGGCTCACTGTCGGCGCCAAATACCAGCGCCTTGACGGCCGCGTCATAGGCGGCCACACCGTCCATGGGCAGGTAGCCGCGCGGCTTGGGCGATTCCATCATTGCCTTTTCGGCGGCCTGCACACATTGCAGCAGGGGCAGCTTGCCGTCGTCGTCGTAATACACGCCGACACCGAGATTGACCTTGTTCGGGTTGGTGTCGGCATTGAATTGCTCGTTCAGGCCCAATATAGGGTCACGGGGGGCCATTTCGACGGCGTTGAAAAGCGACATGAAAATCCTCTGAAAAGGGTGGTTTGTGTTTTTAAACGGTCCGGCACGCCATCTGGTTTACCGGCTGCGACGAAGACAGCCGGCAGATCGGCAGCCCCAGCCGGCGCCCGCCCGCCAAATGTCGTATTCTGTTCGGTTGCCCCAGATTTTAGCGGGCCAGAATTGGGTTTTTTATGCCAGAAGTGATTGAAGTCCTGCCCGAGTCCAGCGAAGCGCCTGCCAACGGCGAATTTGTGCGCTTTCCGGACTCGCCGTTCGAGCTCTTCATGCCTTACCCGCCGGCCGGTGACCAGCCGGTGGCGATCGAGCAACTCGTCGAGGGACTCCACGATGGGGAGGTGTTCCAGACCCTGCTCGGTGTGACCGGCTCGGGCAAGACCTTCACCATGGCCAACGTGATCGCCCGGATGGGCCGGCCGGCCATCGTGTTTGCCCCCAACAAGACGCTGGCGGCGCAGCTGTACAGCGAGTTCCGCGAGTTCTTCCCGAAAAATGCGGTGGAGTATTTCGTCAGTTATTACGACTACTACCAGCCCGAGGCCTATGTGCCCCAGCGCGACCTGTTCATCGAAAAAGACTCGGCGATCAACGAACACATCGAGCAGATGCGCCTGTCGGCGACCAAAAGCGTGCTGGAGCGGCGCGACACCATCATCGTGGCCACGGTCAGCGCGATTTACGGCATTGGCGCGCCGGAGGACTACACGCAGATGCGTTTCATCGCGCGCGCCGGCGACAAGATGAACCAGCGCGACGTGATCTCGCGCCTGATTCGCATGCAATACGCACGCAACGACCAGGACTTTGCGCGCGGTACCTTTCGCGTGCGCGGCGACGTGATCGACGTTTTTCCGGCGGAACATTCCGAGCTGGCCATTCGCATCGAACTGTTCGACGACGAGATCGAGTCGTTGCAGCTGTTCGACCCGCTGACCGGGCGCATCCGCCAGAAGGTACCGCGGTTTGTGGTCTACCCCAAGAGCCATTACGTCACGCCGCGCGACAAGGTCATGGCCGCGGTCGAAACCATCAAGATCGAGCTGTCCGAACGCGTCAAGCAATTTGTCGGCGACGGAAAACTGATCGAGGCGCAACGCATCGAGCAGCGCACCCGCTTCGACCTCGAAATGCTCAGCGAGATCGGCCACTGCAAGGGCATCGAGAACTACACGCGGCACCTGAGCGGCGCGCCACCGGGCTCGCCGCCGTCGACGCTGTGCGACTACCTGCCGAAAGACGCGATCATGTTTCTCGACGAGAGCCACGTCATGATCGGCCAGCTCAACGCCATGTACAACGGCGACCGTTCGCGCAAGACCACGCTGGTCGAGTACGGGTTTCGCCTGCCCAGCGCGCTGGACAACCGGCCGCTGAAGTTCGAGGAATTCGAGACCAAGATGCGCCAGGCCATTTTTGTGTCGGCCACGCCCGCCGCCTACGAGCAGCAGCATGCCGGCAAGGTGGTCGAGCAGGTGGTGCGGCCCACCGGGCTGGTGGACCCCGAGGTGGAAGTGCGGCCGGCCACCCACCAGGTCGACGACGTGTTGCAGGAAATCCGCATCCGTGTGGACAAGAACGAGCGCGTGCTGATCACCACCCTGACCAAACGCATGGCCGAGCAACTCACCGACTACCTGACCGACAACGGCGTCAAGGTGCGTTACCTGCACAGCGACGTGGACACGGTCGAGCGGGTGGAAATCCTGCGTGACCTGCGCCTGGGCACCTTCGACGTGCTGGTTGGCATCAATTTGCTGCGCGAGGGCCTGGACATCCCGGAAGTCAGCCTGGTCGCCATCCTGGACGCCGACAAGGAAGGGTTCCTGCGGGCCGAGCGCAGCCTGATCCAGACCATTGGCCGGGCAGCGCGCAACCTGAACGGCCGGGCCATCCTGTATGCGGACCGCATCACCGACTCCATGAAAAAGGCGATGGATGAGACCGAGCGCCGCCGGAACAAACAGATCGCTTTCAACCTCGAACACGGAATCACGCCCAAGAGCATTGTCAAACGCATCAAGGACCTGATCGACGGCGTCTACAGCGAGAAATCCGGCAAGGAAGCGGAAAAACTCGAGCTGCAAAAGGCCCTGGTGGAGGACATGAGCGAGAAGGACATTGCCCGAGAAATCAAGCGGCTGGAGAAACAAATGATCGAACATGCGAAAAACCTGGAGTTTGAAAGGGCGGCCAGCGTGCGCGACCAGTTGCATGTGCTCAAGGCGCAGGCGTTTGGCGCGCCGGGTGTGGACAATGTGCCGCCGGTGACGGGCTGACCGTAAGACCGGAAAACAGGGCTTTCATCACGAATCGGCGCGGTGTTTGTCCTGGACAAACTGGCTTGGGCGGTACAATGGCGACTGAATCGGTCGGGCATCTGTGCTATACTTGACGAAAACAGTCAGGAACAAACAGAACAACAAAAGCCCTGCAGCCGATCAGGCCGACAGGCCGGGGCGGGTGGAGAAAAGTTCCCTGTCAAGCCACAAGCTGACAGGGTGAGCCAAACGACAGTCAAGCCAACTTTTAAGGAGCTTGAAAAATGCGCCTCACGACCAAAGGCCGCTTTGCGGTCACCGCGATGATTGACCTGGCCCTGCGCCAGAACAACGGCCCCGTTACCCTGGCGGCCATCAGCCAGCGCCAGCAGATTTCGCTGTCCTATCTTGAGCAGCTGTTCGGCAAACTGCGCCGCCATGAACTCGTCGAGTCCACCCGTGGCCCCGGCGGCGGTTACACCCTGGGCCGCAAGGCGGCAGACATCACCGTAGCTGACATCATTGTGTCGGTGGACGAACCCATCGACTCGACCCAGTGTGGTGGCAAGGAAAACTGTCTCGGTGACGGTGGCCGCTGCATGACGCACGAATTGTGGGCTTCACTGAACAGCCGCATGGTGGAGTTTCTCGACTCCGTGACCCTGCAAAAGCTGGTTGACGACCAGTTGGCCAAAGGCGTGGTTGTTGAAAATACGCCCATGGTGAAGAAAGCCATCTTCACTGCGCCCGTGGCCAAGCCGATGCGCGTCAATGCGCCCAATTCGGTGTTTGCCCTGGGCAACGCGTTTTCGAAGTCCTGAGCGGTCCTGGCGTTTCTGGCCTGCGAGGGCCTGATTGCCGGAGACTGACGTCCATTTTTTGATGCTGCCAGCCAGCCCTGAAATAAAAAGCCAGCCACATGGAAACCCCACACTTCCCCATTTACATGGACTACAGCGCCACGAACCCGTGTGACCCGCGGGTGGTGGACGCCATGATTCCCTGGTTGCGCGAGCATTTCGGCAATCCCGCTTCGCGCAGCCATGCTTGGGGCTGGGAAGCAGAAGCCGCCGTGGAAAAAGCCCGCGAGCAGGTGGCCGAGCTGATCGGTGCCGACCCGCGCGAGATCGTCTGGACCAGCGGTGCGACCGAGTCCAACAACCTGGCACTCAAGGGTGCCGCGCATTTCTACAAGTCCAAGGGCAAACACCTGATCACGGTCAAGACCGAGCACAAGGCCGTGCTCGACACCTGCCGCGAGCTGGAGCGCCAGGGGTTTGACGTGACCTACCTCGACGTGCAGGCCGACGGCCTGCTCGATCTGGAGGTGCTGAAGGCGGCGATCCGCCCCGACACCATCATTGTCAGCGTCATGTTCGTCAACAACGAGATTGGTGTGATCCAGGACATCCCCGCGATTGGCGCCCTGTGCCGCGAAAAAGGCATCATTTTCCATGTGGACGCGGCGCAGGCCACCGGCCGTGTGGATATCGATCTTGCAACCTTGCCGGTCGACCTGATGAGTCTGACCTCGCACAAGACCTACGGCCCCAAAGGCATAGGCGCACTGTATGTGCGGCGCAAGCCGCGTGTGCGGCTGGAGGCACAGATGCACGGGGGCGGCCATGAGCGCGGCATGCGGTCCGGCACCTTGCCGACGCACCAGTGTGTGGGCATGGGCGAGGCCTACCGCATTGCCAAGGCCGAAATGCACGACGAAAACCAGCGCATCCGTGCCCTGCACGAGCGCATGCTGGCCGGCCTGAAAGACGTGGAAGAGGTCTTCCTCAACGGCCATGCCGACAAGCGCGTACCGCACAACCTCAACATGAGTTTCAACTATGTCGAGGGCGAGTCCCTGATCATGGGCATCAAGGGCCTTGCGGTTTCAAGCGGCTCGGCCTGCACCTCGGCCAGCCTGGAGCCCAGCTATGTGCTGCGCGCCCTGGGCCGCAGCGACGAGCTGGCGCACAGCAGCCTGCGCATGACCATAGGCCGCTGGACCACCGAAGAAGAGATTGACTACGCCGTGGCGACGATCAAGGAAAACGTGGCCAAGCTGCGCGACCTGTCGCCGCTCTGGGAAATGTTCAAGGATGGTGTGGACTTGTCCACCATCCAGTGGGCTGCTCACTAAGCAGCGCAAACAGCTTGAAGAGGTAAATAAAATGGCATACAGCGAAAAAGTGGTGGACCACTATGAAAACCCCCGCAACGTCGGCTCGTTTGAAAAGGGCGACGACACGGTAGGCACCGGCATGGTCGGCGCACCGGCCTGCGGCGACGTCATGAAGCTGCAGATCAAGGTCAACCCGCTGACCGGCGTGATTGAAGACGCGCGTTTCAAGACCTACGGCTGCGGCTCCGCGATTGCGTCGAGCTCACTCGTGACCGAGTGGGTCAAGGGCAAGACCCTGGACGAAGCAGCAAGCATCAAGAACAGCGCCATTGCCGAAGAACTGGCCCTGCCGCCGGTGAAAATCCATTGCTCCATCCTCGCCGAAGACGCCATCAAGGCCGCCGTCAGCGACTACAAGTTGAAGCACGCCCACTAACCTCATCGACCTGCGAAGCTTTCCCCCATGTCCGTTACCCTCACCGACGCCGCAGCACGTCACGTCACCCGCTACATGGCCAAACGCGGCAAGGGCGTGGGCGTGCGCCTGGGCGTCAGAACCACCGGCTGTTCCGGCTTGGCCTACAAGCTTGAATACGCCGACGAGATTGCGCCTGAAGACGTGGTGTTTGAAGACAACGGAGTGAAGGTGTTGGTGGACCCGAAAAGCATGGCTTACATCGACGGCACCCAGCTCGACTTCGTGCGTGAGGGCCTCAATGAGGGCTTCAAGTTCATCAATCCGAATGAGCGTGACCGCTGTGGGTGCGGCGAATCTTTTCGGGTGTGAAGCTACTGCGCAGGCGTGATCGAGGCGCGGGCAGTGCTCGCCATCCTCACGTACCTGAAGTACGCTCCGGTGGCTCCGCGCTGGCCGCACCTCGCTGACGCCCGCTCGCTACGCTTCCCATCCCGAAAACGGGTTTTTCCGTGACAAGCCTCCAATCCAACGATTTCGAACTTTTTGACGTGCCTGTGCAGTTCGCACAGGACAGCGCCGTGCTCGATGCGCGCTGGAAAGAGCTGCAGCGCGAGGCGCATCCCGACCGGTTTGCGGCGCAGGGCGCTGCCGCCCAGCGGCTGGCCATGCAGTGGTCGGTGCGCATCAACGAGGCTTACCAGCGGCTGAAGAACCCGCTCAAGCGTGCGATCTACCTCTGCGAGCTGCACGGCGCGCCCATCCAGGCCGAGAGCAACACGGCCATGCCTCCCGATTTCCTGATCCAGCAGATGCAGTGGCGTGAAGCGCTGGAAGAGGCGGAAGGCCTCGACAGTCTGGAAGAAATCGCAGCCCAGACCCTGGACAGCAAGCGCGAGCAGCTATCAAAAATAGAGCATTCGCTGGACCGGGAAAAAGACTTCCCGGCCGCCGCCCGGCAGGTGAGAAGCCTTATGTTTATTGAGCGCTTTGGCAGCGAGATTGATGCACGCATCGACTCGCTGGGACAATAGACTGTCACAGACCTCCAGCGCGACCCAAAAACATTCATGGCCTTACTGCAAATTTCCGAACCCGGTCAGACCCCTGATCCGCACCAGCGGCGCATTGCCATTGGCATTGACCTGGGCACCACCCATTCGCTGGTGGCCAGTGTGCGCAGCGGCGTGGCCGAATGCCTGCCCGATGCGCAGGGCCGCGTGCTGCTGCCCAGCGTGGTGCGTTACCTGGTGGACGAGACCGGCGCCACCAGCCGCCAGATCGGCTACGACGCGCTTGCCGCGCAGGTGGAGGATCCCCAAAACACCATCGCCTCGGTCAAACGCCTGATGGGCCGCGGCATCAACGACATCGGCAACCGCGCGCAACTGCCTTACCAGCTGGTCGACCAGCCCGGCATGGTCACGCTGCAAACCGTGGCCGGCGAAAAAAGCCCGGTCGAAGTCAGCGCCGAGATCCTGGCGACGCTGCGTTACCGGGCGGAAGACAGCTTTGACGACGAGATTTTCGGCGCGGTCATCACGGTGCCGGCGTATTTTGACGACGCCCAGCGCCAGGCCACCAAGGATGCGGCGCAGCTGGCCGGCCTCAACGTGCTGCGCCTGATCAACGAACCGACCGCCGCGGCGATTGCCTATGGGCTGGACAACGCCAGCGAAGGGGTTTACGCGATTTATGACCTCGGTGGCGGCACCTTCGATATTTCCATCCTGCGCCTGACGCAGGGTGTGTTTGAAGTCGTGGCCACGGGCGGCGACTCGGCGCTGGGCGGCGACGACTACGACCGCGCGCTGGTCGAGTGGGTGCTGGTCAAGGCCGGCCTGGCCGCCGACACGCTCACGCCGGGCGACAAGGCCGCCTTGCTGCAGGCCGCCCGGGCCTGCAAGGAGGCCTTGTCTGCTACGGATTCAGTAGCATTCTCCGCCCGACTGGCAAGGGCTAACGTGCAATTTGACATGAAGGCCGCGGACTTTGAAGCGGCCACGGCCGGGCTGACCCAGCGCACGCTGACGGTGGCGCGCAAGGCCTTGCGCGATGCC
>NZ_CALRVW010000019.1:0-81507 GCF_943371715.1 Polaromonas sp. YR568 | reverse complement strand
ATGTCGCCCAAGCGGCGGCGCGTCTGCGTGACAGTCTGTCGCTGTTTGGAGCAGACTATCCGACACCTGATGGAACATGTATCCGTGACTACATTCACATTCAGGATATCGCTTCTGGCCATGTAGCAGCGCTAAGGCATTTGATGCATGGAGGAAGCGATTTCACGGTCAATCTGGGCACTGGGCAAGGGACCAGCGTCAAACAGTTGATTGACACTTTCGAGAGCGTCAATAACGTGGATGTGCCTTATCAGGTGGTGTCGCGCCGACCTGGCGATGTCGCAAGGTACTTTGCCGATCCTTCGCTGGCGCATCGGCTCCTGGGCTGGCAGGCCAAGCATGGCTTGGAGGAAATGTGCCGGGATGCCTGGCGCTGGCAATGTCTGTATCCGCGTGGATATGACTGACACAGGCAGTTCGGTTCGTTGCCGTGAGGTAGCCTTGGGAGTGGCCGTGTTGGCCTGCCTGACCTTTCCTTGGCTGAACCCGTGGGCGGCCGGTCCATCGCCGGCGGTGCTGCCATGGCTCGTGACGCTTTTCTGTGCCGCATGGCTGCTAGGTTTGATGCCGGTGTCAGCTCTTTCGCTGGTTTCGGTGGGCGGCGTTACCTTGCTGACGTTGCTCGCAGGTGCCCAGACCCCGTCCAGTCAAGTCCTCCCCATTGTTTTGGCCGTAGGCATTCTTTGTGTCTTTGCAGGAACAGGTGTTCACGCAACACGCGATGGCTGCGTCATGCGACCCGTCGCCGGCGCCTGGCTAGTAGCAGGTGTATTGAGTAGCGCTATCGGATTGATGCAATATTTCAGCATCGGCGATGTCTTTGGCTCATGGGTAAATTCTGCTCGGGCAGGTGAGGCCTTCGCCAACCTGCGCCAGCGCAATCAATTCGCCAGCCTGACCAATATCGCTTTGGGCGCCTTGGTCTGGTTGGCGGTGAGTGGCCGCTCCGCCGGGCGTTCTCTATGGCTGCCTCTGCTGGCGGCAAGCCTGCTGGCAGCCGGTAACGCGGCGTCCTCGTCGCGAACCGGCCTGTTGCAGCTGGTTTTGCTGTGCGCGCTGTGCTGGGTTTGGGGCGGGTGGCGCCAGCCCGTAGTTCGCCGCGTGCTGCTGGGAGCTGTGCTGGCCTATGCGGTGGCCACGCTGGCACTGCCCTGGTTGGCCGGGCTCGACCTGATGGGCCATGGCATGGTCGCCCGTCTGCGCGCCGGTGACCCGGCCTGTGCCAGCCGTCTCACGCTCTGGTCCAACGTTTTGCATCTGATTGCGCAAAAGCCCTGGTTCGGCTGGCGCTGGGGCGAACTGGATTATGCGCACTACATGACGCTTTACCCCGGCGCGCGTTTCTGCGACATCCTGGACAACGCCCACAACCTGCCGCTGCACCTGGCCGTGGAATTGGGCATTCCGTTGGCCGTGGCTGTGTGTGGTGGTGCAGGCTGGGTCGTCTGGCGTGCCAGGCCCTGGCGTGAAACGGATCCGACCCGGCAGATGGCTTGGGGTGTGCTGGCCGTCATCATGCTGCACAGCATGCTGGAATATCCACTGTGGTACGGGCCCTTCCAGATGGCGTTCGGGCTGTGCGTGTGGATGCTGTGGCCAGCGCCGCGAGAACGGACAGCGGGCTCAGGTCAATACGCGCGAGCGAGTGTGGGAGCTGCGATTCGGCTTGCCGCGGCGACAGCGTTGTTGGCGGCGGTGGCGTATGCCGCATGGGATTACCACCGCATCAGCCAGCTCTACCTGGCGCCGCAGTCGCGTGATCCGGCCTACCGTGACGACACGCTGGACAAGGTTCGGGGATCGTGGCTTTTCCGGAACCAGGTGCTGTTTGCGGAGCTGACAACCACCTCGCTCCAGCCCGCCAACGCGCGGTGGACATTCGACACTGCCACTGCCTTGCTGCACTACTCGCCGGAGCCCCGGGTGATTGAAAAGGTGATTGAAAGCGCTGTCATGCTGGGGCGTGACGAGGACGCTTTGCTGCACCTTGTCCGGTATCGCGCTGCGTTTCCCGAAGACTACAAAAAATGGCGCCATACCAACGGCCTGGGCGACCCGAAGATTGACCGTGAACGTGACTAGGAAGTCGCGATAAAACTTCCCGACTTGCCGCCATGTTTTTCCAGCAGCTTGATATCCGTCATGGTCATCCCGCGGTCCGCGGCTTTGCACATGTCATAAATCGTCAGCAGGGCCACCTGGACCGCGGTCAGGGCCTCCATCTCCACACCGGTCGGTCCGACCGTTTCCACCGTCGCCTGGCAAACGATGCTGGCGCTGGCGGTGTCGGGGCTGAAATTCATCGCCACACGGGTCAGCGCCAGCGGGTGGCACAGGGGAATCAGGTCGCTGGTTTTTTTGGCCGCCACGATGCCGGCAATTCGGGCGATGCCGAGCACGTCGCCTTTTTTGGCTGTGCCTTCCAGGATGATGGCCAGCGTGGCAGGGTTCATGGTGATGCGGCCTTGCGCCACCGCCACCCGGTGGGTGGCTGGTTTGGCGGCCACATCGACCATGTGCGCCTGCCCTGCGGCGTCGAAATGTGTCAGCGGTGAAGTCGTGGTCATACTGTTACAGAACCTTTACAAGCATCCATCATCATAAGATGCACTGGTGCATTCACGCACGTTCGGGAAAGTCACAGGTCGGCAGGTGGCCCAACGATTGGGTGGCCGGCCAGGCCGCGACAAGTATTGGACAGTTTTGCTGGATCTCAACCCCTCGTTTTATACCCCTTCATGCCGCCATCTTTTTTCAAGTCAAACAGGCATTCTGCCCTTGGCTGCATTGCGCTAGCCGCTAGTATTTTCATAGCGTCGCACGGCTTGGCGCAGGCCCAGACGCCCGTCCGGCCCAGCGGCGCGCTGCCGGCGCTGGGTGACACCTCGGAGTTGTCCGCCAGTGCGGAAAGGCGGCTCGGCGACCGCATTGCTGCCAGCATTTACCGCGACCCCGACTACCTGGACGATCCGGTGCTGGGTGACTACCTGCAGGGCATCTGGCAGCCGCTGATGACGGCCGCGCGCGCCCGCGGCGAATTGGGTCCCGAACTGGACGAGCGCTTTGCCTGGGACGTCATGCAGATCCGCGATCGCAGCATCAACGCCTTTGCCTTGCCGGGGGGTTATCTCGGTGTGCATCTGGGGCTGATAGGCGCGGTGGCCACCCGCGACGAACTGGCCTCGGTGCTGGCG
This sequence comes from Polaromonas sp. YR568, assembly GCF_943371715.1. Taxonomy (GTDB): domain Bacteria; phylum Pseudomonadota; class Gammaproteobacteria; order Burkholderiales; family Burkholderiaceae_C; genus Polaromonas. The sequence goes on along the minus strand of NZ_CALRVW010000019.1, from coordinate 78,313 downwards.
CACGAGTTGAGCCACGTGACGCAGCGGCACATTTCTCGCCTGATGAGCAAGCAGAACCAGCAAATGCCCTGGCTGATCGCGGCCATGATTCTCGGCGCCCTGGCCGCCAACAAAAGCCCGGACGCCGCCAATGCAGCGATTGCCGGCGGGCAGGCGCTGGCCGTGCAGAACCAGCTCAATTTTTCGCGCGACATGGAGCGCGAAGCCGACCGGGTCGGCTTTGGCGTGATGGCCGACGCCGGCTTCGAAAAGCAGGGTTTCGCCAGCATGTTCGACAAGCTGCAGCAGGCCTCGCGGCTCAATGACAACGGTGCTTTTCCCTACCTGCGCAGCCACCCGCTGACGACCGAGCGTATTGCCGAGATCAAGGGCCGGCTGCAACTGGAGGGCGGGCAGAGCTCAGCGCCCAAGGGCGCCAGCGAAGAGCCGGGCGGTGCACGCACGCTGCACGCTTTGATGGCGGCGCGGGCGCGTGTGCTGGCCGATCCCGGCGTGGATGGCTTGCGGCCGATGGTGGCTGACGCGCAGCGTGTGTCACTCGCCGGCGCGGCGAATGCGGCATGGACACCGCGCGACGCCGGTGCGCTGTATGGCGGCGCCCTGGCGGCAAGCCGGCTGCGCGACCACGCCCTGGCGCGCAGCCTGGTGGGCAAACTCAAGGCGGCCGTGCCCGCCAAGACACCCCTGGCTGATCCGGTGGAGTGGCTGGCGCTGGAGATCGAGCTGGCTGCCGGCAACACGGCGGGTGTGCCGAAGCTGGGCGACACACGCAGCCGGGCGGCCCTGCTGCTGCAGGCCCGGGCGGATCTTGCGGCAGGTCGGGCGCAGGAGGTCTCAGGCGCCCTGCAACCCTGGGTCACCACCCATCCGAAAGATGCCATCGCCTGGCAATTGCTGGCGACGGCCTGGGGACAGCAGGGGCAGACGTTGCGGGCGATCCGGGCCGATGCCGAGAGCCGGGTGGCCCAGCTGGACTACCCTGCGGCCCGCGACCGTTTCAAGGCCGCGCAGGACCTGATGCGCAGCGGCCGCGACGCCGGCGCGGCGGCCAGCAACTACATCGATGCGTCCATCATCGACACGCGGGCACGCGAGATCGACCAGCTACTTCGGGAGCAGGCGCTCCAGGAGAAACTCGATCGCTAGCTGCAGCACCGAGTAGATCAGCGAACCGATCAGGGCGGCGACAAACCCGGTGACATGCAGGCCGCTGAGCAGGCCGGCGGCGGCCCAGAACATCAGGGCGTTGATGACAAACAGGAACAGCCCCAGCGTCACCAGCGTCACCGGCAGGGTCAGCAACACCAGCAGAGGGCGCACCACCGTGTTGAGCGCGCCCAGCACCGCTGCTGCCAGCAGCGCCGCCGGGAAGCTGGTCACGGTCACACCGGAATACAGATAAGCCACCGCCAGCAAGGCGGCAGCGCTGCAAAGCCATTTGACGATGAGTTTCATGCGCCCAAGAATACCACCGCGGTCTGCAACGTTCTAATCCGCCGTCAACAGCAGGCCGGAGCCGGCCAGCATGGCGGCAAAGCTCCAGACGCCGCGCGGCTCGATGGTGTTCGCCCCGGGGGCCGCTTGCAGGTCCGCCGCGGACCGGGGCCGGCGCGCGTCCACCAGACGTCCCTCGCCATGCCGTGCCCGCAAGGCGGCGGTGAACTCATCGAGCGGGCCGCATGCCAGGTGGGTGACGACCGGGTCGCCGGAGGCCTGCAACAGCGGGACGATTTGCGCAAAAACTTTTTCGGCCCACTTGCCGCGCCAGCTTTCGCGGGCGCTGTGCGTGACCCACTTGCTGACGCGGTGCGTGATGCGCGGCGCGCAGCCCACCACGATCCAGCGCGTCGGCGTGTGCGCCTGGCCGGATTGCAGCAGGGGTGCCAGCATGCCCAGCGCATGCGCGGCTTCGTCGACATAAACAATCGTGGTGTCCATCAGCTTGCTCCGGCCGGGGTCGTTGTCAGGTGTGGTCGGCCACGGCTTTGCCGGGCTGCATGGCCCTGGCACGGCGCGTGACCCACCAGCCTGCGCCCAGGACACCGGCCACGGCCAGGGCGTAGGTGCCCCACTGCGCGGCGGTGTTCAGGGCGGCGGACGCGGGCAGCGAGCCCGGGCCACCGTAAACCGGGTCCAGCAGGGGCTCACTCACAATCATCTTGGCGGCGGTGAAGGCCAGCACCGCAGCGCCTATGTTGATGATCATGGGAAAACGTTCGACCAGCTTGAGCACCATGGTGCTGCCGAACACCACGATGGGGATGCTGACCAGCAAACCGATGACCACCAGGTCAAACGAGCCGTGGGCGGCACCTGCCACGCCCAGCACGTTGTCCACACCCATGAGTGCATCGGCGACCACAATGGTTTTCATCGCGCCCCAGAAGGTGCTGGCCACCGGGCCGTCGTGCTCCTTGTCGCCCTGGTCGGCCAGCAGCTTGTAGGCGATCCAGAGCAGGCCCAGGCCGCCGACCAGCATCAGGCCGGGAATCTTCAGCAGCCAGACCACGCCCACGGTCATGACAGAGCGCACGGCAATGGCCCCCACCGTGCCCCAGGCAATGGCTTTTTTCTGCAGGTGGGGTGGCAGGTTGCGCGCGGCCAGCGCGATCACGATCGCGTTGTCGCCGGCCAGCACCAGGTCGATGAGGATGATCGCCAGCAGGGCCGACCACCAGGGCGTTGAGAATAATTCCATTTCACACTTTCACGTCAGGTTGCAACATGGAAATCCGGCAGGCGGATTTCCGGGCTTCGTTAAAACCGGACAGGTCGGTGAGGGGCGGAGTGGTTGCTGCGACGCCTCGATCAAACCTGGTCAGGTTTCGATCGAAGGTCTGGCTCGACATGCAGTTGTGCTGCATGCCCAACAAGCCGGAAGTGGGAACTTCGTAATGACGACTTGCTGAACGTCCGGCGGCGGGAAAAATTCCGGCGCAGCCAGATGAGGGAGTTACTCCCCTTCGGAACCCCCATATTTGACAACAAACCGCGCTTTTTTGCAAAGTCCGGCTGCGGTAACCCCGAAAAAGGCCCGGTGCCGCAGAAGGCTGCGGGCTTGGCCTATCATTCACGGCCCAGCCGGAAATAGCGGGCGCCGCTTCGAGCGGCGGCCCATTTTTAGCCTCCACTTCTCCTTTTCCGATTGCACCGCCCCCGCATGCCTGGCATCCACATCACCGACATTGAAGCGGCCATCAACTACTGGCGCGAGAAAAAACCGTCGCTCGACGGCATCACGCTCGCGCCCGAACTGCGTGCGCTGGCCGAGGTGTACGCCCTGCTGGTGTTTTACCGCGAGGAGGAGGCCGACGAGGCCGGTTTTCCACCCCGGGCCATGGCGGCCTGGCGCGCCTGGTACGACACGACCGCCGACACGCCCTGCATTGCCATCTGCTCGACCAGCCAGGGTGACGAGCTGTGCAAGGGCTGTGGGCGCACCTTCGAGGAGGTGCAGCGCTGGCCCGAAATGAGCCCGGCCGCCAAGCGCGGGACCTGGCGGCGCATCACGCAGGAAGACACGGCCTGGCGTTTTGGCCGTTATGCCGATCGCGCGCTGGAAAAGAAGGACAAGCCGGAATCGGTCTGAAACGTCTATTTTTTTAAGCGTTTTTGGCCCTTGGCCCTTGTGACGCATGCGCAGACAGCTATCAATTCAGGAGTAAACTGATCCCATGCTCCGACTGGCCCGCGCCCCCAACATTGCCATCGCGGCGCTCTGGGCCGATGTGTTGCAGCAGGCCGGTTTTTCGGCCACGGTGCAGCGTTATTTTCTCGGCAGCGTGGCGGGAGAGTTGCCGCCCGACCAGTGCCAGCCCGAAGTCTGGCTGACCCACGACCACGAAAAGCCGCGCGCCGAGGCCTTGCTGCACAGCCTGCAGAACCTGCCGCAACGCCGCTGGCTGTGCGCCTGCGGTGAAATGGTGGAAGGCGGCTTCGAGCAGTGCTGGTCGTGTGGCGCCGACATGCCGGCGCCCGTCTAGATCCGTTTGGCGAGTTCCGCGGCCTTGCCGGTGTAACTGGCCGGGGTCATGGCCAGCAGGCGGTCTTTTTCCGCGTCCGGAATCTCCAGCGAGCGTATCAGTCCGTGCAGCGCTTCGGCCGTCACGGTTTTGCCGCGTGTGACTTCCTTGAGTTTTTCGTAAGCGCCCTGCACGCCGTACCGGCGCATCACCGTCTGGATCGGCTCGGCCAGCACTTCCCACGAGGCATCGAGGTCGTCGGCCAGGGCTTCACGGTTGAGCTCGAGCTTGCCCAGTCCGGTGCTCATCGAGCTGTAGGCCAGCACGGCATAACCGAAGGCCACGCCGATGTTGCGCAGCACGGTGCTGTCGGTCAGGTCGCGCTGCCAGCGGCTGACGGGCAGTTTCTCGCTCATGTGGCGCAGCAGCGCATTGGCCAGGCCGAGGTTGCCTTCGGCGTTTTCGAAATCAATCGGGTTGACCTTGTGCGGCATGGTGCTCGAGCCGATTTCCCCGTCCTTCAGGCGCTGCTTGAAATAACCCACGCTGACATAGCCCCAGACATCACGTGCAAAGTCGATCAGGATGGTGTTGGTGCGTGCCACCGCGTCGAACAGCTCGGCCATGTAGTCGTGCGGCTCGATCTGGATGCTGTAGGGCTGAAAACTCAGGCCCAGGCCCAGTGGCTCGGGCGACTCGATGACACGCCGGCTCAGCGCCTCCCAGTCGAAATCAGGCCAGGCCGCGAGGTGGGCATTGAAGTTGCCGACCGCGCCGTTCATCTTGGCCATCAGCTGCACGCCGGCCACCCGATCACGCGCCACCATCAGGCGGGCCACCACGTTGGCGATCTCCTTGCCGACGGTGGTCGGGCTGGCGGTCTGGCCGTGGGTGCGGCTGAGCATGGGCTCGTCGGCATGCAGGTGCGCCATCACGCGCAGTTGCGTGATGACCTTGTCCAGCGCCGGCAGCAGGACCTGCTCGCGGCTGCTTTTGATCTGCAGCGCATGGCTGGTGTTGTTGATGTCCTCGCTGGTGCAGGCGAAATGCACAAACTCGGCGGCAGCCTGCAGCTCCGGCCGCGCCTCGAACTTCGACTTGATCCAGTACTCGACCGCCTTCACGTCGTGGTTGGTTGTTTTTTCTATCTCCTTGATCGCGACCGCATCGGTCTCGGAGAAATGCTTGACCAGTCCAAGCAGGTAGGTGCGCGCGCCAGGGGTCAGCGGCTTGAATTCGGCAAACCCAGCGTCCGACAGCGCGATGAACCAGGCGACTTCCACCTGGACGCGGCGGTGCATGTAACCGAGCTCCGACATCAGCGGCCGCAGGGGGGCGAGTCTGGCGGCGTAGCGGCCGTCCAGGGGGGACAGGGCGGTGATGGAGAAGCTGGTGGACGGGTTCATGGGCGACATTGTAGGCGGCTGGCCTGGCGCCGCTGCGGACAGGTTACCCCGTTTTTTCCGCGTGGCAGGCCGTGCCGACGCATACTCGATAGAATGCAATCGGCTGGGGCCTGCTAAGCTATTTGGCTTACGGTATCGCGACTTCCAAGCCCCCGGGCCATCGATAAAAGATTGACTATGAAACTCATTGGATCCTACGGCAGCCCTTATGTGCGCAAAGTGCGCATCGTGATGGCGGAAAAAAAGCTCGACTACCAGTTCGTCATTGAAGACGTCTGGGCCGCGGGCACGACCATGTCCGAATCCAATCCGCTGGGCAAGGTGCCCTGCCTGGTCATGGAAGGCGCCAACGGGTCGGAAGAAGCCGTGTTTGATTCGCGCGTGATCGTCGAGTACCTGGACACCCTGTCGCCGGTCGGCAAGCTGATTCCGGTGCAGGGCCGGGAACGCGCCGAGGTGAAAACCTGGGAAGCACTGGCCGACGGCCTGCTCGACGCGGCCATCCTGGCCCGGCTGGAGGCCACCTGGGCCGGCCGCGACGACAAGCAGCGTTGCCAGGCCTGGATCGACCGCCAGATGGACAAGATCGATACGACCGTGCGGGCCATGAGCACGGGCCTGGGCGACAAGCCTTTTTGCAGCGGCATTCACCTGAGCCTGTCCGACATCGCCGTCGGCTGCGCGCTCGGTTACCTGGACTTCCGTTTTCCGCAGATCGACTGGCGCACGCCCCACCCCAACCTGACCCGGCTGTATGACAAGCTGGCGCAGCGTCCGAGTTTTGTCGACACCCTGCCTTCCTGAACCGATTCAGGAATAAAAAGGCCCGTAGCCCTTTGCTGGTGGGCGTAAGCAGCTATAAAAACAGGAGCGACCGTGGGGGCTAACTGCCAGCGCGCTTTTTCAGCCAGCGCATCAGGCTGCCCAGCAGCGGCAGCTTTTCATACAACTCTTCGGCCGCGTCCCAGTAGTCGCGGTGGCGCACCACCAGGCCGGCCTCGTTGAAGCTGATGTGCGAGGCGCCGCGTATGGTCTGCAACTGCTGGGGCCCGCGCCGCCTGAAATAGAACTCGAAGTTCCAGGTCAGGAAACACTGACGGCCCTCAACCACCTGCGCCGTCACCACAAAACGCGGCCGGTCGAGTGCCACGTACATGTGGCTGAAGATGTGCTGCACCTGCGCCAGGCCCTGCACTTCGTTGAACGGGTCCTTGAACCAGGTATCGGCCGCATAGAACTCGCCCATGCGCGCAACACCGGCCGGGTTCAGGGTCTCAAAAAAATGCACCAGTGATTCGACCTGGGCATGTGGGCTTGGGTTCATGGGGTGCTCACAGGCCGGTGAATTTGCGAATCGCCGGAAAATACAGCGCGTAGGGCAGGACGCGCAGGGTTTTCATCCAGAGCGTGAAGCGTTTCGGAAAGTGGATCTCGAACTGGCCCCGCGCCCAGCCGGCCAGAATCTCGGTCGCCGCCTGGGCCGGGCTGATCAGCGCCGGCATGCTGAACTGGTTGCCGGCGGTCAGCGGTGTTTCGACAAACCCCGGGTTGACCAGGCTCACCCCCACGCCGCTGGCCTGCAGGTCCAGGTACAGGGTTTCGGCCAGGTTGATCAGCGCCGCCTTGGTCGGGCCGTAGGCCAGGCTTTGCGGCAGGCCGCGGTAACCGGCCACGCTGCCGACCAGGCTGAGGTGACCGCTGCCGCGCTGCAGCATGGCGGGCAAGACTGCGTCCAGCACATACAGGGCGCCCACGTAGTTGACCTGCTGATGCCTAAGCATGTCCGCCAGGTCAAAACCGGTGGCTCGCTGTTCCCTGTAATAACCCGCGCAATACATCATCAGGTCCAGCGGCCCCTGGGCCAGCAGCGACTGTGCCGCGGTTTTCACGGCCACCGCGTCCGACGCGTCGAGTACCAGGGCCTGCGCGCCGGGATGGGCGGCCACAAAGGCTTCCAGCGCTGCGCCATTGCGGGCGGACACCACCACTTTGGCGCCGGCCTCATGCAACGCATGCGCCGTGGCCTGGCCGATACCGCTGGAGGCGCCGACCAGCCACACGGTTTTTCCGTGCCAGTCGTGAAGGGGAGGGTTATACGGCATGGTGATGCTTTGTTATAAAAATGATAGCTGTTGACGCAGACGGGTAAAGGGCTGCAGGCCGATTTTGCTTGAAGTTCTGAGGCCTGTTCAGCGTTTCACGAACGACAGCGTGACCTCGCCGAGGCGCACGCCGAACTTGCTCATGACCGCCTTGTTCAGCAGCACCTTGTCGTTCATCAGGTACATCCAGTCGTCGAACTGCACCTCGATCACGCGGCCGTCCACCGGCAGCTTGAGCGTGTAGCCCCAGCGGAAGGCATTGCCCTTTTCCTCGCCGGTGGCTTCCCCCAGCACGTCGGCGGCGGTGCCGGTGTAGCGGCCGTCGGGCGTGCGTTTGAGCGTCCAGACCCGGCGGTCGGTGCTGCCGTCGGAGTAGGTGAAGGCTTCGTCGAGCACACCGGTCTCGGCACCCGGCGGGCCTTGCCAGCTGCAAGTCATGACCACGGTGAAACGTTTGACGACCTTGCCGGAGCGGTCGGTGAACACGCCGTACGCATCGACCGTGCCGTTGAAATACTGGCGCATGTCGAGCACCGGCTTTTCGGCGGCGTAGTCGCTGATCTGGGGGCCGGCGCAGCCCGCCAGACCGGCCAGCAGGGGAAGGGACAAGGCGAGCGCGGCGGCGCTCCTGTAGAGAAAGTGCTTCATGGGTGGACCCCTTGTGGGTGTTTGATGACAAGAAAATACAGGCAGGCCGCAGCGGCCAGCTTGAGCAGGCAGGGCAACACGCAATACGCCACCAGCAGGGCGTTGAGCGCCTGCGCGTCGCGTGCGCCCGGGGCGTAGCCGAACAGGCCGAGCAGCGGCAGCGCCAGGCCGGCGGCCAGCGCCAGGTTGAGCTTGATGGCGAAGTTCCACCAGCCAAAGTAAGCGCCTTCGGCCCGACCCGACTGGCCGTTGGCCTGGATCACGCCGGCCAGCAGTGCGCCTGGCAGTGCCAGGTCGGTGCCCAGCGCGATGCCGGACAGCGCGCAGACGATCACGAACGCCGCGGTGTCCCCGGCCGCTATCTGTGTCGCCCAGCCGAAGGTGGCAATGGCCAGAAGCATGCCCAGCAGCCAGGTGGGCGCCAGCCCGATGCGTTTGACCAGCGCCAGCCACAGCGGGATGGAGAGGGCTGCGCTGACGAAATAACTGCCCAGAAACAGCGGCTCCTGGCTGGCCGGCGCCTGCAGCCGGTCCTGGATGAAAAACAGCACCAGGGTCGCCGGCACTGCACTGGCCGTGCCGTTGAGCAGAAACACCGCGAGCAGGCGGCGAAAGCCCGGCTGGCGAAACGGCAGCCAGATTGAAGTCGCCGCGTGCGGGCCGGCGCTTGCCTGTCGCGCGACCGGCCGGTCGGCGCGCGCCCAGGCCAGCCAGCCAACCGTCAGGGCCACAAAAAACAAAGCGGTGCTGGCGGGCAACCCGAAGACGACCGGCGTGATCGACGCGAGCACCACGCCGACCAGGCCCAGGCCCTCGCGCCAGGCCACGATGCGGCTGCGCTGGCGTTCGTCGCCGCCCAGCATCGCGCCCCAGGACTGGTGCGACACGCTGAGCGCGCTGTAGCCGGCATAGGTCAGCATCAGCATCAGGCTGGCCCAGACCACCAGTGCCGAGGGTGCACTCACCAGCGGAAAAAACAGCAGCGCAAAGCCCAGGGCCAGCACCAGCGCGGCGATGGCGCCCAGTCCCAGCACCGCCCTGGCCGAGCGTGCAAACAGGCGGTCGCTCAGGCGGCCCAGCAGGGGATCGATCAGCGCGTCGAACAGGCGCGCGCCCAGCAGCACCGCACCCAGCGTGGCCAGCGGCACGCCGAATTCACGGGCGTAGTGGTTGGGCAGAATCACATACAGCGGCAGGGCCACAAAGGCCAGCGGCAGGCCCAGCAACCCGTAGGCCAAGCCATTGCGGGTGCCGAATGCCCCCGGGGGAACCGCAGGGGTCACGAGCCGGCTCCGGCCACCAGCGAATTGCGCAGGCCGGGTTCCGAGGTGCCGGGTGCCAGCCAGATGCCGAAGAAGCGTTTGGCAAACTCCGCATCGCGGATCTCGCCCAGCGGCTTGCCATTGAGCCAGAAAACCGCACCGACCCCGGGCCGGTGCACACCCATGATGCGATCACCTTTTTTGACATCGGGCAGCACCCTGCGCAACGCGGCCAGCCACTGGTCCGCGAGGTCGTCGTTGACCGGCGCGGCGCGGCGCATTTCCGTGATCGAACGTTCGGCGATCGCCTGGCCTTCAAAGGCGCGCAGGTAGCTGAGCTCCAGCGCCAGCGCCTGGCTGGCAAAGCTGTCCACGCGGAAGCCGGGCGCCGCCCACAGCCGGGCGTCGTACACCTGAAAGCCGAAAACACGCAGACGGCCGCCGCCCAGCAATTTCCCCTGTGGCAGGACCTCCAGTAGTTCCGGTGGCCTGGCGCTGCCCGCCACGGCTTCGGTACCGGTCTGCGCGGCCGCCGGCGCTGCGGCGCCTATGCCCAGCGCCAACGCCAGCAGCAGCGCGCCTGTCAGATCTTGCGCAGCGTGTACTGCACCACGTCGGTGTTGGCTTCGGCGAAAGCCGCTTCGCAATAAGCCAGATAGAACTCCCATATGCGGATGAACCTTTTGTCAAACCCGAGTTGGAGCACCCGTGACTCTTGCGCCATGAACTGTTCGCGCCACAGCCTGAGCGTGTGGGCGTAGTCCTGGCCAAACGAAAACTCGTCGATCACCTCGAGCCCGGCGGCGCGCGCCTGGGCGCGGAACTCGGTCGGGCAGGGCAGGCAACCGCCCGGAAAGATGTACTGCTGGATGAAGTCGGTCGAGGTGACATAGCGCTCGAACAGTTCGTCGGCAATCACGATGCTCTGCACGCAGGCGTAGCCTCCGGGCTTGAGCAGACGCGCCACCGCCTGAAAGTAGGTGGGCCAGTATTCGCGCCCGACGGCTTCCACCATCTCGATCGAGCAGATCGCGTCAAACGGCGCATCGCCGCTGGTTTGGCCAATGTCGCGGTAGTCCTGCAGGCGCAGGTCGGCCTTGTCGGCTGCGCCCACGCGGGTCATGCGTTGTTGCGCCCAGGCGAGCTGTTCGGTACTCAGCGTCACGCCGACGACGGAGGCATCAAATTCGGTGGCGGCCATTTCGGCCAGCGCACCCCAGCCGCAGCCGATTTCCAGCACCCGGTCGCCGGGCTGCACGCCCGCCATGCGCAGCGCGCGCCTGACCTTGGCGTGCTGCGCATCCTTCATCGAGGTCTGCGGCGTCACGAAAATCGCCGACGAATAGTTCATCGTGCCGTCCAGCCACAACTCGTAAAAGGCATTGCCGAGGTCGTAGTGCGCGTGGATGTTTTTTTGGCTGTTGGCCTTGGTGTTGCGGTTGAGCAGGTGCTTGACGCGGTAGGCCAGCCGGCCCAGCCAGGTGCCATAGATCACGTCCTCGACTTCCTTGCGGTTGACGATCAGCACGCGCAGCAGCTCGGTCAGGTGCGGGGTGGTCCAGTCGCCGGCGATGAAACTTTCGGCAAAACCGATGTCGCCCGAACGCAGCGCGGCGCTGCAGACCTTCCAGTTCACCAGCCGCAGGCTGGCCGTGGGCGCCTCGCCCGAGCCGAAGCGCTGCATGCTGCCGTCGGGCAGCTGCAGGGTCAGCGTGCCGTGCTTGAGGCGTGACAGCAGCTTGAAGGCCGTGCGTGCCGCGGCCGGGGCGCCGCTGGGCAGGGCGAATGAAGCGCCGTTGGCGGAAGAAGTCGGGGAGTTGCTGGCAGTGTTCATCGCGTCACGAATACTTCGGGAGTTGGGGGTTTGCTGACAAAGGGCACACGTTTGCGCCAGAGCTTGAAGGCTTGCCAGTGAATGCGGGCGACCACACCCAGCGTCATCGCCGGATAACGCCACAGGGCTTTGCGCAGCGTCGCCGCACTCAGGACCTGCAGCGTGCCGGCGACGCTGGTTTGCAGCAGCGGACCCGATGCGTCGTCGTAGTCGATGCGGGCCACGGTCTTTTCGATGCCGTCGTTGCTGACCCGCATGAAACGGAAGCGGTAAAAGCCGTCCAGCGTGCAGAACGGCGAGACGTGAAACACCTTGACGGCCTGCAGTTCCTGGCCATAACGCGGCTGGTCGAGCAGGTAGCAATGGCGTTCACCAAAGGTGTTGTTGACCTCGACGACGATCGCGCGCAGCGTGCCGCCCGCGTTGTGGCAATACCAGAAGCTGACCGGCTTGAAGGTGTGGCCGAACACGCGCGGGTAGGTATGCAGCCAGACCTCGCCCGCGGCGTCGGTGATGCCCTCCCGCGCCAGCAGCGCATCGACCCAGGCCAGGCAGTTGTCGCCGCCCTCGCCATGGTCGCGGTCAAAAAAGCTCAAGGCCGCGCGGCGGTTGCGCGCCAGCGCGCCATTGCCATTCTGTTGCAGGCTGCGCAGCGGCAGCATCAGGAAATAGGTCGGGTAGTTGAAGGTGTTGACCGCGGGTTTGAGGCGGGTATGCCGCACCTCGCCGAAACCGATCAAGGCCTGTGCGGGGCTGGCGTTCATGGCGCGACTCCCGCCAGATCCTTCAACAGCTGCCTTGCCACGCCCAGCCCGGATTTCAGGCCGTCTTCGTGAAAACCATAACCGGTCCAGGCGCCGCAGAAATAGCTGTGCTGCAGGCCCTGCAGTCCCGGCAGCTCCTTTTGCGCGCGGATGGCCGCCGCGTCAAACACCGGATGGGCATAGTCGAAGTCACCGAGTATGTGTTCAGCCGCAATCGGGGCCGCCGGATTCAGCGACACCACCACCGGCTGGGTAAACGGCAGCGGTTGCAGCATGTTCAGCAGGTAATGCAGGCACACCCGGGTCGACTCGCGCTGCGGGTCCTGCGCACGTTCGTAGTTCCAGGCCGCCCAGGCCAGCTTGCTGGCGGGCAACATCGAGGTGTCGGTGTGCAGCACGGCGCGGTTGGGCTGGTAGCTGATGGCGCCCAGCACCGTGCGCTCGGCACTGCTGGCGTTTTGCAGCAGGGCCAGCGACTGGTCGGAGTGGGTCGCCAGCACGACCTTGTCGAACTGCTCGTCGGCGCCGTCGGTCAGCACGCGCACGCCGCCATGAGGCGAGAGCGCATCGCGGACGATGCCGCGCACCGGTGTGTTCAGGCGTTTGTCGGCGATGCCGGCCACGATTTTGTCAACGTAGTGGCGGGCGCCGCCGGTCACCGTCCACCACTGCGGCCTGTCGGCCACCTGGATCAGGCCGTGGTTGTGGCAGAAGCGGATCATGGTGGCCACCGGGAACTGCAGCATCTGGTCGGTGGGGCAGGACCAGATGCAGCCCAGCATGGGCAGGAAATACCAGTCGCGGAACTCGGCCGAGAATCGGCCCTCGCGCAGGAAGTCGCCGAGCGGCTGCATCATGGCGGCTTCCGCGCCGCTTTCGGCCAGCGCCGTGGCCGTGCGGTTGAAACGCATGATGTCGCGGAGCATGCGCCAGAACTTCCAGTTCAGGAGGTTGCCGCGCTGGGCGAACACCGTGTTCAGGCTGGAGCCGCTCCACTCGAGGGCGCCGCTTTTTCCGGCGCCCGGGATCTTCACCGAAAACGACATGTCCGACTTGGCGGTGGCCACGCCCAGCTCGGCAAACAGCTGGATCAGGTGGGGGTAGGTGCGTTCGTTGAAGACCAGAAAGCCGGTGTCCACGCCGTGGGTCACCGGGCCCTGCGGCGTGGGCAGCGTGATGTCGACCGTGTGGGTGTGGCCGCCAAAATAGCTGCCGGCCTCGAACAAGGTGAGCTCGGCCTGGCCCCGCAAGGCGTGGGCGACCGCCAGTCCGGAAATGCCGGAGCCGACAATGGCGACCTTGGGGCGGGCTGGAGAGCTCATCTCACAGCCCGGAAGATAAAAATGTTGCGAAGCGCCCCGATGCGAACAAGGGAGGGAGGGAGGAGGAGGAGAACCGCCCCGGGATTGCAACCTGACCGCGAGCGGCCGGAAGTCTTCGCAACAAAAAACAGTGACTGTCGACGCTACGCTCGCGCGCCAGTGCCGACAAGGTTGTGAGTCCGCGAGCCTGCCCACAGTTCCCGGGTTGGGCCAGCTGGTGGGTGTAAAAATTCGTTAACGTCGCGGAAGACATGGATCAAGTGGAGATGTGGTGGGGTTGTGTGGAGAAGCGTGTTGTCCGCTAAGTTCTAAAACAGACTTGATGGTTAAATTATTACCGATTGGTAATTATTTGCCTAAAAGCTTCTCTTCGATGTCCTTCAGGAAGGCAGGGTCTTTGGGGTCGGTGGCGGTGTTGAAGCTGGTGACACGCTGGCCATCGCGCGCCACGACATACTTGTGGAAGTTCCAGCGTGGCCTCTGGCCGGTCTTCTCGGTCAGCTGCCGGAACAGCGGGTTGGCCGTTTTGCCGGACACCCCGGACTTGACGAACATCGGAAATTTCACGCCAAAGGTGTTTTCGCAGAAATCGGCAATCTCCTTGTTGCTGCCGCTTTCCTGGGAGAAGTCGTTGGACGGAAAGCCCAGCACCACCAGGCCCTGGTCGCGGTAACGGGCATACAGCGCCTCCAGGCCCTCGTACTGGCGGGTGAAACCGCAGAAGCTGGCGGTGTTGACCACCACCAGCACCTTGCCGCTGTACTGGCACAGGGACTGGGGCTTTTCGTCCTGCAGCCGCAGGAAGCTGTGTTGCAGCAAGGGGGCACAGGCGGGGGCCTTGGGGGCGGCAGCCGTGCCGGGGGTGGCCGCGCGGACGGGTGTGAGGGCCGCCATGCCGGCCAGCAGTGCCAGCAGCAGCCAGGGTTTGAGGAACGGGTGCTTCATGATCTTGCTCGCTGTTGAATAATGGAAGGCTTGGTTGCGCAGTCTGTGCGCAACAGGCTCAAACTACCGGAAAACTGGCCCTGACTGCAAAAAAAATACGCAGTGGGGGCCCGACCAGATTCAAGCATGCCATCCCCCGATCCCTCCCTGCCCGGTCCGGCCGACGTGTCGGCCCCCGGCTTCACGATTGCCGCGGTCGAGCGTGACACCGGTCTGTCCAAGGACACCTTGCGGGTCTGGGAGCGTCGCTACCGCTTTCCCGTGCCTGGCCGCGACGCTCACGGCGAGCGCCTGTATTCACGCGAGCAGCTCGAGCAGCTGCGGCTGATCAAACGCCTGCTGGACACCGGGCACCGGCCCGGGCAGGTGGTGGGTTTGCCGCATGCCGAGCTGCAGGCCCTGGGCCGCCAGCCCGGCGGCAACAAGAAGCGGCCGCAGGGTCAACGCGGCGAGGCCGCCGTGGCAGCGGGCGAACCGTCGGCAGGCGGCGCTGCCGCGCTGCAGATCCAGGCCTGTTTTGAGCTGGTCAAGCGCCACGACGCGCTGGGCCTGCGCCAGACCCTGGCTGCCGCCGTGCAGGCCTTGGGCCCGGCGTCTTTCGTCAGCACGCTGGTGGCGCCGCTCAACACCCTGATCGGTGACGCCTGGATGGACGGGCAGCTGGAAATCTTCGAGGAGCATTTCTACACCGAGTCGGTCACGGCCGTGCTGCGCCAGGCCATCAGCAGCCTGGGCACGGGCGCCGCCGCATCACCGCGGGTGCTGTTGACCACGTTTCCGCAAGAGTCGCACGGGCTGGGGCTGCTGATGGCCGAAACCTTTCTGGCGCTGCAGGGCTGCCACTGCCTGTCCCTGGGCGTGCAGACACCGGTGCCCGAGATCGCCCGGGCGGTGCTGGCGCACGGGGTCAGCATCGTGGTGCTCAGCTTCAGCGCCAGCCTCAACCCCAAGGAGGTGACGCAGGGGCTGGGCGATTTGCGCGCCCTGTTGCCGCCAGCGGTCGAGATCTGGACCGGGGGCGCCTGCCCTGTGCTGCAGCGCCGCAGCCTGCCGGGTGTGCGGGTGCTGGACAGCTTTGCCGCGATCGAGCCGGAACTCCAGCGCTGGCGCCAGATGCAGTCCTGAGGTGCTATGCCTTCTTGCTGTCGGCGTTGGCCGCTACCCAAGGCCGGCGCAAGGGTGTAGAAGGATGGAAGAGGTGTGCCGATCGCGCCATCCGCTGAGCCCCGCATGAAAGGGGGGCTGAAAAGCCCGCTTGAAAAGGCTTGTCACATTCAGCCCCTAAAATCAGATTTGAATCTACTGCGGTGTGTGCCGCGTCAGGAGTGCGTATGCTTTATCCAGAACTTTTCAAACAGCTCGAATCCGTCCGCTGGGACATGGACAAGGACATTCCCTGGGCAAGTTTCGATGCGTCCAAGCTGACCGATGAGCAGGCGCAGACCATCAAGATGAACGCCATCACCGAGTGGGCGGCGCTGCCGGCCACCGAGATGTTCCTGCGCGACAACAAGGACGACAGCGACTTTTCCGCCTTCATGTCGATCTGGTTTTTTGAAGAGCAGAAACACTCGCTGGTGCTGATGGAGTACCTGCGGCGCTTTCGCCCCGAACTGGCCCCGACCGAAAAAGAGCTGCACGACGTGCGCTTCGAGTTCGAGCCGGCCCCGCCGCTGGAGACGCTGATGCTGCATTTCTGCGGCGAGATCCGGCTCAACCACTGGTACCGGCGCGCCAGCGAATGGCACACCGAACCGGTCATCAAACAGATCTACACCCAGCTCAGCCAGGACGAGGCACGCCACGGCGGCGCCTATCTGCGCTACATGAAACGCGCGATCAACAATTTCGGCAACGACGCCAAGGCCGCCTTCACCAAGGTCGGCGTGTTGATGGCCAGCGCCCGCCGCACCGCGCAGGCCCTGCACCCGACCAACCTGCACGTCAACAAGGCCCTGTTTCCGCGCGACACCATCCAGTCGCGCCTGCCCAACCCCGAGTGGCTGGAGCACTGGCTGGACAAGCAGATCGATTTCGACGCCGTCTGGGAAGGCAAGGTGGTCGAACGCATCCTGCACAACATGAGCCTGCTGATGAACCAGAGTTTCAAGACCGTGCAGGAGCTCAACCGCTACCGCAAGGAACTGAGCAGGGAAATCGCGGCATCGGTCGCACCACCACCGGTGGCGACCGGCGCCTGATGCCCGACGTCCGGTGGCCCAGCGCGTCGGGCGGCCGCAGCCGCGTCGTCGCCCGGGGCGCCCAGGTGTTTGCGGTGGCCAATGCGCGTGATGCCGGGCTGGATTTTTCCGGGCAACTGGCGCAGACGCTGGCCATGCTTGACGCGCACCTGAGCCACGTCGGCGCGTCCCGCGCCAGCCTGCTCAGCGTGCAGATTTTCCTGAGCGACCTGCAGTACAAAAAACAGCTCGATGCCGCCTGGCGCGAATGGATTGGCGAAGACAGCGCGACCTGGCCGCAGCGTGCCGTGGTGGGCGCGCAGCTCGACGGCGGCCTGCTGGTCGAGATGGTGGCGACGGCCTTCCGTTAAAGTGGCGTGATGCAAGGCGCATCCCCTCCCCCTTCTTCTCCCCTGTTCACGCAAAAAATCGTTTCCCGCGCGCAGGCTGCGCAGCGTGTTGCGGCCCTGCCGCGGCCTGTCGTGTTCACCAACGGCGTGTTCGACGTGCTGCACCGCGGCCATGCGACTTACCTGGCCCGGGCGCGTGCGCTGGGCGCCAGCCTGGTGGTGGCGCTCAACACCGATGCGTCGGCGCGGCGCCTCGGCAAGGGACCGGACCGCCCGCTCAACAACGAGGAAGACCGCGCCGTGCTGATGGCGGCGCTCGAATCGGTGAGCCTGGTCACCTGGTTTGACGAGGACACGCCGCTGGAACTGATCACCGAACTCAGACCCGACATCCTGGTCAAGGGCGGCGACTACGACATGGACACCCTCGCCGAGACCGCGGTGGTCCGTGGCTACGGCGGCCAGGCGCTGGCGATTCCGTTTGTCGACGGCTACTCGACCAGCGCGCTGGTGCGCAAGATCCGCCAGGCCCCCTGAGCCTGCTCCAGCGTCCGAATCGCTATAAATTCAATAGCTGGTAGCGCCCGTACGGTAAGGGATGCGGGCCATTTTTGCACACATCCGAACGGGGACGGCCGCTTGCTCAGGGCGCCGGCAACTGCGCCGGCTTCGCCTCGGCCGCCAGCGTCGCCTGCCCAGCCTCGGGCACTTCCTTGCGGCCGCGCAGCCGGTTGACCAGGCGCCGGATGCCATGTTCGATGTCGTCGATGTAAGTGAACACCGCCGGCACCACCAGCAGGCTCAGCACCGTGGAGGTGATCAGTCCGCCGATCACGGCAATCGACATCGGCGAGCGAAAGCTCGGGTCGGCCGCACCGAAGCCGAAGGCGATCGGCATCATGCCGGCGCCCATGGCCAGCGTGGTCATGATGATGGGCCGGGCCCGCTTGTGGCAGGCGTCCAGCAGGGCATCTCGCCGTGACATCGGCGCCACCACCGGGTGGCCGTTGCTGCCGTCGTTGCCGCGCCGCGCCACGATGGCGTATTCGACCAGCAGGATGGAGTTCTTGGTCGCGATGCCCATCAGCATGATCAGGCCGATCAGCGAGGGCATGGAAAAACTCTTCTGCGCAATCAGCAGGCCGACAAAGGCGCCGCCCAGGGACAGCGGCAAGGCGGCCAGAATCGTCACCGGGTGCAGGAAGTCCTTGAACAGCAGCACCAGCACGATGTAGATGCAGAGCACGCCGGTCAGCATGGCCAGGCCGAAGCTGGCAAACAGCTCGCCCATGACTTCCGCGTCGCCGATTTCCACCACCTTGACGCCGGCCGGCAGGTTCTTCACCGCAGGCAACTCCTGAACCAGCTTGGTCACGTCGCCCAGCGGCAGGCCCGACAGCTCGATCTCGAAGTTGACATTGCGCGAGCGGTCGTAGCGGTCGATGATGGCCGGCCCGCCGGCAATCTCCAGCGTCGCCACCTGGCCCAGCATCACCGGGCCTTTGGTCCCCGGCACCGAGAGGCGCTCGAGAACGCTGAGGTCCTGGCGTGCCGCATCGTCGAGTTTGACCACAATCGGTACCTGGCGTTCGGGCAGGTTGAGCTTGGGCAAGGACACGTCGTAGTCCCCCAGGGTCGCAATACGCAGCGTCTCGCCAATGGCCGCGCTCGTCACGCCGAGGTCGGCCGCGCGGGCGAAGTCGGGCCGCACGGCGATCTCGGGCCGGATCAGGCTGGCGGTGGATGCCACGCTGCCCAGGCCAGGCACGGTGCGCAGGTCTTTTTCCACCGCCAGCGCGGCGGCCTGCAGGGCCACCGGGTCTTCACCGGTCAGCACCAGCACGTATTTCTCGCCGGAACCCCCCAGACCGACCTTGGTGCGGACGCCGGGCAGGGCTTCCAGGGCGGCACGCATCTTGTTTTCAATGCCCTGCTTGCGCGGCCTTTCCGTGCGTTCGGTCAGCAGGACCGTCAAGGTGGCCTTGCGCGTCTCGGCCGCCCCCGACATGGCAAACGGGTCGCTGCCCGCGCTGCCACCGCCTATGGTGGTATAGACGCTGCGCACATGCTCGACCTTGCTGACCAGTTGCCGCGCCTGCTCGGCCGACGCCTTGGTCTGCGCCAGGCTGGAGCCGGGTGGCAACTCGATATACACCTGCGTCTGCGAGTTGTCGTCCGGTGGAATGAAGCCGGTGGGCAGCAGCGGAATCAGCAGGATGGAGCCGATGAAAAAAACCGTGGCGGCGATCATGGTGGTCACGCGGTGTTTGAGGCACCAGGCGGCGGCACGCATGTACAGCTTCATCCAGCCCGGGTCCTTGTGGTCGCCGACGATGGGCTTGAGGAGGTAGGCCGCCATCATGGGCGTGAGGACACGTGCCACCACCAGCGAGGCGAACACCGCCAGCGAGGCGGTCCAGCCGAACTGCTTGAAAAACTTGCCGGCCACGCCGCTCATGAACGCGGTCGGCAGGAACACGGCGATCAGCGTGAAGGTGGTGGCCACCACCGCCAGACCGATCTCGTCGGCCGCCTCCATCGCCGCCTGGTAGGGTGTCTTGCCCATGCGCAGATGGCGCACGATGTTTTCCACCTCGACAATCGCATCGTCGACCAGGATGCCGATCACCAGCGAGAGTGCCAGCAGCGTCACCACGTTGATCGAAAAACCCAGCAGGTACATGCCGATGAAGGCCGGAATCACCGACAACGGCAGCGCCACGGCCGAGACAAAGGTGGCGCGCCAGTCGCGCAGGAACAGCCAGACCACCAGCACGGCCAGCAGCGCGCCCTCGTAGAGCAGGGCCATGGAGCCGTCGTATTCTTCCTCGACCGGCTTGACGAAGTTGAAGGCTTCGGTCAGCACCAGGTCGGGATGCTGCAGCTTGAGTTCTGCCAGCGCCACCTGCACCGCAGCACCCACCGTGACCTCGCTTTCGCCGCGGCTGCGCGCCACTTCAAAACCGACGACGGGTTTGCCGTCGAGCAGCGCGGCCGAGCGCGGGTCGGCAACGGTGTCGCTGACCGTGGCCACCTGGTCGAGCCGGATGCGCCGGCCGTCGCTGAGCGCCAGCTCCAGGTGGCCCAGCTCCTGCGCCGACTTGACGGTGGCCAAGGTGCGCACCGGCTGCTCGCTGCCGCCCAGGTCGGTGCGGCCGCCGGCGCTTTCGGTCTGCACCTGCTTGAGCTGGCGCGAGATGTCGGCGGCACTGGCGCCCAGTGCCTGCAGCTTCGAGGGATCGAGCGCCACACGTACCTCACGCGTCACGCCGCCCACGCGGTTGACCGCGCCCACGCCGCGCACGGCCAGCAGCCTGCGCGCCACCGTGTTGTCGACAAACCAGGACAGCGCCTCGTCATCCATGCGCGGCGAACTGATGGTGAAGGCCAGCACCGGCTGGCCGGCCAGCTCCACCTTGCTGACAATCGGGTCGCGCACATCGCCGGGCAGGTCGGAACGCACGCGCGCCACCGCCGAACGCACATCATCGACGGCTTCCTGCACCGGCTTTTCGAGGCGGAACTCGGCCGTGATGGTGACGCCGCCGTCCTGCACCTTGGTGTAGATGTGCTTGAGGCCCTGCACCGTGGCGATCGAGTTCTCGAGCTTGCGCGCGACCTCGGTTTCGAGCTGCGCCGGCGCGGCGCCCGGCAGCGAGGCCGAGACGCTGACGGTCGGCAGGTCGATGTCGGGAAAGTTCTGCACCTTCATCGCCTTGAACGACAACATGCCGGCAAAACTCAGCAGCACGAACAGCATGATCGCGGGGATCGGGTTCTTGATCGACCAGGAGGAAACGTTCATGGTCGCTCCTTATTTCGTAGCAGTTGGCGCAGGCGGGGCAGAGGGTGCAGCCTGTTTTGATTCGGTCGTTTCGGAAACGCGGACCAGGTCGCCATCGTTGAGGAAACCAGCGCCATCAACCACGATGCGCGCATCGGGCGTCAGACCCGAGAGCACCTCGACCCGGTCGCCGGCGAGCCGGCCCGTCACCACCTTGACCTGGCTGACGCGGTTGTCGGGTGCCAGGCGGAACACGAAGTTGAAGCCGTCGCGCACGACGATGGCGCGTTGCGGCACCGTCAGTGCGTCCGAGGCGCCGAGGTTGAACTCGCCGCGCGCAAACATGCCGGCCTTCGCGGGCGAATTTTTGGCGGGCAGAATGGGCAGATCGACATAGACCAGCGCTGAGCGGGTCTGCGGATCGACCGTGGGCGCAATCATGCGCACGCGGCCCTGGATCTCGCCGCCGCTGGCGGGACGCACGACCGCCGTGGTGCCGGCCGTGATGCGGCCGAGTTCGGCCGAGGTCACTTCGGCGCGCCACTCGAGCCGGCCCTTGCGGATCAGCCGAAACAGCTCGGTGCCGGCGCTGACGACAGCACCCACGGTGGCGGTGCGCGCGGAGATCACGCCGCTGTCGGGTGCCAGCACCTGGGTTTGCCGGCCGCGCAGCTGCTGCGCGCCCAGCACGGCCTGCGCCGCCTCGGCACGCGCGCGCGCGGTTTTTTCTGTCGTCAGGTACTGGTTGATTTGCTGGGTGCTCAGTGCGCCCGAGTTCTGCAGCGTGCGCGCGCGTTCGGCATTGGCCGCGGCGTCGGCCGCGCTGGCCTGCGCTTCGAGCAGGCTGGCGCGCGCCTGGGCCACGTCGGCCTGCACGCTTTCGGTTGAAAAGGTCGCCAGCACCTGGCCGGCCTGGACCACGTCGCCGACATTGACCCGCACCTCGGTCAGGCGCAGGCCGTTCGATTCGGAGCCGATGATGGCTTCCTGCCAGGCCACGATGTTGCCATTGGCGGCCAGCGTGAGCGGCAGGCGCGCCGGCTGCGGCTGCGCGGCGGTCACGGTCAGGGCCGGCTTGGGCGCGGCCTTGGCGTCTGCCGCGGCGTCCCCGGATGTTCCGGACGACAGGAAAAAGAAGGCGCCTGCGGCCACCGCGGCCACAACGATGGCGATCACGGCAACGGGTTTGAGTTTGAATTTTTTCATGGTGTTCTTGGAATCAAACAGGGACGGTCAAAAGGAGAAAAAAAAGAAGAGCTGGAAGAGCTCAGGGCCGGGCGGACGCGGCCTGGGCATTCGACGAGGCCGAAGGGCCGGCGTCAGGGCCGGTCATGGCCGGTGTCCAGCCGCCGCCCATGGCGCGGTACAGCGCCACCCAGGCCGACCGGCGTTCGCGCTGCAGCGTGGCCAAGGCGGTTTCGGCACCGAGTTGCGCGCGGCGCGCGTCTTCCAGTTCAACGAGGCTGGCCAGGCCATTGCGGTAACGCGCGTCGGTGCCGGTGAAGGACGCGCGGTAACCGGTCACCGCAGTCTGGGCATCACCTTCGCGCTCGGCCGTGCTCTGCAGCGTGACCAGGGCTTCCTCGACCTCGCGCACCGCCTGCCGTACCCGCGCGCGGTACAGCGCGGCGGCTTCCTCGTAACGCGCCTGCGCCGCATCGACGTCGGCCGCGCGGCGGCCGCCATCGAACAGCGGCAGGGTCAGGGCCAGCGGCCCGATGGACCAGGTGTCGAGGGTGGTGGTCACGCCGGTGGCGCGAAAACGCGAACTGCCGATGGCGCCGCTCAGGCTCAGGCGCGGGTAACGTTCGGCCTGGGCACTGCCGACCTCGGCACTGGCGGCCGCGACCTCGCGCTCGGCATTGAACACGTCGGGACGCTGCGCGAGCGCACTGGCCGGCACATTTGCTATTGAAATCATAGCTGGTTGCGGAGGCAGATCGGGCGCTGCGGCCACTTTTTGCCTGATGTCCGGCTCGGCCAGGCCGGTCAGGGCCACCAGCGCCTTCAGGTCGAGCTCGCACTGGGCACGCTGCTGGATGGCCCGGCCGCTGGCTTCGGCCGCACTGGCGCGTGCCAGCGCGTCGGTGGCCGGGGCGGTGAAACCGGCGCCGGTGCTCAGCCCCGACAGACGCGCCGTCTCGCCGCGCGAGCTGGCATCGGCCCGTGTCACCGCCTCGAGCTGGCGGCAGGTGCGCAGGCTGTAGTACTGGTTGGCCACCTCGGCCGCCACCGACACACGTGCGTCGTGCCACTGCGCCCGGGCACCGGCCAGGCGTTCGCCGGCGGCATCGCGGCCGGCCAGCCGGCCGCCGAACACGTCGATTTCCCAGCTCGCCTGCAGGCCGGACTGCAGGGTGGTGGTCACCGGCGCTGCGCCGGGCCCGGTCGGCGGTTGCGACCGGCCCCGGCTGGCGCTGGCGGAAGCATCGAGCGAGGGCAGCAGGGCGGCGCCGGCGCCCACCCGCGTGGCACGCGCCTGCTCGATGCGGGACCGCGCCGTGGCCACGGTCGGGCTTACCGCCTGGGCGGCGGCGATCAGTTCGACCAGCAGGGGGTCGCCCTGCTGCTGCCACCATTGGGTCAGGTCGGTCAGGGCGCCGTTGTGCGGCAGGCCGGCGCTGCCGGCGGCTGCCGGCAAGGGGGCAAACCATTGCGCCGGGGCGTTGGCAGAAACCGCTGCCGGCGGGCTTTGCAGGGCGTAGGCGCCCAGCAGCAGCGGCACCAGGGCAACGGCGATGAAGCGGGTTTTTCTCATGGCTTGTTCTTTTTCACGGGCAGGGAGGGCTGGCGCCGGGCGCGTTCCACCGCGACCATGGCCTCGGCAAAATCCACCAGACGCGCGGCCCACAGGTCGATGGCTTGGGGCGTGGCGATCAGCTGCGGCCGGACCGTCACGATCAGGTCGCGGCTGATGAAGGTCTGCATGGCCAGCCCGGCGATGGAAAACGCCAGCCGGTGCAGATCGTCGTCGGGTGTCGTGACGCCCAGATGACGGCCCAGCACTTCCACCAGGGCGGCATGCGCCGGCAGGATGTTGTTGTCGAGTTGCTCGGCCCACAGGCCGGTGGGTTCCAGCATTTCGCGAAAGTGCAGGCGCGTCAGCTGTTGCACCAGGTCGCCCAGCTTCAGGGGCTCGAGAAAACCCCCGATAAACCCTTCGAGCGCCTGCCGCAGCGTCAGGTGCGCCGGCAGGAAGCGCGCAAGGTCGTCGCAGGGCTTGCCCAGCGGTTCGGTGAAAACCGCGCGGTACAGCCCGGCCTTGTCGCCAAAGTAGTAGCTGATCGCGGCAAGGTTGGCACCGGCCGCGTGCGCAATCTCGCGCGTCGATGTTTTGGCAAAGCCCTTTTCGGCGAACAGCTTCAGGGCTGTGAGCAGCAGGTGGGCCCGGGCTTCGGCGCCGTCGGCGCGCTGCCTGCGGGCTTCGGGGCCGCTGGCGGGTGGGTGGGCAGGCAGGGAGGATTTCATGGGCCCGATTGGACCACATAAATCAAACGATTGATTTAATTAAAACAATTGTTTTAATTTAATGCGCGACGTCCAGGCGTCTTCATGGGCGGGCGCCACGGGCCCTGCCCCGCAGCGCCCCTTTCCGCCGTCCTCAGGCTTCGAGGTGGAGCTCCGTGCTTTCGAACACCGTGTGCCACACGGCGAGGATGGCCTCGCGTTCAGCCTGGAGTACCGATGGCACCACCTGGGTCGGCTCCTCATTGAGGCGCGCCTGGTGCTGCACCCGGCGCAGCGCGCGGTAGGCGCGGGCCGCCGCCTGGCCCTGCCCGGCGGGCAGCAGGCCGGCGGCTTCGGCGCGCTGCAGCAAGGCGATGTTGCCCACGTTGTCGGCCAGCTCGGGGTGGCTGCGCGACTGCGACAACACCAGAAACTGCACGACAAACTCGGCGTCCACCATGCCGCCAGGGCTGTGTTTGACGTCGAATTTTTCCCCGGTTTTTTCGCCCCTGATCGGATGGGCTGCGCGCACTTTCTCGCGCATCGCGACAATCTCGCGGCGCAGTGCCGGAATGTCGCGCGCCGCGCTGATTACCGCCAGGCGCACGGCGTCAAAACGCTGGCGCAGGGCGTCGCTGCCCTGCACAAATCGGGCGCGGGTGATGGCCTGGTGTTCCCAGGTCCAGGCGGTGTTGCTGCCGCGCTGCTGCTGGTAATTGGCGTACGCCTCGAAACGCGTGACCAGCAACCCCGAGTTGCCGTTGGGCCGCAAGGCGGTGTCGATCTCGAACAGGTCGCCCTCGCCGGTCTTGATGGTCAGCCAGTTGATCAGCTTGCGCACAAAAGCGGCATACACCTCCGAGGCGCGCTCGTCCTCGTCGTCATAGACGAACACGATGTCCAGGTCGCTGCCGTAGCCGAGCTCCTTGCCGCCCAGCTTG
The DNA here is from genome assembly GCF_943371715.1 of Polaromonas sp. YR568. Classification (GTDB taxonomy): domain Bacteria; phylum Pseudomonadota; class Gammaproteobacteria; order Burkholderiales; family Burkholderiaceae_C; genus Polaromonas. Next base: position 53,366 of record NZ_CALRVW010000019.1, on the reverse strand, counting down.
CCGTAGGCAATGATGGCGAACTGCGGTGTCTCGCGGTGGCGGTTTTTCAGGCGCTGCCAGCACCAGTCGGTCGTGACCTTGAGCACGGCTTCGGCCAGCGCGCTGAGGTCGTCGGCGACCTGCTCGACCGTGAGTTGGCCTTCGACGTCGCGCGCCAGCGTGCGAAACAGCTCGGCATGGTGCGCGCGGCGCAGCAGGTTCAGGCAGCTTTCCTCGTCGTCCTCGCCGGTGCGGCGCAGGGCGGCCAGCCGCTGCTGCAGCTCCTGCATGAAGGCGGCGGCGTCAAAACGTTCATGCAGCATGGCGTCGCTGGCCAGCTCATCGATCACACCCGGGTGCTGCAGCAGGTAACGCGCCGGCCATTTGGCCGCGCCCAGCAGGCGCAGCAGGCGCTCATGCACGGCGGGACGCTCCACCAGCAGCGCCAGATAACTCTCCCGGCGCAGCAGCGGCTCGATCCAGTCGATGATGCGCACCGCCGCATCCTCGCCGACCTTGCCTTCGAGCAGCCACTGGGCGGTGCGCTGCACCAGCCGCGCCAGGCGCGTCCTGGCGTCGTCGCGCAGCCCCAGCACGCGCGGGTGCTCGCGCCACAACTCCAGCCGGGCGCGGAATTTGTCGGGCCACTGGTCCGCGAGTTTTTCCAGCAACTCGTCGAGGTTTTGCGGTGCGGCCGGGGCCGATTTGCCGCAGCCCTTGCACTCGCTTTTCTGACCCAGCAGCGTGTCGAACTCCTGGGCGACCAGCTCCCGGTGCATGTCGAGCTCGCTCAGAAACGGGCAGCAGCTGCTGTAACCCAGGGTCTGGGCGATCCAGGCCAGATCATCATCGCGTGTCGGCAACACATGGGTTTGCTGGTCGTCGAGGTACTGGATGCGGTGCTCGACGCGACGCAGAAAATCGTAGGCGCGCATCAAGGCCTCGGCCGTGGCCTGCGCCATCAGTCCGGCGCTCGCCACGCGCTGCAGCGCATCGACCGTCGGGCGGGTGCGCAACTCGGGGAACTGCCCACCGCGCACCACCTGCAGCAGTTGCACGGTGAATTCAATCTCGCGGATGCCGCCGCGCGACATCTTCACGTCGTTGGCGCGTTCGGGGTGGCCGGCGGCCCGCTTGGCGGCGTGTTCGCGGATCTGCCGGTGCAGGATGCGCAGCGCGTCGAACACGTTGTAGTCAAGGTAGCGGCGGAAGACAAAAGGCAGGACGGACCCGCGCATGGCCTGGGCCGAGCCGTTCTGGATACATTCGAGCGGCGCCACCACCCGGCTCTTGAGCCAGGCAAAACGCTCCCATTCGCGCCCCTGGACCTGGAAGTATTCTTCCAGCGCGCCCAGCGAGACGGCGGCCGGGCCCGAGTTGCCGTTGGGCCGCAGGGCCAGGTCCACCCGGAACACAAAACCGTGTTCGGTGGCTTCGCCAATCAGGTTGTAGATGGCCTTGACCTGCTGCGCGAAATATTCATGGTTGGAAATGACGCCCCGGCCATCTTCCCGGCCGGTGGTCTCGCCGTCGTGGTCATAGACGTAGATCAGGTCGATGTCGCTGGAGACATTGAGCTCCCTGGCCCCGAGCTTGCCCATGCCGATCACCCATAGCTGGGCGCGTTGCCCGACCGGGGCGCCCGGCACGTCGAGCGCCTGGGGAGCGCCATGCAGCGCGTCCAGCGGCTTGCGCGACTCGCAGATGGCGATGTCCAGCGCCAGCTCGGCCAGCTCGGTCATGGCCTTGGTGATGACCTGCAGCGGCGCCTGGCCACCATCACAGTCAAGCACCACCAGACGCTCCATGACCAGCTGGCGCAGCACCCGCAGGGCCGCGCCGGTGTCCAGTCCGCCTGCCTGCAAGGCGTCGTAGGTGATCTGCATGCCGGCCCGCTCGGGTGCGCCGGGGGGCAACAGGGCCAGCTCAGCGGCGTAACGCCGCCGTATGCGCTGCACAAACCGCGAGTAGCCCGATGCCGCCAGGGGCTGGGCTGAAAGGTCGGTCGATGGCATGGACATTACAGGACTTCCCTGGGTTGCATTGAACGGACGGAAGCGCTGAAGGTCATAATTCTCATGTCCATGGATCAAACGACACCCTCCCAGCCGGCGCTTGCCTCTCGACGTCTCAAAATTGCCGCGCTGGTTGCCCGCCTGGCCTTGGGCCTGGTGCTGGCTTTCTGGGTGCTTTTCGGCGCGGCCTGGGCCGTGCTGCACGGCTGGATTGTGCCGCGAATCGGTGAATTCCGCCCGCGCCTGGAATCGGCAGCCAGCCAGGCCCTGGGTGTACCGGTGCGCATCGGCCAGATCACGGCCCGGCCCGGGGGGCTGATTCCGTCCTTCGAGCTGCGTGATGTGGCGCTGCTGGACGCCCAGGGGCGCGAAGCCCTGCGCCTGCCGCGCGTGCTGGCAGCCGTCTCGCCATCCTCGCTGTGGGGTCTGGGTTTCGAGCAGCTTTACATTGACCGGCCCGAACTGGACATCCGGCGTACGGCCGACGGCAAGATTTATGTGGCCGGCCTCGATGTGTCGCGCGACCCCAACGACGACAGCAACGCCATCGCCGACTGGGTGTTTTCGCAAACCGAATTTGTCGTTCGCGGCGGCACGGTGCGCTGGACCGACGACCTGCGGCAAGTCCCGTTGCTGGCCCTGACCGAGGTGGACTGGACCTTGCGCAACCCGGGCCGCCGCCACCTGATGCGCCTGGATGCGACGCCGCCGCCTGCATGGGGCGAGCGGTTCAGCCTGCGCGGCGTGTTTCGCGAGTCGCTGTGGTCAGGCGGCGCCGGTCAATGGCGTCGCTGGGCCGGGCAGATGTATGCCGAGTTCGGGCGGGTCGATGTGTCCGAGGTCAAGCGTTACGCCGACCTGGCGAGTCTGGGCATCGACCTGCGGGCCGGCAGCGGCGCGCTGCGGGCCTGGGCCGATGTCAGCAACGGGCAGATCACCGGCGGCACGGCCGATGTGGCGCTGCTGGCGGTGGATGCGCAACTGGGCAAGGCCCTGCAGCCGCTGGCGCTGCAGGCGGTGAGCGGCCGTTTTGGCGGCCGGCAGTTCGCCAACGGCTTCGAGTTTGCCACCGAAGGGCTGCAGTTTCGCACCCGCGATGGTTTGCAGTGGCCGGGCGGCAATGTGTCGCTGGTTTATACCGGTGCCGAAGGCAAGACGGCTGCGCGCGGCGAGTTCCGGGCGGACAAACTCGATCTCGCCGCGCTGGCGCTGATCGCCAGCCGGCTGCCGCTGGGCGATGCAGCGCATGCCATGCTCACTTCGCTGATGCCCAAGGGCCTGGTGGACGTGGTTGAAGCGCGCTGGCAGGGCGCACTCGATGCGCCGCTCAGCTATGCGGCCAAGGGCCGGGTGTCGCAGCTTGAAGTGGCAGCCCAGGCAGCGGCTCAGGGGGTCGGCAACCGGCCCGGGGTGCGGGGCGCGGCGGTGGAGTTTGACCTGACCCATCAGGGTGGGCAGGCCAAAGTCAGGATCACCAAGGGTGAATTGCATTTGCCCGGCATTTTCGAAGACCCGCGCGTGCCGTTCGAGCAGCTCTCGACCGATGCCCAATGGAAGCTGAACGGCCCGAAAATCGACTTGCAGCTGCGCAACCTGGTGTTTGCCAACGCCGATGCCCAGGGCAGCGCGCAGGCCAGCTGGCACACCGCCGACGCCCCGGCGGCGCCTGCCGGTGGCACTGCCCATGACGGCCGCTTTCCCGGTGTGCTGGATTTGCAGGGCAGCCTGAGCCGTGGCGACGGCGGCCGGGTGCATCGTTACCTGCCCCTGATCCTGCCGGACACGGTGCGCCACTATGTGCGTGATGCGGTGACCCAGGGTGCGCTCAGCGACGTGAAATTCCGGCTCAAGGGCAATTTGAATGACATGCCGTTTGCCGACCCCAGGCTCGGCGAGTTCCGGGTGTCGGCCAGGGTGGCCAAGACCACCCTGGCCTATGTGCCGCGGTCGATACAACCCCGTGATGCCAGCGCCTGGCCGGCCCTGAGCGAACTCGATGGCGAACTGGTGTTTGACCGTGCCTCCATGCAGGTCAATGGCGCGACCGGCCGTATCGCCGGTTTCCCCGGGCTGCAGGTGGTCAAGGCCGATGCGCGGATTCCGGACCTCATGCACGCGGCCACGGTGCAGGTGACGGGCGAGATCAAGGGCCCGCTGGCCGAGGCGGTGGCGGTCGTCAACACCTCACCGCTGGGGGACATCACCGGCAAGGCGCTGGCCACCACCGTGGCAACCGGGGCGGCCGGCTACAAGCTTGAACTGAGCCTGCCGCTGGCCGACCTCGACAAGTCCAAAGTGAAAGGCAGTGTCAGCCTGGCAGGCAACGATGTGCAGTTCACACCGGACACGCCGCAGCTCACGCGCGCGAAGGCGCTGGTGAGCTTTACCGAAAGTGGTTTTGCCATCAGTGGCGGGCAGGCGCGCCTGCTGGGCGGCGACGTGCGTCTGGAGGGCGGCACGCGCACGGCGCAGGCCGGCGCGGCGCGGCCCGCGGAGTTTCCGGACGCCACCGTGCTGATTCGGGCCCAGGGCACCCTGAGCGCCGAGGGGCTGCGGCAGGCCCGGGGGCTCGATCTGGTGTCGCGCCTGGGCAGCCGTGCCAGTGGCAGCGCTGCCTACACCGCGAGCCTCGGGTTCCGGCGCGGCGCGACCGAGATCAGTGTCTCCAGCAACCTGCAGGGCATGGCCCTGAGCCTGCCGGCTCCCCTGAACAAGGGCGCCGAGACCGCCCTGCCCGTGCGTTTTGACAACACGGTCGTGCGCGGCGCGGCCGGCGCGGGGCTGCAGGACCAGTTGTCGCTGAGCGTGGGGCGGCTGGCCTCGGTGCAGTACCTGCGCGACATCAGCGGGCCGGAGCCGCGTGTCTTGCGCGGCAGCATTGCCGTCGGCCTGGAGGCCGGTGAAAGTGCGCCCTTGCCCGATAGCGGAGTGGCCGCCAACATCAATCTCGCGAGTGTCGACATCGATGCCTGGGAAAAAGTGCTGGCCACCGGCGCGGCGCCGGTGGCCGCGGCGCCGGCCGAGCGACTGACCCCCGCCAGCGCCGTGATGGGTTATCTGCCGACCACCATGGCGATACGCGCCAGGGAGCTGCTGTTCGACGGGCGAAAACTCAACAACGTCGTGCTGGGCGGATCGCGTGACGGCCTGACCTGGCGCGCCAACATCGACGCGACCGAACTCAATGGCTACGTCGAGTTTCGCCAGCCCGGGGGCGCGGGTGCCGGCCGGCTGTATGCGCGCCTGTCACGCCTGAGCCTGGGCCAGAGCACGGCCAACGAGGTCGAGGCCATCCTCAACGAGCAGCCTGCCAACGTCCCGGCGCTTGACATCGTGGTGGAAGACCTGGAGCTGCGCGGCAAGAAACTGGGCCGGGTTGAAATCGAAGCCATCAACCGCGGCGCCGGGACGGTGGCCCGCGAAGGGGGCGTGCGCGAGTGGCGGCTCAACAAGCTCAATGTCATCGTGCCGGAGGCCACACTGACGGCCACCGGCAACTGGGTGGCCGTCAACGCGCAGCAGCCGGTCGCTGCGGGGGGGGCGCGCGGGACGGCCGAGCGGCGCCGCAGCGTCATGAATTTCAGGCTGGACATTGCCGATTCGGGTGAACTGCTCAAGCGTTTCGGCATGAGCGATGTGATCCGTCGCGGCAAGGGCAAGCTCGAAGGCCAGATCGCCTGGGTGGGCTCGCCGCTGAGCCTGGACTACCCGAGCCTGAGCGGGCAGTTCAATGTGAATGTGGCCTCGGGGCAGTTTCTCAAGGCCGAGCCGGGTATTGCCAAGCTGCTCGGGGTGCTCAGCCTGCAGGCCCTGCCGCGGCGCCTGACACTGGATTTCCGCGATGTGTTTTCGGACGGTTTTTCCTTCGACTTCGTGCGTGGCGACGTCAGCATCAACCAGGGCCTGGCGTTTACCAACAACCTGCAGATGAAGGGCGTCAACGCCGCCGTGCTGATGGAAGGCAAGGCCGACATTGCCAAAGAAACCCAGGACCTGACGGTGGTGGTGGTGCCGGAGATCAACGCCGGCACCGCGTCCCTGATTGCCACCGTCATCAATCCGGCGATTGGCCTGGGTTCCTTTCTGGCCCAGTATTTCCTGCGGCGCCCGCTGACCGAGGCGGCGACCCAGGAATTCCACATTGACGGCACCTGGACCAACCCGAAAATCACCAAGGTGGATCGCAAGGCCGCGGCCGAGGTCAAGCCCGGCGAGAAGCCCGACGAGGACACCGGAGCAAGGAAGTAGCCATGCACGTCGCCGCCCTTCAAATGGTCTCGGGGACCAGCGTCCCCGCCAACCTGGCCATGGCCAGGCACTTGCTGGAGCGTGCGGCCGCGCAGGGCGCCGAGCTGGCGTTGCTGCCCGAGTATTTTTGCGTGATGGGCCTGAAGGACACCGACAAGCTGGCCGTGCAGGAGGCCCCCGGCGCGGGACCCATCCAGGATTTTCTGGCCCGGTCCGCGCGTGAACTGGGGCTCTGGATTGTGGGCGGTACCGTGCCGCTCGGCGCCAGCGACCGCCAGCGTGTGCGCAACAGCTCGCTGGTGTATGCGCCGTCGGGACAGTGCGTCGCGCGTTACGACAAGATTCACCTGTTCCGGTTTGACAACGGGCTGGAGCAGTACGACGAGTCGCGTGTGATTGAAAGCGGCGCAGCGCCGGTGACCTTCGAGCTGCCCTCGGTCGATGGTCACCGTTACCGGGTCGGCCTGAGCGTCTGTTACGACCTGCGCTTTCCCGAGTTGTACCGGGCCATGAAGGCGGACCTGCTGCTGGTGCCCAGCGCCTTCACGCAGACCACCGGCCGGGCGCACTGGGAAGTCCTGCTGCGCGCGCGCGCGATTGAAAACCTGGCCTACGTGGTGGCGGCGGCCCAGGGGGGCGAACACGACAACGGGCGCCGCACCTGGGGTCAGAGCCTGGTGGTTGATCCCTGGGGCGAAGTGCTGGGTGAGCAGGCCCAGGGCCCCGCCGTGGTCATGGCCGAGGTGAGCGCGGACAGGTTGCGGGCGGTTCGCCTGCAGCTGCCCGCGCTGGACCACGGGGTGTTGTGAGCGGGCACGACGAGGCGGTCCGCCGCGCCGAACCGTCTTCGGACCGGCCGCGCTGGAGCCGGCGCTGGGGCTTGTGGGCGCTGTTGGTGGCCCTGCTGCTCGGCCTGTTGTCCACCCTGGTCTGGCTTGCCGGGCGTTACGAGTCCAGCCAGGTGCAAAGCCGGCTCGAGCAGGACGCGGTACAGACCACCACCGACATTCGCGCCGCACTGACGCGCAACGTCCAGGGTATCCAGGCCTTGCAGGCCAGCAGCCCCGATCCGGCCGCCTGGCGTGGGTCCGCATCCGCGCTGCTGCACGAACACCGGGAGATGTTGCGGCTGGAGTGGCGCAATGTGGCGCTGGCGCCGGTCGCCTATGCGGAAACGCCTTACCGGCCTTCGGTGTTTGAGCGGCTCGGGCGTGCCAGTGCGCAGACCGACGTCAGTTTTGCCTGCGCGGCGGCGCGCCGTTTCAGCGGCCCGGCCTATTCAAGCAGCTACTTCCTGCCGCAGGCCGACGGGCTGGGCCTGGAGGTGCTGGACATGTGCCTGCCGGTACTCGCCGGCGGGCAGCTGGCGGGCTACCTGCTGGCGACCTATTCGCTGCAGGATATCCTGTCCGAGCTGGTGGGCCGGCAACTCGCACGTGGTCACGGCCTGGCGTTCACCGAGGCCGATGGCACCCGTCTGGCCATGTACGGCAACCCGGCCCGCGGCAACAGGGTCTATGTCGCGCAACAGCTGCTCGACTTGCCGGGCAACACCATGGTTCTGCGGCTGGAGCGCCAGCTCGGCACGCCCGCCCTGTTTCCCAACCTGCTGACCGCGCTGGTGGCCGCCATGTCGCTGGCGCTGGTCGCCGTGCTGGCGCTGCTCGGGCGCGACATGCGCCGGCGCCTGAAGGTCGAGCACGACCTGGCCGACGCGCTGGCCTTTCGCAAGGCGATGGAGGACTCGCTGGTCACCGGCATGCGCGCCAGGGACTTGCAGGGTCGCGTGACTTACGTTAACCCGGCCTTCTGCCAGATGGTGGGGCTGGAAGCCGCCGAGTTGCTTAAACACGGCACGCCGCCGCCGTACTGGCCGCCCGAGCAGGTCGAGGAGTACGAGCAGCGGCAGGCGCGGCGACTGGCCGGCGCGACCCTGCCGCGGGAAGGCTTCGAGTCTGTTTTCATGCGCCGGGACGGCTCGCGTTTTCCGGTGCTGATCATCGAGGCACCGCTGATCAACGCCGTGGGCAAGCAGACCGGCTGGATGAGCGCCATTCTTGATGTGAGCGAACAGCGGCGCATCGAGGAGCTGTCGCGCGCCAGCCAGGACCGGTTGCAGGCCACGGCCAGGCTGGCCACGGTCGGCGAGATGGCGTCACTGCTGAGCCACGAACTGAACCAGCCGCTGGCGGCCATTTCGAGTTATGCGACCGGTTCGCTGAACTTGCTGCAGAACGCGGTGGCCGGCGAATCGCAACCGCCCGACCACCAGGACCTGCAGCTGGCGATGCGCCGCATCGCCGAACAGGCCGAACGTGCCGGCAAGGTCATCAAGAGCGTGCACGACTTTGTGCGTCGCCGCGACCAGGTGCGCGAGCCCGTCGCGCCGCGCGCCCTGCTGGACGCGGTGCTGCCGCTGGTCAGCCTGCAGGCGCGCAAGCTCGGGGTCCGGGTGTTGATCCAGGTGGACGAAAGTTGCGAGCCGGTGTTGTGCGACCGGACCATGGTCGAGCAGGTGCTGCTGAACCTGGCGCGCAATGGCATGCAGGCCATGCAGTCAACGGACAAGAGCCGGCGTACCGACAAGCTGCTGATCCTGCGCGTGCGGCCGGCGGCCTCCAACGCCCACAGCCGCTGGGTGGAGTTTGCCGTGATCGACCATGGCGAAGGCATTTCGGAGGAGGTGGCGCGCCAGCTGTTCACCCCCTTTTTCACCACCAAGGCCGAAGGCATGGGTCTGGGGCTGAGCCTGTGTCGCACGGTGATCGAGCAGCACGGCGGGTTTCTGGGGTTTGAGGCGGCCCAGCCTCAGGGTACGATTTTCACCTTTACATTGCCGGCCGCGGTCACCGCCGTCGTGGCGGCCGAAACGTCCGCCTGAACCTGTCCCGCGAAGGAATTGCCATGGAACCCATCCACAACGCCACGGTTTACATCGTCGATGACGATGCCAGCGTGCGCGAGGCGCTGGCCTGGCTGCTGCGTTCGCGGCGCCTGACCAGCGAGACGTTTGCCAGCGCCGAGGCGTTCGACGAGCGGATCTCGGCGCCGTTCACCGTCAGCGCGCCCTCCTGTGCCCTGCTCGACGTGCGCATGGGCGGCATGAGCGGGCTGGCCATGTTCGAAAAACTGATCGGGTATGGCCTGCTGCCCACCCTGCCGGTGATTTTTCTGACCGGTCACGCCGACGTGCCGACCGCGGTCGATGCCGTCAAGCGCGGTGCTTTCGATTTTTGCGAGAAGCCCTTTTCCGACAATGCGCTGGTGGACCGCATCGAGCAGGCGCTGATGCAGTCCGCCAGGGTACTGTCCCAGCTCAGCGAGCACACCGGCCTGCGTGCGCGCCTGGAAGGCCTGACCGAGCGCGAGCGCGACGTGATGGCGCTGGTGGTGGAGGGTCTGCCGAACAAGCTGGTGGCCGACCAGCTCGACATCAGCGTGCGCACGGTGGAAGTGCACCGGGCCCGGGTTTTTGACAAAATGCAGGTAAAGTCGGCGGTGGAGTTGGCGAATCTGCTCCGTAATTTATAGCGGATCGCCGGGTTTTTCCGGCGGTGCCTCACGCGGGACATCGCTTTTGAGTTCTCCCTTGTTGCGGCCGGAGAACATCGTCCACCAGACAATGAAAACCAGAATGAGCAAGGCCCCCAGGGCTTCGAGTAAAAGTAAGGCCATGACTGTTTTTTCCCGGATAACACCGACGCTTGTCATTATCGCCGCCGTGCTGGGCCTGGTGTCCTGCGCGACGGCGCCCGTGCCTGCACCCCTGCCTTCGACGCCCGCCGCGGCCAGTGTGCCTGCGCGTCCCGGATCAGGCGCCGAGCCGGCCGCCATGCTGCGCGGCAAGAGCCGCTGGGTGCCGGTGGCCTGGAGCGAACTGCCGGGGTTTGAAAACGACGCCCTGTTCGAGGCCTGGAACGCCTGGCTCAAAAGCTGTGAGCGGCCCGGGCCGGTGTTTGCCCCGCTGTGTGGCGAGGTGCGGCGCCTGAGCATTGCAACAGGGGCGGAGCAGCGTGCCTGGATGCTGGGCCGGTTGCAGCCTTACCGCGTCGAAACCCTGCAAGGCTCGGCCGAGGGGCTGCTCACCAGTTATTACGAACCCGTGCTCCGGGCCAGTCGGCAGCCCGGTGCCGCCTACCCGGTGCCGCTGTACCAGCCGCCGGCCGGTCTGGGCAGCCGCAAGCCCTGGTACACCCGGCAGGAAATCGAGACGTTGCCCGAGGCGCAGGCCGCGCTTCGCGGGCGGGAGATCGCCTGGCTGGCCGATCCGATTGATGCAATGTCGCTGCACATCCAGGGCTCGGGCCGGCTGGCGATCACCGACGCCGGTGGTTCGCAGCGTACCGTGCGGGTGGCGTTCGCCGGTTCCAACGACCAGCCTTTTCGCAGCATTACCCAGTGGCTGATGGATCAAGGCCAGGGCCGGATGAACGCGCCCTGGACCGAATCCACCAAGGCCTGGGCCGCGCAGAATCCGCAGCGCGTGCCGCAACTGCTGTGGAGCAACCCGCGCTACATCTTTTTCCGCGAGGAGGCCCTGAGCGATATGGACGCGGCCTACGGCCCGCGCGGCGCCCAGGGTGTGCCGCTCACGCCCGGCCGTTCGATCGCGGTGGACCGCGAAAGCATTCCCTACGGCACGCCGGTCTGGCTCGCCTCGCGCGGCGCGGCGGCGGACCTGCAAAAACTCGTGATTGCGCAGGACACGGGCAGCGCCATTGTGGGTGCCGTGCGGGCCGATTATTTTGCCGGGACGGGGCCGCAAGCCGGCGAATTCGCCAGCCGCGTGAACCAGCCCCTGCGCCTGTGGGTGTTGTGGCCCAAATGAACCTGCCGTCCACCTTTCTCCCCCGCTGCGGCCTGCTGCTCGCTGCGGCTGCCTTGCTCTCGGCTTGCGCCGTTACCGGCACCGGGTCAGTGCCCGCGCGTTACCGCTGTGAACACGGCATTGATTTCAGCGTGAGGTTTGTCGATGACAGCGCGCTGATCGAGAGTTCGCGCGCCTCCGACGTGCTTTTCCGCGACGCTGGCGGTCAAGGCGCCTCGCAGCCCGTGTACAGCAACCCGCGCATGCGCGCCGAGTTTGGCCTGGGGTCGGGCGGGCGCGAGGCGGTGCTGCGTTACCCCTTGCTGCCGCTGGTGGCGCGCTGCGTGCGGGATGGAAAAGAAGGCCCTTAGGAAGCGCTTCCCTAACGCACCGAAATCCGCAGCTGCACCGTCAGTGTCGAGCGGGTCGCCGACTGCGTGGTGGTGAACAAGCCGGAACGGCTGCCGGTGCCGTCTTCCTCCGACTGGGCCACGGTCACCCATTCATTGAGCGGTGCAACCAGCGTCGTCACCACGCGGGAATCCGCGGGTGGCGACGTCGCGCTGCGTGGGCTTTGCACGGCAGCCAGTTCCAGCTCGGCGCTGTCGCCGCCACGCCAGAGCGGCCGGGCTGCAAAGCCGTTGCCCGCGGTCACCAGCACCGTGCCGCTGCCGTAACGCACGATGCCGTTTTGCACAAAGCTGTGCAGCAGCCGCAAGGGAACGCTGGTGCCCAGCAGGATGTTGGCGCTGCGGCCGTTCAGTACCAGCAGCCTTTGGGTCACGTCGTCCGACCCGGTTCGCTGGCTGCTTTGCGCTTCGAGGTGGACCTGCCCTCCAGAGTGCTCGGGCTGCAGGCGCACTGTGCCGGCGGCGCCCAGGGTGTTCCGGGACTGACTGCTGTCGCGCACCTGGCGTACCTCGATTTGCAGGTTGCGCATCGGCAGGGGCGCCTGATTTGCTATCAAATCGGGAGCTGATTGTGCGCGTGCAGTAAGGGCTGGAGCCATAAAAAGCACTGCAAACAGGGCCAAGGCTGCGTGGGAGCGGCAAACAGGCATGGTGCGGCGTGTCATGGGGCTTTGTCTGACAAGTGGCCCAGGGGCAGCACGCTGCTGGACTTGATCTCGCCCAGCGAAAAGCTGGTGTGCATGTCCTTCACGTTGGGCAGGTTCAGCAGGCTTTTCAGGGCGAAGCGCGAAAAACTGTCAAGGTCCCGGGCCACCACCTGCAACTCGAAGGTGCCGGTGCCGCTGATGTAGTGACAGGCAATGATTTCGGGCAATTTGCGGATGGCTTCCTCCATCGCGCTGGTCGCATCGCCGGTGTTGCGGTCCGCATCGAGGCGCACAAAAGCCAGCACGCCCAGGCCGATCTTGTGCCGGTCGATCTCCGCGCGGTAGCCCTTGATGAAGCCGCCTTCCTCCAGAGCCCTGACGCGCCGCCAGCACGGCGCGGCGCTGAGGCCGACGCGGGTGCTGAGTTCGGCGTTGCTCAAGCGGCCGTCGGTCTGCAATTCATTCAGGATCGCGAGGTCAAACTTGTCGAGTGTTTCCATGGAGGGTAATTTTAAGCAAGAATCTTGCTTGAAGCGCCTTAAACAAGGCATAAAAAGCAAAGACTTATCTGGCCATCACGCCTACACTTTGCTCCTATATAGAGGCATCACCCTATCCGGGTGTGAGCCTTTTCGCGCTGCCTACAAAGCGGTGTCAGCCCCACGACTGGAGACAAGATGAACGCCCCTCTTCCCGAACACATCCGCAAAGCCCTCGAGACGGTCACGCTCGACGACAAATACAGCCTCGATTACGGCCAGGCTTTCATGAGCGGGGTCCAGGCGCTGGTCAAGCTGCCTATGCTGCAGCGCCAGCGCGATGCCCTGCAGGGCAAGAATACCGCCGGCTTCATCAGCGGTTACCGCGGTTCGCCGCTCGGCGGTTATGACCAGGCCTTGTGGAAGGCATCGAGCTACCTGAAGGCGCAGAACATCGTGTTCCAGCCCGGCGTCAATGAGGAACTCGCCGCCACCGCGCTGTGGGGCACCCAGCAGCTGGGCTTTTCGCCACCGGGCACCAACAAGTACGACGGCGTGTTCGGCATCTGGTATGGCAAGGGGCCGGGCGTGGACCGCTGCTCCGACGTGTTCAAACACGCCAACATGGCCGGCACCACCCCCTGGGGCGGCGTGATTGCCGTCGCCGGCGATGACCATGTGGCCAAGAGCTCCACCGCCGCGCACCAGAGCGACCACATCTTCAAGGCCTGCGGCCTGCCGGTGTTTTTCCCGACCAACGTGCAGGAAATCCTGGACCTGGGCATACACGCGTTTGCCATGAGCCGCTTTTCGGGCGTCTGGGCCGGCATGAAAACCATCCAGGAAATTGTCGAATCCAGCGCCACCGCGATGATCGATCCCGAGCGCGTGCAGATCAAGATCCCGCTTGATTTCCAGATGCCGCCGGGCGGCGTGCACATCCGCTGGCCGGATGCGGCGCTGGACCAGGAAGCGCGCCTGTTCGATTACAAATGGTATGCCGCGCTGGCCTACATCCGCGCCAACCGGCTCAATTACAACGTGATCGAAGGCCCGAACGACCGCTTTGGCATCATTGCCAGCGGCAAGGCTTACAACGACACGCGCCAGGCCCTGATCGACCTGGGCCTGGACGACGCCACCTGCCGCCAGCTCGGCATTCGCCTGCACAAGGTGGGGGTGGTCTGGCCGCTGGAAGCGCAGGGCACGCGCGAATTTGCCACCGGCCTGCAGGAAATCCTGGTGGTCGAGGAAAAGCGCCAGGTCATCGAGTACCAGCTCAAGGAAGAGCTCTACAACTGGCGCGCCGATGTGCGCCCCAACATCTACGGCAAGTTCAACGAGGTCGAGGGTGACTTCAGCGGCGGCGAGTGGTCCATGCCGAACCCGACGGCCAACACCTTGCTGCGTGCCAACGCCGACCTGTCGCCTTCGCTGATCGCCCGCGCGATTGCCCAGCGCGTGCGCAAGCTGGGTCTGGACAGCGACATGACGGCACGCATCGACGCGCAGCTGGCGATTCTGGAAGCCAAGGAACGCTCGCTGCAGGTGCTGGAAGTCAAGGCCGACCGTCAGCCCTGGTTTTGCTCGGGTTGCCCGCACAACACCTCGACCAAGGTGCCCGAGGGCTCGCGCGCCATGGCCGGCATCGGCTGCCATTTCATGGCATTGTGGATGGACCGCAGCACGTCGGGCTTCACCCAGATGGGCGGCGAGGGCGTGCCCTGGGTCGGCCAGCAGCCTTTCACGACCGACCAGCATATTTTTGCCAACCTCGGTGACGGCACCTACTTCCACAGCGGCTCGTTGGCGGTGCGCCAGTCGATTGCCTCGGGCGTGAACATCACCTACAAGATTCTCTACAACGACGCAGTGGCCATGACCGGCGGCCAGCAGATCGGCGAGCGGCCGGAAGGCCTCTCGGTGGTGCAGATTGCGCAGTCCATGCGGGCCGAAGGTGCGGCAAAAATCGTCGTGGTGACCGATGAGCCGGAAAAATACGACGGTGTGGCGCTGGCCGAAGGCGTGACGGTGCACCACCGCGACGAGCTCGACACCATCCAGCGGCAGTTCCGCGAGATCAAGGGCACCACGGTCATCATTTACGACCAGACCTGCGCCACTGAAAAACGCCGGCGCCGCAAGCGCGGCACGATGGTTGATCCGGCGGTGCGTGTGGTCATCAACGAGCTGGTCTGCGAAGGCTGCGGGGACTGCAGCGTGCAGTCCAACTGCCTGAGCGTCGAACCGCTGGAGACCGAGTTCGGCCGCAAGCGCCAGATCAACCAGTCCACCTGCAACAAGGACATGTCCTGCCTGAAGGGTTTCTGCCCGAGCTTCGTGACCGTCGAGGGTGGCCAGCTCAAGAAAAAGGCCAAGGGCAAGGCGGCTTCACCGTTCGAGATGGGCGCCCTGCCGCAGCCGCAGATTCCCGCGACACAAGGTGTCAACGGCGCGGTCTGGGGCATCGTGGTGGCCGGCGTCGGCGGCACCGGCGTCATCACCATCGGGCAGTTGCTGGGCATGGCCGGCCACATCGAAGGCAAGGGCATCGTCACGCAGGACGCCGGTGGACTGGCACAAAAAGGCGGCGCGACCTGGAGCCATGTGCTGATAGGCGCGAGCCAGGACGATATCCGCACCACCCGTGTCGGCATGGCCGGCGCCGACCTGATCATTGGCTGCGACCCCATCGTGACGGCCGGCAAGGAAACGGTGCTGCGCATGCGCGAGGGTCGCACCCACGTGGCGCTCAACTCCCACAGCACACCGACGGCGGCGTTTGTGCACAACGCCAACTGGCAGAACCCGGCCGAGGCCTGCGCCGCGGAAATCGCCAAGGCCGTCGGGGTGGCCGGTGTGGGTGCCTTCAATGCCGACGCGGCGTCCATCAAGCTGATGGGCGACAGCATTTACACCAACCCGATGATGCTGGGCTACGCCTGGCAAAAAGGGTGGATTCCGCTGGAATACGCGTCGCTGATGCGTGCCATCGAGCTCAATGCGGTCGCGGTGGACAACAACAAAACGGCTTTCGAATGGGGCCGCCGCGCGGCCCACGACCTGCCCTCGGTGGAAAAGCTGTTTGCTTCCGCACAAGTCATCAGCATGCCGGCCCCGCGCCAGGGCCTGCCTGAGCTGGTGGCACGCCGCGTGGCCTTTCTGACGGAATACCAGAACGCGGCCTATGCCAGGCGCTACGAAAGTTTCGTGAACCGGGTCCAGCAGGCGGAATCGGCGCTCGGAAAAACGTTGCTCACGCAGGCCGTCGCGAAGTCCCTGTTCAAGCTGATGGCCTACAAGGACGAGTACGAGGTCGCGCGGCTGCACACCGACCGCAGCTTTCTCGAGAAGGTCGACGCGATGTTTGAAGGCGACTTCAAGCTCAACTACCACCTGGCGCCGCCCATGATTGCGAAGCAGAACGACAAGGGCGAGCTGCAAAAGCAGAAATTCGGCCCCTGGATGCTGACCGGCTTCAAGCTGCTGGCGAGGCTCAAGGGCTTGCGTGGTACGGCGCTGGACCCGTTCGGACGCACCGAAGAGCGCAGGATGGAGCGCGAACTGATTGCCCAATACGAGGCCAGCATCGAGGAGGTGCTGCGGACGCTGGATGCGGCCAACCATGCCGCGGCCCTGGACATCGCGCGTATTCCTGAGCTCATCAAGGGTTATGGTCACGTCAAGGCACGCCATGTCGAGGCTGCCCGGCAAGCATGGAGCGCCGCGATGGCGGCGTTCCGCCAGCCGGCCTCCAGCGAGCGCCAGCGGGCTGCCTGAGGACCCGCCGGGCCAAGCCAGAGGTCGCGTCCCGCGTGAAAAGGCCCGGCTGGCTGCATTTGCCGGCCGGCAATGGCCTGCAAAGGGCGAAAACCGGTAGGGTTACAAGTCCTGACATCCACCCGGCCGCATACAATCGGCCTTCCTCGCCCCCGCTGTGACCAGTGGGCGCCTTACTTATTGTTGTGGAGTCTGCCGTGTTTATTTCTTCCGCGTTTGCCCAAACCGCCCCAGCCGCTGCTGCCGAAGGCGGCATGCTCTCTTCGCTCACCAGCATGCTGCCGCTGGTGCTGATGTTTGTGGTGCTGTATTTTGTGATGATCCGCCCGCAGATGAAAAAGCAGAAAGAGCATCGCGCGATGATTGACGCATTGGCCAAAGGCGACGAAGTGGTCACCGCCGGTGGCCTGCTCGGCACGGTCACCAAACTCGGCGAGGCCTACCTGAGCCTCGAACTTGCCACCGGCGTCGAGGTCCAGCTGCAGCGCAGTGCCATCGTCCAGGTCCTGCCCAAAGGCAGCATCAAGTCCTAGTCGTTTCTCCCGGCCGGCCGGCATGGGCCGGCTGTTTCAGCCCCTCAGTTTCCCAGGAACAGCACGCTCATGAATCGTTATCCGGTCTGGAAGTACGCGGTCATCGTCGTCGCCCTGTTGATCGCCGCCCTTTACACGCTGCCCAACTTTTTTGGCGAGGCGCCTGCGGTGCAGGTTTCCGCCGCCAGGTCCAGCGTCAAGATCGACGAGACAACAGTCGCTCGCGTCGAGAAGGCGCTCAAGGATGTCAACATCGTTGCGGAGGCGGTGACTTTCGATGTCACGTCGGTCAAGGCGCGGTTCGGCGACACCGACACCCAGCTCAAGGCCAAGGACGCGATTGAAAAGGCGCTGCTACCCGACCCGGCCACGCCGTCCTACATCGTGGCGCTCAATCTGCTGTCACGCTCGCCCGCCTGGTTGACCGCGCTGAACGCCCGGCCCATGTACCTGGGTCTGGACTTGCGCGGCGGTGTGCATTTCATGCTGCAGGTGGACATGCAGGCGGCACTGACCAAAAAAGCCGAGTCGCTGGCCGGAGACATCCGCCTGGTGTTGCGCGAAAAGAACATCCGCCATGGCGGCATCAACCGCAACGGGCAGACCATTGAAGTCCGTTTCCGTGAATCCGCCACGCTGGACGCCGCCAAACGCCTGATCCAGGACCAGTTCGCGGACCTGCAGATGGTCGATGCGCCCGATGGAACCGAGTACAAGCTCACTGCCAGCATCAAGCCCGAGGCGGCACGTCTGGTGCAGGAGCAGGCGCTCAAGCAGAACATGGTGACGCTGCACAACCGCATCAACGAACTCGGCGTGGCCGAGCCGGTGATCCAGCAACAGGGACTGGACCGCATCGTCGTGCAGTTGCCCGGTGTGCAGGACACGGCCAAGGCCAAGGATATTCTGGGGCGCACGGCCACGCTGGAAATGCGGCTGGTCGACGAAAGCGCCGAGGGCCGCGCAGCCGAAAGCGGCGCCAGCGCCGTTCCTTTTGGCTCCGAGCGCTTCCTGGAGCGCGACGGCCGTCCGGTGATTGTCAAGAAGCAGGTGATCCTGACCGGAGAAAGCCTGACGGACGCCCAGCCCGGGTTTGACTCGCAGAGCCAGCAACCCAAAGTGGACCTGACCGTGGATGCCAAGGGCGGGCGCATCATGCGTGATGTGAGCCGCGAAAACGTCAAGAAACGCATGGCGATCGTGCTGTTTGAAAAAGGCAAGGGCGAGGTGCTGACGGCGCCGGTGATCCAGAGTGAACTCGGCAACCGCTTCCAGATTTCCGGTTCGATGAGCGTGACGGAAGCCAATGACCTCGCGCTGCTGCTGCGTGCCGGTTCACTCGCCGCGCCCATGGAAATCATTGAAGAACGCACCATCGGCCCCAGCCTGGGCGCTGAAAACATCGCCAAGGGCTTTCACAGCGTGGCCTGGGGCTTCCTCGTGATCGTCGCATTCATGGCGGTTTACTACATGCTGTTCGGGCTGTTCTCCGGTCTGGCCCTGGCGGTGAACCTGCTGCTGCTGGTGGCGGTGCTGTCCATGCTGCAGGCGACCCTGACTCTGCCCGGCATGGCGGCCATGGCGCTGGCGCTCGGCATGGCGATTGACTCCAATGTCCTAATCAACGAGCGGGTGCGCGAGGAGTTGCGCAATGGCGTGGCGCCTCAGGCCGCCATCCACAGTGGTTATGAGCGTGCCTGGGCCACCATCCTGGACTCGAACATCACCACGCTGATTGCCGGTCTGGCCTTGCTGGCCTTCGGCTCCGGACCGGTGCGCGGATTTGCCGTGGTGCACGTCATCGGCATTCTGACCAGCATGTTCTCGGCGGTGTTTTTCTCGCGCGGGCTGGTCAACCTCTGGTACGGCCGGCAGAAGAAACTCAAATCGGTGTCCATTGGTACCGTCTGGCGACCCGCCGGCAGCACCGCTGTGTCTTCCAAGCCCACAGCGTCGGCCAACTAGACCAAAGAACAACGGACAAAGAACGCCATGGAATTTTTCAAAATCCACAAAGACATCCCGTTCATGCGGCATGCCTTGATCTTCAATGTGATTTCATTCACGACCTTTGTGCTGGCCGTGTTCTTCCTGTTTTCGCGTGGCCTGCACCTGTCGGTGGAGTTCACCGGCGGCACGGTGATGGAGGTCAGCTATTCCCAGCCCGCCGATGTTGAAAAGGTCAGGGGTACGGTGGCGGGCCTGGGCTTTACCGATGTGCAGGTGCAAAATTTCGGCACGGCGCGCGAAGTGATGATCCGGTTGCCTGCGCAGAAAGGCGTGACCACCGCCCAGCAGAGCGAGAAAGTGATGACGGCGCTGAAAGCCGACGACCCCCAGATTGTCTTGCGGCGGACCGAGTTTGTCGGCCCTCAAGTGGGCGAGGAGCTGGCCCAGGATGGCCTGAAGGCGCTGGCCATGGTGGTGGTCGGCATCATGATCTACCTGGCTTTTCGTTTCGAATGGAAGTATGCGGTGGCAGCCATCATTGCCAACCTGCATGACATTGTGATCATTCTTGGCTTCTTCGCATTTTTCCAGTGGGAGTTTTCGCTCTCGGTGCTGGCGGCCGTGCTGGCCGTGCTGGGCTACTCGGTCAATGAATCCGTGGTGATTTTCGACCGGATTCGTGAAAATTTCCGCCGGTACCGAAAGATGAACACCGTGCAGATCATCGACAACGCGATCACCTCGACCATCAGCCGCACCATCATCACGCACGGTTCCACCCAGATCATGGTGTTGTCGATGCTGCTCTTTGGCGGACCGACACTGTTTTATTTCGCGCTTGCCCTGACGATCGGCATCCTGTTTGGCATCTATTCTTCGGTGTTTGTGGCTGCGGCGATAGCGATGTGGCTGGGCATCAAGCGCGAGGATCTCGTCAAGCAGTCGGGGAAGAAGGACGAGGACCCCAACGACCCGAATGCCGGGGCGACGGTTTAGGCAAACCGCAACAACACATATCACGGTCGTGGCCGCAAACACCAAAAGAGACCTTCTTCTTGCCCGGCAGGCGCGCGAACGGTTTGTGAGCCACGCCGCGCGCATCCTGCCCCAGCTGGCTGGTGCCATCCGCCAGAAGCTGTCGTCCCAGACCGAGCAAAGCGGCAGTGCCCGCGACATGCAGGATCGCCGTGACGCCTGGTTGTCCTTTCAGGACTCGGAAACGGTCTGGGTCAACGCCACCATCGCCGCCTGGAAAAATGCGCTGATCCCGACGGCCGCGCCCGCGGGCATGGCGGTGGATACCGGCAAGTTCGAGTTGATGGGCAACGAGGTAATGGAGAACCGGATTTTGGCCTCCCGCCTGGCCTTGCGCCTGCTGGACAGCGCCAGCTGGGAGCTCAACGACCTGCGGCTGCGCGTCCAGAGCCTGGAAGGCGTGTCCGAGCTCGCCAAGGAAGACATCCTGCGCCCTGAAGTCCTTTCGCAAAAGATGGTGGAGCAATGGACCCTGGCGCCCCTGTCGCGCGAGGTGTGGTTGACGGTGCAGGATTTGATCCAGCAGCAGTTGACCGCGCACCTGCTGGAGGCCTACCGGGCCGCCAACGAATTCCTGATCAAGGAAAACGTGATGGTGGACATCGACCTGCGGGCCCTCGTCAAACGGACGCCCTCTGCAAACAGCCCGTTGCCCGTGCGCGCCAAGGCCAAGCCGGCAGGCATCCGTGCCGCTGGGCCGGCCGGGCAGGCGCCCGGCGTGGGCTCATCCGGCGGATACGGCATCGGCGGGGGTGACACAAGAGGTGGGGCCGGAGGCGGGCGCTCCGGTTCGACCCCGGGTTCAGGCTCGGGGCGTGGTGGTGGAGCCGGTTCTGGCAGTTCGCCGGACGGCAGGGGGGGAGCGGCGAACTCTGCCGCAGCCAGAGAGGCAATCCTTGACGAGACCCGCATGCAGACCGGGACATCGCCACTGGCGCGGGCGCGCATGCGGGCGCAGGGGGTGATGGGGCATCTCAAACGCCTGCTGTCCGACCACGCGGTTGACTTTGACCATACCCACGCCAACCAGCCCTCGCCCCAGCTGGCGCAGGCTCTGGCCAGGGTGCAAACCCGTGCCGCGGTGGGCAATGCCTATGAAGGCACCCTGGTTGACGCACCCGATCAGATGTATGGTGCCGTTGACGTGGAGCAGGCGGCAGGGGCTTTGCGCCAGCGCACCAGCGACCTCAAGCAGGCGGCGAGCACGTCCAGTGAAAAGGCCACGATTGAAATCGTGGCGCTCATGTTCCAGAGCATTCTGGCGGAAGACCGTATTCCGCCTGCCGTGCGGGTGTGGTTTGCCAGATTGCAGATGCCGGTGCTGCGTGTGGCGATTTCAGAACCCGAATTTTTCGGTTCCCTGCAGCATCCGGCGCGCCGCCTGATCGACCGCATGGGCTCCTGCGTACTGGGTTTCGACGCGACGATCTCGGGCGGTGCGCTGGAGATTGAAATCAAGCGCATTGTGCAGGTCATCGAGCAATACCCGGAAACCGGCCGGCGGGTGTTCCAGCTGGTCTACGACGAGTTCCAGAAATTCCTTTCGAAGTTCCTCTCCGGGCAAGGCAGCACTGCCCGCGTGGTGAGTGTGGCCCAGCAGATGGAGCAGAAGGAAACCATGGCCATCCAGTACACGATCGAGATGCGCAGCATGCTCAACGACATGCCGGTGCGCGAAGAGATCCGTGAATTCCTCTTCAAGATCTGGGCCGAGGTGCTGGCCATCGCGGCCATGAAAAATGGTCCGCAGCACAAGGAAACGATCACGCTCAAGCAGGCCGCCGCCGACCTGGTCTGGGCGGCCAGTGCCAAGCCCAACCGCAACGACCGGGCCCGCGTCATTGCCGACCTGCCCAAGTTGCTGCACCTGCTTCGCTCCGGCATGTCCATGCTGGGGATGAGCCCGCCGGTGCAGGACCAGCACCTGAAGATCATCAGCGACACGCTGGCGGACGCCTTCATGTCCAAGACCGATGCCATTTCCCTGGAGCGCATCGAGGAGATGTCCAAGCGGCTGGCGAATCTGGAGGATTACCTGTCGGACGAGGATGTCGGTGATCTGCCGCTGGACACCGAAAACCTGGTCATGATGATTGGCATCGATGCCTCGGAGATCGAGGTCATTGCCGACGGCGGCAGCCAGCCGAGCGAAGCCATGCGTTCCTGGTCACAGGAGCTGCAACTCGGGGCCTGGTTCACGCTCGACCACAACGGCCAGGTCAACCATGTGCAGTTTGCCTGGCGCAGTGACCGCAAGCAGCTGAACCTGTTTGCGTCGACCGACGGCCGCAACTTCCTGATCCAGGCGCGCCGTCTGGCGGCCTATTTGCAGGCCGGCCTGCTCGTGCCGACCGAAGACGAAGCCCTCACCGTGCGCGCCACCCGCGACGCGCTGGCCAAGCTCGACGCCAACCCGGAGCGCTTGTTAGGCTAAACCATTGAGCGGACATGAGGTGAGTGCGCGCGCTTTCTCAAAATACCAGCAGAGGCCGCGGATCTGGCTCTGCCAGTCCGCAGGCGCAGCGCCCCCTCGGGGGGCAGCGCATTACACGAAGTGAAAAGCGTGGGGGCTCAATGAGCTACGCGGAAGTCCGCGTCGTCGCAGAGTTCGTCCAGGACCAGTGCATCGGGTTCTTCGCCAAAGCTCCAGTACACCATCAGCACAATGATCTTGAGGTCATCCAGCGCCAAGGGGTCCCCGGGTGCGGCCATCGCCCGGTCGATCACGATTTCCCGCATGTGGGATGGCAGCACGCCCGAGGATTCCAGGAAACTGACGAAGCCCAGGGCCTGGGCGCCAAGGTGGTCCTGTTCTGCCACCGAATAGACACGCAGGCTGCCGGCCGACTGGGCCTGGAAGCCGGGCGGCGCGCTGGCTGTGGTGGGCACAGGGGACGCACCGGCCGATGATCCGGCGGGCATGCCGACCTGGGTGTTCTGCGCGGCGATGTTCAGGCCATTGAGCCAGACCAGTGCGGCCTGGATCTCGTCCGCCTCAAAACCGACGGCCGTGAGTTTGCGGCTCAGTTGGTGCAGCTCGGGGCAGGCGTCGCCTTGCCAGTAATTTTCGTAAACGTACACCAGTACTTCAAACATGCACCCAATATAACGCAGTTGGGAACGGTGTGGCCGGTATGCGAGGCGGAAGGCCCTTGGCTCGACGTAGCCGCAGGCGTCAAACCCTTGCCATGCGCTGGAACAGCCCGCCCTGCAGCCTGGCGACCTCTCCGGCCAGTTCAAGCGCCAGCAATCGGGCCTGCAATTCGGCAGTTGCCAGTCCGGTGCGCGCCTGCAGGGCGTCGAGGCTGACGGGTTCGAACCCCATCGCCGCAAACAGCGGGTCGTCTGCGGGCTGTCCATCCACATCTTCATGTGCGGCTGGCAATACAGTCGAAAGTTGGGGCAGGTTCAACTCCTCCAGCACGTCCTGGGCGGACTCCACCAGCTTGGCGCCCTGTTTGATGAGGGCGTGGCAGCCCCGCGACTGCGGGGAATGGATGGAGCCGGGGATGGCGAACACCTCCTTGCCTTGTTCCGCGGCCAGGCGTGCGGTGATCAGCGAGCCCGACTTGAGCGCCGCTTCGACGACCAGCGTGCCCTGTGACAGGCCGGAAATCAGGCGGTTGCGTTTCGGAAAATTGGCGGTCAGGGGCGGTGTGCCGAGCGGGAACTCGCTGATGATCAGGCCGCGCTCGGCAATGCGGTGGGCGAGCGCCAGGTGCTGCTTGGGATACACCCGGTCCAGCCCGGTGCCGACCACGGCCAGGGTGGTGCCGCCGCCGAGCAGGGCGCCGTCGTGGGCGGCGCCGTCCACGCCCAGCGCCAGCCCCGACACCACACAGAGACCGGCTTCGCCGAACACCCTGGCAAATTGCCGGGCATTGCTTTCACCTTGCGGCGTGGGATTCCGGCTGCCCACGATGGCAAGGCAGGGCGCTACGTTATTGATAGCTGACGGCGACCAAGGGTCAAGGGTTCCAAGCATATAAAGCATGCAGGGCGGGTCTTCGATGTCAAGCAGTGCAGGCGGGTAGCCGGCATCGCCAAGCGTTACCACGCGCCGGTTGTCTGCGCCCTGCAACCAGGCCAGCGTGGTCTGCAGCTGATGGGCCAGGGTGGCGGGCTCGGTCAGCAGCGCATCGGCCAGGCGGTCGGAGCCGAGCTGCCGCAGGGTGCCGGCGTCCTGTTCAAAGATGGACTGGGCCGACCCGAAGGTGGCCAGCAGCTGCCGGGCTCCCGCGTTGCCGATGCCCGGGGTCAGCGACAGGCGCAACCATGCGCCAAGTTCAGCAGCGTCCATGGAAGAGTCGCATCCAGGCGGAGGTGGCGGCGGAATTCATGCAGACGGCCTGCACAAGCGGGCGCCGACGCTCAGTTGGGATTTTCGAAGCGGTCGCCCACTTTCACGCCTTCGCTGACCTCAAGGACCAGCGCGTAGGAGAGCTTTTCAAAAGTGCGGAAAACAATCAGCAAGCCGTTGCGTTCGTTGGGCAGCTTGATCACTGTTCTGGCGGAGTCCGTGCGGTCCGTGATGCGCTCTCCGCTTCGCAAAATGGCCATCACATGGCCCCGCTCCAGTCCGTCGCGGATGCCGCGGTTGATCACCACAACCTGGTTGCCCGAGGCATAACGCACGGCGCTGCCGTAAATCGAGACAATCTGGCCTTCAATAGGCAGTTGTGGCGCGCGCGGCACATAACTCAGCAGTTCGCGCGGCGGTTCCGGCACCAGCCGGTCACCCACGCGCATTTCTTCCTTAGCGACAAGGATGTCGATGGTGGCCGGGATGACCTCATTGACGAACTTGCCGTCCTTGCCCTTCACGCTGGCGGTGGATTCGCCGCGCACCAGCTCGGCTTTGCCGAGAAACTGTGCCTCGTAGCCGAGGATTTCGCCGGTGGTGGGGTCTTTCAGCGGTGTGGCATTGCGGAAGACCCGGTAGTCCAGCGGCTCCCCTTTGGCGGTGCTCAGCGGCTTGCCGGTGTCCTTGCTGCTGTAGAGACCACGGGCATAGGCGCGGTCGCCGCGACTGAGCAGCACCCGGCCCTCCTGGGCGGCCACAATGCGCGGCGCAGTCAAGAACACGGCTTCGTCGACGATCAGGGCTTCCGACAGAAAGGGTTCAATCGCCTGTGGCGACAGTGTCGGGATGGCTGCATCAGCCAGCGATTCGTAACGCGTGCGCGGCGATACCCGCACGGTGCCGGGCTGGCCGTCACCGTCGCCCGGACGCCGGGCCCGCAAGGTGGCGCGACCGCCGGATTTGTCCAGGTAAAGCTGCTGACCGGGGTAAATCCGGTGCGGATTGCGGATGTCGTCCAGATTCATGCCCCACAACTCGGGCCAGCGCCACGGGGTTTTCAGGAACATGCCCGAGATGGCCCACAAGGTGTCGCCGCGCTTGACGGTGTATTCGTCGGGGGCGTTGGGGGCCAGGTCGCTCAGTGGCACGCCGGTTTGGGCCACCTGGCTGGCCGTGGCCTTCTGGCCGGCGGTGATCGGGAAATTCTGCGCGTGCAGGCCTGCGCTGGATGCCAGCAGAGCGGCGGCTATTGAAATCTGACTGAACCGACCAAAAATATGTTGCATCTTGAGGCCCTTGGGGCTGGCGCGGCCTTGGGCATCAAGGCCGGACGCCACGTTTTTATCTTGATAAATCACTAGCGATTCTGTACTTAAGCCCTTGATTAGGCAACGAATATGCCATTTCGCGACAGCGCGGATGCTGAAAAATGGCGAAAATTAGCGAAAATAGCGACATCTGATTGCCTGCCACCATGACCCAACTGACCATTCTTCGTTACCCTGACCCGCGTCTGCACACCATTGCCAAGCCCGTGGCCGCGGTGGACGCGCGCATTCGCACTTTGGTGGGGGACATGCTGGAAACCATGTATGCCGCCGAGGGCATCGGCCTGGCCGCCAGCCAGGTCAACGTTCACGAAAGAGTGGTGGTGATCGATGTCAGTGAAGGCCGGGACCAGCCGCTGGTGCTGATCAACCCCGAAATCACCTGGTCCAGTCCCGAGACCCAAGTCAACGACGAAGGCTGCCTGTCCGTGCCCGGTGTCTATGACGGGGTGGAGCGCGCCAGCGCGATCAAGGTGCGAGCGCTGGACCTGCAGGGCCAGCCGCAGACGCACAGCGCTGAAGGCCTGCTGGCGGTGTGTGTCCAGCACGAGATGGACCACCTGATGGGCAAGGTGTTTGTCGAGTACCTGTCGCCGCTCAAGCGCAACCGCATCAAGACCAAGATGATCAAGCAGAAGAAAGACGAAGAACGCGAATTGGTCCGCTGACCCTGATGCGCCCTGCGCATGGGCGAAAATGCCCGGATGCGTGTCATCTTTGCCGGTACCCCCGAATTCGCCCGTGTGGCCCTCGCGCAGCTGCATGCTGCAGGTTTTGAAATTTCCCTGGTCCTGACCCAGCCGGACCGGCCCGCCGGCCGCGGCATGAAACTGCAAGCCTCCAGCGTCAAGCAGTTCGCCCTCGACCACAACATTCCCGTGGCGCAGCCGCGCAGCCTGCGGCTGGACGGCAAATATCCCGAAGACGCTGCCGCAGCACGTGCCGCCATCGAGGCGGCGCAGGCCGACGCCATGGTGGTGGCCGCCTACGGCCTGATCCTGCCGCAGTGGGTGCTCACAACGCCCCGGCTCGGTTGCTTCAATATCCATGCATCTTTGCTGCCGCGCTGGCGTGGTGCGGCGCCCATTCACCGCGCCATCGAGGCCGGCGACAGCGAAACCGGCATCACCATCATGCAAATGGACGCCGGGCTGGACACCGGTGACATGTTGCTGGTGGAGAAAATCGCGATCCTTCCGACCGACACCACCGGTAGCCTGCACGACCGGCTGGCTGCCCTGGGGGGCCGGCTGATGGTCGAGGCGCTGGAGCTGGCGGCCTGCGGCGGGCTGACCCCCGTCAAGCAGCCGGCTCAGGGCATCAGCTACGCCCACAAGATCGAAAAACACGAGGCCACCATCGACTGGACGCAAAGTGCGGCGGTGATCGCACGGCGTATCCGCGCCTTCAACCCGTTTCCGGGGGCCGCCAGCCCGGTGGCGGGTGAAAACCTCAAGATCTGGGAGGCGGCCATGCGGCCGGGGCCCTTGCCGGCCGGCGCCCGGCCGGGCGAAGTGCTGGCCGTCAGCGAGCAGGGGGTTGATGTCGCCGCGGCAGACGGCGTACTGCGCCTGACGCGCCTGCAGAAAGCGGGCGGCAAGGCGCTGGATGCCGCGCAGTTTTTACGCGGATTCCCACTGACACCCGGTATGCGGTTCGGCCCGGACCCGGAGGCCGCGCCATGAATTCCCCCCAAGAGCCGCTCTGGCGCCACCCCGAGTTCCGCCAGGGCGTGCGCGACATGGCGCCCATTGCTGCCGGTACCGCCGCCTGGGGCCTGATGACCGGCGTGGCCATGGTCAAGTCGGGGCTCAGCGTGTTTGAGTGTGTGCTGATGACGCTGGTGGTTTTTGCCGGCAGTTCGCAACTGGCGGCGGTGCCGCTGATGGTGGCCGGCGCGCCCATGTGGGTGATCCTGGCGACCGCGGCCTGCGTGAACCTGCGCTTTGTCGTGTTCAGCGCTCACCTGCGCCCGTACATGATGCACCAGCCGCTGTGGCGCCGCATGGCCGGCGGCTACTTCACGACCGACCTCAGTTATGTGATGTTCACCGCCCGCCATCCGAAGCCGGTGCCACCCGATGATCTGACGACCCTGCGCGCGCAGGAGGCCAGCCTGGCGGGCAACTGCGCCGTCACCTGGGTCGCCTGGGTGGTGCCCAGCCTGCTCGGCATCGCCATGGCCAACGCCGTGCCGCTGCACTGGGGTCTGGGGTTTGCGGGCATCCTGGCCTTGCTGGGCATCACGCTGTCACTGGCGAGCAGCCGGCTGCGCCTGATCTCCGCCGGTGTGGCCGGCGCCGCAGCGGTGGCGGCCTTCGCCCTGCCGCTCAAGCTCAACATCCTGGTCGCGATTGCCGCGGCGGTGGCGGTCTGCCTGATGCTGGAAAAACCTGCGCCGCCCCCGGCACCGTTGCCGACGACGAAGGGGGCTGCATGACCGATGCCTGGACTGTGCTCACCATCGTGGGGCTGGCGCTGCCTGGTTTTTCTGGCGCCGGGGCGTTCTGGGCACCATCATCGCCGGCATGGCGGTGTACCTGCCGCTGCATGTTTACCTCGGCTGGTAGGCCTCACCGGACGCGCTTCTACAATCATTGGCACACCGATTTTCTTCTTCGTTTCTTTGCGAGCTTTCATGAACTTCATCCGTTTCTCCGATCTGTGCGCCCAGGGCCTTGTCAAGGGCCGGCGTGTTTTCATTCGCGCCGACCTCAATGTGCCGCAGGACGACAGCGGCCACATCACCGAGGACACCCGCATCCGCGCCTCGATTCCCTGTATCCAGATGGCGCTGGACGCCGGTGCCGCAGTGATGGTGACCTCCCATCTGGGCCGGCCGACGGAAGGGCAGTTCAAGCCCGAAGACTCGCTCGCGCCGGTGGCCAAGCGTCTGGGCGAACTGATGCAGCGCGAGGTGCCGCTGAAATCGGGCTGGGTTGACGGTGTGGACGTGGCGCCCGGCCAGCTGGTGCTGCTGGAGAACTGCCGCGTCAACCCCGGCGAGAAGAAGAACGACGAGGCGCTGGCCCGCAAGATGGCCGCGCTCTGCGATATTTTTGTGCACGACGCCTTCGGCACGGCGCACCGCGCCGAGGCCTCGACCTACGGCATCGCCCAGTTTGCCAAAGTGGCCTGCGCCGGTCCGTTGCTGGCGGCCGAAATGGATGCGATCTCCAAGGCCCTGGCCAGCCCGAAGCGCCCGCTGGTGGCCATCGTGGCCGGCAGCAAGGTCTCCACCAAACTGACCATCCTGAAGGCACTGGCCGGCAAGGTGGACCAGCTGATTGTTGGGGGCGGGATTGCCAACACCTTCATGCTGGCCAATGGTTTGCCCATCGGCAAAAGCCTGGCGGAACGCGAACTGCTCGATGAAGCCCGAGCCGTCATGGCGGCGATGAAGGCGCGTGGCGCCGAAGTGCCCATTCCCAGTGACGTGGTCACCGCCAAAACCTTTGCAGCCGATGCGGCCGCCACAATGAAAGCCGCCACCGAAGTGGCGGACGACGACCTGATCCTGGACATCGGCCCGCAAACCGCGAAAAAGCTGGCCGATCAGCTGATGGCCGCCGGCACCATTGTCTGGAACGGCCCGGTGGGCGTGTTCGAGTTCGCCGCCTTCGAGGGCGGCACGAAAGCCATTGCGCAGGCGATTGCGGCCAGCCCCGCCTTCAGCATTGCCGGCGGCGGCGACACCTTGGCCGCGATTGCCAAATACGGGATCGAGCAAGACGTGGGCTACATCTCCACCGGCGGCGGTGCCTTTCTCGAAGTGCTGGAAGGCAAGACCCTGCCGGCTTTCGAGATCCTGCAGAAGCGGGCAGCGGGCTGAGTCGGCGCGGCATTTGCTATTAGAAATATAGCTATCTCCGCAAGCAGGGCAAAGGCCAGAGGCTATTTTGCTTGAATTTTTTCGGACCCACGGATAGCTGCCGGGAGTTTGCAGATGATGGATTTTCATGGTGTTTTTCCTTATCTGGTGTCGCCCATTGACGCCGAAGGGGAGGTGGAGGCGCAGGTCCTGACGCGCCTTTGCCAGGACCTGATGGCGGCTGGTGTGCATGGCCTGACGCCCCTGGGATCGACCGGCGAATTTGCCTACCTCAACCCAGCGCAGCGGCGCCGGGTGGTGGAGGTGGTGGTGCAGGCGGCGGGCCGGCAGGTGCCGGTGGTGGCCGGTGTGGCGGCCACCACCATCGTCGACGCCGTCGGCCAGGCCCGGGCGTACGAACGCATGGGCTGCGACGGCATCCTGGCGGTGCTGGAAGCGTATTTTCCCGTGGACGACGAAGGGGTGTACCAGTACTTCAAGGCGATTGCCGATGCCGTGTCGTTGCCGGTGGTGATCTACACCAACCCGAATTTCCAGCGCTCCGATCTCAAGCTGCCGGTCATCGAGCGGCTCAGCCACATCCCCAACATTCGTTATATCAAGGACGCTTCCTTCAACACCGGGCGCCTGCTGTCGATCATGAATGTGGTCGAGGGCCGGATGGAGGTTTTTGCCGCGTCGTCGCATGTGCCTGCGACCGTGATGCTGATGGGCGGCGCGGGCTGGATGGCCGGGCCGGCCTGCCTGGTTCCCCGGCAGAGCATCGCGTTGTATGACCTGTGCCGGGCCGGCCGCTGGAGCGAGGCCATGGCCTTGCAGCGCAGGCTCTGGAGCATCAACCAGGTGTTTGCCACTTTCAACTTGGCGGCCTGCATCAAGGCAGGCCTCGTGCTGCAGGGGTACGAGGTCGGCCATCCCCTCGCGCCGCAGGCACCGTTGTCGCCGGAAGGTGTGGAAACGGTGCGCCGGGTCCTGCACGAGTTGGGCGCGCTGTAGCCTGTTGCGCATTGCGCCCGGACCTGCGCGGCCTGCCCGGTGTACCCGGCCTGTAACCGGTTCCGTGTGAGAATCGTCTCTAAATTACAGGAGACATCCATGCCACGCCGCGCCACCAAAATTGTTGCCACCCTGGGCCCTGCCTCGAGCGATCCGGCGCTGCTTGAAAAAATGATACGTGCGGGCGTCAACGTGGTGCGCCTCAATTTCAGCCATGGCACAGCGCAGGACCACATCGACCGGGCCGGGCTGGTGCGCGAGGCGGCCCAGCGGGCCGGCCGCGAGGTGGCCATCATGGCCGACCTGCAGGGACCAAAGATTCGCGTCGGCAAATTTGCCGAGGGCAAAGTCCTGCTGGTGCCTGGTGCCAAGTTCGTGCTCGATGCCTCGCGGACCGAGCCGGGCGACATCAAGGGTGTGGGCCTGGACTACAAGGAGCTGCCGCGCGACGTGAAAGCCGGTGACCTGCTGCTGCTCAACGACGGCCTGATTGTGCTGACCATCGACGCGGTGCGCGGCGAGGAGGTCCACACCACCGTCAAGCTCGGTGGCGAACTCTCCAACAACAAGGGCATCAACAAAAAGGGCGGCGGCCTGACCGCGCCTGCGCTGACCGCCAAGGACATGGAGGACATCCGTACCGCCATGAGTTTCCAGGCGGACTATGTGGCGGTGAGTTTTCCGAAAAACGCCACCGACATGGAAATGGCGCGCCAGCTTTGCAATGTGGCCGCCGCACCCTACAAACACAAGCCCGGCCTGATTGCCAAGATCGAACGCGCCGAAGCCATTCCCAACCTCGAAGACATCCTGCGGGTCAGCGACGGCATCATGGTCGCGCGCGGCGACCTTGCGGTGGAAGTCGGCAACGCCGCCGTGCCGGCGCTGCAAAAACGCATGATCAAGATGGCCCGCGCCATGGACAAGGTGGTCATCACCGCCACGCAGATGATGGAAAGCATGATCCTCAACCCGGTGCCGACGCGCGCTGAGGTCAGCGATGTGGCCAATGCCGTGCTCGACGGAACCGACGCCGTAATGCTGAGCGCGGAAACGGCCGCCGGCAATTACCCGCTCGAGACCATCGAGGAAATGGCCAACATCTGCCTGGAAGCGGAAAAAGCCGAATACGCGGCGCTGGACGCCGACTTCAGCGGCAAGACCTTCACGCGCATCGACCAGTCGATCGCCATGGGGGCGCTGTTCACGGCCCACCACCTGGGCGCCAAGGCCATCGTGGCGCTGACCGACAGCGGTTCCACGCCGCTGTGGATGAGCCGTCACGACATTCGTGTCCCGATCTACGCGCTCACACCCCGCCTGGCGACGCAGCGCAAGATGGCGCTGTACCGCAATGTGCGTCCGCTCTTGATGGATACCAGCGCCGACCGCGACACCGCGCTGGAACAGGCCGAAGGGCACCTGCTGCGGCGCGACATCGTGCAAAGCGGCGATGTGTACGCCATCACCTGCGGTGAACCCATGGGTGCCCCTGGCGGCACCAACATGCTCAAGATCTGCCGGGTGGCGTGAACCAGACCTGTCGGGCTCCGTCACCTTGATGGCGGACGCTGGCCCGGTTCCTCAGGGCCCAGACACCTCGGCCTGAGCGCCTGTCGGCCTTTGTGACACCTGGCGGGTGAGCCAGGTGACGCCGAGGTCCAGTCCGGCGGCAGTGGCCCAGCAGAACCAGGCGGTCCAGAAGGTGTGACTCATGTAATGGGCGCCGCGTACCTGTTGCGCCAGCCCCAGCAGCAGGCCGGCCAGCATGGAACCCAGCAACCAGCGGCGCGCCGTGGCCGGCAGGACATGCCGGAAGGCAAAAGAACCGCCGACAAAGGCAAACCCCGCCGAGGCATGACCGGCCGGAAAGCAACCACCGTCCCCGCCGTCCCGCACGCCCCAGGCCCAGTGCGAGACATGGCTGGCCACGCCGCCGAATTCCTGCAGGCTCCAGGGGCAGCTGCTGTGGCTGTGCAGCTTGATGTCGGCGACCACCAGCAGTGCCAACAGCGTGGTCAGGGCCAGCTGGACGCGGCGCGGGGCAGGCAGCCGCCGCAAGGGGCCGACAGGCCGGGCGATGCCGATCAGCAGCGCCCCTTCGAACAGCCAGGGCAGCGGACGCATGTCGTCGTGCAGCACGCCGCGCCAGAACCAGTGGTTTTCGAGGGCAAAGCCGCTGGTCGAGCCAAACCAGCGCGCCAGGGTCAGATCCAGTCCCGAAGCGTCCCAGGCCAGCAGGATAAGAAGGCTGGCCAGTGACCAGAAAAAAAGGTGCGACGTGCTGGAAATGGCTGGATTGGGGGAGGCGTGCATAGGGCGTGTTGGACGCAAGGAAGGCTGGACGATAGCCCTGCACGCCTTAAATCAGGCTTAATGCCAGCGCCTGGCAAGGGCGCGCGACGCTCGGGGTCGCTCGTCCTACACCTTTGCCCCTTCCAGGCTGACGCGGGAAGCCCCTCCGGAGGCCGCCCCAAGGCTCCGCGGGTAGGCGCGGCGGGTAAAATGAAAAAAGTTACCGGTTAGTTACCGAATCCGTTCAACCTTCCTGGGGATATCTTCTATGGCACTCGTTTCCATGCGCGAGCTGCTGGACCATGCGGCAGTCAACACCTACGGCATTCCAGCTTTCAACGTCAACAACCTGGAGCAGGTCCAGGCCGTGATGGCCGCCGCCGATGAGGTGGGTGCGCCCGTCATTCTGCAGGCCAGCGCAGGCGCGCGCAAATACGCCGGCGAAGCCTTCATCAAGCATCTGATTCTGGCCGCCGTCGAGGCCTACCCGCACATTCCCCTGGTCATGCACCAGGACCATGGCCAGAGCCCGGCCGTCTGCCAGGGTGCGATTGACCTGGGCTTCAGCTCGGTGATGATGGACGGCAGCCTGGAGGCCGACGGCAAGACCATCGCCAGCTTCGACTACAACGTCGAGGTCACCCGCAAGGTGGTGGACATGGCCCACGCCACCGGGGTGTCGGTGGAAGGCGAACTGGGCTGCCTGGGCAGCCTGGAAACCATGCAGGGCGACAAGGAAGACGGCCACGGCACCGACGCCGTCATGACCCACGACCAGTTGCTGACCGACCCCGAGCAGGCCGCCGACTTCGTCAAGCGCACCCAGCTCGATGCGCTGGCCATTGCGATCGGCACCAGCCACGGCGCCTACAAGTTCTCGCGCAAGCCCACCGGCGACATTCTGGCGATCGAACGTGTCAAGGAAATTCACCGCCGCATCCCCAACACCCACCTGGTCATGCACGGTTCGTCCAGTGTGCCGCAGGACCTGCTGGCCATCATCAATCAGTACGGCGGCAAGATGAAGGAAACCTACGGTGTGCCGGTCGAGGAGATCCAGAAGGCCATCCAGTTCGGCGTGCGCAAAATCAACATCGACACCGACATCCGCCTGGCCATGACCGGAGCGGTGCGCAAGTTCCTGGCCGAGAACCCCGACAAGTTCGATGCCAGAGAATGGCTCAAACCCGCGCGCGAGGCCGCCAAGGCCATCTGCAAACAGCGTTACATCGAGTTCGGCTGCGAAGGCCAGGCCAGCAAGATCAAGGGCGAAGCACTGAGTGTGGTGGCCGCCAAATACGCCAGGGGCGAGTTGACCCAGGTGGTGCGTTAAACCCGGAAAATCCTCGCCGTGCCGAACTGGCGATAATTCAAAGCTCGCCGCCACCGGCGGGCTTTTTTACTTTTGGCAAGCATCCCATGACCTCCGCTCTCCACACCTCGGCCCTGACCTCCCTGCCCCTGCTCGCGCGCGGCAAGGTTCGCGACAACTACGCTGTCGGCAAAGACCGGCTGCTGATGGTCGCCAGCGACCGGCTCAGCGCCTTCGACGTCATCATGGGCGAGCCGATTCCGGGCAAAGGGGTGCTGCTCACGCAAATGGCCCTGTTCTGGTTTGACAAGCTGGGCCACATCTGCCCCAACCACCTGACCGGCGAGGCGCCCGAAAGCGTGGTGACGCCCGCCGAAGTTCCGCAGGTCACCGGGCGTTCCATGCTGGTCAAGCGCCTCAAGCCAATTCCGGTCGAGGCCGTGGTGCGCGGCTATCTGGCCGGCAGCGGCTGGAAGGAATACCAGGAGAGCCAGTCGGTGTGCGGTGTGCCGTTGCCGGCCGGTTTGAAAAACGCCAGCAAGTTGCCCGAGCCGATTTTCACGCCGGCCGCCAAGGCGGCGGTGGGCGAACATGACGAAAACATCAGCTACGAGCAGGTGGTCAAGGTCGTCGGCCCCGAGCTGGCCGCGCAGATCCGTGACCTCAGCATCCGCATCTACAAGGAGGCGGCGGCCTTTGCCCTGACCAAGGGCATCATCATTGCCGACACCAAGTTCGAGTTCGGCCTGGACGAAAACGGCACGCTGACCCTGATGGACGAGGTGCTGACGCCCGACTCCTCGCGTTACTGGCCGATCGAAGGTTACGAGCAGGCCTTCACCGCAGGCACCAACCCGCCCAGCTACGACAAGCAGTTCGTGCGCGACTGGCTGGAACAGGCCCTGGTCAACGGCAAGCCCTGGGACAAGACGCCGCCGGCGCCGCGCGTGCCGCAGGACGTGGTCGAAAAAACCGCGGCCAAGTACCAGGAAGCACTGACCCGGCTGACGGCCTGACCGGCACCTTGGTTTAAAATACCAGCAACTCAAGGAGCGTTGCAGCGAAACCCGGTTGAAGCCGGTTTCGTCAGGCTTGGGTGACAGCAGGACCCCCGCGGCCTGCCTTTGCAACGGCGCTCACCTAAGGAAGCTTGTTCAGAGCTTCCTCATCCAAGGTGAGTGAATGTCCGAAATCCAAGTTCCCCCCATGAAACTGTCCGGCCTGGAGCCGGTCGCCATCGGCGCGGGCAGCCTGTTCGTCAACATCGGCGAGCGCACCAATGTCACGGGCTCCAAGGCCTTTGCCCGCCTGATCCTCAATGGCGAGTACGAACAGGCCCTCGTCGTGGCCCGCCAGCAGGTCGAAAACGGCGCGCAGATCATTGACATCAACATGGACGAGGCCATGCTGGACAGCCAGGCCGCCATGGTGCGTTTCCTGAACCTGATCGCCAGCGAGCCCGACATTGCACGTGTGCCCATCATGATCGACAGCTCCAAATGGAGCGTGATCGAGGCCGGCCTGCGCTGCATCCAGGGCAAGGGCATCGTCAACTCGATCTCCATGAAGGAGGGGCTGGAGCCATTCAAACACCAGGCCAAACTGCTCAAGCGTTACGGCGCGGCCGCCGTGGTCATGGCTTTCGACGAACAGGGCCAGGCCGATACCTACGAACGCAAGATCGAGATCTGCGAGCGCGCCTACCGCGTGCTGGTGGACGAGCTGGACTTCCCGCCGGAAGACATCATCTTCGACCCCAACATCTTTGCGATAGCCACCGGCATCGAGGAGCACAACAATTACGCGGTGGACTTCATCAACGCCACGCGCTGGATCAAACAGAACCTGCCGGGCGCCAAGGTGTCCGGCGGCGTGTCGAATGTGTCCTTCAGCTTCCGCGGCAACGATCCGGTGCGTGAAGCCATCCACACCGTGTTCCTGTACCACGCGATCCAGGCCGGCATGGACATGGGCATCGTCAACGCCGGCATGGTCGGCGTTTACGACGACCTGGAGCCGACCTTGCGTGAACGCGTCGAGGATGTGGTGTTGAACCGCATACCGGTTTACAAGGACGGCGAAGAACACCTGAGCCCCAGCGAGCGCCTGATTGAGGTCGCCGAGAGCGCCAAAAGCGGCGCCAAGGACGACAGCAAGCGCAATGAGTGGCGTGCGCTGCCAGTGCGCCAGCGCCTGTCGCATGCGCTGGTGCACGGCATGAACGAACACATCGTGACCGATACCGAAGAGGTCTGGCAGGCGATCAAGGCCGAGGGCGGGCGGCCGCTGCATGTGATCGAAGGTCCGCTGATGGACGGCATGAACGTGGTTGGCGACCTGTTCGGCCAGGGCAAGATGTTTTTGCCGCAGGTGGTGAAAAGCGCGCGCGTGATGAAACAGGCCGTGGCGCATTTGCTGCCCTACATCGAGGCTGAAAAGCTGCTGCTGGAAGCGGCAGGCGGCGACGTCAAGACCAAGGGCAAGATCATCATCGCCACCGTCAAGGGCGACGTGCACGACATCGGCAAGAACATCGTCACGGTCGTGCTCCAGTGCAACAACTTCGACGTGGTCAACATGGGCGTGATGGTGCCCTGCCACGAGATCCTGGCGCGTGCCAAGATCGAGGGCGCGGACATCGTCGGCCTGTCAGGGCTGATCACGCCCAGCCTGGAAGAAATGCAGTACGTGGCCGGCGAGATGCAGAAAGACGACCATTTCCGCATCAAGAAAATCCCGCTGATGATTGGCGGCGCCACCACCTCCCGGGTCCACACGGCGGTCAAGATTTCGCCGCATTATGAAGGCCCGGTGGTGTACGTGCCCGACGCGTCGCGCAGTGTCAGCGTGGCGCAAAGCCTTCTCTCCGACCAGGCGGCCAAATACATAGCCGAGCTCAATACCGACTATGACAAGGTGCGCACCCAGCACGCCAACAAGAAGCAGACGCCGATGTGGCCGCTGGCCAAGGCTCGCGCCAATGCCACACCCATCGACTGGGCCCACTACACGCCCCCCAAGCCGAAATTCATCGGCCGTCGCGTGTTCAAGAACTTCGACCTCGCCGAACTGGCGAACTACATCGACTGGGGTCCCTTCTTCCAGACCTGGGACCTGGCTGGCCCGTTCCCGGCCATCCTGAAGGACGAGGTGGTGGGGACCGAGGCCGTGCGTGTGTATGCCGACGCGCAGCGCATGCTCAAGCGCCTGATCGAAGGCCGCTGGCTCACAGCCAGTGGTGTCATCGGCCTGTACCCGGCCAACAGCGTCGGTGACGACATCGAGATCTACACGGACGAGACGCGCAGCGAAGTGGCGATGACTTGGTACGGCCTGCGCCAGCAGGCCGAAAAAACCGCACTCGACGGCGTGATGCGACCCAGCCGCTGCCTCGCTGATTTCATCGCGCCCAAGGTCTTGTCGGCTGAAACCAAGGCCGTGCGTGCCGGCCATGCGGGCGCCGAGGGCCACAACACCTTCATGCTGCCTGACTACATCGGCCTGTTTGCGGTGACGGCCGGCCTGGGCGCCGAGAAGAAGGAGAAGTACTTCAATGACGACCACGACGACTACTCGTCCATCATGCTCAAGTCACTGGCCGACCGGCTCGCCGAGGCCTTTGCCGAGGCCCTGCACAAACGGGTGCGCGAGGATTTGTGGGGTTATGCCGCCGGTGAAACGCTGAGCACCGAGGACATGATTGCCGAGAAGTACCAGGGCATACGCCCGGCGCCCGGCTACCCGGCCTGCCCGGACCACAGTGTCAAGAAGGACATGTTCGAGCTGCTGCAGGCGGGTGACATCGGCATGGCGCTGACCGAGAGCCTGGCCATGACACCGGCCGCCAGCGTCAGCGGTTTCTACCTGAGCCATCCGCAAAGCGTGTACTTCAACGTCGGCAAGATCGGCGACGACCAGTTGCAGGACCTCGCCAAGCGGCGCGGCGAAAAAGCGGAAGACCTGCAGCGGTTGCTGGCCCCGAACCTTTGAACGGCCGCGAGGCGCTTCCTTCAAGCAGGGGCCGCGGAACCGGCTTTGCCGGGCCGCAGGCGCAGCGGCCCCCTCGGGGGGCAGGGAGCTACACGCAGTGAGCGACCGTGGGGGCCTTAATTTGCTTTGAGCGCGCGCCGGTACTGCACCGCCTCGGCCACGTGGGTGACTTGCACGGCTTGTGCGCCGGCCAGGTCAGCGATCGTGCGCGCCACTTTCAGGCAGCGGTGGATGCTGCGTCCCGACCAGCCCAGGCGCGCGGCCGCCGTGTTCAGGAATTTCGCGGCGGCATCGTCGAGCTGGCACTGCCCATCAATGGCCTTGCCCTGCAACGCTTGGTTGCTACTGCCCTGGCGCGCCGTAGCGCGTTCACGCGCCGCCACCACCCGTTGCCGGATGCTGGCCGTGCTTTCGCCCGGTGCGGCACCCAGCAGTTCCTCGGCGGCCAGCGCCCCGACTTCCACATGCAGGTCAATGCGGTCCAGCAGCGGACCGCTGAGTTTGCCCTGGTAACGCGAGACCTGGTCCGGCGAGCAGCGGCAGGCGCGCAGGCTGGAGCCGAGGTAGCCGCAAGGGCAAGGGTTCATGGCAGCGATCAGCTGGAAGCGCGCCGGAAACTCGGCACGTTGAGCGGCGCGTGAGATCGTGATGGTGCCCGACTCCAGCGGCTCGCGCAGGGCTTCCAGCGCGGCGCGCGGGAATTCCGGAAGTTCATCGAGGAACAACACGCCATGATGAGCGAGTGAAATTTCACCAGGACGGGGCGGCGAGCCGCCGCCGACCAGGGCCACGGCGCTGGCTGTATGGTGCGGTGCGGCGGTAGGCCGGACCGCCCAGCTGTCCAGCGAAAAGCGGCCGCCGAGCGAGGCCACGGCCGCGCTTTCGAGCGCCTCGGCGGTGCTCATGGCCGGCAGCAGGCCGGCAAAACGCTGGGCCAGCATGGACTTGCCCGAGCCCGGCGCGCCCACCATCAGCAGGCTGTGGCCGCCCGCGGCGGCAATCTCCAGTGCGCGCTTGGCCGCCGCCTGGCCCTTGACATCGGACAGGTCCGGGTAGGGGGTGGCGTCCTGCGGTGCGCTGGGCTGGAGCCGGACCCAGCCTTGCGTGTCTTCAGGAGCCGTGTCGCCCGGCAGAAATTGCCTGACCACGTCGAGCAGGTGATGCGCCCGGTAGACCTCGGCATCCGGCACCAGCGCCGCTTCCTCGGCGCTGCCGCCCGGCAGCACCAGTCGGGGTCGGGCCTGGCCGGTATCCCGGCCCGGCAGGGCCAGGCTCATGGCCAGGGCACCGCGTATGGGGCGCAACTCCCCGCCCAGCGACAGCTCGCCGGCAAACTCATAGCCTGCGAGCTTGGCGGTGTCGATCTGGCCGCTGGCCGCCAGAATGCCCAGCGCAATGGGCAGGTCAAAGCGACCGGAGTCTTTGGGCAGGTCGGCCGGCGCCAGGTTGACGGTGATGCGTTTGTTGCCTGGAAACTCCAGGCCGGTGTTCTGGATGGCAGACCGCACCCGTTCACGGGCTTCCTTGACCTCTGTCTCCGCCAGGCCTACGAGCGTAAAGCTTGGCAAGCCATTGGCCAGGTGCACTTCGACGCAGACCGGGTGCGCCTGCATGCCCAGCAAGGCGCGGCTCTGCACTAAAGATAAGCTCATTTGTCGATTTCTCCCTCATGCACCAAAAGCGAGCATATATCGATGCACTTTTTCGGTGCGCATCTTGTATTTATTCCAGTTCAAGTTAACGCGTCAGCCCTCCCTGAAGACGACGAAGGGGCTTTAGGCCTACAAAATTTGGCACGCTCCATGCTAAGTGTTCATCGCGCCAAATTCCCTTTTTCAACTATTTATGGAGTCCTCGATGAAATCAGCCGCCAAAAAATCAATGCTGGTGATGGTACTTGCCCTGGCCGGTTCGGCCTTTGCCCAGACCGCCGCCCCTGCGCCAGACTACACCCTGTCCTACAACGTCGGCGCCACCACCGACTACCGCTACCGCGGCATTTCGCAGACCGGCAAAAAACCAGCGCTCAATGGCGGCATCGACTACGCCCACAAAAGCGGCTTTTACCTCGGTACCTGGGCGTCGACCATCAGCTGGCTGAAAGACTCCACCGCCAACCCCAACACGACCAAAGGCCCGATCGAGATCGACGTCTATGGCGGCTACAAAGGCGCGTTGTCCGAAAGCGTGGGTTATGACGTTGGCGGCCTCTACTACTGGTATGCCGGCAACAACCTGAAAAAGACTGCTGGTTTCGTGAGCCCCAACACCTTCGAGTTGTACGGTGCCCTCACCTTCGGTATCGTCACCGCCAAATACTCGCACGCCACGACCAATCTGTTTGGCACGGCCAACAGCAAGAACAGCGGCTACCTCGACCTCAGCGCCAACTTTGACTTGGGTTCCGGCTGGTCCATCGTGCCGCACATTGGCGCGCAGAAAATCAAGAACGGCAATTCCTACACGGACTACTCGGTGGCGGTCAACAAGGACATCGACGGCCTGGTGGTGAGCCTGGCCGTGGTCGGCACCAGTGGCTTGGGCGCTCCCTACACCTTGCCTGGTTCGGGCACCCGTGACCTCGCCAAGGATGGCCTGGTTCTGTCCGTCAAGAAAAGTTTCTGAAATAACACAGCCTAGAAGCTGAGGCAAAGGAGAACTCATGAAACTCGTAACGGCCATTATCAAACCGTTCAAGCTGGACGAAGTGCGCGAGGCGCTGTCCGGTATTGGTGTGCAGGGCATCACCGTGACCGAAGTCAAGGGCTTCGGCCGCCAGAAAGGCCACACGGAGCTGTACCGCGGCGCTGAATACGTCGTGGACTTCCTGCCCAAGGTCAAGATCGAGGCAGCGGTGTCCGACGAGCTGGTGGACCGCGTCATCGAAGCCGTGGAGGGCGCAGCCCGTACCGGCAAGATCGGCGACGGCAAGGTCTTCGTCTACAACCTCGAGCAGGTCGTGCGTATCCGCACCGGTGAAACCGGCAAGGAAGCGCTCTAAGCCTCAACCCTAAAAAGAGAAATAGACATGAAAAAACTACTTGCCTCCCTGGCTCTGGGACTGAGCCTGCTGACTTCCGGCGCCGCCGTGCTGGCGCAGGCGCCGGCAGCTGCCCCCGCGGCCTCTGAAGCCGCTGCACCGGCGGCCGCGCCCGCAGCTGCCCCTGCAGCGGTGGCAGCACCGGCTGCAGCCGAAGCCGCAGCGCCTGCCGCTCCTGCTGCGCCAGCCGCGCCTGCCGCCGTCCCCAACAAGGGCGATACCGCCTGGATGATGGTGTCGACCATGCTGGTGATCCTGATGACCATTCCCGGCCTGGCCCTGTTCTACGGCGGCCTGGTCCGCAGCAAGAACATGCTGTCGGTACTCATGCAGGTCATGGTCACCTTCTCGATGATCGTCGTGTTGTGGTTCATCTACGGCTACAGCCTGGCCTTCACCGAGGGCAATGCCTTCTTCGGCGGCTTCGACCGGTTGTTCATGAAAGGTGTCTGGGACAACGCTGCCGGCACCTTTGCCAATGCAGCGACCTTCAGCAAGGGTGTTGTGATTCCCGAGATCATCTTCGCCGCCTTCCAGGCCACCTTTGCCGGCATCACCTGCGCACTGATCGTGGGCGCCTTTGCCGAACGCATGAAGTTCTCCGCCGTGCTGATGTTCATGGTCATCTGGTTCACCTTCAGCTACGCACCGATGGCGCACATGGTGTGGTTCTGGATGGGTCCTGACGCCTACACCGCCAAGGAAGTGGTTGACGAGATGACCGCCAAAGCCGGGTACATCTGGCAGTCGGGTGCGCTTGATTTCGCCGGCGGTACCGTCGTGCACATCAACGCCGCCGTCGCCGGTCTGGTCGGCGCCTACATGGTGGGCAAGCGTATCGGTTACGGCAAGGAAGCCATGGCCCCTCACAGCCTGACACTGACCATGGTCGGCTCCGCGCTGCTGTGGGTCGGCTGGTTCGGTTTCAACGCCGGTTCCGCCCTGGAAGCCAACGGCTTCGCCGCCCTGGCTTTCATCAACACCCTGGGTGCCACGGCCGCCGCGGTGCTGGCCTGGTGTGTCGGTGAGGCGCTGATGCGCGGCAAGGCTTCGATGCTGGGTGCGGCTTCCGGTGCGGTCGCTGGTCTGGTGGCGATCACGCCGGCAGCCGGCAACGTCGGCATCGGCGGCGGCCTGATCATTGGCCTGGTGGCTGGTTTTGCCTGCCTCTGGGGTGTCAATGGCCTGAAGAAAATGCTGGGTGCGGACGACTCGCTCGACGTGTTCGGCGTGCACGGCATCGGCGGTATCCTCGGTGCCCTGCTGACCGGCGTGTTCAATTCCCCCAGCCTGGGCGGCCCCGGCTACGTGGCGGACTGGGTCACGGCCACCATGGTGACGGCGGCGGATTACTCCATCGTTGCCCAGGTCTGGATCCAGCTCAAGGCTGTGTTGATCACGGTGGTCTGGTCCGGTGTGGTGTCCTTCATCGCCTACAAGGTGGTGGACCTGACCATCGGCCTGCGTGTCAGCGAAGAAGACGAGCGCGAAGGCCTGGACATCACGTCGCACGGCGAAACCGCCTACAGCCGCTGACCGGCACAAGCCGTGGCCGCCTCCGGGTGGCCACGGCAGCTGCAATGAATTTGGGATAAATAGCGAGAGTCTCCTTTGGATGTTGAGCCCGCAAGAACTTCGGTTCTGGCGGGCTTTTTTTTGCCTGGAACTGTCTGCCCACCGGTGCACAATGTCGGCAGGAGACCTGCCCATGACCGAGCCCATCACCTTGTCCAGCGCCAGCCTGCGTTGTGACATCAAGCCCGACCTGGGCGGCTGCGTGGCCGGCCTCTGGCTCGGCGACCTGCCCGTGCTGCGCTCGACACCCGCCAGCGAGTTGATGTCGGTGCGCCTGGCCGGCAGTTATCCGCTGGTGCCGTTTTCCAACCGTGTCGGCCATGCCACGCTGAAGTGGCAGGGCACCAGCCACCCGCTGGTGCAGAACAACGGACCGGAACCGCACGCCATCCATGGCCTGGGCTGGCAGCGGCCCTGGCAGGTGCTCGAGCAGGACGAGCAACTGCTGATGCTCGCCTTCGAACACAGCGCCGATGCCGCCTGGCCGTTTGCCTTTGACGCCTCGCAGACTTTCCGCCTCAGTGGCAACACCCTCGAACTCACGCTGAGCATGACCAACCAGTCGGCCACGCCGGCGCCGGCTGGTCTGGGTTGGCACCCCTACTTCGTCAAGCGCAGCCGCAGCCGCATCACGTTTGAAGCGACCGGGCGCTGGGAGATGAACGAGGAAAAGCTGCCGACACATCGCCAGCCGGCGCACGGACTCGATGTGGACTGCGCCGCACTCGATGTGGACCACTGCTTTGACGGCTGGAACGGCGTGGTGCATCTGCACGACGAGAAAATGCACACCCGCATCGCGTCCAATCTGGGCCGCCTGGTGGTGTTCACCAACCCGAAGCGGGATTTTGTGGCGATCGAGCCGGTCAGCCATGTCAACAATGCGGTTAACCTGCTGCAGGCTGGCGCGGGCCAGGCCGATGAGCTGGGCATCCAGGTGCTGGCACCGGGCGAATCGATGAGCGCCCACATGAGCGTCCAGGTGGAGCCTGCGCCGTGATCTGGACGACCACCGTGGCGCAGCCCAGCGAACTGGGCGAATCGCCGTTCTGGCACCCCGACGAGCAGCTGCTCTACTGGGTCGATATCGCCGGCAAAAAAATCAATCGCAGCAATGTGTTCATGGGCACGGTGGAAAGCTGGGCCATGACCGCGCCGCACGACTTGGAGCCCGGCTGCATCGCCCCGGCGCGCAGCGGCGGGCTCGTGATCGCGCTGCGCGACGGCATCTACCGGGCGCGGACTTGGGGTGGTGCGCTGGAGCAACTCGCCGGGGCTGCGCACGACCCGCGAACCACCCGCTTCAACGACGGCAAATGTGACCCGCTGGGCCGTTTCTGGGCCGGCACCATTTACGAGCCGCGCGATGCGCGCGAGGCGGCGCTGTATTGCCTGGACAGCCGGGCCGGCCACACGCCAACGCTGG
Organism: Polaromonas sp. YR568; assembly: GCF_943371715.1. GTDB lineage: Bacteria > Pseudomonadota > Gammaproteobacteria > Burkholderiales > Burkholderiaceae_C > Polaromonas. Next base: position 9,386 of record NZ_CALRVW010000019.1, on the reverse strand, counting down.
AGCGCATGGCCGGCGACGCAACCGTGGGCAACGGCCTGGCCTGGTCGACCGACAGCCGGACCCTGTACTGGGCCGACACGACCGGCCATGTCATCCATGCCTGGGACTGGGACGCTGCCGCCAACACCCTGGCCCGGCAACGCGTGTTCCGGCAATTCCCGCCCAAGCCGCCCGGCTGGCAGGCCGGCATGCCGGGGTATGGCGGCCGGCCCGACGGCGCTGCGGTGGACAGCCAGGGCAATTACTGGGTGGCCATGTACGAGGGCGGGCGCGTGCTCAAGCTGTCGCCGGGCGGCGAACTGCTGGCCGACATGCCCACCCCCGTGGTGTGTCCGACCATGGTGTGTTTTGGCGGCGATGACCTGCGGACGCTGTACCTGACCACGGCGCGTCAGGGGCGGCCGGCCGCAGAGCTCGACGCGCTGCCGCAGTCCGGCTGCGTGTTTTCCATGCGCGTCGATGTGCCCGGTCTGCCGGTCAACTTCTTCGCGGACCCGGGCTGAGCCCCAAAAAAGCGAACAGCCCGCGTTCAAAAATATCAAACCCGGTCGGCCGGCGCCCCCTTACCATCAGGACCATGAATTCAGCGCTTCAATTGATCATGGACCGGGTGCGGGCCGCGGCAGCCAGCGGCGCGCCACTGCGCATACGCGGTGGTGGCAGCAAGGACTTCTACGGCCAGACGTTGCAGGGCGAGGTGCTGGATGTCACGCCGCTGGCGGGCATCACCAGTTACGAGCCCACCGAACTGGTGGTCACCGCGCGGGCCGGCACACCGCTCGCCGAACTTGAAGCGCTGCTGGCCGAACGCGGCCAGTGCCTGCCTTTCGAGCCGCCCCGGTTCGGGCCAGGCGCCACGGTGGGGGGCATGGTCGCCGCCGGCCTGAGCGGCCCGGCGCGCGCCAGCGTGGGTGCGGTGCGCGACTATGTGCTTGGCGTCACCCTGCTCAATGGCAAGGGCGAGTTGCTGACCTTCGGCGGCCAGGTCATGAAAAACGTGGCGGGTTATGACGTCTCCCGGCTGATGGTGGGGGCCATGGGCACGCTGGGGCTGCTCACGGAAATCAGTCTCAAGGTATTGCCGGTGGCGCCGGCCGAAGCCACGCTGAAGTTCGGAATGAGCCAGTCCGAGGCCCTGGCCAGGTTGAACCGCTGGGGCGGGCAGCCCTTGCCGCTCAACGCCAGCTGCTGGGTCGACGACGCCGGCGCACCCACCCTGTACCTGCGTTTGCGCGGCGCCGTCGCGGCGGTCGAGGCCGCCTGCAAGACACTGGGCGGCGAACGCCAGGACCAGGCCGCGGTGGCGCCCGACTGGACCTTGTGCCGCGACCAGCAGCTGCCCTGGTTTCAGGCGCGCGGCGAGCGCGACCTGTGGCGCCTGTCGGTGCCGCAGACCGCACCGGTGCTGGACCTGCCCGAGCCGCCGCTGGTCGAATGGCACGGTGCGCAGCGCTGGGTGCGGGCCGCCGCCGGCGAGGCACAGCGCCTGCGCGATGCCGCAGCCGCCGTTGGCGGAACCGCTACGCTTTTTATAGCTAATGGCGCCCGATCCTCAAGGGCAGAGGGCCGATTTGACCCCTTGAAACCGCCGCTGGACCGGATTCACCGCCAGCTCAAGAAAGAATTCGATCCCGCCGGCATCTTCAACCGCGGCCGCCTTTACCCCGACTTCTGATGCAAACCCACCTCGCCCCCGAATTCAAGAACACCGCCGACGGCCAGGCGGCCGAAGCAATTCTGCGCAAATGTGTGCACTGCGGTTTTTGCACCGCGACCTGCCCGACCTACCAGCTGCTCGGCGACGAACTCGACGGACCGCGCGGGCGCATCTACCTGATCAAGCAGGTGCTCGAAGGCCAGGCGCCAACGCGCAAGACCCAGTTGCACCTGGACCGCTGCCTGACCTGCCGCAACTGCGAAACCACCTGCCCCAGCGGCGTGCAGTACGGCCACCTGATCGACATCGGCCGCAAGCTGGTCGATGAACGGGTGCCGCGGCCCGCTTCCGAGAACGTCGTGCGCTGGGCGCTGAAAGAAGGCCTGCCGTCGCCGCTGTTTGCACCGGCGATGAAACTCGGTCAGGCCGTGCGTGGCCTGTTGCCGGCGGCGCTGAAGAACAAGGTGCCGGCGCGCCAGCCAGCGGGCCGCTGGCCGCAGCGTGAACACCCGCGCAAGATGCTGATGCTGGCCGGTTGCGTGCAGCCCGCCATGATGCCCAACATCAACAGCGCGACGGCGCGTGTGCTCGACGCGGCGGGCATCCAGACTGTGGTGGCGGCCAAGGCCGGCTGCTGCGGCGCCGTCAAGTTTCACCTGAACGACCAGGACGGCGGCAAGGCCGAGATGCGCCGCAACATCGACGCCTGGTGGCCGCATGTCGAGGCGGGGACCGAGGCGATTGTGATGAACGCCTCGGGCTGCGGCGTCACGGTCAAGGAGTACGGCTACCACCTGCAGGACGATGCGGCGTATGCGGCCAAGGCGGCGCGCATCAGCGAACTGACGCGCGACCTGAGCGAGCTGCTGCCCGAACTGGTGGCGCCGCTGCGTGCGCGCGTGACGGCCCAGGCCGGCCAGATCGCGTTTCATCCGCCCTGCACCCTGCAGCACGGCCAGCAGCTGCGTGGCGGCGTTGAGCAACAACTGGGCGCCCTGGGGTTCGACGTGAAGGTCGCCAGCTGCGAAGCCCATCTGTGCTGCGGCTCCGCCGGCACCTACTCGGTGCTGAACCCGGAGATCGCTTTCCAGCTGCGCGACCGCAAGCTGGCGAACCTGGGCGAGATGGCCCCCGAGGTGATTGTGTCGGCCAACATCGGCTGCATCACCCACCTGCAAAGCGGCACCGCCACGCCGGTGCGGCACTGGATCGAAGTGCTGGACGAGTCGCTGACCGGGGTTGATGTGCTACAAAATAGATAGCTGTTAGTGCCCGTCCAGATTGGGCTGAAGGTCGATTTGGTCATGAGTCAGACGCCGCCCAGGGCTGCGCGGTAGCGCCGGCTGCACGCCACCTGGCTGCCATCCTTCATGCGCAGGCGGGCGTCGCCGCTGTCCAGCGGCTCGATTTCGGCCACACGGTCCAGGTTGACGGCGAAGCTCCGGTGCACCTGGACAAAACGCGCCGGGTCCAGCTGGCCGAGGAAATCCGCGAGGGTCGAGCGCAGCAGGTAGTCGTGGCCGTTGACGTGGATGCCAACGTAGTTGCCCTGGGCCTGCAGCCATTCGATGTCTGTGGCGGCAATCAGGAACTCCTTGCGCAACTTGCGCACCAGGAAACGTTCGGGCCGCGTGGCAGCGCCGGCCGCCGGTGCGGTGCCCGCGGCGGCTTCGGGCGCGTCCAGCACACGCGCCTCTCCCTGCAGGCGCAACAGCAGCAGGCGGTAGCCGAGCACGGTGCCAAGAATCAGCACATAACTGCGCACGTCCTTGAGGTACTCGTAGGTGAACACGGTTGCCCAGTTGCCGATGGGGTAGCTGGCACCCACGGTCGCGTAGGCGGCCTTGCGCAGCGTCATCATCACCAGCACATGCACGGCGCAAAACACCAGTGTGCCGGCCAGGTGCCAGGGCAGGTTGCGGCGCAGCGTGTCCCAGTGCAGTGGAAAGCGCCGTTCGAAGGCGACCAGTGCGGGAATCAGCAGGCCCACGGTCAGGTTGCTTGAGAGTTCCCAGACCAGGGGCTGGACAAAAGCCACATGGCGCAGGTCGATCCAGGCCGTGATGCTGTTGAACAGCATGTGGATAGACAGCACGGTGATCCAGAAGCCGATTTCGGCGGCGCGCCGGTAGGGCCGGTAACGCGCCAGCCAGGCTATTTTGGAGTCTGCTGGGTCCGACATGCCGTCAGTCTAGAAGAAATGCCCGCATTTTCGTCCCCCTCGGCCACCGCTTGTCACAAACAGCCTGCAACTTGTCCCACGGGGGTGTCCGAAGAAGCCTGGTGCACAAAAAAAATGACGGTCACTTGTGTTTCCTCCGGGAGAAAACCATGAACCGCCGTCACGACATCGATGCCTTGCGCGTCCTGGCCTTTGGCCTGGTCATCCTCTATCACGTGGCCATGTATTACGTACGTGGCCGGCTGGCCCTGGCACCTGAAAAGCCCGCATGCGGCCGAGTGGCTGCAGTTGCCCATGCGGTCGCTCAATCTATGGCGCATGGACCTGGTGTTCCTGATTTCGGGGCTGGCCCTGGGTTTTCTGCAGCGCGACCGGGGCGCCGGTGCCCTGTGGCGCGAACGCAGCTGGCGGCTGTTGTTGCCGCTGCTGTTCGGCATGGCCGTGATCGTGCCCTTCCAGGCCTATGCGCAGGGCGTGGCCAACGGCCGCATTGCGCCCGGCTTTGGCGCCTTCCTGCTGCGTTATGCCGGCGGCGGGCCCTGGCCGAAAAATGCGTTTGACGGCTCGGACTTCGGGGTGACCTGGAATCACCTCTGGTACCTGCCCTACCTGTGGGTGTACACCACCGTGCTGGTCCTGTTGCTGCCACTGCTTCATTCGGTTGCGGCCCGGCGCCTGCGCAGGGGGTTCACGGGCCTGCGTGGTTGGGCGCTGCTGAGTGTGCCGGCCCTGCCCCTGATGGCCTGGTCACTGGCCTTGTGGCCGCACTTTCCGCCCACCCATGACCTGATCCATGACGGCTGGCTGCATGCGGTGTATTTCACGCTGTTTCTCTACGGCTGGTGGATAGGCACGGACGAAGGCTGGTGGGCCGAGGCGTCGCGGCTGCGCTGGCCGGCGCTCGGCATCGCGCTGGCGCTGCTGGCGCTGTATCTGGGCATGCGCGCGTTGCCCGCCGAGCTGACCGTGCCGCGCCAGCTGCTGCGCCTGACGGCCGACGTCTACCTGTGGACGGCGCTGCTGGCGATTCTCGGCTGGGGCCACGTGAAGCTCAATCATCCCTGGCACTGGCTGCCCTGGGCCAGGGAGTCGGTGTACCCGTGGTATCTGCTGCACCAGACGCTGATCATCGCGCTGGCCTGGTGGCTGGCGCCGCTGCACCTGGGGCCGCTGGGCGAGCCCTTGCTGTTGTTGAGCGCAACGGTGCTGGGCTGCTGGGGTTTGACTGCCCTGGTGCGCCGCAGCGCCTGGTTGCGTCCGCTGTTCGGGCTCGGACCCTGCCCGGCAAAAGCGCCATCGCCGGACGCCGCCGCGCGACGCGGGCGGGCCGCTTTCTAGGCGGCCAGCGCGGCTTCCACGTCTTTCGCCAGGTCGGCCGGCTTGTCGGTCGGCGCATAACGCCGGATCACCTGGCCGTCCTTGCCGACCAGGAACTTGGTGAAGTTCCATTTGATGGCCTTGCTGCCCAGCAGGCCCGGCGCTTCGGACGACAGCCATTTGTACAGCGGGTGCGCAGCCGGGCCGTTGACGTCGATCTTGCCCATCATCGGAAAACTCACGCCGTAATTGACCTGGCAGAACTCGGCAATCTCGCCGTCGGCGCCCGGGTCCTGCGAGCCGAACTGGTTGCACGGGAAACCCAGCACCACCAGGCCCTTGCCGGTGTAGGTCTTGTGCAGTTCCTCCAGGCCGCCGAACTGCGGCGTGAAGCCGCACTTGCTGGCCGTGTTCACGATCAGCATGACCTTGCCCTTGAATTGCGAAAGCGGGATGTCCTGGCCGTTGATCTGTCGGGCTTCGAAGTCGTAAATGCTGCTCATGGGGCGCTCCTGGTTGATCTGCCACTGTACGGCAGCTGGCCGAAAAACTCGAAGGTTATTTGGGGGGAGGGGGCGCAGGGGCGAGGGCAGCCAGCGCGGCGGCCAGCACAATCAGGCTGCCGCCCAGCAGCGTGCGCGAGCTGAATTCCGCCGCGCCGAGTGCGGCCGCCGACAGGCTGGCAAACAGGATCTCGGTCAGCATCACGAGTGCGGTGGTGCTGGCCGCCAGGCGCGCCGCGCCATACTGCAGCGCCATGTTGCTGAGCAGGAAGGCCACTGCCAGTCCCAGCGCCACAGCGGCCCACGAGGTGCTCCAGACCGGCGCCGGCACGATGTCCCAGGCCATGCCCAGCAATGCGGTGGCGGTGGCGAGGAGGCCGCCGCCGCCAAACATGGCCATCATGCGTGATTCGCTGGGCGTGTGCGCCAGCTTGCGCAGCAGCACGTTGGTAGCGGCAAAGCTCAGGCCGCCCATCAGGGCCAGCCAGTCGGCGGCGCTGTGCGGTACCGGCCAGGGCGAGTCCGGCGACTTCAGCACGATCAGCACACCGGCCATTGCCAGCGCCAGGCGCAGCAGCGAAGCGCGGGTCGGCTTTTCCCCCAGCAGGCCCCAGGCCAGCAGCACCGACCACGCCGGCATCAGGTAGAACAGCAGCACCACCCGCACCACATCGCCGACGGTCACGGCCCAGTTGAAGCCGACATTGGTCAGCCCTGCGGCGACGGCCAGCCACCAGAGCTGCGGGTGCCGCGCGAAGCTGCGCCAGCCGCCGGGCCGCCAGGCCGAGATGCAGCCCAGCGAAAAGAAGTAGATCAGTGCGGTGGACCACAGGGGGTGCAGCCCCTGCGACTGCAGTTCGCGAAACGGCCACCAGGACACGCCCCAGACAAAGGCGTTGAAGACCAGCGCGGAGACAGCGAGGGCGGCGCCACGACGGTTCACGGCGTCTGGCTCCACGGGGCCACGGCACGGCCGCCCATCCATGCCCCCCGCATCAGTGCGAGTTGTCGCTGCGCGCGATGGTCAGCAGGTGGTCCACCTGCTCTTTGTACTTGATGCAGTTGCTTTTGTGCCAGCGCTGGATCAGCCACATGAAACCGGCCACCACCACACCGAAGGCGGTGATGGCGCCGAAGGCCGACAGGCCCATGCCGGTGGACAGGCTGTAGCCGGCGCCCAGCGCCAGAATACAGGCCTGCTCGTTGAAGTTCTGCACCGCGATGGAGCGGCCGGCGCCCATCAGGTTGTGGCCGCGGTGCTGCAGCAGCGCGTTCATCGGCACCACCAGGAAGCCGCCCAGGCCGCCGAGCAGGATCAGGAAGGGCGCGGCCACCCAGACGTTGGTGATGAAATTCATCAGGATCACCAGCAGGCCCATGGCAATGCCCAGTGGCATCACCAGGGTGGCGTGTTCCAGCCGCATGCGCATGGACGCCAGGATCGCGCCGGCGGCGGTGCCGATGGCCACCACGCCCACCAGCGACGACGCCTGTGTGGTGCTGTAGCCCAAAGCCGCCGCGCTCCAGGCCAGCACGATGTAACGCAGGTTGCCCGACACGCCCCAGAACAGCGTGGTGGTGGCCAGCGAAATCTGGCCCAGCTTGTCGCGCCACAGCGTGGAATTGCAGTTCCAGAAGTCGGGCAGCAGCTCGAGCTTGTTGCGCGGCATCGGGCGCATTTCGACGCCGGTCAGCGGAATCCGCGTGTTGAACCAGGCCGCGATCGCATACAGGAGGATCAGCGCGCAGATGGCCGCTTCGGGCGGCGTGTCGATGCCGGTGCTGATGATGGGGAAGTCGAACGACAACAACAGGTGCGACACCGAATGGCCGACCAGCTGGCCGCCCAGCAGCACGCCCAGGATGATGGACGCAATCGTCAGGCCTTCGATCCAGCCGTTGGCCTTGACCAGCTGGGAGGCCGGCAGCAGTTCGGTGAGGATGCCGTATTTGGCCGGTGAATAGGCCGCAGCACCCAGGCCGACAATCGCGTAGGCCATCAGCGGGTGGGTGCCGAACAGCATCATGAGGCAGCCCACCACCTTGATGGCATTGCTGATGAACATGACCTTGCCCTTGGGCTGCGCATCGGCAAAGGCGCCGACAAAGGGCGCCAGCACCACGTAAAAAAGCGCAAACATGGGCACCAGCGCAGCCGGCTGCCATTTGGGCGCGCCACTGGTTCTGAGCAGCTCCACGGCGGCGACGAACAGCGCGTTATCAGCCAGCGAGCTGAAAAACTGGGCCGCCATGATGGTGTAAAAACCGCGCTTCAGCTTCATTAATCTGTTTTGGTCACTGTGGCGAATGCATCAGGCCGTCTGATGTTGCACGATATAAGTGAATGTCTCCTGACTATCAAGGTTTATAGCACGCGGCAGGATGGCAGAATCGACAAATAGGTCTTGACAAGCCTGCGTTAACCCTTGCCCCCGTCCTGTTTTCCATCACCACGAGCCGTTGCCTGACATGCCCCGCCCCATTCTTGCCACTGTTCATGCCGCCGCCCTCAGCCACAACCTGGCGCGCGCGCGCGCTGCTGCGCCGGACGCGCGGGTCTGGGCCGTCGTCAAGGCCAACGCCTACGGCCATGGCATCGAGCGCGTGTTTGATGCGCTGCGCAGCGCCGACGGCTTTGCGTTGCTGGACCTGGCCGAGGCCCAGCGCCTGCGAGCGCTCGACTGGCGCGGCCCCATCCTGCTGCTGGAAGGCTGTTTTGACGCACGCGACCTGGAACTGTGTTCACGCCTGGGCCTGTGGCACGCCATTCATTGCGACGAGCAGATCGATATGCTCGCGGCCCACAAGACCCAGATGCCGCACCGCGTCTTCCTCAAGATGAACTCGGGCATGAACCGCCTGGGGTTCACGCCCGAGCGTTACCGCGCGGCCTGGACGCGGCTCAACGCCCTGCCGCAGGTGGAAGAAATTTCACTGATGACCCATTTCAGTGACGCCGACGGCGCACGCGGGATCACCCACCAGCTGCAGGTGTTCGAGTCGGTCACGCACGACCTGCCCGGCGAACGCACGCTGAGCAACAGCGCGGCCACCTTTCGCCATGGCATCGCCATCGGCGAGAAGTCCGACTGGGTGCGGCCCGGCATCGCGGTGTACGGCAGTTCGCCCGATTTCCCCGAGCACAGTGCCGCCGACTGGGGGTTGCAGCCGACGATGACGCTGGCGTCGAAAATCATTGGTGTGCAACAGCTGGTGGCGGGGGACACGGTCGGTTACGGATCCAGCTTCACAGCCGACGGCCCGCTGCGCATCGGCGTCGTGGCCTGCGGTTATGCCGACGGCTACCCCCGGCACTGCACGACCGGTACACCGGTGCTGGTTCATGGCGTGCGCACACGCATGGTGGGCCGCGTCAGCATGGACATGATCACGGTGGACCTGACACCGGTGCCCGATGCGGGCATGGGGTCGGACGTGACCTTGTGGGGGCGGGCGTCCAGCGGCGCCTTGTTGTCGATCGACGAGGTCGCAGCGGCTGCGGGTACGGTCGGTTATGAGTTGATGTGTGCGCTGGCGCAGCGTGTTCCGGTGGTGGTGGCGGACTAGTTTCCAGGGCCTGTCATCCCGGACTTGATCCGGGATCCATGTTGGTTTGCTCGTGCCGCTGGGTATGCCTGCTGGCCGGGACTCGCCCCGGCGGGCGAGGCACTTTTCTTTGCTTCGCCAAAGAAAAGTACCCAAAAGAAAGGCGACCCGATGGTCTGGG
>NZ_CALRVW010000018.1:0-86701 GCF_943371715.1 Polaromonas sp. YR568 | reverse complement strand
CGTTGGCGCCCAGGCGCGCCTTGTTGTCGGTGCCGTCCAGGTCGATCAGCGTGCGGTCCAGGAAGGCCTGCTCGCTGGCGTCCAGGCCCAGCACGGCTTCGGAGATTTCGGTGTTGATGTACTCGACCGCCTTGAGCACCCCCTTGCCGAGGTAACGCGAGGCATCGCCGTCGCGCAGCTCGATGGCTTCGCGCGAACCGGTGGACGCACCCGAAGGCACGGCGGCGCGGCCCATGACGCCGGATTCGAGCAGCACGTCGCATTCAACGGTGGGGTTGCCCCGGCTGTCCAGGATTTCGCGGCCGACGATATCAACAATTGCACTCATGGAGGTCTTTCAAATCAAGATTAAAAACTGGCAGGCGAAGGGTCAGACACCTTCGACGATGATCATCCGCATGATGGCCGCGCCTTGCCGCGCGGCCCTGGCTTTGCCGTATTCGGGGGAGGCATCAAAGGCCTGTGCCGCTTCAAACGTCGGAAATTTCAGGATGACGAGGCGTTCGGGCGCCCAGTCGCCTTCGAGCACCTCCACCTTGCCGCCGCGCACGCAGACCTCGGCTCCATGCGCCTGCATGGCGGCGCTGGACCACTTCTTGTATTCCTCGTACTGCACCGGGTTGGTGACCGTCACGTTGGCAATGATGTAGGCACTGGTCATGATCAGACTTGGAAGTTGTTTTCGAGAAAACCGTTTTTCTTGGTCACGCGATCGAGCTCGAGCAGCGTTTCCAGCAGGGCCTTCATGTGTTTGAGGGGCACGGCGTTCGGGCCGTCACTCATGGCCTTGGACGGGTCCGGGTGGGTTTCCATGAAGATGCCCGCAATACCCACAGCGATGGCGGCGCGCGCCAGCACCGGCACCATCTCGCGCTGGCCGCCGCTGCTGGTGCCCATGCCGCCTGGCAGCTGCACCGAATGGGTGGCGTCAAACACCACGGGGGCGCCGGTCTCGCGCATGATGGCCAGGCTGCGCATGTCGCTGACCAGGTTGTTGTAGCCGAAGCTGGCGCCGCGTTCGCAGGCCATGAAGTTGTCTGCGTTCAGGCCTTTTTCGCGCGCTGCCGCACGGGCCTTGTCGATGACGTTTTTCATGTCGCCGGGCGCGAGAAACTGGCCCTTCTTGATGTTGACCGGTTTGCCCGATTGCGCCACCGCGTGGATGAAGTCGGTCTGCCGGCACAGGAAGGCCGGCGTCTGCAACACGTCCACCACGGCCGCCACGGCGGCAATCTCGGACTCCGAGTGCACGTCGGTCAGGATGGGCAGGTTCAGTTCGCGTTTGACCTTGGCCAGGATCTCCAGGCCTTTTTCCATGCCGGGGCCGCGAAAGCTGGTGCCGCTGGAGCGGTTGGCCTTGTCGTAGCTGGACTTGAAGATGAAGGGAATGCCCAGTGACGCGGTGATTTCCTTGAGGGTTCCTGCCGTGTCCATCTGAAGTTGCTCGGACTCGACGACACAGGGGCCGGCGATCAGGAAAAACGGCTGATCGAGGCCGATCTCGAAACCACAGAGTTTCATGCCACGACTTTCAGTGTTTTTCCGGCCGCCTGGTGGTCCAGTGCGGCTTTCACATAGGCGTTGAACAGCGGGTGGCCGCCCCAGGGGGTGGACTTGAATTCAGGGTGGAACTGCACGCCGATGAACCAGGGATGCACGTTTTGCGGCAGCTCGACAATTTCGGTCAGGTGTTCGCGCTGGGTCAGCGCCGAGATCACCAGGCCGGCTTCACGCAGCCTGTCGAGGTAGTGCACGTTGGCTTCGTAGCGGTGGCGGTGGCGCTCGGTGACCACGTCGCCGTAGATCTTGTGGGCCAGCGTGTCTTTGGCAACGTCCGAGCTTTGCGCGCCCAGGCGCATGGTGCCGCCGAGGTCGGACTGCTCGTTGCGCGTCTTGATGGTGCCGTCTTCGTCTTTCCACTCGGTGATCAGCGCGATGACCGGGTGCGGTGTGCCTGGCGCGAACTCGGTGCTGTTGGCGTCCTTCAGGCCCGCCACATGGCGTGCAAACTCGATGGTGGCGACCTGCATGCCCAGGCAGATGCCGAGGTAGGGCACCTTGTTTTCGCGCGCAAAACGCGCCGCGCAGATCTTGCCCTCCACGCCGCGTACGCCGAAGCCGCCGGGCACCAGGATGCCGTCGAACTTGGCCAGGCGCGAGACATTGTCCGGCGTCAGGGTTTCCGAATCGACATACTCGATGACCACCTTGGCATGGTTCTTCATGCCGGCGTGACGAATCGCTTCGTTGAGTGACTTGTAGCTGTCCGACAGGTCCACGTACTTGCCGACCATGGCAATGTGCACTTCATTGGCCGGATGCGCCGTTTCGTAAACCAGTTCGTCCCAGCGCTTGAGGTTGGCCGGTGGCGTGTTCAGGCGCAGCTTGTCGCAGATCAGCCCGTCCAGGCCCTGCTCGTGCAGCATGCGCGGCACCTTGTAAATCGTGTCCACGTCCCACATGGAAATCACGCCCCACTCGGGCACGTTGGAAAACAGCGAGATCTTTTCACGCTCTTCGCTGGGGATGGGGCGGTCGGCGCGGCACAGCAGCACATCGGCCTGGATACCGATTTCGCGCAGCTGTTTGGCGGTGTGCTGGGTCGGCTTGGTCTTGAGCTCGCCCGCGGCAGCGATCCAGGGCACATAGCTGAGGTGCACAAAGGCCGTGTTGTTGGCGCCCAGGCGCAGGCTCATCTGGCGCACCGCCTCGAGGAAGGGCAGCGACTCGATGTCGCCCACCGTGCCGCCGATTTCGACAATCGCAACATCGACCGCCTGCGGCGTGTCGTAACCGGCGCCGCGCTTGATGAATTCCTGGATTTCGTTGGTGACGTGCGGGATGACCTGCACGGTCTTGCCGAGGTAGTCGCCGCGGCGTTCCTTTTCCAGCACGCTTTTGTAGATCTGGCCGGTCGTGAAATTGTTGGCCTTGCGCATGCGCGTTTCGACAAAACGCTCGTAGTGGCCTAGGTCCAGGTCGGTTTCCGCGCCGTCGTCGGTGACAAACACCTCACCGTGCTGGAACGGCGACATCGTGCCGGGATCGACGTTGAGGTAGGGGTCCAGCTTGATCAAAGTGACTTTGAGGCCTCGCGATTCAAGGATCGCTGCTAAGGAGGCTGAGGCGATTCCCTTGCCCAGGGAAGACACCACACCGCCGGTGACGAAGACAAATTTGGTCATGTCAGGTACGAACCGCAAGTTCGCTTAGGTGGTAAACGGGGATTATACGGGTGAGTCCGCGTCCGCTCCGGTTCGCGCCGTCAAGGGCTCGGACAAACTGGGATACATTGCGGGGCATGACGAAGCAAGCAAATGAAGAAGTCCCCGGCGCAGGCGGCGATCTGGCCGGCCGGCACATCGTACTGGGCCTGTCGGGAGGCATTGCCTGCTACAAGGCGGCGGAGTTGTGCCGCGCGCTGATCAAGCAGGGCGCCACCGTGCAGGTGGTCATGACCGAAGCCGCCGAGCAGTTCATCACGGCGGTGACGCTGCAGGCGCTCAGCGGCCGGCCGGTCTACACCAGCCAGTGGGACAGCCGTGAGGCCAACAACATGGCGCACATCAACCTGAGCCGCGAGGCCGACGCCATCCTGATCACGCCCTGCAGCGCCGACTTCATGGCCAAGCTGCTGCATGGCCGGGCCGACGACCTGCTCAGCCTGATGTGCCTGGCCCGGCCCATTGCCACGGTGCCGCTGCTGATCGCGCCGGCCATGAACCGTGAAATGTGGGCCCACCCCGCGACCCAGCGCAACATGGCGCAGCTCTCGGCCGACGGCGCGACCATCCTCGGCGTGGGCAGCGGTTTCCAGGCCTGCGGCGAAACCGGCGACGGGCGCATGCTGGAGCCGCCCGAGTTGCTCGAAGACATCATTGCCTTTTTCACGCCCAAGGTGCTGGCCGGCCAGCATGTGCTGGTGACGGCAGGCCCGACCTACGAGGCCATCGATCCGGTGCGCGGCATCACCAACCTGTCGAGCGGCAAGATGGGTTTTGCCGTGGCGCGCGCCGCGCGCGAGGCCGGCGCGCAGGTCACGCTGGTGGCCGGGCCGGTCAGCTTGAGCACGCCGCGCGGCGTCACGCGCATCGACGTCAGGTCAGCACAAAACATGCTTGAAGCCGTTATGCAGCAAGCACCAGCAGCTACTGTTTTCATAGCGACTGCGGCGGTGGCCGACTGGCGGCCGGAGAGCAGCGCGGAGCGCAAGATCAAGAAGGACGGCTCGGGCCAGGCGCCGCAGCTGGCCTTCACCGAGAACGCCGACATCCTGGCGACGCTGGCGCAATCGCCGCGAGCGCAGTCAGGGGCGCTGTTCTGCGTCGGTTTTGCCGCTGAGAGCCACGACCTCGCGGACAACGCGCAGGCCAAGCGCCAGCGCAAGGGCGTGCCGCTGCTGGTCGGCAACATCGGTCCGGCCACCTTCGGCCGGGACGACAACGCCCTGCTGCTGGTCGACGCCCAGGGCAGCCGCGAGCTGGCGCGTGCCTCCAAGCTGTCGCTGGCGCGGCAACTGGTGGCGGAGATCGCCAGCCGGATCAAGCAGGCAAGGTGAGTGCAAGTGCAACAGCCTTCCGACACCCCGCCCGACGGTGACTTTGCCCGGTATGTGGAAAAACTGAGTGCCGCCGCGGCGGCGGCTGTCCTTGCCCGGCAGGCGAAGGCTGACGCGCAGCCCGGCACGGGCCTGATGCCAGGGGCCGCCACGCCGGCGCGCCAGGAAGCCGCCGGGGACGCTGCATCGGGTCGGCCCGCCGGACCGTCCTTGTGGACAGTGGGCAAGTGGGTGCTGTTCGCCTGGATTGCGCTGCAACTGTTTTCGATCCTGGTTCCGCGCGCTGGCATGTTCGCGGTGGCCATGCCGCTCGCTTTTGCGGCTTGGGCCATTTACCGCTTTAAAAAATACTCGCCGGAACTGCTCAAGGCGCGCCTGCGTGCGCTGGCTGAACAGGCCGCCAAAGAATTCAAACAAGGCAAGTGACATGAAAATTGACGTGAAGATCATCGACGGGCGCCTGCGCGGCAACCTGCCCGCCTATGCCACGCCCGGTAGCGCGGGGCTGGACCTGCGCGCCTGCCTGGACGCGCCGCTGACCCTGCAGCCCAATGCCTGGCAATTGGTGCCCACCGGGCTGGCGATCCATCTGCACAACCCCGGTTACGCGGCCATGATCCTGCCGCGTTCGGGGCTGGGGCACAAACACGGCATCGTGCTGGGCAACCTGGTCGGGCTGATCGACAGCGACTACCAGGGCCAGCTCATGGTCAGCGCCTGGAACCGCAGCGAGGTGGCCTTCACGATAGAACCCATGGAGCGCATCGCCCAGCTGGTGATCGTGCCCGTGGTGCAGGCCGAGTTCAACGTGGTCGATGATTTCGCGGCAGCCAGCGAGCGCGGCGAAGGCGGCTACGGTTCAACCGGCAAGGCCTGAGCAGAGGCGCAGCGTCAGGCTTTTCCTACACCTGCCGGCAGTGGGCTCCCACGCCTGGACAGCCTGGGACCCCACCCCCTCATCGACGCGGCGTGGGTGTAATCAATGCAGCAGAGTCCTCGGGCAACTTCTTCTTCAACGGCGTTGAGGCGGTGGACTCTCTGAATTTCACACACAGGAGATTTCCATGCGTCAAGCTTCCCGTTTTCTTTCCGTCGTTTCCTCCGTGGTTGTGGTTGCCGGGCTTGCCGCCTGCGCTGCGCCCATGAGCCAGCCAGCACCGACTTCCAACTACCCGACTTCCACCTATCCTGCATCGACTTACCCTGCGCAGAACCCGCAGGGCAATTACATCGAATACGGTCGTGTCAGCAACGTGGAAGTCCTGCGTACGCAACAACCGGCCACGACTTCGGGTCTGGGTGCCGTGATTGGCGGCGTCGCCGGTGCAGCTGTGGGCAGCCAGATCGGTGGCGGTAGCGGACGTACGGCAGCCACCGTGCTGGGCGCTGTGGGTGGTGCTGTCGCCGGCAATGCCGTCGAGAAAAACCGCAATACCCAACCGGTCAATGAAACCTACCGCGTTTCTGTCCAGCTGGACAACGGTGGTACACGTGCTTATGACGTGCCTTCTTACGGCGAGTTGCGCATCGGCGACCGCGTGAAGATCGAGAACAACCAGCTGTACCGCATGCGTTAAGTTACTGCGGCACCAGCTGAAACCGGCCTGCTCGTAAGAGCAGGCCGGCTTTTTTTTGTTGGCGGTTTCAGTGAAGTGTGTTGTTGCCGGGCGCCTGCGATTCGAGCTTGAAAAAGCCGGTGCCCATGGAGCCCTGGCCGATTTCCGCCTCGGTGGCCTCGCGCACCGACTCGACCTTCAGGCTCAGGCGGATCGCGATGCCGGCCAGCGGGTGGTTGCCATCAAGCACCACATGCTCGGGATAAATTTCGGTCACCGTGTAGATGTGGTCGGTCGGCGTGTCGGGGTTGACGCCGACGGGCAGGGCGGCGCCGTCAAAGGTCAGCCCTTCCTCGAGTTCGGCGGGAAACAGCTTGCGGGCTTCCAGGAAAACCAGGTTTTCGTCGTAGTCGCCGAAGGCGTTTTCCGGCTCCAGATGCAGCTCGATCGTCGCGCCCGCCTCATGGCCCTGCAGGCTTTCCTCGATCTTGGCGAGCAGGTCATCGCCGCCCAGCAGAAACTCCACCGGCTCGTCGAGTTCGTCCAGTGTTTCGCCCAGGGTGTCTTTCAGCGTCCATGTCAGGGCAACAACGCATTGCGGGGTGATTTTCATCGGACAATTGTCCCATGGATGTCAATCAACCCCTTGCCCTTCTCGCTGGTCTGACCCCGGCCCAATTCATGCGCCGCCATTGGCAGAAAAAGCCCTTGCTGGTGCGCCAGGCCATACCCGGTTTCCAGCCCTTGCTGAGTCGGCGCGAGCTGTTCGAGCTCGCGGCGCAGAAACAGGTGGAGTCGCGCCTGGTGGTGCAGCAGCCCACCGGCTGGCGCATGAAACCCGGCCCGTTCGGGCCGCGCAGCCTGCCAGCCCTGAGCCGGCCGCAGTGGACCCTGCTGTTGCAGGGGGTGGACCTGCATGACCGCCGGGCCCATGAGCTGCTGCAACAGTTCCGTTTTGTGCCCGATGCCCGGCTCGATGACCTGATGATTTCATTTGCCACGCCGGGTGGCGGCGTGGGCCCGCACTTTGACAGTTACGACGTTTTCCTGCTCCAGGCCAGCGGCCGCCGGCGCTGGAAGATAGGCCGGCAGAAAGACCTGACGCTGCAGGAAGGTGTGCCACTGAAGATCCTGCAGAACTTCGAGCCCGAGCAGGAGTTTGTGCTGGAGGCCGGTGACATGCTGTACCTGCCGCCGCGTTATGCCCACGACGGGCTGGCCGAAGCCTGTTCGGGCGACGAAGGCAAGGTGCAGGACTGCATGACGTATTCGATCGGCTTTCGCGCACCCAGGCGCGCCGAACTGGCGAGTGAACTGCTGCAGCGTCTGGCGGATTTTGCGGGTGAGGAGGAGGACGATGGTGCCCTCAGCCAGGGCCTGTACCGCGATCCATCGCAGGCTGCAACACCAACGCCCGCGGCCCTGCCTGAAGGCCTGCTCGCGTTTGCGCAAAAGGCGGTGCATGAGGCCTTGAAAGACCCGCTGGCGCTGGCCTGTGCGCTCGGTGAATGCCTGACGGAACCCAAAGCCTCGGTCTGGTTTGACGACCCGTCGACACGCTGGGACCCGCGCTGTGCCGAGGGCCTCTGCCTGGACCCGCGCACGCGCATGATGTACGACGAGCAGCATGTGTTCATCAATGGAGAAAGCTACCGCGCCAGAGGGGCGGACGCGACCCTGATGCGGCGCCTGGCCGACCAGCGCCGGCTCGTTGCGGCCGACCTTCGCCGCGCGGGGCCTGCGGCGCTGGACTTGCTGGCAGACTGGCATGCGGCCGGCTGGCTGGCCCATCCGGAAGGTTGCTGAACCACGCGCCGCGCCTGTTGTTTCATGCCTTCAAGGAGCCGATGATGAACGATCCCCATCCGTCCGCCGCGCCTTCTTCGGCCGTATTGCTGCAGGGGCGCTTCGAGGGGCGCGCGGCGTTTACCGATCTGGTCCGGCAGGCCTTCGCAGCAGCCGCCGCGCAGGGCTGGCGTGAAATCATTCTTTGCGACGCCACGTTCGAAGACTGGCCGCTGGGCGAGCGCAGTGTGGCGCAATCCCTCAACGACTGGTCAAAATCGGGCCGCACGCTGACCATGCTGGCCCGGAGCTATGACGAGGTGACGCGCCGGCATGCGCGGTTTGTGACCTGGCGCCGCACCTGGGCTCACATTGTTGAATGTCGCGGCAGTGGTGCCGTGGCGGCGAGCGACCTGCCCAGCGCCTTCTGGAGCCCGGGCTGGGTGTTCGAGCGATTGGATCTGGTGCGCAGCACCGGTGTGGCGGGCTCTGAAGCCGCACGGCGCGTGGCGCTGAGGGAAAGGCTGACGGAAAAGCTGTTGCGCAGCACGCCGGCCTTCCCGGCGACCACACTGGGGATTTGACGCCGTGGGGCGATGCCGGAGGAGCTTGGCTGGCGCAGGGGGTGGTTTTGCCCTGGGCTCTCGTCTTTTTTGTAAATCGAGGGTTTTTACGGCGGTGAAAACCCGCATATACTTCGTCCCAGGGCAGTTGGAGCTCGTGTGACTCGCCCCCGTTGAAGAACTCGAATCGTCAGGTTTGGGTTTTTTTTTGACGGATTTATAAGTTGTTTCTCATTCATCAAGGATCTCAATATGAACAAGTCCCTCGTTTTGGCCGCCATCGTCGCTGCGGTTGCTCTGGCTGCCTGCGGTAAAAAAGAAGAAGCGGCTGCACCTGCGCCCGTCGTTGTGACGCCAGCACCTGCACCTGCTGCTGCACCCGCACCCGCTGACGCAGCTTCTGCGCCAGCAACCGGCGCACCTGCACAGTCGTCCGCGCCCGTGCCTGCTGAAGCCCAGACGCCTGCCAGCGCCGCGAAGTAATTCCTTCCGCTTGCCTGAAAGCCGCCTCCGGGCGGCTTTTTTTCGTTGGGAACCAGACACGGCGCGGTCTGGGGGTTTGCCCTACAGCCTCAGCCAGGGGGTGCCGGAACCGGCGTCGGCAATCACCAGCTCGGCGCTGCTGCCGAGGGCCTCGGTCATCGCTTGATGCGCCAGCTCAGGCCGGTTGTTCTGCTGGCTCAAGTGTGCCGCCACCAGCTGCCTGAGACCACCATGCGCGACCGAGCGGGCAATCTCGCCCGCGGCAGCATTGGACAGGTGGCCATACATGCCGCCTACACGCCGCTTGAGAAAAGGTGGGTAAGTGGACTGGGCCAGCAGCTCGATGTCATGGTTGCACTCGAGCAGCAGGGCATCGCAATGTGCGAGGTGGGCCAGCAG
Organism: Polaromonas sp. YR568; assembly: GCF_943371715.1. GTDB lineage: Bacteria > Pseudomonadota > Gammaproteobacteria > Burkholderiales > Burkholderiaceae_C > Polaromonas. The sequence continues at coordinate 77,357 of NZ_CALRVW010000018.1, read as the reverse complement.
GTGGGCGGTCGCGTGACCGAGGTCGGTCAGCAGCCCCAGTTTGGACGCCCCGTCCGTGCAGGTGAGTTGCAGGGGCTCACGCGCGTCGTGCGGAACCGTGAATGGCATGAGCTGCAGTTCGCCGAGGTCAATCGCCTCCCCATCGCGTGCGGTGCGGAGCAGCCCGTCGAAGTCGGGCAGGCCGATGCCTTCCTGGGTGCCGCGGCTCATCCAGACCGGGACCCGGTGGCGCCGCGCGAACTGGCGCGCGCAACCAATGTGGTCGCTGTGTTCGTGGGTGATGAAGATGGCGTCGATGTCGCCGTCGGCGAGGCCGGCCTGAGCCAGCCGAACCGACAGTTGCCGGATCCCCAGGCCGCAATCGACCAGCAGGCGCCTGGGCCGCAGCCCGGTCGCCTCCACCAGCGTGGCATTGCCGGTGCTGCCGCTGCCCAGGCTTTTGAACCTCAGCACCGGCCAGACTCCACGCGGCGCCTTATTTCAGGTCGTCGGCAATGACCTGCACGATGCGCTGGGCATTGGCCGACGCTTCGGGGTTGCCCTGGGCGTTGAGAACGGACACGGTGGTCGCTTCGCCCTGGCTGCGTACGGCGATTCGGTATTTGAGGGGGGCCGGGCCTGCCGACGAGCTGCTGAAGAGCTTGCTGAAGAAGCCGGCTTCCTTCTTGTCGCCGGTAGGCTCGACATAGCGCACGAAATAAGTGCCTTGGGCTCGGTCACGGTCTTCAACGGTGAAACCGGTGCGGTCCAGGGCCAGGCCGACCCGGCGCCAGGCGCGCTCAAATCCCTCGTCCATCTGAACCACGGGCATGTTGTTGACATTGGCGACACGCGCGCTCTGCCGCGCCGGGCCGGTGGCGACCAGCGCCTTGGCCTGCTCCTGGCTCACACCGAGCTTGACCATCAGGCGGCGCAGGAATTCTGCTTCCAGTTCCGGATCAGCCGGGCGTGGCTGCCACACCGTGCCATCGCTTTTCTGCGGTGTCTTGACCGTGCCCGTCAGCACCTCCACCATCCCCCGATGGCTGATGTAGATTTCGGTGCCGCCGGTCGGTGTGCGCTCCAGGCGGGTGCGGAACTTGTCGCGTTCGCCGGTGGAATACAGGCTGTCGAGCAGCTTGCCCAGGGTGGCGCGGATGAAGTCCTGGGGCAGCTTGGCGCGGTTTTCCGCGTAGTCGGTTTCCATGATGCCCAGGTTTTCCTGCTCGGTGGCGATCAGGAAGCCGTTTTCCTGCCAGAACTCGCGCACCGGACCCCACAGCTTGTCGGCCGGGCGGTTCACCACCAGCCAGCGCTGTGTGCCCGCGCGCTCGATGCGCACGTCGCCGACCGTCAAGGCCGCCGTCGGCACGGACTGGGTGGTCTGGCCGACCTGGAAGCCGCTGGCCGTCACGGAACTGCCGGGCACAACGTAACGGGTATCGCGCGACAGCTGCGTCAGGTCGGGAGGAACCTCGAGCGAAGGCGCTTTGCCTGCGCTTTTGTAATCGACCTTGTCGCCCTGCATCGACTCGCTCAATGAAGAGCAACCCGAGAGAAGCAGCGCGGCGACGAGCGCCAGCAGCGGGGCCGCGGCAAGCCGTGGTGCAGATACAGATCCGGAAGCGCTGGGCGTGTGCAATGTCATCACTGGGGGTTCCTTAAAAATCAGAGCAGGCCGCAAACGCGCAGGGCGTTTTCGACCGTGGCCTCGTTGGCCGTTTCAAGCGGGGTCATGGGCAGGCGCAGGGTGCCGCCGCACAGGCCCATGCGGGCCATGGCCCATTTGACAGGGATCGGGTTGGCTTCCACGAACAGATGTTTGTGCAGCGGCAGCAGCTGGAGCTGGATCTTCATCGCGCTGCGCGCATCGCCGGCGATGGCTGCCATGCAGAGTTCATGCATCAGGCGCGGCGCCACATTGGCCGTCACACTGATGTTGCCCTGGCCGCCGCACAGCATCAGCGCCACGGCGGTCGGATCGTCGCCGGAATAGACGGCAAAGCCGGCCGGCACTTCCTTGATGAGCCACTGCGCGCGTTCGATGTTGCCGGTCGCTTCCTTGATGCCCACGATGCCGGGTACCTGCGCCAGGCGCAGCACGGTGGCGTGCAGCATGTCGGCCACGGTGCGGCCGGGGACGTTGTACAGCACCATCGGCAGATCCACCGCTTCGGCTATCGCGGTGAAGTGCCGGTACTGGCCTTCCTGCGTCGGCTTGTTGTAGTAGGGCACGACCTGCAACTGGCAGTCGGCACCGACGGTTTTGGCAAAACGTGCCAGCTCGATGGCTTCGGCGGTGGAGTTGGCGCCGCAGCCGGCCATGACCGGCACCCGGCCCTTGGCTTGCTCCACCGAGACGCGGATGATCTCGCAGTGTTCTTCAACGCTGACGGTGGGCGACTCGCCGGTGGTGCCGACCACGCCGATGCAGTCGGTGCCTTCGGCGATATGCCAGTCCACCAGCTTGCGCAGGGTCGGGTAGTCAACGCTGCCGTCTTCATGCAGGGGGGTCGCCAGTGCAACGATGCTGCCGGTAATGGTTTTCATGTCTTTGTGTCAGGGGTGGAGCGCTGGCCGGGGCCAATGCTGCGGTAAAGCCAATTCAGCATTCTACCCAGTGCGCTAGGCTAGCAGATAGCGTGGGACCGTCCCCGGCGACGCCAGTTCCCGCACGGCTGCAATCCGCTGTGTAAAGCGGTCGGGGGCTTGCTGGAAGCCGTCTTCAAACGCGACCACCCGCAGGCCACGGCAGACCTCCAGCAGCTCGCCGGTGCGCAGCAGGAAATCGGGCCGCCAGGGTTTGCCCACGGTTTCGTTGCCCTGGGCAAAGGTTTCATAAATCAGCACGCCGCCCGGTGCCAGGCTGGCCAGCAGCGTGGGCAGCAGGGGCCGCCACAGGTAATTGGTGACGACGACGGCGTCGAACTGGCGGCCCGCAAAAGGCCAGGGACCGTTTTCAATGTCGGCCACCACGGCTTCGCAGGTTTCTGCGGGGATTGCTATCGATTCGATAGCTTCCTGCGACCGATCCACAAGCGTCAGGGGGTGATTTTGCTGGTGAAACCAGTAAGCATGCCGGCCATGGCCGCAGGCGACATCGAGCACGCGGCCCTGGGCCGGCACCAGGTGGGACCAGCGCCGGACCCAGGCTGACTGGACGAGGCTGGCATGGGCAGGTGTCGTATCGGTTTTCAATGCGGCTTGACCTCATCCTTGAGGGCGGCCAGTGCCATGGATTCGACGGCTCCAGGCGCCAGCAGCTTGAGCCAGCGCCCGAGTTTGCCTTTGGGCGTCATCACGACCTCGCGCGCGCGTTGGTCCATGCCGTCGAGAATCAGCCGGGCACAGGTCTCGACGCTCATGGCATCGTCTTCCTTGAGGCCGCTGGCGCCGGCGGGTGCGCCCGCGGCGTTGAAGCCCCGGTAGCGGATCTGTGTGGCCACCACGCCGGGGTAAGCGGTGGTGACGCTGACACCGGCCGTTTTCAGCTCGGCGCGCAGGGCTTCAAAAAAGCCGGTCATGGCAAATTTGCTGGCGCTGTAGGCGGTGCGCCCCGGCACACCCACCAGCCCGGCCAGGCTGGACACTGCCACCAGGCTGCCGCGACTTTGTTTCAGGTGGGGCAGGGCGGCGTGCGTACACCAGACGCTGCCCCAGAGGTTGATGCGCATCAGGTCTTCGTACCAGCCCAGGTCGTCGGTTTTCACATCTTCAAACAGGGCCTGCGCCGACATGCCGGCGTTGTTGATCAGGGCGTCGATCTGCCCGAAGGCCTCGACGGCGGTGCTGATCAGCGCTCGGCACTGGGCCGGCTCGGAGACATCGGTGCGGACCACCAGCGCCGCGGCCCCGCCGGCCCGGCACTGGGTGGCGACGGCATGGAGCGCTTCTTCATTGCGCGCGGCCAGCACCAGCGCCACCGCCGCGCCATGGCGCTGCGCCAGCTGGCGCGCCATTTCCGCGCCTATGCCGTCGGACGCCCCGGTGATGACGATGGTTTTCATGGCCTGCTGTCCCCTGCGTGTGTGGAGGCGAAAGACTACCACCGTTTGACGTTTGCACCGGCCTCTTGCCCCGGTGCGGTCTATCCCTTACGCTGTCATCTGCTTCAGGCGTCAGGCCAACCCATCGGGCGCAGGCGCCACGCCCGGCACTCAGGAGCGCGCCATGTCCTCTTCCACGCATCCGGTTCCTTCGGCCGTTCCCGCCCTGCGCACGCTGGCGCTGGTGGGCGCAGCGGCCAGCGGCAAAACCACTCTGGTCGAGGCCCTGCTGCACCAGGCGGGCGCCATCGGCGCCCCGGGCAGCCTGGAGCGCGGCACGACGGTCAGCGACTTCGATCCGCTGGAGCGCCGCGCCCAGCATTCGCTGCATTCGGCGCTGGTCCATCTGCAGCACCTGGACACACGCATTCACATCATCGACACGCCCGGCGCGCCGGATTTTCTCGGGCAATCGCTGCCGGCGCTGGAGGCGGTGGAAACCGCCGCCCTGGTCGTCAGTGCCGCCAGCGGGCTGGAGCTCATGAGCGGCCGCATGATGGACTGGGCCGCCGGCCGCGGCTTGTGCCGCATGGTGATCATCAACAAGGTCGACGCGCTGGGCACTGACCTTCCCGGGCTGCTGGCCGCCATCCAGGACGCCTTCGGCAAGGAATGCCTGCCCCTGAACCTGCCCGCTGGCGGCGGCACCCGGGTGGTGGACTGTTTTTTCAATCCGGCCGGGGAGTCCGATTTTTCCAGCGTGGCGCTGGCCCACCGCGCGCTGGTCGAGCAGGTGGTCGAGGTCGATCCGGCCTTGGTCGAGCGTTACCTGGACGAAGGCGACGTTGATCCCCGGGAGCTGCACGCGCCGCTGGAGCAGGCCCTGCGCGAGGGGCATTTGATTCCCGTGTGTTTTGTGTCGGCACGCAACGGTGCCGGTGTGGCCGAACTGCTGGACGTGATGGTCAAACTGTTGCCGAATCCGGCCGAGGGCAACCCGCCGAAGTTCCTGCGCGGCGAGGGTGCCAGCGCCGTCCCGGTGCGGGCCGTGCCCGATCCGGCCAGACATGTGCTGGCGCATGTTTTCAAGGTCAGTGTGGACCCCTATGTCGGCAAGATGGGTATCTTCCGGGTGCACCAGGGCACGGTGACCCCGGGCAGCCAGCTCTACATCGGCGACGGCAGGCGCCCCTTCAAGGTCGGCCACCTGTTCCGGCTGCAGGGCAAGGACCACATGGAAATTACCAGCGCCGGGCCGGGTGAGCTGTGCGCCGTGGCCAAGGTCGACGAGATCCATTTTGACGCCGTGCTGCACGATGCGGCGGAGGATGAACACATTCACCTGCAGCCGCTGGACTTTCCGGTGCCGGTGCACGGGCTGGCCATCGAGCCCCGACGCCGCGGCGACGAGCAGCGCATGTGGGACCTGGTGCAGCGGCTGGTGGATGAAGATCCCTGCCTGCGGCTGGAACATGTGGCGCAGACCAATGAAACCGTGGTGTACGGCCTCGGCGAGCTGCACCTGCGCACGCTGATCGAACGGCTGACCGAGGTCTACAAATGTGAGGTGAACACGCGGCCGCCGCGTATTGCCTACCGCGAAACGGTCACCGCGCCGGCCGCCGGCCACCACCGCCACAAAAAGCAAAGCGGCGGCGCCGGCCAGTTCGGCGAGGTGTTCCTGCGCATCGAGCCGCTGGCGCGCGGCGCCGGCATCGAGTTTGTCGACCAGGTCAAGGGCGGCACGATTCCCGGCCAGTACATGCCGGCGGTGGAAAAAGGCGTGCGTCAGGCGCTCGACGGCGGGGTGGTCGCGGGCTTTCCGGTCAGCGATGTGCGGGTGGTGGTGTACGACGGCAAGCACCACAGCGTGGACAGCAAGGACATTGCCTTTGCGACGGCCGGCCGCAAGGCGGTGATCGAGGCGGTGCGCGCCGCGACGCCGGTGGTGCTCGAACCCGTTGTGAATGTCGAGATCACGGCGCCCGAGGCCGTCATGGGCGACATCACAGGCGACCTGTCGGCGCGCCGAGGGCAGGTCAGCGGCACGCGCGGACTGCAAGCCGGTACGCTGGCCGTGCTGGGCCAGGTGCCGCTGTCCGAACTGGCTGCCTACCAGTCGCGGCTCAACGCGCTGACCGGCGGGCAGGGGGCTTACACGCTGGCCTTCAGCCATTACGAGGTGGTGCCGCCGGCGGTACAGCAGCAACTGGCCGGGCAGTACCGGGTACGCGACGAGGAGTAAGGCTCCTAGAAGCAGGCCCAGAGCTGGTCGGCCAGCGTCAGCAAAAAGTCGGGCCGCAAATACAGCGCAAACACGCCCAGCGTGGCCGCGATGGCCAGTACATACAAGGCGAGCTTGCGTGCCATGTCAGGCACCTTGGGGCACGCGGCCCGCCGCAGGACGGTGGATGGCCGCTTCGCGCACCGGCAGGTTGATCAGTGCCGCAAACACGCCCAGCGCAATCGTGATGTACCAGACGATGTCGTAACTGCCGGTGCGGTCGTAGAGCACGCCGCCCAGCCAGACCCCCATGAAGGAGCCGATCTGGTGACTGAAAAACACAAAGCCGCTGAGCATGGACAGATGCTGGATGCCGAAAATCTGCGCCACGACGGCGTTGGTGGGCGGCACGGTGGACAGCCACAGCAGGCCCATCAGGCTGGCAAAGATGTAGACGCTCGCCGGGCTCAGCGGCGCGGCGAGGAACACGGCAATCACGACGGCCCGCGCGAGATAGATAAAGGCCAGGATGTTCTTTTTGGCCAGCCGCTGGCCGAGGGCGCCCGCCGCATAGGTGCCGAACACATTGAACAGGCCGATCAGTGCCAGCGCATAACTGGCCACCTGCGGCGACAGCCCTTTGTCCTTGAGGTAGCTGGGCATGTGCACGCCGATGAACACCACCTGGAAGCCGCAGACGAAGTAGCCGGCCATCAGCAGCTGGAAGCTCGGGTACTTGAAGGCTTCCCTGAGCGCCTGCAGGATGGTCTGTTCACGCGGCGGCGCCTGGCCGGGGCCGAAGCGGGTTTCGCGCAGGCCAAAGGCCAGCGGGGCGATCAGCAGCACCGCGGCGCCCAGCACCAGCAGCGCCTCTTTCCAGCCCAGGCCGCTGATCAGGAAACCTTCGACCGGCACCATCAGGAACTGCCCGAAAGAGCCTGCCGCCGCCGCCACACCCATGGCCCAAGAGCGTTTGTCGGCCGAAATGTTGCGGCCGATCACGCCATAAATCACGGCATAGGTGGTGCCTGCCTGCGCCGCGCCTATGAGCACGCCGGCCGTCAGCGTGAACAGCAGGCCGGTTGGCGATAGCGCCATGCCGACCAGTCCCAGCGCATACAGCACGGCGCCGCCCGCAATGACGCGAAACGCGCCAAAACGGTCGGCCAGCATGCCGGCAAAAATGCCGAACACGCCCCAGGACAGGTTTTGCACCGCCAGGGCAAAGGCAAAGGTTTCACGGGTCCAGCCCTGGGCCTGGGTGATCGGCTGCAGCCACAGGCCGAAGCCGTGACGTATGCCCATGGACAGGGTGACGATGGCGGCGCCGCAGATGAGCACCTGGGCCATGGAGAGATTTCGGCTTGGGGATTGCATCCGGAGAATGTACCCAATGGCGCTGCATTCTGCTTTTGAAAGTTTTGGGGGTCATTGATGAGCGCCATGGCATGGGTTTCGGAGTGCGCTGGATGAAAGGCTGTATATTCATCCAGTCTTAAAATCATCCGGGACTACAATCCACCCCCCATGGCGACCAAACTACCCAACGACTACTCCGAAGGCTCGATCCGCGTGCTCAAGGGCCTGGAGCCCGTCAAGCAGCGGCCCGGCATGTACACGCGCACCGACAATCCGCTGCACATCATCCAGGAAGTGCTGGACAACTCGGCCGACGAGGCGCTGGCTGGCCATGGCAAGAAGATCAAGGTCACGCTGCACACCGACGGCTCCATCAGCGTCGAGGATGACGGCCGCGGCATTCCCTACGGCCTGCATCCGGAGGAAAAGGCGCCGGTGATCGAGTTGGTCTTCACCCGCCTGCATGCCGGCGGCAAGTTCGACAAGGGCAAGGGCGGGGCCTACAGTTTTTCCGGCGGCCTGCACGGCGTCGGCGTCAGCGTGACCAACGCGCTGTCCAAACGGCTGGAGGCGACCTCCTACCGTGACGGCATGGTGGCCAGGCTGGTGTTCGAGGCGGGCGATGTCACCGAGCCGCTGGAGCTGCGCAAGGCGGCCGAGGGCGACCGCAAGTCCGGCACCACCGTGCGTGCCTGGCCGGACGCCAAATATTTCGAGGCCTCGGCCCTGCCCATGGCCGAGCTGACCCATCTGCTGCGCAGCAAGGCCGTGCTGATGCCTGGCGTCACCGTGACGCTGGTGGTGGAGAAGACCAAAGAGGTGCAGACATGGGTCTATAAGGGCGGCCTGCGCGACTACCTGATGCAGACCCTGAACGCCGATCCGGTGATTCCGCTGTTCGAGGGCGAGGGTTTTGCCGATGCGGCGCACGACAGTTTTGCCGAGGGCGAGGGCGCCCAGTGGTGCCTGGCCTTCACCGAGGACGGCCAGCCGGTGCGCGAGAGTTATGTCAACCTGATCCCGACCAGCGCCGGCGGAACGCATGAAAGCGGCCTGCGCGATGGCGTGTTCCAGGCCGTCAAGAGTTTCATCGAGCTGCATTCGCTGCTGCCCAAAGGCGTCAAGCTGTTGCCCGAAGACGTGTTTGCCCGCGCCAGCTATGTGCTTTCGGCCAAGGTGCTGGACCCGCAGTTCCAGGGCCAGATCAAGGAGCGGCTCAATTCGCGCGATGCGGTGCGCCTGGTCTCGAGTTTTGTGCGGCCGACGCTGGAACTCTGGCTGAACCAGCATGTGGACTACGGCAAAAAACTGGCCGAACTGGCGATCAAGGCCGCGCAAACCCGCCAGAAGGCCGGCCAAAAGGTGGAAAAACGCAAGGGCTCGGGCGTGGCCGTGCTGCCGGGCAAGCTGACCGACTGTGAAAGCAAGGACCTGGCGCACAACGAAGTGTTTCTGGTTGAGGGCGACTCCGCCGGTGGCAGCGCCAAGATGGGGCGCGACAAGGAAAGCCAGGCCATCCTGCCGCTGCGCGGCAAGGTGCTCAACACCTGGGAGGTCGAGCGCGACCGGCTGTTTGCCAACACCGAGATCCACGACATCGCGGTAGCCATTGGTGTGGACCCGCACGGCCCCAACGATTCCCCTGACCTCAGCGGCCTGCGTTACGGCAAGATCTGCATCCTCAGTGATGCGGATGTGGACGGCTCGCACATCCAGGTGCTGCTGCTGACCTTGTTTTTCCGGCATTTCCCCCAACTTATTGCAACTGGGCATATCTTTGTCGCGCGACCACCGCTCTTCAGGGTGGACGCCCCGGCCCGCGGAAAGAAGCCTGCATCGAAGGCGTACGCGCTTGATGAAGGCGAGTTGACGGCCATTCTCGACAAATTGCGCAAGGAAGGCGTGCGTGAAGGGGCTTGGGCGATCAGCCGCTTCAAGGGCCTGGGCGAAATGAATGCGGAACAATTGTGGGAAACCACACTCAATCCTGATACGCGCCGGCTGTTGCCGGTGCAACTCGGCAATATCGACTTTGCCCAGACCGAGAGTCTGGTGACGAAATTGATGGGCAAGGGCGAAGCCGCCGCGCGGCGCGAACTGATGGAACTGCACGGCGATGCCGTGGAGATCGACATTTAAAGGACACCATGCGCCAACTGCAGATTTGCAAGGCATGAGTTATTTCATGCATCAAAAATGGCTCCAGCCCTTGTGGGCAGTGCGCAGGCAGCTATCATTTTTGATAGCCGCTGCAGCCCTGCTGCTGGCCAGCGCGCCGGCCCGTGCCGACGTCTGGGGCTATGTGGACGACCAGGGGGTGGCGCATTTTTCGTCCGAGCGGCTCGACGAGCGTTACCAGCTGTTTTTCCGCGGCGGCGAGAGTTTTGACACCAGCCGTGGCGGGCGCGCTTCGGCGGGCGCCTACGGCGGCGGCATGCCCGGTGCCCCGCCCAAGCTGCTGGCCTTTTTCGACGTTTCACCCAACTACAAGGCGGTCAAACATCTGCTGCGCGAGGCCTCGGTGGCCCAGGACATCGACTACGAGCTGCTGCAGGCGCTGATTGCCACCGAGTCGGGCTTCAACACCCACGCGGTGTCGCCCAAGGGCGCGGTGGGCCTGATGCAGCTGATGCCACCCACGGCCCAGCGATACGGCGTGCGTGGCGACAAAAATTCCCCGATCGAGAAAAAACTGACCGACCCGAGAACCAACATCGGGGCCGGCTCGCGTTACCTGCGTTACCTGATCGACCTGTTCCCCGGCCAGCTCGAGCTGGCAGTAGCCGCCTACAACGCCGGCGAAGGCGCGGTCCAGCGTTACGGCAACAAGATCCCCAACTATCCCGAGACCAAAAATTACGTCAAGACCGTGATGCAGCTCTACCGCCACCTCAAGCCGCCGAGCAGCATCAGTGAATCACGGCGCTCGGGCCGCGTCAGGATGGAAATGATGGGCGGCAGCAAGATTTCTTCCAGCCCGTCCGCTGGCGGCGCCACCGGGCGCGGCAACCAATTGCCGACCCTGGTCGTGCAAAGCCCGGTCGCACCGGAATTCCGGGTCGAGCGCGACTAGTGTCCTGATCTGGCGTCCTGACGTGGAACTGCAGTTCCGCGTGAGGCCATAATCGCCTGCGATGGCCAGCCGGCCCTCTGGTACGGCCACCTCTTTTGACCTCTATCCCTTTTTCAGTTTGAAACCCGATGGACGATCTTTTTACGCCTGCCCCGCCTTCCCCGCCCGACGTCCCTGACCAGGAATCGCTGGCCGCCTATGCCCAGCGCGCCTACCTCGAATACGCGCTCAGCGTGGTCAAGGGCCGGGCCTTGCCCGATGTCTGCGATGGCCAGAAGCCGGTGCAGCGGCGCATCATGTACGCCATGGCGCGCATGGGGCTGGGCTTTTCCGGCGCCGGCGGCGCCAAGCCGGTCAAAAGTGCGCGTGTGGTCGGTGACGTGCTGGGCAAATACCATCCGCACGGCGACCAGGCGGCCTACGACGCGATGGTGCGCATGGCGCAGGACTTCAGCCAGCGTTACCCGCTGATCGACGGCCAGGGCAATTTCGGCAGCCGTGACGGCGACGGCGCCGCGGCGATGCGCTACACCGAGGCGCGGCTGGCAAAAATCACCACCCTGCTGCTCGACGAGCTCGACGAAGGCACGGTCGACTTCGTGCCGAATTACGATGGTTCTTTTGAGGAGCCGAAGCAGCTGCCGGCGCGTTTGCCCTTCACGCTGCTCAACGGCGCCAGCGGCATCGCCGTCGGCCTGGCCACCGAGATCCCCAGCCACAACCTGCGCGAAGTGGCTGACGCCTGCATCGCGCTGATCAAGACCCCCAAGCTCGGCGACGACGAACTGTACACGCTGATCGCCGGGCCCGACTACCCGGGCGGCGGCCAGATCATCTCGACGGCGGCCGACATTGCGGCGGCCTACAGCACCGGCCGCGGCTCGCTCAAGGTGCGCGCGCGCTGGAAGATCGAAGACCTGGCGCGCGGCCAGTGGCAGCTGGTGGTGCAGGAGCTGCCGCCCGGCGTCAGCACGCAGCGTGTGCTGGAAGAAATCGAAGAGATCACCAACCCGAAAATCAAGGCCGGCAAGAAGGCGTTGAGCCTGGACCAGGTCCAGCTCAAGCAGACCGTGCTGGCTGTACTCGATGTGGTGCGCGACGAGTCGAGCAAGGACGCGGCGGTGCGCCTGGTGTTCGAACCCAAGACCAGTCGCATCGAGCAGTCCGAACTGATCACCACCTTGCTGGCGCACACCAGCCTGGAAAGCTCGGCCAGCATCAACCTGACCATGATCGGGCTGGACGGACGGCCAACGCAGAAGACGCTGCGGCAGATGCTGCAGGAGTGGATCGCCTTTCGCCAGACCACGATAGAGCGGCGTTCGCAGCACCGCCTGAACAAGGTGCTGGACCGCATCCACATCCTCGAGGGCCGGCAGCTGGTGCTGCTCAACATCGATGAAGTCATCGCCATCATCCGCCAGTCCGATGAGCCCAAGGCGGCGCTGATTGCGCGTTTCAAGCTCAGCGACCGGCAAGCCGAAGACATTCTTGAAATCCGCCTGCGCCAGCTGGCCAGGCTGGAGGCCATCAAGATCGAACAGGAGCTCAAGGGCCTGCGCGAAGAGCAGGGCAAACTCGAGGAAATCCTCGGCAGCCCGGCCGCCTTGCGGCGCCTGATGATCAAGGAAATCGAGGCGGACGCCAAGCAGTTTGCCGACCCGCGCCGCACCCTGATCCAGGCCGAGAAAAAAGCCGTGCTCGAAGTCAAGGTCCTCGACGAGCCGGTGACCGTGGTGGTCAGCGCCAAGGGCTGGGTGCGTGCGCGCAGCGGCCACGGCCACGATGCCGCCAGCTTCGCCTTCAAGTCGGGTGACGGCCTGTACGGCACCTTTGAATGCCGCACCGTCGATACCCTGCTGGTGTTCGGCACGGCCACCAAGGGCACGGGTCGGGTGTATTCGATTCCGGTGGCCATGTTGCCCGGCGCACGCGGCGACGGGCAGCCGGTGACCACGCTGATCGAGCTCGAAACCGGCACGCAGCCGGCGCATTATTTCGCCGGGCCGGCCAGTGCCAGCTTGCTGCTCAGCAGCAGTGGCGGCTACGGCTTCCTGGCCACGGTCGAGAACATGACCTCGCGCCTCAAGGCCGGCAAGGCCTTCATCAGCTGCGCTGAAGGCGAGACCATCTGCAAGCCCTCGCCGGTGGCAGGCTGCGGCGGCGGTGCACCTCTGAGCCCGGCGACGCACGTGGCCTGCGCCTCCACCGGTGGGCGCATCCTGACTTTCGAGATCAGCGAGCTCAAGACCCAGGCCGCCGGCGGCCGCGGCCTGATGCTGATTGACCTGGATGCCAAGGACACGCTGGCCGGCGCGGCGGCGTACACCCGCAGCGTGAAGATCGAGGGCATAGGTCGTGGCGGCAAGGAGCGCGAGGAAACGCTGGAGATCCGCAGCCTGAACAATGCGCGGGCCGCACGCGGCCGCAAGGGCAAGGCGGCGGACCTGGGCTTCAAGCCGACGGGGATCACCCGGGTTGAATGACGGGGCTGAAAAGCTATTGTTTTGATAGCTACTTGCGCCCGGGGATATTGGGCTGATGGGCTATTTTCTATGGACTCACGCGGGCCAGGACAAGGCGGCTGAGGCTCTTTGATCTCGCTTGGTGGTTTGCCAACAAGCCGGGGGTTGCCCGGCGGCAAGTAACTTTCTTTTGCTTCGCCAAAAGAAAGTCACCAAAGAAAAGGCGACCCGATGGTCTGGGTCCCTTCGCTTCGCTACGGGCAGCCTGCGGTGCTCGGTAAAAGCGGGGTCTGGCTAAACTCGCTTCGCTCAAACAACGCCAGCCCTGATCCGCTTTTGCCTGCGCTCCTCGGCCCAGCCCGACGGGTGGGGGAAACGAATGCGGGTTCGGGTACGGGGAGACATGACGCGCACAGCGCGTCATGTCGGAGAACGTGGCCCTCATGTTTGCACGCGATCGCAGCTCACGGGGCCAAATGAAGTCCCCCTCCATCGCCCAGCGGGGCGAGGGAGGGGCTAGGGGTGGGAGTGGGGAGTCAGTCCTACTGTCCAAAGCGAACCACCGGCGCAGCGTGATGCCTGCGATATGGACCAGAAAAGTACCTTGCCCACCACAGAGAAACCCGGATTGCAGGCAACCAAGGGAGGCCGAATCAAACAGCAGCGGGTTTTAGCGTCTTACACCGACGCCCAGAACACCGCAAACCAGTCCTTCGGATCCGTCCACGGTTGGATCCGCGAAAACCCCGCCTGCCGCAGCAGCGCCGACATGCTGTCCAGCGTGTATTTGTAAGAACTTTCGGTGTGGATGCGTTCACCCATCCCGAAACGTCGCTCACCTTCCGGCCAGTGCACGGTCAGTTCGCAGCGTGCCTCCAGGTGCATCTCGATGCGCGACTGCGCTTCGTTGAACAGGGCGATGTGGCGCCATTGATGCGGGTCGAAGTCGGCGCCCAGCAGCGTGTTGACGTGGCGCAGCAGGTTTTTGTTGAAGGCGGCGGTAACGCCCAGCGCGTCGTCGTAGGCCGCTTCCAGCGTGGCCTTGTCCTTGACCAGGTCGATGCCGAGCAGCAGGCCGCGTGCAGCGCCCTGTGCCGGGTCGGCGATGCGCTGCAAAAACGCCAGCGCCTGCTCCGGCGAAAAATTTCCGATGCTGGAGCCGGGGTAGAAAAACACGCGGTCCTGGCGCTGCACTTGCGGCGGCAGGACCAGCGCGGTCGAAAAATCCATGCCCACGCCCACAATGGCCAGCTCCGGATAGGTGTTCTGCACCTGTTCTGCCGCATCGCGCAGAAAGTCCACCGAAATGTCGACCGGCACATACTGCACCGGCTGCAGGTGCGGGATCAGCCGCATGGCTTTGGCGCAGCTGCCGGCTCCCAGGTCGATCAGGCAGGGGCGGCTGATGCCGGCGCCGGCCAGCGCCGTTGCCATGTGTCCGTGGGCTGCCTCGAAAATGCCGGCCTCGGTGCGCGTCGGGTAATACTCGTCGAGTTGGGTGATGGCTTCAAAAAGTTGCGAGCCCAGGGCATCGTAGAAGTATTTGGGCGACACACTCGCGGCAGCCGCGTTCAGTCCGTCGGCCAGTTCACGCGCAGCACCGGGCTGGTCAGAGCCGGACGCGTTGTAGCGGTCGATGAACTGCGGGGACGCAGGCGCAAGGGCGAGCCCGGGGTGGGGAAGAGGGAAGTTCAAAATCGGTTTTCAGCGTGTGCTGGTGGGGGTTCAGGCAATTTACTGCAGGGCACGGCCTGCCTTTGTAGGACTGTTTCGCTTTGCTGGCAAGGGGGTGCCTGCCGGTGGATTGTCTGCCCATGCCAGATGCCCTGCGTGTCGCTGCGTTAATCCCGCCCTGCTAAGCTGGGTGTGACCATGTCCTCATTCTTTTATCCGATGGCGTCCAGGCGTCTTTTTTTGCAGGGCGCCGCCTGCGCAGCCGGTGCTTCGCTGCTGGGCCGTGATGCTCTTGCCGCGGGCGAAGCCACTTACGCTGTGTCGCCCTGGCAGGGCCCTGTTCCGTCCCTGCAGGCGGTCGACACCCAGGGCAAGACCTGGCGCCTGTCGGACCTCCGGGGCCGTGCGGTGCTGCTCAATTTCTGGGCCAGCTGGTGCGAGCCCTGCCGCGCGGAAATGCCGACCCTGCAGCAGATCGCCGACCTCTACGGCCCCGACAAGCTGCTGGTGCTGGCCATCAATTTCAAGGAACACCCGACACGTGCCATGCAATTTGCGGCCAGCACCGGGCTGAGCCTGCCCGTGCTGCTCGATCCGCAGGGACAGACGGCACGCGCCTGGGGCGTCAAGGTTTTCCCGACCACGGTGCTGGTGGACCGACAGGGCCGGCCGCATCAGCGTGTGCAGGGCGAGGTTGACTGGACCGGCACCGCCGCGACCGGGTGGGTCGAGGCCCTGCTCAAAAACTGAGCAGCCTCATTCCAGGGGCAGGACGATGTCCGTGGTGCCCGGGCAGACCCAGCGCGCAAATTCCCGTGTGGTGTCCAGGCAGCCGCCGTCGCGGTACACGCCGCGCGGTTCGCGGTAACGCTGCATGAGGGTCAGGATGCGTTCAAGCTCGGATTCGTCCTGCTGTGCCGCGGCCACCAGCGTTTCGACCTTGCTTTCATCGATGCGTTCGTCACCTGCTGCGTCCTGGTACAGCGCGTTGCGCCACTGGTAGATTTCCAGGCATTTGTCGGCCAGCGTGTAAGGCTTGTCGCGTTTCCAGAAGTTGCTGAACAGGCCACCGCCGAGGTAGATCACCCAGGAGCCTTCATAACCCGAAGCCTCGGCCGAGGCTTCGTCGGGATTGCGGAACCAGGTTCGGTCGCCCGGCACAAAATAATGCGGGGGCAGGGGCGCCTCCATCGATCCCTGTTCGCGCAGAAAAACATCGTGAAACGGGCCCGACATGATGGGTCGGGCGGCCCAGAGTGTCTGCAATTGCGCATACAGGGCGGGGTTGCAATGCGCCAGTTCCTCGGCAATGCCCAGCAGCATCACGTATTCGGTGGCGCGATAGCAGGAGAAGGAATACAGCGTGCCGGACACCTCGGGCTGGGTCGCCTTGGCCAGGGCGGCGATCAGCGACGCGCCGGGCCGGATGACAAAGCCGATGTCTTTCCTGTAGGTCCAGCAGTCCTCCGGCCGTTCCGCCTGACTGGTGTGAAAGGACAGGCTGGTCTTGCGGGCCGCCCGCGCGATGTTGTGGCGAATGCGGACGGCGGACACCAGTTCATCCACACTGGGGAATTCAAAGGCCACCGGCCCCATCAGCATGGCGGCCACGATCTCGCGCGTCAGGTCGGCCGGTTCGTCGTCGGTTTCCAGTTGCAGCCTGTGCGCCAGCGCGAGTGTGTCGTAGCCGGGGGCCCAGGCCTGGCCCTGTTCCGCACTCAGGCTGATCCGGATGAAGTGGCCGGTGTCATCGTTGCCCTCCGTGCTGCACACGCAGTGCGCCAGGTCCTGCGCGTCCAGCCGCGTCAGCACCGCCTGCAGTGTCGCCGCCAGCGCCTGGCCCGCGGTCCCGCGCAGCAGGATGCCTTGCGGCCCCGCTGCTTGTTTGCCCGATTTGCCCATGCCATCGTCTCCGGCTTTTATGTGTCGTTATCGTGTGAGCCTGCAACCGCGGTGGCGCGCGGGACGCCAGGAGGTCGCCTGAGAAATATAACCGAGCCGTTCCCAGCTTCGTGACCGGCAGCACGAAAGCCGCGATAATTGCACCTCGGCGCAGGCTTTCTGCTTTCCGCCGCATGGACATCCCGGTGCACCTTCTCATGCCCGGTCACGTCTGCCCACCCACCTTCCGGAGTTCTTTTGATGACCACCGTACGCCGTACCTTCCTGAAAAATTCCGCTGCAGCCGCCATGGCGGCCGCGTTGCCTGCGCTCAGTTTCGCCCAGGCAGCGCCGCGCCGCCTCTTCGCGCCCCAGAGCGGCGCCTGGCGCACCTTTGATGTGACCACCCGCGTCGATCTCGTCAAGCCCCAGGGCGTCGCCAAGGTCTGGCTGCCGATTCCTTCGGTCAACAGCGACTACCAGCGGTCGCAGGGCAACAGCTTTTCGAGCAATGGCAAAACCGACCTGACCGACGACGGCGTGGACGGCGCCAAAATGTTGTACGCCGAATTTGATGCAGGCCAGGCGCAGCCTTTTGTCGAGCTGACGAGCCGCGTGCAGACCCAGGGCCGCGCGGTCGACTGGGCGCACAAGACCGCGGTGCGCGAGGATGCCGACACGCTGCGCTACTTCACGCGCCCGACGAAGTTCCTGCCCACGGACGGGATCGTGCGTGCGACCGCGCAAAAAGCCATCGCCGGTGCCAAGACCGACGTCGAAAAAACGAAGAAGCTCTACGACTGGATCGTGGCCAACACCTACCGTGACCCCAAGGTGCGCGGCTGCGGCGAAGGCGACATCAAGACCATGCTGGAAACCGGCAACCTGGGCGGCAAGTGCGCCGACCTGAACGCGCTGTTTGTCGGCCTGTGCCGCTCGGTCGGCATTCCGGCGCGCGACGTGTACGGTATCCGCCTCGTGCCCTCCAGCTTTGGCTACAAGGAGCTCAGCGGCAACCCCGCCAGCCTCAAGGGCGCGCAGCACTGCCGTTCTGAAGTGTTCCTCAAGGGTTATGGCTGGGTGGCGATGGACCCGGCCGACGTGGCCAAGGTCATGCGCCTGGAAACGGCCGACTGGATCAAGAACACCACCGACCCGGTGGTGGCGCCGGTCAACAAGGCGCTGTTCGGCGGCTGGGAAGGCAACTGGATGGCCTACAACACTGCCCACGACATTGCTTTGCCGAATTCGAAACTCGAGAAGCTGGGCTTTTTCATGTACCCGGTGGCAGAAGACGCGGGTGGTCGTCTCGACTCCTACGCGCCGGATGACTTCAAGTACCAGATCACGGCAAAAGAGATTTAAGCCCCCACGCTTGCTCACTGCGTGTAGCCGCTGCCCCCCGAGGGGGCGCTGCGCCTGCGGCCCTGCAGAGCCGGTTCCGCGGCCCCGGCTTGACTGGAAGGGGCCTGGCAGCGGGTGCTCAACGCGCCGTGCTCAGGGGAGATCCAGTCGCCGCTTGCTGCTGAACTGCCGGCGCTCGCCCGTGAACGGATCATCAAAGGCGATGTTTTTGGCCAGCAGCTGCAGCGGGTAGCGGTAGTCGTCTTCCGGGGTGGGATCCAGCGGCGGGTACACGCGATCGTTGACGATGGGCAGGCCCAGCGCATACATGTGCACGCGCAGTTGGTGTTTCTTGCCGGTGACCGGGCTCAGGCCGTAACGTGCCAGCGGCCCGCTGACTTCGAGCAACTCGATGCGGGTTTCGCTGTTGGCGACGCCGGCCACTTCGGCCTGGCGGAAAAAGGGCTGGCCTTCCACGATGCGGCTGGCACAGACGCGCGGAAATGTCAGCTCCGGGCGCCATGGTGCGATCGCCTCATACCCTTTGCTGACCTCGCGTTGGCGGAACAGGTCCTGGTAAGCCGCGCGCTCCTGCGCTTGCACTGAAAACAGCACCAGCCCGGCGGTTTCGCGGTCAATCCGGTGGATGGGGCTGAGTTCCTCGATGCCCAGCCGGTTTTTCAGGCGCACCAGGAGGGTCTCCTGCAGGTAGTGACCCGAGGGGGTGACCGGCAAGAAATGCGGCTTGTCGACCACGACCAGGTGCTCGTCCTGAAACAGCAGTTCTTCGTCGAAGGGAATGCGGGTCTCCGCCGGCAGAGTGCGGTAGTAGTACAGCCGCATGTGCCCGCGGTAGGCTCGCGCCGGCGTGACGGCCTCGCCAAACTCATCGAAAATTTCACCGGCGGTCATGCGTTCCAGCCACATCGCACGCGGAACGTCAGGAAAACGCTGGACCAGAAAGTCGGTGAGGGTCGGCCAGTGGCCGGCAGGCAGGCTGACACAGCTCGGGCCGACACCGTTTCGCATCGGCAGGCCGCCGAGCGCGGGCTTGTCTTTCACGCGCGCTCGAAGACCACGTCCCAGACACCATGCCCGAGCTTGATGCCGCGGTTTTCGAACTTGGTGAGCGGCCGGTAGTCGGGTTTGGTGGCATAACCGTCGGCACTGTCCGCCGTGTTTTTCAGCAAGGGCTCTGCCTGGAGCACCTCCAGAATCTGCTCGGCATAGGGCTGCCAATCGGTGGCGCAGTGCAGGTAGCCGCCGGGCTTGAGGCGGGCCGCCAGTTTGGCCACCAGTGGCGCCTGGATCAAGCGGCGCTTGTTGTGTTTTTTCTTGTGCCAGGGATCGGGGAAAAAGATGTGCACGCCGTCCAGGCTGCCAGGGGGCAACATGTGGTCCAGCACCTGCACCGCGTCGTGTTGCAGGATGCGGATGTTTTCCAGGCCCTGCTCGCCAATGCGTTTGAGCAAGGCGCCGACACCGGGCGTGTGCACTTCACAGCAGAGGAAGTTTTTCTCCGGCAGCAAGGCTGCAATCTGTGCCGTGGCTTCGCCCATGCCGAAACCGATTTCCAGGATGGTGGGCGCGACGCGTCCGAACGCGGCTTCGACGTCCAGCGGCGCTGCCGAATAGGGTAAAAGAAACTTCGGCCCCGCGTCTGCAAAAGCCCTGGCCTGGCCGGCCGTGGTGCGGCCGGTGCGCAGGACAAAACTGCGGATGGTGCGCAGACGCGCGGGGTCGGGTGACGCGCCTTCCGGCGGGTTGGACGGAGGGTTTGATGGCGGGTTGGTGGGGGGGGATTCAATCACCGCCCAATTTTAGTCGCCCGGCTCCAGAAGGCCACGGCTTGCTGTAGCCAGTCAGCGGGCGTGCGGGCAGACAAGCCTGCGGGAAGACCCAGTACCTGCCCGGCTTCATCCAGCGCCTGCAGTGGCTGGGTGGTGTCCAGTGCGCTGGCGCCGTTCTGTTTGGAGAGCTTTTCGCCGTTGGCCCCGAGCACCAGCGGCGTGTGCAGATAACGCGGCAAGGGCAGGCCCAGCGCGCGTTGCAGCAGGATTTGGCGCGCCGTGTTGTCGGCCAGGTCTTCCCCGCGGACGATGTCGGTGATGCCCTGCGCGCCATCGTCCACCACCACGGCGAGCTGGTAGGCCCACAGGCCGTCGGCGCGCTTGAGCACAAAGTCGCCGACCTCCTGCGCGACGTTCTGTTGCTGTGCGCCGAGCCGGCGGTCCTGCCAGTGGACAATCTGGTCTGCTACGGAATCAGGAGCTGCTTGCGCCCGTGCAATAAGGGCTGTAGTCCGATTTGGCTTCATGTTTTCGGTGAGGAAGCGCCACGCCCGCGCGGGACGACCCTGCAGGCCGTGACGGCAGGTGCCGGGGTACACCAGTTCGCCGTGGCGTGGCCGCGGCTTGCCGCGGGCCTCGAGGGCCCGTGCAATGTCCTGCCGGGTGCAGGCGCAGGGGTAGGCGAGGTGGGCGGCGATCAACTGGTCCAGTGCGGCCTGGTAGTGGCTGCCGCGCTGCGACTGGTACAGCGGCGGCGCATCCGGTTGCAGCCCGCAGGCGGCCAGTTGTTGCAGGATCAGCGTGTCGGCGCCGGGCACGCAGCGCGGCGTGTCGATGTCTTCGATACGCACCAGCCACTGGCCGTCATGCGCCCGCGCATCCAGCCAGCTCGCCAGCGCGGCGACGAGGGACCCGGCGTGTAGCGGACCCGTGGGCGAGGGCGCAAAGCGGCCTCTGTAGGCCCGCGGCTCCACGCCCGTGCCCGTCAGGCGATGGCTAACGCCATTTCCAGGCCGGAGACAAACGCGTCTTCCGCCCGGTGGCCGACGCACCAGTCGCCGCAGCTGCCGATACGCGATTTCGCATCCCACAGGTGGGTCTGGCCCAGCGGTTCGGTGGTTTGCGCATAACGCCAGCGGTGCACCTCGGCATGTGGCGGCTCTGCGCGTATGCCGGTGACCTCGGTGAAGGCCCTGAGCAGCTTGGCCTTGATGCGCTCGTCGTCGTCTTCCAGGTGCCGCGTGGACCACTCCGGGCTGGCCTGCACGGTCCAGCGTTCGATCGCGCTGCGCCCCGGCTTGGATGATTCGCGCGCCAGCCAGGCAATGCGGTGGTGGGTGCTGCGCGCCGCATTCCACTGCGGCCCCAGGTGCGGCAACGTCGGCTGCTGCCCTTGCGGAAAAGCCAGCATCAGGGTCCAGCAGGGGGCGATGGCGACGCCGGCGAGGGCCGGCATCAGGGCCTTGCCTTGCTGGGAACTGAGCAGCAGGGCATGCGCTTGCGGCGCGGGCACGGCCAGCACCACGGCGTCGAAGCCGGAATACACCTGGCTGCTGGCGCCCGGTCCTTCGGTCTGCAGCTGCCAGCGCTCGGGGTGCAGCTTGTCGCGTTCCACGCGGATGACCTGGGTTTCCAGCGTCAGCGAGCCGTCCGCAGCCAGGGGCTGGGCCCACTGCTTGAGCAGCGCGTTCATGCCCGGTGTCGCCACCCAGTGGGCTTCCCGGGGCGGCGGTGCAGACGCCACGACGCGGCCGGCCTCGTCGAGGATGCGCACGGTGTTGGCGCTCCAGGGCCGCACCACGCCGGGACTGGTGGCCAGCGCCTTTTCGAAGCGCGCATCACGCACGGTGAAGTACTGCGTGCCGTGGTCAAAACCGCCAAATTCCGTGTTGCGCGTGGCCATGCGCCCGCCCGGGCCACGGCTTTTTTCGAACACCGTCACGCGGTGGCCGGCCTGCACCAGTGTGCGGGCGCAGGCGATGCCGGCCATGCCCGCGCCGACCACGGCGATATGGCGTGGCAAGGGCGCGGCAGAGGGAGCTGAACGGGAGGTTTTGGTCATGTCTTTGTACTTTTTATGGCGGGGTGAAAGGGGCGGTTGGCCTGCAGGACCCGGTGGCAGGCTTTCCCGGATTCTGGCAGCACAGCGCAAACATCAAAGGAAATCATGGTCACACTCTACACGCTGGCGCGGCCAGCCGACCGGACATTTGCCGCGGGTCAGGGTTTTACACAGCATGGTCGCGCTCCAGCAGGGCCTTTCGCGTCGCAGGGCTGTCCAGCTGCTTGAGCCACCACTGCAGCGCGCGGCCCTCACTCCCGCTGGTCACGCGGCGCCAGGCATAACTGACGGGGATGTGGCGTTCTGCCCGCTGTACGCGTTTTTCCACCAGCCTGCCGGTGGTGATGTGGGGCCGCGCGAGGTATTCGGGCAGAAAACCGCCGCCCAGGCCGCGCAGCTGCGCATCGAGTTTTTCCTGCATGCCCGGCACGGTGAAGATGTCCTGGCCGCCGAGCAGCCCGACCGAGACGCCGCTTCCGCGCTGCACCGAGTCGGCGACTGCCACCGCCCGGTGCGGCATCAGCATGGCATCGGTGATGGGCTCGGGGGCCTGCGCCAGCGGATGGTGCGGCGCGACGGCGTAGATGAAATGGATGCTGCCCAGCGGCTTGCTCTGCACCGACTTGTGGATGCCGGGCTCAATGGCCACACCGATGGCCAGATCGGCCTGGCCGGAGGTGAGGGCTTCCAGCGTGCCGGACAGGGCTTCTTCGCGCAGCCGCAGTCGGGTGGGCGGGTTCAGTGCAAAAAAGGCTTCGCACAACTCCATCACGGTGGTGCGCGAGATCACGCTGTCCACCGCCAGGGTCAGCTGGGGTTCCCAGCCGGTGGCTACCCGTTTGACACGGTTGGCTACCGCGTCGAGTTCGGCCAGCAGACGCGTGCCTTCGCGCAGCAGCTCCTTGCCGGCCTCGGTCAGTCTGGCCTGCCGGGAGGAGCGGTCGAACAGCAGCACGTCCAGCGCATCTTCCACCTGGCGGATGCGGTAGGTCAGCGCGCTGGGCACCACGCCGAGCTCGCGTGCCGCCGCCGCCATGCTGCCGGTGCGGTGCACGGTGCCGATCAGGCCGATGGTTTCGGGGGTCAGCGCATCGCGCACGCGGTTGTTCATTGAAGGGCTATGGGTTCAAATAATTTGAATGATGCCATCAAATAACTGCAATGGCCAGTGCAGCGCCGGCCCCTACATTGGAGGCATTGCAAACTCGTTGCACACGCACCCTGAAAGGAGCTCCCCATGATGACCCCCCGACTTTCCAGCGAACGCGGCTACGCCGACCACGGCTGGCTCAAGTCTTTTCATTCGTTTTCGTTTGCCGGTTATTACGACCCGGCCCACATGGGTTTTGGCAACCTGCGCGTCATCAATGAAGACCGCATTGCCGCCGGGCGCGGTTTCGGCACACACGGCCACCGGGACATGGAAATCATCAGTTATGTCCTCAGCGGCGAACTGGCGCACAAGGACAGCATGGGCAACGTCAAGGGCATTCCGCCTGGCGACGTGCAGCGCATGAGTGCGGGCACCGGTGTGCAGCACAGCGAATTCAACCATGCCGAAGGCCAGACAACGCATTTCCTGCAGATCTGGATCGAGCCCAATGTCACCGGCATCCCGCCCAGCTACGAGCAGAAAAGTTTTCCCGACAGCGACAAGCGCGGCGCGCTGCGGCTGGTGGCATCGCCCGACGGTGCGCTGGGCTCCGTGACGATTCATGCAGACGCCCGCGTCTATGCGGGCCTGTTCGATGGCGACGAGACGGTCGACATGGCGCTGAACCCGCAACGCAAGACCTATGTGCACCTGGTGCGCGGGGAACTCCGGGCCAATGGCCAGCCTCTGAAGGCGGGCGACGCGCTCATGCTGGAGGCAGAAAGCCGGCTGCTGCTTGCCGATGGCAAAAACGCCGAGGTGCTGGTTTTCGATCTGGCAGCCTGAACGCCGAAGTGGCCCGGGACTTGCACTGCCGGGCGCTTCGATTCCCATTTTTTTCTTTCATCACTCTTAACAAAAAGGACTCACCATGCTCAACTCACTGCAAAACCCGCTTTCCCTCCTTGGCCGCGTACTGATCGCCCTGCTGTTTGTTCCGGCTGGCTTCAGCAAGATTGGCGGTTTTGCCGGCACCGCCGGCTACATCGCCTCCAAGGGTGTTCCCCTTCCGGAAGTGGCTGCAGCGATCGCCATCGCGGTTGAGCTGGGTCTGGGCTTGCTGCTGCTGATCGGCTTCCAGACCCGCTGGGCGGCACTCGGCATTGCCGTGTTCACCGCGGTCATCACCTTCATCTTCCACGCCTTCTGGTCCATGCCTGCCGAGCAGGTCATGATGCAGCAACAGGCCTTCTTCAAGAACATCGCCGTGGTTGGTGGCCTGCTGACCATCGCCGCCTGGGGAGCCGGTGCCTGGAGCGTGGACGGCAAGCTCAAGGACTGATCGCGGCACACCACGACCTGCCCGCAGGCCGGCTCGAGGGCCGGCCTGCCTGTTTCCTCTTTCTTCTTCTTCTTCTTCTTTCGTCACTGAATTCAAGGACAACAAACCATGACCAACGTCGTCGTTGTTTACCACTCTGGTTACGGGCACACCCAGCGCATGGCGCAGGCGGTGGCTGAAGGCGCCGGCGCCGATCTGCTCGCCATCGATGCCGATGGCAACCTTCCCGAAGGTGGCTGGGAGCAGCTCAAGGCGGCCGATGCCATCATTTTCGGTTCGCCCACCTACATGGGCAACGTGAGTTGGCAGTTCAAGAAGTTTGCCGACGCGTCCTCCAAACCCTGGTTCAGCCAGGAGTGGAAGGACAAGCTGGCCGCCGGCTTCACCAACAGCGCGGGCATGAACGGCGACAAGCAGGGCACGCTCACCACGCTGTTCACGCTCGCGATGCAGCACGGCATGGTCTGGGTCAGCCAGGGCCTGATGCCGTCGAACAGCAAGGCAGCCCAGCGCGACGACATCAACTACCTGGTGTCCTACAGCGGCGCGATCGCACAGTCGCCTTCCGACGCCGGCGCCAGCGAGATGGCCGCGGGGGATCTGGCGACGGCCCGGCTGTTCGGCCAACGCGTGGCCGATGTGGCCGCAAAATTTCACGCCTGACCTCTACCCGACCCCATTTCAAGAAACCGCCCTCTGGAGTCACCGCCATGCCTGTTGACCTGACATTGACCGGACACGACAAGGACCTGGGGGGCGGCTTTCGCGTGCGCCGTCTGCTGCCGGCCGGGCAGCGGCAGGCGGTCGGACCTTTCCTGTTTTTTGACCATTTCGGCCCGGTCACGGTGGCCCCGGGAGACTCGCACGACGTGCGGCCGCATCCGCACATCGGCCTGGCGACGGTGACCTACCTTTTCGACGGGGCCATCATGCACCGCGACAGCCTGGGCTTCAGCCAGCGCATCGAGCCCGGGGCCATCAACTGGATGACGGCTGGCCGCGGCATCGTGCATTCCGAGCGTGCGCCGCAGGAGCTCAAGGCCAGCACCTACGTCAACCACGGCATCCAGCTGTGGGCGGCCCTGCCGCGTGAGCACGAAGAGGCAGCGCCGGATTTCGTGCATACGCCTGCGTCGTCCATTCCGTCGCTGGTGCTGGGCGGCGCGCAGGTGCGCGTGTTGATCGGTGAGGCGTTTGGGCAGCGTTCACCGGTCAGGACGTTCTCGACAACGGTCTATCTGGATGTGCAGCTCGCGGCCGGTGCGGTGTTCGAACTGCCGCCGCTGGCCGAGGAGCTGGCGCTGTACGCCGTGGATGGTCCGGTGGTGGTGGACGGCGAACCGGTGGCAGCGCACACGCTGGTCGTGCTGGCGCCGGGGGCTGCGGCATCGATCACGGCCGGCGACCCCGTGCGGCTGATGGTGATAGGCGGCGACGCGCTCGGTGGCCACCGCTTCATGTGGTGGAACTTCGTGTCCAGCCGCAAGGAGCGGATTGTGCAGGCCTCGCGTGACTGGGAGGCTCAGACCATGGGCCAGGTGCCTGGCGACGCGGAACTGATTGCGCTGCCCGAGCGCCGCTTTACCTCAGAGTGAGTTTCATGCGGCGGCGCCGTCGCGTGCCAGACGCAACCCGCTGAACTGCCACTGCGCGTCCGGTGGAAAAAAGTTGCGGTAGCTCGCGCGTACGTGGCTTTGCGGTGTCGCGCAGGAGCCGCCGCGCAGCACAAACTGGTTGCACATGAATTTGCCGTTGTATTCGCCAACCAGGCCCTCCCACGGCTTGTAGCCGGGATAGGGGTTGTAGTTGGACTGTGTCCACTCCCAGACATCGCCAAACATCTGCGCCGGATGGCCTGTACGGCGCTGCTGCAGCGGGATCGGGTGGTAGGCGCCGCCTTCGACAAAGTTGCCTTCGGCCCGCTGGCCGGCCGGGGCCGACACACTGCGCGCTGCCAGCTCCCACTCAAATTCCGTTGGCAGGCGCGCACCGGCCCAGCGTGCATAGGCGTCGGCCTCGAAATAACTGAGGTGGCAGACGGGCGTGTGCGGGTCCACCTGCACCAGACCCTGCAAGGTGAAGTTGCAATACGGGCCGTTTGGCGTGTCTGGCATCTCCCAGTACATCGGCATCGTCGCCCCGCGGCCCTGCACCCAGTCCCAGCCCATGGCCAGCCACAACTCGGGCCGCCGGTAGCCGCCGTCCGCCATGAAAGCCATCATCTCGCCGTTGGTGACCAGCCGGTGGCCGATGTCAAACGGCGCCACATAGACCTTGTGCCGCGGCGTCTCGTTGTCAAAGGCAAAGTCGCCGTCCATGGCAGGGTCGAAGCCATGCTCCAGCAGTCCACCCCCAAAGCCCATCCAGCGCAGCGGCTGCGGGCTGATGCCCGCCAGCGGCCAGTGCCCGGCATAGGCTGGCCGCGCCGGGTTGAAGGACAGCGCGTGTTTGATGTCGGTCAGCAGCAGTTCCTGGTGCTGCTGTTCATGGTGCAGGCCCAGGGTCAGCAGTTGCACCAGTTCGTCTGCGGCAGGACCGGCCGGGGTTTGCCGCAGGATGGTCTGCACGCGCTCGTCCACCTCGGCCCGGTAGGCCAGCACCTGCTGCAGGGTCGGGCGGCTGATCAGGCCGCGTTGCGGCCGCGGGTACTTGTCGCCCACGCCGTTGTAATAGCTGTTGAACAGCACCCTGAAGCTGGCATCGAAAGGCCGGAAGTCCTTTTCAAAACGCTCGAGGACAAAGGTTTCGAAAAACCAGGTCAAGTGGGCCAGGTGCCACTTGGCGGGGCTGGCGTCGGGCATGGACTGCAACTGGCAGTCCTCGGCGCTCAGGGGCTTGACGAGCCGTTCGGTCTGGCTGCGGACCTGTTCAAAGCGCAGCAACAGCCCGGAGATCCCTGCGGCGGTGCGTCGGGCAGCGGTGGGTGTGGGCATGGCGGTTTCAGTGCGAGGTGGATGGGCGCTTCACGGGCCTGGAAAAGTGGAACAGTCTCCAGGAAAGCCGGTTCAGCTTCCCACACCTTCGGCAAGCGGCTTGTCAGACGATGCCCCGACATTGACGCGGGGCTGGAGGGCCGGGTCCAGCGCGCGCCGCTCATCAAAGACAAAACAGGCGCCGTCAAAATGCGCGTGGCCGTTTTCCTCGAAATATTTCAGGATGCCGCCGTCGAGCTGGAAGACATGGCTGACGCCCGCCTCGCGCATGAAGATGGCGGCTTTTTCGCAGCGTATCCCGCCGGTACAGAAGCTGACCACGGTTTTGCCTTCGAGCTCGGCGCGGTGCGCCAGCAGGACTTGCGGAAATTCGGTGAACTTGTCGATGCGCCAGTCGATGGCACCCCGGAATGTGCCGACATCCACCTCGAAGGCATTGCGGGTATCCAGGGTCACGACGGGGCGCCCCTCATCATCATGGCCGGCATCCAGCCAGCGTTTTAGCGTCGCCGCATCCACCGCCGGGGCGCGGCCGGCCGCAGGCTGGATGGCCGGGTGGTTCATGCGGATGATTTCGGGCTTGACCCGGACCAGCAGTTTGCGAAAAGGCTGGGCATGGGACCAGCTTTCCTTGACCTCCAGGTCATGGAAACGGGCATCGCGCCGCAACCATGCCAAAAAATCATGAATGTCGGCGCGCGGGCTGGCCAGGAACAGGTTGATGCCTTCTTCCGCCAGCAGCACCGTGCCTTTGATGGCGCGGCTCTGCAGGGCTTCCAACACGTTGCCCTGCAGCCCGGACAGGTCTTCCAGGGTCACAAACTTGTAGGCGGCAATGTTCAGGATGCGCATGATCGGGTCATTGTAGGCAGCGGGGACGGCGGCCGTGCGCGGACCCGACCCCTAAAATGAAGCCATGTTTGTCCATTTACGTATTCACACCGAGTTTTCAGTCGTCGATGGCACCAACCGCATCGACGAAATCGTGGCCGCCGCAGCGGCCGACCGCCAGCCTGCGCTGGCCATCACCGACCTGGGCAACCTGTTCGGCACGGTCAAGTTCTACAAGCAAACACGCGGCGCCGGGGTCAAGCCGCTGATCGGTGCGGACGTGTGGGTGCAGGTGCCGGGCAAGGAAGCGGGTGCGGCGCCGGCGCGGCTGCTGCTGCTGGTGCAGAACCGCCAGGGCTACCTGAATCTTTCCGAGCTCATCACCCGCGCCTGGACCCGCGGCGTGGTGCGCGACCAGGCCATCATCAGCCTGGAGTGGTTGCAGGAACTCGGCGAAGGCTTGATTGCCCTGTCCGGTGCGCAGGGCGGCGCGGTCGGGCAGGCGCTGGTGCAGGGAGACGGACCGCGCGCGCTCGAATGTGCGCTGCATTTTGCGGGCCTGTTCCCGCACCGTTTTTACCTCGAGCTGCAGCGCGCGCAACGCGCCGACGACGAGCAGCATGTGGCTGCGGCGGTGCAACTGGCCGCCCGGCTCAAGCTGCCGGTAGTGGCGACCCATCCGGTGCAGTTTCTGGGTTATGAGGATTACGAAGCTCACGAAGCGCGTGTCTGTATTGCCGAAGGCGAGATCCTCGGCAATGCGCGGCGCGTGCGCAAGTTCACGCGCGAGCAGTATTTCAAGTCCTCGGCGCAGATGGCCGAGCTGTTTGCCGACCTGCCATCGGCGCTGGCCAACACGCTGGAAATCGCCAAACGCTGCAACCTCAAGCTCGACCTCGGCAAGCCCATGCTGCCCGAGTACCCGACGCCCGAAGTCGACGGCGTGCGCATGTCGCCCGACGAGTACTTCCGCTACGCGTCGTTTCAGGGGCTGGAAGAGCGGCTCGCGCATCTGTACCCGAATGAAGCGGTGCGCAACGAGAAGCGGCCGCAATACGTGGAGCGGCTGGAGTTCGAGATCAACACCATCCTGAAGATGGGGTTCCCGGGTTACTTCCTGATCGTGGGCGATTTCATCAACTGGGCCAAGAACAACGGCTGCCCAGTCGGGCCGGGACGCGGCTCCGGTGCCGGCTCCCTTGTCGCGTATTCGCTGAAGATCACCGACCTGGACCCGCTGCAGTACAACCTGCTGTTCGAGCGTTTCCTGAACCCCGAGCGGGTGTCCATGCCCGACTTCGACATCGACTTCTGCCAGACCAACCGCGACCGCGTGATCGACTATGTGAAGGACAAGTACGGCCACGCGGCGGTCAGCCAGATCGTGACCTTTGGCACCATGGCCGCGCGCGCGGCGATTCGCGACGTCGGCCGCGTGCTCGATTTTTCCTACGGTTTTTGCGACGGCATTTCAAAACTGATTCCGAACAAGCCCGGCCAGGCGGTCACCCTGCAGCTCGTGCCTGCTGATCGCAAGAAAAACGACAAGATGGTGTACGCCCTGGAGGCTGAACCGGTGCTGGCCGAACGCGAAGCCAAGGAAGAAGACGTGCGCACCCTGCTCGAACTCGCGCGCAAGCTCGAGGGCCTGACGCGCAACGTCGGCATGCATGCCGGCGGCGTGCTGATCGCACCGGGCAAACTCACCGACTTTTGCCCGCTCTACCTGCAGCCCGGCAGCACCTCCGCCGTGAGCCAGTTCGACAAGAACGACGTCGAGGCGATCGGCCTGGTCAAGTTCGACTTTCTGGGCCTGGCCACCTTGACCATCCTGGAGCTGGCGCGCGAGTTCATCGTGCAGCGGCATCCGGCGCAGAAGGACTTCAAGTTCGAGAACCTGCCGCTCGACGACCAGCGTGTCTACGCGCTGTTTGCCGAGGGCAAGACCGAGGCGGTGTTCCAGTTTGAAAGTATCGGCATGCAGCGCATGCTCAAGGACGCGCGCCCGAACCGGCTCGAAGACCTGATCGCGATGAATGCGCTGTACAGGCCGGGTCCGATGGACCTGATCCCGACTTACATCGCGCGCAAGCAGGGCAAGGAAACGCCCGAGTATCCTGACCCGCGCGTCAAGCCCATCCTGGAAGAGACCTACGGCATCATGGTCTACCAGGAGCAGGTGATGCAGACCGCGCAGATCCTGGGTGGCTACTCGCTGGGTGGCGCCGACATGCTGCGCCGCGCGATGGGCAAGAAGGACGAAAAGGAGATGGCCGCGCAGCGGGAAATTTTCCGCAAGGGTGCCGGCATCAACGGCCTGTCCCAGGAGAAGGCTGACGAGGTTTTCGACTTGATGGAGAAGTTCGCGGGATACGGCTTCAACAAGTCGCACTCGGCCGCCTACGCCTTGTTGGCCTACCACACCGCCTGGCTCAAGCGCCATTACACCGCTGAATTTTTCTGCGCCAACATGACGGTGGAGATGGGCGACACCGACAAGCTGAGGATTCTTTTTGGCGACGCGCAGAAGATGGGCATCAGCTTCGAGTCGCCCGACGTCAACCGCGGCCACTACCGCTTTGAGCCGATCACGGACAAAAGCATCCGTTACGGCCTGGGGGCCGTCAAGGGCACCGGCCAGCAGGCGATTGCCGCCATCGTCGCGGCGCGCGAGGCCGGCGGGCCCTTCACCTCGCTGTACGACTTCTGCCTGCGCGTCGACAAGTCAAAGATGAACAAGCGCACGGTCGAAGCGCTGATCAAGGCCGGCGCCTTTGACAACCTGCAGCTCAACCGCGCCTCGCTGCTGGCCTCGGTGGACCGCGCCTTCGAATTCGCCGCCCAGGCCGAGGCGAACGTCAACCAGGGCGGACTCTTCGACATGGACTCCCACGCTGCCAGCACGCAGGAACCGCCGCTGGTGGAGGCCGTGCCTTTTGGCGTGAAAGCGCGGCTGGTGCAGGAAAAAACCGCCATCGGTTTTTACCTGTCCGGGCATTTGTTCGACGAGGTCGAGACCGAGGTGCGGCAGTTCGTCAAACGCAAGATCGACGACCTGATCGACTCGCGCGACCAGACGCTGCTGGCGGCCATTGTCAGCGACCTGCGCGTCATCAACGGCAACCGCGGCAAGCTGATCATCTTCAAGCTCGACGACAAGACCGACACGCTGGAAGCTTCGGTGGACGAGGCCACCTTCAACGCAAACCGCAACCTGCTGAAAGACGACGAGCTGGTGATCGTGCAGGGCACGCTGCAGCCGGCGTCGGAGCGCTTCGGGCGCCGCTTCAAGGTGACGCAGGTGTGGAGCCTGGAATCGGCGCGCTGCCGCTTCGGCAAGTACCTGCGCGTGGCGGTCAATGGCACGGCGCCGGACGTGCAGCGCATCGTGCGGGACTTTCCGCCGCGCAAGGAAATGTCGGAGCAGGGGGAGGTCAGCCGCGGCCTGCCGGTGCGCCTGAGCCTCAAGCGCGACAGCGTGGTGGCCGAACTGCAGCTTGGTGACGCCGCGAAGTTTTTCCCAACCGATGCGGCGCTGGCAAGCTGGATGGCGCAGGCCGACCAGGGGCTGGCTAGAATAGTTTATGAGTAAATAAGGGCTTCGGCCCTTGTCCTGATTGCGCAAGAAGCTATCTTATTGATAGCGTTCGAAGTGAGCAGCACTCAATCCTTGGGCCGGAATTCCAGAATCATCGGCGTCGGGACCCGGCCGTCCACATCACGCGGCATGGTTTCGGTGCGGATGATGGCCTTGATCACCGCGTCGTCCCAGGCCTTGTTGCCGCTGGACTTGATCAGGCGCTGGCTGATGATGCTGCCGTCCAGCGCGGTGCGCACCTCGACCTCCGCCGTCGGGTTGCCGGCAATGTCGTCGGTGAACACGATGTTGGGTTTGACCTTGGCACGCACCTTGCCGCCGTAGCTGGCTGACGGGCCGCTGGCTTTTTGCGCCGACCCCTTGGCGTCAGCGCTCCCGCTGGCGCCGGCCAGGCCCATGGCCCGCTTGATGTTGTCCTGGCGCTGCTTTTCCGCAGCGGCATCGGCCAGCTTTTTCTTCTCCGCCTCTTTGGCGTCCTTCGCGTCCTGTTTTTTGTCCTCGGCTTTTTTCGCTTCGAGTTTCTTCGCTTCCTCGACCTTGCGCTTGGCCAGGTCTTCCTTCAGCTTCTGCTCTTTTTCCTTTTTGGCCTGAAGCTCTTTCAGCCGGTCCTGCTCGGCCTTGGCTTTGGCCAGCTCGGCTTCCTTCTTCTTGAGTTCGAGCTTGCGTTTTTTCTCACGCTCCAGCGCGATGTCCACGTCCGGTGCGGGGGGCGGCGGTGGCGCCTTGACCACGGGCTCGGGTGGGGGCGGAGGAGGGGGTGGCGGCGGTGGCGGCGGGGCTTCCACCAGTTTGGGTGCGGCTTCCTGGGGCACGCTGGACCAGAGCTCGGCTTCGAACGAGATATCCGGGTTGCTGTGCTTCCAGTTCACGCCCCAAGTCAGGGCCGCGATCAACAGCAGGTGAACCAGCACCGCCAGGACTAAGGATCGCAACGCACCGGGCTCGCGGTGCGGGGCAAACTCGGGGCGATCGGCGGCGATGGGCATGAAAAATTCAGCGCAGCGGGGTCAGTTGCCGGTCTGCACCGAGAGGCCGACGCGGGCCACACCGGCCTTTTGCAGCGCGTCCATGACCTTGACCACGGTTTCGTACTTGATGGATTTGTCGGCGCTGATCACCACCGGCGTGACCTGCTCATTGGCCGGCACTGCCGGCTGCAGGCGCTTGACGGCGGCGCCGACCTCGCCGAGCTTGACCGGTGTGGTGTTGCCCGCCGACTTGATCTGGATGACTTCCTCCTTGCTGATCTCGATCTGGATCGGCTTGGGCGGCTGGCCCGGCGCCTTGCCGACCTTGGGCAGCGCAATCATGCTGGGTGTGATCAGCGGCGCCGTCACCATGAAGATGATGAGCAGCACCAGCATCACGTCGATGAAGGGCACCATGTTGATTTCGCTGATGGTGCGGCGGCCCCGGCCGCGGGATGAAACTGCTGGCATATGTTTCTCCTAAGCCGGCCACTGTGCCGTACTCTCTTCGTCAGCAGGGGCCGCGGAACCGGCTTTGCCGGGCCGCAGGCGCAGCGCCCCCTCGGGGGGCAGCGTATTACACGAAGTGAAAAGCGTGGGGGTCCACATCTTAGTGACCCGAAGGTGAGGTTGCACCCAGGTTGCGCTGCAGGATGTTGGAGAACTCCTCGATGAAGGTCTCCAGCTTGTTGGCCACGCGGTCGATGTCGTGGGCAAAACGGTTGTAGGCCACCACCGCGGGGATGGCGGCAAACAGGCCGATGGCCGTGGCCACCAGCGCTTCGGCAATGCCGGGCGCCACACTGGACAGCGTGACCTGCTCCAGCGCGGCCAGGCCGGTGAAGGCGTGCATGATGCCCCAGACCGTGCCGAACAGGCCGACGTAGGGCGAGACCGAACCGACCGTGGCCAGAAAGGACAGGTTGGATTCCACCGCATCCATTTCGCGCTGGTAGCTGGCACGCATGGCGCGGCGGGCGCCGTCGAGCAGGGTGCCGGGGTCTTCCATGCGGCGCTCGCGCAGCTTCTGGAACTCACGCATGCCGCTGGCGAAAATGCGCTCCATCGGGCCGCTGTGTTTGGCGTTCTGGTTGGCGGCGGCAAACAGGTCGTTCAGGCTGGTGCCGGACCAGAATTCGCGGTCGAACTCGTCGTTGAGCGACTGCACGCGCTTGAGTGAAACGATCTTGCGGAAGATGGCGGCCCAGCTCGCGATCGACACGCCGATCAGCAGTGCCACCACGCCCTGGACCACCCAGCTGGCGTTGAGAATGAGGCTGACAATGGATAAATCCTGGTTCATGTTTTGGCTTCCAGACGATCAAGGATGGTGGCGGGAATTCTGGCGGGCTTCAGGCTGGCCGCATCGACCCAGCCGATGCGTATCGTGCCCTCGCATAGCAATACTGACGAACGCTCCGATTTTAATAGCGTACTCTGCCCGATTATCAAGGACGCCCGGCCCTTTTCGATCAGGCGGGCGGTAACAATCAGTTCATCGTCGAGACGCGCGGGCCGATGGTAGCGAACGCTGGTTTCCGTCACCACGAACATGCCGCCGGTGCTCTCGCGCAGGCTGTGTTGCTCGATGCCCAGTGATCTGAGCCATTCGGTGCGGGAGCGTTCAAAAAATTTCAGGTAGTTGGCGTAGAACACGATGCCGCCAGCATCCGTGTCTTCCCAATAGACCCGCAAGGGCCACTCGAAAGAGCTGGCCTCAGCCAAGGACGGTCTCCAGCCGGGCGACGGCCTCTTTGAGCTGGGCCATGGAGTTGGCCGTGGAGAAGCGGACGTACTGCTCCGGCGCCATGGTGCCGAAGTCACGCCCGGGGGTCACCGCCAGGTGGGCACGTTTCATCAGCTCAAACGCAAAGTCCCAGCTGCCGCTAACGCCCAGCCGTGCCGCGGCGTCCGTGCAGTCGGCATAGGCGTAAAACGCGCCGTCCGGCATCACCGGCACCGTCAAGCCGAGGCGGTTGAGTTCGGGAATGAAGTAGTCGCGCCTGGCCTTGAACTCGGCGCGGCGCCGTTCGTATTCGGCCAGGCTGTCGGGTTCAAAACAGGCCAGGGCGGCGTGCTGGGCCACGGTGCTGGGGCAGATGAACAGGTTCTGCGCAATGCGCTCGATCACCGGTGCCAGCACCTCGGGCACGACCAGCCAGCCCAGGCGCCAGCCTGTCATGTTGAAGTACTTGCTGAAGCTGTTGATGCTGATGATGCTCTCGCCGAGGCCGCCTTCCATCGCCAGCGCGGTCTGACCGAAATGCGCCTCGTAACTCAGCCCCAGGTAGATCTCGTCAATCAGCGTGATGCCGCCGCGACTGTGCACAAATTCGTGGATGCGCCGCAGCTCTTCAGGCGCAATCGATGTGCCGGTCGGGTTGGACGGCGAAGCCAGCAGCACGCCGCGTGTCTTGTCGGTCCAGGCGGCCTGCACTTTCGCGCTGCTGAGCTGGAAGCGCTCTTCAGCGGTGGTGGGCAGCAGCACCGCGTTGCCGTCCGCAGCGCTGACAAAGTGCCGGTTGCAGGGGTAACTCGGGTCCGGCATCAGGATCTCGTCGCCCGCTTCGATCAGGGCCAGGCAGGCCAGCTGCAATGCCGCCGAGGCGCCGGCCGTGATGATGATGCGGCCGGGCGCAACGTCGGCCTGGAAACGCGTGGCATACCAGTCGCTGATGCGTTCGCGCAGCGGTTGCAGGCCGGTGGCCTGGGTGTACTGGGTGTTGCCGTCCCGGATGACGCGGGCCGCGGCCTGCTGGACCAGCGGCGGTGCGGTGAAGTCCGGCTCGCCAATGTTCAGGAAAATCATGGGCTCAGCCGTATGGGCAAGCTGCTGGGCCATGGTTGCCGCGGCCTTGGCCACTTCCATCACATAAAAGGGTTCGATGCGCTGGGCGCGCCGGGCTATCCTGATGTCGCTCACCGCGCGCCTCAGGCTTTTTTGTCGGCGGCGACTTCAGCGGCGCGAAAGGCCGGTGCCAGTTTGTGCAGCACGCCGTTGACGTATTTGTGGCCGTCGGTGCCGCCAAAAGCCTTGGCCAGCTCGATGCATTCGTTGATGATCACGCGGTAAGGCACGTCCAGGCAATGCTTGAACTCGTAGGTGCCAATCCACAGCACCGCATGTTCGACCGGCGATATTTCCGCCATCTTGCGGTCCAGCAAAGGCGTCACGCTGTCGTCCAGCGACGCCGCTTCGTCAATGCAGCCGTGCAGCAGCGCGTCGTAATGCGCTGCATCGGCCTTGTGAAAACCCACCAGGTCGCGGGTGAAGGCGTCAATGGACGACGCCTCGTTGCGCCCGACCAGATGCTGGTACAGCGCCTGCAGGGCAAACTCGCGTGCCCGGGTGCGCGCTGACTTGTCGGCGGCTTTTTTGACACCCGTGTCGGTCAGGCCGTTGCGGGTCTGCGGCGGGCGCTTGGGTTTGAGGGGTGTCTTTTCAGTCATGGCGCACTTGTTGGGGGAGGGGAGGACCGGGGTATCAGTCAAGTTCGTTCAGCAGGTTGGCCATTTCCACCGCCACGCGTGCCGCATCACGGCCTTTGTCGGTCTGGCGGGCTTCGGCCTGGGCGATGTTTTCGACGGTCAGGATGGCGTTGGCGATCGGCAACTGGTAGTCCAGGGCCAGCCGGCTGACCGAGGCGCCGCTTTCGTTGGCGACCAGTTCGAAATGGTAGGTTTCACCGCGGATGATGCAGCCCAGCGCCACCAGCGCGTCGTACTGGTCGCGTTCGGCCATGGCCTGCAGGGCCGAGGGAATCTCGAGCGCGCCCGGCACCTTGACGTGGTGGATGTTTTTTTCCTCGACACCGAGCGCCAGCAATTCCTGCCAGCAGGCCTTGGCCAGCGCATTGGTGATGCTTTCGTTAAAACGCGCCTGGACGATGCCAATCGAGAGCTTTTTGCCGTCCAGCTTGTCGGCCGTACCTTTTTCTGCACCAAACACGGTTATTCCTTTTTGTTGGCAATGTAGCCGGTGATCTCTAGGCCGTAGCCCGTCATGCTGGGCATGCGGCGCGGGTTGCCCATCAGGTTCATCTTGTGCACGCCGCACTCACGCAGGATTTGCGCGCCCACGCCGTAGGTGCGCAGGTCCATGCGGCCGCGCTCGGGGGCCTGGCTGGCGCGGGCCGTGCCTTCGAATTGTTCAAGCAGTTGCGCCGCACTTTCGCCGCAATTGAGCAGGACGGCCACGCCTTTGCCCTCTTTGGCAATGTAGGTCAGGCTCTGGTCCAGGCTCCAGGAGTGCATGGAGCGGCCGGTTTCCAGCGCGTCGAGCACCGACAGCGGCTCGTGAACCCGCGCCGCCACGGTGTCTTCGGGTGACCACTGTCCCTTGACCAGCGCCAGATGCAGGCCCTGGCTGGTCTTGTCCTTGAAGGCGTGGGCGGTGAACTCGCCAAAAGCGGTATTCAGTGTCCTTGAGCCGATTTTTTCAATCAGCGAATCGTGGCGGCTGCGGTGTTCGATCAGGTCGGCGATGGTGCCGATTTTCAGGCCGTGTTCGGCGGCAAAGACCTGCAGGTCGGGCAGCCGGGCCATGGTGCCGTCGTCTTTCATGATCTCGCAGATGACGGCAGCCGGCGAGCAGCCCGCCATGCCGGCCAGGTCACAGCCGGCTTCGGTATGGCCGGCGCGCATCAGTACGCCGCCATCGACGGCTTGCAGCGGGAAGATGTGACCCGGTTGCACCAGGTCGCTGACCTGGGCGTTTTTGGCGACGGCGGCCTGCACCGTGCGGGCCCGGTCAGCCGCGGAGATGCCCGTGGTCACGCCCTCGGCAGCCTCGATCGACACCGTGAAGGCGGTACTGTATTTGCCGCCGTTGCGGGTGGCCATGGGCGGCAATTGCAGCATCTCGCAGCGCTCGCGCGTCAATGTCAGGCAGATCAGGCCGCGGCCGTAACGCGCCATGAAGTTGATGGCTTCCGGGGTCACGTGGTCGGCGGCGAGCACCAGGTCGCCTTCGTTTTCGCGGTCTTCTTCGTCGACCAGGATGACCATGCGGCCGGCCCGCATGTCGGCCACGATGTCTTCAACAGGGGAGATGGCAGTGGTCATGGTTCAGTTTTTCTTTCCGTCCTGGAGCATGCGCTCAACGTAGCGCGCAATCAGGTCAATTTCCAGGTTCACCTGCGATTGTGGTCGCAGATGGCCCAGGGCTGTGTTTTGAACCGTGTGGGAAATCAGGTTGATGCTGATTTCGCAGCCGGTCTGGCCGCCGTCCAGGTCGGTGACGCGGTTGACGGTCAGGCTGACGCCATTGACCGTGATGGAGCCTTTGTAGGCCAGGTATTTGGCCAGTTCGCGCGGCGCACGGATGCGCAACTCCCAGCTTTCACCCACCTGGGCGAAATGCGTGACGGTGCCGATGCCATCGACATGGCCGGCGACGATGTGGCCGCCCAGCCGGTCATTGGCGCGCAGCGCTTTTTCAAGGTTGATGGGACCGGGTTCGATCAAGCCGCTGGTTTTGGCCAGCGATTCGGCCGATATTTCAATCAGGAACTGGTTGTTGGGGAGGTCAAGCGCCGTCACGGTCATGCAGGCGCCGTTCAGTGCGATGCTGTCGCCCAGGCCCACGTCGTCGAGATAGCCCGATGGCGCTTCGATGGTGAGTCGCTTGCCATGGTCCAAAGAGCTGCCCAGGCTATGGATGGCG
Source organism: Polaromonas sp. YR568 (assembly GCF_943371715.1). Lineage (GTDB taxonomy): Bacteria > Pseudomonadota > Gammaproteobacteria > Burkholderiales > Burkholderiaceae_C > Polaromonas. The sequence goes on along the minus strand of NZ_CALRVW010000018.1, from coordinate 39,090 downwards.
ACGATGCGCCCCACGCCGGTGATGATTCCGGTAAACATGGCGCTATTTTCGCAGAGATTGCGGGCGGCCATGGGCCGGGCCGATAAAGCAGGGCTAAAAGAGGTCGCGTCCCTTGACCCTGGCCACGATACGCAGATCGGGACCCAGCCGGTCGGTGGAGCGAAACTCAAGGTCCAGCGCCTGCGAAAGCTCGCTGATCGGCCCGAAACTGGCCATGCCGCTACCCTGGCCTATCAGCTTGGGGGCCAGGTAGACCAGAAACTCATCGACCAGACCTTCACGGATCAGCGACCCGTTGAGCTTGTGCCCGGCCTCGACGTGGACTTCGTTGACCTCGCGCTGAGCCAGGTCGCGCAGCATAGCTGCCAGATCCACCTTGCCGCCGTGGCCCGGCAGATAGACGACGGTAGCACCGCGCGCTTCCAGGGCTGATTTTTTTACATCATTTTGCTCGGCAGCGTAGATGTAGAGAGCGCGGCCAGCTATGAAAAGATGAGCATCCAGTGGCGTCTCCAGCCGGCTGTCCACCACCACCAGATGCGGCTGGCGCGGCGTGTCAACCAGCCGCACGTCGAGGCGCGGGTTGTCTTCCAGCACGGTGCCTATGCCGGTGAGCACGGCGCAGGAACGTGCGCGCCACGCATGGCCGTCGGTTCGCGCGGCGTCGGACGTGATCCACTGACTTTTGCCGTTGTCCAGCGCCGTCTTGCCGTCAAGCGAGGCCGCCACCTTCATCCGCACCCAGGGCGTCTTGCGAACCATGCGGCTGAAAAATCCGATGTTCAGTTCGCGCGACTCCTCCGCGCCCGGGCCGACTTCAACTTCAATGCCCGCGGCCCGCAAGCGCGCAAAGCCCTGGCCGGACACCAGGGGATTGGGGTCGGCGATCGATGCGACCACCTTTTTGATGCCGGCGGCGATCAGCGCGTCGCAACAGGGGCCTGTGCGGCCATGGTGGGAACAGGGTTCGAGGGTGACGTAGGCGGTGGCGCCCTGAAGTGAACGGCCGTGTGCTTCTGCGTCCCGCATGGCGACGATTTCGGCGTGGGGACCGCCGGTTTGTTGGGTGTGGCCTGCGCCCAATACCTTGCCACAGCCGTCGGTGATGACGCAGCCCACGCGCGGGTTGGGGCTGCAAAGGCGCAACGCCATTCCAGCAGATTCAAGGGCGCCTTGCATGAGCACCTGTGGTTGTTCAGTCACAAGGTCGTATTGCGGTGAACTACGAACAGCCGGTCGTCCCGGTCTTGCAGGATCGCACCCGGCCGGCTGGATCAACGATGATGGAACTGGAGCGCGGCGAGGTGTTCGCCATCACCATCGTTCCCCCGCCGAAGGCGCCACTCTTCAGGCGCGGGTACCCACTTCCGTTGAACAGCAAATAACCGCTTGTAAAACTACTGGCCCCCGGCGTGGTGACGGTGACATCGGCGCTCAGCGCCTCATGGCGAAGTACCACTTCATCGACCCCTTCGTTATAGACCTGATTCCAGTTTGAGTCTGCAAAAACCATCCAGCCGGAGCTCCAGTTTGTTCCGGTAGCGGGAATAAGATAGGTGTTGAGCCCCTGCTTCATTGCATTGGCTCTTGCGGTATTGGCTGCCAAAATGAAATTGCTAACGGCGTCCGAGAGTTGTGCATTTCGCTGAAACTGGACGAAACTCGGCACCGCGACCATCATCAGGGTTGTTCCCAGTGCAACCGTCACCATCAACTCGATCAGAGTAAAGCCTGCGTGGCGGTGGAACAAAAGGGAGCTCAGACGGTGTCCGGGACGGTTGTTTCGAGACATGGCGTGGCCTTATTTCCAGCAGCGTTCGGTGTTTGTGCCGGTGCAAGTCCGACGGCCTTGTGTGTCTATGGCCATCGAAGTCACTTGAGGGTCAGAAAAAACGCCTGCTTGCGGTACCGCAAAAACCTCGATGCAGTCACGCTTGGTGGGGGTTACCGTGCCTACGGCCTGGCAGACCCTTGCGCCAAGCAAGTGGCTGCTTTTTGCCTGGGTGCCATCAGAAGATGAATAGGCCTTGAACGGCAGGGCGCCGGGCGTGCCTGCTGCAAAGGTTTCATAGGTGTTCATCTGGGTCAGATAGCGTTCCTCCTGCTGTAGTAGGTTCATCAGCGCAGTCCGTGCTTCGGCTCGCTTGCCTTTGCGTACGGAGTCTGTATAGGCTGGGTAGGCCACAGCCGCCAGAATTCCGACAATTGCGACGGTGATCATCAGTTCAATCAGTGTGAAACCCGAGTGGGCGTTCCGTTTGATAGGCAGACGTTTTGGCATGATCATTTCCAATGTTAGTTATTCTTGTTTTCACGGTAGTTGTTGATCTGGCGCCAGCTGAGACGTCCGACCTGTTCGCCATAGGAGAGACCTCCTCCACCGGTAGCCGCAACCTTCAGTCCTTTAGACCCCTGCGTGATGATGGCAATTCGCCGGGTGGCGGTTCGCTGGCCGGCCGTGTCACTGTTGGTCAAGGCAGTGCTGCCGATTTCCAGGACCAGGGGCGCGGCCAATATGCCCACCTGGGACAGTTCGGACGTACCGTTGCCCGTGAGTGCATTCACCGCATAAAACCGTCCACCTCCTTCTCCACACGAGCCTTCGGTCGGGAACAGCGAACCGAAAAAGAGCTGTCCAAATTCGGCAGTGATATCGCTGATCTGTCGTTCACCAATGCTCTTGTTGAAATCGAGGTACCAGCCCATTCTGAGGGCGGAGGTTCCGGTTGAAGGAGGCATGCCGTACACAAAGCCGGGAACCGTCACAGTACCGCTGATCGTGGATACCGTTCCCTGCTGCAATTGTGACCTTCCGCTGATAGCCTGGCCATTGTCGAGAAGCGTGTAAAACGTATTCGTCACACCCGATGGCACGGTGGTGTCCGGTGTTTCCAGATATTTTCCCGTTCCAAAGGAGACCAGCTTGCTATCAAAAAAAGCATTGCTGATCACTGGTTCACCGGTAATCGGCTGCAGCCCGTTTGCACTGTCTTTGGCAACAAAAAATGTGTTGCTGGTCCCTACCTTGTGGTTCAGTTTTGTCAGATTGGTGGTCGCATTGGTTGTCAGGCTGTTGATACCTTTCAGCGTGAAGTCCAGCTTCCAGACATTACCTTGCATGTCGCCTGTGTAGAGGCTGTCCACCGCACCAGTTCCGAAGTTTTTGACCGTGGTCAGACCCACCAGACCTTTTGCAATAGCGGTACTTGTCTGCGGCAACTCTATGCGCCAAAAATTCGTGCCCTCGGTCCAGGCCACCCCTGAATTGCTGGCAGGCTTGTTCGACAGATCGAGAATGAAGATGGATGGATTGCCTGTGGAATGCGCATAGCCGTCGGCGGTGTAGTTGTTGACGCCGCTGGCGACAACGGCATACCACTTGTAGACCGGGGTGATACCTGTATCAGTCGTGCGCAATTTCACGATCTGGGGCGTACCGACTACATTGCCCATCGAGGGGTGATCGCGGTCCGTGAACTCCCAAAGAACATCGTCTTTGGTGAAGGTTTCGGGATCGGTGACGTCAAGGGCAAAAACGCCCTGTCCGCCAGCACCCACACCCGACACCAGCACGCTGCGCCACGCGCTGTCCACATACGCCTCACCGATTGCGGGGGTGGCGTCGTTGATGCTGACGTGGTTGTAGTCCTGGTCGGGCAACAGGTTCAACTTGCCTGCGACGAACCCGGGAATATAGGCAAAAGCTTCCCTGCCGTTCGTGTCATAAAACGCGTGCAGCATGCCGTCGTTCGCGTTCGCGAAAATGACAGGCTTGCGGTTCTTGTTGTCATTGAAGAATGTGTTGTACGCGGTTCCTGCCACGCCACCAGATGGCTTGCCCATATAGACCAAGCCGCTGTTGACGATGTCCCCCAGAACGATGTCGCGCGGTCGGAAGGGGGCCGTTGGCGTCGTGGGCTTGATCTCCTTGCGCCGGTCCCCACGCAGGTAGTTCAGCCGGTCTTCGCCCATGGCCGCATCAATAACTACCGTGGTCGTGTAGGGCATGGTGCTGAACGACGTCTTGTGAGCCGTGTTCAGGTCAGCCCATCTAAACGGCGTCGGGGCAGCGGTTGCCTGTAGGCCAATCGGGGCACCAATGACAATGTTCCTGCCTGCGCCATGGTCGATCAGCGTAGCCGCGGTCATCACCTGGCCGGCCTCCCAGGTTGAGGTACTGCCAATGACCAGTGAGGTACCAGCAGTGTCCAGGGACAGCGGATACTTGAGCAAGCGGCCGCTCCAGTAATTGGCAACCGGGTTGAAACGAGCCTGAAAGACGGCTGCGGCCTGACCCACTGTCAGGCGCTGCGTTGAAATGGCGCCGCCAGCGATACTTCCGGTTTCTTCTACAACCCGCGCAAAAATCTCGGAAAGAGAGTCAAGAAATTTGGCGGCGTCACTGACCAGGAAATAGTTTTTCGCATCGCCGTCGGTGGCCTGCCACAACACATTGGTTCCCCCCTTATAGGGGTTGCCGGTGTTCCCGGTGGCGCTGTCGTCAAAGCCGCCATATTTGGCGGCAAGATACAACTGCTGGGTTCGACGGAAACTCACGGTATTGCTATCGCGCCCTTCATTGACGTCGATCGAGTAGGTCTTGATACGGCCTTTAGGAAGATCGCTGCGAAAGCTCTGGGTATTGGCCCAGTAGGCCAGACCGGCCATGTGGTAGGAACCTCCTGTGGAACCCGTGTTCATTGTGGCTGCATTCGCCAGGGCGGTATACAGCGTGTTGCCTGGAAGGTTGCCCGCAATCTGGGTTTGGTTCTGGCTATCGGTGTAAGTGAGTACGCCTGTGGTGGTGGTGAGTTTGCTCTCGAAGCTGCCGACCACGCTGGTCCAGAACGGAACATCAAGCGCAGGGTTGGTTTCCGCGCTTCGCGCAAAATCATTATTGCTTATGACAGTATTGCCGGGGACCGAGCGGTCACTGTGCGTGAAAACGTCAGCAATCGTCAAAATGCTGTTTCGCAGGCATCCGTTGCCTGTACCCGAGGTATCGGTAAAGCCTGCGAAGGGATCCGTCCAGGTGGCATAGGCGGGAAAATTGTCTTTCAAGGCTTTGTCGGTCGATGCTGTTCCCGTAAAACCCGAAACGGCCTGGCTGGTGGGTTGCTTGCCCTGAAGGTAACGGATGGCTTCATAAAAGAGCTCACTTACAGGATCAAGTTCTTTATAGTCCCCGATGGTGTCCGGGTTCAGCGTGCCAAACTTGTTGATGTACATGATGGCTCCGCTTTTGGGATAGCCTTGGGCACCATACGTGGCGTCTCCGCTCTGCGGGTTGTCAATGAAGACCCCCGTGTTGGCATTCCATTCGGCGCTGGCATTCGCCGCGGATTCGAGGTTGAAATTCATGTCATATTTTTTGGGGCCCAGGTATTTCAGCGGTGCGCGCAGCACGCCACCGTAGCGCGAGCGGCTGTTGTCCTGAAGGTAGCCAAAAACCCCAATTCGGATGTTTTCCGCATTCATCTGGAACTGACCGACTGGCTTGTATTTTCCGTTCGGGTACCGGAAGCACAGGCCTTTCCATTGTTTTGTTTCCGGGTCGTAGGTCATGAGCCGGTTGGTTGCGCTGTTCGGGTCGCACACCAGCATGTTGAGTTCATAAAATTTTTGGCTGCTGGTCGATCCAATCAACTGGTCACTGCCGGCATTGGAGACATTGAAGGGCTTGTCGCAGGCGCTGCTGGCGTTCGTGTCACGCGACTTGGCAAAATAGACGCGGTTACGGCAGTTGTAAATCCATAGTTTGCCGCCGTCGCTGATCTTGTTGTAAAGCGCCGTTTCCACCAAGGTTGCGGCTTGGGCCTTTGTGATGGACTTCTCGGTGAAGTAGGTGCCGTGTCTGTAAAACGAGTCGGGTAGCCAGGCGCGCTGCAGAACGGTCTTGGCGTTTCCGCTTGACTCATCCACGATCCTGTTGCCGCCGGTGAGACCATAGCGCAGAATGTCGATGGCCGAGGACGTTGCCCAATTCATGAAGTTTCCGCTGAAGGCGCCGCCGCTGCCGCTGCATTCGCCGGCTGCGGTGAGGGGACCATTCCAGTCGAAATTGTTCTGCCCAGGTGCGTGTGTGTAGCAAGCCTTGGGGTCGAAGTAACCGACGTACTCCTTGGTTTTGTCAAACTCGTCCCGGTAGGTTTGCCCGACCGTCGGAAATTCCACGGAGAGTGCCAATGTGAGGTTCCCTTTAGTCTTCGCGCCGTTCATGTAGAGCGGTTCAGCGGGCAGGACAACTTCCGGGGGTAATGTGACAGTCTGGCTGATCACAACGCCCACTGTGACGGCTGACAGGGCCGCCAGAAAAGCAAGCCTGAAGCTCCAGGTTTTCAGCGGTTTGCCAGATGAGCTTGAAAGGAGAGTTCGGAAGTTCATGGCGTTTACTCTTTTCTGAAAATCATTTGCAGGACAGCCTGCGTTTCCTTGCGCGGCCCAAAACCCATGGCCGTGACGCGATACAGCGCCTTGGGACTTCCGCTACTGCCGCTGCTGCTTCCTGGCGTGGCATCGGGAATGATTTCGACGATGTACCGTGGCGCCATTTCCGGGCGAATGCCGCTGCTGCCGGTCGACAGGGTTCGCCCGGTAAACTCGCCGAACTTTGCTGTTTTGGCCGCATTGGTTTCATCGGTGAAATCAACCAGGTACCAGACTGGCTTTGTGCCCGTGGCAGCAGGCAGGCACAGACCTCGCGTTGTACCGGTGCCGCATCCTTCAGAGAAAGACACCGTGTCGGCCATTCGCCCTGAAAAAAGGGCTTCCCGCTGGTTTGTCGAGGTATTGGGTCCGCGAATGTCGAACTCTGCATCAAGCAGCGCCGCCTCAGCGGCCTGGAAGGCGATTTGCTGGTCCCGGTCAAACCGGGTCGAACGCTCGGCAAGCAATACCATCTGGCTGGCGCCAATGCCCAGGGCCATGACCACGGCAAGAAGGATCAGTGTGGTGATCAGCGAAAAGCCACGTTGCTTTGTTGCCGCGCGTGATAGAGCGTTACCGGTCAATGCTGGAAGATGGTGTTTCATCGGAGCCTGAGGTCGTTGCGCAAATGAACAGTAAAGGTGCTTTGCAGCCGTAGCCGTCCATCTGCGGCAACCGCCAGGCTGGAGCCCGTGTCGCTGGTGCTGGCATACATGCTTCCCAAGGGAGCAAAGGTGGCCGTCGTGGACTGCTGGGCAGAGCCTGCGGCTCCCCGCAGGACAAGGCCGATGCGTACAGCCCGAACCCGGCGCCAGTTTTCACGCGTGCCTGCGGCGTTACCGGCCACGGTCAATTCATCCGCGCGCAGCCATCGTTCGGCGACGGTGTCCTGTGCTGCGGAGGCGCTGGGCGCCACATTGGGGGATACCCCGTCGGTACCATAAAGGACCTGGAAAGATTCCACGCCCTCAATCAAGGGGGTGGAAGCGACCCAGGCGCCCGAGGAAAAGTTGTAATAAGAGCAGGAGAGTGAAGGTTCGCCGCTGGTGTCGCGCGTCACATGAAAAACACTGGCAGCACGATCATTGAGGTCTCCCGTGGACAAACCTGCTTCGCCTTCTCCCCTGCAGTTGATCATCGTGTCATCGGCATCGGATGCATTGGTTGGAGAACTCACCCCTTGGTAGCGAATCACCAGCACATCGCTTCCGTTTTTGCATGACGTATCGTTCACCGAGCAGGCCCCGGGCCTGTTGCCGTTCACAATTTTGGTGCTTTCGCTGAGAATCAGGTCATCAGGTGTGGCGTAAACGGCATTGTTCCATCCATAGAGGTCCGGTTCCGGGTCAATGCCCAAAAGTGTGGCTGTTGAACGGAGTGCCAGGTTGGCCGCGCCCAGGTCTTGATAGCCCGCCTGGATAATGACCCTCCCCAGCAAGTCGGTGGCAAAACGCTCCCGGTCGCGCAGTTGTGTCGTCGTGTCTACCGCCCGGTAGCCTTGCTGCCCCAGCAAAAGCGCGGTGGCTGCAATGACAACCACTACGAGCCCCAAGCCCAAGGCAACGAGCAACTCGATCAGTGTCAAACCACGTTGACGACGGACGGTACGGGATAAACGATGACGCATCATTCGGAGCTTCCTGCTGTGAGCGGGATGACGACAACCGGCACGCCCGTGCTATCGGCAAATTCAAGCGTTCCGGCCGTGTTGCTGCGGGTCCAACTCACTTTCAGCACGGTAACGTCGCCGCCGCCGGCGCAGGCCCATCGGGGCTTTCCGGCACTGTCAAAAGGGTCACTGTCAAAACAAACCTTGACTCGGGGCGTAGGAAGGGCATTGAGGACTCGCCCCTTCCAGTCGGCCACGTCCCAGGATGCGGCATCCTTGGGAGTTGGACAGCCAGCGGTGAAGCAGTTGACCGACGGAGTGGCAATGGTGCTGGTTCCGGTCAGGGTGCTGTCAAAAAGATAGGGATTGTCTGTCGCTGTGGTTTTGATCGCAATGGTATGGTTGCCTCGCATTTTTTCGGCCAGTTCCCGCCCTAAGGTAGCGGCTGCGGCCTGATTGCGGGTTTCCTTGTTGGCTTGCATCGCTGCGGCCTGCATGCCGACGGCTCCCAGCATGCCGATACTGAGAATAATGATGGCGATCAGAACCTCAAGGATGGAGAAGCCCGACTGCCCCCGGTTGGAAGTGGGAGGGTGAGGGGACGTTGAATCAGGGATGCTGGCGCAGGGTGTGTCCATGCATTGAGTTTAAAAACTCGGCGCGGGAACATCAATCCGGGAGGGAACCGCGTGTCATGTCCAAGTAACCGGCTGTCTGGCTCTGGACGGTCTCTATCTGCTGGCAGCAGGCTGCCGGTTCGCTTTTCCTCTTTTACCGCCTGACCTCATCCACCAGCGTCTTGAACTCGTCAATATCCTCAAAGCTGCGGTAGACGCTGGCAAAACGCACGTAGGCGACCTTGTCGAGCTTTTTGAGCTCGCGCATGACCAGCTCGCCGAGGCGGGCCGACGGTACCTCGCGCAGGCCGAGGTTGAGAAGTTTTTCCTCTATGCGCTCGATGGCTGAGTCCACCTGCTCGGTGCTGACCGGGCGCTTGCGCAGCGCGAGGTTCATGGAGTCGAGGATCTTGCTGCGCTTGTATTCGATGCGGCGGCCGTCCTTTTTGACGATGGCCGGAAAGTTGACGTCGGGCCGCTCGTAGGTGGTGAAGCGTTTTTCACACGCGCCGCACTGGCGGCGGCGGCGTATGAAGTCTGCGTCTTCCGACACCCGCGTTTCCACGACCTGGGTTTCAAGGTGGCCGCAGAAAGGGCATTTCATCCGGCTTCGCCTGGATTTGTAAGCATTATTGGCCTCCAGCCTGCACGGGGCATGCGCAAGCAGCTATCAAAAGCGTAGCGTTTGCACATGCGCCGGCCCATCAACGGTACACCGGAAACCGGCTCGTCAGCGCATTGACCTTGGCGCGCACCGCTTCAATGTTGGCGGCATCGCGCGGGTTGTCGAGCACGTCGGCGATCAGGTTGGCTGTCAAACGCGCTTCCTCGTCCTTGAAGCCGCGCGTCGTCATGGCCGGGGTGCCGATGCGCACGCCGCTGGTGACCATCGGTTTTTCCGGGTCGTTGGGAATCGCGTTCTTGTTGATCGTCATGTGGGCGGCGCCCAGCACGGCTTCGGCTTCCTTGCCGGTGATGCCCTTGGCGCGCAGGTCCACCAGCATGACGTGGCTTTCGGTGCGGCCGCTGACAATGCGCAGGCCGCGTTGCGTCAGGGTCTCCGCGATGATCTGGGCGTTCTTCAGCACCTGCTGTTGATAGGCCTTGAACTCGGGGGCCAGCGCTTCCTTGAAAGCCACGGCCTTGGCTGCGATCACATGCATCAGCGGTCCGCCCTGCAGGCCGGGGAAGATGGCGCTGTTGATGGCTTTTTCGTGTTCTGCCTTCATCAGGATGATGCCGCCGCGCGGCCCGCGCAGGCTCTTGTGCGTGGTGGATGTCACCACATCGGCGTGCGGCACCGGGTTGGGGTACACGCCCGCGGCCACCAGGCCGGCGTAGTGCGCGATGTCCACCATGAAGATCGCGCCGACCGCCTTCGCGACTTTGGCAAAACGCTCGAAGTCGATGCGCAGGCTGTAGGCCGAGGCGCCCGCGATGATCAGCTTGGGTTTGGACTCGTGGGCCTTGCGCTCCATCGCGTCGTAGTCGATCTCTTCCTTGTCATTGAGACCGTAGGAAACGACGTTGAACCACTTGCCGCTCATGTTCAGAGCCATGCCGTGCGTGAGGTGGCCGCCTTCGGCCAGGCTCATGCCCATGATGGTGTCGCCGGGCTTGAGAAAGGCGAGGAAGACGGCTTCGTTGGCCGAGGCACCGCAATGCGGCTGCACGTTGGCCGCTTCGGCACCGAAAATTTTCTTGATGCGGTCGATGGCCAGTTGTTCGGCCACGTCCACATGCTCGCAGCCACCGTAGTAGCGGCGGCCGGGGTAGCCTTCGGCGTATTTGTTGGTCAGTTGCGAACCCTGCGCGGCCATGACGGCGGGCGAGGCGTAGTTTTCGCTGGCGATCAGCTCGATGTGGTGTTCCTGGCGCGCGTTTTCAGCAACGATGGCGGCCCACAGTTCGGGGTCGGTTTGTTCCACAAGAATGGTGCGGTCGTACATGGCAGTCCTTCAAGACGTGGTCCCTGTCATTGGATGAATGAAACAAGGGCTGCCCAGGCGAACGGCTGAACGCTGTGGTCATCGCTTGAGCCCAGCGGTGCGCTTCCCAGTGGTATCCCACGTCAGCAACCGCCCTGAAAAACAGGGGCTGCCTATCGCCAGTCGCGCACACCCCTAGTGTAACGGACCCGGCGCCTGGCTGGCCATCGGCCTGTGAAAGGCCGGGCCGCGCTCAGGACTCAGGAGCTGGCAAGGCTGGCGACTTTGTCGCCGGACTTGTCGCTGGGCAGGTCGTCAGCGTCTGTTTTCGCTGGCAGGGATGCTGGAATCGCCAGCGGCGGGCGTACGGACGGCATGTAAGCCGGCGCACGGCCACTGGCAACCGCCAGCAGGCGCGCATGTTCGGCCATCACCTTGCCGGCATACCCGCCATCGCTTTCCAGATTGGCTGCGCCCACATAGAACTTCAGGCCGGCTTCCACCGAACCGGCCCGGGCGATGCATTCCTGCAGCACCTTGACACCTACTCGCAGGTTGGTGACCGGGTCGAAGGCGGCGAGTTTTCCGCCGAAGTTCTCGTACTTGGCGTGGTGGATGTTGGTCATGACCTGCATCAGGCCCTGGGCGCCGACCGGGCTTTGCGCAAACGGGTTGAAGCCCGATTCGATCGCCATGATGGCGAGGATCAGCGTCGGATCGAGTTTGGCTTTCTGGCCGATCTCGAAGGCTTCGGCGACCAGCACACTCAGGGGCTCGGGCGCCACGCCGTACTTGCGGCTGAGCCAGAAGGCCACCGCCGCCTGTTGCCGGGGCAGGTCCTTGGGGTTGGCGGCGGTGGCCCGGTCAATCGCGTCAGGTTCGGTGAAGCCAATCGCGGCTTCCTGGCGCTCCTGCAGCCAGCTCATCAGCCGGGATTCGCCGGCCTGACGCAGGTCGGGCCGGGCGGTCAACGTGATGACGGCAAACACGACGGCCAGGCCAACAAGTGCGAAGCTGTTGTGGGTGATTTCAAAAAACCCCTGGGCAATGTCGTCGGCAATATTTGCCAGACTGTTGCCCACGTTCTTCTGAAGCGTCCGCATCACCGATGCGGGGGTGGATTGTCCTAGCGCTGTCATAGCACTCCTTTCTATGCACATCGACTTGTGGAGCCGTGCGCTTTGATTGGGTCGCCATCAAACCAAGGCCTTGCCTTGGGGGTGTTGACCCCTTGTCTGACTTTGCCGGGTTCGGCAGCGGATTCGGGTTGTCCCTAGTTTTGGGTGGGACGGCGGATTCTAAAAGCGCGCTTAATAACTTGTCAAGAATATCAAATAAGTTTGATATTGCTATAAATGCATTAAAAGCCGAATTAGGGTGTCAAGACCCCCTGTTTCTCCCAATTGAGCGATTTTTGGGGTTTCTCTCCAAATCGTGACGCTGACCCCTTTCCTGAACAAAAAAGGCTGTATGTTTTGACAGTAAGTCCTTTTAACTCAAGTGTTTGCGGCGTTTTCAAGAGAAAGTGCCGGAACATTCGAGCAGGACGGTTTTTGGGGGTGATGCGGCGAATGCCTCATGGCCATGTAGGACAAGGACGCAAAGATGTAACGCCGAAGAAAATGGCAATCGCGGGCTGATTTTTGATTACAAATTTCGACTTGCGCCGACAGCGCCCGAGGTTTAACCTGCAGTTGCTTGAGTACCTCAAGCATCAGCCGGGTAACCAACCCCGGTCAAACTGAGAGCAATCACTTGCCCTCATCGCACTGGAGACGATCTTCTCTTCTTTGCGAAGCCCGACGGCATGAGCATCACGCTCGCCGTCAACCCCGGTCGGCCTCGCTGCCCGGGGTTTTTAATTGGTGCCGGGGCTTTATGGTCAAACCAGCCCCATCAGCCATTGACCTTTTTCCCTGCACGTTCAAGACTCAAGGCCTATGCCCGGCCATGAACTGAAACGCAATCCCTCCCGACTCTCCAGTCTTTTCCAATCTCTCGCCGGCAAAGCAGGGGGCATGTTGCGTTCACCTCGCTGGCATCGCCGCGCGGCCTGGGCCCTGGTTGGCCTGTTGCTGTTCTGGGCGCTGGCTTATGCCCTGGTGCCTCTGGTGCTGAAGTCGCAGCTTGAAAAGGTGGTGTCTGAAAAGCTGGGCCGGCAGTTCACGGTGGGCGCAGTGGACTTCCGTCCCTGGTCGCTGGAGCTGACCCTCCGCGACCTGGCCATCGCCAAAGCCGCCAACCCGCCGGCGCCTGCCGCGGGGCCGGCAAGCAGCCGGCTTTCCCCTGGCGCGCCCCAGCTGAAAATTGCACGCCTCTATATAGATGCAGAAATGCAGTCGCTGCTCCGCCTGGCACCAGTCGCCGACGCCATCGAGCTCGATGGCCTGATGCTGTCCCTCGCCCATCTGGGCCAGGGCCGTTATGACATTGACGACATCCTTGCGCGGCTGAAACCGCCGCCCGATGAACCGGTCAGCCGTCCGCTGCGCTTTGCCCTCTACAACCTCGTGCTCAGCGACGGCCAGCTTGACTTTGCGGACCTCCCGGCAGGCAGGACCCATGCGGTGCGCGACCTGCGCCTGTCGGTCCCTTTCCTGAGCAACCTGCGCTCCCAGCGCGAGGTCAAAACCTCGCCGCACCTGGCCTTCAAACTCAATGGCAGCCATTTCGACACCGCTGCCGTCGGCACACCGTTTGCCCAGACCCACAAGACCGACGCCACGCTGGCGCTGCGCGGGCTGGACCTGCGTCCTTACCTGGCCTACTGGCCGGAAGGCCTGCCTTTCAGGTTGGACAGCGCGGTGCTCCACGCCGATATCAAGCTGTCGTTCGAGCAGACACCGGCAACCGTCATGCGTTTGTCGGGCACGGCGACGGCGGAACAGGTGCGCCTGCGCGAGACCCAAGCCGGCCACCGGGAACTGCTGGCGTTTGACCGACTGGAGGTCGGCCTCGACGACATCCGGCCGCTGGAGCGCAGTGTCAAACTGTCTTCGGTGACCCTGACCGCGCCCACACTCAACGTGAGCCGCGACCGGGCAGGGCGTCTGAATCTGCTGCCGCCGGGCGATGAACTTGCTATCAAAAGCGAAGCTGTCAGCGCCCGTGCGGAAAGGGCTACAGGCCAAAATGATGCCAAAGAGGCGGCGAAACCGGCGAGCGGGCCGGCAAGCGCCGCTTCTGCACCCGTGCCTGCGGCCAAGGCTACGGCCCCGTGGCGTGTCCAGGTGGGCCGGGTGGCTGTGCGCCAGGGCCAACTCAACTGGCTGGACAACACCCTCCCCACGCCCGCGCAGATCGCGCTGGCAGGCTTGACGCTGGATGCGTCGGCCATCGCCTTTCCTTTTTCGGCCGACGCACCCCTGCAGTTCGAGGGGGCGGTCGGGCTGGCGGGGCCGGTGACGCCGGCCTCGCCCGCGGGCCGCAGGGCGGCAGCGGCGGCACGCCCGGCCCCGGTGTCCACCCCGGCTGCGCCGGCGCTTCTGCGTTTCAGCGGCAATGCGAGTGACCAGGCGGCCCGGCTCACGGCCAGCGTCGCGGCCTGGCCCCTCGACATGGCCGCCAGATATGTGGGCCAGTTCCTGCTGCCGGCCCTCCATGGCCAGCTTGACGCGCAACTGGGCTTGAATTGGCAGGCGGCCAGCGCCGGCAAGGCGCAGGTCCTGCAAGTGTCCGCGCCGCAGATGACGGTCACAGACGTCCAACTGGCCCAGGGCAAGACCTCGCTGGTGTCCGTCAAGCAGGTGGCGCTCCTGCAGGCCGATATCGACCTCACGGCACAAACCTTCAAGGCCGCCGGCATGAAGCTGATCCAGCCCACAGCCCTGGTGGAACGCGGCCGCGACAAGCGCTGGATGTACGAACGCTGGCGGGTGGCGCAGGCCAAGGCGCCTACCCACCCGCCACGGCCGATGACCGAGGGAGCTGCCGCGCCGGCCTGGGTCGTCGCCATCAACGAGGTACAGCTCGAAGGCGGCGCCATGTCGTTTGCCGACAAGGCGGGCGCCAAGCCGGTGAATTTTGAAGTGAGCGCTGCCCATGCGCGACTGGGCTCGCTGGTGCTGGACGACCGCGTGGCCGCCAAAGCCATGCCCTTGAGCGCTTCCCTGCGTCTGGCCAGCGGGCGGTTTGAGCCGGGCAAGCTGGCGTTTGACGGCAGCATCGGCCTGACGCCGGTGCAGGCCCAAGGCCGGCTGGTGCTGGACCGGCTGCCGCTGCAGGCCTTTGAGCCCTATCTGGCCGACGCACTCAACATCGAGCTGCTGCGTGCCGAGGCCAGCTTCAAGGGCCGTGTGGCATACCGGCAGACGGCGGGTGGCCCGGTGGCGCAACTCAATGGCGATCTGGCGCTGGAAGAGTTTCGTGCCAACACGCTGGCGCCCAGCGAAGAGTTGCTGGCCTGGAAGGCGCTCAAGCTGCGCGGCCTGCAGGTCGCACTGGATCCGGCCCGGGCCACCAAGGTCGATGTCAGGGAAACCGTGCTGACGGATTTTTTCGCCCGGGTGATCGTCACGCCGGAAGGGCGGATCAATCTGCAGGACCTGACCAAAACTTCTGCCGCTTCGATTCAGAATGCTCCTGAAACCATAGCTGGAAGAGCAGGTGGTACAAGGGCTGGCGGCACAAAACAGGATCAGTCCTTTGCCGCCACCGCCATGGCGGCTCCAGCGCCGGCTGCGCCAGGTCCGGCGCCTGTGGTCCATATCGGGCCGATGCAACTGGTCAATGGCAAGGTGCTGTTTTCCGACCGCTTCGTCAAACCCAACTACACGGCCAACCTGAGCGAGCTCAACGGCACGCTCAGTGCGTTTTCTTCCGTGCTGCCCGGCGCGGTGGCCGGCGCAGCGCCTGCCATGGCGGACCTGGCGCTGCGCGGCAAGGCCGAGGGCACCGCTTCGCTGGAAATCCTGGGCAAGCTCAACCCGCTGGCCAAGCCGCTGGCGCTGGACATCACGGGCAAGGTGCGTGACCTGGAGTTGCCGCCGCTTTCGCCCTACGCCGTCAAGTATTCGGGTTACGGCATCAACCGCGGCAAGCTCAGTGTCGACGTGAACTACGTGGTGCTGCCCGACGGCCGGCTCACCGCCAGCAACAAGCTGGTGCTCAACCAGCTCAGTTTCGGCGACAGGGTCGAAGGCGCGACGGCCAGCCTGCCGGTCAAGCTGGCCGTCGCGCTGCTGGCGGACCGCAACGGCGTGATCGACATTGATCTGCCCATCAGCGGCTCGCTCAATGATCCGCAGTTCAGCCTGGGGCCGGTCATCGTCAAGGTCATCCTCAACCTGATCGCCAAGGCCATCACCGCGCCGTTCAGCCTGCTCGCCAGCGCATTCGGCGGCAGTGCCGACGAGCTCGGCGTGGTCGGGTTTGCATCGGGCAGTGCGGTGCTGGCGCCCGAGGGCCAAGCCGGCCTGGACAAGGTGGGCAAGGCACTGACCGACCGGCCGGCGCTGCAGCTGACGGTGGTCGGCACCAGCAGTCTGGAGGCCGAACGTGACGGCTGGCGGCGTGCACGGCTCGACGCGATGCTGCGCGCGGAAAAGCGCCGCACCCTCGTGTGGGAAGGGGGCCGCACAGACGAGGTGGCAAGTATCAGCCCGGCGGAATACCCGGCGCTGCTCAAGCAGATCTACCAGCGCGCCGACATGGCCAAACCACGCAACCTGGTGGGCCTGGCCAAGGACCTGCCTGTTGCCGAGATGGAAAAACTGCTGATGGCCGGCATGGTGGTGGACGACAACGCCATGCGCGAGCTGGCCGTGCAGCGTGCCGTGGCGGTCAGGGACTACCTCGCTGCCGGGGGTGTTTCGCCCGGCAGGCTCTTTCTGGGCGCGCCCAAAAACGCGCCTGCGGACGCCAAATGGACACCGCGCGCCGAACTTAATTTGGCGATGCCGTAAAAACAGCGAAAATAGCCGCATTGCTTTATTTCTGAAGCTTGGGTCGGGGTCGCGGATATCTGTCCTGCGGCTCCTCTTTTTTACGCCGGTCCCGCCCTTTGCCTGCTGATGCCGGCAGGCTGTAGAGCCTCAGGGGCAGACCTGCAATGTCCTGATCCCTGAAGATCCCCGCTTCGCCGGTCCTATTTATCCATATGCTGCGTTTCCCCATGTCCAAATCTGCCAAGCCCGAAACACCCGCCGTGAAAACGCCTTCCACCAAGAGCGCCGACAGCCATCCGCTCGATGGCCTGACGGGCGGGGCTTTCTCCGCGCCCACGTCAGGTGAACGCACCACGCGCATTCGCGAGTGGCTCGCCACCGGACCGACGGCCGAGCAGATGGCCGAGGTCTACAAGGACTTGGCCAACCGCGACAAGGGCGCGGCCAAGCCGCTCAAGGAAAAGCTCGACGAAGCCAAGCGCCTGAAAAGCCAGGAGACCGTGGCCGCCGAGTGGGCTGAAAAAGGCCATGCCCTGCTGGCCCTGAAAAAGCTCAACATGGCCGACGCGCTGGCCTGGCAGCGTGATGCCGCCAAGGCCGGTGCGCCGCTGTCGCGCGAGCCGCTGGCCAGTCTGAAAGCCCAGCTCGCCGAACGCGTCAAGACGATTGAAGACCTGCAGCACCGCGCCCAGGTGCAGCGCGAGGCCGCCGTGCTGATTGCCCAGCGCATCGAAGTGCTGTCGACCAAGCCCTGGCGCGACGCGCAAGGCGTCTGGGAAGCCCTGCGCGCCGACGTGACGCATTGGCAGGCCCAGGCCGACGAACTCGCGCAGGACGCCAACTGGCCCAGCGTGGACGCCAAGTTCCCGCCGCTGCTCGACGCCTCGCGCGGCCAGCTGCTGGCAGTGTGGGAAGCCTTTCAGGGCGCGTTGTCGCTGGCCGTCGCGGCCGCCGAAGACGCCGCCGCACCGTTGCCGGCGGTGCCGGTCTGGGCTGACGAATTGCGCAGCGCCCGCGGCACGCCGCGTGGTGGCGACGCCGCTTCCGGCGAGCAGCCCGCGCGCGCACCCAAGGCCAAGATCGATCCCGCCGTGCTCAAGGACATGCGTGAAAAATCAGCCGCCATCGTGCAGGCCGCGCTCGCCAAGCTGGAGCATGAAGTCACCGAAGGCCATGGCAAATCCACGCCCAAGGTCGCGGCCGAGCTGCGCCAGGCGCTGAAGGAAAACATCCGCAACATCGACAGCGCACTCGAAGCCGCGGCCCATGCCGCACTCACGGCGGCCGGCGAACTCGAAGGCTGGCAGCGCTGGCGTGCCGACCAGATCCGCGAGGAGCTGGTGGCCAAGGCCGAAGCCCTGGTAGCCAAGCCCCTGGGTGGGCGCAAGCAGCAGGAGGCGCTGCGCGCCATGCGCGAACTCTGGAAAACCAGCGACCAGGGCGGCATCCCCAACCACGCGCTGTGGAAACGGTTTGACGACGCCTGCAACGAAGCCCACAAAGTGGTCGAGGTCTGGCTCGAGAAGGTCAAGGAGCAAAGCGAAGCGGTGAAGGCCGAGCGCCGCGCGCTGATCGACGAGGTGTTGGCCTGGGCCGAGGCCAACAAGGGCAACACCGACTGGAAGTACCAGATCCGCAGCCTCAACGGTTTTGTCGAGAAATGGACGGCCGCCGGCCACCTGGGCGAAAAAGCCTTTGCCGAGATCCAGCCGTTGTGGAAGGCCGCGATGGATGCCGCCGATGCACCGCTGAAAGCCGCTCGCGCCGAGAGCCTGGCGCACCGCAAGGCCATGATCGAGGAAGCGCAGGTGCTGGGCGCCGAGCCGCAGCTGCGCATCGACGCCGTCAAGGCCTTGCAGCAGCGCTGGCAACACGAAGCGCAGGCGGTGCCGATCGAGCGCAAGCAGGAACAAAAACTCTGGGACGCTTTCCGCAAGCCGATCGACGACGCCTTCCAGCGCAAGACCGCCGAGCGTGAAAAAGCCGCGTCGGCTCTGGGCGAGCATGACCGCCTGGTGCTCGAGTTGTCCAAAGCCCTCGATGCCGCCAATGCCACCGGCGATGTGCAAAAGATTCGCACCGCGATGGCCGATCTGGAAGCCGGTTTGCGCGGCCAGTTCAAGCCGGCGGCACCGGTTGCCGCGGCAGCGCCTGCACCTGCAGTGGCCGAAGCACCTCAGAAGTCGGAGTCCGATCAGGCGTCAGCGCCCGAGGCGTCTGCGCCGGTTGCTCCTGAAACAATAGCGCAAGAAGAGACCCCAGCCCCTGCTGAGGCTGAAGCTGAAGCTGAAGCCGCGGTCGAGCCCGCTGCGGAAGCAGAAGAAGCTGCACCGGCACCGGCCGCGCCGCCGCCCAAACCCGCCAAACCGGTGGTGGCCATGCGCGGTGATGACCGCCCCGGTATGCGCAAGGCCGAAGCTGCGCCCGCAGGCCGCGGCGGCAAGTTTGGTGACCGCAAGGACGCGCGGCCCGGTGGCGGCAAGCCCGACGGCCGTGGCAACCGGCCCGCCGACAACAAGTTCGAACCCTACCGCCCCGAGCGCGAAAGCCGTTTCGGCGACAGGCCGGCGTATGAAGAGCGCGGCCCGCGCCTCGGTGACGCGGCCTTCCGCGCCCAGCGCGAAGCGTTTGAACATGCACAGCAGGCCTTGCGCAAGCTGTCCGAACAGGCACACGGCGAGGTGTTGACCCACCTGCTGACGGCCTGGGAAAAACGCGACCCCGCATTGCTGCCGGATGCCCAGGCCCTGGGCAAGCTGGTGACGCCGGCCACTCGCAGCGCGTGGATGAAGGCCCTGTCGTCGGCGCCCAAAGGGGATGCTGCCGAAACCCTGCTGCGCCTGGAAATCGCCGCCGAGCTGCCGACCCCGGCCGAACACATCAGCGCGCGGCGCATGCTGCAACTGGTGCTGCTGACCAAACGCAACGAGCCGGCGCCGGCGCAGACCTGGAGCGAGGACACGGCCAAGGTGCTGGCCGCGCCGTATGACGCGGCGCATGTGCGGCGTCTGCAGAATGTGCTGAAGGCGCTGATCAAGCGCTGAGAGGT
The DNA here is from genome assembly GCF_943371715.1 of Polaromonas sp. YR568. Lineage (GTDB taxonomy): Bacteria > Pseudomonadota > Gammaproteobacteria > Burkholderiales > Burkholderiaceae_C > Polaromonas. Next base: position 19,576 of record NZ_CALRVW010000018.1, on the reverse strand, counting down.
CCCGGTCCTGGTATCGCCCGAGGCCACCTCGGGCGCGTCGCCAGGGAAGGCAAGTCAGCTATCAATTGGATAGCTGATTGCGCCCGTCCCTAAAGGGCTACAGGCCGATTGACCTTGAAGAACTGGTCAAACAGCGCGGTCAGTTCCGCGAAGTCCTGCGTGAAGCGCTCGCGGTTCACGAAGTAGGCCTCGCAGCTCACCGCAAAAAATTCCGCCGGCGCCGTGGCGCCATAGGCGTCCAGCCAGGGCGGCTCGCCGCCGAAACGTTCGGCCATGGTGACCTGTTCGCGAAAGGCGTCGTAGGCCGTCTGCATCACGTCACGCCAGGCCTTGTGCGCGGCGCGCGAGGGCAGGGGCGGGCAGCCGTCGGCGGCGCCGTCCTTCATGTCGATCTTGTGAACGAACTCGTGGATCACGACGTTGTAGCCGTGGCCGGCCAGCGCGCCGGCCGAGGCCACGTCCTGCCAGCTCAGCGTGACCGGGCCGCGCTCCATGGCTTCTCCGGACAGCACCTCGCTGTAACGATGCACGACGCCGCTGGCGTCCTGCCTTTCGCGCCGCGCGATCATCTGCCCGGGGTGCACCACGATGCCGACGAAGTCGCTGTACCAGCCCAGGCCCAGGTGCAGCACCGGCAGGCAGGCCTGCGCGGCAATCGCCACCGCCATCTCGTCGGTGACCACCAGGCCGTGCGCACCGGTGAATTCCTTGTGCGCCAGAAACTCGCCGACCAGGCGGCGCAACTGCTGCAGCTCGGCCGCCGGCCGCTCGGCCAGAAAATGATGGGCGGCCAGCGTGGCCTGCCACAGGGCGTCGGGAATGGTGTCGGCGTGTGGCGTGCGTCCGAACCGCTGGCGCAACCAGTTCAGCATGAGCCTACAGCAGCGGGATGCGGCGCAGGCCGGTCGCCGTCAGGCGCAGCACTTCCGCGCGTGGCACGGTGGCGGCGGCGTCCCAGTCGCTGAGCACCACGCGTGAGTAGCCGTGCCCGAGGTCGTGCACCGCCGGCCGGTGGGTGTGACCGTGGATCAGGATCTGCGCATTGGCGGCTTCGAGTTGTTCGCGGGCCGCGCTGCCATCCACATCGGCATACGAGGCGCCGGACTGTTTGCGCGCCTCGCTTTGCTCGCGCAGGCCGCGCGCGATGGCCTGCCGCTCGGCCAGCGGCCTGGCCAGAAAGCTGCGCTGCCAGGCCGGGCTGCGCACCTCGCGGCGAAATTGCAGGTAGTCCACATCGCCCAGGCAGAGCGCGTCGCCGTGCGAGAGCAGCCAGCGCTGGTGGTTGAAGCCCAGCACGGTCGGGTCGGCCAGCAAGGTGGTGTGGCACAGCGTCATCAGGCGCGGACCGACCAGGAAGTCGCGGTTGCCGTGCATGAAAAACAGCGCCAGCCGGCCGGCCGTCTGGCCGAGCAGGCGGGCGCAGCGGTCTTCGAAACTGTCCTGCGCGCCTGCGGCCACATCGACAGCGTCGTCACCGACCCAGACTTCAAACAGGTCGCCCAGGATGAACACCGCGTCGGCGGGCGTGCTTTCCATGTAGTCGCGCCAGGCAGCAAACGTGGCGGCATCGGCCGCCTGCAGATGCAGGTCGGAAATGAAATCGACCGTGCCCCAGGATGGCGGCGCCTGAAGCTCCGCAATCCGGGGAACGGTCGACGGGATTTTCACGGGCTGAACCTGAACGCGCTCAGTCCAGACGGAAATCAGGCCAGCGCCACGGCTTTTTCGATCACCACGTCGGTTTGCGGCACGTCGTCGTGAAAGCCCTTGCGGCCGGTCTTGACGGCGGCGATCTTGTCGACCACATCGGTGCCGCCCACCACCTTGCCAAACACCGCATAGCCCCAGCCCGACGCGGTGGGCGCGGTGTGGTTCAGGAAGGCGTTGTCGGACACGTTGATGAAAAACTGCGAGCTGGCCGAGTGCGGCGCATTGGTGCGCGCCATGGCCACGGTGTAGTGGTCGTTTTTCAGGCCGTTGTTGGCTTCGTTCTCGATCTCGCCGTCGGTGGGCTTTTGTTTCATGCCGACTTCAAAACCGCCGCCCTGGACCATGAAGCCCGGAATCACGCGGTGGAACACCGTGTTGTTGTAGTGGCCCTTGTTGACGTAGTTGAGGAAGTTGGCCACCGATTTCGGTGCCTTGTCCTGGTCGAGTTCAAGGGTGATGACGCCGTAGCCGGCAATGTGGAGTTCGACTTGTGGATTGCTCATGAGGATTTATTTGACCAGGGTTGCAGAGTTGATGAGGATGGGTGTCCGGGGCACGTCACTCGGGAAGGGGCCGCCCGGGCCGGTGGGCGTGGCCTTGATCTTGCCGACCACGTCCATGCCGCTGACCACCTTGCCGAACACCGTGTAGCCCGGGGACTGGGCGCTCGGGTTCAGGAAGTCGTTGTCCCTGACATTGATGAAAAACTGCGATGAGGCCGAGTCCGGGTCGTTGGTGCGCGCCATGGCCAACGTGCCGACCACGTTTTTATCGCCGCCTTTGGCCAGTGCTTCGCGCCCCTCGTGCACCACCGGTGGCCGTGTCGGCTTTTGCGCATAGCTGGCATCGAAGCCGCCGCCCTGGACCATGAAGTTGTCGATCACGCGGTGAAACACCGTGCCGTCGTAGTGCTTGTCGCGGACGTACTGAAGAAAATTGGCGACCGTTTTCGGCGCCTTGTCGGGATAGACCTCGACGACGAAATCGCCGGCGCTGGTCGCAAACCTGACCCTGGGTGCGCCGGCCGCACCTTGCGCCCAGGCCTGCCCGGCCAGCAGCGCCAGCGTTGCGATCGCCAGACAGGCGCGCCGGCCGATGGCCTTGTTGCTGAAAGTCATCCAATCACTCCTTCAAAAAATATTTTCCATTGCTTGCCCTGGCGCATCCAGTACTGGCGCCGGACTGGGCCGGTGCGCGAGCCGCTGAGCACCTCGCCAAAGGTTACCACCATGGTATCGGTGCTGTCGGTCCAGCGCAGGTAGGACAGGTCCTTGAGTTGCACCGAGCGACCGCGCTGTTTGCCGGCTTCGGTACGCAGCTGGGCCGTCCAGTCGTCGCGGGTCTTGCCGTAACTGCTGAAGTCGCTGCTGTACAGGCTGGTGAGGGTGGCCAGGTCGCCGACCGATTTGGCCTGGTGCCAGCTGTTCAGTGCCTCTTCAAACGACTTGCTGTCGGCCTTGATGCTGTGTGGGGCCACCCACTGCAGGCTTTGCGCAATCACCACCGGGGTGGTGCGCACTTCCACGGTACGGATGATGCGCTCCAGATCCGGATTGGCCAGCACCACGCAGCCGTCGCTGGCCAGGGGAGCGCGCGAAAACTGTGCCGGCGGCGTGCCGTGCAGCCAGATGCCGCTGCCGGTCTTGCCGCGCTTGAGGTCCAGCGCATTGGGGTAGTTGATGGGCAGGGCGCCCGAGCCGTAAAAGTCTTTCAGCGACTTCGGGTCCAGGTTGCTGGTGACGAAATAAATCCCCAGCGGGGTCCGCGAATCACCCTCGACGGATTTTTCGATGCCGGATTTCCCCACCGAGATGTAGTAGTCGCTCACCAGCTTGAGACCGGTGGCGGTGTTTTCAAACAGGTAGAGCCGGGCCCGCGAGGCGTCCACCGCGATCGCATGTTTGTTGCGCGGCGACAGCGCCAGAAACTGCGAGGGAATGGTGCCCGGCGCCGGCCGCTCGCGCAGCGCCTTCAGCCGCATCAGGGATTCCTGGCGCAACTCGGCCAGCGTGCTGGCCCCGGCTTTGGCAGCGCCCTCAGACACATCCCCCATCGCGCGCAGCGGGCGCGAGCGGGCGGCCAGCAGGTCGCCATAAACCAGCTGGGCCAGCTGGAAGTTGGGGTGGTCATGGACCAGACGCTCGGCCTTGACCAGCGCCTCGCGCCCCTTGGCCTGGCCGGCCAGTTTGTAGATCTCGATCAGGCGGGCTTCGGCTTCGCCGTCCTTGACCGCCGGCCGCACGGCTGCGCGGGAGGGCGCTGCACTGCGTTTGTCGGCCGCTGTGCCGCCGGATGAAGCGGTGGCTGCGGGGGGCTTGCGCTTGTCCACGCTCTGGGCCAGGGCGGAGCCGCACATCACCGACAGTGCCGTGACGAGGAGGGTGGCGGATGCCCGTTGCATGGGTGAGGGGTCAGGGGCCGTGAAAAATGTCAGACAAGTGCCAAGGGGGGCGCACGCAGGTCCCTGCCATCAGCCGCCGGTGGATTCCCTGACGATGAGCCAGCGTTCGCCGGCCCTGGTCATGTCCAGCGTCTTGCGGCTGGAGATGTTGAGCGCATCGGCGCTGTAGTCCTGCCTGAATTTGGCGGTGGCCTTGCTGCCCTTGACGTCGACCGCCAGGTTGTTGATCTTCACGCTGATTTTGGACTTGCCGACGATGCGGCTGCGCCGCTCTTCTTCCCAGGCCTTGCGCGACTGGTTGCCCGGGGTGTCGAAGTCCTTGGCGTAGGCGGCCAGGTAAGCGGTCATGTCCTTGCCGGACCAGGCGCTGGCCCAGGCCCTGACGGCGCTTTCAACTTCCTTTTCGGCGGCGCTGACCGGTGTGGCAGCGGCCGGCGCGGGCGACGACACCGGGGCGGCGGGTGCCGCAGGGGCGGGTGCTACGGGCGCGGCGGGTGTCACCGGAGCAGGCGCAGGGGCTGCAGGTACTGCGGGGGCTACGGCCGCAGGTTTGGCCGGCGCGGCCGGTGTCTGGGCCGTCACGGCGGGTGCGGTGGGTGTCGTCGCAGCCGGCTTCTGGGCCTTGGACTCCGGCGTGAACAGGGTGCGGATAAGTGCCAGCTTGGGGGGCACGGCACTGTTGCCGCCGTCGAGCTGCAACGCCTTGCTGTAGGCCTGGCTGGCCAGCTTGGCATACACGTCGCCGAGGTTTTCATGCGCGGTGGCGTAGCTCGGGTTGGTGCGTATGGCCATTTCGAGGGCGGCCCTGGCCTTGTCGAACTGGTTCTGGCCGGCATACAGCACGGCCAGGTTGTTGTAGGGCTCGGGCAGCTCCGGGTAGTCCTGCGTGATCTTGGTGAAGGTGGTGATCGCGTCAGCCGGTTTGCCGGCTTCGGTCTGGATCACGCCCTTGATGAAACGCATCTGCGGGTCGCGCGGCTTGGTCGCCAGGTACTTGTCGGCCCTGGCCATGGCTTCGCCCAGCTGCCCGGCGCGCACGAGGGTGTTGACTTCGGTGTACTCGTCGGCATGTGCGGGCGGCACACACAGGGCCGCGACCAGAGCCAGCAAGCGCAGGGCAGTCGGCAGCGCCTGGTTTGAAAAATTAGCTGACTTGGACATATTTCCTCTGGAACGCATGTGGAGTGGCTGGTATCAGGCAGAAACTGAAGAAGCCGGCTGTGCAGCGTGCTGCATGGGCTCTTCCTGGCTGGCTATACTGGACGATTGTATCTGAGGGGTATAGTTTAAGCTCCCTCTTCCGGAGCCGCTTTCCCCCTTGCCGATGCACCTGATGACCCGCCCCCGCTCCCGCGCCCCCTTCCGGTTCCGGCGATTCCAGCCAGACTGAACACCCAGACTTTTCATGAGCCTTCGCATTTACAACACGTTGACGCGTGCCGTAGAGGATTTTTCGCCCCTGGTTCCCGGCCAGGTGCGCATGTATGTGTGCGGCATGACGATTTACGACCTGTGCCACATCGGCCATGCACGCATGATGATGGCCTTCGACGTGATCCAGCGCTGGCTCAAGGTCAGTGGCTACCAGGTCACCTATGTGCGCAACATCACCGACATCGACGACAAGATCATCAAGCGCGCGGTCGAGCGCGGCATCACCATCCGGGCGCTGACCGACGAGATGATCACCGCCATGCACCAGGACATCGGCGCGCTTGGTATCGAGCCGCCCACGCTGGAGCCACGCGCTACCGAATACGTGCCGCAGATGCTGGGCATGATCGCGACGCTGGAGCAAAAAGGCCTGGCCTACCGCTCGGACAACGGCGACGTGAACTACGCGGTGCGCAAGTTCGAAGGCTACGGCAAGCTGTCCGGCAAGTCGCTCGACGAGCTGCGCGCCGGTGAGCGTGTCGCCGTGCTGGACGGCAAGGAAGACCCGCTCGATTTTGTGCTGTGGAAAGCAGCCAAACCGACCGAACCCGCCGATGCCCAGTGGGACAGCCGTTACGGCAAGGGCCGGCCGGGCTGGCACATCGAATGTTCAGCCATGAGCTGCCAGACCCTGGGCGAGACCTTCGACATCCACGGCGGCGGCGCCGACCTGCAGTTTCCGCACCACGAAAACGAGATTGCCCAGAGCGAAGGCGCCAACGGCAAGCCGCTGGCCCGTTTCTGGGTGCACAACGGTTTTGTGCGGGTGGACAACGAGAAGATGTCCAAAAGCCTGGGCAACTTCTTCACCATCCGCGAGGTGCTGGCGCAGTACGACCCGGAAACCGTGCGCTTTTTCATCGTGCGTGCACACTACCGCAGCGCGCTCAACTACAGCGATGCGCACCTGGACGATGCGCGCAATGCGCTCAAGCGCCTGTACACCGCGCTGCACCTGGTGCAGCCGGCCGCGGTGGAGATCGACTGGTCGCAGCCCTTTGCCGCCCGTTTCAAGGCGGCCATGGACGACGATTTCGGCACGCCCGAGGCGATGGCCGTGCTGTTCGACCTGGCCGGCGAGGTCAACAAGACCCGGTCGCCCGAGCTGGCGGGGCTGCTCAAGGCCCTGGGCGCTTGCCTGGGCCTGCTGCAAAACGACCCGGCCGCCTTCCTGCAGGCCGGCGCCGGCCTGGACGAGGCCGCCATCCAGAGTCTGATCGCGCAGCGCGCCGCCGCCAAGGCTGGCAAGAACTTTGCTGAAGCCGACCGCATCCGCCAGGACCTGCTGGCACGCGGCATTGTGCTGAAAGATACAGCGGCCGGAACGACCTGGGAGGTCGGTTCGTGACGAAGATTTCAACTGAAGAAGGCCTTCAGCCCTTGACGGACGGGCGCAAGCAGCTATGAAAAAGATAGTAAAAAGCGGCCCGGCCAGCACCGAACTGGCCGATGTCGCCGAGCCGGTTGCGACCATCGTGCCGGGCTACTGGGCCGAGGCCTGCAAACACCTGGTCAAGAAAGACCGGGTCATGAAACGCCTGATTCCGCAATTCGGCGACGCCTGCCTGCAGTCGCGCGGGGACGCCTTCAGCACGCTGGCACGCAGCATCGTGGGCCAACAGATTTCCGTGAAGGCGGCGCAGACGGTCTGGCACCGTTTCGATGCGTTGCCGAAAAAAATGACGCCCGGCAACGTGCTCAAGCTCAAGGTGGACGACATGCGCGCCGCCGGCCTGAGCGCGCGCAAGGTCGAGTACCTGGTGGACCTGGCGATCCACTTCGACGCCGGCACGGTGCACGTCAAGGACTGGGCGGCGATGGACGACGAGGCCATCATTGCCGAACTGGTGGCGATTCGCGGCATTGGACGCTGGACCGCCGAGATGTTCCTGATTTTTTACCTGACACGACCCAACGTGTTGCCGCTTGATGATGTGGGGCTGATCAACGGCATCAGCCAGAACTATTTCTCCGGCGAATCGGTCAGCCGCAGCGATGCGCGCGAAGTCGCCGCCGCCTGGGCGCCGTTTTGCAGCGTCGCAACTTGGTATATTTGGCGCTCGCTGGACCCCTTGCCGGTCCTGGGTGCCGAGAAACCCTAATCCAGAAGCCTGAGGAGCAGACCATGGCCAAAAAGACATTTCTCGATTTCGAGCAGCCGATTGCGGAGCTCGAAGGAAAAATAGAAGAGCTGCGCTACGTGCAGACCGAGTCGGCGGTCGACATCTCCGAAGAGATCGACCAGCTCGCCAAAAAGAGCCAGCAGCTCACCAAGGACATCTACAGCGACCTGACGCCGTGGCAGATCACCAAGATCGCGCGCCACCCCGAGCGGCCCTACACGCTGGACTATGTCAACGAACTGTTCACCGATTTTGTCGAGCTGCACGGCGACCGGCATTTTTCCGACGACCTGAGCATCGTGGGCGGCCTGGCGCGCTTCAACGGCACGGCCTGCATGGTGCTGGGCCACCAGAAGGGCCGCGACACCAAGGAGCGCGGCCTGCGCAACTTCGGCATGAGCAAGCCCGAGGGTTACCGCAAGGCGCTGCGCCTGATGAAAACCGCCGAGAAGTTCAAGCTGCCGGTGTTCACCTTTGTCGACACCCCGGGCGCCTACCCCGGCATCGACGCCGAAGAGCGCGGCCAGTCCGAAGCCATCGGCCGCAACATTTTCGAAATGGCACAGCTCGAGGTGCCCATCATCACCACCATCATCGGTGAAGGCGGCTCCGGCGGCGCGCTGGCGATCTCCGTGGCCGACCAGGTCGTGATGCTGCAGTACTCCATCTACTCGGTGATCAGCCCGGAAGGCTGCGCCTCCATCCTCTGGAAAACCTCGGAAAAAGCCGAGGAAGCCGCCGAAGCCCTGGGCATCACCGCGCACCGCCTGAAGGCGCTCGGCGTGATCGACAAGATCGTCAATGAGCCGGTCGGCGGCGCGCACCGCGACCACAAACAGATGGCGGCCTTCCTCAAGCGCGCGCTCAACGACGCCTTCCGCCAGGTCAGCGACCTCAAGGTCAAGGAACTGCTGGACCGCCGCTACGAGCGCCTGCAAAGTTATGGCCGCTACACCGACACCAAGGCCGACGCGAAATAAGCGCCCGCCGGCCAACCCATAGCCGGCATGTCATGAGTACCACCGTCGACGACGCGCTGCGCGTCTTTTCACCCCAGCTGCCGCTGGCCGTGGCCTACAGCGGCGGCGCCGACTCCACGGCCCTGCTGCTCGCCTGCGCCGACAAGTGGCAGGGGCAGGTGAGGGCGGTGCATGTGCACCACGGCCTGCAGGCCGCGGCCGACGGATTTGCGAGCCACTGCGAAGCCGTGTGCGCGCAGCTGCACGTGCCTTTGAGGGTCGTGCGTGTCATGGCCAGGCATGCGCCCGGCGACAGTCCGGAAGACGCTGCCCGCAAGGCGCGTTACGAAGCATTTCGGGCCCTGGCGCATGAGGCGTGGGCGCAACCAGCTATCAAAAGCATAGCGCTTGCGCAGCATGCCGATGATCAGGTCGAGACCCTCCTGCTGGCGCTGAGCCGCGGTGCCGGGCTGCCCGGCCTGAGCGCCATGCCCGCCCACTGGCAGCGCGACGGTCTGGACTACCACCGCCCCTTGCTGCAGGTCCCGGCGCCCGAGATCCGTGCCTGGCTCGCGCGGCGCGGCGCGGCCTTCATCGAGGACCCGAGCAACACCGACGAACGTTTCACACGCAACCGCATCCGTGCGCGCCTGCTGCCGGCGCTGGCGCAGGCCTTTCCGCAGTTCCGCGAGACCTTTGCGCGCAGTGCCCGGCATGCGGCGCAGGCGCAGGCCGTGCTGCTGGAGGTGGCGCGCGAAGACCTGCAACTGCTGGGCAGCCCCCCCGAGATCAAGGCCCTGCAGCTCCTGTCCGGCCCGCGCCAGGCCAACGCGCTGCGCCACTGGCTGCTGGACGCCCACCAGGCCACACCGAGCACGGCGCAGCTCGACCAGTTGCTGGCGCAGGTCGCGGCCTGCACCACGCGTGGCCACCGGATTCACCTGAAGGTGGCCAATGGCCACGTGACACGGGCGGGTGCGCATTTGCACTATGCCGCCGGGCCGGCCGCCTGAGGTCGCTGGCTATAATCAAAGGCTTTGCTGGCCTGCGGTCAGGGCGCTTTCTGACAGCGCTTTCCGCCAAAAAGCAAAAAAGACCGCATCCCCAACTCCTGATTGACACCCTGCAATGGCTTTGATCGTTCATAAATACGGCGGCACCTCGATGGGCTCGACCGAGCGCATCCGCAATGTCGCCAAACGCGTGGCCAAGTGGGCCAGAGCCGGCCACCAGATGGTGGTGGTGCCCAGTGCCATGAGCGGCGAAACCAACCGCCTGCTGGGCCTGGCCAAGGAACTCGCGCCTGCCAAGGCCAGCGACGCCTACCACCGCGAACTCGACGCCCTGGCCGCCACCGGCGAGCAGGCCTCCAGTGCGCTGCTGGCGATCGCGCTGCAGGCAGAGGGCATGGACGCCGTCAGTTACGCCGGCTGGCAGATGCCCATCCGCACCAACAGCGCCTACACCAAGGCCCGCATCGAGTCGATCGACGACAAGCGGGTGCGCGCCGACCTGGACGCCGGCAAGGTGGTCATCATCACCGGCTTTCAGGGCATGGACGAGCTGGGCAACATCACCACGTTGGGCCGTGGCGGCTCCGACACCTCGGCCGTGGCCGTGGCGGCCGCCATGAAAGCGCATGAGTGCCTGATCTACACCGACGTGGACGGCGTGTACACCACCGACCCGCGTGTTGTTCCGGAAGCCCGCCGCCTGCAGACCGTGAGTTTTGAAGAGATGCTCGAGATGGCATCGATGGGCTCCAAGGTGCTGCAGATCCGCTCGGTCGAGTTTGCGGGCAAGTACAAGGTGCCCCTGCGCGTGCTCTCGAGCTTCACGCCCTGGGACATCGACATCGACGAAGAGGCCAAGTCCGGCACCCTGATCAGTTTTGAGGAAGACGAAAAAATGGAACAAGCCATCGTATCGGGCATCGCGTTCAACCGCGACGAAGCCAAAATCTCCATCCTCGGCGTGCCAGACACCCCGGGCATTGCCTACCAGATCCTTGGCGCCGTGGCCGACGCCAACATCGAAGTCGATGTGATCATCCAGAACATCAGCAAGGACGGCAAGACCGATTTCAGCTTCACCGTGCACCGCAACGACTACGCGCGCGCCATCGACCTGCTCAAGGCCGAGGTGCTGCCCAAGCTGGGCGCGCAGGAGATCACCGGCGACGCCAAGATCTGCAAGGTCAGCATCGTCGGCATTGGCATGCGCAGCCATGTCGGCATTGCCAGCAAGATGTTCCGCTGCCTGAGCGAGGAAGGCATCAACATCCAGATGATTTCCACCAGCGAAATCAAGACCTCGGTGGTGATCGACGAGAAGTACATGGAGCTCGCCGTGCGTGCCTTGCACAAGGCTTTTGACCTGGACCAGCCCGCCGCCAGCCCCTGATCGCTGGACAGCGGCCCAAGTCGTGAGATAATCCGGGCTCAGACAGAATTCAGGAAACGTGACCGAGTGGCCGAAGGTGCTCCCCTGCTAAGGGAGTATGGGGTGTAGAGCCTCATCGAGGGTTCGAATCCCTCCGTTTCCGCCAGACAAAAAGCCACCGCAAGGTGGCTTTTTTTTGTCCTGGCTCAGATGGCGCCGCACGCCGTGTCGCAACCAGTCGTAAAAAAGCAGGCGTCGCCGGGGTGCAGACGTTATGGTGGCGTTTTACTTTTCGGAGACCTCATGTTCTTGAAGACCCCCCTGATCAGCGCGACGCTGGCCTGTCTTGCCGTTCTTGCCGGCTGTGCCGCGCCCGTTGCACCCTCGACGGGCACAAGCCCCATGCCGCCACCTTCCCCGGGGACGGCCTGCAATGCGCAGGGCGCGCAGTTCGCCGTCGGCAAGGCGCCGGGGGCGAGTGTGGTCGAGGAAGCGCGTCAGCGTTCGGGCTCTTACATGGCGCGGGTGTTGCGTCCCAACCAGGCCGTCACCATGGAGTTCAACGCCCAGAGGCTCAACCTCGAGCTTGACGCTGCCGGCGTGATTCGGCGGGTGCGCTGCGGCTGAGGACCGCCGGGCGCGGTCCGCGCCTGTTTTGTTGTATGAACCACTTGTGCTATATTTTTCGAAATACTGATACAAATGTTTCATGTCGACTTCCTCACTGTTTGCCAACCTCCCGCTTGACGGCCTGAGTCCGGAGCTGCTCCGTGCGGCGCGCTGGCTCGAGGCGCATCCGCGCGAGGTGGCGCTGCATTCCATGCGTGAATGTGCGCGCCGGGCCGGGGTCGCGCCGGCGACCCTGAGCCGGCTGTCGCAGGCCCTGGGTTTCCAGGGCTTTGAGGCGATCAAGCATCTCTGCCAGGAGTCTTTTTCCGCGCAGGCCGGTTACGCCGGGCGGGCCGAAGTGCTGCAGGCCAGCGCGCGGCATGACAAGGACTGGCTGGCGCTGCTCAATGAAACGCAACACGCCAACACCGCGTCCGTCAGCGGGCTGAACCAGACGGCGCAGCTGGAGGCCGCGGCTGACGCCATGCTCAAGGCGCGGCGCGTTTATTTTCTGGGCCTGCGCGCCAGCCATGGCCTGGCGCTGCACCTGCATTACACCTATGGCTTGCTGGCGTCCAACGGCGTGCTGGTGCAGGGCCTGGGCGGCACGCTGACCGACCAGATCGGCGACATCGGCCCGGGGGACCTGCTGGTGGTGACTTCTGCCGCCGCCTACACGCGCCAGACGGTGGAGGCCGTGGTGAAGGCGCGGGCACAGGGCGCCGACGTGCTGGCCCTGACGGACAGCGCCCTGTCGCCGATCGCCCGGTCAGCCACCCACACGCTGCTGTTCCGTACCGACAGCCCCTCGTATTTCCATTCCATGGTCGGTGCCCTGGCATTGACCGAAGCGCTGGCCGCCGCCGTGGCGGTGCGCGGCGGCCGCAAGGTGCTGGCCCACCTGCAAACCCGGCAGGATCGCCTGGACAGCGAGGGCGCGTACTGGGACGAACGCGCCGACAAGGCCGCCACCGGCCGGCCCATGACTTCTTCTTCATCAAGGAAATAAGCACCATGCCTGCAGCCGCCACCCATGTCTTTCATCGCCAGCTGCAGCACACGCCGCCGGTGGCTGTCAGCGGCCGGGGGGTGTACCTGACCGATGCCGATGGCAAGTCGTATATCGATGCCTCGGGCGGCGCGGCGGTGTCCTGCCTGGGTCATGGCCATCCCGATGTGCTGGCCGCCATGCACGCGCAGATCGACAAGCTGGCGTATGCCCACACCAGCTTTTTCACCACCGAAGTGGCCGAAACCCTGGCCGCCCAGCTGATCCGGACGGCACCGCCGGGCATGAGCCACGTGTATTTCGTCAGCGGCGGCTCGGAGGCGATGGAGGCCACGCTGAAGATGGCGCGCCAGTATTTCGTCGAGATCGGCCAGCCGCAGCGCACGCATTTCATCGCGCGCAGGCAGAGTTACCACGGCAACACCCTGGGCGCGCTGGCCATAGGCGGCAACCAGTGGCGGCGCGAACCGTTCGCGCCCATCCTGATGCCGGCCACCCATGTGTCGCCCTGTTATCCCTACCGCGAACAACAGGCCGGCGAAACGCCGGAGCATTATGGCCAGCGCCTGGCCCAGGAACTCGAGCACGCCATCCTGGAAAAAGGCGCAGACCGCGTGATCGCCTTCATTGCCGAAACCGTGGGTGGTGCGACCGCCGGCGTGCTGACGCCGGTGCCGGGTTATTTCAAGGCGGTGCGCGAAGTCTGCGACCGCTACGGCGTGTTGCTGATCCTCGATGAAGTGATGTGCGGCATGGGCCGCACCGGCACCCTGCATGCGTGCGAGCAGGAGGGCGTGTCGCCCGACCTGCTGGCTGTGGCCAAGGGCCTGGGCGGCGGCTACCAGCCGATCGGTGCGGTGCTGGCGCAGAAGAAAGTTGTCGATGCGATGCGGGAGGGCTCAGGCTTTTTCCAGCATGGCCACACCTACCTCGGCCACGCGATCGCCTGTGCGGCGGCGCTCGCCGTGCAGCAGGTGTTCGAGCGCGACCAGCTCATGGCCCAGGTGCGCGCACGGGGCGCCTTTTTGCAGACGCTGATGCAGGGCAGCTGGGGCGAACATCCCCATGTCGGGGACATCCGCGGCCGCGGTTTGTTCTGGGGCATCGAGCTGGTGCAGGACCGCGCGACGAAGACCCCGTTTGATCCGGCACGCAAAGTGCATGCACGCATCAAGAAGGAGGCGATGGCGCGCGGCTTGATGGTTTACCCGATGGGCGGCACCGTCGATGGTCGTTATGGTGACCATGTCCTGCTGGCGCCACCGTTCATCAGCAGCGAATCCGAACTGACGATGGTGGTGGAGCGCCTGGGTTCGGCCATGGATGCCGCCATCGCCGCGGCTTGAACAACAAGTTTTACAACCTGGAGAAACTGATATGAGCAAGAAGTTTGCGTTGAGTGCCCTGAGCACCGCGAGTGCCGCTGTGGCCATGGCTGCGGCCATGATGTCTGCGCCGGCCGTTGCCCAGCAGAAATTCGTGACCATAGGCACCGGTGGTGTCACCGGTGTGTATTACGCCGCCGGCGGCGCCATTTGCCGCCTGGTCAACAAGGACCGCGCGAAACATGGCATCCGCTGCTCGGTCGAGTCCACCGGCGGCTCGGTGTTCAACGTCAACACCATCAAGGCCGGCGAACTGGACTTCGGCTTCACGCAGTCGGACGTGCAGTACAACGCCGTCAAGGGCCTGGGCCAGTACAAGGATGGCGCCTACAGCGACCTGCGCGCCGTGTTCGCGGTGCACCCCGAGCCCTTCACCGTGGTGGCGCGCAAGGAAGCCAACATCACGAAGTTCGAGGACTTCAAGGGCAAACGCTTCAACGTCGGCAACCCCGGCTCCGGCACACGTTCATCGATGGAAGAGCTGCTCGCCGCGATGGGCTGGAAGCTTGGTGATTTCTCGCTGGCATCCGAACTCAAGGCCGACGAACACGGCCCGGCCCTGTGCGACGGCAAAATCGACGGCTTCTTCTATGGCGTGGGCCATCCTTCAGCCAATATCCAGGACCCCACCACCACCTGCGGTGCCAAGCTGGTGTCGCTGACCGGTCCGGTGGTCGACAAACTGGTGGCCGACAAACCTTATTACGCCAAAGTCACGATTCCCGGCGGCCTGTACCCGAACAACCCGCAGCCCACCGCCACTTACGGCGTGCTGGCCACGGTCGTGACCTCGGCCAAGACGTCGCCCGAGACGGTGTACCAGGTGACCAAGGCCCTGTTCGAGAACTTCGACGAGTTCAAGAAACTGCACCCGGCCCTGGCCAACCTGAACCCGCAGAACATGGTCAAGGATGGCCTGAGCGCGCCGCTGCATGAAGGTGCCGTGCGTTACTACAAGGAAAAGGGCTGGATCAAGTAATCCGGCGCAGCACGCCAGCTGCAAGCCGCGCCCGGTGCGGCTTGCCAGCCAGAAAAGGGCGGAGTGGACTTCGCCCTTTTTTTTTGAAGCTCGTGCAAGCGACTTCCTGTTCCTGAAGGATGACCATGGCAACCGATATCGAAAAGGCGCCTGAAGCGCTGCAGCAACTCGTCGCCGAGGTGGATACCGGCGGGCGCAAGCCGACGGGCGTTACCGCGGGCATCATTTTTTCCGTCGCGCTCATCTGGGCGCTGTTCCAGTACTGGTATGCCTCGCCGCTGCCGTTTGCGCTGGGCTTTGGCATCCTCAACGACACCGAAGCACGCGCCATCCACCTGGGCTTCGCGCTGTTCCTCGCGTTCCTGGCCTGGCCTGCGCTGCGCAGCTCGCCGCGGGACCACGTGCCGGTGCTGGATTGGGTGCTGGCGCTGCTGGCTGCGTTTGCGGGCGCCTACATCATGCTGTTTTATGCCCAGATCGCCACCCGTCCCGGCCAGCCGACGACGATGGATGTGGTGGTGGCCAGCGCCGGCATGGTGCTGCTGCTGGAGGCGACACGCCGTGCTGTCGGCTGGCCGATGGCGGCCCTGGCCGTGGTTTTCGTGGCCTACAGCATGCTCGGTCCCTGGCTGCCCGACGTGTTGTCCCACCGCGGCGCCTCGTTGAACCGGCTGGTCTCGCACATGTGGCTGACCACCGAGGGTGTGTACGGCATCGCGCTGGGCGTGTCGGCCGGCACCATTTTTGTGTATGTGCTGTTCGGCGCCTTGCTGGATCGCGCCGGCGGCGGCAACTACATGATGCAGGTGAGTTTTGCGGCGCTCGGCCACCTGCGCGGCGGGCCGGCCAAGGTGGCGGTGGTGTCGTCGGCCCTCAACGGCATGATCTCCGGTTCGTCGGTGTCCAACGTGGTCTCGGGCGGCATCTTCACCATTCCCCTCATGAAGAAGGCGGGTTACGGCGGCGTGAAGGCCGGCGCCATCGAAACCATGTCCTCGGTGGACGGGCAGATCATGCCGCCGGTGATGGGGGCGGCCGCCTTCCTGATGGTCGAGTATGTCGGCATCCCGTATTCGGACATCGTGCGCCATGCCTTCCTGCCGGCCATCCTGTCCTACCTCGGCCTGTTCTACATCGTGCACCTGGAAGCGCTGAAAATGGGCATGCAGCCCATCATCCGGCGTGAACCCAAGCCGCTGCGCGACCGCGTGCTGCGCAATGCCTTCGGTATCTCCGGCAGCATCATCGTGATTGGGTCCTTGTACTACCTGTTCGAAGGCATGAAAGCCATGCTGGGTGGCGCCGCACCCTATGTCATCGTGCTGGCGGTGATGGCGCTTTATGGCGTGTGCCTGCACCAGGCGGCGCGTAGCCCCGACCTGGCGCAGGACATCGACATCGACCATCCCAAGGCGCTGGCCACCTGGCCCACCGTGCGCGCGGGTCTGCACTTCCTCATTCCCATCGGCACGCTGATCTGGTGCCTGATGGTCGAGGAGATGTCGCCGGCTCTGGCGGCTTTCTGGGCCGCCACCATCCTCGTGGTGCTGATGCTGTCGCAGCGTCCGCTGATCGACTGGTTGCGCCGTACCCGCACGCCGGACGCCTGGCACGAGGGCTGGCGTTCGGTGGTCGACGGTTTTCACGACGGCTCGCGCAACATGATCGGCATCGGCGTGGCCACGGCAACCGCCGGCATCATCGTCGGCGGCATCACACTCACCGGCCTGGGCCTGCGCATGACGGAGTTCGTCGAGTTTGTGTCGCAGGGCAATGTGATCGTCATGCTGCTGTTCATCGCGTTTTCCTGCCTGGTGCTGGGCCTGGGTGTGCCGACCACCGCCAACTACGTGCTGGTGGCCACGCTGATGGCGCCGGTGGTGGTGGACCTCGGCGCGCAGTCGGGGCTGGTGATTCCGCTGATCGCGGTGCACCTGTTCGTTTTCTATTACGGCATCATGGGGGACATCACGCCCCCGGTGGGGCTGGCCACTTTCGCGGCGGCCGCCATCTCGGGAGAAGACGCGATAGAGACCGGCATCCAGGGCGCCATCTATGCGCTGCGCACGGTGATCCTGCCCTTCATCTGGATCTTCAATCCGCAGTTGCTGCTGATCGATGTCGGCGGGGCGTTCTCCTTCTTCTGCATCGTGTCGGCCAGCATTCTGGCCACCTTGCTGTTTGCCGCCGTCACCATGCACTGGTTCCGCATCAGGAACCGCTGGTGGGAAACCGCGGCGCTGCTGGTGGCGGTGATCCTGCTGTTCCGCCCGGACTTTTTCATGGACCAGCTTGCGCCCGAGTACCGCGACGCCAAGCCAACCGAGGTGTTCGAGATCGCGCGCAATGTGGACAGCGGGGGCCGCGTCGTGATGGTCACGCGCGGCACCACGCTGGAAGGCCGCGAGATCGTCAAGACGGTGGCGGTCCAGCTTGGCGACAAGGGCCCGGAAGGGCGCAAGCGCCTGGCCGACGCCGGCCTGCAACTGGTGCCGCTGGGTGACACGCTGCAGATCGGCCAGGCCAAGTTCGGTTCACGCGCCGCCAAGGCCGGGGTGGAGCAGGGCTGGGACGTGACCGCCATCAAGGTGCCGACCGACCGGCCCACGGCGCACTGGTTCTACTTGCCCGCGTTGTTGCTGGCCCTGCTGGTCTGGTGGTCCCAGGGCAGGCGCATACGTCGTGGCAGCGATCCGTTGCCGCCAGCTGCCGCAGCCTCTTCTTTATAAAAAAATAGGCTTTCAGCCCTTGTAGGGTGGACGCAACCAGCTACCAAAAAAGGAGCGTTTCAGGAGTCGATCGAGGCGCTCCAACGGTCGCCCCAGGCCTTGTCCTGGGCCTTGTCCAGCGAGCGCCGGTCGCGTTTGGTGGGGCGGCCGTGCTCCAGGCTGCCGGCCGGCTCATGGTTCAGCCGGCGTTGCTCGGCCGCCGCTTCCCGCAGCTGGATGCTTTCCGGCGTTTCTTCGTAGAGCTGGTGCGCCACCGGCGCCGGCCCGCGCTGCTGGCTCAGGCCCCGGACCAGCACGGTGCGGGTGACCGGACCCTGTCGCATCGCCACCGTGTCGCCGGCTTTCACTTCCCGTGCAGGCTTGGCGTCCTGGCCGTTGACCTGCACGCGGCTTTTGCCGATTTCGTCGCTCGCCAGCGAGCGGGTCTTGTAGAAACGCGCGGCCCACAACCACTTGTCAAGACGCATGGGTAACCCCGCGTGCGCCGCCATGCCAGAGAAGAGGAAACCGGTGGTTCATTGACTGTTATTGTGTACCAGCGGCAGGCGCACGGTGGCGTCCAGCCCGGCAATACGCCCATGGTCTTCGCGGTTTTCCAGCGTGATGCTGCCGCCCAGCGCCTGGGTGATCTCGCGGCAGATCGCCAGGCCCAGGCCCGAGCCGTGGCGCACATTGCCGGCCGAAAACGGCTGGTACAGGCGTGTTGCCAGTTCGCCCGAAATGCCGGGGCCGCTGTCGCTGACGGTCAGGGCCAAGTACTGGCTGTCGGTGACGAGCCGCACCGACAGCGAGCCGCCGCGCTGGCTGTGCTTGATCGCGTTGTGCAGCAGGTTGCGGCAGAGTTCGCCCAGCATCCATTCGTGGGCATTGACGCTGGCCGCGCTGGTTTCGATGTCGAAGTCCAGGTCCTTCTCGGCGATCAGCGGCGCCAGGTCCAGCGCGACGGCACGCACGATGGCGTCCATGTCCACCGGCCCCAGGTCCGCCTGCTGACGCAACTGCTCGACCTTGGCCAGCGCCAGCATCTGGTTGGCCAACAGTGTGGCGCGGTCTACGGTCTGATTGATTTCGGCCAGCGCCGCCTGGGCGTCCATGTCGCCGTGCAGCGCCGATTGCACCTGCACCTTCAATACCGCCAGCGGGGTGCGTAGCTGGTGCGCGGCGTCGCGCACAAAACGTTTCTGGTTGTCCAGCAGGTGTTGCAGCCGGCCCATGACTTCGTTGGTGGCGTCGACCAGCGGCAGCAGTTCGCGCGGTGCATCCGGCGCCGCGATCGCTGTCAGGTCGCCCTCGGGCCGCGCCTGCAGTTCGGCGCTGAGGCGGCGCACCGGACGCGTGGCGCGCTGCACCACCACCACGGCCACCAGGGCGATCACGGCCAGCAGCAGCGCCTGGCGCCACAGGGTGTCGAAAAGGATTTTTCGCGCCAGCGTGGTGCGCAGCTCCAGCGTTTCTGCCACCTGGATGACGGCCATTCCGCGCCCGTTCGGGCTGGCCACCGGCTGCAGCAAAACGGCGACACGCACCGCGTCGCCCGCATACACATCGTCGTAAAAATCAACCAGCGCGGCGTAGGGCGGTTTGGCCGGAATGCGGCCGCGCCAGAAAGGCAGCTGGGCATAACCCGAGACCATTTCGCCGTTGAGGCTGGACACCCGGTAAAAAAGCCGGCTCTGGTTGTCGGCCTCGAAGGCTTCGAGCGCCGCATACGGCACGGTTACGCGCAGCTCCGACTGCCCGTCGTAGCCGCTCACGTCCAGCTGCTCACCGATCGATTTGGCTGAAGCGAGCAGCGTGCGGTCATAGGCGGTGTTGACCGCGCCCAGCGCCTGGCTGTACAGGCTGGCCGTGTTGAG
>NZ_CALRVW010000017.1:0-88775 GCF_943371715.1 Polaromonas sp. YR568 | reverse complement strand
CCCCGCGCCAGCGCCGTGGTGGTGACCTATCTGGACACCGCCAGTGCGCTCAAGGTGCTGGCCAACATCCGTGCCCATGCGCCCACCGTGCCGGTGATTGTGCGCACGGTGGACGACCGCGACCTGGAAAAGCTGCAGGCCGCCGGCGCCACCGAGGTCGTGCCCGAGGCCATCGAGGCCAGCCTGATGCTGGCCAGCCATGCGCTGGCGCTGGTGGGCGTGCCCATGCGCCGCGTGATCCGGGTGGTGCAGGACCAGCGCGATGCGCGCTACAACCTGCTGCGCGGCTATTTTCGCGGTGCCGACGACGACACGACCGCCGATCTGGAGCAGGAGCGCCTGTCCACCGTCACGTTGCCGCTGGGCATCAAATCGATCGGCCGGCCATTGGGCGAGTTGGCACTGCACGCGACCGGTGTGCGTGTGGTCAGCCTGCGCCGCGGCGGCGGCAAGACGCTGGAAGCACTGGACACCACACGGCTCGAGGGCGGCGACACCCTGGTGCTGTCGGGCAAGTCCGAAGCCCTGGCCCTGGCGGAACAGAAACTTTTGCGCGGCTGAAGGCTCCCATGTGTATAAACCGACGACTTTTCACCGGCGCACTGCTGGCCACCCCCTGGCTGGCGGGCGCGCAAACCGAGCCGCTTGCCACCCGCCTGCGCGCCGGCGCCTGTGTGGTGTTGCTGCGCCATGCGCAGGCCGTACCCGGCATTGGCGACCCGCCGGACTTTCGGCTGGACCAGTGCAGCACACAGCGCAACCTCAGCGATGAAGGGCGCGAACAGGCCGGGCGCATCGGCCAGTGGTTCACGTCCCGCGACCTGCAGCCGCGCGCCGTCCGTTCCAGCGCCTGGTGCCGCTGCAAGGACACGGCGGACCTGGCGTTCGGCAAGCACCAGGTGTGGCCGGCGCTCAACTCCTTTTTCGGGGCCGGCGGCGGGGACACCCAGACCGCGCAATTGCGCGCTGCGCTGGGGCGCATCCCGGCGGGCCATTTCGAGGTGTGGGTCACCCACCAGGTCAACATGACGGCGTTGACCGGTGAAGGCATGACGATGGGAGAAGGCCTGGTGGTCGATGCAAAGGGCAAAATGGTGGCCCGCAGCACTTTTGGCTAGCCCCATGCCCTCCACCCGCGACGCGTTCAATTTCGGCCCCTATCTCCGCAGCCACATCCGGACCGTGCCCGACTGGCCGGCGCCCGGCGTCCAGTTTCGCGACATCACGCCGCTGCTGCAGGACCCCAAGGTGTTCCGCGTGCTGATTGACGCCTTTGTACACCGCTACATGGACCCGGCGCTGCGCCCCGACGTGGTGGCCGGGCTGGATGCGCGCGGGTTCATCCTCGGCGCGGTCGTGGCGTACGAACTCAACATCGGTTTTGTGCCGATCCGCAAAAAAGGCAAGCTGCCGTTCACCACCGTGCAGGAAACCTATGAACTGGAATACGGCAGCGCCACCGTGGAACTGCACACCGACGCCGTCAAGCCCGGCGACAGGGTGCTGCTGATCGACGACCTGATCGCCACCGGCGGCACCATGATGGCCGGGAAAAAGCTGCTGGAAAAACTGGGCGCCCGCGTCATGGAAGGCGCGGCGATTGTCGATCTGCCGGAACTGGGCGGCTCCGCCAAGCTGCGCGCCGCCGGCCTGCCGCTGTTCACGCTGGTGGATTTCTCCGGCCACTGAGCCTGCCGGTTACTATCAATTCAGTAGCTACTGACGCTCGTCCGACAAGGGCTGGATGGCGAATTGATTCTATATTTCAGGCGAAGCGGGCCACCTCGCCCGCGGCTCAGACCAGGTCGCCGTACTGCGTGGCGCTGAGCGCTGGCGCCGAAACAGGCGTATCCGGCATCTCGGTATCTTCAAAACCGGTGAGCAGGGTGTAGGAATGCGGGCCACTGCGGGTGGACACGCCTTTTTCCACCTGCACCGCGGCGCCGCTGGCGGATGCGGCCGCCAGGGCCTGCTTGAAAGCGGCCACTTCGTCGGCCTGGATGGGTTCATAACGGGACGCGGCCGGCGCCGCCACTGCCACCGCCGTTTCGGCGACAACTGCGGCAACAACAGCGACGGCCGGTTCGGGCAGGGCGGCCAGCGCGCCAGCCGTCGCCGCTGCGGGCGCGTGGTGGGGCTGGGCATGGGGGGTGCTGGGCCGGCCCACCGACACCAGCTCGTTCATGCGCCAGTACACGGCCGTCACACGGATGTCGTAACGCGACTTGGCGCTCTGCGCGATCATCACCTCGATTTCCGCCAGGCGATCGGTCTGGCCACCGAACTCCTGCGCCAGATCCATCATGACCATGAACTGGTCGCCGCGCGGATCCAGCGACAGGACCTTGAATTTATAGCTGGCCGACAGCACGCCGGCACGGATCATGGCCTCGCGCACGGCCGCATAGAGTTGCTCCCTCTTGGCGTGCCGCCGGGATTTCTGCTCGCTCCCGTGTTCGGCGGTTTTCACCGGTGCAGGCACCGAGGTCCTGGGCCGTGCGCCCGCCACCGGCCGGGTACGCTCGTCGCGCGTCAGACCCGAGCTGTCGCTGTCGGGCCGCCCCTTGCCGACAACATGGTGGGCGTTGCTGGATGAACCGGAAAACCAACTGAAAAATGACATCGCCTGGCGCCTGAAAAATGACGGCTGCTCATGCAGCGATCGGGGTGGTGTTGCAGTGTCCTGCAACGTTCATGGGTCTAGTTTACTGAGTCCTCTTGACAAGACAGTCCGCGCCGGGCGGACGGCAGGTACCACCGGTAAGTCACGGCGACAAACGCTGCAATAAATCACGCCTTGACCACCTGAGCGCCTGGCTGGCACGCGCCTTTGTGGTGACGCCACCACGGGCCAAAACCCCATGCCCTCAGGTGACCGCCACACGTTTGGGGCGGTTGTAAAGGCGCCTGGCCATCACCCCGCCCATGGCCAGACACAGTTCGAGTGCGATCGGGCTGTGCCGGTTGGACAGCTCCTTGAAACGAATCGCGGTGAGACACCAGAGCTGGCAGGCGTTGGAGGCCTGCACGGTGGCGTTGCGCGGCAGACGCGAGAAAAAAGCGCCTTCGCCCACCATGGAACCCGCAGCCACCATGGCCAGACGCACGCGGCCTTTCTCGTCCTGGTAATGCACACTCAGCGTGCCGCTCTCAATGAAGTACAGGGTCTGGTCCGCCGAACCCTGTTCAATCAGCGACTGCCCCTGCTGCAAGGCGAACGGCTGCAGGTAGCCGGCCAACACCTCCCACTGCTGCGGCGTGAACTGACAACGCAAGGCGTCGCTGGCATGGCTGTGCGCAATCGCATTGACCAGCCCCTGGATGTCAAAGCGGACCGATGTGGGGAGAGGGGCGTTCATGATGCACGGAAGATACCCTTCCCCGGGACCTTGCCGCAAGGGACGTTAACGCCCGTTTACACCTGATACAACGGCGCGGCACATCGCATCCCGCTTCAAACCACCGGGGTCCGGGCCGAAACCGTGCACCGTTAGCGTGCTACTTGCCGATGCAGAATTTCGAGAAGATCTCGCCCAGCAGGTCATCGGGCGTGAACTGGCCGGTGATGTCGCCCAGGGCATTCTGGGCCTGGCGCAGGTCTTCCGCCAGCAGGTCCAGCGCGGGCGCCGGTGCGTGTAACTGTGCGGCAGCCCGCGCAAGTTGTGTCTCGACCTGGCGCAGTGCCCGTACATGGCGCTCACGGGCCATGAACACCCCCTCGGGTGCCGCCTGCCAGCCCACCACCTGCAGCAACTGCTGGCGCAACTGCTGCAGGCCGGCGCCGGTTTTGGCAGAGATGCGCACACCGGACGAAATTTCGGCGAGCACCTCGGTATCGGCCATGTCGGATTTGTTCCAGACGTCGATCACCGGGGTATTGGCCGGCAGCCTGTCGGTGATGGCCTGCGCGATTTCGGCGTCTGCCGCGCGGTAGTTCATGGCGATGCGGAGGTCTTCGGGCGTGCGCTGGCGCGTCAGGTCATGCAGGAACAGAACGGCATCGGCGCTCTGGATTTCCGTCCAGGCGCGTTCGATCCCGATTTTTTCGACCTCATCGACCTCGGGCAGCAGGCTGTCGCGCAGGCCCGCGGTGTCCACCACATGCAGGGGGACGCCATCGATCTGGATCAGCTCGCTGACCTTGTCGCGCGTGGTGCCGGCCACCGGCGTCACGATGGCCAGCTCGGCCCCCGCCAGCGCATTGAGCAGCGAGCTTTTGCCGGCGTTGGGCTGGCCGGCAATGACGACCTTGATGCCTTCCCGCAGGATCGCGCCCTGCTGCGCACGCTGCAGCACCGTGGCCAGCGTTTGCTGCAGGCGGGTCAGCTGGCCCTGGGCGTCGGCCTTCTGCAGGAAATCAATGTCCTCCTCGGGAAAATCGAGCGTGGCCTCCACCAGCATGCGCAGGTGCACCAGCTGGTCGAGCAGCGCATGGACTTCTTTCGAAAACTCCCCGGACAACGACCGAGCCGCCGAACGCGCGGCCGTTTCAGTACTGGCGTCGATCAGGTCGGCAATCGCCTCGGCCTGCGCCAGGTCGATCTTGTCGTTGAGGAAGGCGCGTTCGGTGAATTCACCGGGCTGGGCCAACCGCAGGCCAGGGAGCTGCGGCCGGCCGGTGGCCGCATCGTTTTCTGCCGCCGCTTCCAGGCAACGTGCCAGCAGCAGCTGCAGCACCACCGGCCCGCCATGGGCCTGCAACTCGAGCACGTCTTCACCGGTGTAGGAATGCGGCGCCGGGAAATAAATCGCCAGGCCCTGGTCGATCGGCTGACCGGCTGCGTCGCAAAAAGGCAGGTAGGTGGCCTGCCGGGGTGTCAACGCACGACCGCACAAGGCCTGGACCAACGGCGCCATGGCCTTGCCTGAAATGCGGACGATGCCCACGGCGCCGCGGCCGGGTGCAGTGGTGATGGCAGCGATGGGATCGTGGTGACGGGCCAGCATGAGGGCACCATGTTAAAGGGCCGCGAAGCGGCCCTTTTTTCTGTTTACTTGAACTTCGGCAAATTGAACTGCGGCGGCACGCCCATGCGGGTGTTGATCACCCACTGCTGCGCGATCGACAGCACGTTGTTGGTGATCCAGTAGAGCACCAGACCGGCCGGGAAGAAGAAGAACATCACGCTGAAAATCAGCGGCATGAACCACATCAGCTTGGCCTGCATCGGATCGGGTGGCGTCGGGTTCAGAGCCGTCTGCAGCATGGTGGTCAGGGTCATCACGATGGGCAGGATGAAGTAGGGATCCGGCGAAGACAAATCCTTGATCCACAAGATCCAGGGCGCGTTGCGCATCTCGACCGAGCTGAGCAACACCCAGTAAAGCGCAATGAACACCGGAATCTGGATCAGGATGGGGAAGCAGCCACCCATGGGGTTGACCTTTTCGTCGCGGTACATCTTCATCATGGCCTGCTGCATTTCCTGCGGCTTGTCTTTCAGCCGCTCGCGCATTTCCATGATCTTCGGGTTGACCGCCTTCATCTTGGCCATGCTGGCGTAGGCCTTGGCGTTGAGCCAGTAGAACGCGGCCTTGAGCAGCAGCACCAGCGCCACGATGGACCAGCCCCAGTTCTGCAGGAAGCCATGCAGCTTGTCGAGCAGCCAGTACAGCGGTTTGGCCAGAATCGTCAGCCAGCCGTAGTCCTTGACCAGCTCCAGGCCGGGCGCAATGGCTTCGAGCTGTTTTTCAATCTGGGGGCCTACAAAAAACCGGGCTTCCACAGTTTTGGTGGTGCCGGGTGCGACAGCCCCCAGCGGCGTGATCATGCCCACCGCATACAGGTTGGTGTCGACCTTGCGCAGGAAGATGTCGCGCTGGACGCCGTCGGCCAGCATCCAGGCCGACGCAAAATAATGCTGCACCATGGCCACGTAGCCATTGCTCGCCTGCTTCTCGACATCGACCTTGTTTTTCTCGATGTCGCTGAATTCGACCTTCTGGTATTTCTTGGCCTCGGTGTAAAGCGCCGGACCGGTGAAGGTGGAATAAAACGAAGACTCGCCGGGCGGCTTGTTGCCGTCGCGCACCAGTTGCAGGTAAAGCTGCGGCGAGGCCGCGCTGGTACCCGTGTTGACCACGTCGTGACGCACGGTCATGTCATAAACACCGCGCTTGAGCGTATAGGTCTTGACCAGCTTGACGCCGCCGACCTCGGCCGACTCGAACTTGACTTCCAGGGTGTCCTGGCCGTCCTTAAGCGTGCGCTCGCCGGGAACAGCGGTCATCAGCGTCTTGTGGGTCGGGAAACTGCCACCCTCGGCGCCGGCAATCAGGCCGGACTGTGCCACATAGACACGCGCAGCACTTTCATCGAGCAGTACGAAGCCGGAAGACTGGTCGACCATGTCCTTGTGTTTGAGGAAGGAGGAGTGCACCAGCGTGCCGCCTTCGGTGTCGAAGGTCAGGCTCAACACGTCGGTGTTGACGACCAGGCGCTCCTTGGTGGCTGACGGCGTGCTGGCGGGCAGGGCGCCGGGGGCCGAAGCCGCCGCTGCACCGGCCACCGGGGCCGGCACGGCATTGACGCCTGCCTGGCCGGTCGGCACGCTGGCGGCACTGGCCGGCTTGCTCGCCGGTGCCGTGCTGCTCACGGCGGGGGCGGGCGACGGGAAAAAGGTGGCCTTGTGGCCATTGAAGAGCTGCCACTGGTCCCACAGCAGGACCATGGAAAAACCAAAAATCACCCACAAAATGGTACGGCGAATGTCGTTCATGACGGCTTCTTTTTAGAGGGGATCGAGGCCACAGGCGTGACCAGACGGGTGAAAAGGGAAGAACGGCCGGTCGGCGGCGGCACCGGATCGTAACCGCCGCTGCACCAGGGGTGGCAACGCGCCACACGGTAAAGCGTCAGGTAGCTGCCCCGGGCGGCGCCATGCTGCTGCAAGGCCTGCAGCGAATACGCTGAACAGGTCGGCTCAAAGCGGCACGACGATCCCAGCCAGGGGCTGAGCAGGAGGCGGTAACCCTTGACCAGGGCCACCAGGGTTTTCTGCGGCAACCGGCTGAGCGTCACCGCAGCGCGGCGAAGTGTGAACAGCGCGCTCATGCGGCCTGCGCTCCGGCCTGCATCAAGGCCTGCACTTCGCTGCGCACAGCCAGCTTGAGTGCCTCCGAGCTGGCGCTGACAAATTCCTTGCGCGAAAAGTCACGACGCAAACGGATCACCCACCCGGAACGGGACAGTCGAGGCGAAAAATCAGCGCTCACGGTGTAGATCTGTCTTTTGATGGCGTTGCGCGTGACGGCTCGTTTGGCCCAGCGTTTGGGCACCATCGCCCCGACCCAGACATCCTGAACGGGAAACAGGTCCGGCGTGTCATGGGTCTTGCTGGGCACGGTTTGCGCGTTCATGGCATCGAGCGCATTGCGGTGCAATGCGAAATGCGTTGTTCTTGCAACAATGGCGCCAGCAAGGACTGCCTGGAACTGGGGTCGGGTTTTAAGCCGCTGCACTAGCGCCAGGCGTCCGCGTAGCAATAGGCCTGCTGGACCCGGAGCTTATACAGCCAGGCGCTTGCGGCCTTTGGCGCGACGGGCCGCAATCACTGCGCGGCCGCCACGTGTTTTCATGCGTGACAGGAAACCGTGCGTACGGGCGCGCTTGACTTTGGAAGGTTGGTATGTGCGTTTCATGATGGGTCCTACAAGCTACAAAAAGCTCCCTTGTGCAGAATCTGAAAATTCTGCGATTCGATCCTGGCGGCTGTACAACACAACCAACTCTGCAAGTCAGCAGGGCCCGCAAGGCGTAAATGGTGCTTGAAAACAAGCATCACCACGGCGCGCCGACCCGCTATGAATCAGGGAAACCCACGATTATCGCAGATTTCCCAACGCTGGCAACAAGTTAGGGGCCGCATTGCCGGTAAATGCTCAGATCCCCCTGACAACGCCGGCGCCAGGCTGCGCAGCGTCAGACCGTCGCTGCCTAGGTTAAAACCCGAAGTCCTTTTTTTGTGGATAACTACGCCACACGACTACAATAACGGGTGCCAAAAATTAATAATATCCACAAGCAAAAGCATGCTGGCCAATGCGACTACCCAGCCCCCGGACACCATGCGTGAGGGAGCCGTTCACAGTTCAAGCCAGGACTTGTGGCAAAGCTGCGTAGACCATCTGGCGCAGGAACTGCCCGAGCAGCAGTTCAACACCTGGATCCGTCCGCTGGTAGCCGAGGTTGCCGGCGACCTGTCCAAAGTCACCATTCAAGTTGCCAACCGCTTCAAGCTGGACTGGATACGCGCGCAATACGCCGGCCGTATTTCCGCCCTGCTGGAGAAGGTTTCCGGTCACAGTATTCATCTTGAGTTAGCGCTCGCTCAGCGTGAACCCGGCACACGGTCTGCACCTTTGACGCGCAGCTTTGAGGGCAACGGTGTCACCGAGCCGGTTGGCCTGGGCGTTGCCGAAGACGCTGCCGGTGCGCCGTTCAAGAGCCGGCTCAACACCGCGCTGACCTTCGACACCCTGATCGAGGGCACGGCCAACCGCATGGGCCGGGCCGCCGCCATGCATGTAGCGAGCAGCCTGGGCCAGCTGTACAACCCGCTGTTCATCTACGGCGGCGTCGGTCTGGGCAAGACCCACCTGATGCACGCCATCGGCAACAAGCTGATGGCCGACAACCCGGCGGCCAAAGTTCTCTACATCCATGCCGAGCAATTTGTGTCGGATGTGGTTAAAGCCTATCAGCGCAAGACTTTTGACGAGTTCAAGGAGCGTTACCACTCGCTCGATCTGCTGCTGATCGACGACGTGCAGTTTCTCGCCAACAAGGACCGCACCCAGGAAGAGTTCTTCAACGCCTTCGAGGCGCTGCTGACCAAGAAGTCGCACATCGTGATGACCAGCGACACCTATCCCAAGGGCCTGACGGACATCCATGAGCGGCTGATCTCGCGGTTTGACTCCGGGCTGACGGTGGCCATCGAGCCGCCCGAGCTGGAGATGCGCGTGGCCATCCTGATCCGCAAGGCCGAGGCCGAAGGCACGGTCATGCCCGAGGAGGTCGCATTTTTTGTGGCCAAGAACGTGCGCTCCAACGTGCGCGAGCTCGAAGGCGCGTTGCGCAAGATCCTCGCCTACTCGCGCTTCAACCTCAAGGAAATCTCCATCCAGCTGGCGCGGGAAGCCCTGCGCGACCTGTTGTCCATCCAGAACCGCCAGATATCGGTCGAGAACATCCAGAAGACCGTGGCCGACTATTACAAGATTAAAGTCGCCGACATGTATTCCAAGAAGCGGCCCGCCAGCATTGCCCGGCCGCGCCAGATTGCCATGTACCTGGCCAAGGAACTGACCCAGAAGAGTCTGCCGGAGATTGGCGAGCTGTTTGGCGGCCGCGACCACACCACGGTGCTGCACGCCGTACGCAAGATGGCCGCCGAGCGCCAGCAGATGACCGAACTCAATCAGCAGCTGCACGTGCTGGAACAAACCCTGAAAGGCTGAATTGAATACTTTTTCAGCCACTTTCCACCGGTTTCAGGCTCGCCTGACAACCATGGGGACAACTTTTGAACAACTGATGACTTATCCACAGGGGAAGTGGATTTCCGGAAGTTGTTCATATCAAGCGGCAGGGTAGGGAGTGGTCTGACCACAAGGTTAAACAAGCGCCAAGTAGTTGATCAAAAAGAAGAAAATAGGGCTGTCCACAGAAACGGGTTGCCCTTATCTACTACTACTAATTTGAATTAAAGAAATAAGAGGTTAAGACAGTGATCGTTCTCAAAGCCACCCAGGATAAAGTTTTGTCGGTTCTGCAATCGGTCGCGGGCATTGTTGAGCGTCGGCACACGTTGCCGATTCTGGCCAACGTGCTGATCCGCAAGACGGGTTCGCAGCTGCAGCTGACGACCAGCGACCTGGAAATCCAGATCCGCACGACAGCCGAGCTGGACGGTGACACGGGCAACTTCACGACCACCGTCGGCGCACGCAAACTCATCGACATCCTGCGTTCCATGCCGAGCGACCAGACGGTGTCGCTGGAGTCGGCGCAGAACAAGCTGATCCTCAAGGGTGGCAAGAGCCGCTTCACGCTGCAGACCCTGCCGGCCGAAGACTTTCCGCTGGTGCAGGAAGCCGCCAACTTCGGCCCGAGCTTTTCGGTGCCGCAAAAGGTGCTGAAAGAGCTGTTGAACCAGGTTTCGTTTGCCATGGCTGTGCATGACATCCGCTACTACCTCAACGGCATCCTGTTCGTCGCCGAAGGCAAACAGCTGAGCCTGGTGGCCACCGACGGCCACCGCCTGGCGTTTTCGTCGGCCACGCTCGACGTCGAGGTGCCGCGCCAGGAAGTGATCCTGCCGCGCAAGACGGTGCTGGAGATGCAGCGCCTGCTCAGCGACAAGGAAGGCGCGATCGAAATGCAGTTCGCCGGCAACCAGGCCAAGTTCAGCTTCGAAGGCATGGAGTTCGTCACCAAGCTGGTCGAGGGCAAGTTCCCCGACTACAACCGCGTGATCCCGAAGAACCACAAGAACATCATCACCTTGGGCCGCGTGCCGCTGCTGGCGTCGCTGCAGCGCACCGCCATTCTGACCAGCGAAAAGTTCAAGGGCGTGCGCCTGAACATCGAGCCCGGCACCCTGCGTGTGGCGTCCAACAACGCCGAGCAGGAAGAAGCGGTCGACGAACTCGACATCGACTACGGCGGTGACGCCATCGAAATCGGCTTCAACGTGACCTACCTGATCGACGCCCTGGCCAACATGGACCAGGACATGGTGAAGATCGAGCTGGCCGATTCCAACAGCTCGGCGCTGCTGACCATTCCCGACAACGCGGCGTTCAAGTACGTTGTGATGCCGATGCGGATCTAGTGGGAAAAGTGTCATGGCGGGCCGGGCCCGCCATTCATGCAGCAAAAACCGCAGCAAGGTCGATGTGGTATGGATCCCGGATCAAGTCCGGGATGACAAACGAGGGGCTTGGGAGAGCAGCAGGCGCCAGCCCGAGATGACCGTCAGAGTAAAGACCGACCCGCTCACCAAAGCGGGTTTGGTCATTCAAGAGATTGAGAAAACTGAGTTATGACCGAAGCAAACAAACCCAACGAAGCCACTCCTGACGATGCAGGCCGTGAGATGGAGGGCGTTCATTCCGGTGAAGGCGGTGAGGGAAGCTCCAATTTCCAGCCCAAGATCGACAGCAACCAGGCCGGCGCATCCGAAGGGTATGGCGAGGGTTCGATCCAGATCCTGGAAGGCCTGGAGGCCGTGCGCAAGCGGCCCGGCATGTACATCGGCGACACCTCCGACGGCACCGGTTTGCACCACCTGGTGTTCGAGGTGGTCGACAACTCCATCGACGAGTCGCTGGCCGGCCATTGCGACGACATCATGGTCACCATCCACCTGGACAACTCCATCAGCGTGGTGGACAACGGCCGCGGCATTCCGACCGGCATCAAGATGGACGACAAGCACGAGCCCAAGCGTTCGGCGGCCGAGATCGCGCTGACCGAGCTGCATGCCGGCGGCAAGTTCAACCAGAACAGCTACAAGGTCTCGGGCGGGCTGCACGGCGTGGGTGTGAGCTGCGTGAACGCGCTCTCAAAAATGCTGCGCCTGACAATCCGCCGCGAAGGCAAGGTCCATGTGATGGAGTTCTCCAAGGGCTTTGTGCAGAACCGCATCATCGAGAAGGTCGGCGACGTCGAAGTTTCGCCGATGCAGGTGCTGGGCGACACCGACAAGCGCGGCACCGAAGTCCACTTCCTGCCCGACACCGACATCTTCCAGCAGAACAACGATTTCCACTACGAAATCCTGAGCAAGCGCCTGCGCGAGCTGAGTTTCCTGAACAACGGCGTGAAGATCCGCCTGAAGGACGAGCGCAGCGGCAAGGAAGACGACTTCGCCGGCGCCGGCGGCGTGACGGGTTTTGTCAATTTCATCAACAAGGGCAAGACTGTCCTGCACCCCAATGTGTTCCACGCCATGGGCGACCGCCAGAGTGACCAGAACACCAACATCGGTGTGGAAGTTGCCATGCAGTGGAACAGCGGCTACAACGAGCAGGTGCTGTGTTTCACCAACAACATCCCGCAGCGCGACGGTGGCACCCACCTGACCGGCCTGCGCGCGGCGATGACGCGCGTCATCAACAAGTACATCGACGACAGTGAAATTGCCAAGAAGGCCAAGGTCGAGGTCACGGGCGACGACATGCGTGAAGGCCTGACCTGCGTGCTCAGCGTCAAGGTGCCCGAGCCCAAGTTCTCCAGCCAGACCAAGGACAAGCTGGTCAGCTCCGAGGTGCGCGGCCCGGTCGAGGACATCGTCAGCAAGCTGCTGCACGACTACCTGCAGGAACGCCCGAACGACGCCAAGATCATCGTCGGCAAGATCATCGAGGCTGCGCGAGCGCGTGAAGCCGCCCGCAAGGCGCGCGACATGACGCGCCGCAAGGGCGTGCTTGACGGCATGGGCTTGCCCGGCAAGCTGGCCGACTGCCAGGAAAAAGACCCGGCACTGTGTGAAATCTACATCGTCGAGGGTGACTCCGCCGGCGGCTCCGCCAAGCAGGGCCGCGACCGCAAGTTCCAGGCGATTCTGCCCTTGCGCGGCAAGATCCTGAACGTGGAAAAAGCGCGTTACGAAAAGCTGCTGACCAGCAATGAAATTTTGACGCTGATCACCGCGCTGGGCACCGGCATCGGCAAGGCCGGCGGCACCACCGGCAACGACGACTTCAACGTCGCCAAGCTGCGTTACCACCGCATCATCATCATGACCGACGCCGACGTGGACGGCGCGCACATCCGCACCCTGCTGCTGACCTTCTTTTACCGCCAGATGCCCGAGCTCGTCGAGCGCGGTCACATCTACATTGCGCAGCCGCCGCTGTACAAGGTCAAGTCGGGCAAGGAAGAGCAGTATCTGAAAGACGGCCCGGCCCTCGACAGCTTCCTGCTGAAGATCGCGCTGAAAGACGCCACGGTGTTGACCGGTGCCGACCCCGCTAATGGCCAGGGCACGCTGCTGACCGGCGACACGCTGGCCGAGCTGGCGCGCAAGCACCAGCTGGCCGAGTCCGTCATTGCCCGCCTGCGCGGCTACATGGACGCCGAAGCGCTGAAAGCGATTGCCGACGGCGTGGCGTTGAACCTGGACACGGTGGAAGACGCCGAACGGTCAGCCGCCTCGCTGCAGGCCCAGTTGCCAACCGCCGAAGTGGCCGGCGAGTTCGACAGCCGGAACGACAAGCCCATCCTGCGCATCAGCCGCCGCCACCATGGCAACGTCAAGAGCAGCGTGCTGACACAGGACTTTGTGCACGGCGCCGACTACGCCGCACTGGTGGAAGCCGCCGTGACCTTCAAGGGCCTGATGGGCCAGGGCGCCAAGGTGACACGCGGCGAGGGCGAGCGCCAGAAGGAAGAAAAAGTCGAGACCTTCCGCGACGCCATGGCCTGGCTGATCACGCAGGCCGAAGGCGCTACCGCACGCCAGCGCTACAAGGGTCTGGGCGAGATGAACCCGGCACAGCTGTGGGAAACCACCATGGACCCGACCGTGCGCCGCCTGCTGCGTGTGCAGATCGACGACGCGATCGAAGCCGATCACGTGTTCACCATGCTGATGGGCGACGACGTCGAGCCGCGCCGCGAGTTCATTGAAACGAATGCGCTGCGCGCCGCGAACATCGACGTGTAAGAGGTGGTGATGGCCGGCACGACATTGCTGGCTTGAACGCCGCGCATGAGCTGCATCGCCGTCATCGACTTTGAAACCACCGGCCTGTCGCCCGCCATGGGCGACCGCGCCACCGAGGTGGCCATCGTGCTGCTTGAAAACGGTCACGTGGTGGACCGCTTCCAGAGCCTGATGAATGCGGGTGTGCACATTCCCGCCTTCATCACCAGCCTCACCGGCATCAGCAACGCCATGGTGGCCGCGGCGCCTGAGGCGGCCAGCGTCATGCGCGAGGCCAGCCGCTTTGTGGGTGATGCGCCCATGGTGGCGCACAACGCGGCGTTTGACCGCAAGTTCTGGCAGGCCGAGCTGCTGCGTGCCGATGCGGCGGCGGACCATCCCTTTGCCTGCACCCTGCTGGTCGCGCGCCGGCTGTATCCCCAAGCTCCCAGCCACAAGCTGGGCGTGCTGGTGGATTACCACCACCTGCCACGCGCCGGCCGTGCCCACCGGGCGTTGGCAGACGCGGAAATGGCAGCGGCGCTGCTGGGGCAGATCCAGCACGACCTGCGCACCCGGCACCGTGTGGTCCAGCCCGACCACGCCCTGCTGATGACCCTGCAGCGCTGCGCGAAACCGGCCGTTGCTGCACTGATGGCGAAGTACGCCAGTCTGTGAGCCGTGTGTGAGCGGCGCTGCATCGCTATTAAAAGAGTAGCTGTTGACGCAGGTACATCAAGGGCTGCAGGCATAAAACACTCATAATCTGCGGCATGAGCATCCACACCCACCCCGCCACGCCGCTGTCCACCCGTGACACCACCCGCATCGACGACACCCGCATCGGCGCGGTGCGCCCGCTGATCACGCCCGCCCTGCTGCAGGAGTGGCTGCCGGTGCCCGAAGCCAGCCTGAGCCTGGTGGAGCGCAGCCGCGCCGCCATCTCGCGCGTGCTGCAGGGCGCCGACGACCGCCTGATCGTCGTGGTCGGGCCCTGCTCCATCCACGACCATGACCAGGCCATGGACTATGCCCGCCAGCTCAAGCTGCAGGCCGATGCGCTGGCCGACGACTTGCTGGTGGTGATGCGCGTGTACTTCGAGAAACCGCGCACCACCGTGGGCTGGAAGGGCTACATCAACGACCCGCACATGGACGGCAGCTTCGCCATCAACGAAGGGCTGGAAATGGCGCGGCGCCTGCTGCTCGACGTGCTGGATCTGGGCCTGCCGGTGGGCACCGAGTTTCTGGACCTGCTGAGCCCGCAGTTCATCAGCGACCTGGTGAGCTGGGGCGCCATTGGCGCGCGCACCACCGAAAGCCCCAGCCACCGCCAGCTGGCTTCGGGCCTGAGCTGCCCGGTCGGCTTCAAGAACGGCACCGACGGCGGCATCAAGGTCGCCACCGACGCCATCCAGGCGGCGCAGGCGCAACACGCCTTCATGGGCATGACCAAGATGGGCCAGGCCGCGATTTTTGAAACCCGCGGCAACAACGACTGCCACGTGATCCTGCGCGGCGGCAAGCAGCCCAACTATTCAAAAGCCGATGTGGACGCCGCCTGCGCGCTGCTCAAGGGTGCCGGCCTGCGCGAGCAGGTGATGATCGACGTGTCACACGCCAACAGCAGCAAGCAGCACCAGCGCCAGATCACCGTGGCGGCCGAGGTGGCCCAGCAGATGGCGGCCGGCGACCAGCGCATCACCGGCCTCATGATCGAAAGCCACCTGCATGAAGGGCGGCAGGACATCGTGCCCGGCACGCCGCTGCGGCCCGGTGTGTCGGTAACCGATGCCTGCATCAGCATGGCGCAGACGGTGCCGGTGCTGGAGGGATTGGCGCGGGCGGTGAGGGAGCGGCGCAAGGCTAGAAATAGTTGACCCCGAACGCTCGCGTGGCTGTTCGACCTAAAAACTGATTGGACAGACCCTAAGATGAGGGGGTCGTCAAAACCTTGTCTGGAATCCCCATGGATTGGTCACGCGTAGAAGTAGAGGCAATTGTTGCGGATTACCTGCAAATGCTGACGCTGGAGTTAGCGGGGCAAACTTACAACAAGACGGTTCATCGCCGGAAATTGCAGGAGAAGCTGCAAGACCGATCCGATGCCTCCATCGAGTTCAAGCACGGCAATATCAGCGCAGCCATGATTGATCTCGGTTTTCCTTACATTCGAGGATACAAACCTCGATCAAACTATCAAGCGCTTCTGGCGATAGTTGCAGTGGAGCAAGTTCGGGGGAAGACGACGCTGGACAGCGTCGCACTTGCGGCCGTACAGCAACCCGCATTGGTGCCTGCTCTTACTGATTTCACCAAAGTGAAATCAGATGCGCCTCAAAAACAAAATCGTACGGCTGAACCCCTAAATCCCCTACTTTTCAGGGCCGTAAAACGCGATTACCTCGAACGCGAAGCCCAGAATCAATCATTGGGCTTGGCAGGAGAGGAGTTCATTGTTCAGTTCGAACATTGGCGACTGACGCAATTGGGGCAGTCGCGTCTCGCGGACAAGGTTGATCACATTTCCCAGTCGAAGGGAGACGGTTTGGGTTACGACGTTCTTTCGTTTGATCCCGACGGCAAAGAACGATTCATTGAAGTTAAGACCACGACGTTTGGTCGTGATACGCCATTTTTTGTTTCGCGCGGCGAGCTGGCTTTGTCGCACGGCGCGAAGGAGCAATTTCATCTCTATAGGCTTTTTGAATTCAGGAAGGCACCTCGTCTTTTTGATCTCAAAGGCGCACTCGATCAGCATTGCACTTTGGATCCCGTGACATACCGGGCTAGCTTCGGTTGATCTTGTGTTGTGTGAAAAGTATTTGTCGGGCGCTCGTGCTCGGTTAGCTCTACCGACAGGGAATGCGCGCCTGCCGGTCGCGCGCTTTTTTTCGCTCCTCGCGAATCCCGTCTTGCGTTTGCCCGCTTTGCGGCTGGCGCGCCATTGCGTCTAGGTATTTGATGCGCTCGTCCAAGGCCTTGCATTCAGCCTTCATTGCCGCTTGATCAAGGTCGTGATCACTTTGGGCGATGGCTGCTGATGGTTGTGCAGATTCTTCTGACTTTGTGATCGCCGGCGCGCGCACGGCGGCCATGAGGTTGTGATTTTCCTTGGTGACAATCTGAGTTGCTTTTGCCCCGCTAGCGCAGCTTTTATCGCCGTAGCTGGTTTTGCCATTGACGATGCACTTGGTGACACTGCGCGCGCCTTCCGGCGCTTCGGTTGCGCTTGAGCGGGCGGGTGTTGGTGGAACCGAGGGAGCAGCTGATGGAGCAGGACGTGAGACCGGCGCCGGTGTCGTTGCGAGCGATGTACTGGCTGGCTTGGCGGCATGCTGGTTTAACTTCCAGTCTGCGACTGTGTAGAGGAAGAAAAGCAGTACCAAGAAGATGAGGACCTTGCTCAGCGTGCCAAATCGTTCGGGAGGCGGGCTAAAAGGGCGCTGGCGGCCCTCGTTCATGTCGTCGTGGTCTATCAAGCCCATCATGACCTCCCTTGCTTTTTGTGTTTATGGCTTAACGATACCGCAAGGCATTTTCCCCAACCAAAAGCTTGCGTCTTGTTAAACTTTTCGCCCCATTTAACTTTCGAGGAGTCATCATGTCCGATCCCTCCGACCTCCCACCCAGCGTCATCTCCCACCTCTCCATAGGCACCAACGACTACCCGCGCGCCAGGGCGTTTTATGACGCGGTGCTGGGCACGCTGCAGATCAAGCAGGTCATGACGCATGGCGAGTCGGTGGCTTATGGCCGGGCCTTTCCGGAGTTCTGGGTGGGGCGGCCGCTCGATGGCGGGCGGGCTGCGCCGGGCAACGGCACCCACATCTGTTTTCTGGCCAACTCGCCGGCCGAGGTGGATGCCTTTCATGCGCAGGCGCTGGCCTTGGGCGCGTTGTGTGACGGGCCGCCCGGTTTGCGGCCGCACTACACGCCGACGTATTACGCGGCCTTTGTGCGCGACCTGGACGGCCACAAGATCGAGGCGATGTGTTTTACCGAGGCGGCAGGCTGAGGCTTGCCTGGGCCAGCGCAGGTGGGCGTGGCATGGATCCCGGATCGAGTCCGGGATGACAGCACGAGCGGCTGGGCGACGCCCCGCCAGGTTTCCGGGGGAAAGCTGGCGTCCCTTTCGGGGTACATGCCAAATCGGGCCTCAGCCCTTGCCTTACCTGCGGCTGCAGCTATTGAATCAATAGCAATTGAGTGCGGCGATGCGGTTGCTCACCAGCGTGTTTCGCCGGCTACGCGCTCCACCTCGTCGGTGGCGTAACGGGTGAACTCGTCGATCTCGGTGGCTTTGTCGAACACGGCGTCGGCGCCTGCGGCCAGGCAGCGCTGACGCATGGCCGGGGTGGCGTAGCCGGTGAGCACGACGATTTTTTGCCGCAGGTCGCGGTTGCCGCAGCTTTTGACCACATTCAGGCCGTTGCCCTGCAATAGGAACAGGTCGACCACGGCCAGGTCCCAGTCGGTGGGGTGGTCGGCCAGCCATTGGCGGGCCTCGTCTTCGGTGCTGGCTCCGCCCACCACGCGGGCGCCCACCAGCTCTTCGAGGGACTCGGCCAGGTTGGCGCGGATGACGGGGCTGTCTTCGACCAGAAAGATTCTCAGGCGCATCGGGGGACCGGTTGAAGAGAAGAGCCGCCTGGGCAACAGGCGGGCGGGTGCAGAAAATTCCTCAGGGGAGTCTACACAAGGATGGGGCCAGCCCGGAAAACCATCCGGAGGGGCCGCTGCCTGCCTGCGGCGCTGGCCGGCCGGGGGCGTGCCGCCGGGGCCTGGTTGGCCGTGTTTTCAAGCGGGCCTGTATGACATAAAACAAGAACACGCAGCCAAAAAAGCGTAACTTGACGCCATGGCCGGAGCCGGCAACATGGCCGGTGTCTGGACCTTTTCCCCTTCATTCCAAGGAGTGCACCACATGTCCAGCAGCAAGCAGAACCCGCGTGACAAACAGACCGCCCACACCGGCAAGGTGGAGAACGACGCCAACAAGATGGGCGAGCAGGACGCCACCCAGCTGAACCAGGGCAAACGCACGCCCGACAGCCGCAGCGACCGCGAGGCGCATGTGGGCGGCGGCAACCAGACGCAGGCGCGGCGCGGGAAAACCACCGGGCATTGAGGCGGCGGGTTCGGGGGCTGGTGCTTCCCCGTTCGGACTGAGCTGTCGAAGCCCTTCGACAGGCTCAGGGCGAACGGTGGTGGGTGGCTGGTCATGGTTGATGGAAATCTCCGTAGCCCCTTTTTTACAACCCAAATCGGCCTCCAGCCCTTTATTCACCTGCGCCACCAGCTACGAATTCAGTAGCGGCATGGCGCCAGCCAGCTTAACCAGTCCAACCCGCACGGCGTGACGGCGCGCGCCGCGGGCGCTCATAATCGCTTCCATACTTTGAGGAGATGGCGGTGGCAATACTGATTCTGGGCTTGGTGCTTTTTCTGGGCGTGCATTCCATACGCATCGTGGCCGACGGCTGGCGCACGGCGACCATAGGCCGCGTGGGTGAGCTGCCCTGGAAGGCGGTTTATGCGCTGCTGTCCATCGTCGGTTTTGTGCTGATCGTGTGGGGCTTTGGCCTGGCGCGGCAACAGCCGGTGCAGCTGTGGATGCCGCCAAGAGGCATGCGGCACCTGGCCTCGCTGCTGACGCTGATCGCGTTCATATTGCTGGCGGCCACCTACGTGCCGCGCAACGCGATCAAGGCGCGGCTGCATCACCCCATGGTGCTGGGCGTGAAGGTGTGGGCGCTGGCCCACCTGCTGGCCAACGGCAATGTGGCGCACATGGTGCTGTTCGGCGCCTTCCTGGTGTGGGCGGCGCTGAGTTTTAGGGCGGCGCGGGCGCGCGACCGGGCTGCGGGCACCGTGTATCCGGCGGGCACTCCGGCCGGCACGGCGATCACGGTGGTGGTGGGCGCGGCGGCCTGGGCGGTGTTTGCTTTCTGGGCGCACGGCTACCTGATCGGCATCCGCCCGGTCGGCTGACAGGGGCCGGCAGGGCCTGTGCCGGTGGCCAGGGCCCGAGCCGGGCGGGAATGCGGGTAGTGAATGGTGACATCCGCTACATCTGGCCGGCAGGACCGTTCCGCATGGTGAAGATGGTTGTCGATGTCAGCGTTCACTTGCGTTA
The DNA here is from genome assembly GCF_943371715.1 of Polaromonas sp. YR568. Taxonomy (GTDB): domain Bacteria; phylum Pseudomonadota; class Gammaproteobacteria; order Burkholderiales; family Burkholderiaceae_C; genus Polaromonas. The sequence goes on along the minus strand of NZ_CALRVW010000017.1, from coordinate 68,981 downwards.
AAGCGCCCGTCCGGTGGTGGCCACGCATCACCTTACAAAGCCAACGAAGCCGACACTCAGTGAACATTCTGGCGTTGGAAGATGAACGCTTCTTCAACAGCAGGAGCTTCAATGATCCGTTTCAACAAATTTCAGTCTGACCTTTCCCCAGCTCTGGCAGCCGTGGCCCGGCCACGGGCTTTGCGGGCCCTTCCTTCGCTGATGGTGCTGACCACGGCCATGGTCTGGGGTCTTTCCGCGCAGGCTGGCGGCCTGGTGAATCTGGACGGTGCCGTGCGCGGCGCTACCGGCGTGACCGTGGCCGCCGGCCCGGCGCTGGGTGCTGGCGTGGGTGCAGGCATTGGCGCGAACACGGCCGTGCAGCCCGCTGGCGGCACCGCCAATGCCGGCGTGGGCCTGGAGGCCGGCGTGCGCGCAGGGGCCAATGGCAATGCGACCGCGCAAGAGAACAGGGCGCCTGCAGGTGCTGTTGGCTCGGCGGCTGCCGGTGCGCAGGCCGGGGGCGGCATCAGCGCCTCGGGCGCGGCCAACAGCGCCACCGAGGGTGGTGGCAAGGTGCTGGGGGGCGTGCAGGGCACGGCCGAAGCGGCAGGCGATGCAGCCACGTCCAGCGGCAAGCGCGTGGCGCAGGCCGGCAAGGCCGAAGTGAAAAGTGGCGCCGGCGCGGCCAAGGCTGCCAGCAGCCAGGCCAAGGCCAAAGCAAAGGCCAAAGCGAAAGCGGATGCCGAGGTGGGTGCTGCCATTCAGGGCGAGGCCCCGGCCCGTTAAAGGGGCTTCAGGCGCCCAGAGCGTTCAACGGCTTGCGGGGCCTTCAGCCCAAGCAGCATGTGCCGAGAGGCGGATGCTGCTTTTTTTTTTGGGAAGTTCAGTCCGCGTCGTCGATGTCGCGCCCGCGGCTGCTGCGCCAGATGGCGCGCACCAGCCACACGCCGCCCAGCATGGCGCCGGTGAAGCCGAGAAAGCCGAACACCGGCAGGCCCATCAGCGTCGGGCCGCCTTTGACGGTCATGACGATGGACGAGCCGATGATGAGTGCGGCAATGATCAGCGCCATGGCCAGGCGGTTGGCGGCGCGGTCCACCTGGTCGCCCACGCGTTTGAGGTGGGCCAGTTCGATACCGACGCTCAGGTGGCCGCGGCGCGCGTTGCGCAGCAGGCGCGAGACGTCGTGCGGCAGCTGTTCGGCCACGGCCAGGGTGCGGCGCAGGGTCTTCCAGGCGCGGCCGGCCAGCACCTCGGGCTGGTAGCGGGCGCGCAGCACCTGACGCAGCATGGGCGTGGCCTCGGTGGCCATGTGAAAGCCCGGGTCCAGCCCGCGGCCCATGCCCTCGAGCGAGATGAAGGCCTTGATCAGCAGCGCCAGGTCCGGCGGCAGGCCCAGGTGGTGCTCGCGCAGCAGGGTGGTGACGTCGGCCAGCATCTGGCCCAGGCTGAGCTCGGCCAGCGGCGTGCCGTGGTACTGGTCGACAAAGGCCTCGATCTCGGTTTCGAGCTGCCCGAGGTTGATGCCGTGGCTGTCGCCGGTCCAGTCCATCAGCACGTCGGCTACGGCTGGCGCCTGCCGTTCGACCAGACCCAGCAGCAGCTGCAGCAGCTCTTCGCGCCGGCGCTCGGACAGGCGCCCAACCATGCCGAAGTCGATGAAGGCAATGCCGTTGCCGGGCAGGTAAAACACGTTGCCGGGGTGCGGGTCGGCGTGGAAGAAGCCGTCTTCCACAATCATTTTGAGCACGGCGCGCGCGCCGCGCTGGGCCAGCAGGGTGCGGTCAAAGCCGGCCTCGGGGGTCAGCTGGTCGAGCCGGTCGCCGGGGATGCCGCCCACGAAGTCCTGCACGTTCACGCGTTCGCCGGTGTGCGCCCAGTGCACCCGCGGAATGACGATCCACGGCAGCGGCGCCATGTTGGCTGCAATGCGTTCGGCGTGGCGGCACTCGCCGGCCAGGTCCAGCTCGCGGCGCAATGATTTGACCAGCTCGCGCACCAGCTGCTGCGGGTGGTAGGGCTTGAGGGCGGGCATTTCCGCTTCCACCAGCGCGGCCAGGCGGCCGAGCAGGCGCAGGTCGGCCTCGATCACCGCGGTGATGCCGGGGCGGCGTATCTTGACGACGACCTCGGTGCCGTCTTTCAGCTGTGCGCGGTGCACCTGGGCGATCGACGCGGCGGCCAGCGGCTCGGTGTCGAAGCGGGCAAAAACTTCTTCGGGCTCGCCGCCCAGGTCTTCGCGCAGTTGCGGCCGCAACAGCTCGAAGGGCACGGCGGGCACGTGGTTGTGGAGTTTTTCAAACTCGGCAATCCACTCGGGGCCAAACAGGTCGGCGCGGCCGGCCAGGATCTGCCCGAGCTTGACAAAGGCCGGGCCCAGTTCTTCCAGCGCCAGGCGCACCTGCACGGGCGGCTCGATACGGGCCAGGTCGGCGGCATGCTCCCACTTGAGGGCGTGGCCCGCGCGCTCGAGCCGGTCGGCCAGGCCGAGCCGGCGCACGCTGTCGCCGAAGCCGTGGCGGATCAGCACACCGGCAATGTCGTTGAGGCGCCCCATGTCGCGCGCCGCGCCCAGAGTCTCTGTCAGCATGGGGGGATGATAGCCGCGCGCTGGGGCGGGGCGGCCGGCGGGCTCAGGGCGCCACGGCGGTCTTGATCCAGGCGATGATCGCGTCGCTGGCGACCCGCGGTGTGTCGAGGTGGCCGCCCGAGACTTCCAGAAACTGGTTCTTCGGGTTGGCCGGCAGCTTGTCGACGTAGTAGGCCTTGATCGCCCTGAACAGCGGGTCCTTCTCGCCGATCACCGTCATGACCGGGACCTTGGCCGGGATGCGCGGCGCGGTGACCGACATTTCGGCGTCGGAGGTCGGGTCGAAGTAGGACAGGTAGTCCTTGGCCGTGGAGACCACGGTTTGCTGGCGGCCCTGGTTGACGTCGCTGAAGCGTTCACGCGTGTCACCTTTGCCGGCAGCCACCAGCGCGCGCGCTTCGTTGATGCTGTCGTGCACCGGCTTGCCCCAGGGCTGGGTGTAATAACCCACCGGCGCGTGGCCGGGCGCCAGCCCGATCAGCGCATCCACATCGCCGCCGCGCGCGGCATGCGCCATGCTGGTGGGCACACCCATGCTGTGGCCGATGATCACGATTTTGGTCGCGCCCTGGTCGCGCAGGCCTTTGATGTGACCGGCGATTTCGGCCATGGCCTTGTCCAGCCCGCCGTCGAGGTAACGGCCGCGCGACCAGGGCATGTCGGGCACGGTGGCGAGCCAGCCCTGGCGTTCGAAAGTGTCTTTCAGCGGGCTGAAGTTCGGGTCCCGGTTGTTGCCCGGGTTCTTGCCGTGAAGCATGAGTACGCCGATGCGCTCCTGGGCGTGGCTGTCTGTGGTGGTGAAGGCCGCGGCCAGCGCGAAGGCCCCAAGGGCAAGGAGGGAGAACAGGCGACGCTGCATGGGTTTTCTTCCTGGTGGGCTGCGGGCTGCCACCGGAGGCGGCTGTGCAGGGGTTGTGGACGCTGTTGCAGTTTAGGCAAAAGCCGGGCGGATGACCATGCGCCGCCACCCCATGAACATGGGAACGGCGACGGCGCGGCGCGGTGCGGTGCGGGGCTCAGGCGGGGCATGCTGCGCGGACCCATCACGGGAAGCGGGGCTACACCTTAGACTTGGCCATCGTCACCAGGCCGCAGGCGGGAGCCCCTTCATGAGACTGTTTTTCCGAAGCCTTCTCTTTTTTATAGCCGCCTTGTTGGTGCTCGCCGCGGTGGCGCTGGTGGCCACCTGGGCGCCGGACCAGCCGGTGGAGGCGCTCAAGCCGCGCTGGGCGCAGCCGCCCTCGCAGTTCATCACCATCGACGGCATGCAGGTGCACCTGCGCGACGAGGGGCCGAGGGACGACCCGCTGCCCATCGTGCTGATCCACGGCACCTCGGCCAGCCTGCACACCTGGGAGGGCTGGGCCGCGGCTTTGCGCGGGCAGCGGCGCGTGATCCGTTTTGATCTGCCGGGTTTTGCGCTGACCGGGCCGAACCGGCAGAACGACTATTCGGTCGAAGCCTACGTGCGCTTCGTCACCGCCGTCGTGGACCAGCTGGGCGTGCAGCGTTTTGTGCTGGCCGGCAATTCATTGGGCGGGCAGGTGGCCTGGGCGACAGCGGTGGCGTTGCCGCAGCGTGTGGCGCGGCTGGTGCTGGTGGATGCCAGCGGGTATTCGCCGGAGTCGGCCAGCGTGCCGCCCTCGTTGCCGCTGGGCTTTCGCATTGCACGCATGCCCGCGCTGCGGGTGCTGACGCAGTACACGTTGCCGCGCAGCATTGTGGAAAAAAGCGTGCGCAATGTGTATGGCGATCCTTCGAAAGTCACGCCCGAACTGGTGGACCTCTACCGCGACATGACCCTGCGCGCGGGCAACCGCCAGGCGCTGGGCCGGCGCATGGACCAGGGCTACTCCGGCGAGGTGGCCGGGCTGAAAACGCTGGCCATCCCCACGCTGATCCTCTGGGGCGGGCAGGACCGGCTGATTCCCCTGGAGTTCGGCCAGCGTTTTGCGCGCGACATCACCGGCAGCCGGCTGGTGGTGTTCGACGAGCTGGGCCACGTGCCGCACGAGGAAGACCCGGCGCGCACGGTGGCGGTGGTGAAGACGTTTCTCGGGCTGTAAGCCGGGGCGGCAGGCCCTGCGGTGTCATGCCGGGCCTGACCCGGCATCCATGCAGCACGAACAAGCTGATGGTTGATGCGGCATGGATTGCGGATCGCGTCCGCAATGACAAGTCCGCTACTTGCCGTCGGGCAGCTCGATCTTGACTTCGAGCACGTCGAGGTTGTCCTGGCGCTCGAGGTTGACCTTGATGTCGGCCGGATTGATGTTGATGTATTTGGAGATCACCGCGATCAAATCACGCTGCAGTGCCGGCAGGTAGTCGGGCTCGTGGCTGTGACGGCCGGAGCGTTCGTGCGCGAGGATGATCTGCAGCCGCTCTTTGGCGACGCTGGCGGTTTTTTTCTTTTCGCCGAGCAGGAAGGAGAGGAAAGAGGCCATGGCGGGTTATTTCCCTCCAAACACGCGTTTGAAGAAGCCGACCTTGGGCGCGTCGATGAAACGCAGCGGCTTGTCTTCGCCGAGGAAGCGGGCAATCATGTCCTTGTAGGCTTCGGACACGTCGCTGCCTTCCATGTGGACGGCGGGCACGCCCTGGTTGGAGGCTTGCAGCACCGCCTCGGACTCGGGGATCACGCCGATCAGCTTGATGCGCAGGATGTCCTTGATGTCTTCCAGCGACAGCATCTGGCCCTGGTCCACGCGGCTGGGGTTGTAACGCGTGATCAGCAGGTGCTCTTTGATCGGATCGCCGCCCGCCATGCCGCGTTTGGTTTTGGACGACAACATGCCGAGGATGCGGTCGGAGTCACGCACCGAGGACACCTCGGGGTTGGTCACGACGAGCGCTTCGTCGGCAAAATGCATGGCCATCAGCGCACCGGTCTCGATGCCGGCCGGCGAGTCGCAGACGATGTATTCAAAGTCCATGTCGGCCAGGTCGTTGAGCACCTTCTCGACCCCTTCCTTGCTCAGCGCTTCCTTGTCGCGCGTCTGCGAGGCGGCCAGCACGTAGAGGTTGTCGCACTGCTTGTCCTTGATCAGGGCCTGGTGCAGGTTGGCTTCGCCCTGGATCACGTTGATCAGGTCGTACACCACGCGGCGTTCGCAGCCCATGATCAGGTCGAGGTTGCGCAGGCCGACGTCGAAGTCGATGACGGCGGTTTTGTGCCCGCGCAGGGCCAGGCCGGTTGCAAAGCTGGCGCTGGTGGTGGTTTTGCCCACGCCGCCCTTGCCGGAGGTGACCACAATGATTTTTGCCATGCGTAAAAGTCCTTTTGAATTTCGAAGTATCAGATGAGAGTTCAGGTCAGCGTGGGCGGACGCACCCGCGTTTTTCAGCAGGGGCCGCGGAACCGGCTTCGCCGGGCCGCAGGCGCAGCGGCCCCCTCGGGGGGCAGAGAGCTACACGCAGTGAGCGAACGTGGGGGCTCATGGTCACGCCTTGATCAGATCCATGACGAGCTTGTCGCCCTCTGGGCCGGGCACCAGGCGCACCTGTGTGGGCTGGCCCCATACGCCTTCGGGCAGCGGGTTTTCGCTGGTGCGGTAGATGCCGGCAATCGACAGCAGCTCGGGCTCCAGGCTCAGCGCAAAAATGCGCGCCTCGGTGTTGCCGCGCGCGCCGGCCATGGCCTTGCCGCGCAGCGGTGCATACACGTGGATGTGGCCGTCGGCAATGACCTCGGCGCCGGCGTTGACCATGGCCAGCACGACCAGATCGCGCCCGCGGGCATAGACCTGCTGGCCGGAGCGCAGCGGCTTGTCGATCACGAGGGCGCCGGGGGCCGGCGCGGGGGGGGTTTCCGCAACCGGGGCGGCTGCCTTGCTGCGCGCGGGCGGTGCCGGCGCGGCGGCAGGGGCGCTGACGACACGGGCGTCGGGCGCGGCGACCAGCCCGGCCGCCAGGGCTGCGGCCAGTTGCGCCGGGTTGCCGCCGCGTACTGCCAGGGGGGCGACGCGGTAGGGGCGCAGCAGCGCGAGCAGCGCCGCAAAATCAACCGTGGCCGCATCAGGAGGCAGCTGCGACAGGTCGATGACCAGCGGGTCGTTGTCGAAAAAATCAGGGATGTCGCCGAAGCGCAGCGCCATCTCGCGCGACAGGGCGCTGAGGTCGGAGGACTTGAGAAGCAGCGCCACCAGGGGCAGGTTGGCGCTTTTGATTTCGAAGGTGGCGGGGGTGCTGGCCGGGATGGCAACGGTCATGGGAGATAGGCGTCGCGTCGTCGCGGAAAGGAGAGGAAAAACGGGCGATTCAGACGGGTCTGAAAGGGACGAATCTTAACAGCGGGCCACGGCGCGCCTGCGTGCAGTTGTGTGGGAATGAAACCTCCTGCAACAGTTGCTGCATGTGCTTGCGCTGGGTCATGGCGAAGCCGCGGCCACGCTCTTAAACTGGTTTGATGGTGGGTGCCTGTGCTGCACCCCTCGCCTGGCGTATGGAGAAGAAGTCCCATGAAAAAGCTGCTTGTGTCCCCCTTGGTGCTGTTGCCGCTCTGGCTGGCCGGCGGCGCGGCGCTTGCGCAGGTGGCGCCCCCGGCCGACCCGCCCGTGCCTGCCCCGCGCATCAACCGCAACCCGGAGTTCCGCCGCAACCTGCCGCCAGCGCCGCCGGTGGAGCCGGACCCGCGCGACTCGACCACACGGCCGGTGCAGCCGGCCGAGCAGCCCCCGGCCGATGGCCGCAGCGTGGTGTTGCCGCTGCCCGGGCCGCAGGCGCCCGCCTCGGCACCCGCGCTGCCGGCCTCCGGCGCGCCGGGGCGTTGACCCGGATTGTGGAAACAAATCGACCCGCAGCCCATATGTAACGTGCGCTACCAGCTATCAAATAAGTAGCTGCTGCAGGGCGTCCGGTGTGGCGGCCCGTTCGTCGAATGACAGCTGCGTCGGCGCGCCCGGCGCTTGCGCGGGGATGGCCAGCGCGGCCCGGGGCTGAGCCACCCGTCTGGCCAGGCGAGTGGCGGGCTGCGTCCCAAGGCGGGGGCTGCGCTGGTGCGCGGCCGAAACCAGCGGGTGGAGCCGCCCGGCTTCCGGCAGCTTGCGCCGCGGTCTGCGCGGCAGGGCCTTTTGCAGGCCCGAACCCGGCAGCCGCGTCGGCGCGAAGGTGCGCTCGTAGCAGGCAAGCCAGCGCTTTTCACCGGCGTCGGGCAGGGGCGCGTCGGCCTGGGGGACGCCCGGGCCGAAATGCAGCCGGGCGCCGTCCCACTGCGCGCTGCGCGCGGGGGTGAGGATGGCCCAGCGCATCTGCGCGAAACGCCGCGCAAAAAATACCGCCATGGCTTCGACCAGATGGTGCTCGGGCTCGACCCACGCCACATGCAGGGGCCCGCCTTCGGGGTGGTTGCGAAAGCTTTCGTCCTGCACGCTGTGAAAACGCACAAAGGCTTTCATCGCGTGCATCTCGTCGCGCACTGCCTGCGCCATCTGCTGGGCCTCAACCCGGTCGGCGTCGAGCGGGTCGTGGCGAAGGCCGGGCTCATGCACCAGGCGCCACAGCAGGCGATACAGCAGGCCAAAGCGCCGGGGGTCGGCATGAAGGATGGCGCTTTCGCACAGGGCCACAAACTCGGGCGGCACTTGGACCGCGGGGGCATCGCTGGCGGCAGTGGAGTGGTCCGGCGTCGTGGTCAGCGGGCTTTGCACCGGCACCTCCGCGCTTTGCCAGCTGACCTGCGCGGGCAGAATCTGTTGGGCCAGCAGGCCGCGCGCGGCGCGCCGGAAACCCTCCAGGTCGCCCGGGCCCTGCAGCGTGACGGTCAGCAGCGCCTGCGGGAACAGGTCGTTGGTCAGGGGATCACTCATCATGCCCATGCCGTGCTCCTTGTGTGGCGGGGGTGGCCACCTTGTCCCGATGGTGCGCGTGGTGAGGGGTCTGGCGCTGTAGTCCGGGAGGCTGATTGCACGGCAGGCCGGGGCGCGGCCGGGGCGCTGAAAAACGGAAGTGCGGCCGGCGCGGCCAGCCACAGGGCTGCGACGCTTGCTGGTCGGGCGCCATGCCCGGAGCGGGCAGCGGTGACCGGTTGGGCGGGGTGGGGCGGCTTAATCACTGTATCAATATACAGTGGTTTGCGGATTTTGACCAGTCCTGGACGGACCGGACCTGTCCCATGTCCTGTCTTTCAAGGCAAAACACGGCGACAACGGTGTCTAAACACCGTCAACAGGCCCTAGCTGGAAGCTTCGGCCGCGGCAGATTTGGCCGGGGCGGTTGTTGGCGCCATTTTTTTGGCCCGCACTTCCATGACCAGGTAGATCACGGTGGCGAGCACCAGGGGCACCAGGTAATAGATGACCCGGTAGGCCACCAGGGCAGCCAGCAGCTGGTGGGTGGGCATGGCATGCGAGAGCAGGGCCACAAACACCGCTTCCAGCACGCCCAGGCCGGCGGGCACATGGGCGATGACACCTGCCACGGCGGCCACCAGCAACACGCCGGCCACCGCTGCAAAGGCGATTTTCTGCTGCAGCAGCAGAAACACCAGGCTGCTCATGATCAGCCAGTTCGTCGCTCCCATGGCCACCTGCAACAGTGCCATCCTGCCGGAGGGCAGCTCCAGCCGGTGACCGCGCAGGGTGATGCTGCGCTGGCGCGACAGGGTGCACAGCAGCAGGTAGGCCGCGGCGGTTGCCAGCAGCGCAAACCCCAGGACCTGCAGGCCGCCGCTGCCCATCTTCCAGCCGGGCGGCAAGGCGGGCGTGGCAAAGGCGAAGATCAGGCCGCCCAGGAACAGGTAACCGGTCCAGTTGGTCAGCATGCTGAGTGACAGGATCCGGGTGATGGTGCCGGTGTCCAGCTTCAGCCGCGAATAAAGCCGGTAACGGAAGGCCACGCCGCCCACCAGCGAGCCGAGGTTCAGGTTGAACACATAACTGATGAAGGTCACCAGCATCACCGTGGGCGCGCGCAGCGTGTGGCCGGTGTAATGCCGCCCCAGCAGGTCAAAGCAGCTGTACAGGCCCAGGCTCAGGGCGGCCAGCGCCACCGCGCCCAGCAGCAGCGCCGGCGGGTAGGCGCGCAGCGCAGCAAACACCTCCCGCCAGTCGATGGCGCGGCCCTGCTCGACCAGCAGCCAGGCCACCAGGGCAAAAAACACCAGCGTGGCGACCCGTTTGAGCCAGGGCCACCAGACCTTGCCGGTGATGCCTGCCTTCTTCGGGCGGCGCGGGTCCGGCAAGGCGGGCGCCGTGTTGTTCATGAGACCCTGCCTTCGTTGACATGGCTGATTTTCACGTCCACGTCCGTCTGGCCCAGCAGTTTTTCGGCCAGTGTCAGGCGCGGCGTGTGGGCCGGCAGCCAGCCAAACCAGGCCGGGTAGCGCCGCAGCAAATGGAACACCAGGAAGCTGCGCACGCTGACCCAGAGGCCGGTTTCGGCCACGTCCCTGGCGTGGATCTGCGTGCAGCTGTTTTGCATCAGCTGTTCCAGGTGCTCGCCCAGATGCTGGTTGAAGGCGCGGTCCTTGATGATGACGTTGGCTTCCAGGTTCAGCGACAGGCTCAGCGGATCGAGGTTGCTGGAGCCGACGGTGGACCATTCGTCGTCGGTCAGTGCGACCTTGCCGTGCAGCGGTCGGTCGTGGTATTCGTAGATCTTGACGCCGGCGGCCAGCAGGTGGTGATACAGCAGGCCCGCCGCGATCTTGACAATCGGCATGTCGGGTTCGCCCTGCAGGATGAGGCGCACGTCCACCCCGCGCCGCGCCGCCTTGCGCAGCTGCCTGAGCAGACGGTAGCCCGGAAAGAAGTAGGCATTGGCGATGATGATGCGGCGGCGCGCGCCGCGGATGGCGATGCGGTAGTGGCGCTCGATGTCGCTTTGGTGTTCCACGTTGTCGCGTGTCACGAAGATGGCGTCGGAAGGGCCGGCAGCCGGCGGCGGGGGGCTGGCGGGCGCGACGGAGGGGGCCGGCTGGCGCTTGAGAAGCTGGCCCAACCGGCTGCCCGGCGGGTGCTGGCCGAGCAGCAGCTGGGCCCGGACAAACTGCTGGACCTCGGCGACCAGCGGCCCTTCCACTTCAACCGCATAGTCCTGCTTGGCTTCGGGCCCGAAGTCCGCGAGGTGGTCGGCCGAATAGTTGATGCCGCCGACGAAGGCGCGTTTGCCGTCGACCACCACGATCTTGCGGTGCATGCGGCGAAACAGGTTGGTGCGGTAGCCCCACAGGCGGGGGCTGGGGTCGAACACATGCACCCGCACGCCGGCTTGCGTCAGCGCCAGGATGTAGGCCGGCGAGAGGTCCGGAGAACCGTAGCCGTCGATGGTGATGTCAATCCGCACGCCGCGCCGCGCAGCGGTCAGCAGCACTTTCTGCAGCGCCAGGCCGACCTTGTCTTCAAACAGGATGAAGGTCTCCAGCAGCACCTCGTGCTCGGCCGCTGCGATGCATTCGAACACCCGCGGGAAAAAGGCCTCGCCGTTTTCCAGCAGGGTGAAGCGGTTGCCGGCGACCCAGCGTCCATTCATGAGGTGGTCTCCGGTGCAGGCCCCTGATGCATGGTCAGAACTCGATTTCGGCGGCCAGCGGTGCGTGGTCCGACAGGTGCGACCAGGGTTTGAGCGGCAGCACGACGGGCGAGTGGCCGATCGCGTTGCGCACGTAGATGCGGTCCAGCGGCAGCACCGGAAAACGTGCGGGGAAGGTGCGCGCCGCCTTGCCGTTGGCGTTGACGAAGACCTCGTGCATCGCGGCACCCTGCTCGAGCACGGCGTGGGCGCGGCGGCGCCAGTCGTTGAAGTCGCCGGCCGCGATCACCGGCGCGCTGGCCGGGATGTCCTTGTGCACCATGTCGCACAACATGTGCAGCTGCTTGAGGCGGTGCGATTCGGCCAGGCCGAGGTGGACGCAGATCGCGTGCACATGCGTGTCGCGGCCCGGCACTTCCAGCACGCAGTGCAGCAGGCCACGGCGCTCGGGGCCGCTGATGGACACGTCGCGGTTCTCGAAGTGGACGATGGGAAACTTCGACAGCACGGCATTGCCGTGGTGGCCGTTGGTGTACACCGCGTTGCGGCCGTAGGCAAACTGCGGCCAGATGGTGTCGGCGAGGAATTCGTAATGCGGCGTGGCCGGGTAGTTGGCGACGCGGCTCTCGTGGCGGGCGTGGGTGCCGGTGACCTCCTGCAGGAACACCACGTCGGCGCCGACCGTACGCACCGCTTCGCGCAGTTCATGCAGGATGAACTTGCGGTTGAAGAAGGTGAAGCCCTTGTGGATGTTGACCGTCAGGACCTTGATGGAAAAACTCAGGGCGGCGGTGGCAATGGCCTGCTGGGTCTGCGCCAGTGCATCGGCCTCGTCAGGCGGCGCTTCCACCACGGAGACGGAGGGGGCCACGGGTTCGCTGGGCTGGAGAGGTGTTTCGGAAGAGGGCATGGCGCGCAGAAGGGGCAAAACCCTATTGTCGCGCGGCCCGGCCCAAAGGCTGTAGGACAGCAAGCTCATTTGCCGTGTGGCGGGTCTTGCCCCCGCGTGTCAAGCGTCTGTAAAGGTTGGTGTCCTACGACCGTCAGAGGGGGTTTCCGGCAGGTCCGGGCCGCATGGGGTAGTAGATTTGAGTTACCCAGTTCCGACAAGGCACTGGCGCCTGCAGTTCCCTTTTGGGGCGTCCTGCCGGCTGGCAGCTACTTCAGAAGGTCACGACCTGTCCTGACCTGCCTGTTTCATCACAAGGAGTTTGAAATGAACAAGTTTTCCATGCGTTCCCTCTCTGCCGCTGCGGCCCTGACCGCCACGCTGGCTTTTTCCGCCCACGCGCAAGTGAGCGTTGGCGCTGACGTCGGTGTGCGCACCGGTGCCAACAACAACATCAGCAGCGACGTGCGTGCCAATGCAGGCGCTGGCGTGAACGCCACCGCTTCCTCGTACGGCACGGCCACACGCAGCGACAGCTCGATGGGCGCCAACACCGACACACGTGCCGGTGCCCAGGTTTCGGGCAGCGGCGTCAAGGGCACAGTGAGCCGCACGGCCAACCGCGCCGAAAACGCGGTTGAACGCGGCGCCAATGCGACGGCCCGGGTCGGTGCGCGCGCCGGCAACGCGGTGGGCAACACGGCCCGCCGTGCCGGCAACAGCATCCAGAACGCCTTGCCTGCCAGCGCGCGCGGCAATGGCCAGGCGAACGTGCAGGGCTCGGGCTCCCTCGAGGCGAAATAAGCCTGCGCTGACCACACGGTCCAGCGGGGCCGGGCCGCCGGGGCATGTCCCCGGTGGCCCGGCCCTTTTTTTTGCCCGCGCTGCAGGTGTCTGCGCGCTGTGCCGTATGCTGCGTCTGGTTCCGGCGTCGCCTCAGGCAGGCCACACCCCTGCCGCCCACCCCCTGAAAGGATTGACCCATGCCCCGCGCCATACTTGATGAGTCCCGCATCCACCCGGCCATCCAGGGCAAGATCGCCCGTCATGAGCAGGCCATCGTGCAGGAAGTGCAGGCCGCCGTGGCCGCGCATCCGGTGGTGGTGGTCGGCATGGCCATGAACCCGTTTCCGCGCAAGGCGCGCCGCGCGCTGGATGCGGTGGGGGTAGCGCACCACTACCTCGAATACGGCAACTACCTCAACACCTGGCGCGAGCGCAATGCACTGAAGATGTGGACCGGCTGGCCCACCTTTCCCATGATCTTTGTGCGCGGCACGCTGATCGGCGGCGCGACCGATCTCGACAAGATGATTGCCAGCGGCGAACTCAAGGCCCTGCTGGGCAGCTGAAGCGGAGTTCAGGCGGGGCACCGGGGCTCCCTCTTCACCAGCCGGGGCCGCGGAACCGGCTTTGCCGGGCCGCAGGCGCAGCGCCCCCTCGGGGGGCAGAGAGCTACGCGTAGCGAGCGAATGTGGGGGCGCTATTTCGGCCGCGGCCGGGAAAGTCCCTTGTCAGGCTGCGACAGGGTGCCGGTCCGCAGGGCCTTGACGGCGCTGGCCACCGCGCTGGCGACATTGCGCACCTCGGCCTGCATGGGCGCGTCGGCGTCCAGGGCGTCGTGGCTGGTGGCATAGGGCTCGTAGTAGCCGACATAACGGTCCAGCCGCGCCTGGCTGCCGGAGTCGATCAGGCCCATCCAGTCGAGCCAGTCGGACAGGCCGCGCCGCACGCCTTCGATGCCGGCGACATCCCCGTGCACGACCAGGCCGTAGGCACGGCCGGCCAGGTGTTGGGGGTAGTCCCAGCCCTGCAGCTCCAGCGCCTTGGCTTCGACGGCTTTCTTGCCGTGGGTGCGGGTGGGGTCGGGGTTGCCGCCATCGGCACAGACCAGCCGGTCGATCATCAGCTTGAGCGGGCTCGGTGACTGGTACCAGTAAACCGGCGTCAGGATGATGACCCCATGCGCGGCCGTCCAGCGCTCGTAGATCTCGTTCATCCAGTCGCTGGTTTGTCCCTGCGCATGGTTGGGGTAGCAGCTGCAGGGCCAGTGGCACAGCGGCATGGCGGTGGACACGCAGCCCTTGCATGGGTGGATGTTCAGGTGGTAGCTCGAGGTCAGCAGGCTGAGGTCGAGCACATCGGTCTGGATCTGCGCCTGCGCGAGGGTTTCTTCGGCCCACTGCACCATGCGGAAGGTCTTCGAGATTTCGCCGGGGCAGGTGCCGTCGTTGCGGGCCGAGCCGCAGACCAGCAGCACGCGCGAGGGCGTGGCCGGGTCGGCCCAGGCCGCCTGGGCCTGGTCGATGCGTTCTTTCGTCGCCAACCACTCGACGGAGAGGTCGTAGTCCGGATCGGCGTAACCGGGGCCGGCCTTGCGCGTGCGCGGCGCCTTGCGGCCTTCCTGGTAGGCGTCCCAGGCAATCGCCTCGACGCGGGAGATGGCTTCGGCTTCGGCCTGGAAGGCCGGGTCCATGAAGGACTCCATGAAACGTTCATGGAACACGCTGCGCGATAAAGCGGCCGGCGCCTGGCCTTTGCGGATGGGAGTCATGCCGCCAGTTTATGCAGGCAGGCGGGTTAAAAAATCAGGCCTGCACCTCGTCCTACGCAGGATGGCGACGGTGTCTGTCGAGGCGAAAATCGTGAGTAAAAAGTGTCTCCAGCCCAATGTCTGTCTGCGCAAGCAGCTCCTGAAAACATAGCAGTTTAAACACGGTCCGCAAGCAAAAAGGCCTGCGCCACGTCCGGAAGGGACGCGGCGCAGGCCGAGGTCACGCCACCCTGGTGGCGTGGGACCGTGAAGGCTCAGCCTTTGTGGTGCTGGCCGTGGTGTCCGCCGTGGCCCATGCCGCCGCGGCCCATGCGCTGGCTGTCAAAAACCTTTTGCTGCTCGGGGCTGAGCGCGGCATAAAAGGTCTTGGTCGCGTCGCCGCGTTTGTCCATGGCGGCGTTCATTTCAGCCATGCGCTGAGTGCGCAGGGCACGCATCCTGTCGATGCGCTCGGGTGTGGTCAGCTTGTCGAACTCGGCCTTCATGGCGGCACGGTCGGGACGCGCGCCGTGAACCGGCGGCTGCATGGACGCGGTGAAGGCCGTCCACGCGCCTTCCTGGGCCGGCGTGAGTTTGAGCTTGGCCTTGAGCTCGGCCTGGTGCTTGGCGATGCGCGCCTGCATCTCGGCGGGGTCGTGGCGGCCCATGCGGTCACCGTGGTGGCCGCCGGCTTTGGCCGGAGCGCCTGCGGTGGCGGGTGCCGCAGGCGCGGCGGTTTGTGCCGTGGCGGCCAGGGCTGCGGTGGCCATGATGCCGGCGAGCACCAGGCTCTGGACAGATTTCAGGGGTTTGAACATGGAGGTCATGAAAGCTTCCTTTCGGTAGAAGACAAGCCTGTTGCCGGGAGTGGCGTCAGGTTGAAGGGAAGTTTGCGCCGTCTGTGTAAGGACGCCATGACGCCTGCGTCATGTTTTCGTAAAGTTTCTTTGCGGAACCGGGCCCGGCGCTGCGCCGGCCAGGTCGTCAAGGATGGGGCAGTCGGGCCGGTCGTTGCCCTGGCAGCAGTGGATCAGGTGCCCCAGCGTTTTCTGCATGGCCTGCATGGCGGCGATGCGCTGGGCCAGATCGTCGGCATGTTTCTGCGCAATGCGCCGCACGTTTTCGCTGGCGCGGCGGCGGTTTTGCCACAGGCTGACCAGTTCGGCGATTTCCGGCATGGAAAAACCCAGCTCGCGTGAGCGCTTGATGAAACGCAGCGTGTGGACCTCGGCGTCGCTGTACTGGCGGTAACCGCTGTCGCTGCGGTGCACCTGAGGCAGCAGGCCCAGCGACTCGTAGTGCCGCACCATCTTGGCGGACACGCCGGACTGGCGCGCCGCCTCACCGATGTTCATGGGTGCGCTCATGCGGTGGCATATCCTTCTTCGGATATCGCCGCAATGATGGCCTCGCGGGGCTGGTCCGACTGCACCTCCACCTTGCCTGCCGCGCGATCAATCTTCACTTCGGCCTGCGGATCGAGCGTCTTGACGGCCTGGGTCACGGCGCGTTCGCAATGGCCGCAGGTCATGCCCTGTACGTTGAAGGTCTGGTCCATGGGGTTGTCCTTTCGGGGGTTAACTGGAAGAAGCCTGAAGCTTGAACCTTGCCACCATGGTAAGGTCAAGCGGCTCAACACCAAACCCCTACACCGGGCGAGGTTGATCTGGGTCAAGGCTTGACCTTGCCATCATGGCAAGGTTGACCATACACACATGAACACCACTCTCTCCCCCTCTACCCTGGACCTTGGCGTTAACGGCATGACCTGCGCGTCGTGCGTGTCGCGTGTTGAGAAGGCCCTGAAAAAAATCCCCGGCGTGCAGGACGCCACGGTGAACCTCGCCACTGAATCGGCGCGCGTGGTCTACACCCCTTCGGGGCAGATGGACGCGCAGATTCGCCGTGCGGTGCGCAACGCCGGCTATGAGCCGCGCGCGGCGGAGGAAGCCGTGCCGGAAGATCTTTCGCCGTGGGCCGGCTTTGCGCCGGTGGCCATCGGCCTGCTGCTCTCGGCGCCGCTGGTCGTGCCCATGCTCGGCGACCTGCTGGGCAAACACTGGATGCTGCCCGCCTGGCAGCAGTTCCTGCTGGCGACGCCGGTGCAATTCATTCTGGGCGCGCGTTTTTACAAGGCGGGCTGGCATGCGCTGAAGGCGCTGACCGGCAACATGGACCTGCTGGTCGCCATCGGCACCAGCGCGGGCTGGGGCCTGTCGATGTGGCTGTGGCTCAGTGCCGAACCCGACACGATGCCGCATCTGTATTTCGAGGCCTCGGCCGTGGTGGTGACGCTGGTGCTGCTGGGCAAGTGGCTGGAAGCGCGCGCCAAGCGCCAGACCACCGCCGCCATACGCGCGCTGCATGCCTTGCGGCCCGAGGTCGCGCACGTGCTGCAGGGCTCGGGCGAGGAAACCGACCTGCCGGTGGCCGAGGTGCTGCTGGGCGACCGCCTGGTGGTGCGGCCGGGCGAGCGCATCCCGATGGACGGCCTGCTGCAGGAAGGGCAGACGCAGGTGGACGAGTCCATGCTCACCGGCGAGCCGCTGCCGGTAACCAAGCAACCCGGCGACAAGCTCACCGGCGGCAGCATCAACGGCGACGGGCGGGTGGTGCTGCAGGTCAGTGCGGTGGGCAGCGAAAGTGTGCTGGCCCACATCATCCGCCTGGTGGAAGATGCGCAGGCCGCCAAGGCCCCCATCCAGCGGCTGGTGGACCAGGTGTCGGCCGTGTTTGTGCCGGTGGTGCTGGCCATCGGCCTGCTCACCTTGCTGGGCTGGCTGTGGGCCGGGGCCGGGATGGAGACGGCGCTGATTCACGCGGTGGCCGTGCTGGTGATTGCCTGCCCCTGTGCGCTGGGTCTGGCCACGCCAGCGGCCATCATGGCGGGCACCGGGGTGGCGGCGAAAAACGGCATTCTGATCAAGGACGCGCAGGCACTGGAACTCGCGCACAAGGTCGATACCGTGGCGTTTGACAAGACCGGCACCTTGACTGTGGGCAGGCCGCGCCTGGTCGCATTTTTGGTGGCACCCGGCGCCGATGAGGCAGAACAACGGGCGGTGGCTGCCAGCCTGCAAAGCGGCAGCGAACACCCGCTGGCGCGCGCCGTGGTCGCCGCCGCGCAGGAGCGCGGCATGACGGTGGCGCAGCCCGACGGCCTGCGTGCCGTGCCGGGCCGCGGCAGCGAGGGCGAGGTCGGCGTGCGCAGCTACCTGATCGGCAGCCTGCGCTGGATGGACGAACTCGGTGTGACGCTGGGCGCGCTGGCGGCCGAGGCGCAGCGCTTGCAGGGCGAAGGCGCGACGCTGGCGCTGCTGGTGGAGCGCACGACCGCGGGCCTGAGCCCCCGGGCGCTCATGGCGTTTGCCGACGAGCCCAAGGCCGGGGCCAAAGAGGCGCTGGTGGCGCTGCGTGCGCGCGGCATCCGCATCGTGATGATCTCGGGTGACAACCAGGGCGCTGCGCTGGCCATGGGTGCGCGCCTGGGGCTGGGCGCCGACGAGGTGATGGCCGAGGTGCTGCCGGGCGACAAGGCTGCCAAGGTGGCGGCGCTGAAGGTGGGCGGCCATACCGTGGTCATGGTCGGTGACGGCGTCAACGACGCCCCGGCGCTGGCGGCGGCCGATGTCGGCATGGCCATGGGCACCGGCACCGATGTGGCCATGCATGCGGCCGGCATCACGCTGATGCGCGGCGACGTGGCGCTGGTGGCCGGGGCGCTGGACATCTCGCACCGCACGGTCATGAAGATCCGGCAGAACCTGTTCTGGGCCTTTGCCTACAACGTGGCCGGCATCCCGCTGGCGGCGCTGGGTTTCCTGAGCCCGGTGGTGGCCGGCGCCGCCATGGCGCTGTCCAGCGTCAGCGTGATCTCGAACGCGCTGCTGCTCAAGCGCTGGCGGCTGCGCCGGGATTGACCTGGATCAAGGTTTGGCGCCAAGGCCTGTGACAAGCTGCCGCCATGACCCATTCCTCCCTGCAAATCATCCGCGACGAGCACGCGGCCGTGGCCGCCGTGTTGCGCTCCCTCGTCATGATGATGGAGCGTGGTCCGGGCGACGAGCCCGAGCGCTTTTTTGACGTGGTGCGTGCGATGCTGTTTTACATCGACGAGTTTCCCGAGCGGCGTCATCACCCGAAGGAGTCGGACCTGCTGTTTCCCCGGCTGGCGCGCGTGGCGCCCGAGTTGATGCCGGTGATACGCCGGCTCGAATCCGACCACATGAACGGCGAAGGCAAGGTGCGCGAACTGCAGCACCTGCTGCTGGCCTGGGAGTTGATCGGCGAGACGCGCCGTGCCGCGTTCACCGATGCGGCGCAGGCCTATGTGGGCTTTTACCTCGAGCACATGCGCACCGAGGAAACACAGATCCTGCCGGTCGCCCAGAAGGCCCTGACGGCCGAGGACTGGGCGCAGCTGGACGCCGCCTTCCAGCATGACCGCGACCCGCTCGCCGGCGGCCTGCGCGACCCGTGTTACGACCGGCTGTTCACACGCATCGTGCTGACCGCGCCTGCGCCCATCGGCGTCGGCGCCGCCTGAATTTCCCTCAAAAAGGCCTGTAGCCCATGTCTGATGGGTGCCAGCAGCTATCCATTTTGTAGCACTGTGGCTCCGGCGTGGCCGCCAGGCCTTAAAACGGCTGCTTGAGCCCGACGCTGAGCAGTGTTTCCCGGTTGCTGCGGCCCACGGTCGCATCAAGCTGGAGCTGCTTCGTCAGGAGGATGCGTGCGCCGACCTGGAAGGTGGGCTTGGCCAGCCGCTGGCCGAAGGCTTCCACATGCAGGGTGGCCGCGCCAAACTCACGTTCATGGGCCAGCCCCCAGGTCGCCACGCCTGGCCCGCCTGAAGGCCGCTGTCCGCCGAGATTGAGGTGGGTCGCCCCCCACGTGCTGTTGCAGCTCAACAGGCCGTTGAGGTAGGGCGTGGTGCCCCCCTGGCCGCGGGTTTGCGCGGCGCCCAGCACGAGCGCGGTATTGCAGCCGGCCTCCTGTGCTGGCGTGATGCGCCACTTGGCCTGCAGCGCCTGGCTGGTGGTCGCGGCGGTGCGGTCCCGGGTGACCGAGGCGCCGAGTTCCAGGCCATCGACCGGTGCGTAAGCCGGTGCCACCGTCCAGGTGTGGGCTCGGCCCGGCTGGCGCGCGTACCAGCCTTCGACATGGCCGCTGCCTGCATCGTCGGTGTTGGCATCGTCCACCGTCAGCGGTCGCCCGGCGTGGGCCGAAAGACAGGCCAGCAGGCCGCCGGCGAGCAGCAGCGGGCGAAGCAAAAAAAACGGCGGCATGAAGAACATGCCGCCGAGTTTAGGGGAAGGCCGCGCGATCAGGCCAGCGCCGGATAGTCGGTGTAACCCTTGGCGCCGCCGCCGTAGAAGGTCGCCTTGTCGGGAGTGTTGAGCGGCGCGCTCTCGCGCAGCCGGCGCACCAAGTCGGGGTTGGCGATGTAGGGCCGGCCGAAGGCGACCAGGTCGGCGCCTTCCTGCACGGCGCGCTCGGCCAGGGCCAGGTCGTAGCCGTTGTTGACCATCCATGCGCCCTTGCCCCCCGCAGCGCGGTAAGCCGCCTTGAGCGCGGCGTAGTCAAAGGGGCGCTCGGGCAGGTCGCGTGGGCCGCCGGTGGCGCCTTCGATGATGTGGATGTAGGCCAGGTTCAGCGTGGCCAGTTCGCGGACCACGTAGTCGAACAGCGGCTGCGGGTCGGCATCGACCACGTCGTTGGCCGGTGTCACCGGTGACAGGCGAATGCCGGTGCGGCCGCCACCGATGGCGCCGGTGATGGCGCGGGTGACCTCCAGCAGCAGGCGGGCCCGGTTTTCGATGCTGCCGCCGTAATCGTCGGTGCGCTCGTTGGAGCCGCTCTTGAGGAACTGGTCCAGCAGGTAGCCGTTGGCGCCGTGGATCTCCACGCCGTCGAAGCCGGCGGTTTCCACCGCGTTGCGCGCCGCGGCCTGGTAGGTGTGCACGATGCCGGGCAGTTCGCCGGCGTCCAGGGCCCGCGGCTCGGAAGTCTCGACAAAGGTCGGCACGCCGTCCCTGATCAGCACGGTCTTGGTCTTGGCGGTGATGGCCGAGGGTGCGACCGGCTTGCCGCCATGGGGTTGCAGGTCGGTGTGCGAGACGCGGCCCACATGCCAGAGCTGGACCACGATCTTGCCGCCGGCCTGGTGCACGGCGGTGGTGACTTTTTTCCAGCCGTCGAGCTGCTCGGTGCCGTACAGGCCCGGCACGTCGGAGTAGCCCTGGCCCTCGTGGCTGATGGCGGTGGCTTCGGTAATCAGGAGGCCGGCGCTGGCACGCTGGCTGTAGTACTCGGCCATCAGGGGCGTGGGAATGGCGTCGGGGGCGCGGTTGCGCGTGAGCGGCGCCATGACGATGCGGTTGGCAAGGTGCAGGTCACCGGCCTGGACGGGGTCGAACAAAGTGGGCATGAAAGGGTTCCGGTGGAAGAAGGGACAACAGCCTGCAGTGTGGGCTGTTTTGAATTTGCCGGTGGCCCGCGGGGCTGCTGGTTTCGTGTTATCCGCGCAAGCTGGCTCAGGCAAGTTAGCGCATTCCTGTCGCGGGTGCTTGATCTGGCCCAAAGGGAGGTTCATCAGGGGAAAACAGGCCCGCCAACCGATGCGGCCTGTTTTTGCCAAATTTGCCCGAAGCGCCAGGCGTGGGTCCATGAGCACCATGGACATTTCCTTGCCCGAGGGCGCGTAGTTAAAACCGGCATCGGCCCTTTTCCTGCCTACACCGGCAGCTATGAAAAGAGGAGTGGGTGGGCTGTCCGGTTTGTCCTACAGCGGCGTGCGCCGGCTGCTGATTCGGTGCGCGCGGCCCGCCGCCTACCATTTTGCTTACTGCCATGCAGACGCCTGTTCTGGCGCCTTTTCAGCCTTTCAGGGAGAAACACCATGTTGAAGTACGCCATTATTTTCGCCATCATTTCGCTGATTGCCGGGGCCCTGGGCTTTGGCGGCATTGCCGCCGGCTCCGCGGGCATCGCCAAAATACTGTTCGGCCTGTTCCTGATTCTGGCCGTGGTGTTTATCGTGCTGGCCGCGCTGGGTGTGGGTGCGGCCCGGAAGGCGCTCAAATAAATGCCGCTGTCACTGAATGCCGGCCTCATGTCCCGGGTGCCTCCGATCGAACCTCCCGCCAGGAGCCGCCACGTAGAAGTCCGGCGGGTGGATCGCCTGCGGGCCAGCCTGGCGCAATTGCTGTTGCTGACGCGCCTGCGCGCGCGCACCCGGCGTGACCTGGCAGTGGATTTGCTGGAGCGCGCCGCCCACGTGATTTTTGTGACCTGCAAGAGCTGGTTTCTGCCGCTGCCGGACCGCGACGGCCAGC
This sequence comes from Polaromonas sp. YR568, assembly GCF_943371715.1. GTDB lineage: Bacteria > Pseudomonadota > Gammaproteobacteria > Burkholderiales > Burkholderiaceae_C > Polaromonas. The sequence continues at coordinate 47,181 of NZ_CALRVW010000017.1, read as the reverse complement.
AGCCCCCGGCGGCGTCCGGCGCCCCGCCTGTACCGGCCCCCGACAACAACACCAATAAGGACCTTGATGCACACCGCCACGATTGACTGCCTGCTCGACTACGACGTCGCCAGCCCCACGCATTTCTGCTTCAGCATCGAGGCGGCTTTCCACGAGGCGCACCGCGTGGTGGAGGAGCGCCTGACCGTGACGCCCAGCGTCAAGGTGCGGCATTTCTGTGACGAGCGCAGCGGCAACCGCTTTTTCCGGCTGGACGCCTCGCGCGGCCAGCTGTCGGTGAACTACCACGCCCAGGTGGAGCTGCACCACGCGCCGGTGCCGCTACACCTGGAGGAAGCGGCGGTGACGGCCGTGCCCGACGACGTCATGCGTTACCTGATGCCGAGCCGCTACTGCGAGTCCGACATCATGAGCCGCGCCGCGCAGCAGCTGTTCGGCCACCTCTCGCCGGGCCTGTCGCGGGTGCGGGCGATTGAAAGCTGGATCCACGATTCCATCCATTACCTGCCGGGCTTCAGCAATTCCACCACCACGGCGCAGGAGGTGTTTGTGCAGCGCGCCGGCGTTTGCCGCGACTTTGCGCACCTGGGCATCACCCTGTGCCGGGCGCTGAACATTCCGGCGCGGCTGGTGGTCGGTTATGTGTATTTTGACGAACCGCCGCAGGACTTCCATGCGGTGTTCGAGGCCTGGCTCGATGGCCGCTGGGTGCTGTTCGATGCGACCCGCATGGCGCCAAACGACCGCCTCGTGCGCGTCGGCACCGGACGCGATGCCAAGGACGTGGCCTTTGCCACAATTTTCGGTAACGTTCAGATGCTGCGCAAGGACCTGGTGGTGGACCAGGGCGACAGCTCGTCCGGCCAGGCGAGCGTTACCTTGCCATCGGCCCTGTCCATGGCCGCCTGACCAGCCGGCCAGCGCTTCAGGATTTCAAGGCTTCAGGACTTGTAGCCTTCGTCGATCCGGTCCAGCTTGCGGATCAGCGAGGGCCAGGCAAAGGCGCCGCCCAGGCCGCCGGTCTGCACCCGCATGGCTTCGGCCACCCCCTTGACGATGAGCGGGTTCACCTCGATCAGCTCACCGCCCGCCTGGGCGTCGAGCTGGATGCGGCAGGTGTTTTCGAAGGTGTACATGCTGAGGAAGGCGTCGGCAATTGTCTTGCCGACCACCAGCAGGCCGTGGTTGCGCAGCATGAGGAAGTTGGCCGTGCCCAGGTCCGCCTGCAGGCGCGGCTTCTCGTCGTCGCGAAAGGCCACGCCTTCATACGCATGGTAGGCCAGCGAGCCCAGCACAAAGGTCGACTGCTGGCTGATCGGCAACACACCGCATTTCTGCGCGCTGACGGCGACGCCGGCGCGGGTGTGGGTGTGGAGCACGCAGCCGGCGTCGGGCCGCGCTTCATGTACCGCGCTGTGGATCACGAAGCCGGCCGGGTTCACCGGGAAGGCGGAGTCGATGACCTTGTTGCACTGTTCATCGACCTTGACCAGGCTGGACGCCGTGATCTCGTCGAACATCAGGCCGTAGGGATTGATCAGGAAGTGATGCGCGCCGGCGCCGCTGACCGATTCGGGCAGCTTGGCGCTGATGTGCGTGAACACCAGGTCGCTCCAGCCGTACAGCGCCACCAGCCGGTAGCAGGCGGCCAGGTCGCAGCGCAATTGCCACTCTTCGGCACTGACAACTTCCTTGAGGGAGGGGATATGCATGAGGGGTCTCCTGAATGGGGATGATGCTGCACGATACGCCATCGCAGCGGCGGCGACGGTCACCCGTTTGACAAGCGCCTGATCGGCCTGCGGTCATCCCGAATCGCTATCAAAAGAAGAGCTGTCGGCGCACATTCCACAAGGGCTAACGGCCCGTTTGGTGCTGAATCGTGCCGCTTCAGTGGCGCAGCAGCCCGGCGGCCGTGTTGAGCAGCCAGGCCTGGCGGAATTCGCTCGGGCTCAGCCCGGTGTGGCCGCGGAACACGCGGCTGAAATGCGAGAGGTTGCTGAAACCCCAGGACAGTGCAATGTCGGTGATGGGGCGCGCCTGCGGCCCGCTTTGCTGCAGCTCGCGGATGCAGGCCTCCAGGCGCAGGTGCAGGATGTAGCTGGCCAGGGTGTCGGTTTCGCCGGCGAAGGCGTTGTGCAGGTGGCGCTTGCTGCAGTTGAGCGCGTGGGCGATCTGCTCGATCGACAGCGCCGGGTCGCGCAGCCGGGTGCTGACGTAGGCGCGGATGCGGTCTTTCAGGGCTTCGCGCTGCGTCACGGCGGTGGCCTGGCCGGCCAGTTCGATCAGCGACAGGCGCACCAGCTGGGCGATCAGCTCGCCGGCACCGCGCGCGGCGGCGGGGCTCATGTTGGGCAGCTCCTGGTAGGTGCTGCGCATGGTGGTGAGCGCCACGCGGGCGATGCCGCTGGCGCCGCCCACGTGGCGTGCCATCAGGTTCTCCAGCGGCAGGCCGCGCTCGATGAGCTGCGCCTTGGGCAGCATCACGATCAGGTGTTCCACACGTTCGGGGTTGTCCACCGCGTAGGCACCGGTGGTGTCGTAAATGGTCCAGGCACCGGGGCTGACCCAGGCGCGCCGGCCCATCTGCTCGACACCGGCGCGGCCCTGCAGCGGCGCCACGATCTTGAGGTAACCGGCATCGCTGGCGCGCACCATGTCCGGGGTGCGCACGACGCGGTGGCGGTTGGCTTCCAGCCGGGTCAGCACCACGTCACCCGCGTGGGCCGAGACCATCTCGCCGTCGAAGTCGGTGTCGCCGTAGAGGTCCGATTCCAGGCCGCCGAAATGTTTCCAGATCCAGTCGCGCCACACCGGCGCGCGCTCGCGCGGGGCAAAGTCGTTGGTCGATACCAGGGTGGCCGCGGTCATGCTTTTCTCCGGTTGATGAACAGGCCCCGGGCCTGTGGAAAGATTATGGGTGTTGTGCCATGTCCTGTTGCAGTTCCGGGTCAAGGGTTAACCCGGATTACCGTGCGCTGACCGTCAACTGCTTTGTGCGCGCAAAGCAAAGCGCCCGGTCCGGTCTCTGCCTATCATGCGGGTTCCAACAGCCCTTCAGGGCGACTACACAGGAGACACCATGGTCCAGACATCCAAGCGTCAATTGCTCAAGGGCGCTGCCGCCGCCGTCGGCGCCGCCGCCTTTGCCCCCTCCCTGTTTGCCCAGGCGGGCCCGGTGCGCATCGGCTACGCCATTGCCCGCACCGGTCCGTGGACCGGCGGCGCGCAGGTCAGCCAGGAACCCAACTACCTGCTCTGGGCCGAGCAGGTCAACGCGGCCGGCGGATTGGACGTCAAGGGCACCAAACGCCCGATCGAGCTGATCAGCTCCGACGACCGCAGCGACATCGAGACCTGCGTGCGTTCGTATGAAAAACTGATGGGCAGCGACAAGGTCGACCTGATCCTGCCGCCCTGGGGCTCGAACGCCAATTTTGCAATCGCCCCGCTGGCCAACCGCATGGGCTACCCGGTGTTGGCGCCGACGGCGCTGTCGCGCAAGCTGGTCGAGCTCAAGCTGCCGAATTTCTTCCTGCTGCTGCAGCAGCCCGACCGCATGGTCGGCGCGCTGGTCGACATGTTGGTCGCCAACGGCGTGAAGACGGTGGCCGTCATCTACGTGGACGACCTGTTCGGCCTGGAAAATTTCTCGGCCCTCAAGGTGGCGCTGCGCAGCACCAGCATCCAGGTGGTGGAAGAAAAAAGCTACCCCGGCGACATCAAGGACCTGTCACCGGTGTTGCGCTCCATCAAGGACAAGAACCCGGAGGCCTTTATCGGCCTGAGCTACCCGCCCGACACCATCCTGGCCAGCAAGCAGTCCAAGGAAATCGGCTTCAATCCGCGCTTTTACTATGCCTCCGTCGGCACCGCCTTCCAGCTCTACCGCAACGTGATGACACCGGCCGGCGCCGAAGGCGTACTCGGCATGGGCTCGTGGAACAGCAAGACCAGCCCGGGCGCCAAGGCCTACTTCGATGCGCACACCAAGAAGTTCGGCGGCAAGGAGCCGGACCGCTGGGCCAGCGGCCACTGCTGGGCCGGCCTGGAGATCCTGCAGGCGGCTGTGGCGAAGTCCGGTCTGGACCGCAAGGCGATCCGCGACTACATCGCCGGCAACACGCACAAGACCATCATCGGCGACGTCAAGTTCACCGGCAGTGAAAACACCGCCACGCCGGGCAGCGTCGGCCAGTGGCAGAACGGCGAGTTCGAGGTGGTGTGGCCGCAGAAGATGGCCACCGCCAAGCTCAGCCTCGTCAAGCCCGCCTGGAAGTAATCACAAGAAAGTGTCATTGCGGGCTGGACCCGCAATCCATGCCTCATGCATCCATGGTGAGCGGGGCGCCATGGATGCCGGATCAAGCCCGGCATGACAGAACTGCGCTATCCCATGTCACTTTTTTCCTGGCTTGAACTGATCGCTTCCGGGCTGATCACCGGCGGCATCTATGCGCTGGTGGCGCTCGGGCTGAACCTGCAGTACGGGTTGATGCGCATCCTGAACATCGCGCACGGCGAGTTCCTGATGCTGGGCGCCTACCTGACCTGGATGGCGCACACCACGCTGGGCATCTCGCCGCTGCTGATGGTGCCGGTGTCCTTTCTGGCGCTGATGGCGCTGGGCCTGGTGATCCACAAGCTGTGTTTCCGGCGCCTGACCGTTACCTCGCCGAACCTCGACATCTTCGAGGCGCGCGGGCTGATGGTGGCTTTCGGCCTGATGTTCCTGGTGCAGAACTTCGCCTCCTTCATGTGGGGCGGTGACCTGCGAGGCTACGACTACCTGGCCGAGCCGGTGAAGATCGGCGAGGCGCAGTTTGCCGGCAACAAGCTGCTGGTGTTCGGCCTGGCGCTGCTGTTCAGTGGCGCGCTGATTGCGCTGCTGCGTTTCACCTTGCTCGGCAAGGGCGTGCGGGCGCTGATGCAGTCGCCGACCGGCGCGCAACTCGTCGGCATCGACACGCAGCGCCTGCACCCGCTGATGTTCGGCATCGGGCTGGGCCTGTCGGGCGTGGCCGGTTGCCTGCTGTCCATGGCCTACACCATCACGCCGTCGATGGGCGAGCCCTACACCGTCACCGCGCTGATCGTCATCACCCTGGGCGGTTTCGGCAGCATGAGCGGCGCGCTGGCCGGCGGGCTGCTGCTGGGCGTGGTCGAGGCGCTGGGCATGCATTTCACGAATCCTTCGCTGAAGGCGCTGCTGTCGTACAGCGTGTTTATTGCGGTCCTGTTGTTGCGGCCGCGCGGCCTGTTTGCGAAGTAAGAAAAGAATGAAAGACAAACAGATTCTGGTGCGCGACCTGCTGCTACTGCTGGCCTTTGCCGGCTGGGCGTTGGCGCTGCCGCATTACGGCAGCGAGTTTGTCGTCTCGATGGCGCTGACCTGCCTGATGTATGTGGCGCTGTCCTCGAGCTGGGGCCTGTTCTGCGGCAGCACGCGTTACCTGTCGTTGGCGACCTCGGCCTTCTTCGGCATCGGCGCCTACACCAGTGCGATTGCGCTGGAAAAAATGGCCTGGCTCGAGTCGATAGCGCTGGGCGCCGGCATTGCCACCGTGGTCGCAGTGGTCATGGGCGCAGCGGTGCTGCATCTGCGCGGCACCTACTTTGCGGTGCTGACCTTCGGCATGACCGAGTTGATCCGTCATGCGGTGACTTACTTTGAAAAGAAAGTCACCGGCACGGTGGGCCGGGTGCTGACCGTGGTGCCCGACCGCGACACGATTTACCTGACGGTGCTGGCGCTGGCCGTGCTGGCGGTGCTGGTGTCCATCATCGTGCGGCGCAGCCGCTTCGGCCTGGCCTTGATGGGCATAGGCGCCGACGAGCAGCGTGCGCAGACCCTGGGCGTGAACACGCGGCTGATCAAGGTGGCGGGTTTTGCGATGACGGCGGCGTTTGCCGGCGCGGTCGGCGCGGCCATGGCGGTGCGCTGGACCTACATCGACCCGCACACGGTGTTCAACCCCTTCATCGGTTTCCAGACGGTGCTGATCGCGCTGATCGGCGGTGCGATGACTTTGTGGGGCCCGCTGATTGCCGCGATTGTGTTCAGCGTGTTGGCCGAGACGCTGCGCCTGCAGGCGCCGCAGGTTTACATGATGTCGCTGGGCCTGCTGCTGATTTTGAGCGTGCTGTATCTGCCGGGCGGGCTGGCCTCGCTGCGCTGGGCGACCTTCAACGGCTGGTGGCAGGGCAGCCGCAGCTGGGCGCATGGCCTGACCCGCAAGGAGCGCAACAATGGCTGAGTTGTTGCTGCAGGCGCGTGACATCACGGTGCGTTTTGGCGGCCTGACGGCGGTTGATGCCGTCAGCGCCGACTTCCACGCCGGCGAACTGGTCGGCATCATCGGCCCCAACGGTGCCGGCAAGACCACCTTTTTCAATGCGATTTCGGGCGTGATCCCGCCGACTGGCGGACAGCTGCTGGCGGCCGGACGCGACCTGGCCGGGCAGGGGCCGCACCGTTATGCCGCTGCCGGTGTGGCGCGTACCTTCCAGACGCCGCGCGTGTTTCCCGACATGAGCGTGGCTGCCAACATCGACTTCGGGCTGAAGTTTGCCGGGCGGACGCGCAAGGGTTCCTGGCACCTGCGCGACGAGACCAGCATTCTCGAACTGATCGGCCTGCACGCCCAGGCAGCCTTGCCAGCGGGCGCCATCACCCCGTCGCAGCAGCGCCTGCTCGAGGTCGGCATGGCGCTGGCCACGCGGCCGCGTCTGCTGCTGCTCGACGAGGTGGCGGCCGGGCTGACCGAAGCCGAGATTGAAAACATGGCGCAGCTGATACGCCGCATGCGTGACGAGCTGGACCTGACGGTGGTGTGGATCGAACACGCCGTGACCACGCTGCTGCGCCACGTCGAGCGCGTGATCGTGCTGCACCAGGGCCGCAAGATTGCCGACGGCACGCCGGCCGAGGTGGTGCGCAATGAAGAGGTGATCGAAGCCTACCTCGGTGATGAGATGGTGGAAGCCCCGGGAGTGCCGGCATGATGTGGTACGCCCCGTCGCCCTTTGTGCTTGGTACGTCCAGCCATGCCCACCTGAAGGTCCAGGGCCTGAGCGCAGGTTACGGCGCCTTCCTGGTGCTGCGCGATCTGACGCTGGAAGTCAAACCCGGCCTGACCGTCATCCTCGGCCCCAACGGTGCCGGCAAGACCACCTTGCTCAAGGCGCTGTCCGGCTTGATCCCGCGTGGTGGCGAGGTGTTGCTCAATGGTGAAGCGTTGGCCAAAAAAACCAGTGACATCGTCAAAGGTGGCATGGCGCTGGTTCCGGAAGGCCGGCAGTTGTTCCCCCAGATGACGGTGACTGAAAACCTCGAACTCGGCGGCTGGCTGGTCGCCAAGGCCGAACGCGCCCGGCGCCTCGAGCAGGCCTTCAACGACTTCCCGAAACTGCGCGAACGCGCCCAGCAGCTGGCCGGCACCATGAGCGGCGGCGAGCAGCAGATGGTGGCGGTGGCGCGCGCCATGATGAGTGCGCCGCGGCTCTTGATGCTGGACGAACCCTCGCTGGGCCTGGCGCCACGCATGGTGGACGAGCTGCTGGCGATCACGCGCCGCATCGCCGACAGCGGCACCACGGTGCTGATGGTCGAACAGAACGTGAAGAAGGCGCTGGCCGTGGCCGACCGCGGTTATGTGCTGGAGCGCGGCACGCTGGTGGCCAGCGGGCCGGCCGCGCTGCTGGCGCGTTCGACCGTAATCCGCGAAGCCTACCTCGGTGCGGCCCCGGCCGCATCCCCCCCCTCGGTGCCCGTCCGGGCCTGACTTTATTTTTCCATCAAGGAGTACCGCAATGTCTGACATGTCCATGCTGATCAACGGCCTGAAGGTCACCGCTGAAAAGGGCGCCACGTTCGAGCGCCGCAACCCGCTCGATGGCAGCGTCGCCACACGCGCCCCGGCGGCGTCGCCCGCCGACGCGGTGATGGCGGTGGAAGCCGCCGCCGAAGCCTTCAAGACCTGGAGCGAAACCGGTCCGAGCGCACGCCGCGCGCTGCTGCTCAAGGCCGCCGATGCGCTGGAGGCGAAGACGCCGCAATTCATCGAAGCCGTGGCCGCCGAGACCGGGGCGTCGGGCATGTGGGCCGGCTTCAACGTGATGCTGGCCGCCGGCATGATCCGCGAGGCCGCCTCGCTGACCACGCAGATCAGCGGCGAGGTGATTCCGTCCGACGTGCCCGGCAATCTGGCCATGGGTGTGCGCCAGCCGGCGGGGGTGGTGCTTGGTATTGCGCCGTGGAATGCGCCGGTCATTCTCGGCGTGCGTGCGATCGCCACGCCGCTGGCCTGCGGCAACACCGTGATCTTCAAGGGCTCGGAAAACTGCCCGCGCACCCACCAGCTGATCGTCGAGGCGTTTGCCGATGCCGGCTTTCCGCCCGGCGTCGTCAACTACATCACCAACGCCCCGGCCGACGCCGGCGCGGTGGTCGAGGCCATGGTGGCCCACCCGGCGGTACGGCGCGTCAACTTCACCGGCTCGACCAAGGTCGGCAAGATCATCGCGATGACCTGCGCGAAATACCTCAAGCCGGTGGTGCTGGAGCTCGGCGGCAAAGCGCCGCTGGTGGTCCTTGACGACGCCAACATCGACGACGCGGTCAACGCCGCCGCCTTCGGCAGCTTTGCCAACAGCGGCCAGATCTGCATGTCCACCGAACGCATCATCGTGGACCAGAAAATCGGTGACGCCTTTGTCAAGAAGTTCGCGGCCAAGGCCAGCGCCCTGCCGCTCGGCGACCCGCGCAAGCCCGAGCCGGTGGTGCTGGGCTCGGTGATCGGCATGGGCACGGTCGAGCACTGCAATGCGCTGATCGACGACGCGCTCGCCAAGGGCGCCAAGCTGGCCTGCGGCGGCAAGGCCGAGAACACACTGATGCCCGCGACCGTGCTGGACCATGTGACACCCGCCATGCGCATCTACCACGAGGAAACTTTCGGCCCGGTCAAGTGTGTGGTGCGTGTCAGCGGCGTGGAGGAGGCCGTGGCCTGTGCGAATGACAACGCCTACGGCCTGTCGGCCGCGGTGTTCGGCGGCGACATCGCGCGGGCCTTCAACGTGGCCAGGCGCATCGACTCCGGCATCTGCCACGTCAACGGCCCGACGGTGCACGACGAGGCGCAGATGCCGTTTGGTGGCGTCAAGGGCAGTGGCATCGGGCGCTTTGGCGGCAAGGCCGGCGTGGCCGAGTTCACCGAACTGCGCTGGATCACGATCCAGACGACGCCGCGGCATTACCCGTTCTGAACTGGCGTTCGGCTGCCTGGGGGGGATTTTTTTGCACCACGTTGCGGCGGTGGTCCGTCCGGATTTGTCATCCCGGACTTGATCCGGGATCCATTTGGATGACTCGTACACCTTGGCGTGCCAACAAGCCGGGTCTCGCCCCGGCAGGCGAGGTACTTTTCTTTGCTTCGCCAAAGAAAAGTACCCAAAAGACAGGCGACCCGATAGTCTGGGTCCCCTGCGCTGCGCTCCGGGGCAACCTGCGGTGCTCGCCAAAAGTGGGGCCGAGCTCGAACTCGCTTCGCTCAGACAATCGCTCGTCCTGATCCACTTTCGGCTGCGCTCCTCGGCCCAGCCCGACGGGTGGGGAAGATCGAATACCCATACCAAATCCGGAGCAGAAGAAGCGCGTAGCGCTTCTTCTGCGGGAATCCTAACGAACGTTCATGTGTGCACGCGAGCGCAGCGCACGCGGCCACATGAGGTCCCCCTCCATCGCCCAGCGGGGCGAGGGAGGGGTTAGGGGTGGGAGTGGGGCGTTGGAGCTACTGTCCAGAACAGACCGCAGGCGCAGCGTGATGCAAGAAAAGGGGGTCAATTCGGGGATGAAGCGTGAGGTGCCGTCGCCACCTCCAGCGACGTCAGCCACTGCATTGCCGCGGCGGCGCTCCCGCCGCACATCTCGGCAGATGGCATGAGCTGCCCGCAGACCGCCGGGCGTTCCGGCTGGCCGAAGATGCGGCAGGCATTCGTGTCGTCCAGCTGCACGCAGCGCACGCCCGCCGGTTTGCCCTGCGGCATGCCGGGAATGGGGGAGCTGATGGACGGTGCGATGCAGCAGGCGCCGCAGCCGGGACGGCAGTTCATTCAAGGACCTTTTTTGTGATGAACAGGTAGGGCGAGCTTACTCTGGCGGCATTGAGTGCGCGCCGAGCCGGCGTAGACGGTAGGCGTTCGGCGTGGTGCCCAGCACCTCGCGGAACGAGGCGGCATAGGCTGCCGCACTCTCGAATTGCAGCATGTGGGCGATGGTTTTGACTGGCCGGCCGGTTGCCAGCAGGCTCAGCGAGGAAATGATGCGCGCGCGTTGTCGCCAGGCGCGAAAGCTCAGGCCCATTTCGGCCGTGAAGCGCCGCGTGAACGTTCGTTCGGACATCGCTGCTTCCGAGGCCAGGTGGTGCAAGGGCAGTTGCCAGTGCTGGGTCTGGAGCAGCAAGACCGCGGCCCGACGCAGAGCTTCGTTCGCGGGCATCGGCAGCTGTGTCGGCAGGCTGGGCGTCTGCTGCAGCGTATGCAGGAGCAGGGAAACCATGAGTTGCAGTGCCGGCGGATCGAAGCGGTCGTCGAACAGGCCGAGGACGAGCTCCCTGATGAGCGGCGAGGCGATCACGGCATGCACCTCGTCCCTCCGCACAAAGGTCTTGCACTGTTCGATGAGCACCGGCTGGCAATACACAGTGCGCATTTCGGTGTCCGAGATCATTTGAATCGCATGGGGATGATGAGGCGGTACCCACAGTGCGCGTTGCGGCGGAACGGTCCAGCGCGCAAAAGAGGTCTCCACCAGCATGACGCCGCTCAGCGCAAACACCAGCTGGCCGGCCCGGTGCTGATGCCGGGACAGGGTGCTGCCGGCGCGATGCGCTTTCGCAAGTGTCGCCCATGAACCGAAATTCTGGCGTGTGGGCGATGTTTGTTGGCGATTCGGATCTGACATGCCATCCTATTATCAAGCCCGTTCCTTTCACTGCGCCACCTTCATCATGCACACAGACACATTTCTAGTTCACTCCGGCCGCGAGACGGCGGACGCCGTCCAGGCCATCAATCCGCCCCTGGTGCGGGCTTCAACGGTGGTGTTCAAGTCGCTGGCTGACTACAAACATGCCCATCACCAGACGGTGTTTGACGCACCGCGTTATGGACGGTCGGGAACATCGACCACCTTCGAGCTGCAGCGCGCCATGGCGGCTTTTGCGGGGGCGCAGAGCTGTCTGGCCACGTCCAGCGGACTGTCTGCGATCGTGGCGGTGTTGAGTGCGCATGCCGGGCCAGGCCGCCACTTGCTGCTCAGCGCCGGCGTGTATGGGCCGACCCGCATCTTCTGCGACAAGGAACTGGCGCCACTGGGCACGATAGTCGAATACTTCCCGGACGGCGCTGACATCACGCCGTACCTGCGGGACAACACCACCCTGGTCTATGTCGAGACGCCCGCCTCGCTCACGATGGAGATGCTGGATGTGCGTGCACTGTGTGCGGCAGCGCGTGCGCGCAATGTCCCGGTGGCGGCGGATTCGACCTGGGGCACCCCGGTATTCTTTGACGCTCACGCGTTGGGCGTTCAGATTTCCATCCACTCGGCCACCAAGTTCATCAACGGGCACTCGGACCTCATGCTGGGCCTGATGACCGGCTCGCTCGATGACCTTGCTGCGCTCCGGGCTTATTGCGACCGCAGCGGCGCCCACGCGGCGCCTGACGTGTGCTGGCTTGCGCTGCGTGGCCTGCGCACGCTGTCAGTTCGCCTGCAGCGGCACCAGCAAACCGCGATGTCCATCGCGCAGTGGCTGCAAGAGCAGCCGAAGGTCAAGCGAGTCATGTACCCGGCCTTGCCATCCGACCCGGGCCATGCGCTGTGGAAGGGCCAGTTTTCTGGCGCGGCGGGGCCGTTCAGTTTCGAGCTGGTGCCATGCAGTGAAAGCGCGTTCGCGGCCTTCATGGACGCGCTGCGGCTCTTCAGTCTGGGCACGAGCTGGGGCGGCTACGAAAGCCTGGTGCTGCCGGCGGTCCCCTACCACCTCAGAACGCTGGACGTGTTGCCCGATGAAGGCCGCCTGGTTCGGCTGCACGTGGGCCTGGAAGACGCCGGAGATCTGCGCGAAGATCTCGATCAGGCCTTGCGCCGGCTCTGATCGCATGATCGCCGCGCCTTGGTGAGCCTGCTAGGCGTTCAGGCGCTGGCTGGCAAAAAGAACTTGGTCAATCACCGCCTGCACGTTCTTGCGATGGGCCTCGCTGACCAGCTGGCCTTGCGCGTCGAACGCATCGCCCGCGTGGCCCAGCGCGAAGGCTTTGGGTGCGACCCAGCATTGCGCGTTGAGCAGCAGCGGCGCCAGGTGGCTTTGCGAACGCAGGCCGCCCAGGGCGCCGGGCGAGGCGCTGAGCATGCCCACGACCTTGCCGCTGAAGGACTTGAAGCCGTCCTGCCAGGCCGGGTCGGCCTTGACCGGGCTGGAGACCCAGTCAACAGTGTTTTTGAGCAGGGCGGTGTAGCTGCCGTTGTATTCGGGCGAACAGATGATCCACGCAGGGTGCTCGAACATCAGCTGCTTGAGCTTCATGACGTCGGCCGGCGTGCCTCGGGCTTCCAGGTCGGCGTTGTACATCGGGACGTCGAAATCCGCCAGCTCGATGTGGGTGACTTCGGCGCCGCTGTTGCGCGCCAGATCGGCGGCTGCATGGGCCAGTTTGCGGTTGAAAGAGGCGAGCCGGGTGCTGCCGGCAAAGATCAGAAGTTTCATGCCTCTATTGTGCTTGTGTGCCGGTGCCTTCACCGTCTTGCCGGCCTGGGCCTCCTGTTGCCACGTTTCATGGGTCATTTTGGCCATGAGCCCTTATGCAGCAAGCGCCATCAGCTATTAAAATCATAGCAATCAGTTTGCCTTGCCGACGGAAGGAATGGCATTGGCCTTGTTGGGGGCCGGCAGCACAAAAAAGAGGCACCCTGATAAAATCACGCTTTTCGTCCTGTGAAAGCGGCAAGCTGTTTGCTGACTGTTCCGGCCCGGCCGGTCTTTTCCAGGGCGCGCAGGCATCTCGCCTGACGACTGCTTTATTGAAGGAGGCGTGATGCACTCGCCTTATGTATATCCGCAAGAATTTGACGTGATCGTGGTCGGTGGCGGCCATGCCGGCACCGAGGCCGCGCTGGCTGCCGCCCGCATGGGTTGCAAGACCCTGCTGCTGACGCACAACATCGAGACCCTGGGCCAGATGAGCTGCAACCCCTCGATTGGCGGCATCGGCAAGGGCCACCTGGTCAAGGAAGTCGACGCCATGGGCGGCGCGATGGCGCTGGCCACCGACGAAGGCGGCATCCAGTTCCGCATCCTCAACAGTTCCAAGGGCCCGGCCGTGCGCGCCACCCGGGCGCAGGCCGACCGCATTCTGTACAAGGCGGCGATCCGCCGCATGATCGAAAACCAGCCCAATCTGTGGCTGTTCCAGCAGGCCGTCGACGACCTGATGGTCGAGGGCGACCGGGTCGTCGGGGCGGTCACGCAGGTTGGCATCCGCTTCCGCTCGCGCACCGTGGTGCTGACGGCCGGGACGTTTCTGGACGGCAAGATCCATGTCGGGCTCAACAACTATGCCGCGGGCAGGGCGGGGGATCCGCCGGCGGTGTCGCTCAGCGCGCGCCTGAAGGAACTCAAGCTGCCGCAGGGCCGGCTGAAAACCGGCACGCCGCCGCGCATCGACGGGCGCAGCATCGACTTCAGCAAATGCACGGTGCAGCCGGGCGATGGCATGCCGGGTGGTACGCCCGGGCCGGTGCCGGTGTTCAGCTTCATGGGCGGGCGCATCCAGCACCCGAGGCAGATGCCCTGCTGGATCACCCATACCAACGAGCGCACGCACGAGATCATCCGTTCGGGGTTTGACCGCAGCCCCATGTTCACCGGCAAGATCGATGGCGTGGGCCCGCGTTACTGCCCGAGTGTCGAAGACAAGATCAACCGTTTTGCGGGCAAGGAAAGCCACCAGATTTTTCTCGAGCCCGAGGGCTTGAGCACCCACGAGATCTACCCCAACGGCATCTCGACCAGCCTGCCGTTTGACATCCAGTACGACCTGGTGCGCTCGATGGCCGGCATGGAGAATGCCCACATCCTGCGCCCGGGCTACGCGATCGAGTACGACTACTTCGACCCGCGCGCGCTGAAAACCAGTTTTGAAACCCGGTCCATCGCCGGCCTGTTTTTCGCCGGGCAGATCAACGGGACCACGGGTTACGAGGAGGCGGCGGCCCAAGGCATGTTTGCCGGCATCAATGCCGCGCTGCAATGCCAGGGCAAAGAGGCCTGGCTGCCGCGGCGCGACGAAGCTTATCTGGGCGTGCTGGTGGACGACCTGATCACCAAGGGTGTGACCGAACCCTACCGCATGTTCACCAGCCGGGCCGAGTTCCGCCTGATGCTGCGCGAAGACAATGCCGACATGCGCCTGACCGAAAAGGGCAGGGAGCTCGGACTGGTGGACGACGCCCGCTGGGATGCGTTCAACCGCAAGCGCGACGCTGTTTCACGTGAAACAGAACGCCTGCGCTCCGTCTGGGTCAACCCGCGCAGCCTGCCGCTGGCCGAGGCCGAACGCGTGCTGGGCAAGGCCATCGAACGCGAGTACACCCTGCTCGATTTGCTGCGTCGCCCCGATGTGAACTACGCGGCGCTGATGTCGCTGGACGGCGGCAAGTATGCGAACCCCGAACTGGCACCACCCGCCGAGGGTGTTTCACGTGAAACAGAGGCGGCCGACATGGCGGCCAGCGTGATCGAGCAGATCGAGATTGCGGTCAAATACGCCGGCTACATCGACCTGCAGAAGACGGAAGTGGAGCGTGCCTCGCACTACGAAAACCTCAAGCTGCCGGCCGACCTGGATTACCTGCAGGTCTCGGCGCTGAGTTTCGAGGCACGGCAAACACTGGCCAAACACCGGCCCGAAACCCTGGGCCTGGCCTCGCGCATCTCCGGCATCACGCCGGCAACCGTGTCGCTGTTGCTGGTGCACCTGAAGAAGAACCTCTGGAAAAACACGGTGCCCCTGAAACCTGCCGAACAAGCCCAAGCCTGATGCGCAGCGGTGAACAGGATTTGCGCGCCGGACTGAAGGCGCTGCAGCTGGACCTGAGCGATCAGCAGATTGGGCAGTTGCTGGACTACCTGGACCTGATTGCCAAGTGGACCAAGGTCTACAACCTGACGGCGGTGCGCGACCCGGCTGAAATGATGACGCATCACCTGCTCGACAGCCTGGCGGCCATCGCGCCGCTGCGCAGGCATTTGCAGCAGGCCGGGCTGGCGAACGGCTCCAGCCTGCTGGACGTCGGATCGGGCGCCGGCTTGCCGGGCGTGGTCATCGCCGTCTGTTGCCCGGCCGTCGCCGTGACCTGTGTGGACACGGTGGCCAAGAAGGCTGCGTTCATCAAGCAGGCGGCGCTGGCCTTGAAGCTGCCCAACCTGGCCGGCCTGCATGCGCGCGTCGAGACGATCAGTCAGCCTTTTGATGTGATCTGCTCGCGCGCCTTTGCGTCGCTGGTCGACTTCACGCAATGGTCGGCCGGGGCGCTGGCGCCGCAGGGTGTCTGGATGGCCATGAAGGGCAGACACCCGGCCGATGAAATCGCCGCCTTGCCGGCCACGGTGGAGGTGTTTCACGTGGAACAACTGGCCGTGCCCGGCTTGGCCGCCGAACGCTGTCTGCTCTGGCTGCGACCCCGAACCGCGGTTTAAGCCACAGTCCGGGCGAAAAAGCGGCCGATCAGGTGCTGATGGCAGGCGTCAACGGGGTTTCAGCCGGTGCGCTGACGTAAACTCAAAACCCTGTTTTCCGGAGGTTTCCATGTTGGGTTCATTTGCTGGTGTCGCTGACTACGGCGCTTTTGTGGTCGCCATTCTTGTGTTTCTGCTGATTCCCGGCCCCGGCAACCTGGCGCTGATCACCTCGACCAGCAAGGGTGGCATTCCGGGCGGACTCGGCGCGACTTTTGGCGTGATCGCGGGTGACCAGGTGTTGCTCTGGGCCGCGGTGGCCGGCGTGTCGGCGGTGATGGCCGCCTACCCGACAGCCTTTCATGCGGTGCAGTGGGCCGGTGCGATTTACCTGGCCTGGCTCGGGTTCAAGATGCTGCTGGCCAAGCCCGGCGATGCACCCATCCTGGAGATCAAGCCGCGCCACTATTTCCGCCAGGCTTTGCTGATCACCTTGCTCAACCCCAAGGCCATCGTTTTCTATATGGCCTTCTTTCCGCTGTTTGTCGATCCGGCACGGCACCAGGGCCTGACCACTTTTGCCGTCATGGCGGCCACCATTGCGGGGCTGACCTTTCTGTACGGCCTGACTTCGGTGCTGATCACCTACTTTCTGGCCGCACGCATACGCGCCAACCCGAAAATCACCTCGGTGCTGAACAAGGCGGCCGGTGTGTTCCTCATCGGCTTCGGCATCAAGCTGGCCATCTCCAAGTAACCCTTCCGATCTCCAGAACCCAAAGAAGCACATGGCCAAAATATTCTGCGTTGCCAACCAAAAGGGCGGGGTGGGCAAAACCACCACCACGGTCAATCTGGCGGCGGGGTTGGCCAAGGTCGGCCAGCGCGTGCTGATGATCGACCTGGACCCACAGGGCAACGCCACCATGGGGTCGGGCGTGGACAAACGCAAGCTCGAACTCACGGTGTACGACGTGTTGCTCGAATCCGCGTCGGTGCTGGAGGCGCGGGTGCACAGCGAGAAATGCGGCTACGACGTACTCGGTGCCAACCGCGAGCTGGCCGGCGCCGAGGTCGAGCTGGTCGATGTCGAGCGCCGTGAAAAGCGGCTCAAGCTGGCGCTGGCGGACGTCGGCGAGCACTATGACTTCGTGCTAATCGATTGCCCGCCCTCGCTTTCGATGCTGACGCTCAACGGCCTGTGCTGTGCCCATGGCGTGATCGTGCCCATGCAGTGCGAGTACTTTGCGCTCGAGGGCCTGACGGATCTGGTCAACACCATCAAGCAGGTGCATGCCAACCTCAACAAGGACCTGGCCATCATCGGCCTGCTGCGTGTCATGTTCGATCCGCGCATCACCCTGCAGCAGCAGGTCAGCGACCAGCTGAAATCACATTTTGGCGACAAGGTGTTCAACACCGTGATCCCGCGCAATGTGCGGCTCGCCGAAGCGCCGAGTTACGGCCTGCCCGGCGTGGTGTTTGACCCGTCGTCCAAAGGGGCGCAGGCGTTTGTTGCCTTTGCCGAAGAGATGGTCGAGCGCATTCAGAAGATGCCATGAAGCGTGCGATCCCTCACCCGACAATCTCTGTTTCGGGTTCGCTTGCTATTAAAAAGATAGCGCCCGAGGGCAATAGGCCCTCGGCAAATGAGGCGTCCCAGGCTTGGGACGCCATACCCGCACCGATCTGTCCCGTGTGCGCCGGCGCGACTGGTTGGTTTGATGTTGTTGACTTCAACAAGAACTGTGCCGAACCCCGCGGCGTTTTCCTGCCGCTGGCGGGGCGCTCGGTTTACTACGCGCGTTGCAGCGGCTGCGGGTTTTGCTTTGCGCCGGCGCTGCATCGTTGGTCGGCGCAGGATATGGCAAACCGTATCTATAACGCGGACTATGCTGTTGTGGACCCGGACTATATCGAGGTGCGCCCAAAAGCCTCGGCGGACATGTTGTGCCAGATGTTCGCGCAACTGGCCGGCAGCGATGTGCCGCATTTGGACTACGGTAGCGGTAGTGGACGGCTTTCGGAGTTGCTTCAGGAAAGGGGTTGGCGGTCGATTTCGTATGACCCTTTCGTGCCGGACTCCAGGGCACCCGAACCCAGACGGCATTTTGGTTTGATCACGGCTTTCGAAGTATTCGAGCACGTGGCGGATGTGCAGGCACTCATGGATTTTCTGGAGGACCATCTCGCGCCCGATGGCCTGTTGGTGTTCAGCACACTGCTCAGCGACGGTGCGATTCAGCCGGGAAAACGCCTGGACTGGTGGTACGCCTGTCCGCGGAATGGGCACATCAGCCTCTTCAGCAAGAAAAGTCTGACCTTGTTGCTGCAGCGGTGTGGCATACATGGCTTCGCCAGTTCGGGTCCCGGCTTTCATATTGCCTGTCGGGAGCGCTGGCCTCACTGGGCACAGCACCTCATTTCAAATGGTCAACAGTAAGAACGTCCTGATCCTCCCCGGCTGGCAGAACAGCGGCCCCGACCACTGGCAAAGCCGCTGGGAGCGGGCGCACGGTTACCAGCGTGTCGAGCAGCACGACTGGATGCGTCCGCTGCGTGGCGACTGGATTGCGCGGCTCGAAGAGGTCCTGCTGTCCTGCGAAGAGCCGGCCGTGCTGGTGGCGCACAGCCTGGGCTGCATCCAGATCGCGGCCTGGGCTTCGCACTCCAAAAACACGGCCTGTGTCAAAGCGGCCCTGATGGTGGCGCCGCCCGATGCGGAGCGCGAGGACCTGCGCCAGGTTCTGCCGGGCTGGGCGCCGGTGCCGGTGCAGCCTCTGCCCTTTGAGGCCCTGGTGGTGGCCAGTAGCGACGACCCGTTTTGCGCGCCCGCGCGGGCAGCGCAGTTTGCTGTCGCCTGGGGCGCCAGGTCGATCGACGCCGGTGCGCGCGGCCACCTCAATGCCGAAAGCGGCCTGGGCGACTGGCCCGAGGCCCACGAACACCTCATGCGGTTGATGCGTTTCTGACGCCTCGCCACCCTATCTGAACCAGAGAAAGACAAGACACCATGGTTACCAAAAAACCCAAAGGCCTGGGCCGCGGACTCGAAGCCCTGCTGGGCCCCAAAGTCAGCGAAGCCGGCGATGCCGACCAGGGCAACAGCAGCGCCACCAGTCCCGGCCAGCCGGCCTCGCTGCTGCTGACCGACCTGGTCGCCGGCCAGTACCAGCCGCGCACCCGCATGGACGAGGGCGCGCTCTACGAGCTGGCCGAGTCCATCAAGGTGCAGGGCATCATGCAGCCGATCCTGGTGCGGCGCCTGAGCAGCGGCGCCAACGACGGCAAGTACGAAATCATTGCCGGCGAGCGGCGCTTCCGTGCGGCGAAAATCGCCGGCCTGGACAGCGTGCCGGTGCTGGTGCGCGACGTGCCCGACGAGTCCGCCGCGGCCATGGCGCTGATTGAAAACATCCAGCGCGAAGACCTCAACCCGCTGGAAGAAGCCCAGGGTTTGCAACGCCTGGTCAAAGAGTTTGGGCTCACTCACGAAATGGCGGCGCAGGCCGTGGGACGCTCGCGCAGCGCCGCCTCCAACCTGCTGCGCCTGCTGAACTTGGCCGAGCCGGTGCAGACCATGCTGATGGCCGGCGACATCGACATGGGCCATGCCCGGGCACTGCTGGCGCTGGACCGGGCCACACAGATCACCGCCGGCAACCAGATTGCGGCCAAAAAAATGTCGGTGCGCGAGGCCGAAAGCCTGGTCAAGAAGCTCAGCGCCGAGTTCTCGCTCAAGCCGCAGAAAAACACCAAGGAAAAATCGCGCGACACCCGCCGCGTGGAAGAAGAGCTGGCCGACCTGCTGATGGCCGACGTCGAAGTCCGCGTGAAAAAGCAGGTCAAGCGCAACGGCCGGCGCGAGGACACCGGCGAAGTCGCCATCCAGTTCGCCTCCCTGGACGAGCTGAACGGGCTGATCGAGCGTTTGCGCGGCAATAAATAGGTCCGGCCGCTACTGGGCGGGCGCGGGCGGCTATCAATGTTATAGCGCCGGCCGGACCCGCAGTTCCGGTTCGGGGATCGCGACAAAGGCCAACCGCTGGGCCAGCGGCATGAAATCGTCCGCAAACTGCGTCAGCAGGGCGCACATGGCGCGCAGCGCCTGCGCTTCGTCGGCCGTGATCGGTCGGTCAAAACCCGCCGCCTTGTCCTGGCCGGCCAGCTCGATCAGCGCCTCCCAGTCGGTGGACGCGGGGCTGTGCTCCAGCGCGGCGCGCACCCCGGGCAGGCGTTTTTCCAGCATGCGCAGGAAGACATTCAGGCGCACCCAGCGCTGCTCGTCCCAGCCGGTGATGCGGGTGGCGTCGGCCGCCGGCAGGTAGCGCCGGATCAGGTCGTCGGCCGCCTCCAGGCCCCGGTTGGCGACACTCGTGATGGTGTCCGCCGGCATGTTCAGGTTCAGCCCACCTTCCTGCGGGTGCAGCCGCAGGCGCACCACACGGTCGCGCACGCCCGGCATGCGCGCCAGGGTGTTGTCGTTCCACTCCTGCATGGTGTTGACCAGCGCGGACAGGAAGCCGCCCATGCGGCTGCCGGGACGGCCTTGCTCGTCAAAACGCTGCCAGCGTTCACCGTAACCGTAGTAGTAGCGGGTGGGCAGAAAGGTCATGTTGGCGCGCCCGGGCAGCTTGGGCTCCAGGGTGATGCCAAACGTGGGCCACGCCGGCACCAGGCCGTCAAACATGTGAATCGGAAAGTTGGACGAGAGCCCGCCATCGGAGAACCAGCAGCGCTTGAAGCTGCGCCTGCCCACCCCTTCCTTCGCGTCATAGTCGATGGCCCACAGGGGAACCGCCGCAAACAGCAGCGGAAAACTCAGGCTCATGCGGGCCGCCAGCACGATCGGGAAATCCTTCGGTGCCGGCAATTCCAGCAGCCCCTGGCCGTCGGCTGTGGCCGGGTCCCAAGTCGCCCGGTCGGGGGCCAGTTCGTAGGCCTGGCTGTGGTCGGTTAGCCAGGCGAGCACCTCGGCGGGCAGGTAGCGCGCCAGCTCCTCGCGGCGATAAAACAGCCGCTGCCGCGTGGCGGCATGTTGTCCCTGGCTGCGCTGCGGGTCCGCTTCCTCGAAGGGCAGCACATAGGGCCGGCCATGCGACAGGTTGGTGGTGAACATCTGCAGGTGGATCGACTTGGCCGGCACGGTCGATGGCAACTGGCTGCCCTCGGGCGGAAAGCCGGGGGCGTCCCAGAGGTCGCCGAAGGTCAGCGGCGGGTCGCCCGGCGCGCGTCCCGCGGCCTGCTGGATGGTGTCGTGGAGCCAGGGGGTGAGGGCCGGGTCGGCATGACCGGGTTCGCTCATGCCGGTGCACAGTCCGAAGCCGTTGGCCGTGACCTGGCGCGTGACATCGCGGTAAACCCCCCAGAGCACCAGGCCGGTACACGCCAGCAGAAAGGTCAGCACGCCGGCCAGCAGGCTGCTGTACATGCCGGCCGCCACGGCCAGCACCAGCGCAGCCAGGCTGGCCGCCCAGTAGGCCTGCAGCAGCCCGCGCACGATGTGGAACACTCGGCGCCAGGTGCCGCCGCGGTTCAGCGCCAGCACCAGCACCGAGAACAGCCGTTGCGTGGCCTGTTGTGGCTGGAACAGGCGCAGCAGGCGACTGGCGCCCTGCGGGTCCGGCCGCTGGCCGAGTTCGTCCGGCAGGCGGGCAAGGTGCTCGAACCCCGCCATGCTGCCGGTGTGCCGCCGGCGGTACTCCGCGGCGGCGGTCACGGCCGCCGCAATGGCGCCGGCCGAGGAGCCGCCGATGTTCTTGAAGTGGTAGTGCGCCGCCAGCCGGCTGATGGCCTTGGGGTAAACAATGCCGCTGGTGACGCCGCCTTTCATTACCAAGTCGCAAAACCGGTCTTTGGGCGGGGAGGGGTGTTCGTTCATGGCGTCCTCGGGGGTGCGGGAGGACGACCACCCTAACGACAAAACAGGCGGCGCGCAAGCACAGCTCGGGGTAGGCCCCCGCCAGGAAAGCGGCCAGCGCCGGCGTCAGGCCGCCGCGGCCTTCACAGCGTGAAGATCTTGCCCGGGTTCATGATGTTGTGCGGGTCCAGTGCGCGTTTGATGGTGCGCATCATGTCCACCGCACCGTTGCCGGCTTCGGTCACCAGAAAGTCCATCTTGTGCAGGCCCACGCCGTGTTCGCCGGTGCAGGTGCCTTCCAGGCGCAACGCGCGTGCCACCAGCGTGTGGTTCAGCGCCTCGGCGGCCACGCGTTCTTCCGGCTTGTCCGGATCGATCAGGTAGCCGAAGTGGAAGTTGCCGTCGCCGACATGGCCGACGAGGAAGTAGGGGATACCGCTGGCATCGGCTTCGCTGACCGAGTCGAGCAGGCAGTCGGCCAGGCGCGAGATCGGCACGCAGGTGTCGGTCGAGATCGCGCGGCAACCCGGCTTGGACTGAATGGCCGCAAAGTAGGCGTTGTGCCGCGCGGTCCACAGGCGCGTGCGTTCCTCGGGCGTGCTGGCCCATTCAAAGGCGTTGCCGCCCAGGTCAGTCGCGATTTCCTGCACCGTTTCGGCCTGTTCCTTGACGCTGTTGGGCGAGCCGTGAAACTCCATCAGCAGCATGGGTTCCTCGCGCAGGCCGAGTTTGGCGTAGGCATTGACCATGCGCACCGTGTTGGCGTCGATCAGCTCGACGCGGGCAATCGGAACCCCGAGCTGGATGATCTGGATGGTGGTGCGCACCGCGGCCTCGATGCTCGGGAAGGAGCAGATCGCGGCCGAGATCGCCTCGGGCAATGGATACAGCTTGACGGTGATTTCAGTGATCACACCCAGCGTGCCTTCACTGCCCACCATCAGGCGCGTCAGGTCGTAACCGGCCGATGACTTCTTGGCGCGGGTGCCGGTGCGGATGATGTCGCCGCTGGCGGTGACCACTTCCAGTGCCAGCACGTTCTCACGCATGGTGCCGTAACGCACGGCGTTGGTGCCGCTGGCGCGCGTGGCGCTCATGCCGCCTATCGTCGCATCGGCGCCCGGGTCGATCGGGAAGAACAGGCCGGTGCTCTTGACCTCTTCGTTGAGTTGTTTGCGCGTCACGCCGGCCTGCACCGTCACGGTCAGGTCTTCGGCATTGATGGACAAGACCTTGTTCATGCGGCTCACGTCAATGCTGATGCCGCCCTGCACGGCCAGCAGGTGGCCTTCGAGCGAGGTGCCGACACCAAAGGGAATGACCGGCACCTGGTACTGCGCGGCCAGCCTGACCGCATCGGCCACGTCGGCCGTGCTTTCGGCAAACACCACGGCCGCCGGCGGCGGCGCCGCAAACGAGGACTCGTCGCGGCCATGCTGCTCGCGCACCACCAGGGCGGTGGAGCAGCGCTCGGCAAACCTTGTTTTCAGGGCCTCAATCAGGGCCTGCGGCACAGCGCGCAGATTGAGTTGGGGCAACAGGTGGTCGGGGTGGGTGGGGGCGTTCATGGTGTCTCCGGTCTGAAGCCCCAGTTTACGACGTGTCCGGCATCCGTGGGGGCCCACCCGGCACCCCAAGGGGCATCAGGTCCTGATCGCCGCCGCAAACTCCTCGCGCGAGACCGATTGGTCCCGGTCACTGTCGATCTGGTCGAAGCGCTGCTCGATGACCGGAAAACGGGCCGCTTCGGTGCGGTCGAGTTTGCCGTCCCTGTTCAGGTCGGCACGATCGAAGGCCGCGTCGATGTCTTGCGCGCCGGTAACGATGCGGGCTGGCGCGACCACGGGTTCGCTCACCTGTGCATGAAGGGCCAGCGCCGTGCCGACCGTCAGCGCGGCCAGCAACAGCACGCTGCGTGCTTCGAAGTTGGGAATAAAATGAGACTTAGAGGCCATGAAAGAACGGTTTCCTAGAATTGAACAGGACCTTATTGCACCGCAGCAAGTCATGTCCAGCCAGCGCTCTTTCACAGTGTTGCCTTGCTGACATACGCCACGGTTCCGACACATTTTCTTTCCTCACGTAACGCAGGCCGCGCCTGCCGGAAGTACCCGCCATGGCCAACAGACTGACCCAGATCGCCACCCGCACCGGCGACAACGGCACCACCGGGCTGGGCGACAACACCCGCGTGTCCAAGGACAGCCTGCGCGTGCATGCGATGGGCGATGTCGACGAACTCAACTCGCAGATCGGCGTGCTGCTGTGTGAAGAGATGCCGGCCGACGTGCGCGAACTGCTGGTCGAGGTGCAGCACCAGCTGTTCAACCTGGGCGGCGAGCTGTCGATTCCCGGTTTCGAACTGCTCAAGCCCGAGGCGGTGGCGCTGCTTGATGCGGCGCTTGAAAAATACAACGCGACCCTGCCGCGCCTGCAGGAGTTCATTTTGCCGGCCGGTTCGCGCGCCGCCGCGCTGGCGCATGTCTGCCGCACCGTGGCCAGGCGCGCCGAACGCGCGGTCGTGGCGCTGGACAAGGCCGAGACGCTGAACGAGTCGCCACGCCAGTACCTGAACCGCCTGAGCGACCTGCTGTTTGTGTTGTCGCGCGTGCTCAACCGCATGAACGGCGGTGACGATGTGTACTGGAAGAGCGAACGCCTGGCCCGGTCGGCCGCAGAATAAAACCACCGTGCGGCCTGCGCCGCGCGGCCAGGGCCGGCCTGGTTACTTCAGCTGTGCCCACTCCTGCGGCAACACGCGCGCCACCACCGTCCAGCGGACTCCCCCGGGGCGAAGCACCGCAGCTTCCCCCTCGGCCAGATGCGGGGCGCCGGCAACCGCGCGAAAGGGCGTGCCGTGGCCGACCAGCCAGCGGTTGCTGCCGGCCGGCACCGGGCTTGCCAGCAGCTGCCTGAGGCCGGGGTAGTCCCCGTCAGCCCCTTCGCGCAGGGCCGGGCCGGGCGTGACGCGCCCGAGCATCAGCTGGGCGGTCTGCATGGTGCGGCACATGGGGCTGGCGAGCGCCTCGCCCTGCGGCAGCTTCAGCGCCGCGATGCGTCGCCCCACGTCGCGGGCCTGGCGGCGGCCCTCGCCCGAGAGCAGGCGCTGGTTGGCGCAGTCGGCATAACTGGTCATGCCTGCATCGGTGCGTGAGAAATCGGTGGCCATGTGCCGAAAGTAAATCACGTAGCCGCCCTGGCGCAACGCAGCCCCCAGTTCCGGCAGGGCCACCGCCTGCGCAGCGTCGGGGGCGGAGGACGGCGCTGACGCGACGGCTCCGGCCACAGGCTGGGCGAGGGCGCCCAGCGGCACAACCGCCAGCACCAGCAGGGCGATTCGTCTGCGCCACTGACCAGCGGCAGGTTCGGGAGATTTCATCAGGAATGGACACCGGCGGCCGGCGTTTGGTTCCACGCCGCAGGGCGGGCGCGAAATTGCTATCGATTCAATAGCTGATGGTGCCCGCTGCAGAAGGGGCAGGCACCGATGAGATGCTTATTTCGGGGCCAGCATCGCCATCGTGATGCGCGAGACGCAGGTCAGTTCGCCGGCCTCGTTGGTCAACTCGATGGCCCAGACCTGGGTGCTGCGGCCGATGTGCACCGGCCGGGTGGTCCCGATGACCCAGCCGCTGGTGACGCCCCGCAGATGGTTGGCGTTGATGTCCAGGCCGACCGTGCGGTGACCAGCAGGCGCCGCAAAGGCGGCGCCGCAGGAGCCCAGGGTTTCGGCCAGCACGACCGACACACCGCCGTGCAGCAGGCCATAGGGCTGGCGCGTGCGTTCATCGACCGGCACGCGGGCCCGGATGAAGTCGTCGCCGACCTCCAGGAATTCGATGCCCAGGTGCGTCACGGCGCTGTTGGCGTTGTTCAAGGTGAGCAGTTCGACAGAAATCGGTTGTTTCCAGACAGGCATCGTGGTTCCACAGGCGTCAAGGGGCTTCAAAAGGGCGTGTACCCAGACTATAAAGAGATTGCGGCCTACACGTGCCGCGCAGCCAGTCTCCTAAGCTCAGGAGGGTAGATGGCAGAGGCAGATGGCAGATGGTGCAACAACGGCGGAAGGCAGCATGGCACGCAGACAAACATGGATGGTGGCCGCAGGCGGCCTGGCGGCGCTGCTGGGCGCGCTGTGGCTGGCGCTGCTGTGGTTCATCCCCAGTGACGAGGATCTGGCCGCCCACGCCGCCGGTGAACTTCAGGCCCGGCTTGGCGTGCCGGTGCGGCTGGGCGCGCTGCACTGGCGCCTGCTGCCGGTGCCGGCCGTCGTGCTGGAGGACGTGGCGACCGACCAGCCGCAGGCCATCACGGTCAGGAAGCTCACGGCTTATCCCGATCTGGGCGCGCTGCTGCAGCGACGCGTGATCCTGGACCGGGTGGAGCTCGATGGTGCGGTGGTACCGCAACTGTCCTTGCGGGCGCTGGATGCGACCTCACGTGGCGCCCCCGCGGAAACTGCGGAGGCCGCGGCCATGCCGCTGGCGAGGTTCGTGTTTCGCGACCTGACCTGGCTGTCGCGCCTTGGCGTGGCGGTGGTGTATGACGGCGAGATCGACTTCGACCCGGGCTGGCGGCCGCGCCAGGCCGTGTTGCGGCGCCCCGGGTTCACGCCGGCCACCGACCTGAGCCTGAGCCGGCAAGGGCAGGAAGACCGCTGGGCCGCCCGTATCAACCTCGGTGGCGGCACGGCCCATGGCGAGGTGCGCTTGCAGACCCGTGCCGACGGCCGCCTGGTGCTGGACGGCCAGCTGCAGCCCAGCGGGGTGGACGTGGCCAGCGCGGTGGCTGCCTTCAACCGCAAGCCGGTCATCGCCGGCAAGGCCACGGGCAAGACCGTGCTGTCGGCCCAGGCGGATACCCTGGTCGGACTGGCGCAGTCGCTGCATACCAAAACGATGTTCACCATGGGCGCCTCGACCCTGCTGCGCTTTGACCTCGACAAAGCCATTCGCAGCCTCGGCAAGGACCATGCGGGACAGACGGCCCTCGACGCGGTGTCCGGCCAGATGGATACCCAGAACACACCGCGCGGCATGGTGACGCAATTCACCGGGATCAAGGCCAGTTCAGGGGCGCTGAGTGCCTCCGGCCAGGCCCGGCTGGCCAACCGGCAGATCGAGGCCGAATTCGCGGTGGATCTGGTGGACGGCATCGTCGGCGTGCCCCTGGTGCTCAGCGGGCCGGTGGACAAGGTGGCGGTGTCGGTGCCGAAGGGCGCGGTGGCCGGCGCGCTGCTGGGCACGGCGGTGCTGCCCGGCATCGGGACGGCGATCGGCGCACGCCTGGGCGCCACCCTGGGCAGGCTGTTCGATGCCGGCCCGGATCGCCAGCCCGGCAAGACCCCACCCGCCGCGCCGGGAACCACCGCGCCCTGAGCGCCAGCCTCCCGAACCCGCCCGCCTTTTTCAGCTTGCGCTGAAGCCTGATGGCGGTGGGGACATCGCTGGCACCGGCGGGGGCACTTTGGTTACCATAGGGGCTTTCCGACGTCGGGTGGCCCTGCGTCTTCCCGGGCGCCGTGTGCCGCCAGATCATTCCCGTTTCCCCCGAGGTGTTCACCATGTCCAAGTCATCCCAGCCGTCCCCGCAGTCAGCCCCTTCTGCAGACACGCCACTGGAACGTGCGCTTGACCGGAACGAAACGGTCGAGAAAACCGTGAAACAGTCCAGCGCCGAGCTGTTTGTGATCAACGCGGTGCTCAACCAGGAAATTCCCGAACACGTCAAGACCGGGGATGTGGCGCAGGCGCTGGAAAAGACCGGCGAACTCGAAGGCAAGATCCAGGAGTCCGCCGCCGACCTCGCGCATGTCAATGAGCTGCTGGAGCAGGAAATCGACGAACGCGCGGATGTCGAGCGTGAACTCGCCGCCACCAAGGCGGCGCTGGCCAAGGCAAAGGCGAAATAGGCCCCGCTCGGGCGGGGCACGGGTTGCCTGGTTTTACTTCCTGCGGTTGAGCAGGGCGTACAGCAGGATGGCGCCAAAGGTGGCGGTGCCTATGCCGCCCAATGCGAACTGGCCGAACTTCAGCGTGAAGTCCCCGGTGCCCAGCACCAGCGTGATGGCCGCGACCAGCAGGTTCTTGTTGTCGGAAAAATCAACCTTGTTGTCGACCCAGATCTTGGCGCCGGCCACCGCAATCAGGCCGAACACCACAATGCTGACGCCGCCCATCACCGGCAGCGGAATCGCCTGGATCAGCGCGCCGAACTTGGGGCTGAAGCCCAGCACCACCGCGATCAGGCCGGCCACCACAAACACCGCGGTTGAATAGATCTTGGTGGCGGCCATCACGCCAATGTTTTCAGCGTAGGTGGTGACACCGGTGCCGCCCGACGCGCCCGACACCATGGTGGCGACACCGTCGCCGATGAAGGCCCGGCCCATGTACTGGTCGAGGTTTTTGCCGGTCATGGCGGTCACCGCCTTGATGTGGCCGAGGTTTTCCGCCACCAGGATGATCGCCACCGGCGCAATCAGCAGCATGGCATTGACGCTGAACACCGGCGCGGCAAAACCGGGCAGGCCGAACCAGGCGGCATTGGCAATCGACGAGAGGTCCACCGGTTTGCCCAGGCCCAGCCCGTTGGTCAGCAGCGCATAAATCAGCGTTGCGACGATCAGGCCGACCAGGATCAGCAGGCGCTGCACCATGCCGCGAGTCATCACGGCAACCAGCGCCACGCTGACAAAGGTCACGACCTGCATCCAGGAGTCGAAGTTGCTGGCGGCCATGTTCTTGATCGGGATGCCGGCCAGGTTCAGGCCGATCACCGCCACCACGGCCCCGGTGACCACCGGCGGCATGAAGCGTTCGATCCAGCCGGTGCCGACGGCCTGCACGATGGCGCCGATGACGGTGTACAACAGGCCGCAGGCAATGATGCCGCCCAGCGCCACGCCGATGTTGGGGTTGGGCCCCTTGCCGGCATAGGCGGTGGCGGCAATCACCACGCCGATGAAGGCAAAACTCGAGCCGAGGTAGCTCGGCACCTTGCCGCCGGTGATCAGGAAAAAAATCAGCGTGCCGATGCCGCTCATCAGGATCGCAATGTTGGGGTCAAATCCCATCAGGATGGGTGCGAGCACCGTGGCGCCGAACATCGCGATCACGTGCTGCACGCCCATCACCGCCGTTTGCGGCCAGGGCAGGCGTTCATCGGGGCCGATCACGCCACCCTGCTGCAGCACCGCGCTGCTTTTTTCCGACCAGTCCAGCATCCCCATGGCATTCCCTCCAGTTTGTTGAGTGGCGCAATGCTAGGGGTATTGGCGGGCCGGCACAAGTTATTTGATGGCGGCGCCCGCGCCGCCGCGGCGGCGAAGCTTCAGGCGACGGTCTGCGCAAACAGCCGGGTCGCGTGCAGGCCCGCCGGTGTCCAGTGCATGCTGGGCGACATGGCTGGCACCAAAAGCTGCGCATGTGCTTGCGGGTCCCGTGTGTTGGCCAGGCGCTGCTTCAGTTGCTGCAGGTCGGGGTCGAGGAGGTCCGCCTCGGGGACTGCGCTGACCACGTTGGCCGCGCGGGCCTGCCGCTGCGCCGCCAGGCGGGCCGTCGCGCGAAAGCTCGCGCGGCGCGGGGTGGCCGCTGTGGCTTCGGTGCAGGCCTGCCCGTCGGCGCTGGCTGCGCCGCGCAGCCAGTCGTGCAGCACCTGCAACTCATAGGGGCTGAACACGCCGAACATCTCGGCGCGTTCGCCTTGCAGCAGCCCCCAGAAGCGGCTCTCGCTGGCGGGTGCGCCGCGTTTGATCCAGCCCGCTTCCTGCAGCGCCGCCAGAAAACCGGGCATGTGCGCGGGCTGCGACAGCCAGTCGTTCACGCTGCGGCCGGCCACGCGGCAGTAGTCCGAATGCGCGCCGTGGCCGGCCACGCTTTTCCGCGCAAGGACGCGCAGCACTTCGGCTTCGATGTCGAAGGCCGCAATGACTTCGCGCGTGCCGGTGCCGACGCCGCTGAGCTGGCAGCCGTTGCGGACGCGGCGCCAGAAATCTCCGCTGTCGTCCAGCCTGGGCAAGGCCTCGTGCACCGCCTGGACCGCGCGCCGCGCATGGCCGCTGTCTTCGTTGTCCACCGTGACGTGCAAGGTGAAGTAGTACGGGTCGATGCCGAGCTCGTTGAGTTCATGGGACGTGATGAGGAGGTGCAGCGGCAGCTGTTCGTAACCGAGATTGAAGCCGATCACCTCGGGCAGAAATTCCTCTGCGCTCCAGCCCAGCGCCAGCTGCAGCGCGCCCTGCCGGTAGGCGTCGTCGTCCAGCCCGCCTGCCGGCTCCAGTCCGTGCTGCGCCAGCAGCTGGCGGTACAGCAGCACATGGTTCTTGTCGGCCACGCCATCACCGAGCTCTTCGAGGTAGGTGCGCACCAGGTCGCTGAAACGCGGGTTGCGCCAGTGGCGCAGCAGGCCGTAGAGCCAGGCGCCGTCGACCAGCTTGGTCGGCGCGACGCCGCGCAGGAAATACAGCGCATGTGCGCGGTTGCTGAAATAGCGGCGCGGTGCGCCGGCTTTTCTTTCTTCGAGGTAAGCCAGGTATTGCGCACGGGCCAGCTGGGCGCTCTGGTGCATCCAGGCCAACAGGTCATGCGGCGACGCCGGCAGCTCGCAGTCCTGGCCCTGTACTGCTTCCAGCTCGCCCTGCAGGAAGGCGCGGGCAGTGTGCTGCGTGGCTGCACCGGGTGCGCCTTGCAGCAGGGTGTCGTACAGCTGCTGCAGATGTCCGTCGTGCGAAGCGCGGGAAAGTGTGTTTGGCGCTGCCGTGCTGCGCGGCCCCGATGCGTGCTGGTGCGCAGGGGGCGGAGGTGACCATTCGTGGGCAGCAACAAACATGACAGGCTGGAAGAAGTGGAAGGGAAGCCAGTATTTGCCGACCGACTGCGCCGGCGTATAGGTGTTTCGCGCCCGCATCCGTGGGCGTTTTCCTACGGCCCGGGGTTCAGCAGGACCCAACCCGATCGCCACCGGCGTCGTCGAGCCAGCCCCAACCGGCGAGCCGGCGCAGATCGCTGCGCGCCACACGTTCGCCGATGTCGGTGCGGTAACGCAGGTTGGGCAGCACCACCTGGCGCGCCAGCGCATAGGCCGCGTCCCGTGCGGCAGCCACGTTGGGGCCGGTGCCGGTGGCCACGCCGACGTAGCCGGTCTGGCCGCTGGTGACCAGGTGCTCGCCGTGGCGCGCCACCTCCGCGAAGTGCAGCGCCGCGTGGTCGGCTGCCGTCATGCCCGGTCGGAAGCTCAGGGGCTCGCCCTTGGACAATTCCTCATAACCGTGGCTGTAGGGAAAGGGCGGCACCGTCAGCACCACGCCTGCCGCGTAACCCGCGCGGGTGGCGATCTGCAGGCTGTCCTGCCGGAGCATGCGCCGGAAAATCTGCTCCCAGCCTTCTTCATGCAGTGCCTCGCAGATCGCGAAACCCGGGTAGCCGAAGCGGCTGGTGAACTCCAGCGGCCACAGGCCCTGTTCGTTGACGATCATGTTGAGGTTGATGTAACCGCAGTAGCCGCCTTCGCGCAGCAGCGGCGACATCCTGGCGAGCGAGGCGGCAAACAGTCTGTCCGAACCGCGGTAGCTCACGATGGTGCCCATCTCGCCGGTCAGCTCGCCGAGCTCGCCCGGGAAAAACCGCTTGTGTTCAAAGTCGATGCAGGCCGGTGCCAGGAACTCCCGGCCGTTGAAGTAGCCGCCTATCCCCACCTCCACGCCCTGCACGAACTCCATGAGCACGAAATCGGGGCACGCGCGCGTGGCCGGGTGCGCCGCATAGGTGGCCAGCAGCGCCAGCATGTCCGAGGCGTCGTTGAGCTCGCCGATGTAGTTGCGTGTGCGCGGGCTGTCGGCGCCGTTGAACTTGAGCACGTAGCGCCCGCCCTGACGCCGCAGGAAGTCCAGCGCCGGCGCGTAGGCGGTGAAGGTATGGATGGCCGCCAGCCGCAGGCCAAAGCCCTGCAGCACCTGCTGACCGAAGGCGCGGTCGGCCTCCAGCCGGTCGCCAAAGGCGCTGCCGCCTATGACCTGGAAGCCGTCGCGCCGCAGCGCGTCCTGCGCCTGGCCCTGGGTGGCGGATTCAAACAGGGCGATGCCGTCTTCGCCGGCCTCGCGCAGCCAGCCGAGTTCGGCCTGCCAGTCGTCGGTGAAGTCCAGCATGCCGCCGTAGACGTCGCGGTAAGCCGGGTTGGCGACGGACACGCGCACCTCGTGGCCACGCTGCGTCAGGCCGTGGTACATCGCGCCCAGATCGTTGTAGTCGCCGATGCCGAGAAACCGCATGGCCTGGTGTTCCAGTGTCAGTGTTGCTGCACAGTCAGGGCGACCGCGGCGATGCGGTCGGCACCGGCATACGCCGGCATATCAAGCTCCTCGCCGAACACGTCCGGGTCGAGTTCGCGGTAGTCGAAGCGGCAGCCTGCGCGCTCAAGCACCGGCGCCACGGCCGCCAGGAAAGGGTCGCGGCCGTCGAGAATGGGCACGCCGGTGTACAGCAGCAGATGCCCCCCAGCGCGCAGGCGCGGCAGGCCTTCCGCGACGATGCGCTCTCCCAGGTCTGTGCCGAGGCTGCCGCCACCGTTGCGGTAGACGCGGCCGGCCGGGTCCACGAGGTAGGGCGGGTTGGCGACGATGAGGTCGAACAGCCCGTCGGTGGCGCCGTACAGATCGCCCTGCCGGCACTGCACATTTGCCATGCCATTGAGGTCGGCATTGGCGCGCGCATACACCAGGGCCTGGGGGTTGATGTCGGCCAACACCACCTCCGCTGGAAAACTGGTTTGGCGGGCGGCGATCAGCCCGCCCGGCCCCGCGCCGCAGCCCACGTCGAGGATGCGCGCCGGTGGCTGGAGCGGCTGCTGGCGCAGCGTGTTTTCAATCAGGGCGGCAAAGCGGGAGGTGTCGGGCCCGAAAAAAACCGCGTCGGCACCCTGCGTGGGGTAGGCGCTGTGCGCGAACAACATGCGGCCCAGACTGGAAAAACGCACCTTGCTGCGAAACAGCGCGCCATGCGGCTCCAGCAGTTGGCCCGCCTGCATCGCGTGCAGGGCCGCGGCGGGCAGCAGCGTGGCATCAAAAGGCCGGCTCCAGCCGAACACATCACGCAGTGTGTGCGCCTTGTCGGCGCCAGGCCTGGCATTGACACGCGCATGGGTGGCCGGTGTCACCGTGGTGAATTCGTAGTGCGCCTGCTGCAGCCAGGCGCCGAGGTGGACAAGGGCCGTGTGTAAGGGCGAGGTCGAGGGCATCGGCAAGGGCAGGGAAGAAAAAGAAAAGCGGCAAACCGCCGGAGTGTCCCGCTACTGTCTTTGGACCGCAGCCGCGTCCTTGTGGGACACCGCTGCCGTGCGCCGTAGGACGGCTGCGCGGCGCCTGATTTCCTGCAGGTGCACACCGGCCCTGGCCGGGAGGGCCGGTCCGATCTGGCCGCGTCAGCGTGTCAGCGTGTCAACGAGCGCCTGCCGCGCACACCGCGAGCGTGAGGGGGGACCTCGACCTGTTCAGCGAAGCACTCTGCTCCGATGCCAGGAACGCGGCGATCTGCTGCAGCACCTCGTCGTCCTTGAGGATCTTGCGGTGGCCCAGGCTTTCGGTGGCCAGCAGCCGAGCGCCAGTGATGGCCTGGCTGTAGGCTACGCCGTCGGCAAAGCGGTTGATGCTGTCGCTGCGGTCGTGCACCACCAGCGTGGGCTGGGTGATGCGCGGGCCGACGGCGGCGGGTTCGAACTGCGGCATCAGGATGGCTTCGCGCGCTTCAATGCGTTGCTGCATGGCCGCACGTGTGGACTCGCGCAGGCCGAACACCTGCGCGAACAGCCGCGTGTATTCATGCGGTGAGGCAGGGGGCGCCAGCAGCACCAGTTTGTCCACGGGCAGGCCGCGGCTGGCCGCGTAGGCGCCGGCGTTGGCCGCCAGCGAATGCGCAACCAGCGCCTGCACCTGGTGGCCGGCCTGCTGCAGGCGGGCCACGGTGTAGTCGATGGCGCGCGCGAACTGCGGCAGGTTGCTGGTCGATCCCGCGCTGCGCCCGTGGGCCGGCATTTCAAGGATGACCGGCCGCAGGCCCTGCGCCTGCAGGGTGTCGGCCAGCGCCAGCATCTGGCCGGCGTGGCCGCCCCAACCATGCACCAGCAGCACCAGCGGGCCATGCGGCGCCACCGGGCGCTCGTAAACGGTCAGGCTGGCGTTCTCGAAAGCCCAGTGGCTGATACGCCAGTCGGGTGACCAGGTCCTGCGCCGGTTCAGCCACTTGGGCGGCAAGGGGGTGCCGAACAGGCGATGGGCTGCGCGAACCGCCAGGGTTGGCCAGACGTGTTGCGATGCGCCCAGGCCCCAGCGGAACAGCCGGGTCACGGGGTTGGTGTTGTAGAAGGCGGCGGTGGCTTCCAGTGATGTGCGTGTCATGAGAGGCTCCTGGGTGTTTTTTCCGGATCAGTACCAGATCCAGTCTTCATTGCTGCGCGGCAGGGAGCGCAGCGATGCGAGGGCAGATTGCGCGGCGCGGGCCGCCGCAACCACGGCAATGGCGAGGAGAAAGAACAACATGGCATTTCCCTTTCTTCGCACGATCGTGCGAAATGTGGACCAACAAAAAGCCCTTGTGGGGCAGACACAACTCATGGCTGGTAACTCTTGATCAGGCGCTGCCAGCTGGCCTGCGCACGTTCGGCGGCGCGGGGGTCGCGCAGGAAGCGCGTGTCGTGGATCAGACCCAGCATCAGGGCGTAGATTTCGGCCACCAGCTGCTCGGCGTCGGTATCGGGCCGGAGGTCGCCCCGCTCGACGGCCTGCACGACGGTGCGGCGCAGGGCGGCGCGCCAGCGCGTGATCTCGCCGTGCAGGTGGTCGCGCAGCGGGCCTTCGCGGTCGTCCAGCTCGAAGGCGCCGGCGCTGTAGACGCAGCCGGTGTGCGCCTCCACGTCCCGCGTGCGCACGATCCAGCGTTGCACAATCGCGTCCAGCCGCGGCAGGCCCTTGGGCTGCTGCACCGCGGGCACAAACACATCGGCCAGAAACCGCCGGCCGAACTCGTCGATCACGGCCTTCTGCAGGGCTTCGCGCGAACCGATGCGTGAAAACACCCCACTCTTGGACAGACCGAGGCGGTCGGCCACGGCCTGAAGCGTGATGGCCTCGAGGCCCTCGGCGGAGGCGAGGTCCAGCGCCGCACCGACAATCGCGGCGCGGGTCATCTCGCTTTTCTGGGTTCTGGCATCCATGTGGCAAATATTAGCACGACTGTGCGATTTCTGCGCCGGGATTTTTTTAGGGCTGAAAAGCGACGCCGAGGAGCCGACGGACCCTGACGGTCCGCACCGTGTTCATCCTACAGGCGGGCCGGGCCGGCCGGGCAAAGATGAGCTTGAGCACATCGCTCTCATATTTTGGAGACCCCATGAAAAAGCAATCCCTTGTCCTGACCCTCGCCGCCCTGGCCTGTACTGCTGCCTTTGCCCAGGCACCCGCCGGTGTCGTCGCGACGCCTTCCGCACAAGCTAGCCCGACCACGTCCGGCGGCACGCCTGCGGCCAAAGCCGAAATGAAGGTTGATGCGAAGAAAGCCAATGGCTCCACGCTGCAGGCCCAAAACCCTGTCGCCGGTTCCGGCGGCGCCGCTGCCAACGCGCAGATCAGCCCGTCCGCCTCCGGTGGCACACCCGCCGCCAAGGCCGAGATGAAGGTTGACGCCAAGGTCAGCAACACCGCCATGAACAGCATGGACACCAACGGCGACGGCATGGTCTCCTCCAAAGAGTGGAACCGTTACCAGACCGCCATGTGGAAAAGCATGAAGCCGGCCAAAAACGGCATGGTCCCCATGACCGACGTTGAAATGATGATGAAGGGCACGCCCAAATAAGGGACGTGTTCTGCACCGGTCGCATCGGGCGTGAACAGCGCCTGGTGCCACCCTGCAGCGGGTCCCAACCCGCCCCAAGGCTGCCTGCGGGCGGCCTTTTGTTTTTTCGGCGGCGCAAGCCCGCTGCCTGTCGCCAAGGCGGGTGCCTGTGCGCGGGAGGGCCTGCTAAGCTTTCGCCTCATGAGCGCCCCCTATATCCCCCAAATCCGCCTGTACCAGAACTGGCTGCGCGACACGCGCCAGCTGTCCTTCGACAACTACGATGCGTTGTGGCGCTGGTCGGTGACGGACCTGGACGCCTTCTGGCAAAGCATCTGGGACTATTTCGAACTGCAGTCACCCACGGCGCCTACCGACGTGCTGGTCGAGGCCAAAATGCCCGGTGCGCGCTGGTTTCCCGGCGCGCAGTTCAACTACGCGCAGCAGGTGTTCCGGCATGTCGACAGGGCCCATGCGGCGGGCTTTCCCGCACTGCTCAGCCACAACGAAAAAAGCCTGGACAGCGCGCCGGCGCGCGAACTGAGCTGGCCCGAATTGCGCCGCCAGGTGGCGTCGCTCGCGCTGCACCTGAAAGCCCAGGGCGTGTTGCCGGGCGACCGCGTGGCCGCCTACCTGCCCAACATTCCCGAGGCCGCGGTGGCTTTCCTGGCCGTGGTCAGCATAGGCGGCGTGTGGAGCATCTGCGCGCCCGACATGGGCACGAATGCCGTGCTGGACCGCTTCCGGCAGATCGAACCGAAGGTGCTGATTGCCTGCGACGGCGTGAGCTACGGCGGGCGCGACATCGACCGCACGGCGGTGGTGGCGGAGATCCGCGCGGCCCTGCCTTCGCTGCAGCACGTGATCGTCCACTACAACCTCGACGCTACTAATTCAATAGCTGACAGCGCCCGTTTTGAGAGCGCTACAGCCCGAAATGATGCTGAAACTTCGGCCTTTGCGCCGATGTGGCTACCGTTCGACCATCCCTTGTGGATTGTTTATTCCAGCGGCACCACCGGCCTGCCCAAACCCATCGTGCACGGCCATGGCGGCACCGTGTTGGTGGCGCTGGCGCTCAAGACCCTGCACAACGACATCGGCTGCAGCTACGAGGCCAACTCCTTCGGGGAGCGTTACCACTGGTACAGCTCCACCGGCTGGGTGATGTGGAACGCCCAGGTCAGCGGACTGCTCAACGGCACGACCTGCTGCATTTACGACGGCAACCCGGGCGGCGGCAAGGACAAGCCGGACTGGACCACCTTGTGGCGCTTCGGCGCGAAGCTGGGCGTGACGTTTTTCGGCGCCGGCGCGGCCTTTTTTGCCAACTGCCTGAAGGCCGGTGTGGACCTCTCGACCTGCGGCGACCTGTCGGCGGTCCGCGCGCTGGGCACCACGGGTTCACCGCTATCACCCGAGGCGCAGACCTGGGGCACGGAGCAGTTCCGGCGCATCGCCAAGACCGAAGCGCAGCAGGACATCTGGTGGTGCAATATTTCCGGCGGCACGGACTTCGCGGGCGCCTTCATCGGCGGCAACCGCGAGCTGCCGCAGGTGCCGGGCGAGATGCAGTGCCGCCTGCTCGGCTGCGCGGTCGAGGCCTGGAACGAGCAGGGCCAGCCGGTGATCGGCGAGGTCGGTGAGCTGGTCTGCAGCCAGCCGATTCCGTCCATGCCGCTGTACTTCTGGGGCGACGAGGGCAACAAGCGCTACCTGTCGAGCTATTTCGACATGTACCCCAACGTCTGGCGCCACGGCGACTGGCTCAAGATCACGCCCTCGGGCAGCTGCATCATCTACGGCCGCTCGGATGCCACCATCAACCGCCATGGCCTGCGCATGGGCACCAGCGAGCTGTACAGCGCGGTCGAGGCGCTGCCGGAAGTGATCGATTCGATGGTGGTGGACCTGGAGTACCTGGGGCGCGAAAGCTACATGCCGCTGTTTGTGGTGTTGCGCGAGGGCGTGGCCCTGGACGATGCGATGAAGGCCAGGATCAACAACGCGATCAAGACCGCGCTGTCGCCGCGTTTTGTGCCCAACGAGATTTTCCAGGTGCCGGAGATCCCGCGCACCCTGTCGGGCAAGAAGCAGGAGCTGCCGATCAAGAAACTGTTGCTGGGCCAGCCGATCGACAAGGTGGTCAATCGCGACGCGATGGCCAACCCCGGCTGCCTGGACTGGTACGTCGCGTTTGCGCAGCGGCGCGCCAGCGCCGCCTGAGGCTTGCTGCGAACGTCGGCCGGCTCAGGCCGGCTTGCGATTGACCAGCACGATGCCCAGCGCCACCAGCACCAGCGCCGCCAGCAAGCTGGGTGTGACGGCTTCCTGCAGCCACAGCGCACCGAACAGCAGGGCGAACAGGGGCGTGAGAAATACGAACACTGAAATTTTGGTCGCCGGATAACGGCCCAGCATCCACATCCAGGCCAGGTAGCTGGCAAACGCACCGACCACTGTCTGCAGCAGCAGCGAGGTGAGGGCAAACGGGCTGAAATTCCAGGACCAGCGCTCGCCCAGCGCCAGCGACAGCAGCGGCAGGGTGACGGTGCTCACGGCCACCTGGTAGAACAGCAGTTTTTCCGGCGAGACCCTGGCCAGTGACGAGGCGCGGATCACCACCGTGGTCAGGCCCCACAACATGCCCGCCACCAGCGCCATCACATCGCCCACCCAGGTCGGCGCCCCCGTACCGCTGAAACCCTCGCGCAGCGCAAAGGCCACCGCCGCAAAAGCGCAGGCCAGACCCGCCCACTGCACCGGACGCAGCGTTTCGGACTTCACCCAGATCGGCAGCAAGGCCGCCACCCAGAACGGCGAGGTGTAGAGAAACACCGTGAGCCGCGACGCGCTGGTGTATTGCAGGCCTACATAGATGCAGGCGAACTCGCCCGCGAACAGCGCGCCCGCCAGCAGCCCCGCGCGCAGCGAACCATCCGCGCTGAACAGCTTGACGCCACGCCAGGCGCACCACAGCCAGAGCAGCACGGTGGCGCCGGCAAACCGGATGGCGGCCTGAAAGGCCGGCGCCACCTCGGCCAGCGTGGCCTTGACCAGCACCTGCTGGAAGCCCCAGAACAGGCAACAGGCCAGCAGCAGGGAAATGGCGAGGGTGTCGAGGTGGGTTTTGCGGGCGATCATGCGTGGCCGGAGGTTGCAGCAGGGGCTGTCAGAGCGGGTGCTCGGTGTAAAAGCGGCCGCCGTGAAACAGCAGCGGCGCCGCGCCGGCGCGGTGGCTGCAGCGTTCGACCTCGCCGACAAAAATCACGTGGTCGCCTTCTTCGTAGCGGCTGCGGTTGAAACATTCAAAGGTGGCTGCGGCACCCGCCAGCAGCGGCGCGCCGCCGGCACCTTCGGTCCAGGCGACGCCGTCCCAGCGGCCTTCGCGTTTGGCCGCAAAACGCTCGGCCAGTTCTTTCTGGTCGGCTGCCAGGATGTTGATGGCGTAGTGTGAGCCGGTACTCAGGGCCGGCATGGAGCCGGCCGCCTGCGCCAGGCTCCAGAGCACCAGCGGCGGCTCGAGCGAGACCGAATTGAAGGAGTTGGCGGTCAGGCCGACCAGCTCGCCGTCGGGCTTGCGCGCGGTGACAATTGTCACCCCCGTGGCAAACATGCCGAGGCAGGCGCGGAACTCGCGCGGGGAAAAACTGGGGTGGCTGGCCCGGCGCAAGGCAGTGGGAGGCGTCATGGGGCTAATTTAACCCAATGCCCCGGGATGGGCAGGCGGCCCCCCTCCGCTCAGATGCCGTGGGTAAAATCGCACCATGCGTTCAACCTGCACCGCGGCCCTTCTGGCAGCTTCATTATTGATAGCGACTGGCGCTCAGGCTGCGGGGCCCTGTGACGATTTTGTCCGCAAACTTCCGAACCTCAGGCGCAGCCTCTGCGACGCCGCCCAGCTGCAGGCCACGGCCGCCCGCTCGGTGAAGGGGCAGACACTGTGGATGCGCGACGTCAAGCCCGAGGATGTGCGCCAGCGCGTGCTGGTGCTGGGCGCCATCCATGGTGATGAGCTGTCGTCGACCTCGGTGGCCCTGCACTGGATCCGCCTGGCCGAAGAAACCACGGCGCCCTGGTCGCAAGCCATCCACTGGCGTTTCATACCGGCCCTCAATCCCGATGGGCTGCTGGCCAACCCGCCGCGCCGCGTCAACGCCAACGGCGTTGATCTGAACCGCAACTTTCCGACGCCGTTCTGGGAACGTGACGCGAAGGTGTACTGGGAAAAGCGGACCCGCAAGGACCCGCGCCGCTGGCCCGGCACCAAGCCCCTGTCCGAGCCGGAGTCGCGCTTTCTGCACCAGGAGATGCAGCGCTTCAAGCCCCACCTGATCGTCAGCATCCATGCGCCCTACGGGGTACTCGACTTTGACGGCCCCTCGGTCCCGCCGTCCAGACTGGGTCGCTTGTACCTGGACCAGGTCGGCATTTTTCCGGGCTCGCTGGGCAATTACGGCGGTGTGCACAAGGGCGTGCCGGTGGTCACCATCGAACTGCCCAATGCGATGCGCACACCACTGGACGCCGAGATGCGCCAGATGTGGCTGGACCTGCTGCGCTGGATGACCGAGCGTGTGCCGGCGGGCGCGCCCGAGGCATCGTCACGCACGCCCTGACGCACGTCGCGAACCCCGATGGCACGAATCGCCACCCTTGGGTTCATGATGAAAATAGAGTGCAGCCCTTTATTGACGGGCGCCAGCAGCTACTGAATCAGTAGCATTCAATGCCACCGAGTAGCCGTTTTCAGCGCTTGAGCTTGTCGTAGGCCTGGTCCATGGGCGCGCTTTTGCCAGTGTCCTGCAGACCGCGGCGCAGGTCGCGACCGGCTTGCTGCACTTTCGGATCGGGCTGGGCATCGGTCATGTCGGTGGACTGGTCACGCTCATGCGGCAGCGCGAGACTGGCTTCGTCCGACGCATCGGCAGGGGTTTCTGCGCGCCCCGGCCGCGGACGCCCTGCCACCGGTGTCTTCACGGGCATGCCCTCACTCTGGCCAGGCTGGTCGGTGGCCTGCTTCTGCGCAGGGGCAAGGGACGGGTTGGGAAGAGGCGTGGCCACGGGCGTTCTTTCTGTTGCAACAAGGGATTGAGCGGTTACTCTGCCGCTTCACCTGCAGTCGTTTTGTCAGTCTGTACAGCGTCCCGCTGTAGGAGGTCGGCGGTCGGGTGACCGGCGGGTGGCCAGGGTCAAGCCAAAGTACTACGATGGTGTCAGGGTCTCCACGTGTCGGCTTCCCAGCACGGGGCCCGGTCCGCAGCGGTGCATCGCCTGCCAGGACCCCCGGGCCGGCGAAGGCGCAAAGGAATGGAATGATCAGTTCGTTGGGGCTTCGCGCCCGTCTGGTGTTGTTGATCGTGGTGGCCTTGCTGCCGGTGCTGGGCCTGTTTGCCTGGTCGGCGGCCGTCCAGCAAAGTGATGCCCTGAAGCTTGCGCGCTCCACACTGCAGTCCCAGGCGCTGCTGGCCGCGGCCAGCCAGCAGCCGCAAATCGAGGCGATCAAGCAGCTTCTGGGCGATCTGGCCAGCGCGCCAGCCATCAAGGGCCGGTTGCCGGGCCTGTGCAGCGAGTACCTGCGCAATTTGCATGCGGTGCATCCGCAGTACACCGATCTGGGCGTGGTGGCGCTTGACGGCACGGTGGTGTGCCACTCCGAAGCGGCCCTGGTCGGCGCCGATGCAAGCGCATGGCCTTTTTTCAGACAGGTCATGGCCAGCCGCCAGTTTTCGATCGGCGAATATGGCACGGGCAGGCAAAGCGGCCAGGCGGGCGTCGGTTTTGCGGGCCCCGTCCTTGACAATGCCGGGGTGCCGAGCGGGGTGGTCTTTGCCGCGCTCAGCGTGCAGGCCTTTGCGCCCCTGCTGGCGCAGGTGGCACCGACGGCAGGGGCCAGCGTGTTGCTGCTTGACCGCCAGGGCAACATTCTGGCCGCCCAGCCGGCAGGGGCCGGCGCGGTCGGCAGCCTGCAGACCGATACGACCATCCGGGCCTTTTTACAGGCCCCGCGCATGGGCGTCGAGGAGGCGCCCGATGCAGGCGGAGAGCAGCGCGTGTACGCCTTCGCCCCGGTGAGCGGCCCGGCGGCCGGCGCGCTGTTTGTCGCCGTCAGCATGACACGCGCGCTGATCGCCGCTGAACCGGCGAAGGCGCTGGCGCTGGAGTTGGCCATCCTGCTGGCCGCCGCCCTGTTTGGCATGGCTTGCGCCTGGGTCATGGGCAAGCGCCTGATCGTCAACCCGGCCAACGCCATGCTGCATGAAGCCGACGAACTGGCCAGCGGCAACCTCGCAGCCCGAGTTGAGCTCGGCCCGCTGTATCAGGGAGAGCTCGGGCATCTCGCGCGAACCTTCAACCGCATGGCCGAATCGCTGGAGTTGAGCCGCCAGCAGCGCGACGAATCGCTGGCCCGCATCGGCAAGGAGCGCGGCATGCTGGACCTGATCGTCAACAGCATGAGTGAAGGGGTGCTGGCGATCGATGTCGAAGGCCGCTTCCTGCTGTTCAATGCGGCCGCGAAGAAGTATTTCCCCAGCGATGGAACAGGCAAGACGCTGGCCGAATGGCGAGCCGACCACGAGGTGGTGCTGCTCGACGGCAAGACGGTCTGTGCGCCGCAGAACCGGCCGCTGAGCCGGGCCATTCGCGGCGAGAGTGTCGATAACTGGGATGTCCTGCTGCGCCGGCCGGGCGCCAGGGACCATGTGCTGCGCAACAATGTCCGGCCGCTGCACGACGAGGCCGGGCAACTGGTGGGCGGGCTGGTGGTGTTTACCGACATCACCGCGCGCAGGTTTGCCGAGGAGCTGGTCCGCGACCAGGAGCGTGTGCTTGAGCTGATCGCCTACGGCGTGCCCTTGCCGCAGTCCCTGGAGGCCATCGTCGGCCTGATCGAGGGCCGTTCCGCCAACAGCCTGTGTTCAATCCTGCTGTGCGAGGGCTCGCGTCTGCGCCATGGTGCGGCGCCCAGCCTTCCGGCCGCCGTCAGCCGGCAGATCGACGGGATGGAGGTCGGCGAAGGCGCCGGCGCGTGCGGGACGGCCGCGTTCCGCAAAAGGCCGGTGGTGGTAGAGCACCTGGCGAGTGATCCGCTGATGCGCAACTACCGCGAGCTCGGACGCGAATTCGACCTGCAGTCCTGCTGGTCCACGCCGGTTCTTTCTGCGGCGGGTGAGGTCCTGGCCACCTTCGCCATCTACCATCACACGCCGTACACGCCCCAGCCGGCGGACCAGGACCTGGTGGACACGGCCGTGCGGCTGGCGCGTATTGCGATCGAGCGGGCGCGCGCCGAGGCGGCGCTGCTGGGGAGCAAGGCGCGTTTTCGGGAGCTTGCGGAAAACATCAAGGACGTGTTTTACAACCGCGACTTTGCCAGCGGACGTTTTCTCTACATCAGCCCGGCGTATGAGACCCTGTGGCATCGTCGCCCGGAAGAACTGTATGCGGCGCCCGACTCCTACCGCGCGTCCATCCACCCCGACGACCGGGACGCGGAGGCGCAAACCAAACACCGGCAGGCGACGGGTGCCGCTACAGACGTTGAGTACCGGATTGTCCGTCCCGATGGCGAGGTTCGCTGGATTCGCGACCGGTCCTACCCGGTCCTGAACGAGGCCGGCGCGGTGGAGCGTATTGTCGGCACTGCGCGTGACGTGACCGGCCGCAAACGGGCGGACCGCGAACTGGCGCGGACCAACCGGGCGCTGCAGCTGCTCAGCCGCTGCAACCAGGCACTGACCCGCATCGACGACGAAGCCGAACTGTTGCTGCAGGTGTGCCGGCTGGCGGTGGAGGTGGGCGGCTACCGGATGGCGTGGGTCGGTTATGCGCGGGACGATGCGGCCCACAGCATCGAGCCCATGGCCCACGCCGGCCACGAAGCGGGCTACCTGTCCAGGGTCAGGCTGACCTGGGATGCCGACCAGCCCACCGGGCGCGGGCCTGCGGGCCAGACCATACGCAGCGGCCAGGCCGGGGTCAGTGAAAACATTGCGCAGGGAGCCAACAAGTTTTTCTGGACCGAGGAGGCGGCAGCCCAGGGCTACCGCAGCGCGGTGTTCCTGCCGCTGAGTGATGCCGACCGCACCTTCGGCCTGCTGGGCCTGTACTCGGGATCGCTTGAAAAACTGGCCCCCGAGGAGATCCGGCTGCTGCAGGACATGGCCGACAACCTGGCGTTTGGCATTGGCAGCCTGCGCGCCCGGCTGGAGCGCCAGCGCAGCCAGGAGGTGGCGCGTCTGGCGGCGGCGCAGGTGCGCGAGCAGGCCTCGCTGCTCGACCGTGCGCAGGACGCCATCATGGTTCGCAACCTGGACAGCACCCTGCGTTTCTGGAACAAGGGCGCCGAGCGCCTCTACGGCTGGACCTCCGACGAGGTGCTCGGCAAAACCATGGACGACGGCATGTACCGCGACCCGCAGGTGCTGATCGACGCCATGAAGCAGACCCTGGCCAGTGGCGGAGACTGGACCGGCGAACTCGAACAGGTGGCCCGCGACGGCTCGGTGTTCAGCATCGAGGCGCGCTGGACTGTGGTGCGTGACGGCCAGGGCCGGGTCAACGGTGTGCTCGGCATCAACACCGACATCCGCGAACGCAAGCGGGCGCGCGAAGAAATCCTGCAACTCAATGCCAGTCTGGAAGACCGGGTGCAGCAGCGCACCGGGCAACTGGAATTTGCCAACAAGCAGCTCGAGGCCTTTTCCTATTCGGTGTCACACGACCTGCGCACGCCGCTCAGTTCCATCGGTGGATTCAGCAAGCTGCTGGTCCGGGAACTGGAGGACGGCGCAGGAAGCGAACGCAGCCGGCATTACCTGGCCCGCATCCGCGCCGGCGTGGTGCAGATGGGCGAGCTGATCGACGCCCTGCTGTCGCTGGCCCAGGTTTCGCGCAGCAGCCTGCGCTGGGAGACGGTCGACCTGAGCGCTTTGGCGGAAAAAATACTTGACGGCTACCGCGAACGGCAGCCCGGGCGTGTGGCCTTGCTCGACATCCAGCCAGGCCTGCTGGCCCAGGGCGATGCGCGCCTGCTGCTGCAGGTGCTGGACAACCTGCTGGGCAATGCCTGGAAGTTCAGCAGCCTGCAGCCGCAATCCCTGATCTCGTTCGGGCGAGAGCCAGGCCCCGGCGGGGAAGCGGTGTACATGGTGCGGGACAACGGGGCGGGGTTTGACATGGCCTACTCAGAAAAGCTGTTCGGTGCTTTCGAGCGCTTGCACACCGTCTCGGAATTTGCCGGA
This sequence comes from Polaromonas sp. YR568, assembly GCF_943371715.1. Classification (GTDB taxonomy): domain Bacteria; phylum Pseudomonadota; class Gammaproteobacteria; order Burkholderiales; family Burkholderiaceae_C; genus Polaromonas. The sequence goes on along the minus strand of NZ_CALRVW010000017.1, from coordinate 2,513 downwards.
ACCGGCATTGGCCTGGCGACGGTGCACAGAATCATCACGCGTCACGGTGGGCGGGTGTGGGCCGAGTCCGCGCCGGGGCACGGGGCCACCCTCTATTTCACCCTGGGTGCCGCACCTGCCGGGGGGCTGGAGGCGTCCTGAGCGCCGTGCTCTGCAAGCGCGCTCACGCGGGACGCGCCACGCCAGATCCCCGCTGTACGCCACCCGGCAAGGCGCAGCGAAGGGGAACAGAACACAAGAAACCGCAAGGTTCTATTGTGACTATTGGGTAGAAAATAAAGCGACTACTACCGATTCAGACGCGAGCGGCTAAAATATTGGCATGACTACCACCCCTTCTACCGCGCCGGCCCTCAAGGCCAGACCCGCCGCGCATGGCGGCCCCAAAATCTCTTTCAAGGCGCAAATGCTGGCGGCCCGGGAGGATGCCATTGTGCAGGCGGTCAACCGGCTGCTGGCGGAAAAAGGCTTTGACCTGATGACGGTGGACGAGGTGGCGGCCGATGTGGGCATTGCCAAGGCCAGTCTTTACAAGCATTTCCCAAGCAAGGAAGACCTGGCCGCGGCAGCCATGGTGCGCGTGGTGGGGCTGGCGCAGGCCTTTCTGGCCAGCCTGCCCCCGCAAGCCCAGCCCCTGGCGCAACTCAAGGCCATGGTGCGCTGGATGCTGCAGCAGCAGCTGGCCGGCGAAATGCCTTCCCTGCCGCACCAGAACTCCAGCCTGCGCACCACGTTGATGAACAACAAGGCCTATCTCGACGGGCTGGTGCGCATCAGCGACCAGATTGGCGCCTGGATTGAACTTGCGCAAAAAGACGGCTCCCTGAGCCCCAGCATTCCGCCGATTCTGGTGCTCTACACCCTTTACGCCCGGGCCTGTGACCCGGTGCTGGAGTTCCTGCGGGCCGGCGGCCAGCACAGTGATGAAGAGATCATTGAGCTGGTCATTCGCACCTGCTTCGAGGGGCTTTGCGCGCGGTAGAGTCCTGTAAAAGCGGCCTGTCCCTGCGGTATTCGCAAAAGCCGGGATTTGAATTACATTGAGTAACTCTTTTGTGTCTGCTGCTCCCCGTGGGCAGGCCTTCCTGCCGGGGGAAACTCCGCTCCAACCCATGACGTCGTTCGCTTTGCGCATGAAACCGGCCCGATCGGCGTTCGACGTGGCCGCGTTGCGCGCCCGTGTCTTGCCGATGGTGGCGGACCGGCCATGACGCGTCAGCTGGTGTCCTCGGACTCGCAGTCCATCCGAAGCCAGCGTGTGGCGGTGGCCATGGCGGGACTGGCCCTGGTACTGGGCCTGCTTGTGACCGGGGGAGGCGTTTTCTGGGTGAACAACACGCTCCAGAGCCAGGCCAGGGAGCGTTTCGACCGGCTGGCCGACCGTGTCCAGATCGATGTGCAGGACCGCCTGAACGCCCCGCTGCGCGGGTTGCGCGGCGCCGCCGGGGTGTATGCGGCTAGCAACTCGGTCGAACGGGCCGAGTTTCGCGCCTATGTGCAGTTCAGCCAGCTCGCGCGCGATTTTCCCGGTGTGCGCGGGTTCGGCTTCATGGCCCGGGTCCTGCGGGAGGACCTGGACGGCTTTGTCGCCGCCGAACGTGCTGACGAGGAACCGGCCTTTGCCATCCGCACGATGTCCGGCGCGCCGACGGCCAGCCATGCGCCCGACCTGTACGTGGTGAAGTTCATGGAACCCCAGGCGCGCAACCAGGCGGTTTTGGGCCTGGACGCGGGTGCGGAGCCGGTGCGCCGCGAGGCCATCGAACGTGCCGTGGCGACGGGCGAGCCCACCCTGACCCGAAGAACCACCCTGGTGCAGGACCAGCAGCAAAATCCGGGCTGGGTTTACCTGTTGCCGGTTTACCGCGCGGGGGGGGACCTCAGCACGCCGGCGCAACGCCAGGCGCTCGTGATCGGTGTGCTGTTTGCGCCCATGGTGGTCAGCGAGGTGCTGCAAAGAGCGGCCGAGGCCACCCAGGGGCAGGCCGCTTTCGAGCTGTTTGACGCTGAACCGCTGAACGCCCAGACGCTGGTGTACACGCTCAACGGGCAGCCGGCGGCAGCCCCGGGTGACCCGGTGCCGACCCTCGACGCCCGGCGTCTTTTTTCGTCCTCCCGGTCGGTGTCGGCCGGTGGGCGCACCTTGAGCTTGCGAGTCAGCAGCACGCCTGCGTTTGAAGCCGAGGCGGCCAGTCTCCTGCCGGCTTTGCTGGGGCTGGGCGGTGTCCTGTCGAGCCTGCTGCTCGCCTTGTGCATCTGGCTGCTCGGCAGCAGCCGTGCCCGTGCGCTGTCGGTGGCCCAGCGCATGACGCTGGACCTGGCGCACGAGCAGCAGCGCCTGCTCAGCATTGTCGAGGGGACCAATGCGTATTCCGCTGAACGTGAACGGTGATTCCGGCATCGTGAACACAGATTCCGGTGCTGTGAACGGCAATTCCGGGCAAGGTGAACGCGGCGGCACAGGTGGTGCGATGTTGCGCGCTGTTATTTTAGGCCGAGGTGGTTTTTCGGCG